>CAWDER010000031.1:0-258710 GCA_963801345.1 Bryobacteraceae bacterium
ACTTCAGGCCGCTCGGCCGGTAGAGGAGAGCGGTGTCCAGGACCTTCCCTTTGAACTCACCTGATGCGTAGAGGTCCGCGATCCATCCACCGGCGACGGCGGGCGCACGGACAGGCTCGCCGTTCTCGAAGGCCACCACTACGAGGGCGGCGGCTTCGATCTGTTCCAATGGCTGCTGGGAGAGTTGGGTCTGCATGAGTAGAATCCTCAGTTGTGCGAAGACCGCTTGCTGACGCGCGCGGCTCTGTTCTGCATCATTTGCTCCGGCGGCGCATCTCGGCGCGGGCCTCGGCCTCCTGCGTGCGGGTGCGCTCGGCTTCGCGCTTATCGTGAAGTTTTTTGCCGCGGCCGAGGGCCAGCTCGCACTTGATGCGCCCGTTCTTCAGGTACACCTTGGTGGCGACCAGGGTCAGGCCCTTCTCGCGGGTCTTGCCGAGCAGTTTATCGATTTCCCGACGGTGAAGAAGCAACTTGCGGCGGCGCACGGGGTCGTGATTCTCGCGGTTGCCGTGCGAGTAGGGGCTGAAGTGGGCGTTGACGAGCCAAGCCTCATGGTTCAAGACCTCCCCATAGCTATCCTTCAATTGGATGTTTCCATCCCGGGCGGCCTTGACTTCGGTGCCGGTGAGGACCAGACCCGCCTCAAACCGTTCCATGAGGTGGTAGTTGTGGGACGCTTTCCGGTTGTCGGACAGGATCTTGAGCTTGGTTTCCACGGGTGGCAAGTTTTGCTCTGCACGCGGCCAAGCCGAACTGCGTCAACCACTTATGTGAGCGGTCCAGGCAAGCGTGGCAGCTCTATCTTAACACAGGCCTTGGGAAACCAATAAGATGCGTGAATCCAAGCATTTAGCCGCAATCCTGGCGACGGTGGGGCTGCTGGGCTGGGCCACCGTGGCGCTCGATGCCCGGACGAAAAAAGGGGACCAGTTGTACGCCCAGGGCCACTTGGCCGAAGCGCAGAAGGACTTCGACGGGGCCCTAAAGCTGTACGAGGATGCGCTGGCGCAGGACCCGGCCGAGGTCCTGTACCAGATGGCGTCCAGGAGGGTGCGGTTCCAGTCGGCGCAGACACACGTGGATAAGGCGGCGCAGTTGCGCGGCGAGGGCAAGTTGCAGGAAGCTTTGGCGGAATACAAGACAGCCTACGGCATCGACCCTTCCTCGCCGATCGCCCAGCAGGAATTGGTGCGCACCCTGGAGATGATCGAATTCGACAGGCAGCGAACCACGCCGGTCCCGCCCGAGGAGCGCGGCTTCACCCCCGGCGAACGGGCACGGCGTGATACGGATGCGAGGCTGGAGTCGGTGATGTCCGTACCCATCCTCAAGACCATCTCGCCAGATCCGCTCTTCTTCCAGGCCAATAATCGGACCCCCAGAGAAATCATCGAAACCGTCTGCAAACAAGCCGGCATCAACGTCATCTTCGATTCGGACCCGGCCATCACCTCGACGTTTCCTAAGGTGCCCATGAGCGTCCAATTCAACAACGCGTCGCTCGCGGAGATTCTGAACTACGTCGCCATGCAGGCGAGGCTCTATTGGAAGCCCATCTCCACCAATGCGGTTTTTGTGACCGTGGACACTCAGCAGAAGCGGCGCGACATGGAGGAACAAGTCACCAAGGTCTTCTACATCAACAACGCGAGTGAAGCGGCGGACTTGCAGGAACTCCAGCGAACCGTCACCCAAATCACGGGGGCGACCCGGGTTGCTCCCGCCCCGTCCCAAGGCGCGCTGATCGTCAGGGGCTTCGCCGATCAGGTTGCGCTGGCAGAGATGCTGATCCGGAATCTGGATAGGGCGAAGCCGGAGGTGGTGGTGGACGTGATTTTGATGGAGGCTAACCGGAGCCGGTCGCGCGCGCTCTCCGCTGCACTGGGTTCTGGCAGCGGCATCAATATCCCCATCGGGTACTCGCCGCGCAACGCGGTGACGGGGGGTGGGACCAGATTGAACGAGATCGGCCGAACCAGCACCGCCGACTTCCAAGTCACGCTTCCCGGCGCGCTGTTGGAGGCGTTCATGAAGGACAACGGCGTCCGGATTTTGCAGTCGCCGCAAGTCCGCGCCGTGAGCGGAAAGAAAGCCTCGCTCAAAGTCGGAGACAAAGTACCTTACTCTTCGGGCGGCTTCCAGCCGACCTTCGGCCAGGCGGGCGGCACGGGAGCGAATTCGCTCTACAACTCGTTCCAATTTCTGGACACCGGCGTGACCGTGGACATCACCCCCACGGTGCAAGGGACGGATGAGGTTAGTCTGCACGTGGAGCTGACGGTCTCCAACGTGAAGGAGCGCATCGACATCGGCGGCATCTCGCAGCCCGTGGTCGTCAATCGAAACATCATCAACGACATTCGCCTTCGCGAGGGAGAGGTCAACCTTCTCGGCGGTTTGGTGCAGACACAGGAAACCAAGAGCCTTTCGGGGGTGCCAGGGCTCTCCAGTATTCCTGTCCTCAAGTATCTGTTCTCGAGCAATAGCACTGAGACGAGCGAGAACGAACTCCTGGTCGCCATCATTCCACACATTGTTCGAGCGCCGGATCTGGACGATCTGAACTTCAAGGGCATCGCGGTGGGAGGCGGAGATACGGTCAGGCTGACTTACGCGCCTACGCGGGCAACGGGGACTCCGGCGGTTGCGCCCGGTGCGGTTGCGCCCGCCGCGACGGCTCCGGCGATCATCACATCTCCGGCCGCCGCGCCGGCCGGTCTGCCGGCTCCGGGAATCACGACCTCTCCGGCGGCAGCGCCGGCAAACCCGCCGGGTCCGGCCGCACCCGCCCGTGTGGTGTTCACTCCGGGGGGAGTGGAAGCGGCTGCTGGCGGCACCGTGACGGTTAGTCTCGCAGTCGAAAACGTCACCGACCTGTACTCCGCGCCGCTGCGATTCAAGTTCGACCCGAACGTCTTGCGCCTGGACGAGGTGACCCGCGGCGGCTTCCTGACGGCCGACGGCCGGGATGTCCTGTTCACGCGCAACATCCAGAACAACACCGGCGACGTTACGATCAATCTGCGCCGGAACACCGGTGTGGGCGGGCTGAGCGGGTCGGGGACGCTGGTGACGCTGACCTTCCAGGTCATCGGCAAGGGCGTGACGACGGTGACGGCGCCCGGGCTCGCCTTCCTCGATTCGAGGGGGCAGGGCATCCTCTCCGCGTCGCCGCAGTTGAATGTGACAATTAAGTAGAGGGGGCGGGTTTGTTGCGACGCAGGCGCCAACGCGGGATGACTCTGGTGGAGTTGATCGTGTCCTTCACGATCCTGGCGTTGCTGACCACCATGGCGCTGCCTCTGGCCCGCTACAAGGTGCGGCGCGACCGGGAGCGCGAGTTGCGCTACGCGGTGCGGGAGATGCGCACGGCCATTGACAAGTACAAGGACATGGCCGACCTGAATCAACTTGGCCCGCAGGGCGTGGACACGGACAATTACCCGCCGACACTGGATGTGCTGGTGGAGGGTGTGACGAAGAGCGGCACCGTGGACACCAAGATCCGGTTCTTGCGACGGATTCCCAAGGACCCCATGACGGGCACCTTCGATTGGGGGATGCGGAGCACGCGCGACGAGAGCAAGTCCAGCAGTTGGGGCGGGCAAAACGTTTTCGACGTATTTACGAAGAGCACGGAGAAGGCAGGGGATGGCACGCCGTATTCGGAATGGTGATTTGCGCGGCCGGACGCGCGGCTTCACGCTCGTCGAGTTGATGATTGTCATGACCATCGTGACGGTCATCATGGCGATGGCCGTGCCGATGTACCAGAAGGCCATCGTGCGCGCCAAGGAGAGCGTCCTGAAGAACAACCTGTTCACGCTGCGGACGCTGATCGACGAGTACACCTTCGATAAAGCCAAGGCTCCGCAGACGCTCGACGACCTGGTGCGGGAGGGCTACCTGCGGCAGGTGCCGGTGGATCCGATGACGGGGTCGAATCAAAGCTGGCGGATCATCATGGAGGACGCCATGGCGAGCGTGAACCAGATGGAGCCCGGGATCTTCGACGTGCGCAGCGGATCCGACCAGGGCAGCCTGGAAGGCACCCCCTACGCGGACTGGTGAGATTCCCGAGGGGGATGCTAGACTAGGCAAAGCAGCGCCAGTCTGCCCCATTCCCCGGTCGTCTAATGGTAGGACAGCGGCCTTTGGAGCCGTGAATCGTGGTTCGAATCCATGCCGGGGAGCCAGCCTTTGTTTTCAGCGACTTGCAGAATATTTTGCGTCTTTTCTGTACCGATGCTGTACGGATCCCAAATTCGGTTGAAGGCTAATTGCCTTAGTTGCTTTTGATTACCGCCTTCGAGCATGGATTCGCGCTACGAATCAGGAGCCGCCAGCAAGAGCAAGAAGGTGCGCTTCCGGTGTGACCAGACTGGCAGTTCCGTATGGTGACAGGGCGCGGCGTCGGTTCGTTCGTGGAGGTGAAGCGGATTCGTCGCGGGTTGTGCGTGGCCAGAACTACATCAAGCATCAAGCAGTAGAAGCGCAGAACCCGCGCGCCCGGAGCAGTTCCACTGCTTCCACGGCGAGCACACAGTAGGGGCCGCGGCAGTAGGCGACAATTTCGCGCTCCATTGGCAGATCCGAAAGGCGGCGCTCAAGTTCCTTGAGGGGGATGCAGAGTGCGCCTGGAATGTGCCCCGTGCGGTATTCCTCCACGGGCCGTACATCAAGCACAGTGACCGCCCCCTCGCGAACCTTGGTGAGCAGAGCTTCGCGGTCCACCGGCGTCCCTGGCGATCGGCGAGGAACTCACGCGTGATCTCCCGGATCTCGGCCAGCCGGGTCTCAGCCAACGATCGAAGGGACCGGAAGAACTGGCACACCTGCTCATCGGCCAAGCGGTAGGTCACGTAGAGGCCGGCCTTTTCTGCCTCCACCAAGCGAGCGGCACGGAGCGCTTTCAAGTGCTGCGACGTGTTGGCCAGCCCGAGGTTGGCTTCGTTAGCCAAAATGCGGAATGGTCTCGGGAGGTTCGAGCTTTGTTTGTTGAGGCCGTCCACAGTTCCTCCAAGTGTTGGCTCCGCTTCAACTTCACCGCTAGCCAAGCTAACGACGGGAGGCAGATTCCGGTCCTTCAACCGCTAGAGCGCGGCGAGGAATTCCTTCCATGGTGTCGCGAGCAAGGTCTCCGTGGTCGAATGCCCCAGCGCGCGGATGATCATCGCCGCCTTCTCGACCTCCTTGGCATCGTTGGCTTCCACAATATCCACGACATCGAACCGCCCCAGGGTAGCGTAGCTGTCCTTCCAGATCACCCCAGGACAATCGCTCTTGATCCTCGCGGCCACCGCCGTCGCAAGACCTTTGAACTCCTTGGGCTCCTGGAACGCCTCGGGAGAGAACCGGCTCAGGATGACATAGGTCGCCATCGGAGCACCTCCTATAACAACATTCTCACGCAGAACTCCTCGGCCGGAGGTAAAACCTGACGGACATGGTAACCAGAGACGGTTTCTGAGAGGTCCGATGGCCGGCGAAGCGAGACTGAGCCGGTCTACGGTGATAGGGCGACACGGTTCTGGGTGGAGCCTCAGGCGAAGTCCGGCCACTGCTGCAAACCTCTGGAGAGTTCGGCCCCGCCGTTCCGAGTCGAATCTATGACAGAATCCTGGAGCGGGACCATGCACACAGGCAGGACTGACCGCGACATGTGCCTCGACCTGACCTTCAGCGCGCTAGCCAACTCCGCCTGCATCGGCGGCGGTTTGTCGGAGGGGGTCCTCCTGAGCGAAGAGCGGGCCTTTGGTAAAGCCGAAGTGTACAGGGGGCTCGTCAGTACGGCGCAGGCAGGCCCTTCGCCCTCCGGTGACTGCGCATCGCCTCTTCCTGATGCGTTTCCAGAACCAGGTTGCTGCGTGGCCGGGCCGTGCACAACAGGACAAAGCCGGCTGCGCGATCTTCTGGGAAATACGTCTCGGCCGAGGACTGGTCCACCTCGCCCTCAAGCAACCTAGCTGCGCAGGTCAAACACCGTCCCTGCTGGCAGATGGCCGGCAGCCGGACCCCAGCTCGCGCGGCAGCAAGCCAAACAGCTTCCTCCCTGAGGCACTCCACTAGAGCTGAGCCCTCCGGAGTCTGCAGCACCACCCGAAAAGACCGGGGGCCCGCCATTACGGGTTGTAAAAGCCGCGGTTCTTGCTGTAAGGCGCCCAGCCCGGCTCGCCCCGCCGGAAGTGGCCTGACGGAACGGACTTGCCGTCCCGCTCGTGCGCCAGCAACTCGATGAACCAAGCCTCGTGCTCGATCTCCTCGTTCAGAATACGCGCGGCCAGGTCATACGTGCGCGGGTCCTTGCCGAAGGTCATGTCGCAAACAGCGCTCCAGCTTCGGATGGCGCAACGCTCTGACTCCAGAAGCAGCGTCAGGATGTTGACCGCCGTGGGCGGATCGGGCAGCTTGGCGGCGCGGCAGCCCGCCATGTCGTGAAACTCTTTGAGGTCGTTGGGGAGATTCCCCCCCAGCTCGTAGATCCGGGGTACGATCAGCTCCCAGTGCGCGCGGTCTTCCAGGCGCGCGTCTTCGCAGATTTCCTTGTAGTCTTCATGCCCGGCCAGATTCATCCGGAGGATCGTGTAGTAGTAGTAGGTGCTGGCGAATTCGGCCGCAGCATTCGCCACCAGCATCCGGATCAGCTTCTCCACGTCCACGCCGCGGGCGCGGATCACTTCCACGCCCACGCGTTGGGTTACATCTCCCGGTTGTACGACAACTTGTTTGGCCACAGTGGTTCCCCTCTCTCAACATTTCCCAGGAACCGTCTGGAGTAGCATTCTTCCCCAGGCTCCAGGCCGCCCCCAAAGGCCGCCGCTTTGCAGCTAGCCTCTACTGCCAGAGTAGAACCGGAACATGGGCAGGTCAACCTGTCCGTCGCAACATGGCGACATGGTTCTGGGCGACACGGTTCTGGGTTGCACGCGTGCCGTCGTGGGGCTACAATTCTAGTAGACGTTCCTGAGGCGGGCGGCAGTTCCTCCACGCACAACAGTCCACTAAACCAACCCCCATCGCGATCTGGTCACGACGCAGAGGCGATTCCTCCACCGGCGACACGAACCCAATAGGACGTGCCAGCCCCTTCTGGCCTGCATCAAGAACCGATTAGGAGGAAACAACAATGTGCGACTATTCACTCATGGGTCTCCCAACCCGGCTTGCCGCCGAGAGGGAGGAACTGGTTGTGTACGGGTTCTCAACCGGTACGATTGGGCTTACATCCCCTTCGGACTTGAAGACTGAGGGGACGGGCGGGGCCCCGGCTGTCTGCATCCCGCCCGGCACTCAACTCCTGTTGAGAGACATCCCGCTTCTGCTGCGGTGCCGGCTGCACGTTGGCGGGGAAGAAGAAGTGACGTTCACGCAGATCACCGCGGCCACGAACACGCACCGTGACGCAGTCCGCTTCGGAGACGGCCGCGAGATTCTGTTGCAGGAACTCAACGTGGGCCAGCGTGTACGAGTGCTGGGCATTCCCAAGGAGGACAACCCTCCTCCCGTCGTCGCCAGGACACACCGAGAAGGGATGTTTATCGGCGCACGCTAGCTAGCCTCCGAGGCGTGCCCGGCCGGCGGCGGCTTCCGCTGCATCCCCAACGCGATGTCACGCCGGAGCCGCCGCTGTGTCCCGGCGCCTGCATGGACTTCGGAGAGGACGAGAACCGTTCGCTCCGGACGACGGGACCTGTCGCGGGGACCTCCGCGGCGCAGGTGTCATGGGTGCTCGCTATGAGAGTCATCGATGAGGCCCGAAAGGCCAACAGACTCTATGCCAAGGGGTTTCGGTCTGGCGATCTGCCGATGCCCCCGCGAAGGAAGATCGCGATCCTAGTTTGCATGGACGAGCGGCTAACGGTAGAACCGATGCTGGGCCTGAAGACCGGTGACGCGCACATCATCCGGAATGCGGGCGGCATCGCGACGGACGACGCCGTTCGGTCCCTGAGCGGAAGACTGCGGGAGGTGCGAATTGCGGCTGGCTAACCGCGCCTTGGCGGTGAACTTGAGGCAGGAACATCTGAGGAGCGGGGATGCCGACGATCGCTGAAGTTCTCGCGGAACACACCCGGGAAGGCGACCTGTGGGAGCCGCTGGAGCGCAATCGGATTCGGTGTTACGCTTGCGGACATTGCTGCCCCATTCCTGAAGGACAGCCGGGCATTTGCAAGGTGCGCTTCAACCGAGACGGCAAGCTTTTCGTCCCCTGGGGCTATGTCGGCTGCTTGCAGTGCGATCCGATCGAGAAGAAGCCGTTCTTCCACGTCCGCCCTGGCGCGCTGGCTGTCAGCTTCGGCATGCTGGGATGCGATCTGCACTGCGGCTACTGTCAGAACTGGGTGACCTCGCAGGCGATTCGCGATCCGAAGGCAGTCGCCGCGCCACAACCCATTACGCCCGAACAGCTCGTGCGGTTCGCTGTCGATCAGGGAGCCGAGGCTCTGGTGAGCACGTACAATGAGCCGCTGATTACGGCCGAGTGGGCTGTGGCCATCTTCAAGGAAGCGCGCGCCGCGGGTCTTCTCACCGGTTTCGTTTCCAATGGCAACGCCACGCCGCAAGTCCTCGAGTACATCCGGCCTTGGGTGGACCTCTACAAGGTGGATTTGAAAAGCTTCAACGATGGCCACTATCACCAGCTTGGCGGCCGGTTGCAGCCCATCCTGGAAAGCGTGACACGAATCTACCAGATGGGCTTCTGGTTGGAAGTGGTGACGTTGCTAATACCCGGATTCAACGACACGACTGACGAGCTTCGACAACTGGCCGAGTTCCTGGCGAGCATCTCACCCGACATCCCCTGGCATGTGACGGCGTTCCACAAGGACTACAAGATGACGGACCCCGACAATACGTCGGCATCGGACCTGATGCGTGCAGCCGAAATCGGGCGCCGGGCCGGCTTGCGGTACGTCTATGCCGGTAATCTGCCCGGCGAGGTGGGCGAACTGGAGAATACGCGCTGTGCGACTTGTGGGGAGCTGTTGATTCGCCGCTTCGACTATCGGGTCACGGAGTACCGGATTACTCCTGACGGACGGTGTCCGTCCTGCCTCTCCCCGGTTCCGGGCCGCTGGGCCGATTCTTTCCGTCCGCAGATCACCGATCGCCCATTCTTGCCCTTGGCGGCGAACTGGTGAGCCAATGATGCCAGCTCGTGGCACCGTTGAGGCCCGCAAGGGACAAGTGATGGAACCTCTTCTCACCTTTGATGGTGTTCGAATCGGCCACATCCTTGAGGAGCTGACCCTTTACGGCGCCACCTCGGTCAAGATGCTCCCTGAGAATCTCAGATCGTCGCTTCTAGTAGAGGCTGAGGGGTACTCTTACCGGCCTGAGCCCGAGACAGTCGGCAGCGGAGAGAGCGTCATACACCAGCAAATGGGGACGTTTGAAGACTTCCCCGCGAAAAGCAGATTCTGGGTGCTGCGAGACGCCCTTCAGCAGACACTCGCTCGATCCCTGGCCGAGGTTGCGCCCTACCCATTCGAAATCCCGCTGAACTTGAATGCAATGGCTTTGCAGAAGTACGACCAGGGTTCCCTGGGCATCACGCCACACCGGGACCGGCTGATCTACGCCAACCTGATCTTGATCATTGTCTTGGGCGGTCGAGGGAGATTCTGTGTTTGCGCCGATCGGTCCGGCCGGGAGTCGCGGGAAATCAACGCCCCTCCCGGCAACGCGATCTTCTTGCGCGCGCCTGGTTTCTCTGCCGCTCCGGAAAGGCCCTTCCATTACATGACTGACACTAAGGAATCGCGGTACCTCCTTGGCCTAAGGCAACCAAAACCATGACGTGGGAGAGCGCCAAGCCTCAGGGCCTTCCCTCACGGACCATTGCACATCAGACAAGTCGAACCGGGGCTGGCTGCCCGGAGGTTGCCTGCCTGACTGTTATTGCGGACTGCGTCCGGATGCGGTGTGGATTTGGGGATAGTCGGCGACCATCCCACCAGCCTCGACTCGATCGAGCACCGACAGCACTTCGCTGCACAGCCGCTCCGTATCGATGCCTTCGCATGTAGGCACGTACGCGTTGAGCTTGTACAGTCCCTTGCGTAGCTGGCGCGATGCGCCCATCAAGTTTCCGCGCTGGGAGTGATGGAACCCTACAGCAATGTGAATGAGCCCTTGCAGGAATAGCCGGCGCGCTCCCCGTTCCGGCATCCACGCCTCTTCCAGCGCTTCGTGGCACTCAAAGAATTCGCGATTGTTGAAGAGCTGGACCGCCCGCTGGAACAACTCTCCCCTCATCCAGAGCTCATCACATGGATTTCTTGCGCAGAACACGGTCGAGGCTCACGGTCCCGGGACCGGCCACGGCCAGGTAGAGGAACACGAAGCAATAAAGCACCGCCAGTTCCCCGCCGTTAACAATCGGCCAAAACCCTCGAGGCGCGTGTTGCCGGAAATAAGCCACGGCCATCTCCCCACACAGAAGGAACGCTACGGGTCTCGTAAAGAGCCCCAGCACCAGCAGCAACCCGCCGGCCGCCTCAAGAAAGCCCGCCGTCCAGATCAGCGACCCAAACGCCGCGGTCGCTCCCTTGCCGCCCATGCCACCAAACAGTCCCAACAGTTTCTGGAGACCGTGCAAGGAGAACGTGAATCCCGCCATGATGCGCAGCACCGAAAGTGCTCTGGGAGCCAAAGCCTTAAGCATCTGTGCCCTCCGCCCTGAAACCATAGCACAAAAGCGCGACAGGTTCGTCGGGCAGATCGCCGCGTCCGAGCTGCCTTACAATAAAGAGTAAGGGCGGGCGGGGTACTTATGGGCAGTGACGACCTGCACGTCGTTACGGGCGCGTTCGGGTACACAGGAAGGTACATTGCGCACCGGCTCCTCGCCGAGCGGCACTCCGTCAGGACCCTGACCGGCCACCCGAAGCGGCCAGACCCTTTCGGGGGCAGGTGAGCGTTTCGCCGCTGGCGTTCGACGCGCCCGGCGAACTCGTCCGAAGCCTGCAGGGGGCGACGGTACTCTACAACACCTATTGGATTCGGTTTGCCCGAGGGGATGTCACCTTCGAAACCGCTATCAGCAACACGGAAATCCTCCTCAGGGCCTGCGAGGAGGCCGGTGTCCGTCGGCTTGTCCACATCAGCATCAGCAACCCCTCAGAGGAGTCGCCGCTCCCCTACTACCGCGGCAAAGCGATTGTGGAGCGCATGATCCGCGGATCTCGGCTTTCGTATGCGATTCTCCGCCCCACCGTGATCTTCGGGGCAGGGGACATCCTGGTTAACAATATCGCGTGGTTCCTGCGTCGTTTTCCTATCTTCGCGATGCCGGCCAGCCGCCGCTCCCAGCTGCAGCCTGTGTTCGTGGATGACCTAGCAGGTCTCGCTGTTGAAGCTGGGGCACAAAACGAGAATACGATTCTCGACGCCGTGGGGCCGGAAACATACTCCCTCGAGGAGTTGGTCCGTCTCATCCACGCCAAGATCGGTAGCCGGGCGCGGATTGTCAACTTGCCGACGGGAATAGTGCGGAGCTTGCTGGGGCTGGTCGGCCTCTTCGTCCGCGATGTAGTGCTGACGGAGGATGAGCTGGCGGGCCTGATGTCCAATGTCCTTATTTCACACAGCGCGCCTACCGCACACGCCACGTTCAGCGCCTGGCTTGAGCAGAATGCCGGGAGCCTTGGAATCCGCTATGCCTCGGAACTTGAGCGGCACTATCGCCCATAAGGACCAAGACGGTAGGTGATATGCCCGGGCTTAGACTGGATACCAGGCAGCCTGTGAGGCTGCAGGAGAGGAGCGGGACCCATGAGAATGGTGTACTGGGAACGGGAGACGTAGGCAAGGCGATCGGGAAGGCGTTCGTGATACTCGGCCATGACGTGAAGATGGGGTCACGGAGCGCGACCAACGAGAAGGCCATCGCCTGGGTGAAGGAGATGGGGGCAAAGGCGTCGGCCGGCACGTTCGACGACGCGGGCTCCTACGGCGAAATCGTTGTTCTGGCGACGCTCGGCGTCGCAAACGAGAGCGCGTTACGCAGCGCGGGGCCGGAGAAGTTCCGCGGCAAGGTTGTCATCGACACGACCAACCCGCTGGACTTCTCGGGCGGCATGCCACCGAAGCTGGCGGTGGCTGGAAACGACTCGGCTGGCGAGCGCGTGCAGCGGCTGCTGCCGGATGCTCACGTCGTGAAGGCTTTCAATACGGTCGGCAGCGCTCACATGTTCCGCCCCAGCTTCCCGGGCGGTCCGCCGGACATGTTCATCTGCGGCGACCAGGAGGAGGCCAAGACGCCAGTCGCCGGTATCCTCTCAGACTTCGGCTTGGGCGTCGTCGATATCGGCGGCATCGAGAGCTCGCGCTACCTTGAGGCGATGTGCCTCGTGTGGGTCCTCCACGGCGCCCGCACGAACACATGGAACCACGCGTTCAAACTGTTGAGGAGATAAGGAGGTCGAGATGATCGCCTCCGTCACGGATCAAATCGCGCGCGCAGGTCGGGCGGGACGAGGGGGCAGAGATCGTCGCGCCGTGCGAAAACACGATAGCGAATGCGCGCGATGAACTCGTAGACCACATCACGCAGCGGCCGCGGAATTACGGCCATGAACGCCGCTATTACTTTCCATCCTCCTCCCAGTCGCCGAAGAATATGAATCCAGGCATTCGAGCGCATGAGCAGCGAGCCGTCACGGGTTTGTACGACTATGCTCTGGGGCAGATTGGCGCGCTGGTCAACAGGGACTCTCGCCTGGAATGTCTCTCCCTGCAAAGGTGCAAATCGGAACGCCGTTCCCGAGTGGTCATGCTTCAAGACAAATTTCACCCCGCGATGACACAGTCCGCAATGCCCATCGTAAAAGACGATCTCCCTTTGTTGCGTGAGACGAGGCACACCCGCAACCACTATATCGCGTGCATCTGCACGCCAGTCTGCTTCCCACTTCGCGCCTATAGTGAAGGCCATACCGTGGTCACGGTTGAAGGCAAAGAGGAAAGAGTGGAGTGGGAGGAGTGTTATGAGTGAGCGTGAGGTGCGGACGGACCGTGACAGTCTCGGGGGCCGCGCCACGCGCTGTTTGGCCCACAGACTCAGCGTACCGCCATCAACTTCCAGTTCAGCGGGTTCCGATTTCCACGCCCGTTTCTGGCGCCGCTGGCAATGATCAAAGGAGCGGCTGCCGCAGTAAATGCCGAGTCGGGTTGCTCGATTCCCATATGGCCGAGGCGATCGCCACCGAGGCAAGAGAAATGGAGGACGGCCTTCACGGTTCACAGTTCCCGTTAGATATCTGACAAACCGGGTCCGGCACCAGCACCAACATGAATGCCAATCCGGAATTTAGCGCTAGTGTGGTGCGGCGCATCGCAGCCGCGACGGGGTCGCCCTTCACTGTCAGCCCCAACTACTTCGCTAGCATGAGTAGCCAGGATGCCGCTGTGGAGTTGAGCGGCCAGCTTCGGGGGGTAGCCGTGACGCTCCTCGAGATCGCCAACGACCTGCGATGGATGAATAGCCGCCCGGCCGCCGGCCTTGGTGAGATCACCTTGCCGGCGCTGCAGCCGGGCAGCAGGATGATGCCGGGCAAGGTGATTCGGGTGATTCCAAAGGCAGTCGCGATGGTCTGCGCCCGGGTGACCCGTAACGACACGGCGATTCTGATGGCCGGGGCATCCAGCGAGTTCCAGGTCAATTTGATGCAGCCCTTGGTGGCGTGGAATTCGCTAAGTAGCATTGGATTTCTTAGTGCGGCGACGCGAGCCTTGGCGACGAGGCGGTCGCGGGGTTCACCGTCAATAAAATGCGGGTGGCCGATGCCGTGCGAAAGAACCAGGCCATTGTTGCGGCCCAAGCGCCCCGGATTGGCTATGATCGATGCGCCGAAATTGTGCGGGATTCGCTCGCGACGGGGACAATGATCGAAGAAGTGGCACGAAAGACGCTGGGGTTGAACAGCGACGAAGTGCGGAGACTCTTGGACCCGGCGCGGATGACGCACCCAGGATTTCCTTATCGAGAACCGTAGATCATCGGCTGCCCGAAGGCGGGCACGGAACCGGGCGATAGTGCCAGCGGGCAGAATCGTACCGAAGTGAATCAATGCCCTAGCGAGGCCGAAAAGAAGGCGAGCTCGCATTCGAGAGCATACCGATAGGCGCCCCGAACCTCTCTGCCATCGTTGCCCACGCGATTGAGCACCGACTCGAGTCGGTTCGCCAGTCGTGCGAACTCGCCGCTGCTGTATGTCTCGATCCACTTCCGGTAAGGATGTTGCGGGCCGCATCTTGGCACAAGCTCCCTGCCGAGGAAGGCGTAGAGAGACATGCACGGAGCGAGCGCCGCAACGGTCTCCGCTAAGGAACTGTGCTGTGCCGTCTGCACCAGGAACTCCGTGTAGATGCGGCAAGCCGGATTCGGCGCCACGCGCTCCAGGTCGATCCCCAACTCAGCCGCATAAACTCGATGCAGCTTCAGCTCTTCCTGGACGCCGGCCTTCAATTCGGAAAACCAAGCGATGATTTCCGGGTCGCTGCTGCGGGCGAGCGCCAGCCCGTAGACCTTGGCGAAGGCACGCAAAAAGAACGCGTCCTGCGCAATGTAGTCTCGAAACAGATCCGCCTTCAACGTGCCCTCGCCGAGGGCTTCGACGAAGGGGTGCGCCAGGCAGGACTGCACCAGATCAGAATTCGACCTCCATAGCACGTCATGGAGCATTCGCCCTCTCACGACATCCTCCAAAACTCCCACTCGTGTTCGGTGTCCATCGCCGTTTGACGCAGTCTCTCCATTAGATTAGCTGGAGGGCACAGGCTCCGCTCCTGGCTGCGGCGGGCCCCAGTCCCCAAAGCTCGAACGCATCGCGGACCGCACGGAACTACCGTCTCACCAGTTGCGGTCGCTGACAGGCTATCGCGACGGTGACGTATTGCGCACGAAGATGATTCTTGTGGCGGACTCATCGATGCTCACGATGGATTTGCGATTTCGGATCGGCGTCCCCACTCGGCTCGAAGAAGGCAGCTATTTGTGGCAACAAGCGGACACGGTCTTGCGAGGACCGGTAAAGCAGGTATCCGCCACATTTCTGGGAGGACAGTCAGGGCGACCCAGTATTGGAGGGACCTTCGAGCTTATTTCACCGGAGGGCGAGCGGTTGTATCAAGTGCGAATCCCCGTTCGTGAGGTGGCTGCAGATCGCTAGCCAAAGACCGGTGCCCTCAGGGGGTCCAAGACGGCGGGTCGCTTGCCGGGAATGAGTCTTCAGAGGCTTCGTCAACAATATCGCGCGTCGGAGCGGTTCTTGCCCCCGATACCCCAAGGACTCTCGCGGCCTTGCGCAGGTCCGGAGGTTTTACCCAGAGCAGTCCTCCGTACCGACCGGAGCCAGCGCAGGCCGCCTGCACAGCGGTGACGTTGATTCCAGCCTGTGCCAGCTTCTCGAGCAGTACTTCCCCCAGTGCACCCGGCCGATCTTGTCCCTGGACGAGAAAAACGCCCATTCTCTCTGCTCAGTTTCAGCCCGAGCTTTTTTGCCGCCTTTGTGAAAGCCGCTCGGTCCTCGGGCAGGAAGTCCAACTGGGATTGCCGCTTTCCCTGGGGGAAGCCGGAGAATCCAAGCAGGTTTATCCCGGCCCGGTGCAGCTCTGCCAGTATGCGGGCCGCTTCTCCGGGCTTGTCCGGAACCGTCGTGTAGTAGTAATCGACCTGTCGAATCTCATCCGCCATAAGTCTATCCTCGTCTTTCGCCGAAATCGTCTTGGAACGCGGTCAGGAGACTACCCCTCGATGATGACCTTGAGCGCCAGGGTGCTCGCCGCCCGCTCGAAAGTGTCGTAAGCGTCCAGGATGTGGTCGAATTTGAAGCGGTGGGTGATCAAGGGCTTGGGGTCGATTTTGCGTGATCGCACGGTCTTGAGCAGCATGGGCATGGTGACAGTGTCGACCAGTCGGGTAGTTATCGTGATGTTCCGCGACCACAAGCGTTCCAGGTGAAGATCTACTTTGACGCCATGCACGCCCACATTAGCGATGGTGCCGCCCGGGGCCACGATGTCCTGGCAGGTGATAAACGAAGCCGGCACGCCCACTGCTTCGATGGCGGTATCGACGCCACGCCCGCCAGTCATCTTCATTACCGTCTCTGAGGCCTGGTCGTCGGCAGCGTTGATCGTCGCCGTCGCGCCGAAGCGCTTGGATACCTGCAGACGGTTTTCATTGAGATCGATCATAATGATCTCGGCGGGTGAGTAGAACTGCGCCGTCAGCAGCGCTGCAAGGCCGATCGGGCCCGCGCCAACGATAGCAACCGCGTTGCCCGGCTGGACCTTGCCATTGAGCACGCCGCACTCAAAGCCGGTTGGCAAAATGTCACTCAACATAACCAGAGCCTCTTCGTCGGTGCCTCCGGGGATCCGATAAAGGCTCGTGTCGGCATGCGGGATGCGCACATATTCGGCCTGAGTTCCGTCGATCTCATTGCCGAGTATCCAGCCGCCCGTCGTGCAATGGAGTACATGCTGCGCCGGCAGTATTCGCATTTGCCGCAAGCGGAGATGCAGGAGATCAACACGGAGTCGCCATGATGGAACGTGGTGACGCCGGGCCCCGTTCTCTCACCACACCCACGCCCTCGTGCCCCAGGATGCGACCGGGGCTGCACGTCAGGACGTCGCCCTTGAGAATGTGCAGGTCGGTGCCGCAGATCGTCGTCTTGGCTATCTTCACGATTGCGTCGGTGAGAGCCTTGACTTCAGGGATGGGGCGCTCCTCCAGCCCCTTCTTACCCGGCCCTTGATAGATGAGAGCCTTCATCAGCATCCTCCTGCCCGGGATATCAGCAATTCTCGCGCCGACCACATCCCGCCGCTCGGCCTTCGCACGCCTCCTGACGGCTCACAGCAGGTTTGACGGTACTCCCGCAGATGCCATAACACGCGCACACCGGCGCCAAGTGATTTCTGTCAACTAAATCTCCACTTCGACATCCCAGCCCACTACGCGGGTGCGATAGCTGGAGATTCCTCGGGGAGCAGGCGGTCGCAACACCTGGCCCGTGGTCACGTCAAACACGGCCCCGTGCCAGGGGCAGGTGACTTCCTTACCATCAAGCTCCCCGTCAGAAAGCGGGCCACCACGATGGGTGCAAGTGTCGTCGATGGCGTAGAACAATCCGTCCAGGTTGAACAGGGCAATGTTCTTGCCACCGACCTCAAACATCCTGGTCTGGCCCGGTTGGATGTCGTCCGACTTGGCTATCTTCGTGAATCCTCCCATGATTCACCTCTTTAGCGCGTCCTTCACATCATGTCGAGCTGAAGCTTGGCTGCTTCTGACATCCTGCTCGGGCCCCAAGCGGGATCGAAAACCACTTCGACAAAAGCCTTTCCGACGCCTGGGACGCCGAGCACTTTACGCTCAACATCGGCTCTCAGTACCTCGCCCATACCGCAGCCTGGCGCCGTCAGCGTCATTCTGATGTGGACCTCGTTGCCACCGTCAGACAACCGTGTAATCACGCAAGAGTAGACCAGGCCGAGGTCAACAATGTTGATCGGGATCTCAGGATCGTAGCACGTCCTCAACTGGTCCCAGACCAAGCTCTCCACGTCCGCCGGCCCTTTCGATGAGGTTGGTTCCGCGGCCTGCAATGCCGCCACCGGCTCCTTCCCGAGGGCATCAGCGTCCTTGCCGGCGATGCGCACCATGTACCCCTGTTCCGTGATTACGGTATAGGTGCCACCCAACGATTGAGTGATCCTCACCGGAGTGCCCGCCGGAATCGTGACTTGGTCGCCGGTGGGAATCTGAACTGCTTCGCAGTCGCGGCCCAAGGTGATAGGTTCGTTCATCGGGCGGATCCGGCCCTTTCCACTGGTAAACGTTCTGCAACGCGCTGCGGAAGAGTTTCCAGTTCCTGCTCGGTTCGCTGGTTGCCAGCGCATTTGGCGCAGGGACACAGCTCTCGCAAATACTCGAACGTGTAAATGCCCGTCGAATGCCCGTCGCTCCAGCGAAACCTGATCGCGTACCGGCCAACCGGCTCGATTGCCAATGGGTAGAGGTCCTGGGGAAGGAACGCTTCGTGCAGTCGTTTCTTGCCGGACAGTTCGTCGACACACTCGGCACAACTGCAGGCGGCCCGCAGCGCCCTCCCTGGATAGAGGCTTTCGTGACCGTCTTTCCAGACAATCCTCACCTCAGTCTTCGATGGCTGGGTAATCTCCGCTGGTTCTGGACGGTCCCCTACCGTGCTGGCAATATTAAGGGTGCTCACCTGGGCAGCCAGGTTCTCCGCTACACGCATGAAAGCGAGGGCACTCGGCGAATCGGACGCCGATTCGACGATGGGGCGTCCCGCGTCTGAGGTGACCCGTATGTCTGTAGAAAGCGGAATCGCACCCAGGAACGGGATGTTGTTGGCCATGCCGTACCGCTGAGCTCCGCCACTCCCGAATATGTCCTCCCGGTGGCCACAATGCCGGCATTCGAACCCGCTCATGTTCTCCACCAAGCCGAGAACCGGGGTCCGCAGCTTGTTGAACATGAAGATGGCCTTCTCGGCCACCTTAAAGGCAACGTCCTGCGGGGTCGAAACGATGGCAGCGCCCGTAAGGGGAATCTTCTGGCAAAGGCTCAGCTGAATATCCCCGGTGCCAGGGGGCAGGTCGATAATCAGATAGTCCAACTCGCCCCAATCCACCCCACCGAGGAACTGGTCGACCATTTTGGCGAGCATGGGCCCTCGCCAGATGACCGCTTCCCCTTTGGGGACCAGGAAGCCCATTGAGACGATCTTGACGCCATAACGAAAGGCCGGAATGATCTTTCCATCTTGCTGGGTAAGCGGCCCGTCGGCCCCCATGAGGGTCGGGATGGTCGGGCCATAGACGTCAGCATCCATCAGTCCCACGCGGGCGCCAAGCTTCGACAGAGCGACAGCAACGTTCGCGCTCACCGTTGACTTGCCTACCCCACCCTTGCCGCTGGCGATCGGAATAATGTTCTTGACCAAAGGGAGCAGCCTGTCTTTCTCATCCGACCGGGTCGAACGCACCTGCGAGGTCATGGTGACATCAACCTTCCTAACGCCCGGAAGCGATAGCACCGCCCGGTATGCCTGCTCTTTCATTTGGTCGCGTACCGGGCAAGCGGGCGTGGTCAACTCGATCGAAAAGGAGACGTCCTCGCCCGAGACCTTCAGGTCCTTGATGAAGCCGAGCGCGACAATGTCACGTCCCAAGTCGGGATCCCTGATCCGCGCCAGAGCTTTCAGGATTGCCTCTTGAGTCGGCACGCTGTTGAGGTCCTCCCGGACCACCCCCATGCCAAGGGTACGTGGCTCTGGGCCAGTTTGTCAACATAGATGTTTAGAAAAGTGTTTATTGACAAATCTGATTGGATGCGAATGCACTGCGATGGGAAGCCCATGGACCGGTCAGTACGCCGGCCCCTGCGGGCGGGAAAGAGCGGGTGATGGCAGAAACGGCTGAGCAATCTACGAAGATGCAAGTCCTGCGTCTATTGAAAACAAGGAGGGCTGGAGGCCAAAAGGATCGCAGAGGCCTGCGGCCTTACTACTATGGCGGTTCGCCGACATCTGCTAGGCCTCCGTGCCGCTGGCCTCATTCAAGTGGTGACCGAGAGACGTCCGAAGGGCCGGCGAACCAATGCCCCCGCAAATTATTGACTGTGTGTGCGCTTTAGGCGTTCGCGTGTGAGCCACGGCAGGCGAAGATCTTCGCGAGAAAGTCGCCGGGCCTGGCAATTCTGTCTGGCAGCGTCCCAGATCGAAACGGTGAAGGTCTGCTCCATGGCAACATCCCCCTCGCACGTCGTTGCGCGCTGTAACGGCAGCGGGTTGAGCGCTATTGCCCCCTCCGTCCGAGGGGAGGTCTATGCGCTGAACGAACTGCCGCAGCCACAAGTCGCTTTGAAACGGGCCGGAGAGCGCTGGTCGACGTCCCCTTTCGCTGGATCCGGTAAGAACACTGGCAGTCGCCAGCGAGCATGTGGGAGACCCGCGTCACTTCCGCCCCCGCAAGGTCGCGGATGAAGCAGAATTCCTCCTCACAAGTGACAGGAAAGCACTTGGCAATCCGGGGAACCGCGCAATTGTGCTCGGTTAACAAGAAACAGCCTCGCGCCGACGGCGTCACGTCCGCCATGTAGCCGCATTCCGTCAGGATGGCCGCTATCTCGCGTATTCGCTGTTCCAGATTCTTGCCCTTCATCCGCGGCAAGTAGCGGACTGTCATCTCCGAGCGGCGGTGGCGAAAGACCTCGTTGATTTTGGCTTCGCCATCCAGGGCGTGGAGGCTCGACAGGAGCTCGCAAGCCAGCCCCTCATAGTCTCGGGGGAACTCGGCATCCCCCAGTTCGGTGAGTGAATGCACGGTGGTGGGCCGGCCCTTGGGCCGGCGCTCGGTTCTCATTTGAATGAGGCCCCCGGCCCGAAGATTTAATAAATGCCGACGAACTGCCATCGTGGTCAGCCCGCAGGCTTCGGCTATCCGTTTGGCCTCCAGCCCCCCCTTTGTTTTCAGTAAACGCAGGACTTGCATCTTCGTAGATTGCTCAGGCGTTTCTGCCATCACCCGCTCTCTTCCGGCCACACGGACCGGCACCGACCGGTCCAAGGGCTTCCCCTCGCAGTGTATGCGTCTCGAAACAACTTTGTCAATACAAACTTTTATAAACATCTATGTTGACAAATTAGCCCAGAGCCACGTACCCTTGGCATGGGGGTTGTCTAGGGGCTCGTCGGAGCCCTATGAAGGACTTCAACCGCGTGACGACTCAAGAAGCAATCCTGCAGGCTCTTGCGACGATCAGGGATCCCGACTTGGGACGTGATATTGTCTCGCTCGGCCTCATCAAGGACCCGAAGGTCCCGGGCGAGAACATCTCGTTTTCGGTCGAGTTGACAACACCCGCCTGCCCGGCGCGCTACCAGACGAAGGAAGAAGCGCGCAGAGTTGTGTTCTCTCTGCCGGGCATCAAGAACGTTGATGTCACCATGACGTCGAAGGTGCGCAGGCCCGTGTCGGAGGAGACAGACAAGCTCCTGCCTCTACTGAAAGACATCGTGCCCGTGGTCAGCGGCATGGGCGGGGTCGGAAAGTCCACTGTCAGAAACGAAGTTGGCAATCGCTCTTTCGAGGCTTGGCGCCCGTGTGGGATTGATGGATGCCGATGTTTACGGCCGAGCGTTTCCGCAGCCAATGCCGAAGTCTTGTGGAATCCCCCTTGGGACCCGAGCAAGATGTCTGAAGCGGCGAAGCTCCAGTCCGGAATGATGTGAGGAACCGATGCGCTCCGTTCAGCTCGATCCACGGCGACCACATGGCTCTCCAGAGCGAAGACCGGGCATCCTTGTTCGGGCTATGGGGGAGTTCGCGCTGGGCAAAGGCCTGTTCCCCTCCAAAGAGTCGCTGGCGCGCAAGCTCTGCAAAGACCTTGAGAGGGACGGGCTCATCTATGACGTCCGTACACTGAAGCGCCAGATTTCGGGATTCATCGCTACCGTACCCCCGGAGGTCGAGTCCGCCCTGGCGAAGGTAGCGTTCAGGGGCTACGGGCCGCGGGCCGGCGTGGATATTCGACAGTTGTGCGCTGAAGCGGGAATCAGCAGAGCCAACGAAAACGATTCGCCGGCCTATGTCCTGAGCGAAAAAGTGCTTCCCCTCTCCCAACTATGGCTGCATCTCAATCCCCAGGTTTCCAAGCGAGCCCTAGCGATCCGTCTGCAGCGAGACCTCGATAAGCAAGGCATCTCGCATACAGTGGGTACTCTTGAGGCCATTCTTGCCGGCAAAAATCGACTCTTCGTCAGGCCAGTGATTGGCGACAAGCTCCTAGAATATCTACGAGACGTTGGTATCCACTCCAGAGTAGAGGCCGAAGCAAGGATTCAGATGCAGGCGGAAGCCATCCTTCGATCGCCCGGCGCACGCGAATTTGTTCCCATCCGCAGGTTTCATGAACTCTGTTCGCTCTGGCTTTGGAAGCATCGAGATGCTACAGCCCGACAGTTGTCCACTGCCTTGCGACAGAAATTGTCAGAACTCGGCGTTGGAATGAACCTCGATTACCTCCAGCGCGCGGTGTCCGGCAGGCCGCGACAGGTTCGTTGTCAACTACAGGCAGCTCTGGAAGACGTGTTGCGGCAGGAGTTGCCGCCGTCGCAGGATTTGGACACGGCGATTGCCACGACCAGGCCGGAGAGGAAAAGGCGGAGACGCGATATGGACTGGGTGCGAGTCGAACCGATTGTTGAACTGGCCCACACCTGGTTAGAGCAGCATCCGGGCACGAGCAAGCGCCAGCTCGCCATACTTCTATCCGCCAGGATCCGGGAGATGGGTTATTCCAGGAGCCACGACGTGCTGCAACCGATTCTGGGAGGGTGGAAAAAGAAAACCCGGCGTTTCGTCTATAGAGCAATGCTCATCGAGTGCCCAAGCGTCAAATGTGTGACGAAATCATGTGTCTATCCCGCTGTCCGGGAAGGGTTGTGTCGAGCTTGTCTGTTGCGGAAGTACGACCCAGTCCATTTCAGGGGCATGTCAGCGCTGGGAGGTGAATTATGGGAGGTTTCGTGAAGATAGCCAAGTCTGTCCGATGAAAGTCATCCGGGACAGGGCAAGAGGCAGGTACCGGAAACGGTCGAGGCTACCGGGGCCGGGAGCGCGGGCAGGAGGTGCAGGTGAACAGGGAGTTTCCGAAACAGACGGAGATCGGCACAGTCGCTGCCGAGCGCAAGAGGCCATACCCTGCGCTCTTGAGGGTTCTACAGGCGGAGACGGAGGCCGGGTCATGCCCTGCGCCCAGACCGCCATGGCTGAAGGCCAAGCTCCCGGGAGGGCCAAATTATCTCCGCCTGAAGGCTCTGGTGAAGGAACTCCACCTGCACACCGTTTGCGAAGAGGCCCGTTGCCCCAACATCGGTGAGTGCTGGGGAGCGGGAACGCTCACTTTCATGATCCTGGGGCGAGTGTGCACCCGAAACTGCGGTTTCTGCGCCGTCACATTTGGCAAGCCACCGGCATACGATCCCGAGGAGCCCGACCGGGTGGCGAAGGCGGTTGGCGGACTGGGGCTGGCGCACGTAGTTGTGACTTCCGTCGCCAGAGACGACCTGCCCGATGGCGGGGCGGAGATCTTCGCCGAAACGATTCGTAAGATCCGGGAGCACGATCCCAAAGTCGGCATCGAGGTGCTGATCCCGGACTTCAAGGGCTCACGCTATTCCCTCGCCACAGTGATCGGCGCCAAGCCTGACGTCTTGAACCACAACATCGAAACCATCGCCAGACTCCAAACGGTAGTTCGGCCTTCGGCCGGTTACGAGCGATCCCTGTCGGTTCTCCGCATGGCCAAGCAGTTGGCGGGGAGCGTCCTTACCAAGTCCGGCATGATGCTCGGCCTCGGTGAGGACTGCGCGGAGATCGTCCAGGCAATGGCCGACTTGAGAAGGGTGCGGTGCGACATCCTGACCATCGGCCAGTACTTGCGGCCATCGCCACAGCATCTTCCCCTGATGAAGTACTATGCGCCCGAGGAGTTCGCCGACCTGAAGCGGATCGGCCTCGGAATGGGCTTCCGCCACGTGGAAGCCGGGCCCTTGGTACGCAGCTCATATCATGCCGAACGGCACGTGCCGTACTAGCCCTGGTGCATTAAAGATTTATGGAAGGCGTACACGACGGCATGGAACCTGCAGATCGCACCGACATCGTCATCGTCGGCGGCGGTTTCGGTGCGATGAACGCCGCCATGGCTCTGGACCGCCAGCTTGAGCGCGGTCTGAGGGCGGGGGACGCCGTCCGCATCCGGAATCGCATCATCAACCTGCTCGAGCGAGCAGCGCTTCTCCCCAAGCAGGAGCGCCGGCCCCTCCTGACCTTTGTTGTGGTCGGCGGCGGGCTGAACGGGATTGAGGTCGGGGGCGAACTTCATGACTTCATCCTGAAGGCGATAGAGGACTATCCGTCGATCGATGGTGGGGAGATCCGCATGGTGCTCATCGAGATGCTCGATCGGTTGGCTCAGGAGTTGCCGCCTGAGCTTAGCACTTATGCGCAGAGGAACCTCGAGAGCCGGGGGATCGAGATCTGGCTCCGTGCGCGCGTCACGGCCTACGAGTTCCATTGCCTGCGTATCCACGACGGGCGCCAACTGGAAGCCGAAACGGTCATTTGGACCGCGGGCGTCCGGCCTTCGCCTTTGATCCGGACGATCGAAGTCCAGCGGCCGCCAGATGGCGACCACCGACTCCCCGTAAACGAGTATCTTCAGGTGCGGGGCTATGGGACGTTGTGGGCCGTCGGCGATTGCGCTCTGGTACCTGAACCCGGTAGAGGCTACCAGCCGCCCACGGCACAGCATGCGGTTCGCCAGGGGCGGCATGTGGCCCGCAACATCGTGGCGGCGCTCGGCGGCGGTTTCGGTGCGATGATGGGCCAGGTGATGGGTGTGAGGCTCACGGGCTTCCTGGCCTGGTTCGCTTGGCGGACCTACTACCTGTTCGCACTCCCGAGGTGGGAAAGGCGGTTCCGTGTGGCTTTCGACTGGTTCCTTGATCTTCTGTTCCCTACGGACATCGTCGAGCTTAAGGTGGAACCCCTTCAGACCGGCCGGGAGGCGCTGATAGGGGAATCGAAGCGGGTGCAAACATCCGAAGCCGATGAGTTGACGACGGAGACAAGGCGGCCACCTCCGGACCTGGGTCGGTAAGTATGTCGGAATCGTCAAAGCGTCTGGCTCAAATTGCAGCGAACTTGCAGCTTGGGAAGATCCGTCGCCACATTTTCCTTTGCGCGGACCAGACCGAGCCGCATTGCGCGCCTCGAGACGTCTCCATCATTTCCTGGAACTATTTGAAAAAGCGCCTCGCGGATCTGGGCCTGCTGGCGGGCGAGCATTGCGTCTACCGCACCAAGGTGAACTGCCTGCGGATCTGTGAGCAGGGTCCCATCGCTGTCGTCTATCCGGAAGGCGTCTGGTACCAGCACGTCACGCCGGAAGTACTGGAGAGAATCATCCAGGAGCATCTAATTGGCGGTAAGCCGGTAGAGGAATATGTTTTCGCCGTAGATCCTCTTGTAGGTAATCAGACCGTTAGTCCGAAGCTTGCTGGTGCGGATGGCTAGGGCAGCCTGACGGAGGATCAAAGCGAGCCGGGCCTATGCAAAAACATAAAATAGAGGCGCGGAGCCTGATCACCGCGAAAGGAGAACGGTGTGGGATACAACGTCGCACGCAAGCTCATTGAGTCCCATCTCGTTGAGGGCGAGATGATCCCCGGTCGGGAGATCGGAATCCGCATCGACCAGACGCTCACGCAGGATGCGACAGGAACGTTGGTGATGCTGGAGCTCGAGGCGATGGGTCTCGACCGTGTCAAGACCGAGCTGTCGGCCCAGTATGTGGATCACAACCTCATCCAGGAAGACCACAAGAATCCGGACGACCACCTGTTCTTGCACAGCGCCTGCCGGCGCTTCGGTATCTGGTACAGCCGGGCGGGCAACGGCGTGAGTCACCCGGTTCACCAGGAACGTTTCGGAACACCGGGGAAGACTCTGCTCGGCTCCGACAGCCATACCCCGGCTGCTGGGGCCATCGCGATGCTGGCCATCGGTGCTGGGGGGCTTGACGTTGCCCTTGCGATGGCCGGCCAACCCTTCTATTTCAAGATGCCGCAGATTTGGGGCGTGAAGCTCATTGGCGAGCTTCCAGGCTGGGTCAGCGCCAAAGATGTGATCCTTGAGTTGCTCCGCCGGCACGACGTTGACGGAGGTGTAGGCCGCATCATCGAGTACTATGGCCCAGGGCTTGAATGTCTTTCCGCCATGGACCGGCACGTCATCGCCAACATGGGCGCTGAACTGGGGGCGACTACTACGGTCTTCCCGTCCGACGCCGAGGTTCGGCGCTTCCTGAAATCGCAGGGCCGCGAGCACGATTGGGTGGAACTCGTAGCCGATCGCGACGCTAACTATGACGCTCACGAGGAGATCGACCTCTCGAGCCTCGAGCCGCTGATCGCGATGCCGTCGAGTCCCGGAAACGTGGTGTCAGTCCGTGAGGTCGCTGGACAGGAGATTTGCCAGGCCTATATCGGATCGTCGGCCAATCCCGGGTATCGGGATTTCGCCGTCGCGGCAGAAATCGTCAAGGCCAGGCAGGTGCACGATCGCATTTCCTTCGACGTCAACCCGACGTCGCGGCAGATCCTGGAGAACCTCGTGCGCGATGGGCACCTGCAGTCTCTGATTCGCGCCGGGGCTCGGATCCATCAAGCAGGCTGCAACGGCTGTATCGGTATGGGCCAGGCCCCCGCGACGGGCAAGTTCAGCCTGCGTACCGTACCCCGGAATTTCCCCGGCCGGTCAGGAACGCAGGAGGACAAGGTCTGCTTGGTTAGCCCGGAGACCGCCGCGGCATCGGCCCTCACCGGCGTGATCACCGACCCGCGGGCCCTGGGCACCCCGTATCCCAAGGTCTCCGAGCCCGAGACGCCGATCCTAAACACGGAGATGCTGCTCCCGCCCCTCCCCCCCGAGGAAGCTCGCAAGGTTCAGCTCGTCAAGGGTCCCAACATCGCCTCGCTTCCCGAGATGGAGCCGCTGCCCGAGGAATTGGAGCTTCCGATTCTACTCAAGAGCGCCGGATGACATTTCGACCGACGGAATCATGCCGGCCGGCGCCCGCGTCTTGCCCTATCGGAGCAACATCCCCAAGATCAGCGAGTTTGCGTTCGAAATGGTGGATCCAAGCTATTCCCGCCACGCCCGTGAAACCGGGGATCACGCCATCATCGGGGGAAAAAACTATGGCCAGGGATCGAGCCGAGAGCACGCGGCACTGGCACCCCGGTATCTGGGTCTACGGGTCGTCATCACTAAGGGATTCGCGCGCATTCACTGGCAGAATCTGGTGAACTTCGGCATTCTGCCACTCACGCTGGACGATGAGGTTGAGTACGACCGGATGGACCTGGGTGACATTCTGCAGTTGCGGGATCTGCACAAGCAGATCCGCCGGGACCGCCAAGTTGAGGTCCGGAATGCAACCAAGTACCGCACCTTCAAGGCAAGTCACGCCCTGTCCGAACGGCAAATCGAAGTGCTGTTGGCCGGGGGTCTGATCCGCTGGGTCCGGGCGCGGCCGTAAAAAATGGCCCCTGAGCCCGCCACGGAGGGGATGCTGAGTTGCGACTTGCTGGGGGAGTTGAGGCGCCCTCGTTCATCACGCCTTCCCAAACATGAGTGTGGCAGAACCGGCTGCTCGCCAGACTTGGTAATCGCGTCGTCGATCCACGTCATTGCTGCGTAAGCTGTTGGCCATCCAACGGTGGTGATCGCGAGGATCGCCGCGTGGAACATCTCTTCCGCCGTGAGCCCGGACTCCAGCGCGTTGCGCGCCGCCGAGTGCACCGCGCCCTCGTGACGATACGCGATGGCAATCCCGAGCTTCACGAGCCGCCTTGTCTTTTCGTCAAGCGGACCTGTCTGGTGACAGCTATCGCCAAGCGTTGCGAACGCCTCCCAGACCTCGGGATATTTTACTTTGAAGTCGGTCACGGATTTCGGCAATGGTTGTTGCATGCCTGCCTCCCCGTTTCAGTTTACTTTCCCGAACCGAGATGCAGTTCTGGCCCCAGGCTATTAGCGCGGAGCGTATAATACCGGCGGAGGAATGGATGACGGGTCACTCTCTTATTCGTGATGCGGGACGCCTGTGGGGCGAGGCCACGCGATCTCCCTTTCTGGATGCCGTGGCCGCCGGCACCTTGGCGGCGAACGCATTTCAGCGCTGGCTCGCGCAAGACTATCTGTTTGCGAAAGACCTGATGGCGTTCCAGGCTCTGCTGCTCGCCAAGACGCCACGCGACTGCCACGCGCCTTTGATCGGCGGCCTCGCGGCGCTCGACAAGGAACTGGGCTGGTTTGAGTCCCATGGGGCCCGCCATCAGGTGGATCTGGATGTCGCGTCACACCCAACCTGCCGGAGGTACACAGATTTCCTGATCCGGTGTGCCTACACGCAACCCTACCAGGTGCTGCTGGCGATGCTGTTCGGCGTGGAAGCGGCGTACCTGACCGCCTGGAGTGCGCTGCCCCCCTCCGGCCCTTACGCAGAGTTCATTGAGCGCTGGTCGAGCTCGGACTTTGCGGCTTACGTGTCAGCGCTGGGCGGCCTTGCCGAGCGACACCCCCATGAGGCGGCACGCGAGCATTTCAACGAGGTCCTCGCGCACGAGCGGGAGTTTTGGAAGATGTCGTGGGAGGGCTGAATGCTCCATGACGTGCTGTGGAGGTCGAGCTTTCACCTGGCGCAGTCCTGCCTGTTGCACCCCTTCGTGCGGGCTCTCGGTGACGGCACGCTGCCGGCGGATCTGTTTCGGGCCTACATTGCCCAAGACGCATTCTTCCTGCGCGCCTTCGCCCAAGTTTACGCGCTGGCGCTGGCGCGCAGCAGCGACCTGGAAGCCATCGCCTTGTATTCCGAGTTGATCGGTGGCGTCCAGGAAGAGCTGAACCTGCATCGCGTCTATACGGCTGAGCTGGCGATCGATCTCGGGAGCGTGGTCCCCAATCCGGCCTGCCGCGCCTATACTGATTTTTTGCTGCGGACGGCCTGGCACAACTCGTTGGGTGAGACCCTTGCGGCGATCACGCCCTGCATGCGTCTCTACGCATTCCTGGGTGAGGAGCTTGTCCCAAATTGCGGGCCACACCATCCGTATCGGAAGTGGATGGAGACTTACAGCGCCGAGGAGTTCCGGCGACTGGGTGGCCGCCTGGAAGCCCTGCTCGATCGGGTGTGCGTCGATACTGTGGAGGTAAGAGACGCTTACCGGTATGCTCTGCGGTGTGAGCTGGATTTCTTTTCGGCTGTGGTCGGTTATTGATTTGGTTTCGTGCGGCTCGCCCAATCGGCCTCGGAGAGAGCCTGCTAGTCATGCAGTCGATCGTATTACGGTTCTCGCGCAGGAGATCCAAGAGCTCCTGGATCTCGTCGCCTTGTAACGCCGACTTCTCGCGCGCCACTTCCTTCCCTGTCGCAAGTGCTTCTTGTGCGATTGCCGCGCACAGATCATAGCCGATCCGGGGTGCCAGCGCCGTTACGATGACCGGTTTCTTTCGAGCGACATCGGCGATCCGTACTTTTTGCGCCTGTACCCATCGCGGTGGGCCGCTTCGTTAGAATGGAAAGCAAGGGTGTTGACTCGCCTGCCGATCTACGCCGGAACAGCAGAACCGCCATCGATGCCCGGAGATCGGTCGCACGCCAGTTCTGCGGACCGCGACCTTGCTGCCGAGCAAGTCGTGTTGGCCTACCACGAGAGAACGAAGCACCACTACCACCGCTACGCAGCATCGCTTGGCTACATGGATTGGGCTAAGCAGCCGGATCCGTTCCGCCGTTACGACGGAGCGTCTCTGGTTCGCCTTCCTTTCGCCGACGCGGGGCGAGCACTTCCGTACTGGCAGCTCTATGTCGCGGACAACATGGTGCCGGTTCCGCTTTCGGTCGACTCCATCTCGCTCTTTTTCCGCTACGCACTCTCGCTGACAGCTTGGAAACGGTTCCAGGGGACCACATGGTCTCTGCGTGCCAATCCGTCGAGCGGGAACCTCCACCCGACGGAGGGATACGCGCTCTTGCCGTCGTTGGACGGCATCCACAACCGTCCCGGCGTCTACCACTATGCATCGAAGGCGCACGGTCTCGAGCTTCGAGCGGATCTCGATCCCTCGGTCTGGGCAGCCTTGACGGCAGCGTTTCCGGAGGGCTCATTCCTCGTGGGGCTCTCGTCCATTCTTTGGCGGGAGGCCTGGAAGTATGGCGAGCGTGCGTTTCGGTATTGCCAACACGATGTCGGCCATGCGCTGGGGACGATGCGATTCGCAGCGGCTGCCCTCGGATGGAAACTCCGTCTCCTCGATCGTGTGGGTGACGCCACTGTGTCACAACTTCTCGGACTCGACCGCGAGGCCGACTACGCAGGCGCGGAGCGAGAGCATCCCGAACTCGTGGCGGTTGTGGTCCGGGAGAAATGGGCCAGCGACCGGGGCCTCTGCCTGTCCAAAGAGTTGGTATCCCAGGTGGCCACTTCTCGATGGTACGGCACGGCTAACGTGCTGAGTCCCGAGCACGGCGTCGATTGGCCAGTGATCGACCAGGTGGCTGTTGCCACCACGAATCCGAGGATTGCGACCGACGAAGAGTTCTCCAGGTTCCCTTCGGAGGAAGAGCTCTTCGGGGCGCCAGTTCGGTCCGGCGCGTTCACCGCGGAGAAAGTCATCCTGGGGCGCAGAAGCGCGGTGAGCATGGACGCATCCACCGCAATTCCTGCGGCGACCTTCTTTCGGATGTTGGCTCGTCTCGTGCCCACCCGAGACGGCCGATCTATGCCGTGGGACGCCCTACCCTGGCGCCCACGCATCCACCTGGGCCTCTTCGTGCACCGCGTGAACGACCTGCCTCCTGGTCTCTACGCGCTCGCTCGCGATCCGGAGAAGGTCGAGACACTCCGGCAAGCGATGCGGCGTGAGTTCCTGTGGCTGCGCCCTCCGTCGTGCCCGTATGGCCTTCCGCTGTACCTGCTCAAAGAAGGGGACTGCCGCACTCTGGCCGCGAGCGTCTCCTGTGGTCAAGACATCGCGGGGGACGGGGCCTTCAGCCTTGGGATGATCGCCGATTACATGGACAGCCTTGTTAGCTATGGCGCCAGCTTCTACCGAAATCTCTTCTGGGAGGCCGGTCTTGTGGGCCAGGTGCTGTACCTCGAGGCGGAAGAGGCGGGCATTCGTTCGACTGGGATCGGCTGCTACTTCGATGATCCGGTTCACGAGGTGTTCGGCATCTCTTCGCGCGATTGGCAGAGCTTCTACCATTTCACGGTGGGTGGCCCAGTCGAGGACAGACGCCTTACCACGTTGCCTGCGTACAACTTGGAGACAGGATGAGCACCTCGACATTCGTATTGACAGCTCGAACCGGTGAGCTGGCCGGCCAGACTTGAAAGGAACGACGCCCGAAGGCGGATTCAAGTCGTTGAAACAGCATCCTTACCGATTTATTGCGCACTTCACCGCCAACATGTGACGCTCTTCATCTTCGAAATCGTGACCGGCCGGTTCACTGCCGGACTGTACCGATGCTGTACCGATGGGGGTATTTGGTGCCCTTTTCGGCAATCTCGGCCTTTTTAGAATCTGCAAGTTACATATTCCACAACGCTTCTGTGAATCGTGGTTCGAATCCATGCCGGGGAGCCACCCTTTGGTTTCAGTGTCTTGTCACGAAAACTTGTGTTCATGTACAAGCGATGCACAAAACGGCGGCGGAGCTGCAAAGGCGACCACACCAGAAGACATTGTGCTGCATTCCCTTAGGGATTGAATCGCGCCCCGGGCCGTGAATCGAATTGGAATTGCTGGTCCGACAAGAATCCGATCGCGCCAACGCACCTTGCGAGATCGCCGAAGCTCGGACGGCGATCCGGCGATTCTGCGTTGGCTCCCCGGGGCTGTTCTAAATGAACGATTTTGTCGTTCCCGGAGCCGCCATAAAGCAGGGGAGACGGCAAGAACCCTGCACCGACGGCCAGAATCACCGTCCGATTCTTAGCTATGGACCGCCACTTCTCTGCCGCCGTCCTCCTTCGGTCCGCGGTTTGGAAGGGGAAACAGCAAAACCCTCCTTCGGTCCTCGCACATCTAGAATTCCTATTGCAATCGCGTTACCACTCCCGCAACAAAGTGGACGACGAGAACGAATGGCCAGGCGGCAAGACTCTCCCCTTCGGGCCGCCGGAGCCGCTTGGGAGAGGAGGAACCAAGGAAACCGCTTGCGGAAATCGAGAGGACGCTTGCCCTCTTATCTAGGTCCGGTTACGCCTTGCGCCGCCATCGAAAGCCGGCGGATGCATTCGGTACTTTGTGGCGAGGGCGACGGCTGCGGCGGCCACTTGCGCGGCCTGCCTCTGAACCTCTGCTGCCCCTTCGTATCTAGCCTTGTCCAAGGCCATCTCTTCATCGGGATTCGCCGCAGCGCCCACGTACCACGGATCCGCATGGAAGAATCCGTAGTCGCTGAAGCCGTCCCAGAGAGACCACGCTACTGTCTCGATGTAGCTAAGAGGGCTCTGCTTCGGCTTCGCAATAGTCTTGAGAGCATTGTTCTGGTCCTTGCTGGCAATGAAGTAGGCCGCCACGCGTCCCCAAGTCCGGGGATCGTAAGGCATATCCTTGCCGAGCTTCGTGCTCAGGGCGAGGCAACGATCGCGCCAATCGGCGTCTTTCTCGCGGTATTGCGCCGGTGCCACATAGAATCCGCCATCCAGCGAAATCAGGCGGTCGGCGAATAGCTTCAGTCGACTCGACATCGCAGACTGATTGACGCCGGTAGAGCAGAACATGATGTCGCAACTCAGTACAAGCGGATAAAGCTCCTGCATGGGGTCCAGCGGAAAGCAATTACAAGGAAAGCTACAGAGAGAGCTAGTCGTAGAGTAACAGCAGTTGCATGGCGTAATATTGTAGTCCCGCAGTCGCACTTCTGTGATCTCATACCTCTCATCGTGTTCGAACTGCCGGGTCGCCGACTTGAGCAGGAATTGACTGTTTGACAATTCGTGCGCGAGACTCTTGAAGCTCGACCTGCCAGAGCCGTGTACCAATAGAATATTGAGCTTCCTGTCCTTGGCTTCGTGCTTCTTGATGGCTTCGTGGCATCGCTGAACATTACGCGCATGAGCGCGTTTCGCCACCACCGGGTCGACGCAGTCGAACCACTCGCCGTACGCGATCTTCTTGTATTCTTTGGCGGTCATATCGCGTAGCTGATGTCCCGAGTGTCGACACCAGTTTCACCTTCGACTCTGATTTGCTTTTGACTTCGGTATTGCGTACGGCATATGTTGCCAAAGCCGATGCCGGTCAGGATATCCAAGCCCGGCTTGAAGAATGTATCCGAGTAGTGAATTCTCCGGAACGGCTCGATCTTCTTGCCGGTACGCCTCTCAAATCGTGGAATAGCCGTATTGACTAACCCCTTTCAACCGGGATCTTCTTCTTGGGTTCCCAAGCATTCCAGTAGTATACATCAGACTGCCTCTGCGTGAACGTGAGGTGTGGTCTTCTTCCCTGGGCTGCCGCGGGCCGCCCCAAGATCAGCCGGTCCCAGCCCACTCTGAGTAGGGGTGTGTACTTTCCCAGCCTCTCCGGCGCCATACTTCGACACGTTGCCTTCGGGAGCCTCCCTTTCGCCGGGATTTTTCTGCCGCCATAGCTTCAGTTCCTCCGCAGGCACCGGCAGTGCCCATAACCGCCGCAGAATCGCCCCGAACACCCACCGCGGCAATCGTCGACCGCGTAGTGTCCAGAATTGAAATCGGGCGCAGTCAGCCTACACAAGAAGACTGTCGCTCGAATCAAATCTCTTCTTGGGCCAGCGGATCGTCGCAGAAATCCACTACGAGCGAGCGAGAACTCCGTTCCAACTAGCGGTCGAAGGCATCCTGGTGACACCGGCTGAGCCACGACACGGGGACGTGTTAATGATATTCCAGCATCCCGCCCAGTCGCTGGCGGCGCCGGATGGCCTTCTTCAGAAGCAACATCGGTGGACGTCACGGCAGCGGTGCTGACCAGCCTCATCGCCACCCCGAAGCGACACCACATCGATCCATCCGCCTACCTGCGCGATGTGTTCGGGTGCGTCAGCGCTCACCCGGAGAACCGGATCGAGGAGTTGTCCCCTGACCAACGTCCCAGTTCGGCAGACATGTGTTAGCAGGACGGCCATGAAGATTTCGGGGGGGCGGTGGGGTGCCCGATTGCGAAGTGTCGTAATCCCTTCCGTGAATACGGAAACGATGCAGACGCCTTTTCTTGAAGTCCTCGTGCCTCACGTCAACATCCCGCGACTCTTGGCAACGCGTACGCTAACCTACCCTTCGTTGCATCATGCGGCATATGCTGTCACAAACATAATGACAGTCGCAATCAGCATGACAACAGCACACGTCCACCCAAGCCAGCGAAGCAGGATTCCGTTGCGGTGCGCGCCCATGACGTCGGCCCTGCTGGTGAGCAGCACTACAAGGATAAGTAGCGGTGGCGCCAGTGCTCCGTTGAGCACCGCAGCCCAGAAGAGCATCTTCACGGCGTCCAAACCCGCGTAATCCAAGCCGAGGCCGAGCGCCATTGCAACGGCGACGACGGCATAGAAGCCGTGAGCGAGGGGAGGGTGTACCTCCAGCGAGCCAACCCAGTCGGCCGCTTCCGCGATGGCGTACGCGCAAGATCCGGCCAGTACCGGGACTCCGAGCATGCCGGCGCCGATCAAACCCAGGCTGAAGAGCCAGTAGGCACCATCGCCGGCCAAAGGACGCAGCGCCTCGGCGGCATCGCGCGCGGTGGAGATCGAGGTCTTGCCGTGCGCGTGCAGCTTGGCGGCTGACGTCAGAATAATGAAGTACATCACCAGGTTCGAGAAGAACATGCCTGAGAGGACGTCGTTCCGAGAGCGCTTGATATCTTTCTTGGACGCGCCCTTGCGCTCTTTGACGGTCGACCGGCCCAAGGCAATCTCCTCCTCCACTTCCTGCGCGGCCTGCCAGAAGAAGAGGTATGGCGAGATGGTAGTGCCCAGGATGCCGACCAGCGTCGCCCAGTACGCGCTGGACCACTCCACACGTGGAATCAGGGTCGCCCGCAGGACTGCGGGCCAGTCCGGATGTGCTAGAAATGCGGCGGCAATGTACGCGAACAAGGCGAGTGTGAGCCACTTGAAAATCCGAGCGATGCTGCGATAACTCGCCCAGAACAGCAGGGACACAAGGAGGATCGCGTAGCGGGAGTCCAGTAGAGCGAATTGACACCCGTCAGAAGCTCTGTGACGGCGGCCATGCCGCCAAGATCCGCGGCAATGTTAACGATATTGGCGAGGACGAGCGGCGCGCAGGCGCCCCACAGGATCCAGCGTGGATAACGCAGCCGGATCACGCTTGCCAGGCCGAATCCGGTGACCATGCCAAGACGGGCACACATGATTTGTACGGCCGCCATCAACGGGAAAGAGAAGAGCGCGGTCCACAGCGGCGTATAACCGAACGCGGCGCCGGTGACCGAATACGTCGAGATACCGGACGGGTCGTCATCGGCGGCGCCGGTAATCAATCCGGGTCCAAGATTCGAAAAGAATCTGCGGAAGCGACCCTGTAAGACGGACGCGCGTCTGGCTACCTTGGCGCCCGCCGAGTTCTGCCTCATACGACCCCGGTCCATGCCCCCTGATTCTACAGCACCCCGGTTCAATGGACCGGCTCAATGCGTGTGCCTGGGGGTTCACTTCGCAGTTCCAGCCGCATCCCAGCCACGCGCAGCCGCCAGATCACCTGGCGATCCGGCGCTGCGTCGTCCCACGCTTCGCATTTCCTCAGGAATCTGAACCGACACGCGGATAGCTGTCTCCGCTTCCGGCCAGGAGGCGACTGGCGTTGTCACGCGGGTGCGCGCCTCCCAGAGAATGCGGTCATGCGAGTCGTTATCCGATTCGCGGTGCGCCGTCCAGTGTCAGCTCAAAGCCCGCGGCGGGGTCTAGGCGCGGCGAAATGAGAATCGTGCCTCTGAGTTGCCTGCCGATTTCGACCGACGTGGTGTCGAGGCGCACTACACTATTTCGGTAGCGAAGCCGCCGCCGCATGTGCGTAAACGTCCAACCGAGGGAGGCGGCGCCGACTGCGGGAAAAAGCAGGGCGAGTAAGAACCGCTAGTCCCCAGTCCGCCGATACTCGCGAAGGCCCGCCCATGCCCCCGCCAGGGCTGGAGCGTTCCAGAACAGAGAAGAGACGGTCGCGAAACCCGTGCCCGCTCCGCCTTCTGGAGGAGAGCGTCCCGGACCTGAGCGTGGCTCCCAGTACTGAAAACGGGCCGCCGCTCCTCAGCGAAACTGCTTCTTGTAGAACAACTTGATGCCGACCATTCCGTTTTGGTCCCGTGCGGCAACCGCCGACCACCGCCGGTTGAACGCCCACTCTATGCGAATGATCTGAGTATTCGGATCGTCTAGAGCGGTCACGTAGGTGAAAGTGACCTGGTCGGTAACGTTCTGCTGGAGTGTTACTCGCGCCTGAGGCAGGTTCGATCCGCTCGTAAACGTGGGATCGACCTTCAACTGGCTCACGCCGAAGACCCGCCGCAATTGGCCTGCCACCGGATCGGCCAGCGTCTTGCTCACCAGCGCTGATTCACCCATTTGCGCATAACTCTGCGATGGTTCGGATGGCTGATTCGCCAGAAGAGTCGGGTCAGAGGTAGGCGTTTTGCCTGAAGCCAGCAATTGTACGATCTCCTGGAACTGAAGTGGCGGATCTGACGTATAACTCAGCTTCATGTTTTCGATCGGCCCAGTCACTCTCAGCACGATGTCCACGCCCTTGGTCTTTGTCTCGAGGTTGATGTCCAGAATCGGTTCGATGCGTGCCGGGTTATAAAACGAAATCGTCCCCGAATTGACCGTGTAGGTTGAACCGAAGAAGACGAGGTCGCCTTCGGTGATAGACACACGCCCGAGCGCGCCGGGCTGCGATGCCGTTCCGCGAATTCGCAGATCCACGTCGGCCTGTAGTTTGTCCGCCAGCGAAGACCGGACGGCCGTTGCAGCGGAAGTTCGCACTCGTATATCCAGCTTCATGTTGTCCAGCAGTGGCGAAGGCTCGCGTGGTGATTCCGTCGGCGGAGCCGCCCGCGACAGCATGGAGCCGACGTCACTTTGCGGCGCATAGGTTACTCGATTAATCGTCACCGTGCCGGATGCGGTGCTAGCCTCGCTGGTGCCTGTCAGATTGATATTCGCGTCGAGACCTACGCTCGCCCCTTCCCTCAGGCGTACGCGGACATTGGCCGCATTCGCGCGCAACCCGTATCGCACGACGTCGCGGAACGCCACGAACCCTCCCAACGTGAGCTTCCCGCCGCCGGACTCGGCAGTCAGGTTTCGAAACGAAGCGCTATTGCCATTGAACTGCACCACACCATTCGCGCTCGAAATTCCGTTCGGGATATTCTCATGGTTTAAGGAAGCATCATGAAGTTCCAGTTGTCCGTTCACCAGCGGTGCAGTCCTGCTGCCGCGCACTGTGGCTGCCAGAACCACACGCCCCGATGAAACCAAGTCCCGGTCGAAGTGCTGGAGCAAGTTCAGATTGCTGTTGGCCTTCAGCGTAATGTTCAGCGCCTTCCCGTCCAGCGAGGCCGTTCCGCTCGCCTGAATGGCTGTCTCTGGACCGGCCAGATTCAGACCTTCGATCCGAGCCTGCCCTTTTTCCAGGCCCACAGTGATGGGTCCCTGATTTTGAATTTCAATTGGCCCGCGCCCGGGGCCCTGCGACGCAATGCTCTTCCACTGCAGACGAGTGACCTTCAGGGAACCGCGCAAGTTGTCGATCTTCGTGGACGGTCCGCTGAGCGTGGCTTGACCATCGGCCACCGCCTCAAAACCAGGAGGCGCGCCGCCTGGCCCCAGCAGCGCCTGAGCACGCGTCCAGGTTACGTTGCTAAACTTCAGGTCCGCATTGATTGGATGATCTCCGCTAAGGTCCACGGTGCCGCGCCCATGAATGGACGCCTCCGCCAGGTTCGAATCGAGGACGAGGTTCAGCCGTCCGCCGGTGGTGTTCGCGGTAAGCGTCAGATCTCCGAAGTTCTTGCCGCGGGCCGCGATGCCGGTCGCCGCCAGATTTGCGTCCAGCGCCTGGAACAGAAATCGGTTCTCGCCTTGCCGGACTGTCGCGGACCCGCTGGCCGCGACGGTTACCCTGCCGCCTAATCCCGGCCGCGCCTTCTGCAGGTTTTGAATGCGCGCCAGATCGATGCGGCTGCCGTTCAGGCGGAATTGAAGTTTCCCCTCTTGCAGATTGCCGGCCGGATGTTCGTACTTCGCCGTGAGGTCGATGCGCGCCGGCCCGGATACAATTTCGAGCTGCCGAATGTCGACGCTCTCCGCCAGATAGGTAACCCGCGCCCGCGCACGTTCGACCGGTTCCTCATAGAGCACCGCGCTCGTGAGTTCCAGGTCAGCCTCGCCTTGCGGGTTCTTCGTCGAGCCCTCGAAGTGGACCGAGCCGGACAAACTTCCTTTTGCGGGAATATTGGAACGCTTCGCAAGCGCCAGGACGCGCTCAATCTGAAGATTGTTGATGGAAGCGTCGGCCGTGGTGGGATAGTCGCGCACCAGCCTGGTGTTTCCGTTCGCGCTGATTCTCGATCCCGCGAAGTTGGACGTTACCTTGTAGCTCACGGTCTGATCGCTTGTTTGCGCAGTCACGTTGAAATCGCCATAGTCCTGTCCCTCGAAACGCAGGCTGCGCGCCGAGGCGTCCGCGCTTACGCCGGTCAATAAGAACTCGACTTGTCGCGCAGCGCCGCTCTTCACTTCCGAGAGACTTCCGGTCACGTCGGCAAGGATTTGAATTTCCCCTGCCGAGTTCGGCAATTCCTTCTGCACAGTCCGGAACTGGGCCAGGTTCATCTGACTGCTTTGAACGCGCGCGTGCAGCCGCCCGCTTGTGAAGCTCTCGCGCGGATGCTGGAAATCAGCCGTCAGATCCAGGCGGGCCGCTCCTGATGCAGCATGAGCGGCAGGGATGGTTATAAGTTGGTCGGCCATGTTCACGCGCGCCTGGATTACGTCGAACGGCTCACCCCGAATCGTTCCTTTGGCCAACAAGAGCTCGGAGGTGCCGAGCGGATTCCCAACGGTCCCGCTTACGTTCACATTCGCGCTCAGCGCGCCCGAGTAGTCCGCACCCGGCTGGCCTGCCAGGACCATGATGTCTGCAAGGTCGCCGTTGCGGACGGAAGCCGTCGCGGTAAGAGGCTGGCTTGGCGTTGCCTTCCAGTTCTGAAGCCCCACGCTCGCGGTGAACTGCGCTTGCATGGCGCCCCGGCTTAGGCTGCCATTCGAGACTGCGGCTCCCGCACTCGAGACACTGGCATCTAGCGTCAACGCATCAAAGCGGCGTCCATCCACGCTGAATCGATTCGCCGCCAGATTCGCCGTGACGCGCGGGCGGGTCAGGCTACCCGTCACCACGCTGGTCAGCGTGGCTTGCCCCCCGGCATCAAAAGCAACCTTGGGCTTACTGCTGGACGGCATAGCCGCCAGTAGGTCGTTGAGGTCGCGCGTAGTCAATGCGACGTCCAGCCGTTTGCCGAGCGAACCGTTCAGAGTCACGCGAGTGTGCGGCAACGCGATATAGGAATCGGTGATGCTGACGTTATCCGCAGCGCCGTTGTAATCCGCATTCAAACGGCCCGACACCGGGACGCCTTGCCTTCCCGGGGCGATGGAAATCTTCGCATACGCGGTGACGCTTCTCGTGCCCGGCTGTTTCAGATCGCCTCCGGCCGCAATAGATCCGGATGCGACGCCAGCATATGCGAGGTTTTTCTGACCCATCGCGCTCGCCGCCGTTCTCAGATCAAATCCGCGGAGATTGGCATTCAGCTTATAGCGCGCGAACTCTTCAAGCGACGCGTTGCCGGCGGCCTCCCCACCGAAGGCCGCCAGCCGCAGGTCCCTCAACTCCAGGCGATGCGGGTCCAGGGATACCACGGAAACCAGATTGAGACCGCTGATTCGCCGAGCGCCGTTTTGGAATGACAGGTCTTTCGCCTGGAGGTTGCCCGTGACCTGATAATTGTTATCTGCGTCCAGCTTTACCGACCCGCTCAGCACAACCGTGCCATCGGGCCGCGCCGCTACGTCCGCCAGCCGGCCCAGCTCGCCAACGGCCAGCCGCGCCTTGAAATCCAGCGCGCCGTTCCCATTAGGATCCTTCAGCTTCCCGGACGCCGTGATTTCCGAATGTCCGGCTGTCAGCCGCAGCCCGGTCACCTGGATCGTATTGTCAGCCACTGTGGCATTCGCATCGAGATCAACGGTGGAAATTAAGTCGCGGCGATTGAGATCCAGCTGAAGATTCCCGGCATTCTTCAAGTCCGCGAGCGCCAGCCGTCCTTGAACATGAGCCGACGTCTTGGGGTTGCGCAGGTTTTCGATTGAAGCATTGATGAGAATCTCCGACGCGGGCGTCGAGATTTTGGCGTCGTGCAGTTCGATCCGATCGCGCTCGATCGCAATCGGCAGAGTGAGCGTGAACTTCACTGGCGTGTTCCGCCCGGAGATCACGTACAGCGGATCGAGCGCAACCTGTCCCTGGTAGCCTTGCTTCAACACGTTGTACCAGAGCTGCGCGCGCAGGTTTGCGCCGCGGAGGTTGAATGCCTGCCTCTGCGAATTGAAAGCGAAGACCCCGTTGGTCAGTTCAAAACGCCGCACGGCGAGATCCACCACGGTCTCGGCCGCCGTCTTTTCCGACGTGGCTGCTTTCTTTGGGGTCGGAACGTTGGTACGGCCATCGGGAAATACGACAATGTTTGCTTCCAGGCGGTCCACGCCCAAATAGGTCAAGTCCAACATGTGCTTCAGACTGGTAAATAGCCGGAGACTCAGTTCTACACGTCCCGCCCGGACGAACGGCGCATACCCCTCGGGCTCGGTACCGTGAATCACAAAATCAGTCACCGTGGCATGCAGCGCTCGCCATTCGAAACTAAACGAGGCGATCTCCACCTTGCCGCCGGTGCCCTCTTCCGTGGCGGTGATGATCTTCTGCTTCACATAATTCCGGAACCAGTCGGTTTGCACCACCGTGATCGTCCCCACCGCCAGAACCACAATGAAACCGGCGGTTACGATGGCGATATTCCGAAGGAGTTTCGCTCGCCTGCTCATTGAAATGCTCCCTCCCGGTAATCGATGCGATTCCGCTTACGCGCTTCCTCGAGCCAGTCAACGAACGCTTTGTTGATGCGTTCGCCCTCAAGCGAAGCGCGAATCTTCGCCTCCAGCGCCTCCCTGCCATTGCTTTGCGCGTACTCGCGTTTGAGATCGGCCAGATGTTGGTCGAAGTACGCGCGCACCTCTTCATCCGTCACCAGCACGCCCGGCCGGAATCGCTGGTCAATGAACCGCAGGACGGTGATCTGCCAGAACAATTGCTCCCGAAGCTGCCCTTCGTTCAAACCATAGCGAGAGAGCTCTTCCCGCAGCGGGCCGGCGGCGCCGCCAAAGCGGTCCTGCCGGAACTGGGTCACCAGGTTATCGGCATCGGACTCGGAGGGGCGCCGGTAGCCGCCCCTCGCAATCTCGTCGCGGATAATCGTCTGATCGATCAATCGCTCGGCTGACTGGCGCATCGCCTCAGCACTCAGGTCGAGGGGCTCGCGGTTCAGAAACTGGGTCAAACGCAAATCGCGCTGAATGTCGCTCGTCTTGATCACGTGCTTGGCCACGATGACAGCCACTCGGTCGATCACCACGGCGCCTGTTAGCGCGCCCACGAAAATGAACAGTAGTGTGGCTCGGCGTAACATCAGAAAGTCTGCCCTATGGAGAAGAAGAACTGAAAATGACTAACGTTTTGTTTCCCGGCCTGGCAGACACCGGGCAACATAGTCTGATTCGGGTTGCACTGCAACAGCTCCGCCGGCGAGCCTTTGAAACCCAAAAACGAGGGCGGATTCACGCTGTAAGCAAGGTCTATGCGAATGGGACCAACCGGTGTGCGATAGCGAACGCCGAATCCAACAGCGTGGGCGGCATAGTCAAAGTCCTGCAGGTCGCGCTGGCGAAAGCGGAATGACATGTTGGACAGGGTGCTGAAGACGTTGCCCACGTCGTGGAAGAGGACGCCTTGAATGTTCTGGCCGATGAGCGGGAACCGCAGCTCAACATTGTTGAATAAGAGGGCGTTGCCACCCAGCGGGAAACCCGTCGGTTGCGAAGGCTCACCGCCGGCGACCAGTGCCGCGCCGGTATCGCGCGGGCCGGCCTGATTGAACGGGAACGCGCGCAAGGAATCGGCCCCGCCTCCGAAGAAGCGTTCCGGAAGCGGCACCGATTCCCGTGCGGAAATCCCGGAAGGCGCCGCAAATGCAGCGATCACGCCGAACTGGGTTTGGCGGGCCAGAACCGTGTTTTTCGTCAATCGGTGATAGGTTGCATTGCGCAGCAAAATACGGCCGAAGCTCCGCTGCGAGCCAAAGAACCTGCCGGATACCCCGATGTCGGCGGAGTTGTACATCCCGGAATGAGGCTCAGCGGCGTCATCGCGCCGGTCCTGCAAAAAATTGCCGGACAGCATCCCGATGCGCACGGGTTGGAGCAGCAGCGGAACCAGAAGCACGGGGATGACAACGCTGCCCACGCTGACTCGCCTGTAGGCGAAGCGGAACAGCCCGCTAGTCGATTTCGAGAATCTTTGAGAGAGCTGGACGGACGCCTCCTGACGCTTCGAGGCAAACGTGCTCACGTTCAGCGAATTGTCGTAAGTGAGAGTGAGAGTCAGGCTCCGTCCCTCCCGGCTCCGGAATCGCGGATCCAGATAGCTCAGTGAACCACTCCTCTCCAGCGAGGAGTACGAGCCCTGCAGCGTCACCGTATGCCCGATCCCCAGGAAGTTAATGCGGTTGACGTTGAGCGAGACCGACGGACTGAATCCTGTACTCCCCGCGGGCGCCGAGACACTGGTCTTGCTGGGTGAGCCGAACCGCGCTACCTGCGCCCCCAGGCCAACACCGACGTTGTAGCGGTTGGCTTCCTCGAAATTGTAGAGGATGTATTTGTGGCGGGTGCCGCCTTCCGGATTCTGTATGGCCGTATCTATGCGCGCGAATATGCCCAGATCATAGAGGCGTTTCTGCGTCTCGGTCTGTTCCATCGGAGAGAGTGGATCGCCTGGTTGAAGCGTGATCCTCTTGCTCACCACGCTCTGCCGGGTTGTGCGCAACCCGGAAATGAGAACCTCGCGGACGTATTGCCGCTCCCCTTCGGTTGTCGTGTAGGCCAGGTTGACGTGATTCGGGGTGCCGCTCGCCTCCCACGTCGCCTTGAACTTCGCATCGGGAAAGCCGCGGGAGTAATAGTAAGCGAGCACCTGATTGCGATCGGTGGCGAGACTCGCGTCCGCGAATGGCTGCCCTGCGCTAGATGCGAGCATTGAAACCAATTCGTCACGGTTTGCACTTGTAATTCCATCCAGCGTCAGGTTGTCGACTATCCACTGCGGGCCTTCTTCGACGTTTACCGTGACCGCGATGTCACCGGCTTTGCCCTGGTAATTGTGGTCGACCAAGAAGCTCACCTTCACGTCGCGGAATCCATTTGAGCGGTATAGATTGACGATATTGTCTTCGTCCTTGCGCTGGAACGCTTCGCTATACCGGCCGCGCCGTAGAGGGAATGAACCGGGCTGTATGAACATCCGCTCTCGAATGTCGTCCGTGTCGAAGTACCTGTTTCCAACGATCGCAACGTGCGCCAGATTCTGGCGCGGTCCCTGCGCGATAACGTATTCCACGATCTGAGTGTCGTTCTGCAGCGGCTGTACGCGAAAATCGACTTGCACGTCGTAATAGCCTTTGCTTTGGAAATAGTCGCTCAAGTTGCGCCGGCCCTCCATCAGCAGGTCGTTGTCTATGGTGCCTTCCTGAAAGACCGGAACGTATCTCTTGAGCACGCGCTTCGAAACCTTGGCTTCCAGGGCCTTCACCTCCACTTTCGGCCCGGCATTGATATTCAGTGTGGGACGTACTCGACGCCGCTCGGCGTCGTAGTCCAGTTTTTGAACCTCCACCCGCGCCGCCAGGCGGTCCTCCTTCGCGTATTTCTGGAGCACGCCCTGCACCCCGTTGCGGGTGCGCGCATCGGTAACGCGCTTCCACCAGTGCACAATCGGGAGACGCCAGCCGGTAGCGCGAAGGATTGTGCTCTCCGGCAGTTTGGTTTCGCCCTGAATCAGCGGTTTCTCGTATTTCGCCCGCTTGTTTCCGCGGATCCTAAACGTGAGGAAGACCTGTTGGGCTGTGCTGCCACGCTCCACAGTTGGCGTCACCTCGGCTTGGTATAGGCCGTTGGCCTCCAGCAAGCGCTTCATGCCGTCCAACGCCTGCTTCAAGTCTTCATCGTGAAATGGGACGCCGAGGGTGAACTGGCCGGCGCCCGCAATCTGTGGGCGATTCGGCGGGGGCGTTACTTTTCCTTCCAACGCCACGCCGCCTACAAACCAGGTATTTTGAGTGACGAAACGGATGATCACGCCATCTCCTGACGGCTCGGCTTCGACCACGATATCTTCGAAGCACCCGGTGGCGAACAAACCATCGATTGCATCAGCGACATCTTGCCCTCGGAGCGGCTCGCCCTTTCGAAGCGGCTGCACTCTGTCCAGATCCGCCGGATCCAGCGGCGACGCCGGCGAGAACTGTATATCAACAATCCGCCTGCCTTCGAACTCGGAAACCTGCGCCGACGCGACAGAGGTAAGCAGCGTGAGCAAACACACAACTAGAACTCGCCATCCGCCGCGAGCATTCAACCGCTTGTGCGCACCGGGGTTCGTGGGCTCTCCTCCGGCGGCCAACGATTCGCCCCCGCCGGTCGCGGATAAGCCAAGCTCCGCAACCCTATGCCGATGCACCACTCGCCCTCCTCATGGCAGCGCGCGCCAACCGTTCACCGTGCGTTTGATCCCTCAGCCCCGAACTGCCGCTTGCTTTGTGCGCACGGCCTTCTGGGCGGCCCTGCGCCGGTTTGCGCTGCCCCGCCGCTGCGCGCTCCTGCGGGCCTGGCGCGAAAGTGCTTCATGCGAGGCCGCCACCGTGCCCTCGCGTTTCAGGGCTTGAAGCGTGGCCCGAGACCGCGCAGGGTTCGTCTTGCGAGCCGCCGCCTTCGGCGCCTTCTTCCCGGGCGGGGGTGGCAGTTTCACCCCCGCCTTTCTCGCCTTGGATAATCCGATTGCGATCACCTGCTTGGCCGAGCGCGCCCCATGCTTGCCCTCGCGCACGTGCTCGATCTCTTCGCGCACGTATTCACTTGCCTGTGCCGACGGAGACCGGGCCAATTGCGCTCGTTTGGTAGTTTTCTTCTCTGGCATGGCTACATGGAGCCGAGCGGCGTCTTGGTTTCCCGGAATTCCCAGTACGGTGTGGCGCCGTAGTGCCGGAACACTTTTGCTCCCCAGGTGGTATCGGCCATGTCGGGCCAGTCGTCCTTGTCGAAACCAGGAGCGCTCTCCAGCGTCTTCCGGTCCACATCCAGGATGAAGCACTTCTCGTCCTCATCCACCGCGAGCAAACTCCACGGCACCGCGAACAGCTTGTTCCCCATGCGCAGAACACCGCCGAACGACAGCACCGCGTAGGCCACCCTCCCGGATGGAATGTCGATCATGATTTCATCGACCTTGCCAAGGTCTTCCCCCGCGGAGTTCCGTACGCTGTCACCAGCCAATGTACCCGCGGACAGTACAGATCGGTACTTTTTGTCCGGATCAGTCTTCTTGATCTTGCTTGTTTGCATCGAAATGCTCCTTCTGTCTCTCCAGCCCTGCACCTTTGAGGCCAATTGGAGTTTCGTGCCGTTCTTCACGGTCGATCGATGGCGGAGAGGTTACGGCCAGGTGGCGAGTCGCCGATCCGGGCAGCCGCACTCTCCAACTCGGAATTCACCTCAGCGCCGATCAGAACTGCCGCGCTCGTGAGGTAGAACCAGAGCATGAGAACGATCACAGCGCCCAGCGATCCGTATGTTGCGTTGTAAGAATTGGCGAAATGCAGGTAGACGCGAAACCCAAGGGATACCAGCACCCATAAGGCGACGGCAACGATACCGCCCGGCGTCATCCATTTCCACTTCCGATTTTTCAGAGGTGCGAACCGATACAACAGGTCCACTGCTATGAGAACGAGAACCAGGGCGACCAGCCAGTGTCCGATGTTCCAAGCTACCGCGAACACCTGCTCCAGGCCGAACCGTCGCGCCAGGAACGCTCCCATCTTCCCGCCTGCCAGCACCAGCAGCAAAGCGACTGCGGTGAACATCGCGAACGCGAGGGTCAGCACTGCGGCGATCAATCGCGATTTCCACCATGGGCGCCCTTCCTTGACCTCATAGGCGGCGTTTAGGCTATGCGAGAGCGCCGCGATACCGTTGGAGGCCGCCCACAGTGTTCCGAGAATGCCAATCGACAGCTTCCCCCCGCCGGCGCCACTGCTTATTTGGTCCAAAGTCTTTACCACCAGTTGGAAAGCCGAACTCGGGACCACTTTGCGGAAATAATCGAGCAGGGCCGCCCGGAGGTCCCCGATTTGAGTCAGGTAGCCGAACAGCGTGGTGAGGAACAGCAGGAGCGGAAACACCGCAAGCAGAAAGTAGTAGGAGAGCTTTGCAGCCTGCCCAAAAACATCGTCGTCCTCGATCTCGTGCCAGACGCGCCGAGCCAGTTGCTTAAAAGTCAGGCCAGCGGGATGCCACAGACTCATATTCCGACCTACTGCATGATGGGGATGCGCGGGAAAGCCCGGCCGGATTGGCGGGGATTCGCGCGGGAGCACGGCCGGACTGAGGCTGCGAGAAGAGCCGGGCCGGATAACTAACCCTTTTTGTGGATTTTCTCCGCGTGATCCTTCAGAACGATCCTTGCCGCGATCCTCAGCCCGCTTGCCGCCGCGGCCCTTCTTTTCCGCCTGCTCCCTGATGTGCTCCTACATCCGCTGCTCTTCTGCGCCAACGCCGTGCAGGTGCTTCTTGTCAGGCATTTCCGCCATCCTCCTCCTTCGTCTTCTCAGATATGAGCTCCGGTCGTTGAAGGCGGATCGCTAGCCGGGAAGGAATCTTCCGACGCAATGTCCACCGATTCAGACGATGGCAAAGGAGTCTTCACCGGCCGGCTCCCAGAACTGGTCAGCCTGGCGCCTCTCCACATCCAATAGCCCAGCGCCATGCCGATTGCGAACAAGATGCCTTTCATTTTTCCACGCGCAGGTTGTTCTTGACGGAGAAGACGCCCGCAACTCCTTTGGCCTGCATCCCGGCGAGGTTCTTGTCGGCCTCGTTATTCACCACGCCCTCCAACTCGACATGCCCGTTCTTGGCAATGATGTGTATCGAGGGAACCGCCTGCAGGGCGTAACGGTCCAAGCCGGCTTGGCTATACACGGCACGGAACACCGCAAGCCTTATCCGGTCGTCGTTCGGAGAAAGCGGCAGGACTTCGATGCGGTTCTCGATCGTCTCCACTCCCTCGATCGTTTTCACGACGTTCTCGGCTTCGCTCTTCAACGTCGGTCGCGTGACGCTTCCAGAGAGGATGACTTTGCCTTTAGGTCCAATCTCAAAGGTCAGGTTGTCGAACAATCCATAGTTCGGCAACATCACCAGTTCATGCCGCACCTGACGGACAAGCCGCTCCCTTTCTCTGGGCGATTGCGCCAGGGCCGCTAGTGAGCTCATCACCAGCAGCAGGGCCGACGCAACGAATACGCGTGTGATTCGGATCATGTGCCTTTCTCCTTTCAATGATTTAGTTGCATTTACTGTTCCCAAACCGAATAACGATTGAGTGGGTGCACCAGCGACCGCGCGGCAACTGGCGGCGCGGCCTTTCGTCGCTTCTCTCAACGGCCTTGGTTGAGCCCTTGGCCACTGTCGCCACTGCCTATCACCCCCGGCGCCGCCCCATTCGATGTGGAGCCGGGCTGCTTGGGTGATAGCGCAGAGAGGCTGAATGTTACGCAATGGGCCGCAGAGAAATATTCCGCTCCGCGTAAACAACGGATGGCAGGCATCAATCTTGCAGGCAGAGGTGACTCATATTGCTGCATACGCGCTGGTGGATTGCCGGCTTGCTTTTCGGTGGGATCGCGGGCGCGGCCGTGGGGATCGCAAGGATCCTCTTTTTCTTGCTTCTTGTGTTTTTTTTGGTCGATGATGTGGATGGGCCCTTCGAACCAGCATTCCCGACGCCACAACCGTGATCCATTGACCTGACAGGCGGTTCGCTCAATGGAGCATGAATTGCAATTCCAGTGGCATGATGAGGGAAGATTCATTCGCCACGGCCTATCAGACTGGCTTCCGGGCGACCATCCGCCTGATGCTCTCCAAGGGTCTGTTGCTCGACGAAGCCGAGGAGTTCGCACAGGCCGCTTGGGTAAGAGGTTGGGAATGCCGGCAACAGAAGAGCGACGACAAAGTGGTTCAGTGGGTCAACGCCATCGCCATCAACACTATGCACATGGAGCAGCGTCGCTCCCGACGCTACGAGGAACTGGACGAAATCCGAATACATCACGCGCCCCTTCCCCCGGTGGCGGCGATGATAGATCTCGACAAAATGTTGATGCAGTGCTCCTCGTTGGACCGCTCCTTGATCCTGCATCGCTACACGGCAGGTCTTGAGATGGAGGAAATTGCACGTCTTCACGGCTTGAGTTGCATAGCCGCGCGTGTGCGTCTGCATAGGGCCAGAGCCGCTATTCGCCGGTACGTAAAGCCCCAGCCGCGCGCTGCGGCCGCCTAGAAGTCGGGGTGAAAGACCTGGGATGCCTTGTCCCAATTACAGAACCGAATGAGGTAAGCCATTGAGTCCTTTGAAGGTGTTCCCCCTATTTCCGCTGACATGCCAAAACTTAAGTTGCGGAACGGAGGGTCGGAGGGCTCGGCGCGGCCCCGCGATCGGCTCAACGGGAAATTGGGCGCGTTTCTGCGGTCCACATTTACGAAGCCTGCGGCGCCTTCGAAGTTGGCGCCGCTCTGCCCGGCCTCTGCCCGACGGCACCCGCGAAGCTCAAGCCCGCAAAACGAACCCGCAGGGTGAGAAATTGGAGGATGCCACTACACGTTCGATTCCTGCTATCATCTTTACCTACTGTGAGATAGGGCTTCTTAGGACGACCGGGGATGCGCACGACACGCTGCCGTGATTTGTGTGGACTACCGGACTGCAATACTGGCACGCCTTGCCCCACCTCAGGTCGAAACATCATTCCGGAGGCATGAGGGTCGGCTGCGAGTCATTACTCGGGGACCCACCTTTAGGAGCCTGCTCGACGATGCCTTCGGCCAAATCCGTCAGAACTTAGAAGGTAACGTCGCCGTTCTAGTCCGCCTTATAGAAATGCTCAACATCATCGCCGGATTTGCCCACGACGAAGAGCGGCGGAAAGCGCCTCAACTCCACTTTGACCTCATGCTCGAGAAGGCAGAACGCGGTGTCTCCTCGCCTCACGACCGCGCGGCGATTGAACGCGTCAGCAAGCGAGCTATGCCCACGTCTAGCGGCCAAGGCGAGGGCAAACGGTGAGCAAAATGAAGAGCGGCGAGAAACCAAGCCCCACGCCCGATGACAAGGAGGCGTTAGGAAAAGAGCGCTTCGAACTCTCGGAACGGCTCGAACGTTGGCTAGAAACGCCGATGTTGGTTCTTGCCTTTGTGTGGCTGGCGCTCTTGATTGTGGAGCTTATCAGGGGTGAGAGCTCGGTGTTCGAGATCATCGGCACGAGCATCTACGTTGTTTTCATCTTCAACTTTGCGTTGGAGTTAACCTTAGCTCGCCGGAAGGGGGACTATCTCAAACGCAACTGGCTGACGGCTGTCTCTCTGCTTGTGCCGGCCCTGCGCATCTTCCGCATCTTTCGGGTGTTTCGGGTCCTTCGGCTGGCACGCGCAGGACGGGGTTTACGTTTACTACGCGTAGTCAGCTCCCTGAATCGTGGCATGCACGCGCTGGGGGCGAGCCTGAGTCGCCGGGGTTTTGGCTACGTGTTAGCTCTGACGCTCCTCGTCACTTTTGCCGGTGCCGCCGGCATGTATGCCTTCGAGAATGAAGCCCCCGAGGGCTCTCCCGTTATGGGGAGGCGTTGTGGTGGACGGCCATGATCATGACCACAATGGGCTCGCAGTATTGGCCGCAGACTGTCGAGGGGCGGGTGTTGTGCAAGCGTCTGAGCACGACTCGGAACATTGTTTTGCCACCTCTGTCGCATGGCTTCGGCAGGCGTTCAACGTCGTTAAACAGCAAAGCCCAGGTGTTGCCGCCGCTCTCAGTTTGAAGAAGTTTTCGGGACGGTTGACGACGGGTTTGCAGGCCCCTTTCCGGCAGGGAACGGATCAAGGCGTGTTTCCACCCGGCGGGAAATCTCTTCAAGAGCCTGTGAAGCTGCCCGTTCAGGCCGCCGTAACTCCACGCGCCTCACTCTACCGTGACCGACTTGGCGAGATTGCGGGGCTTGTCCACATCACAGCCGCGCAGGACGGCGATATGGTACGCGAAGAGTTGCAGGGGGATGACCGCCAGCAAGGGCGCCAGCATTTCCAGCGTGGGAGGAATGTGGAAGACGTCGGAAGCGATGGCGCGGATGTCCTCGTTGCCTTCGGTGGCAATAGCCAGCACCGGCCCCTCGCGCGATCGGATCTCCGAGATGTTGGACACCATCTTGCCGTACATACTGTCGGAAGGTGCGAGGGCGACAGTCGGAAAGCGCTGGGTAATCAGCGCAATCGGCCCGTGCTTCATTTCGCCCGCCGGATATCCTTCGGCGTGAATGTAGGAGATCTCCTTGAGCTTCAGTGCCCCTTCGAGAGCGGCTGGCGATTGATACTTCCGGCCGATATAGAAGAAGTTCTCGTATTCCGCGTAGCGCTCGGCGAGCGCACGGATCTTCTCTTCCTGCGCGAGGATGCGCTGGGCGGCGTCCGGCAGGCGATGCAACTCCGTGAGGACCCGCTTCGCCCAATCGCGATCCATCGAGCGCATCCGCCCAAGGTGTACGGCCAGCAGCGCCAGCACCGACAATTGCGAGAGGAACGACTTGGTGCTCGCGACGCCGATCTCCGGGCCAGCGTGATTGTAGATTCCCGCGTCCGTCTCTCGGGCGATGCTCGATCCAACCACGTTCACGATGCCGAGCGTCGGCAGGCCTCTCCTTCTGGCTTCCCGGACGGCCGCCAGAGTATCGGCCGTCTCTCCCGATTGTGAAATCGCCATAACCACGGTGTTGCGGTCGAAAGGCATCGAGCGGTAGCGGAACTCGGAAGCGTGGAGGACCTCGGTTGGAACGCCGGCTTGCTCCTCGATCATCAGCCCGGCAGCCAGCCCCGCGAAGTAGCTGGTGCCGCAGGAGACGATAATGATTCGCTTGGTTTCGCGGAGGATGCCTGCAACATCATCCAGCCCGTCGAGTTGGACGCTGCCTTGCGATTCGGCGAAACGCCCCCGGAGGGCGTTCTCGATAGCGCTTGGCCCCTCATGGATTTCCTTGGCCATGAAGTGAGCGAAACCGTTCCGTTCGGCCTCCTCCGCGGACCAATCGATCGCGCTCTCGACCTTTTCGACCGACCGGTTGTGCAGCGTACGCACACTGACCCCGTTTGCCGTGATTACCGCGGCTTCATCGTCGTCCAGGTAAAGCACTCGCCGAGTATGCGGCATGATTGCCGATGCGTCGGAGGCCACGAGAATCCCGTCGGCTGCAATGCCGATCAATAGAGGACTCGAGCGGCGGGCGACCACCAGCTTCTGGGGTTCGGCAGCGGAAACCACGGCCAGGCCAAAGGTCCCCGACACATTCCGAAGGGCCTCAAGCACAGCCATTTCCAGAGGAACACGCTGATAGCACTTCTCGATCAGGTGTGCGAGGACCTCACTGTCGGTTTCGGACCGGAACGTGTGCCCTTCGCTTTCCAGAACGCTGCGAAGCGTTTGGTAGTTCTCGATGATGCCGTTGTGAACGATGAAGACGGTCCCGCCGCAGTCGGCGTGCGGATGAGCGTTCGCTTCCGTGGGAGTGCCGTGGGTGGCCCACCTGGTATGCGCAATCCCGGTGGTGCTCGCAGAGGCCGCCGCTCCGTTCAGCTTCTCTTCCAATCGCGAGATCCGGCCGGGCGACCGAACACAGAATGCAGCTTTCTTCTCCACCACACAGATTCCAGCGGAATCGTACCCGCGGTACTCCAAGCGGCGGAGCCCATCCATGAGCAGAGGCAAAGCCTGATTTGAACCTAGATAACCGACGATACCGCACATGATCTTGCACCTCCTCTCCTGGCCTTGGTCACTCTCTACTACGATTCGGGGGAACTGCTGTCGGATGCTGCGCTGTGGATGCGCGTCCCCTCGATCCTCAAGTTCCGAAAGAACTTCCGGCAGGCCTCGCACAGAGAGCCTTGCTTGATCTTCACGTTGCAGCGGCCACATCTATCCAGCATGACTGCCTCCTTTTCAGAGTTAGGCCGGGGAAGGCCTATCGCGAGAGTTGCGTAAACGCAGCAGGAGCCTCCGGTGCTCCTCTGCCAATGAGCAGGAAGTAGACCGCCCCCGCCAGGAAACCGAGGCCGTAGGAGAAATGGTACGTGGCGTACACCAGCGGCAGGACTGGCCGAACCTCCCCGCCGGCGGGTCTTGGAGTGAGGGCGGATGCCGCGATCGAAACGCTTAAGTACAGCGCCGCAAGAACAGCCCACACCTTGGCCAGGAGGATGCCGCCCCCCAACCCGGCCACTGCGTATCCAAGCACGCCCAGTGGGAAGACGATGTTCGCCAGCACGAAGGCTCCGGGGACCAGGTGCCGGAGGGAAGCGGGCAGCCTGTGTTTGCGGATGACGGCCACTTTCCAAAAGCCGTATTGGAAATACTGGCGAAACAGCGCTGCCAGCGAGCTGCGCGGCTGATACCACGAGCGAATCTTCGGGGACTGCCACAGCTTCCCGCCGGAGCGAACGATTCGGAGGTTCAATTCGTCGTCCTGGTTGCGCACCAGCGATTCATCGAATAGCCCAACCGCGAGCAGCGTTGCCTTGCGCCAGCAGCCGTAGACCACGGTGTCCGTGGGCCCTTCATACCCCTCATCGTGGAACTTCGCGCCGCCCGTCGAGTAAGGGAAGTGGTAAGCCGCCGCGATCGCTCGTCCGAGCAAGCCGCGCGCTTTCGTCCTTGCCGGTCCCCCTACGTTGTCGGCGCCCGTTTCTTCGAGCACCCTCACGCACTGGCGGACGTAATCGGAAGCGTATTCCGAATGAGCATCCATCCTGAGGATGATGTCCCCACGGGAAGCCCGAATCGCCCGATTCAGGCCCGTCGACACGATTCGTTCGGGATTGTCGATAACCGCAATTCGCGAGTCCGTCGAGGCGTACCGCGCCAGGATTTCGCGGGTTCCGTCATCGCTCATTCCATCCGCGATGATTGCCTCCCACCGGGCTCCTCCCCACTCCTGACGGCGCCAGCATTCGAGAAGCCGAACGATGTATGCCGACTCATTTCGACAAGGTACGATAATTGAAATCATCTTGTTATACCAGAGCTTCCGTTCACGGGCGGCGTACGAACCAGGGGCGGTGACACCGGTGCCGCAGGGGAGAATTCATACGCTCCGATGTCGTATGCGTCGCCTTGTGGCCGGTGGACGCCTTCAAGATCGGTCGAAGCTTCCGGGACGTCCGCTCCCGCGTCGATGGCGGGGCTTCCCGGGTTCAAGCTGAAGGAGTACGGCATGCTCGTCGGGTTGTTCAGGAGAGGGTCCGCGCCGAGAAGGTTGCTGCTAGTTGAACAGCCGGGCGGAGCCCCCAAGGCCACTCCGGCGGGAAAAACGAGGTTGTGGTCGATGGCGCAACTCGCCGGCCTGAAGCTGGAATTCGTAATGGCCTGCGTCCTGGGCGCGTAGAAGATGTTGTTGCGGATCGTGACGCTCCCGTTCGAGTCCCACAGCATGAGCTGGCCTTCCCTGGTGACGTGCGGGCCGTGGAACGTGTTATTGGCAATCAGGCCCGAGAAGCCGGAAGCCGTCTGGATACCCCAGCCCGCAATGGGCTGATAGAACACGTTGTTCACGATGATGGTGGCCTGGGAATGCAGATACAAGCCGTGGTCGTGATAGGTCTGGGGTCCCCCCGTACGCCCGATGTCATGAATCACGTTCCCGTCAAACGTCAGATGGTCGCTGGAGGCGTTGGCGTAGCTGCCGCAGATTCCTACAATGGAAGATAGATAGTGCCGTCCGATATAGGCGATCTCATTGCCCCGCAGCGTGATGTAGCTCGCTCCGGCATTGCTCCAAATTCCCCCGCTGTAGCCATTGACGACGCGGAAGCCCTGGATCACCCAGTAGGCCGCGTTGGCGCCCAGGTTGATGAAGGAGTGGCACGCGTTCTCCGCGTCGAGGGTGGCTCTCCACTGGTTCTCCGCCTTGAGCGTGATCCAGGCATTGGAGGCGCCGGCCTTGTTGATGGAAACCGCGAAGGAACTGGTGCTGCTACAGCCGCCACGGTAGGTTCCATCACGGACAATAATGGTGTCGCCAGGTCCGGCCGCGTTCACGCCCCGCTGCAAGGTGAGGAACGGCTGCGAGAGCGTGCCAGGGTTGGAATCGTCGCCCGTGGGCCCGACGTAGAAGTTCGTCCCGGCGACGACGTCGGTGTTCTGACCGCCCATGAAGAGCATGAAAGCCAGCATGAACACCACGGCTAACCCGACGCTGCGCAACGGCATGAAAAGGACGGCAGGCAAACTCGCCTTGTGAACCTGCCGGATCCGAGTGTCTTTCATGTGCGCCTCCACACTTTGGATTGACTGACGGGTAAGAGCATTGCTCCCGTAACGCCTGCGTCAGGTCTGTCCGTAATCCACGAACCAGCCAAGGCGTCCGGACGCCCGCTCCACGGCGTCTTGAACGAGGGAGAAGCGACTCTGCACGCGTCGCGAATCTGCTTTTGAAGCGGTGCGGGGGGACGCCAGTTCAATTCGCCCGCGATGCGCTCGCTGCTGACGGTGAGGCCTCTGAAAAGATAGTTGATTCGCTTCTTACTGATGGCGGGGATGCGGCGCCAGAGCAGTCTGCCGGCCCGCAAAAGCAGCCGTGCGCCCGCAGCCACGGGGTATGGGACATACAGCACGCGCGGTACCGGTCCGCGTCCATCGGATCTCCAGATCCTGACAAGCTCCTCCGCCCGGAGCCGGTCCGGGTGTGCGAGGTTGAAAAGCTGACCTCGCGAGGCGGGGTTTGAGAGAACCAGCACGATGGCCTGCGCAACGTCTGACACGTGCACCAGCCTCAGGCGCTTCCGCCGGGAACCCAATACAAGCACCAGGGCGCCCAGCCTGACACCGAGAAGCGCGGCCAGATCCCGCCCGTTTCCGAAGATCACCGCCGGGCGGAGAATTGTCCAGCCGCTCTCCGCCGCCTCCCTCAACGCGATATCTTCGGCTCCCCGCTTGGCGGCCGAGGAAACACCCCTCTGCTCCGGCGCTCCTTCCAACGGCGTGAGTTCCGTGATGGTGCCGCTCTTGCCGGCGGAATCGATGTCGTATACCGCCACCGAGCTTACATAGACAACGTGCCTGACGTTCAGCCTGCGAGCGGCCGCCGCGATGTTTTCAGTCCCGGTCACGCAGGTCTCCTGCATGAAACGCGGACTGCCTCGCAGGCCGGCGGCCAGGTGGACCACCGCAGAGGCCCCCCGGAGAGCGTCACCGACTGCTTCCGGATCGCGGATGTCACCCCACACCACCTCAGCGCCGAGCTCTTCCAGGACGCGAGTCTCAGTGAAAGGCCGGACGAATGCGCGCACCCGCTTCCCACTCTCAGCCAGCGCCCTCACCACTTCCTGCCCAAGGTAGCCCGCCGCCCCGGTAACCACTATGGGACGGCTGGCGGCCTGGACGGTGGCCGGAGAGCGCAAGTCAAACCGCGTCTTGCCCAACTGCCCTATGATCTCCTCCTCGGCATTGCTCACTTCGACGACGAGTCCTCGCTGGATTGGCGGCTGCGTATGGCTCGCGATGCTTTCGTAGAAGCCCGGCAGAAGGTCCTGCAGGCCCTGGTAGGGAAGGATTCTACCGCGAGCGGCTTTGTACAAAGTCTCTAGGTGCTGGCCAGCCAGCGTCGCGGCCTGTAGGAGCGGGCCGACCGCTCGGTCAGCGATCCCGGGCAGGCGGCCGTCGCGCTCCGCCATGACCGTCATCGTGGTGAGATTGACTCGCAGGCTTCCGCGCTCACAGCAGATTGTCAACACTTGTTGGCAGGGCTTGGAGACAAAGGACAGCGTGATGTGCCCGTTCGCCGAGGCGCTCTCCAGTAGGATGTCCGCGTGGTCCGTCATGCCTTGTGGGAGGACGCCTTGCGCTCGCGGGAAAACCGAGATGCGATGAAGGGGGCCCAGCCAGTAGAGCACGAGGTAGAGTGGATGCGTGATGAAGTTGTGGAGAGGCCCACCCGGCAATTGAAGGCTCCAATGTGGCTGCATGGATTCCTTCAACAGGGCTAGCTGTGGGTCTGCGCTGAAGTGGCAGGACACGGAGAGCGGCCGGCCCAACTGACCGCTCTCCACCAGTTTGGCGGCCTTCCGCATGCAGGGAAGGAATAGCTGGATGAAGTTTGGGCAAACCGAAGCGCCGTTCGCCTGCGCCAGTTCGTAGAGCAGTTCCGTCTCCCGGCTGCTAAATGACACCGGCTTCTCGACGAAGACGTTGACACCGCGACCGAGAGCCTCGCATGCCTGTTGAAAATGCTCGGAGGGGGGGCTGCAAACATGCACAACATCCACCGGCAGGGACTGCAGGAGGTCCTCGATTGAGCCGAAGGAATGTGGCGCACGGTAGCGCATCGCCAAATCTCTGGCCCGGGCCTGGTCCGGGTCGACGAGCGCCACGAGTTCTGCATTGGGGCACGAAGCGACGTACCGCGCGTGCTGCTCGGCGACTCGGCCGCAGCCGACAATTGCAATCCTGAGTGATTTCACGGCGATTCCTCTGAAGAACTCCTGGACTTAAACTACTGGTGGGCGAAGCTTCCCATAACCGGATGCGAATGTGTCAATTCTCCCTGGGACCTGTGTAATTCTTTCCCGAACCTCAGTTCCGAGTCCGACGCTCTGTTGAAAACACATCGACTCGTGGAAGAGCGGGGCAGCAAAGAGACGGTCCGCGGATTGCATCTTCTTTCCAACTGCCTTGCACACGTTACATTGGTAAAGCCCAAGCTCAAGCTGTGTGGCAACTCAAGCAAGACTAGGGAAGACAGGCCGGAGCAGCACATCCCGCACTGATCGGCGTGCTCTCAACGCAAACAGAGAATGTTTCAGATCCGAGCCACTTTTCTATTTGAGCTTCGCGACAACTTCGATTTCCGGATGAAGCGCCAATGGCAGGGTCATGAGGCCGACCAGGCTGGGGAGGTTTAACACTGCTATCCATCGATAGCAGACTACTATGAGCCATCATCAACGTTGACGATTCGGGCTGTACGCGGATAAGATCAAAGCCGCGTGGCAGTGGCGGTCTCAAACTTTTCCTCTAGTTCACGCAGTTTCTGCATAGCATCGAGCCAGAGCACAAGGGGAAACGCAATAGACGCGAGAAGGGGCGCCCCTGTCGCTGTGCGGTATCGCTCGGACCACAACTCTAGCACCGCAAAAGGACGGACACTCAACCGGCGAATGCCACTGTAGGTGGCGTGTGCCCGCAAGAGTCTCCGACCCATATACATAGGCAGTTCAAGAGCGCCGATATAAGGTTATGGGCGCAAGGAGAAGCTCGATGCTTGCTTTGTTCGTAAAAAAGAGTTTGATGTCTGTTTATGCTCCTCAGAGCGGCACCATTCGATGGTCGCTCCCTGGGTTGTTGAGCCGTTCGGGAATAGTCTTCGGAACATTGGTTTTCTTGTTTCTTTCCATCTGCTTGAACGCCGCCACCTATTACGTGGCGACGACGGGCAGCGATTCCAACCCTGGCACGCTCTCGCAGCCGTTCCTCACACCGCAGCGGGGCGTGAACGCCGCCGGGCCCGGCGACACCATTGTTGTCCGGGATGGAACCTACCCCGGCGGCTGTAGCAGCACGGATTCCTTCGCGGTTTCCATCAACAAGGCCGGCACCTCCAACGCCTGGATCACGCTCAAGGCGGAGAACCAGTGGAGAGCCACCCTCGACGCAAAGAACGCGTGTCATTCCTTCATCAACCTGACTGGCAGCGCGGCCTACTGGGTCATCCAGGACTTCCGCGTCATCAACGGCTACAGCGGCGGCATCTGGAGCAATGCCGGCGCGAGCTACATCACGCTGCGGGGCAATGAGATCGCCTATATCGGACGGCGCGTGATCACCTCCTCGATAGGACTCCCAGGCACCTATGCAAACGCCGCCAGCCACGATCTGATCTACGACGGCAATGTGTTCCATGACATCGGCCGCACAGGCGGGACTCAGACTTTTCACGACCACGCCCTGTACCTGCATTCCCAAAACACCACTATTGTGAACAACGTGTTCTATCAGCCGATCGCTGGCTGGGGCATCCAAACGGCTTCCGGATTCTCCGGCTTGATCGCGAACAACACGTTTCACGGCCCGCACGCCACCCGGGAAGGGCAGATCATGCTGTGGGATCCGAACGGGAGCGTCACCATCCGCAACAACATCTTCTACGCTCCCCGAACGCAGGCCATTACGTCGTACACTTTCAGTTCGTCGAGTTGCGTCATCGACCACAATATGATTTACGGGGCCAGTTCCCTGGGAGCCCCGTCGGGCTGCTCCAGCAGCAACAACTGGCTCAACACCGACCCGATGTTCGCCAACGCCACCTACGCGCCCTACGATTTCCATTTGCGCTCCGGCAGTCCGGCCATCGACAGCGGTATTGCCGTCCCGGCCGCGGCGACCGATCTTGAGGACATCACGCGGCCGCAAGGCGGCGGCTACGATCTCGGCGCGTACGAATGGGTTTCCCAGGCCACCTCCGCTCCTCCGGTCATCTCCGCCGTGGCCGTTTCCGCGATTACCCAAAACTCCGCCACCGTCACCTGGACCACCGACACGCCCTCCGATTCCCAGGTCCAATACGGGACGACAACCACTCCCTGCAACCCAACGCTAGCGACTCACCATAGCGTTCTCCTGACTTCGCTGGCCCCATCGACGACGTACAGTTGCACCGCGATTTCCAAGGATGCGGCGGGCAAATCCACTCAATCCAGCGTGTACACCTTCACCACTCCCGCGGCTCCGGTGGCATTCGGCTTTTCGCTCGCCGCCGCTCCGGCAACCCTCTCCGTGGAGAAAGGTACGACGGGGAACACTACCATTACCGCCAACCTTGTGTCTGGAACCTCACAGTACGTCTCCTTCACGACGCCAAATCTGCCGGCGGGGGTGACGTCGGGGTTCTCCACATCGACGTGCGCCGTGACGTGCAGCACCACTCTGACCCTATGGGTGTCGGCTACGGCGGCAAGCGGAGCTCACCCGATCCAAGTGGTTGCCAGCGACGGTTCCAATACCAATTCGACAAGCGTCAGCTTGACGATCACCGATCAACCGCCAGCTACTACCTGGGACCTGGCCTCCTACTGGACCCTCGACGAGGGCCAAGGGAGTATTGCCCATGACTCCTCGGGCCATAACAACACCGGCACCTTCCCCGGCTCTCCGCAATGGTTCAGCAGTGGCGCCATCATGGGCATCCAACTCCTCGGCGGCGGCTGGGCTGTCGTCAACGAGAGCCCGAGCCTGGAAATGACCTCCGGGTTGACAGTTGCATTCTGGATCAACCCCCAGGATGTGCCAAACATCGATGAACGGGTGATTACGAAATCGTATAGCTGGGACGTCAAGCTGAATGGTACTTATCGAAATCCCCAGTTCAGCGCGGGAAGCGCTTATGCCAAGCTCAACTACGCGCTGCCGGTGGGCATCTGGCATTACGTCGCTTTTACCTTCTCATCGGGAGTGGTGAAGGGCTATATTGACGGCGCTCCGGTGAGCTTTTCGGCGGTGACCAGCTTTGCGCCGGCGCTGCCGCAAGCCAGCAATGGCCTAATCATCGGTTCGGACTCAGAGAAAACCATGTCAATGAAGGGCATCCTGGATGAGGTTCGGCTCTTTGGCCGGGCCCTGAGCGACGCCGAGATCGCGCAGCTCTACGCGCTGCAGCCGCACACCGTCAGCAAGAAGACCCCGAGGTCCACCAGAGCCGTGAGCGGCGGCGGCGCCCAGTAAGGGAGCCGATGAATCCATGAAAGCACTCGCTAAAGCCCCAGCGATCCGATCCACATCGTGGGCCTCGATGACGCGACGGCGGCCTGCGCAACCGACCTGGTCAGCCAGCGGTAAATTCTCCAGCAAGGACTGAATCGCGTCAGCCAGTGCCAGTGGATTCTCAGGCGGCACGAGCAACCCCGCGCCGGGGATCACGAGTTCCGTGATCCCCCCCGTGGGGGTTGCCACGACCGGTATGGCGTAGCTCATCGCCTCGACAAGCGAGACAGGAACGCCCTCGTGATGCCCGTTTCCCAGATCCACGCTTGGCAACGCCAGAGCGCAGACCACCCCTTCTCTGTACATCTCCAGAACTGAGCGATTAGGCACGGTTCCCAGAAGTTGGATGGTATCCTGCAACCCCAGTTCACGAATCTGGGCCTGAATCCGCGGCCGCAGCGCGCCGTCTCCGGCGAGCCACAATTTCGCATCGACGCCCCGGTCCCGCAGCAGCGCCCATGCCTCGATCAGGAACCTATGTCCTTTCACCACTTCCAGGCGAGCCGGACACAGTACGACCCGGTCTCTCGCGGGTCTGAAGTCAGTAAGCTCGGGAATCCGGACGCCCATGGGTAAGACCCGGGTTTTTGAGCCGGTCGTGACGCCTGCCACTTCGGCCAGCTTTACACCGTCTTGGGAGATGAAGCGCACGAAGCTCGCGGCACCGGCCTTGTGGGCGAGGAGGTTGTTCTCGACAATATCCCAGCGGTGTGCCGTCAGGCTCCAAGGTACGCCGGAGATTCTGCTGGCAAGCAGAGCCATTGTCGCCGTCGTGCCGCCCCAGTGGCAATGGATGTGATCCGCGCCCCACTGTCTGGCCAAGTTCGCCAGCCATAAGGCTTTGGGGACCACCGCTAGGTTCTTCATCGCCAGCCACACCGACCGGCTCTGAAACGCACAGGCTGCGGCTGATAAGGCACGTATGGGGGCTGCTGCTGAAACCCGCAGCGCGGCCTTGAGCACTCGAGGCGAAAGCGGGCTTTCGCGGCGCGATATGGCGACCAGATTCTCGCCATGGACAACTCCGCCACCTGGCGACCGCGGCACGACAAGAACCTCATGGCCCAGGCGCATCAGGGCTTCTATCTCCGGAATGAGGAAAGCTTCGCTCGCGCCATCGGGAAGATAGGCCGTAACGTAGATCAGTCGCATCAACTGTGCTCCGCCGCGGTCAGACCAGTCCCACGCGCCGATCCTGAGTGGAAGACGCCGCACTTGACAAGGAGTTTGAGCCGCGCCAATGACTTCGAAGTCCGCTGGTACAGAGGGATTCTCGGCAGCCGCCAGGGATCGGCGCCGTCCGCTCTGCCGAGCGACATCGTCGTCGCCGATTCGTAGTACCGTCGCGCAATCGCAGGCGCCACCGCTCCGATGCTCTCCTCGCCGCCGAACGGGTACGCCAAGTGCCGGCATTCCCGGCCGGTGTGCTCTGAGATCACGTCCCGGCTGTGTTTCAACTCGAAGCGTACCTGCTCCTCGGTCAAAGCGGACATCGCAGTGTGGGTCACGGAGTGGCTCTCGAAGCGAATCAGCTCGCTTCTGCCGAGCGCCGCGACCTCCGACCAGGTGATGGGCTTCGGCGGTTCGAGCGCCGCTTTCGCCACGCCGGACGCGAGGAGGCCTTGGACAAGATCCATCGTCAAAGGAAGGTATTCCTGCTGCGGCATCGTGTACCAGAGCGTTTGCATTTTTCTTCCGAGCTTGTGGGCCACGTCGCGCCGCAGCAGCGGCTCCAGTGTCCTCCACCACTGGAACGCCATGCCTTCGCCGGTCTCGACGTAGTGTGTGGGCAGATAGAATGTGGCGGGCCACCCTTTCGCCTCCAGCACTTTTGCAAGACCACGGACGGTGTCGCCGACGCCATCGTCTACGGTGATGGCGAACAGGCCGGCATTGGACTTGCGCCGCGCGTCCCGCTGAACCAGCTCCCCGAGGTGGATCGGTCGAACCGGTCCGAGGCACTCGATCAGGCTGATGAAGCGCTCCGGAGCAATGTCATGAAACGCGAGTACAAATCCGCCGAGATGCTGCGCCATGAGCCGGTTCATATGGCCGTGGCCCTCCAGGGGATCTCGCTCCCCGCCATGGCAGGGACGAAGTTCTTCAATTGCGCGGTCATGTGGCCATCCACCCCCGCGGGAGTGTATTCCGGCACCAGCGACATCAGATGCGCACGCACTCCAGCGTTGTTCCTTCGATCCAGGAGACTCCGCAGCGTCCCCATCCATTCACGCAAGTACGCGGCTTCGGGGGCACGGGATCGAAAGACCTTGATCTTCTCGTGAAAGGTCGGTACGGTATCCTCTCGATCGAGACTCAACTCCTCGAAGAGCTTCTCGCCCGGCCGCTTGTGGGTGAACCGAATCTCGATGTCCTCGTCCGGTTCGAGCCCGGCCAGGCGGATCATGTTACGGGCCAGGTCGACGATTAAGACCGGCTCCCCCATGTCCAGCACGAAGATTTCGGAGCCACGGCCCATGGTGGACGCCTGCAAGACCAGTTGAGCCGCCTCCGGGATGCTCATGAAGTAGCGGCGCATGTCGGGATGCGTGACGGTGACCGGCCCGCCGGCGGCAATCTGCCGCTGGAAGATCGGCACGACGCTCCCCGCGCTGGCCAGAACGTTTCCGAAACGCACGGAAACGAAGGTCGTGGCGTTCGACCCGCCGTCAATGGGCATTGCGGATACGATCAATTCGGCCCCCCGCTTGGTGGCGCCCATGACGCTCGTCGGGTTCACCGCCTTGTCCGTGGAGATCAACACGAACTTGTGAACTCCATGCCGCCGGGCCGCTTCCGCGACATTGTAGGTGCCCATGATGTTGTTCTCGGCGGCCTCTACAGGGTTATCTTCCATGAGCGGCACATGTTTGTAGGCGGCTGCATGAAACACCGCTTCGACGGAGTGTTTCGCCACGACTTCCTCGACCCTCGCAAACCGGCAAATGTCGCCGACTTCTTCCACGAGTTGAAGGGAGGGAAATCGCCCGCGAAGTTCCAAGGCAAGCATGAACATCTCGCTCTCGGCCTGATCGAGCAGCACCAGCTTGCGGGGATTGAAGCGTGCTACCTGGCGTGAGAGCTCGGAGCCGATCGATCCACATCCTCCCGTGATCATGACCACTCGGCCCGTAATCGATTCGGCGATCCTGGATTCGTCGATACTGACTGGCTGACGCCCCAGGAGATCGTTCACGGAGACATCTCGAAGTTGCCGCGTGAGAACCTTGCCGTCAAGCAGTTCGCCCAGGCTGGGAACGGTCTTGAAGGGTATCCCGGCGGCCCGGCAGTTGGCTGTGGCTACGCGCATATTCCGGCCCGTGGCCGATGGCATGGCGATGATAATCTCCGAAATCGGCCTCCGGCTTCGTTTGAAGCCGGCGACCAGACGGGGCGCGTCGCGCCCAGCCCCGAGGACCGAAACGCCTGCAATGCACGCATTCAGCTTCGCCTCGTCGTCGTCCAGGAAGCCAGCCACGACGGTCGCCACCCTGGGATTTGCACGGATCTCCCTGACCAGTGCCAGGCCGGCCTCCCCGGCGCCGTAGATCAGTACCCGTTTCTCCCCGTCCGTTGCGGAGCCGTTCTGCCGCAGGACCTCCCGGTATAGCCGCACGCTGGACAGCAAGCCGACCGTGGCAAGGAAGCACAGCGCCCCCTCCAACACGTAGATGGATCTCGGAAAGGCCGGCCCCAACAACGCGATTGTCGCCGCGGAGGCCAGCGTCGAGGCGGCCAGATTCGCCAGCGCAATCGTGGTCACCTCTATCAGGCTGACCAGCCGCCAGTCAATCCGGTGGAGGCGAAACCCGCAGAACACCACACATCTTACCGGCACGAAAATACACAGGCCAAGCTGCAAAAACTTGAATGCCGATGCCGGAATCGCGAAATCGAATCGCAACAGGAATGCGGCGACCAGAGATAGAGCGGAGGCCGCCGCAAGCATCTGCAATCGCAGGAGCCCTCGCAACCACTTGCTCATTAGTACACCCTCCTTTGGGGTCAGCCGGCCAGCGCGTACACCCGCTCCCGAGTGCTTTCGCGGACAATCTGCTTCACGGAATTGGCGATTTGTTCCACCTGGTCGATTCTCAATGCCGGATATAGCGGCAGGGACACCAGCCGGGGGCAGATCTCCAGCGCATTCGGGCAGGCCGTCCGCGCATCTTCGGAATAGCGCGCGAAATACGGATGCTCATAGATCGGGATGAAATGCACGCTGGCGCCAATACCACGCCTGCGGAGTTCCTCGATGAAATCCGCGCGCGTGATCGCCAGTTTGTCCAACCTCAACTTAAGGGCGTACAACTGCCACGCGTGCCTGCTGCCGGCCCGCGCGGATGGCGCTTCGATCTCCGGCAGATCCTGGAACTGCGAGTTGAAGTACTCGGCATAGACGTTGCGGACGCTGAGAAAATACTCCTGTTTGCGAAGCTGTTCGATGCCGATGGCCGATTGGATGTCGCTAAGGTTGTACTTGAAGCCGCACTCCACGACTTCGTAGTACCACTTGCCTTTTTGTGTGTATCGATTCCACGCGTCGGCGCTGATCCCGTGAAGGCACAGCCTCCGCATCCGCTCCAGAAGAGCCGGCCGGCGGCATGTGACCATCCCTCCCTCGCCGGTTGCGAGGTTCTTGGTGGCGTAAAAGCTGAATGCGGCCGCGTCGCTCGCCAGGCCGGTGTCCGGATTTCCCGCTCCAATCGGACGCCCCTTGTAGCTGCGCTCCGACGGCATGGGCGGCATCCTCGATCACGTACAGCTCCCGGTCGCGGGCGTGCGCCCAGATCGCATCCATGTCGCAGGGCAGTCCCGCATAATGCACGGGTATGATCGCCCGCGTCCGCTCGGTGGTCCTGGCGCGGACGGATTCCGGATCGATGTTCCCATCCGGCCCGATATCGGCCAGGACCGGCGTGGCGCCGGCATGGAGGATGGAGTTGACGGTCGCGCAGAAGGTAAGGGGTGTCGTGATCACTTCGTCCCCCGCTCCAACGCCCAATGCCACGAGGGCGAGGTGTAGGCCGGCGGTGCAAGAGTTCACCGCCAGAGCGTGGGGAGCGCCAACGTATTCCTTGAACTCGGATTCGAACTGCGCGGTGCGGGGCCCTGTCGTCAGCCATCCCCCGCGTAGCGTGGATGCCACTGCATCGATCTCGGCTTGGCCGATGGACGGTCTGTGATACGGAATGAACTCACGTTCGCTCATATGCGGTCTCCGTTGAATGCTGCCAATATGCGATTCGGATTGAAGCCGGCCGGAAGGAAGCTGTACCTAGCCGTCAAAAACAGCAGCCTGCAGTCGCTCACGAAATTTCGGGTTTCGAGATAGTGCGCGCTCAGGACAAGTTTCCTGGGGAGGATCTCCTCTCGATACGTGCGATCCGGATCGCTGGATTGGGCCAGGAGTTCCTCTTCGTTTCGATAGACCAGGCTGGACAGATCGGTCAAACCCGGTCTCTCGGAAAGCACGACCCGCCAAAGACGGTCGTGTGGGTCGACGTAGGACGGCAGCTCCGGACGAGCGCCGATCAATCGCATGTGCCCGGCCACCACGTTCCAGAGCTGCGGCAGTTCATCGAGCTTGTACTTCCGCAGGAATGCCCCTACGCGCGTGACCCGCGGATCGCCCCGAGCGGTGATGCCGGCGCCCTTGGAACCGGTGCGCATCGAGCGCAGTTTATACAGCGTGAAGGGCTTCAGATTGCAGCCGACCCTCGTCTGGCGGAAGAGGACCGGCCAGCCGCTTTCGATAATGGTGCCGAATGCCGCGGCCAGTAGCAGGGGAGAGCAAACCGCCAGAGCCACGGCTGCCACGAAGCGCTCCATGGTCTGCTCCATGTGCAGCAGAAAGACTCCTCCCTCGTCGCGTGTCACTGGGGTACACCTCCCTGTTGCCTGGTTTCGCTCGACCGACCGTGCGAAGCTGCATAGCTTGCGGAAAGCGCTTCGTGATAAAGGGCGTCATATGCCCCCACCATCTGCGGCAGACTGAACCGGAGGTTGGCCCGTTCCCGTGCGGCGGCGCCCATGGATCGCCGCGTCTCCGGATTCCGGCACAGGAACTCCATCGCACGAGCCAGCGCCGCGGGCTCGCCGGGAGGAACCAGGATCCCGTGATGTCCCGACTCAACCAGATCGGGGACGCCGCCAACGGCAGTGCCTACCACCGGCAAACCGGAGGCCATCGCCTCCATCACCGTCAAGGGATTCCCTTCCCAGCGGGAGGCCATGACGAAGATATCCGAGGCCGCCAGACAATGAGCCACGTCGTCCCGCTTGCCAAGCAGATGCACCCTGGGCTCCAGTTTGAGTGACCGCACAAGTTCCATGACGTGCGGCCGGAGCGTACCATCGCCCAGCATGAGCAGGTGAACGTTCGGATCCGCAACGGCGGCGAAGGCCTGCACCAGGTTGAGCGGGTCCTTTTGAGCCTCCAGACGACCGGCGGAGATCAATAGAACAACGTCGCGGCTGAAACCATGCTCTTCGCGCCAACGCATGCGGTCGGCCGGTTCCCCTGTGAAGCGTTCCAATGGTATGCAGTTCGGGATGACTTCTTTGCACGGGATGCCGTAGACGCGTTCCACGCTACGGGCGATCTGATTCGAGATGGCCACCGGAATGACCTTTCGCCGGAATGCAAACCGCTGTACCATCCGGCCGAGAAAGTCGGCCTCGTACTCCGCCTGGTTATGCACTGTGTGCAGAACCACCGGGACCGCACGGCGCATCAGCGCCGGGAGGGCGTACCGGAGCACGTAGAGGTGAGTGTGTACCACGTGAGGGCGCAACTCGCGAACCACGCGGTCGATGCCAAAGAGGACGCTCGGATCGAACCCTTTCCGCTTCCCAAGATGCCTTAGCGATACACCCGCCCGCCGCAACCGCACTTCCATGGGACTGCCGGTCAGCCCATACAGGCTGAGGGCCGCCACTTCATGCGTCTCCGAAAGGCTGGCCATCAGGTCGCCGGCCATCACCTCCGCTCCGCCAATGCAGTTATGCGGCTGGATATTCGGAAGGACGTGCAGGACGCGGAGCGCGCTTGAAACATGAGGCATGGAAAGTCTCCGAACGGGGGAAGCCCCTGTTTAGGATTTGCGTATCAAACCGAGGTAGTGCGTGCGCAGAAACGGGAATACGTTCAAACACTCCGGCAGCACCCAGGAACGCCGAGTCACAAACCGGGCTATGGGCGGCGCCAGCAGAATCGGTTCCAGCTCGATTTCGCACTCACCGAACAGGGAGCGTAGCTCGCGCGCTCCAACCTTACGGACATTGCCGTTTCGCGGATTGTTGCACCGGAAATCGAACCACAGAATGGCCCCGGACGGCCGTAAAACCCGGAGCATCTCTGCCGCGGCCGCTCGCCTCAAGTCGGAGTCCAGGATGGACGTGAACGCCGTGAATTGCGTGACCAAATCGAACGACTCGTCGGGCCAGGGGAGTTCCGAGGCGCTTCCGGTTCGCAGGTCGGCCTGAGGGAGCCGCCGACCGGCTCCTTCGATACGCTCCGCGCTCAGGTCGATCCCGTAAAGAAGGTGGGGGTCGGCTCCCCACTGCATGAACTCGAGCAGCCAAGTCCCGTCACCGCAGCCTACATCAGCGATCTGCCAGCCGTCGAGCGGATACAATTTGGCACGCTGAAGCATGTGGATACAACCACGGACCACATGCTGATGAAACAGCAAGTTCCAAGGCTTACTCCAGGCGTACGAATCGGTTGGGATTTCGCGCGCACGACGCTTGTATTCAGTGCGAATTCGATCAACTTCGGTGTCGAATCTCATGACTTGCGCATTCGGAAGACAGCGGGAGCATGCGCCCGGTGCGCATCGGGAGGCGCCAACGGTAGGCGGCGCAGGTGGGCTCGGCGCAGCCCACCTGCGCCGCCAGCATTCCCAGCAGAAACCAAGTGGCCTTGCGATATTCCCAGGTAAGCGCCGACACCCCAACCGTCCACGTCAACAGGAGCACGATCCAAAGACACTTCTCCAGGTAGGGCAGGCGCATGGCGCTATAGAACATGCTCGCCAGCAGTCCCGCCATCAGCAGCGCGCCGATGACCCCCAACTCCACCAAGACCGAGAGAAACGTATTGTGTGCGACGATCGCAATGTCCAGTCGGTTCAGAACGCTCGCCGGGTAAGCCCCCGAGCCGATTCCCAGGAATGGGTGTTCCTGAAAGACGTCCCAACCGGCCGCCCAGATCACGGTCCGATGTGTAAGCGTCCCCTGGGAGAGTTCCGATCCAACGCTCAAGAGCCTGTGCCAGGTCTGAGCCGGAACCATATACGCGCTGCCGGCGAGCACTCCTGCCAGCATCACTATGGAAAGGCGCTTCCGAAATCTCGGCATGACCGGCACAATCAGGGGAAACATGCCGAAGGCCACTGCCAGCGAGATCATTCCCCCACGGGATCCGGTGAGCAAGGTTGCCGCCGACGCCAGGGCGAGTTGGACCCAACAAAGACAGAGGACGATCTTCGACCTGGATCGCGCCAGAAAGTAGATAGCCATGGGAACGCCTAGCGCAAGAAGCAGGCCGAGATCGTTCGCGTTGATGCCGTCGGCAGCGTATCGCGCGGTGTCCCAGACCGTGACTCCGCGATCCGCATACTCCTTTGACAGGTTGCGTCCCACCAGGAAGTCCTGAACCGTGGACATCGCCGGCGCGCAGCTTCCGAGAACGTATGCGAGAAGGAGCGTCTGGACCCGACTTGCCGTGAATGCCAGGACCCAAATCATCCACACCACGAGCAGCAACTGCAGGTAGGTTGCGAAGCGGGTGATCGTGCTGCCCGGGTCGACGCTCCAGACGATACTCACGCCTGCCCAGGCAACCGTGGCGATCATCAGGTAGTGCAGCACACTCGGTCTTCGCATTCGCAAGGTCGCCAAAGTCCGCAGAAGTGTCAGGGAGATCGCGCCCAGCCCTACCCATCGGCTGAGCAAGAAACCACCCACAAGCGGAAAGTGCTCCTCGGACGGTAGCAGTACCACAAGCGCGCACAAAAAGCCGAACGCCAGCCGTTCCAGGCTGGCGCCAAGGGCCCCGCCCGAAACCATGTCCGCGCCGGCCGGCGCGTAACTAGTAGGCAGATAGGTTGCCACGATCTTCCGTGTACTTCTGGGAAAAGTTCAGTCTGCGCCGATCGATGCGACAGTACCCCTGTACGCACCCTCGGATCGCGGCCGGAGTTGCCGGTCGATGCTGCCCAGAATCAGCATGCCGCCCGCCAACTGCGCCAGCCCTGCGATTAGAACCGCGTCAGCCGCACCCAGAAGGCCGGATTGCGGCACAAGCACCGCCGACGCTCCGGTGGCTACCAGCGCGCCGACAAGCAACAGAGGGATTTGAGGCTTGAGCCTCCTGGCAGCGGTCATGACATAGCCCTGTCCGGAGACGATGAAGCCAACCATCCCCACTGCCATCAAGCGAACAAAGAGATCCGCGTGCTCGGCATACTCGGGCCGAAAGAGCGTTGTAAGCACTTGCCGCCCCGCTACCGCGGACGCAACCACGGCCAAGCCTCCCAAGCCCGCACCCAGCGCCATGACTTGCGCGGTAAGGCTGCGGAACTTCGCCCGGTCGAGTTCAGCGCAGGCCTTGGCGACAGGCAGCAAGATGGATTGGCCGGCGGAGGATATCGCAAGGGAGCCCGCGCTTATGAGAGAGGCGATGGCCGAGTAGATGCCGAGCTCGGCGCTGCCACTGTGCGCCTCTATGAAGTATCGAGGCACGTTTGCGCTTAAGGCGCCGATGGTGGAGATGACTCCCAGGGGCAGGGCCATTCGCATCAACGGGAGTGCTGCGCTCAGGTCCCATCGAAAGGGGACCGCGCTGGTGCGGTCTTCCGTGCTGCACGTGAAACCCAGCGCGGAATCGTAGAGCAGCAGGACACAGAGGCGTCCTGCCACCAGGGCCGCCACGCTCCAAGCCACGCTCCTCGTCATGAACATCACCGCCCAGAGAGCCGTGAGCGAGAGCGGACCCTTCATCATGAGAGACTTGGACACCCTGTCCATCCGGCCGTGTCTCTGCATCATCCCGTAGTAGCACTCGCTGGTGAAATCGAGCGCCTGTGCGGCCCCGATCAGCAGGATGGTTACGCGGTAGGCTGCTGGCTGCGTGCAGAAAACGACCCCTGCGACCAGGAGCAGCCCCGCGCTGAGCGAGACTAGGCGAAAACTCATGTACTGGCTGAAGGACTGCCGGCCATCCACATCCGATGCCAGCAGAGCCCGCAATTGGAAGTTGGCGAACAGAACAATGGGAGCGGTTATGGCCATCCCCAGAGCATATTCGCCGACCTGCGCGGTGGTACCGAGCTTCACCAGCCCCAGGATGATGCCCCACTGGCACGCCCAATACACCATGTTGCCTGAAAGCGCCCACGAGAAGTCGGCTCTCAGACTCCGCTCGATGTGCAGGCCTCTTATTGCCATGATTGTGAATACAGCCCTAAGCCCTCGAAAGACCGGTTCGCCGGACGCCTAGCTGTAATAGCCCCCGTACGCCCGCGCGCTTCGCTCCGCGTCCGTCCAGTTGTTGAGGATCGTTCCTAGCACCGGGATTTGATCCTGAATGAGTCTCTGGCGGACTGTCCAGAGCGATTGACGGCTGGTTCGGTTCGCACGGACGACGATGATCAAGCCATCCGACAATCGCCCCACCACGCGGGCATCCGGGAGAAAAGCCATCGGGGGAGTGTCGACAAGAATCAGGTCAAACTCCTTCCGATAGCGCCGCAGTAACCTCCTCAAACGGTCCGAATGCAAGAGGCCCGGTATTGCGGCGACCCCAGGCCCGCTCGGCACCAGCCACAAACGGGGTATGCTGGTCGGGCGGGCAAGAACATCCAGCGGCACTTCATCTTCCGACTCGGATGTCTGCAGCAGGTCGGCAAGCCCCCAGTCGTTGCACGCGTTGAACACGCTGTGGAGCCTGGGGCGGCGGAGATCGGCATCGATCAGCAGAACCCTGCGATTCGTCTCCGCGAGGGCGATCGCGAGGTTGCTTGCCACCGTCGTTTTTCCTTCCCCCGGGTCCACGCTTGTGACCACCAGCAGCCGGCCCTCTTGAGCCCGCAGTTCGCTCGTGGCGGGATTCTTCCTTGCCTTGCTGAACAGAATCGAGGCTAGTGCCGCCCGAAACGAGTCACTGAGCAAGGATCTCTCCTGGTTCCATGTCACTAACTCGAGCGGGCTGTCTTTGGCAGTGATACTGAGCGACAGGCCCCTCGGTTGAAACTCGCGGTCATGCTTGGCGGCCGGGATTGCCCCGAGCTCGGGAAAATCTAGCCCGACCGAATCGCCGGGGTTCCTCACTACGTCGGGTCGCTCGCGTGCGATGACCAGGACCACACCTCCAACCAGGCCGAACGCCAGTCCAAAGGCGAGATTGAGGGGGAAGTTCGGCGAAAAGGGCGCGGTTGGAGGTCGCGCCGGGTCCGCCACGCGGACATTTGCCGATTGGAGGGCAGCGGTCATCCCCGCTTCCTCTACCCTCCGAACCATCGAATCATACAGTTCCTGAGTGGCCGCCACCTCGTGCTTCAGCAGGTTGTACTGAATCTCGTGGCTCGACTGAGACACGAGTCTCTCCAGGTTCTGGGTGTTCAGCCGTGAAACCCGTTCTTCGAACGAGCGTGCAGCCACAAGTTCGGTCTGCAGCCTGCCTAGCGTATCCTTCTGTTGCTGGGCAACCGCATCTTCCAGCGCTGCGATTTGAACCTCAATCCCCTTCACCTTCTGGTCATTGGGTGTGTAAATCGTCCTCAAGTCGGCCAGCCGCCCGCGCAGGGATTGCAACTGAGTTTCGTACTGCGGGGACGGCCCCGATACGGCGGCGTTCACGAACGCCTTTGGATTGGCCGTTGCCGCCTGATACGCCGCCTCTTTTGCCGCGCGGTCCGTCAGAGCCTTTCCGAGCGACTCCTCCAGTTGCCGCATGCGCTCTTCCGGCAGGGTCTGCGCTCCCGCACCGGAAAACACCAGCCCTGAGGCCGCGGCGTACGCTTCTGCAGCCTGGCTGGCGCGCTCGAGCTTTCGCTTGAGCTCCGCCGTTTGATTGCCCAGCCACTGGGTGGTGTCGCTCACTCGTTGCCAGCGTTGCTCCAGGTTCAGAGCCGCGAACTCCGAGGCAACCAGATCCGCTCCTTTCGCAGCAGTGTAAGGATCGGCTGCGTCAAAAAACACCTCCAACACTTCCGAGTTCAGGGATGTGCGGACAGTCATCGCTTTTTGGACGGTGTAGATGCGGTAGTCGTCCGCCGTCATCGGACGGTGTGGGGCAATCCCGGCCAGCTTGCGGAGTTGATTCAGCTTCGACTCCAGCCAGCTAGGCTTGGGTGCTCCAATCCCCAGCTTCATCGCCACACGGCGGGCTAGCGTCTCGCCTTCCAGCAGTTTGACTTGATTCTGAAGGTAGCGCTCCGGCGTGGCGTTGACAATGGGGGGCGAGGAGGCGGGCGCATCCCGAAGGATGTAGTCTTGGTTTAACCCCTCCAGTTGTAGCGCTGTCCGCGCGCGGTAACTGGGAGGCGTCCAGAGGGCCGCGGCCAAGCCGAGGAGAATACCCAATAGGGTCATCCCCAACAGCCGCAACTTCTGGCGCCATAGAAGACGAACCAAGGCGTCCACTCCCACCGATCCCACGGGTGCCTGCCCTTGAGCGAATGGCGCGAAGGAACTCACTAACTCTGGGGTAATCGGTGTTTGTCCGCCAAGGTCGGGAGGCATGTGCTGGAGATCCCCTCCTGTCCGGTGGCCGGAGCGGAGAGGCGGCGGACCACCCGAAGCTGGTGGGGTTCCATGAGCTTGTCCAAATCGCACTGTTGTCCTTTCCCACAATTACCAGCGGCGGCGGACCATTGGTCCGCTCCCGTACTGGATGATCGTGTCAACGGCCTGCTAGGGCCGTCGCATAAACCATTAGCGCCGGTAAACGGCCACGCCCGTTGCGGCTGTGATGATCGCATCCAGCGTCTTGACTCCGGCGCTTTTCGCCTTGTTGGTCGGAACGAAGAGGATGTCCCCTGCCCGCATCGGGCTATCGGTAGATTGCCCGGAAAGCAGCTTGGCAAGATTCACAGGGACCTCCGTGCGCACACCTTCGGTCCCACCGCGCAGAATTTTGGCCTTGCCGCCATTGGCGGTAGGCGCGAGTCCTTCCGCTAGCGAGAGGGCCTGCAAAACTGAAAGGGACTCCCGGGCCGAGAGCGTAAAGCTTCCGGGCTTGCGAACTTCGCCAACCACATAGATCACTTCGGCTTTGGGCACGGAGATTACGTCGTTCGGCCGGATCTCGATGTTGTCGGCTGGGTTTTGAGCTGCGATCAGCTCTTTCAAATCGACCTCGGCCACGCTGAACTGCTTTGTCTCGTCCTGATGGGCCGTCGCCAGCGGGATCGCACCCCACTCCGGGCGGCGCGTCACTTTCACAATCCGTCCAGCGTCATCGCTGAGGCCCCCCGCAAGGGACAGGACCTCGAGGAGGGTCTTAGCCCCCTCCAGTTGATGCACCCCCGGGCTCTTGACCGAGCCAACCACCGACACCGGCTGGCTGCGCGCTTCAGCCAGTCGCACGACGACCTGAGGTTCCAGGAGATACGTGCGAAGACTGCTCGTTAGATCCCTTTCGAGTTGCTGGACGGTCAAGCCTGCCGCCTGAATCCTCCCCAGCCGTGGCAGCGTGATATTCCCGTCCGTGTCGATGCGAATCGGTGTGTTCGTGAACTCATCCACATTCTGGCACTGCACGGTGATGGTATCGTTCGGTCCAAGCCGGTAGGAGCCATTCACGACGGCGGGCGGCGCAGCGGGCTGACCGCCCACCGCCAATGGATTCTGGGCCCCTGGCGCGATGCCCATACAGAACAGCCACGCCGCATAGCCAAAAACCGTAGGTCTCAGAAACATTCCGGTACTCCTCTCTGCCGCTCGAGCGGCCTGCTGTTGGTTAACGCCATGGAGACCTTATCTCTTCGAGAAACGAAGCGCTGGTAAAGCCGATGGTTCTGGAGTCGGGAAGAGTACGTCCCGGATGGCCCACCACGCGATGCGAGGGTTCTTCATCAGTTCTCCCGCCGCATAAGGCAGCCACGCACTACCGTAAGGAATGTAGTAGCGCACGGGCGCCGCCAGATCCATCGCAACCGGGAGCAATCTGCGCGCCGGCAGGCCGAAAAGGAGTTCTAACTCACAGGGAGTCGAGTCGGCCCGGAGCCGCGTCAGCGCCTCTCTTGCGAGCGTCGCATCGTGAGTGGCCACGGCGACGCCCTTCGTCTTTCCAGCGAGCCTGTCAATGACCTCGAGAAAGCCGGCCCGGGGATCGCATTCGGGGTCCTCCGCATCCACCCACTGTCCTTTCACCACCCGCACGGTTAGCCCCAGTTCGATCGCGCGATCCACGTCCGCAATACTGCGCCGCCAACGGCCCGGCAGCGTGCATCCGACTTCGCCGTCGCGCGGCCGCAAATCGTGAATCAGGGCGAATGTCGGATCGACGGTCTCCGGCGCCAAAGCGTCAAAGTGAATCCGAACCTCCTGGCGCCGCGCTTCGTCCAGGACTCGGCCGAAGAGCGCTCGTGAGTATTTCAGCGCTGGCGCCTTGACGGAAAGATAGCCGTCGAACTTCTGGTGGCTTAGCGCATCTACGATGTTCAGGTATCGGCCAGCAGTCGACTCGGGATTGTCGTCGGGGCCGTCCCAATAACAGAGCGTGCAAGCCACCCCATGGTCCCGCAACTCACGAGCGGCTCGCAGCGCCGACGGAAGATCCGTCCCCGCAACGTATGCGCGCGAGGCGCGATGGATGAGCGGACGCAAGACGATCGAGACCCACGTGCGGAGAGACTTGTTCATCGCCATTTCCAAATCACCGGCAGTTTCTGCCGAAATAGGGCTACCGCATCTTGGCCTATGGCAAGCATGCCTCGTGCATTGAACGGATAGGCGGCTATCGACACACAAGGACAACTGAGGGGGCTCCACATGTGGAGCCAAGCTTCATCCCTTCCCAAAAACTCGTAGGTCCGCAGGCCGGCCTTGGCGGCGTGCCCAATGGTTTCGCACATCAGCAGTACGCCCGGCGAACAGCGCGCGAACTCCTCGCGGTATCCGATCTTCATAAGCCAAAAGCCGTGGGCGACCTCGATTGCGATCTGCACGGCTGCCGCCCGGCCGCCTAAGCGCAAAAAACAGATGCGAAGGATTCCGCGCTTGCAAGCCGCGGCGGCATAGCGGCGCAAGAACGGCCCGCGGCGCCGGTCGAGAGCCAGTGCCGATCCCTCCGCCCCTTTCCATCCGGATGCTTCCACGTCGTAGGCTTCGTCGAGCAGCGGATTCAATGCGTCCGGTTGGGGCTTGATGATCTCGAACTGCATTTCCCCGGACTTGGAGGCAATTTTGCGCAGGCGTCGCAGATCGGATCGGCGTCCCGAGTTGACATGGCGCTCCGGCTCGATCCAGCTCCCGTCCAGAGGCAGCCGGAGATAACCTCCGGAAGGGGCGCAGACCACGAACCCCTTTCCCCGGTAAGCCCGCTTCAAGGCGTCGATGACAGGGGAGTCCGCCGGGAGTCGTCTGAAGAGTAGGGCACACCGTGACTCCGCCAAAGCCCTGGCTAGCGGTTCGACGGCCGACGGCTCGGAATAGAGGAGGTTCATCGGCTCACCGAGCTCGCTCGCTCCAATGAGTTCCCGCCGCCCGGCAACTCTCCCCGACCGAAAAAGCGGCGCGACAGCCGTTGGCCCTGGCGATCCGCCCACGAGGATCTCCAAGCGAGACCCCAAACCATAGAATTCGGCGCAGGTTTTCGCCCAGTCGCAATTCAGCATCGGGCTGCCCAGCTCGAATGCCAGCGAATCCCACCCCGCCTGGACCTGTTCAAGTTCCTGCAGAGTGCGGACCACTCGCACCCCGGGGCCGACGTCCCCTCCGCCGGCGTGCACCAGGCTCAAACCAGCCAGCCGATCCAGAACTTCAATGGTGTCTGCCATAGGTCACTAAGCCGCCGCGGTCTCCCGGCCGGAATCGAGCGCTTCCACCTGCGGTTTCACGTTGCCGCGACGGAACCAATGCAGCCAGGCACGATAGTCCATCCGCTGTCGCAGCCTGAAACCAGCATCCTCGAGAGCGCGACGCGCGCCGTGGCTGATCGCTCAGGCAATAGGTCCAAAGCTCGATGTCCGCGCACTGCTGCGCCAGTCCGCGAAGGACTTCCGGCCGCACGTCCCCAGCCGCGCGACCCGACGAATTCCAAACGTCGTAGATCACGAAGACCGGTTCCGGCAGCCGAAGCGTACACCGGGGACCGAGTTCCGCGACGGCGATTTCGGCGCTTCGCCTTACCCAAAGGATGGAGAGCTCACTATCGGTGCTGCGTGCAACGAAGGCGCGATCCCCACGTCTCAGGCGCCCCCTGTATTCGCGCAGTACGGATTCGTTCAGAGACTCGCGGTATTCCAGAGAAATGTCGAGCAAGGTCGGACAGACTCGCCTGGGAGATGGCCGCGTCGTTCGGCGCCTCACGCAGCGCCCGCGGCGTGCTGGAGAAGAACAGCACTTCAGCGTGTACCCGAATTGCTTTACGGCAGATCGCGCGCACCGCGTTTCCGCGGACCAGCCCGCGCGTATGCGACAGGGCAGCCTCCAGGTGATGCGCGGCGCCTCTCAGGAAGCTCTTCAGCGTGGGGTTCTCCCGTGCCGTCTGGCGGGCCAGCCGCGCAAGCTTTCGGAAAAGGGTCGTCGCACGCGCGGGATGTCGATCGATGTAGAGGGTGTAGTTCCTGTTGATGCGATTTGCAAAGCGGTACTTGAAGGATTCGTCCCCGACGGTAAAATCGAACTCGCTTTTGTCCGCTTTCCAGCGCGTACTGAAACAGGTGCTGCAATAGTACGTCACCCGGCCCCGACTCCCAGTAGGTCTATGTCAAATGTCGGCTTGTAGTGCGTGTGCTTTCCGCTTATGGCGAAAGCCGAAATGGTACGCGACCGGCTGGTTGTCGACTTCCAGCACCGCGAATCTGAGTTGAGTGCGAGGATCCAGTTCTTCCACCAGCGCCTCAAAAAAGCTCGCGCGATTCCGCTTGTAGAAACTGGCTCTCGATTCCACTGCACGCATAGCGAGCAATGTGCTGGTCGAAAAGATGGGGGAGGTGCTCGCGAGCCTCCTCTCGCGTCTCGAGGTGCCGGAAGGTAAGGCGGCCGTGTTTCTGGAGAGCTTTCTGGTGGTGCCTCTGGTCCCGCTTCCCCGTGAGCCTCTTGAGCATCGCCTCCCTGTCCTCGTTCAGCAGCGATCGTCGGGCACGGACACAGAAAGATGAGTTGGAGATGCTTCCGCTGGCGAGGCGGCAGTTCGCGCCAGTATCGGAGAATGCGTGAATGCGATGGCAGCTTGTCCAGGGCGCAGTACTCCCAATCGGCCTGCCGGTGAAGCAGAGAGTCCAGGGCGACTTCAAGCACCGCGGCAGCGTCGCTCTCTTCGCAGAGCAGATCGTTGTAGTCGGAATGCGGAGAACCCAGGAACTCGAGCCGGTTGCCTCGGCGCACCAGCGGCAGAATGCCGGCGATCCGCTGCTCCCGACGCACGACGAACACGCACGGAGAGACCGTGCCGTCGTAGGTCTTCGAGAAGGCGCTGGCCCAACTCCACAGGTGGAATACCTCGGCCTTGAGGATCCTGCGACGTCAGCCGTTGCCACTCCGGAGCCAATTCCTGCAAGCGCGAAAAATCCGTTACGCACTCACACCACAAGGTCGCGTGCTCTCTCGTCATTGCCACTTCCGTCATTTGTCCTCGGCAAGTCCTCTTGAACTCACGCGGCGTGATGCATCTGCGCGGGGCGCTGAACCTTTCGAACCCATTCGCCATCCACTTCGACGGCGACGGCGCGCTGCAACATCGTCACCGAGACCACGAATCGCAGTTGGCTCTTCATACCGATCAAGGCCCCTTCGAGACCCGCCAGCGGCCCCCTGTCGATGGCCACCCACTCGCCTATTTGGGGCATCGGCCAGGGATGCGCGGACATGCCGGATCGGACGATCGCCTGAACGGCGCTGATCTCGGACTCATCCACCGGCACCGGACTCCTCCCCACTCCCACGATTCGCACAATTCCAGGGGTCGTCAGCACGGGCATCCTGTTCGATAGATTCAGCCGGCAGAAGACGTAGCCTGAGAACAGCGGCAGGTCCACTTGAGCAACACGATCCGACCACTGCCTCCGGTCACGGCACAATGGGAGAAAACAGTCCAGACCCTTGTCCGATAAGATGTGCGCAACGCTCTTCTCATGTCGTGATCTGACCTGAATCGCGAACCAGGGGTGGATCGTAAGGCCGTCAGGGCGTGCTACCGCCATCTCACTCACAGTTTTCACTCTCCCAACTCCAATCTATACAGCTTCGTACTGATTACAGGGTAGGGGGTGATTCTGTAGAGAGAGTGACGCGAGGATTACGAGTTCGTAATCAGGGGGAACTCCAGGATGACGGACGTTCCACGGCCAGGCGCACTGGAGATTTCCACCACGCCCTTGTGCAGATCCATGACAGTCTTGACAATACTGAGGCCGAGGCCGGCTCCGTCCCAGCGTCCGCGCTGGTGGCGGTTCACACGATAGAAGCGATCAAATACGTGCGGCAGGTGTTCGGCCGGGATGCCCGTCCCGCTATCGGCGACTATCACGCGGATCGCCGCTGCCTGCTTGTAGGCCGCCAGCCCAACGGTTCCGCCAGGAGGCGTGTGGGCGATTGCATTCGAGACCAGGTTGCTGACAGCCCGGCGCACGAGGACTGGGTCCGCATGCATGCGAAGATCGCCATAGGCAGCCAGCTCGATACTCAGATTCAAATCCGAAGCAACCGGCTCATAGAAGATCGCAATCGATCCAAGTTCCTCGCCGATATCGACCATTTTCCGCTCCAGACAACCCTCCGATCTCTCGGCTAGGGCCAGGAAGAACAGCCGGTCGATAACTCCGGCAATGTGCTCGTACTCCTCCAAACTCGAACTCAGTACGTCGCGGTAATACTCGACCGGCCGTTCCTTGCTGAGGGCGACCTCAGCTTCCCCACGGAGGTTGGTCAGAGGAGTCCGGAGTTCGTGCGCGATGTCCGCGGAAAACTTGGAGACTTGCTTGAAGGACCGGTCCAGTCGATCCAGCATTTCGTTGAAGCTCTCCGCCAAGCATGCCAGTTCGAGGGCCGGATCTTTGAGATGCACGCGCTGGCCGAGGTTGGAACCCTGGATTTGCCGGGTCGCATCCACCATTTCCCTCAGGGGCCGGAGCCCCCTGCGGACAATTCGATGGCCCAGTGCCAAGGCGGCGAAAAAAACGCACGCGATCACCACCGCCATCATGCTCTCGTGCCTCGTCAGTGCTACTTCCAGACTCGTGCGATCGTATGCGACTTGAATGATCCATTTCTCACTTGGGCGGCTGCCGGGCACGGCCACCACCATCACGCCAAACACGCGACCGGACGGACCACTTATCAGGAGGCTACCCTGCTCGTCCGAACGTGGCGCGACGGGCAACGCTTCCAGGGGAAGCAGTTGGGCCATCCCCGGGGTTTGCATAACCGGTTTGCCCCTGCCGTCCAGGATCCGCGTATAGAAGTGTCGGCTCTGCCCGTCCTCCAATTCCGGCCCCACCTCCCAAGCGAGCTGGGCGTTCGAGCCCTTCCCCTGACTCAATAGCCTGCTCAAGACCTGGATCTTTTCCAGGAGGAGATCGTCATCAACCGCCGCGAAGCCGCGGGCCAGCCCAAAGTAGTAGAACGCCGTCACTACACACGCCAGGGTGAAGAACCAAGACAAATACCACACGGTCAACCGGCGTGCTAGCGACCAGGGAAGCTTCGGGCCACCCGGAGCTCGCTCAGGCTGCTGGCTCTCACCGTAGTTCAAGGACATAACCGAGGCTTCGCACCGTATGGATCAGTTTCGTAGCGAACGGCTCGTCCATCTTTGAGCGAAGCCTTCGAATGTGCACATCCACTACGTTGGTATCGCAGTCGAAGTTCATACCCCAGACCTGCTCGGCAATGACCGTACGGGTGAATACCTCGCCCGGCCGGCGGGCCATTAGTGAAAGCAATTGAAACTCCTTGGGCGTGAGGTCGATGCGCTTTCCACCCCGACTGGCTTTGAAATGCGGAATATCGACCTCCAGATCCGACACCCGAAATACTTCCGGCTGACGCGCCGGGCCCCGGCGGAGAATGGACCGAATGCGGGCGAGCAGTTCCGAAAACGAGAAAGGCTTGACCAGATAATCGTCGGCACCCAGACCTAGTCCCCGAACACGCTCATCTACGGAGCCAATGGCGCTGAGAACCAACACCGGGGTCTGGTTGCCCATGCGTCGCAGTTCGCGGAGAACCGACCAGCCCTCGCGACGCGGCAGAAGAACATCCAGAATCAAGAGGTCATACGTAGACTGCTTGGCAAGCTGAAGCCCTTCCTCGCCGTCGCCGCTGGTATCGACGATGAAACCGTTCTCCGACAGACCATTTCTGAGATATGCCGCCGTCTTCTCCTCGTCCTCGATCACCAGAATCTTCATCACACCCCTTCTCTGCCGTGCTGCCCGGCGCTATCGGCATCCAACAAGGATTGGAAGCTATTGCCGCGACATCCCGGCAGGGACTCCAAGGGAGCAGAATCGTCCAGCCGGTACACCCATCACCCCTGCACACCATTCCTGATGCGGCGGGCGGCCCTCGGGTCGCGAAGAACACGGAATAAACTCGCATTCTGACGGTCGTCGGGTGATTCTAGGCTCGCTGACTCCGGGAACGGGGAAAATGCAATGAATCAAGAAATCCTTTCATTTTGCTAATGTTAGGTGGCTAGCGGAACGCGATCTTCGACGGTGATATTCTTGGCTGAGGTCTGTCCAGGTGAGTGATACTCCGGCTCTGAGCCGACTCGCGGAGTTGTTCCGCGCCAAGCTGCAATCCGCCCGGGATCGCGCCCGCGGGGATTTCGAGTGGTATCCGAACGATACCCTCGCCAATCTTCTGGCCATCGAGCGGCTGGTGGGACCCGAGAGCCGGCAACTCCTCGAGCTGGCCGGCGGCAAACCGGTGCTCGACATCGGTTCCGCGGACGGCGAGCTGGCGTTCTTTCTGGAATCTCTGGGATGCGATGTGCAGGCGATCGACAACCCCATCAGCAACTTCAACGGCATGCTCGGCATCCGGGCGCTGCGCGCCGAACTTGGATCGCAAGTGCGGATCCTCCCCATGGACATCGACTCGCAGTTCGCGCTTCCGGCCCGCGAATACGGCCTGGTTGTCGTGCTGGGGCTGCTGTACCACTTGAAGAATCCGTTCCATGTGCTGGAGAAGCTCTCCAAGCACGCCCGCTACTGCCTGTTGAGCACCGCGATTACCGAGTACGTTCCGGGCCTCTACGAGAACGTGGCGGGCGCTCCTCTGGCGTTTCTGGCGGACGTCTATGACGTCAACCGCGACAGCACCAACTACTGGTTCTTTTCGGACGCCGGGTTCCGGCGCCTGCTAGGCCGGGCGAACTGGGAAATCCGCGACTATTTTCTGGTCACGGACGAAGGCAAGTCGGGACCCGGCAGCATCGCGGGACAGCGCGCCTTCTGCCTTGCCCGCAGTAAGTACATCAACTCCGGAGCCGTCATCCTCTACGGAAAGGGATGGCACCTGCCGGAGGAGAGCGGCTGGCGCTGGACGGAACGACGCTTCGCCATTCGAGTGGAGAGCTCGTGCTTCACCAGCGTGGATGAGATCCTGATGAAGGTCTACGTCCCCGAGGTGGTGCTCGCCTCGTGCGGAGCGGTTACGCTGCGGGCCATCGCCAATGGGGAGAACTTACCCGAGGAGCGCTACACCGCGCCCGGCCAGTATGAGTACAAGCGGAAACTCCCCGTGCCGACGGGCGAGTCCGATGTGCGCATCGACTTCTCGGTGGATACCGCGCTGCCGCCCGACGCCTCCGACCCCCGCGAGCGCGCCATCATCGTGCAAGCCATCGACGCGGCCGGATAAGACCTCCAGCCCAAGCACCTTTTCCGAAGGTGTCAGTCCGGCAGCCAGGAGTGCAGCGCGCGCATGCGAGACGTCTTCTTCGACTGGTGCGCCTCCATTAACGGGAGGAGGTCGTCGAGCACTTCCACGGCCCGAACGACGTGTTTGCCCTTGTTGAGCATGACGCATTCCGCGCGTTCGGCCATCGCGGCGTCTGTTATTTCCGCACGCGTTGGCATGCCCGTCTTCACAAACTCGTTGAGCACTTGCGTCGCCCAGATCACCGGAATCGAGGCGGCCTCGCAGAGCCACAGGATCTCTTCCTGCATCTCGGCGAGCCGCCGGTATCCGATCTCGACCGCCAGATCGCCGCGCGCGATCATCACCGCGGTCGGCTGGCGTCCCGCTGCCTGCACGATCAGCGCGGGAAGGTTGTTGACGCCTTCGAGCGTTTCGATCTTCAGGGCGAGCGGCAGGCCCGGCCGGCCGAGCCGGGCGAGCTCGTCTTGCAGCGTCGCGATGTCCGAGGCCTTGCGCACAAACGAGTATCCGACGACATCGATGACATCGAGGATCCCGGCCAGCGACTCGCGGTCGGCGGCGCCGAGAGGCGGCGCCGGGATGTCCGTCTGGGGAAAGTTGAGGCCCTTGTCCGGGCGCAGCCGGTTGCCGCGTTTCGTCGCTTGCGTGACGCGAAGGTCGGCGCGCGATGGATCGACGCGTTCCACCACGCAGCCGATCTTTCCATCGTCGATCCACATCGGATCGCCGTCGCGCAATTGATCCAGGATCTCGGGAATCGTGCAGGTGATCGCCGTTTCGCCGGGCCTCGCATCGCCCAAGCTGCGCACGAGCGCGATGCGGTCGTCGACCGAGACCCGTGCGCCGTCGCGCGCTTGAACTTCGAGCGTGCGAACCTTGGGCCCGGCCAGGTCCGCGTACACGACGCACCGGCAACCGAGGTGTCGCTCGGCTGCCCGGACGTGCGCGGCCATCTTGCGCCATGCATCGACGTCGTCGTGGGCGCAGTTGATCCGCGCGGCATCCATCCCGGCGCGTACCAGTGCCGTGACGAGGTCGCCGTCGTCCGCGGCTTCCGTGGGCAGCGTGACCATGATGCGCACCGCGCGGTTCGAGCGTTGCGGCCCAAAGACACGCGTCGTTTCCGCCCGCAGCAACCGCTCCCCGCGAAAGAAGGCCCGCGCGCTGGTCGCCGGACGGCTCACCGGTTCGCCGCATCGCCCTGCAAGGGCTTCAATCACCGCCGCGATATTCGGTCGTACGCGACCCTCGCAGCGGCCGAGGGACGAAAGTCCCAGCGGCATGAGGGCAGTTTGGAGCGATCGCAAGTCCGTCCGGCGCAACGCGAGGTAGGCGGCGAAATTCCAGGCTCCCGGAGTGAAGGCGCGACGCCGCAGGCTCGGCCGCCATTGCTCGTACGTTTCACGAGCGCCGGCATCGACGTTGGCGAACAGCGCTCGCAACCGTTCGAGGAGTTCCCCTTGCTCCTCACGCCCGACTGGCGAAGGGAAAGACATCGTCATCGCTCCTGCGCGTTCGAGCTCCACCCCGACTCGCAGAAGCGAGCTGCCGGCGCCGTCCCCATCATACCTCGGCGAGATAATCCTCGCCCCGCTGCGAACAGTTCTCCGCTTTTGGCACTCTTAGTGAGTGTTGGACATGACAGAGCGTTGGAATATGGACGGCCTGGCGGTGATTCGGGCGATCGCCGGCGACCGCGAGGTCCTGGACGGCGTCCTCGGCGCGCTGCAGCGTCCACTCTACCGATACATCTCGAAACTGATGCCGCGTCGCGAGATGGCTGAAGACGTTCTCCAAGACGTGCTCTTTCGAATCTGCAACAAGATTCGCTGGCTGCGGGATCCCGAGCTTCTGCGTCCCTGGGCCTTTCGCATCGCCAGCCGGGAGTGCTTCCGGCACTTGCGCTCGGAGAAACGTCGTGGCGAGGAGATCCTGGACCTGGACCTTCTGGAAACGGCTGCCGGCGAGAGCTTCGCCCAGGAATGGGAGCCTCGTCTTCTCGATTGGATCGATGACCTGCCGCCGGCCAGTCGCGCTGTCATCGTGCTGCACTACCTGGAAGAGATGAGTCTCGAGGAAGTCGCCGCGGTACTCGAGATCCCGCCGGGAACGGCGAAGTCCCGGTTGGCCTATGGTCTCGCGCGGCTGCGCAATCGCGCGGCCTGCCCGCAAATGAATGCTGGAGGAGAAACTCAACCATGACAGAACAACCCTGGGATTCCGCCCGCCGGAACGCTTTGGACCGGAGCGATCGTTCTGAGCGGCGCTACGTCCTATTCGTGATCCTGCTGACCGCAGTGGAGGTGCTCTTTCTTTGGGGATTTATACAGCTAGCCGAGTTTTCCAATCGCGTCCACGTGCTCATCTTCTGGTCGACTGTTTCCACCTACGCGGTATTGATGGTTGGTCTGACGATCCTATGGGGCCACATCAGCCGAAGTACGAGGCTCGTGCTGAAGGCCATCGATCTCTCCACGAGAAAGGCCTTGTCGGAGACAGCGCGCTTCTTCCGACCCCGCCGAACCAAGGCCGGATCGGTGAGCCTCGATTGTCGCCCAGAGGACATGTTTGCCGTTTATCGTGTAACGCTATATACTAAAAGAGATGATCCGGTCGTTTCGCGACGCTGAAAGCGGGGAGGTTTTTCAAGACCGGTTTTCGAAGCGGTTTCAGAAGATTGAGAGGACCGCCCGGCGCAAGTTGTACCAGCTCAACCAGGCCAGGACTTTGCGGGATCTGGCTTTGCCGGGCAACCGATTGGAAGCTCTCCACGGGGACCGCGCCGGGCAACACAGCATCCGGATCAACGACCAGTTTCGGATCTGTTTCGTGTGGCGCGACGGCGACGCGGACCAGGTCGAGATCGTCGACTACCATTGAGATAGACGGGAGAACCTATGGCGAAACTACTGCCGCCCATTCATCCGGGCGAAACCCTGCGGGAGGATGTCCTCAAGCCGCAAGACATGAGCGTTAACCGGCTCGCCAGGGCGCTGGCGGTGGATGCGACAAGGTTGAACGACATCGTGCGCGGCCGGCGCGGCATCACCGCGGACACGGCGCTCAGGCTGGCCCGCTACCTGGGAACCAGCGCCGAATTCTGGATGGGCCTGCAAGCCGAGTACGACCTGCGCGTGGCGCGCCGGGAGAAGCTTCGGAAAATCGAACGCGAGGTCGCTCCAAAATCGAAAGTGGCCTGATCGAAGCCCCCGGCAGGCGGAAGCGCCTGCCCAACTCTACTTGCCAAACGTTCGCGGAAAGTCGCGATTCTTCATCGTCTTCTGCAGCAGGCGGTCGATGTCCCGGGTGTCTCCGCCGAGGACGGCCCCGATCTTGAGCGGGACGTCGGTCTGGTCCATGTAGCCCGTGAATAGGACGGCTCCGGGACCTTCGGATGTGATGGGCAGCGTCGATGCCGTGTGGTTGCCGGTGCGGAAACCGAGAGCGAGGCGGATGCGGCCCCGGCCATTGACTTCGCGGTTTTCGGGGTAGCCGTCGCCGTCGGCATCGACGTAGTCGGGGAAGCCCATGCGGGCGTAGACGTCCTGAGTCCTCTCCGCGGGCGCGCCGGTCCTGCCGCCGAAGCTGGCATACGGCATTTGAGCCCGGATGGTGGCGTTGGCGTCTTTGAAGATGTTCTGCGTCATCTTGCCCGAGGGCGTCGCTACGGTGATGGCGTGGGTGGGCTTGCGGTCGTAGAGGTCGGCGTCGGAGATGTCGGCGAGGCCGACGATGATCATCGGCTGGCCATGATCGGCGGTGACGAGGAGGAGCGTGTCGGAGGACTTGCGCTTGGCGGCCCATGCGCGGCCGGCGCCCACGGCCTTGTCGAATTCAATGACGTCCCAGGTAGCTCCGGCGGAGTGTCCGGAATGGGATTGCTTGTCGATGGAAGCGCCTTCCACCATCAGGTAGAACGGCTGGTCGCCCTTGGGTCCGCTGAGGACCTCGATGGCCTTCTGCGTCATCAGGTCGAGGAACGGCTGATTCTTCCACGTGCCAAACTCGGGGAGCGGTTCGCTGCCCGGACGCGTGAGGCCGAGTTTGTCGTAGGCGACATTCATGGTACCCGCGGCTGACGGCCGGATCTTGCTGGCGTGAGTGGTGACCTTGGTGGTACGCCGGAAGAGTCCGAGGACCTTGCCGTCCGACGCCGTGACGCTTCCGAGTTGCGTGGCGTCGAAGACGGTCTTGAAGCCGAGCTTCTCGAATTCGGCAACCAAATTCCGGCCGTCGGCGCGGATGTCGGGATCGAAGCTCTCCTTGCCGCCGCCCATCCATACATCGACAACCGGCCTGCCTTCGAGCATGGGATTGGAGAGGAACTGGCTGATGACTTCGAAGGAGGCGTCGCGCTCGCCCATGTGCGAGCCCTGGGCGGCGGAGGTGGCGTCGGCCACGGGGGCGGTGGTGACCACGCCGACACGGTAGCCGAAGCGGCGCTTCAGATATTCGGCAATGGTTTCGATGCGCGGATTATCCAGGAACGTGGAGCTGTTGGCGAGGGTTGCGCCACGCGCCCAGGAACAATCGGTGCCGTCGGGAAATGCGGCGACGGCTCCGTCGAAGGTCTTATTCCCGGTGGTCAACGCAGAAGCGCTGTTGGCCGAATCGGGGATCACCTTGTCCAAACCGTGGTTGATGACCATGCCCGAGACGGGCATCTTGTCCATCTCGAGCAGATTGTCGTAGAACCCTTCGCGCAGGCCGGGGACTCCGGAGGCGGCCTGGGCGCCGCGGCTCACGATGCGTCCCGCGGTGCGCCACTCCTCGTTCATGCCGTCGCCGATAAACACGATCACGTTCCTGCGTTGCTTAGGGAGCTTGAACGGCTGGACCAGGATGTTGCGGAAGGTCGTCAACGTGCCTCCGGTTGTGGTGAGCGTGGCTTCGAGACGAACGGGGCCGGCGGGGAAGCCCATGCGGTCCGCGCGGAAGACGGCGTCCGTGGTGGCGTCACAGTCCAGATCGGCGGACTTCGCCGCGCTGAAAAGCCGGGTGAGGTCCCGGCCGTTGGCGGTGACGCGCAGCGTGCCGGCCGAGAAGTTGCGCGCTTCGATCACGACGTCCACGCGCTGGTCCTCCAGGAGCCGGACGCGTTCCGGAAGCGCGATCCGCATGGACGGGGCTTGGGCGGCGAGGGCGGCTCCGCAAAAGGTAAGGATCAGAGCGGATTTCAAGAACACAACAAAACCTCCAGAGTAGAAATCAGAGAAGTCGATCTCCGAGGCTACCACGGAAGGTCCTGGCGGTCCGGCAGCCGCCGGACAGGCGCGCTACTCCCTGCGCCAGACGACCTCGCCGTCCACGATGGTGGCCATCGGGCCGCCGCGGAAGATCTTGCCGTCGAACGGCGAATTGCGGCTCTTCGACAAGGACCGGTTCAGGTCGTAGGTCCAGGGGCGCTCCGGATCGAATAGCGTGACGTCGGCAACCGCGCCCGGCGCGAGCGTGCCGCGGTTCAGGTTGAGAATGCGCGCCGGCCCCGTCGTGAACGCTTGCACGATGCGCCGAAGTGGCGCCAGACCGGTGTGATACAGGGTCTCCAGAGCCACGCCCAGCGCCGTTTCGAAGCCGATGATGCCGAACGGACAGCGTTCGAACTCCTGCATCTTCTCGCTGCCCGGATGCGGCGCGTGGTCGGTGGCGATGGCGTCCACCACGCCGCGGGCGATCGCCTCCACCACCGCGGCCACATCGTCCCGCGACCGCAGCGGCGGCCGCATCTTGTAGTTGCTGTCGTAAGGGCGCATGTCGGCGTCGGCCAGCGACATGTGATGCGGCGTCGCCTCGCAGGTGACCGGCAGGCCCCTGTCCTTGGCTTGTGCCACCAGCTCGATCGATCGCCGCGTGGAGACGTGCGCCACGTGGTAGCGGGCTCCGGTGAATTCGGCGAGCAGAATGTCCCGTGCGACCATCACGTCCTCGGAGCAGCCGGGGATGCCGCGCATGCCGAGCCGGGTGGCCTCCAAACCCTCGTGCATGTCGCCGCCCGCGCTCAGATTCAGGTCCTCGCAGTGCTGGATGACGGGGAGCTCCAGAGAATGGGCGGTTTCCAGTGCGCGGCGCATGACGCGGGCGTTCATGACGGGCCGTCCATCGTCGGAGACGGCCACGGCGCCGGCCTTCTTCATCGAGCCCATCGCGGCCAGCGCTTCGCCCGCGCAACCGGCGGTGATGGCGCCGATGGGGAACACGTTGACCAGGGCGTGCCGGCTGGCGCGTTCGATGATGTAGCTGGTGACCGTGGGATTGTCGTTCACCGGCGAGGTGTTGGGCATGGCGCACACGGAGGTGAAACCGCCCGCCGCGGCGGCGCGCGATCCGGATTCGATCGACTCGGCATGTTCGGAGCCCGGTTCCCGCAGGTGAGCGTGCATGTCGATGAACCCGGGCGCCACCACCAGCCTCGCGGCGTCGAACACCTCCGCTCCGCCCCCGTCGAGCCCCGCGCCCACCGCGGCGATCAAGCCCCCCTCGATCAAAACATCCGCTATTTGGTCCCGCCCGCTAGCGGGATCGATGACGCGTCCGTTTCGGATGAGCAGTTTCGACATGGTCAACCTAAGATCCGCTCCAGCACCGCCATGCGCACGGCGACGCCGTTCTCCACCTGGTTCAGGATCACCGATACCTGCGAGTCCGCCACCTCGGAGGCGATTTCGCGGCCGCGGTTGATCGGACCGGGATGCATCACGATGGCATTCGGCTTGGCAAGTTCCAGGTGCTCCAGCCGGAGCCCGAAGAACTGGAAGTACTCGCCGGCGGGGAAGGCGGCCTCGTGCTGCCGCTCGAGCTGCACGCGCAGCATCATGATCACGTCGGCGTCCTGGATGGCTTCCCGAATGTCATGCGAGAGGCGCACGCCGGGCGCGATCTTCGCCAGTTCCTGCGGCACCAGGGGCGCCGGGCCGCACAGCACGATGTCCACGCCGAACTTCGAGAGCAGATAGATGTTGGACCGCGCCACGCGGCTGTGCGCGATGTCGCCGATAATCGCCACCCGCAGCCCCTCCAGCGACTCGCGGTAGTCCAGGATCGTGCGCGCGTCCAGAAGCGCCTGGGTGGGATGCTCGTGCGTGCCGTCGCCGGCGTTGATGATGGGAGTCGGCAGATGCCGCGCCAGGAAGTGCGGCGCCCCGCTGGCCGCGTGGCGCATCACGATGGCGTCCGGGCGCATGGCCACCAGCGTGTTCAGCGTGTCCACCAGCGATTCGCCCTTGGAGACGCTGGAGCCCGACGCCGTGATCGAGATCGCGTCCGCGCCCAGCCGCTTGGCCGCGATTTCGAAGCTGGTCCGCGTGCGCGTCGAGGCTTCGAAGAACAAGTTCACGATCATCTTGCCCTTCAGGATGTCCAGCCGCCGGAACGTCTGGTCCGGCAGCGGCTGGTAGTCCTTGGCGCGGGTCAGGATGGCCTCGATCTCCCCGCGGGGCAACTCCTCGATTCCTAGCATTCCTGCCGGCATGCGTCACCCATCCAATCGTTCGACTAGCAGCACCTTCTCGGTCTGATCGATCTCCTGAAACTTGACTTCGATGATTTCGCTGTCGCTGGTTTGAACCTTGCGGCCGATATAGCGCGCCTCGATGGGCAACTCCCGGTGGCCCCGGTCGATGAGCACCAGCAACTGCACGCGGCTCGGCCGCCCGTGGCGGAAGAGCCCGTCCAGAGACGCGCGCACGGTCCGGCCCGTGTAGAGCACATCGTCGATGAGGATGATGTCCTTGCCGGCCACCGAAAAGGGAATCTCGCTCTGGCTGACCACGGGCGTGTCGGCGATCGTGGACAAGTCGTCCCGGTAGAGGCTGATGTCGAGGATGCCGACGGGCACCTTGCGCTTCTCGATGGTCTCGATCTTCGCGGCCAGCCGTTCGGCGAGCGGAACTCCGCGCCGCCGGATGCCGATGAAGGCGAGCTTGTCCAGGTCCGCGGTTTTCTCGAGGATCTCGTGCGCCAGGCGGACCAGCGTGCGGTCGATTTCGGAGGCGCTCATCAGTTGCGATTTGATGCGGGTTTGTGCCATGGGGGCCTCGGCCAGATTAGCACAATCATCTGCCCGTAGGACAAGACTCCCGTCTTGTCCCGACATTGCTCAATCAGCTATGCTACGATCCACTGCAACGGGAAGGAGGCGGAAATTCCCATGCAAGAAGTCGATATTCGCAAGTACGAGGTCAAGAGCGGCCGACTTTCCGATTACCGTCCAAGTCGCCGCCAGGAACCTGCCGATCTGCCAGGCTGTGGCGAGTCGCGTCCAGGTGAGACAGGGCGGCCAGGTCACCGGCTCCATTCCTGTCGCGCAAGAGCAGGAGGACCCTGCCCACAGCGCCATGGGCTACCAGATTCCCGATCCGGGCACCGGACCCGGCGCCGATCTGATCCAGAACGTCGATTGCTGGTTTCCGGACGACGCTCCGGAGGACTCTCGCTACATCGTCACCATCACCTCGGCGCTAGCCGATCAGGCCACGACTAGAGGCTCCCGTCCAACGATCAACCCCCGCACCATCACGCTGACGTTCCTGTACCGCTAGGAGGGTGTTTATGCGCATCCTACGATACGCGTTTCTCGTAATTGTGGCCGCCGCGCTGCTGCGGGCCCAGGACTTGTCTCCTCTGCGCCTCGAAATCTCCGGCCTCGCCAGATCGAGCGAGGCGGACCAGAAATCGGATATTGCCGATCTGATCGATAGTGCCATCCGGGTGAAATTGCTCGACGCCAAGGGCGTCCCGGATATGAGCGGCACGGCCGCCGACGGCGAGCGGGCGTTCCAGGAGATCCTTGCCTTCCGGCGCGCGGACGTGCAGAACGGGTCGAGCGGCGGCGCGTCGGGCTCTACCTCGGCCGTGCTGAGCCCGCTGCTGCCCGCGGTTTTCGGCGTAGGGTTTGAAACCGGCTCGATGACCCGCACGGTCTCCGGCTCCACCATCAGCATCAAGGCCAACCCCGCCGGTCTGTTCTGCGTCTCCGGAAGCAACGCCGCCGGCGTGGCCCTGCGCGATGACGCGGCGTGCTCCGCCTTCTGGAACCGGGTCGGCGTGACCGCCTCCTTCGATACCAGCCGCGGCGAGAAGAAGACCGAGCTCGCCGACTTGCAGACGCTCGACAATCAGTTCGCGGAATTCACTGTTCGCGCGGAGTTGGTGAACCACCGCAAAGCCAGCGGTCCACGCTTTCACGCGATCTTCGCGCGGCCGCTCGCGGAGTGGCGGGCCACCGCCCAGCGTTTCGCCGACTTGAGCGCGGAGGCCGCCGCCGGCGCTTTGGAAACCCAGTTGCGCGACGACTTGCGGGCGCTCCTCGTCGCGTTAGTAGCGACCCCCGGCTATCGCTCGGCCGCCGAGGCGGAGCGCGTGCGCCAGATTGAAGACGCGGTGAAGACGGCGCTCGGCAAGATTCAGGGCGATCTGTCGAACCTCGCGTCGCGGCGGCGCGCCTGGCTGGACTCCTTGCGCGCGAACGCCTGGCTGCGGCAGGCCGTCGACAACGCTTCCGTGCTGACCGCGGAGTACAGCCTGCAGAGGCCCGACATGGCGAAAGGCGTGCGTGCTCCCGGCCTGCACAGCCTGCGGCTGATTTTTGCCAAGGGGTGGGGCGACCGGAAGCTCGACCTCACCGCCAACGCCGCCGCGTCCTTCTTCTCGGATCTGCGGCCGGGCATGCGCGGTGCGTTCCGCGACTTCCGGGCCGGCGCCGAGGCCAAGTGGAAGCTGCGGGAAGTCAACAACTACGGAGCCCCGACGCTGAGTTTCGCCGCCTTGTATGTCTTCCTCAACCAGGAGCCGCTCGGGCTCGGCCTGGTGGCCTTCAACCAGGCGCAGATACGGGATCGGGGACACATCGGTCTGTTCCAGACCAAGTTCGAATTCCCGGCCGCGAAGAACGGCATCCGCATTCCGCTCTCGTTCACTTACTCCAACCGCACCGAGCTGATCCAGGAGTCCGACGTCCGCGCCCAGGTGGGCATCTCCTTCAACCTCGACACGCTCTTCGTGCCCGCAAAGTGAGTGGCGAAGGCGCTTTCGCCTGCGGCCGCCTACCTCCCCTCCACAAACATCGAATCGCGCTCCACTTTCACATCCAGCCGGACTTCCTTCATGAACCGGCCCCGCATGTCGCCGAGCCAGGAATCGAGGTACCGCTGGTTCAAATCGATGGTGGCGATCGCCGCCGTGCCCTGCTGAGCCGCCAGCGCGATCACCTCGCCCGTCGGATTGATGATGTGGTTCGGGTAATCGTAGCCCGAGGCCGCCAGATACACGTGATTCTCAATCGCGCGCGCCTTCGCCAGCGTCTCGTTGCCGCCCGCAATCGGCATGAGAATGAGTTCCGCGCCCCGCAGCGCGAGGGCCCGCGCCGGGTCCGCATATTGCACGTCCCAGCAGATCATCATGCCCACCCTTCCGAAATCGGTCTGAAAAACCGGGTAACTGTTGCCCGGCGTCAAGCCTCCCTCGTACTCCTCGCGGGGCAGATAGACCTTACGATACTTTCCGGCTATGTTCCCCGCGCGATCGATAAGCACGGCCGTGTTGTAAGTAGCGATTCCCTCGCGCTCATAGAGGCCCGCGACAATGTAAGTGCCGCGTCGCCGCGCCGTCTCGCCCAGCAGTGCTGTCGCCGGTCCAGGGATTGTCTCGGAACCGTCGTAGTAGTTCTTCCCGGTCCCGATGGCCGTGATCCCTTCCGGCAATACGATGATGTCGGTCTTGCCCGGAACTGCCTTGTCGATCGCCTCGATGAAACGCCGCACGCTCTCTTCGCTCGACTTGGTGTTCCTCGGTCGCAGGTTGATCGAGGCGACCGTGATCTTCCTCGGCGCGGGGGCGGGGATTTCCTCGAACGAGATGTCGTCCCACCACACGGTGCCTTGGGGCGCATTCGCCAGATAGAACTGGAGCTTGACGCCGGCGGCCTGGGCGGCTGCCGGGGCTTCCAGCGTGATGCGGTTCCAGGCCCCCTCGGGTGCGGTCTTGTAGGCGTAATCCGGCTGCCCCGCGCGTCTGCCATTGGCGGCCGCCCAGTCCAGCCGCGCCAGTACCTGGACGGGTTCGTACTCTACTCCTTCAGCGCGGTAGAAAGCGGTGAGCCGGTACCACTTCCCGGGCTCGACACCTTGCACCGTATACTCCCAGCCGCCGAATTCGGCAGGATTGCTGTTGCCGGAGATGGCCAGCGAGCCCGGCTGGCCGCGATCGTGCGCGATGTCCACATAGGTGCGCGGCGCCAGTTCGGCGCGAGGAGCCCAGGTCCTCCAACCCTCTGGAGCGCCGCCGGTTGCCGCCGCAAATCCGGATTGGCGCACCTGCGGGGGCGCCGCAAGCGTTACGGATGCCGCGACGAGAAACAGAACCAGGGGTTTCATAAGGGCAGGGTACGCCCCTCAGCCCCAAAACGCAATCACCGCCGGGCTCCCGCTCGATTCTGCAGAATCGATTATCGATTGGTTTCTACGGCTGACACTGCGAGTTTCGCTTTACGGTTGTAACTTCCACTTATCGAGGGTCGTCTGACCAGCGTGGTAAAGGTGAGAAAGGGAGGCGCCCCATGAAGACATCGAGCTTTCTGGCAGTGCTGGCGGTGCTGGGCGGGCTGGCGGCAGCGAAGTTGCCGGCGCAGGTGGTGATCTCGGCCCAGGCCGGCATGATCAATAACACCGAGGGGTTGGTGCTCCTCGGCGACTCCGTTGTGCAACTGACCAACGGCAGATTTCCCCAGATGAAGCCTCAGGATGTGCTGAGCACGTCGGCCGGATGGGCCGAGGTCCTCTTAAACCCCGGCTCGTTCGTTCGGCTGGCAGAGAACACCTCGATACGGCTGCTGTCGAACTCTCTGACGCATCCCACCTATGAGGTGCTGGGAGGTTCGAGCGTCCTGGAGATGGCCGGCGGGACGAAGGACGCTCCGGTGACAATTCTGTGGAAGGATGTGACGATTTCACCGACGAAGCCGGGCGTGTTCCGGGTGGACGCGGACCCGGCGAGCCTGCGCGTGTTCGCGGGGGAGGCTCAGGTCAACTCAGGCGGCAAGCGGGTGACGGCTCGGGAAGGGCAAGATGCTGCTCCTCGACGGGACCTGGGCCGTAAGCAAGTTCGATCCGAAGCAGACCGACGCTCTTGACCGCTGGAGCGGGCAGCGGGCAACCTATCTGGCCATGGTGAACATGCGGACGGCGGAGGCAGCCGCCGGCCGGAGGGGCAGCGGAGGCTTGTGGGGGTGGAGTTCCACCTATGGGATGTTCACTTACATCCCGTACAGCGGGACGTACAGCAGCTTCTACGGTTGCCGGTTCTACAGTCCAAGGAGCCTGGCGGAGTTCTATCGCCCGTCGAGCAGCTCCTCGTCTTTCGACAGCGGGGGGAGCAGTCCCGCCAGCGCCCCGTCCTACACGACGAATACGGCGACCTCCGCGGGTACGTCCGGCACGGTTGCGGCGAGCAGTCCGGCGTCCACAACCGAAAGCAGTGCTTCGAGCGCGCCTGTCTCCCGGGACGCCGGGAATGCCGGCGGGCGGACCCGGTAGCTGCTCGGGGCCGCCCCATGCATCAGGCCGGCTTGGCCGCCTTCCCGTCCCAGGTGAACGACCGCCCCTGCTGGATCGAGAGCAGGGCCAGCAGCGCCGGGAGAGTCGAGTAGAATCCCACTTCGATGTCAACCGTCGGCCTCTGGCGCGACTTCATGCAGTCGAGGAAGTTGCGCGCGTGCGCGACCGAGTTCACGTCGTTCTGATAATCTTCCCTCACCGGATGCATCTGGGATTCGACCGGCGGCGGCCCGCCTGCCGCTGGCCTGCCCTGCTGTCCCGCCCGGATCATGTAGCCGTTGCGGTGTACCAGCAGACATCCCCGCGGGCCAAAGAACCAGCTCCCCTCGAAACCGAAGCCGGGGTTGGGGATGACGGTGTTGGTGAACGACATCACGAATTTGTCGTATTGCCAGGAGCAAATGAACGCGTCCGGCACCTGGTCGCGCTCGGGAACTTGAACATCGACATACTGCGCCGACACGCTTGTGAGCAGCGGCGCCTTGGTGTTGGCGTTGAGATACCAGTGCCCCACGTCGATCAGGTGGACTCCCCAATCCGTGATCAGGCCTCCGCCGTAGTCGTAGTAGCTCCGCCAGCTTCGCTGCCGGCTGGCCTTGTAGGGCCGCCGGGGGGCCGGACCCTGGAACATCTCCCAGTCCAGATCCGGCGGCGGATCGGTGACCGGCTCGGGAGGCCGCGTGTAGCCCCCTCCGTAGGACAGCACCACGTGGGTAATCGGGCCGAGGTAACCGTCCTGGACCAGCTTCGCAGCCTCCTGAAAATGCACTGTCGATCGTTGGTTCAAGCCCACCTGTACCACCCGGTTGTACTTCCGGGCTGCCGTCACCATCTCTTGAGCGGCTTTGATGGTGTTCGACACCGGTTTCTCGACGTAAACGTCCTTGCCCGCGGCACAGGCCTGCACCGTGATCGGCGAGTGCCAGTGATCCGGCGTGGCGACCACGACCGCGTCGATATCCTTGCGCTCGAGCACGCGCCGGTAGTCTCCATAGGCGTCCGCCTTCCCGCCCATCGCGGCCACGGTCTGATCCAGTCTGCTCTTTGATACGTCGCAGGCGGCCACGATGGCGCAATCCCGGTGCGCCGCGAAAAACCGTCGCAGCATCCCTCCGCGGGTCCCGCAGCCGATCAGTCCCAACTGAATTCTATCGTTGGCCCCGAGCACGCTCCGGCCCGCCGCGACCGCCGCCGCGGATGCTCTCAAAAATGTTCGCCTATCTTCCATGCCTTCACTCCAATTTGTGAGTCTGCCCCGCAATATACCCGACATTCCGATCTCCTGCAACCTCTGGGGCCAACCGGGGACAGTACCGAATTCCGCTTTCCGCGCCCTCGGCAACGCCCCTCTCCGGTAACACACGATTGACCGTGCTGCCGTTCGTACTCGATCAGGGCTTCTGCGCCGGAGGCGCCCCGCCGCCCTGCCAAGGGCCCAGCGGCTACGGCCGCTTCTATTTCACCGACGACTGGAAGCCTGCCGACCGGAACGGCGATTCCCGCCTGTGCGCCTACGGCCTCGACCTGGAAGCCAGTTGGCTGATCGTGGAGTCCGCGCGGATCGTCGGCCGCGCCAACGACGCCGCCGTTCGCCGCGCGTCCCTCGCGCTGGTGGACCACGCCCTCGAGGTCGGATTCGACAAGGAGGATGGCGGCGTCTACACTTCCGGGCCCGTCGCCGGTCCGGTGACCGCCAAGGTCAAGGAATGGTGGGAGCAGGCCGAAGCCCTGGTGGCTTTCCTCAACGCGTACCAACTCACCGGCAGTGCCAAGTACTGGACGGCCTTCGAAAAGCAGGCCCGTTTCGTAGAGGACAAGTTCCTGGACCGCGGGTACGGGGAATGGTACACGTCCATCGGCGCCGACGGGCGCGTCCGTTCGGAAAAGGCCGGCCCGTGGAAGGCCCAGTACCACGTAACCCGCGCCCTGCTGGAAGTGATCTCCCGCCTGGGCCGCACGCTTTAGTGGCGCGGGCTTCCCGGCCTGCGTTGCCGCTATTTCAGAAGATTCAAAGGTTCCCAACCAGGGCTTGAAACGACGACACGGCCGCGACGTAACTTCGAAGCCGAATATACTGGGAATCGCGATGAACGACTCTCTGCTGCGTGCCTGGTGGGCCCATCGCCAGCGGCTGGATGGATCGTCGATGGGGAAATCCGCCGCGAGCGTTCTGGCGGGCACCGGATGGGCGCGATCGGTGGCGGGGGTAGGGCCGTACCTGACCTTGTTTTCACGCGCCGGCGTTTCTCGCGAATCGGCCGACGCCGCGGTAGCGGCGGCGGAAATCCACGAACTGCCGGCGGCTCGCGGCTGCACGTATGTCCTGCCGGCGGCGGATTTCGCGCTGGGGCTGAAGGTTGGGCAGCCATTTCGCGAACCGGAAATGAACACCGCGCGCAGGCTCGGCGTCACCGGCAAGGAGATCGACGGACTCTGCGACGCGGTGGTGGCGGCGCTCAAGAACGCGCCGCTCGATCCGGGCCAGATTCGCGACGCTGTCGGCCCCGCGGCGCGCAATCTGGGGGAAGAAGGCAAGCGGAAAGGCATGATCACCAGCTTGCCCGTCGCCCTCGGACGCCTGCAGGCCGAAGGCGAGATCCGGCGGGTTCCCGTGAATGGACGCCTCGACCAACAGCGCTACAAATACATGCGCTGGTCGCCCAATCCGCTCACGAAGTTCAGACTCTCTTATGAGCAATGCATCACAGAACTCGCCCGCCGCTACTTCTCCTGGGCTGGCCCGGCGACTATGGCGGAGTTCCAGTGGTTCTCCGGGCTGAGCCAGAAGACCTGTAAGGCTGCCATGGAACCACTCCATCTTGTCCCGCTCGAGGCGGGTAGCCCGCGCTGGATGCACGCACCGGATCTGGAAGAGCTGATGGCGTTCAAGGCGCCGAAGCAGCCGCAGTATAAGCTCGTCAGCAGCCTCGACGGCATCAGCCTGCTGCGGCGCGACCTGAAGAGTCTGCTGGCGCCTGAAGACCTCGACCGCTCCGTGCCGGTCGACAAAGGCGAACGCGCGCTGGGCGGACTTGCCGATCTGTCGAGTCATGCAATCCTGGACCGTGGCCGCCTCGTGGGTCTGTGGGAGTTCGATCCGGCGGCCGCGGAGATTGTCTGGATCGGTTTCATCAAGCCCGACACGGCGATGAAGAAAGCGGTAGCGGAGACGGAGGCGTACATTCGCGACCAGGTCGGCGACGCCCGGTCGTTCTCGCTGGACAGCCCGAAGAGCCGCGAGCCGAAGCTCAAGGCCCTGCGGGCCGCGCGCTGATCCAACCCGTCACCGCCCCTCCTTCGCCCCAGTCGCCAAATCGCAAACCGAGACGGAAACTGCTCCAACGGAGGCGTTTGGATGTACAATCGACCTACGATAGCCAGTAGGCGAAAACCTTGGTTCAGAGACAATCGATTTTCTCGAGGGGAGCCCGCCACACCGTGACTGCCTTATCCCTGATCGCAATGCTGATGTTCGCGGCGCTGGGTTATGCCCAGCAGGCCGGAGCAAACTACGATGAAGCGAAGGTCCCCAAGTACACCCTGCCGGACCCGCTGGTACTTCAGAGCGGTGCGCCGGTTCGGGACGCCGGGACGTGGTTCGGCAAACGCCGGCCCGAGATTCTCGAGCTGTTCCGGAGCCAGGTCTATGGACGCAGCCCCGGCCGGCCCGAGGGGATGACCTTCGATCTCCTGTCGCTCGATGAAAAAGCCCTGGCGGGAAAGGCGATCCGCAAGGAGGTCTTGGTCAGATTCTCGGGCGACCGGGACGGGCCCGCGATGAACCTCCTCATCTACCTGCCTGCCGCGGCGAAGAATCCTGTGCCGGTTTTCCTGGGGTTGAACTTTACGGGTAACCTCACGGTGAGTCGCGATCCGGGTATCCGCCTTGGAGAGGTTTGGAGCAGGCAACAGAAGCGACCGGCAACGGAAAATTCCCGAGGCTCCGCCATCAGCCGCTGGCCGGTGGACATGATCCTGGAGCGCGGATACGGAGTGGCGACGGCCTACTACTACGACATCGAACCGGATTTCGACGGCGGGATCAAGTTCGGCGTCCGGCCACTTTTCTTCAAGCCGGGGCAGACGGCTCCCGCCGCCGACGACTGGGCCGCCATCGGAGCCTGGGCTTGGGCGCTGAGCCGCGCAATGGACTACCTGGAAGCCGACAAAAGCGTGGATCCCAAGCGGGTGATCGTCCATGGACACTCCCGCCTCGGAAAGGCCGCCCTGTGGGCCGGAGCGCAGGACGAGCGCTTCGCCATGGTCATCTCAAACGACTCCGGCGAAGGTGGGGCCGCGCTCAGCCGGCGCCGTTTCGGCGAGACGATCGCCGACTTGAACCGGAGCTTCCCGCACTGGTTCGACGCCAACTACAAGAATTACAGCGGCCGCGAAGACGATCTTCCCGTGGATCACCACATGCTCCTGGCGCTGATCGCCCCGCGTCCGCTCTACGTAGCTAGCGCCGAGGAGGACTTGTGGGCCGACCCCCGCGGCGAATTCCTGTCCGCGGTGGCGGCGGGCCCGGTTTACAGGCTGCTCGGCAAACAGGATCTCGGTACTGACCGGATGCCGGCAGCCGGCCAGCCCATCCAGAACACAGTGGCCTACCACGTCCGCCCCGGCAAACACGACATCACCGTGTACGACTGGGAGCAGTACTTGAACTTTGCCGACAAACACCTCCAAAGATCTGCCGGCAATCCTTGAGCGCTATCCCCGCTGCGCGGGCAACTGCTCAATTCCCGACCGCTTGGTGAGTGGCGAAGGCACCCATGTTTGCTGCCCGAAGCTTCGCTTCCGCCGCCGGCCGCGCCGCCTCGCAGAACGCCGACACCTCGGCTGGGGAAAGCCTTGCCTCCCGGTGCAGCAGCCTGTACTGCAGCAGCGGCATGTCGCCCTTCCTCATCTCCGCGCACATCTGGCGCATTTTCAGTTGCGACGCCTCCGCGCTGAGGAGGTTCCACTCGGACAAATTCAGGTGAGCCCGGCCTTCACGCACGTCACCCGCCACCAGCCAGGATACCGGCGCGATCCGGCTGTACCAGGGCCATACGGTCTGGTGCGAGTGGCAATCAACGCAGGCGCGCCGTACGACGTCAGCGACCGGTTGTGGTGGCTTCGCCACGGCTTCGAATGCCGCCCCGGGGTCAGCGGGCGGGTTGGTCACGTCTGGTCGCACGAACTGAATCCCGATCGCCACCACGGCCAGCGCCAGCGCCCCTATCTTGATTATCTTGAGCTTCACTTGGGCTAATCCCCCATGTCGGGCTTGGGCGTCGCCGCTGTGCTCTTGGGCAACTCCGGCACCTTGATGTACTCGGCCGGCAGTTCTCCCGTGAGCGTTTTTAGGAAGGCAACGATCACCCTGCCGTCTTCCGGGCTCAGTTGCTTACCGGTCTGGTAATCGGCCATCTCCAGCACCGCCTGGTCGAGCGCCGCCACTTTTCCGTTGTGGAAGTAGGGACCGGTCTTTTCGATGTTGCGCAGAGAGGGCACCTTGAAAAGCTGCTTGTCGGAGTCGGCCTTGGTGACCTTGGCGCGGCCGGGATCGGACTGGTCCGGATAAGCCTTCACCGCACCCATCTTCTGATACATGTTCCCGCCCAGAAGCATGCCCGAGTGGCAGTTCTGGCAGCCGGCGGCCATGAAGCGGTTGAAGCCGGTCTTCTCTTCCGCCGTTAGGGCTGCCTGGTCGCCCTTCAGGAACTTGTCCCAGCGCGCCGGGGTCACGAGCTTGCGCTCGAAAGCGCCGATGGCCCTGGCCACGGTGTCATAGGTCACAGGATCCTTTTCCTGTGGAAACGCCTTCTTGAAGGCCGCAACGTACTCGGGCATGGATTTCAGCACTACGACGGCCTGTTTCTCATTCGGCATGGCCATCTCGACGGGGTTCAGGACCGGGCCTTTGGCCTGCTCCTCGACGTCCGCCGCGCGGCCGTCCCAGAACTGCACGAAGTGGCCGGCCGCATGATAGACAGTCGGTGAATTGCGGTCTCCTTTTTGTCCTTTGTGACCGTCCGAGGTCACCTTATTGTCGACGCCGTACTTGTCGAGCAGATGGCAACTGTTGCAGGAAATCTGCTGACTCTTGGATAAGCGGGTTTCGTAGTAGAGCATACGGCCCAGATTGATCTGGTCTTCCGTCGCCGCGCCGGTCTTGGCTGGGAATGTGTCCGGCAGGGGCGCGAACATCGCAAGCTGCTCCGAGTCGATCGTTGACGACCGCTGCCCGCCGCAACCGGCGGCCCAGAGGACTCCGGCGACCACCAGCAGTACGGGAATGAAATGAATCTTTCGCATACTTTACTCCTTAAGGAAGTGACGTTTCGACTAGCAGTATACAACGCACGGCCACTCTGCTGTATAGCGGTATTCCCGTCCTGAGCGGTTCCGGCTCCTTCGTCCGACGCGGTTGGGTGCTCTCAAACTGATCCAGCCGGTCAAACCACTCCACATCACTGGAAGTGAGGTGACGATCTGGCGAGTTCTTCTTCTATTTCTTCCGGTTCGGGCATCGCGATGGCGCCAGAACTCAAGTGAGGTTTGGGCTTGCGTGGGGCGTAAGCCAAGGCATCGGGATCACCTGCGTTTGGCGAATCGTCGGGCAGGGACGATGCTCTAGGGACGGGGATTTCCTTCTTCCTCTTGGCCACCCGCCTCCGTTTGTCGCGGCCCTTTGCCATCGCCGCCTTCCATCCTACGCCAAGATGGGCAACCGGGCTACTTTCCGTGGTGCCGGGCGATCTGCGCCTGGCTGAGGCGGAGGAACCGCGCGGCATTATTATAGAGAATGTCGCGTTTCTGGTCCTGGTTCAGAAAGTTCGCCGTTTCGATCGATTCGATCGCGACTTCAAGCGCCTCCGGCCACACCATCTGATCCGAGCCAAACATAACCCGTTTCCCGAATCCCGCCTCCACCACCCTCTGTAGATAACTGTGAAAAGCGGCGCGCGGGATTGCGAAGCTGATGACCCCGACATCCACATACAGTTGCGGATGCACCCACAGCATGGCAAGCAAGTCATCCAGCATCGGCCAGCCTGCGTGCATCGCATTCAGACGGAGCTTTGGATGACGAAGCAGCACCTCTTCTAGAACCAGGGGGCTATGGAGCCTGGCTCGATAAGTATCGGATCCAGGGAAGTACGGCGCGCCCGGCGGCCCTGGTCCGATATGGATAGCCACTGGAATGTCCATCTCCTCTGCCAGCGCGAGGTAAGGCTCGAACCGTTGGTCGCCTGGGTCGATACCCTGATACTGGATCCCGACTTCGCCAAGTACAGCGTACTTACCGCTCTTGAACAGACCGCGCATGTCGCTCACGGAGGGCGCTTCGGACCCGAATGTGAAAGCGAGCCCCGGTATGATGCGATCACCGCCCTCTTTGTGCCACGTCTCAACCATGGACCCGCTGGCCACCGCATAGATGTTCCGCCGCTTCATGATCGCAAGAGTTCGGTCCATCAGTTCGCGATCGGTCATGGGTGACCGGAGGGGATTGTCGCAGGGGGCGTTCTTGAGCAGGGACATGAACGTATCGGTCCACCCGGCGGCTGGGTCGGCGGGCGGATATCCGGCCGGCGGGGAGCAGAGGTTCACGGGTGGAGGACCCTGGCTGGCGGCCTGCAACGCATGCAGATGCATGTCGATGATGGGGGCAGGCAGGTTCTGCGCGAGGCAGCAGGTGGCCGACAGCGTCCAGACGGCCAAAACGGCGATGTTCTTCATCTCACCCTCCTAATCGAGTGGGCTTGGTCGTGGCGATGCTCCTAACGATACTACACCAGTCACGCCCCCGCCTTCGATTCTTCTCCTTCCGGCTCGTCGACGTAGCGCACGCGCCCACGCGTGCAGCGTCGAGACCATCTCGACGCCCTTGGAGGCTCTGAACCGCCTCTTCAACGGAGGCGCCAGGTGGGACAAGACAAGAAACTGCCGACCAGAGCCAATCTCGCGTAACGCCTGTCAGGCCGCCGCTGGCAGGTCTGTCTTGTTGGCGACTTCGAGAAGCGACTGTCTACTTCTCGGCCTCAAACAACGATCTCGGGAGTTCCGATTGCCGGACGATGCTCAGCAGTGTGCCACATCGGACCGAATCGTGGAGCGGAACTTGGACGGTTATCGTGGTTGCCTCCAAACGCATTCGCATGAGCCGATGGCTGCCTCACTGGCGGACTGCGGCGAATCCGTTTTGCCCGGGAATCCGGCAAATCTCCGAGCCTGAAAGGACCCGAAGCTTACCCAACCGGCACCTCAACCTGAGTCACGAAAACCTCGCTGTGAAAGCGCCGGGCTACTTCGGACGGGGCAGCCGTTTCGAAGAACAGCGTGAGCGCCTCGATGAGGTTGTTTCGCGCCTCTTCAATCGACGCACCCTCACTCGCAATGTCGAGTTCGGGGCACAACGCCACAAAACCGTCGTCCTCACGTTCGATAATCGCGGTCAAGCGCTGCTGTGACTTCATGATCCGAGTCTACACGAGTCACGCCTCTCCTTCACTTCTTTTCCCTTCCCGCTCTACCAGATCGCGAACCGGGGGCCGTCTGTGGCGCTTTTCGTCCGGTAAGATGTGGGCAGCAGGAGGGTGCCTTGGAAGAAGCCGTCAGGTGGGCAAAACAAGAAAATGCCAAACAAACCTATGCTTCATGTAACTCCTGTCAGGTCAATGCGCTACGGGGTGATCTTGCCGAGCACCACTGCCCGCCGGGCGCCGGTGGCGGAGGGGAGATTCGCCGGGCGGCGGCGCCAGGTCTGGTAGCCCAGGATGGCGAAGGCGATGGCTTCCTTGGCGTCGATGTCGATGCCGTAATCCGACGAGGTCGCCATCGCCACGCCCGGGAGCAACGCCGCCAGATGGTTCATGATCTGTGGGTTCCGCGCGCCGCCGCCGGAGACGATCAACTCGTCCACGCGCATGGGTGCGAAGCGCTCGATGCCGAGCGCGATCGTGGCCGCGGTCAGGGCCGTCGCCGTGGCGATCAGGTCGAGCAGCGGCAGCCGTGTCGTCGAGCAGCCGCTGAACGTACTCGCGGCCGTATTGCTCGCGACCCGCGCTCTTAGGCGGACGTTTCCGGTAGTAACTGCCGGAGAGTAACTCATCCAGGAGCCTCTTATTCACATGCCCCTTCGCAGCCAGCCGTCCGTCCCGGTCGAACTTCAACTTACCCTGGGTGTGCTCCGCGACCAGCGCGTCGATCACCATGTTGCCTGGGCCGGTATCGAAGGCGATCACCTGCTCCGGCGTCGCGCCGCCCGGAATGGCCGTGATGTTGGCGATGCCGCCGATGTTGAGGGCCACGCGGCCCAGGCGGCGATGGCGGAACAGCAGGTAGTCCACGAAAGGAACCAGCGGCGCGCCGTGCCCTCCGGCCGCAATGTCCCGGGGACGGAAATCGGAGACCACCGGAATTCCGGTTCGCTCCGCGATCACCGCGGCCTCGCCGATCTGCAGCGTGCTGGCGATCTTGCGCCCCAGGAAGCGGACGGGCGCGCCTTCGTGATGAATGGTCTGGCCGTGGCAGGCGATCAGTTCCGGACGCGGCTTGCACTTCATGACGGCCTCGGCGTACAACTCGCCCAACAGGAAATGCAGCCGGGCGATGTCCGCCGCGCTCGACACGGCCAGAATCGCCTGCCGCACGCGCTCGGGATAAGGCGTCGTGTGAAAGGCCTCCACTGAGATGCGCTTTCCCCGGATGTCCACAATCGCGACGTCGATGCCGTCGAGAGAGGTCCCGCTCATGATGCCCGCAACGATCACGGCCGTTTCAGCTCCTTCTGCAGCTCGCTCAGCAGCTGCAGCGCGTCGATCGGGCGCAGTTCATCCACCTTCAGATTCCGGATGCGCTCGGCCATCTCGTAATTCACGGGCTCGAACAACTGGATCTGCACGGGGCCGGTCTTATGCGGGGTGAGTTCCTCGGTCACCTCGTGTTCGGTCTTCTCGTGCAGCGCCAGAATCTCGCGCGCCCTCTCGATGACGCCCATGGGCAGCCCCGCCAGCCGCGCCACTTCGATGCCGTAGCTGCGGTCGGCCCTCCCCGGCTCCACCTTGCGCAGGAAGACGATCTGGTCGCCCGCTTCCTTCACCGACACGCGCAGGTTGCGCACGCCCTCCAACTGCTCGGCGAGTTCCGTCAGCTCGTGATAGTGCGTGGCGAACAGCGTCTTTGCCCGGATCTTCCGGTGGATGTGCTCGATCACGGACCAGGCCAGCGCCAGCCCGTCATAGGTGGCGGTGCCGCGGCCGATCTCGTCGAGCACGATCAGGCTCCGCGCGGTGGCCGTGTTGAGGATCACCGCCGTTTCGGTCATCTCGACCATGAAGGTCGAGCGGCCCCGCGCCAGGTTGTCCGAAGCGCCGATGCGCGTGAAGACGCGATCGATGAGCGGCAGCACGGCGCTCTCGGCCGGCACGTACGATCCCATCTGCGCCAGCACCGCAATCAAAGCGGCCTGCCGCAGATAGGTGGACTTCCCGCCCATGTTCGGGCCGGTGATGATGGCGATGAAGCTGGCCTCCGAATCGAGGAACAGGTCGTTCGGGATGAAGCGCGCGGCTTCCCGTTCCGTCAGCCTCTCGACGACCGGGTGGCGGCCGGCGGCGATGCGCATCTCCCCGGAATCGGAGAAGCGCGGGCGCGTGTAACGGCTCTCGGTCGCCAGCAGCGCGAGCGCGGCCGTGACGTCCAGCTCCGCGACGGCGGCGGCGGTCGAGCGGATGCGCCCGGCGTGCTCCGCCGCGAACGCGCGCAGCTCGCCGAAGATCGCGCGCTCCAGCTCCAGGATCTTCTCCTCCGCCGCGAGGATCTTGACCTCCAGTTCCTTGAGCTCGGGCGTGGTGAAGCGCTCGGCGTTGACCAGCGTCTGCTTGCGCTCGTAATCGGCGGGCGCCAGGTGCTGATTGGCTTTGGAGATCTCGATGTAATAGCCGAAGACGTTGTTGAAGCGGACCTTCAGCGACTGGATGCCGGTGCGGCTTCGCTCGCGCGTCTCGATGGCGGCGATGTACTGGCGGCTGTTGCGGCTGATGTCGCGCAGTTGATCGAGCTCGGCGTGATGCCCGTCGCGGATCGTGCCGCCGTCGGCCAGATTCACCGGCGGCTCCTCGGCGATGGCCGCCAGCACCCGGTCACGGACTTCCGGCACCTCGTCCAGTCGGCCGTGCAGATCCGCCAGACGCGCCGATGTGCGCGTCGTATCGATGGCGTTCTTCAGCGCCGGCGCCTTGGCCAGCGAGCGCGCCAGCGCGAGCAGCTCGCGCGGCCCAGCCGTGGCCATGGTGACCTTGGCGAGCAGCCGCTCCAGATCCTGCATCTCGCCGAGCGTCTTGCGCGTCTCCGTGCGCGGGATGGTGGCGTTGACCAGTTCCTGGACGGCGTCCAGCCGCGCTTCGATCTCGGTCAAATCGAGCGACGGCCGGAGCAGCCTGCGCCGCAAGAGGCGGGCGCCCATGCCCGTCACGGTGCGGTCGATCAAACTGACCAGCGTCGATTCCTTGCCGGCGGCGTCGGCGGTGAACAGCGGCTCGACCAGTTCGAGGTTGCGCGCGGTGACCGTGTCGAGCACCATCGCCTCGGCACGGTCGTAGTAGGTGGGCCGCTCGAGATGGTTCAGGGCGGCCTTCTGCGTGTCCTTGAGATAGTGCAGGACGGCGCCCGCCGCGGCCACCGCCAGGCTGCGGCCACCCAGGCCGCAGCCTTCCAGCGTAAGCAGGCCGAAGTGCTCGCGCAGGGTGCGCTCGGCGTAGTCGTGACCGAAGGCCCAGGCATCGACCTCGGTGCGCAACGCGCCGAACCCCGGCGCAACCGGCGCGCCGTCGGCCACCAGCATCTCCTTGGCGCCCAACTGCTCGACGGCCGCCGGCGCTTCCGCCGTCTCCAACTCCGTGACGCGAAACTCGCCGGTGGAGACGTCCACGTGCGCCAGGCCCGCACGATTCCCGCCGGGCGCGAGCGCCGCCAGGTAGTTGTTCTCGCGCGAGCGGAGCAGCGCGGAGTCCGTGGCGGTCCCGGGAGTGACCACGCGGGTGATCTCGCGCTTGACCAGTTTCTTCGCGAAGCGGGCGTCCTCCATCTGGTCGCAGATCGCCACGCGGTAGCCGCGTTGAATCAGGCGCGCGATGTAGCCTTCGGCCGCGTGGTAGGGGACGCCGCACATGGGGACGGCCTGCCCCTTCTCTTTGTTGCGCGAAGTGAGGGTGATCTCCAGTTCGCGCGCCGCCGTGACCGCATCGTCGTAGAACAGCTCGTAGAAATCTCCCAGCCGGAACATCAGCAGCGCGCGAGGCACCTGCTGCTTGATGGCGTGATACTGCCGCATGAGCGGCGTGGAGGCATCGGATGTCATGCGTAGATGCCGCGCAACTTGACGGCGAAGGCGACGCGGTCGATCGCCAGCATGTAGGCGGCGATCCGGTTGTTGACCGAGTGCTTGCCGGCGTAAGCCACCACTTGATCGAAGTTCGCGACCATCAGCTCTTCGAGGCGCGTGTTTACGAGTTCCTCGTTCCAGAAGTAACCCTGACGGTCCTGCACCCACTCGAAGTAGGAGACGGTGACCCCTCCCGCGTTGGCCAGGATATCGGGGATTACGAAGACGCCGTTGGCTGCCAGGATGAGGTCGGCAGCCGGAGTCGTGGGGCCGTTGGCGCCCTCGCAGAGGATCTTCGCGCGGATCTTCGCCGCGTTGCGCGAAGTGATGACGTTCTCTGTCGCCGCGGGCAGGAGCACGTCGCAGTCCAGGAACATAGCCTCTTCACGGCCGATCTCTTCGGCTCCCGGAAAGCCCAGGATCGACCCGGTCCGGTGGCGGTATTCCAGGAGGCGCGGAATATCGATTCCATTGGCATTGTAGACCGCGCCGTCCACTTCGATATTCGAAACGATTTTGAAGCCCCGCTCGTGCATCAGCTTGGACGCCATGCCGCCGACGTTGCCGAGCCCCTGGACGACCACGCGCGTGGACGCCGGCTCGAGCCCGTATCGTTTCAACGCTTGCAAGGTGACGATCATGCAACCCCGGCCGGTGGCCTCCGTGCGCCCGAGCGAACCTCCCAGATCGAGCGGCTTGCCGGTGACGACCGCCGTCACGGTGTGGCGCATGTGCATCGAGTAGGTGTCCATGATCCACGCCATGGTCTGCTCGTTGGTATTCATGTCCGGAGCGGGCACGTCCTTCTCCGGCCCGATGAAATCGATCAGCTCGGCGGTATAGCGGCGCGTGATCCGTTCCAACTCGCCTTCGGAGAGCACCCGGGGATCGCAGATCACGCCGCCTTTGCCGCCGCCGAAGGGGATGTTGACCACGGCGCATTTCCAGGTCATCCAGGCGGCCAGCGCGCGGACCTCATCGAGGGTGACGTTGGGAGCGAAGCGGATGCCGCCCTTGGCGGGGCCGCGGGCGATCGAATGCTGCACCCGGTAGCCGGTGAAGACTTCGATGCGCCCATCGTCGAGTTGCACCGGGATATTCACCGTCATCTCCCGCGAGGGCAGGCGCAGCACCTTACGAAGACCGTCATCCAGGCCCAGTCGGGCGGCCGCCTCGTCGAAGCGGGCCTCCGCCGCCAGCCAGGGGTTCAGTTCCTGATCGATTGCGAGCGCGGTTTCCATGTGCGGCGAACCTCCGACCTTGATTATGGCAGCGGGCGCGGCTGGCGGCTACATGAACCACTGCTTCGCGCGGTGTACGGCCTCGCCGAATTCGCGCATGAAGCGCATGTCTTCGTCCGACAGCGGACCCTGTTGGATGGCGGCGAGGTTCTCTTCCAAGTGTTTCCCGTTGCTCGGGGCGGTCATGCAGACGTCGACGTGCGGATTGGAGAGCACGAAGCGGTAGCACATGGCGGCTGTCGGAATGCGCCCGTCTTTTGGCCATCCTTTCGGACGGCGCAGCAGGAAGCTCCAGCGCGTTGCAGTGTAGCTGACGATCCCGGGCCGGTGCCTTTCCAGATGCGGGAAGATATCCTGTTCGGCGCCGGGGTGCGCGGCGTTGTAGCGGATCATCAGGACATCGAGCGCGCCTTGCTCGGCCAGCTCGCCCGCGAACTTGCGGTCGTGGCAGGACATCGCCACCGCGCGGACCCGGCCGTCCTCCTTCAGACGCTGAAGCTCCTCGCGGAGCGGCTCGGGAAACTGCTCCGGTTTCATCACCCCGAGGAAGTGGAAGACGTCGATATAGTCCGTGCGCAACTGCCGCAGCCGCTGTTCGAGGGTCTTGCGGAGATCCTGGTGAGTCCAGATGTAGTTGTAGGCGCCCGTTGCGACAACAACCTTCTCACGCCTGGCGGGTGGCATCTCCCGTACGGTGCGGATGATCTGCCCGTCGAAGCCGTAGCAGAACAGGTAGTTCACGCCGGCGTCGAGAGCCTTGTGGATGACGTCCATTCCCGGCCGGTAAGTGCCGGACAACCCCAGCCGGAACACCCGGCACCCGAGTTGTCCCAACGTTGCATGAGCGAAGTCTTCCATCATTTGCGTGCTCCGTGCTTAGAGCGGTGCGCCCAGGGCGCGGCAGTCGGACTCGACCATTTCCCGGACCAGGTCCTCGAAGCGGATGTGGTAACTCCAGCCGAGTTTCTCGCGGGCTTTGGCGGCGTCGCCCAGGAGGAGAGTAACTTCGGCGGGGCGGTGGAGGGTCGGGTCGGTTACGACGTAGTCCCGGAAGTCGAGGCCGGCGACGGAGAAGGCCAATTCGGCGAACTCGCGAACGGAGTGGGTCTCGCCGGTGGCGACCACGTAGTCGTCGGGCTCCGGCTGCTGGAGCATCTGCCACATGGCTTTGACGTACTCGCGGGCATGGCCCCAGTCGCGCTTGGCATCGAGGTTGCCCAGGCGCAGTTCCTTGGCCTTTCCCGCGCGGATGCGCGCGACGCCGGAGGTGATCTTGCGGGTGACGAACTCGAAGCCGCGGCGGGGGGATTCGTGATTGAAGAGGATGCCGTTCGAGGCGTGCATTTGGTAGGCCTCGCGGTAATTGCGGGTCAGGTCGAAGCCCGCGACCTTGCTGATGCCGTAGGAAGAGCGGGGGTGGAACGGGGTGGTCTCGTTTTGGGGGACCTGTTCGGCGCGGCCGAACATCTCGCTCGATCCGGCGAAGTAGAAGCGGCAGTCGCGAGCCAGGTTCTTGATGGCGGCCAGCAGGAAGTGCGTGCCGTTGATGTTGGTGTTGAGGGTGGAGAACTCGTCGTCGAAGGAGTAGCTGACGAAGCTCTGCGCCGCCAGGTGGTAGCACTCCTCGGGGTGAACCTTCTCGATGACCTGGTGGATGCTGGCGTAGCTTTCGAGCGAGGCCGCATGGAGGTGCAGCCGGCCGGCGAAGCCGGTCAGTCGGGAGAGACGATGCTCGGGATCCTCGAGCGCAACGCGCCGGACAATGCCGTGAACCTCGTAACCCTTATCGAGAAGATACTCGGCGAGATAGGAGCCGTCCTGGCCCGTAATCCCGGTGATCAACGCGCGCCTGGCAGCCATTGCAACACGATGGTAGCATGCGGGACCTACTCGTACCGCAAGGCTTCGGAGGGGTCGAGGCGGGAGGCGCGGATGGCGGGGAAGAGGCCGCTCAGGACGCCGGTGAGGATCAGGACGCTGGTGGAGACCAGCAGCGCCAGCGGCGTGATGATCAGCCGGATGTCGCCCCGGCCGGTGGTGTCCTCGTAAGCTTGGCCGACGAAGGAGATGGGGCCGATGGCCGCCGAAAGAAGATACGCCAAGGCGATGCCGACCAGGCCTCCCGCCAGGGTCAGCGCCAAAGCTTCGGCGAGGAACTGCATTCGGATGTGGCGGCGTTTGGCTCCCAGAGCCCGGCGGACGCCGATTTCGCGTACGCGTTCGTCCACCGAGACCAGCATGATGTTCATGACGCCGACGCCGCCGATCGCCAGGGTCAGGCACCCGATGAAGGTCAACAGAGCCTGCAGCCCGATGGTGATGCCATCGATGACGGGGCGGAACTCCTCACGCCCGAACATCCGGATGGCCCGCTTGTCCCCCGGTTGGAAGCGTTGCCGCTTGGCGATGGCGGCGCGCACCTGGTCCATGGCGCGGGCTTCGAACTGAGGCGCCAACGGAGTAAAGACCAGCACGCCGGCGTAGCGCGTGTCCCACAGGAAGCCGGCGGTGCTGTACGGGATGAAGGCCGACTGGTTGTCGGGACTGAAGTAACTGCTGTCCTGCATCTTACTCTCCAGAACGCCGATGACGGTGAAGCGGAGACCGGCGATGGTCACGGTCTCGTCCACGGCCGGGCGGCCGCTGAAGAGCTTTTCGCGGAGTTTGTTGCCGAGAAACACGACGCGGCGCCGTCTCAGTCTGATCCTCCCCGCTGATCCAGCGTCCTTCGGCGGCGACCTCGTTGCGCATCTCGCCGTATTCGGGGCAGACGCCGCGCACGGTGGCGTTTGCCAGGCGGTCGCCGTAGGTGATGGGGAGGCCGCGGACGGCCTCCATGCAGATTTGGGTGACCAGGGTGGCCTCTTGCTCGACAGCCTCGACGTCCTCACGTTCGAAGCGAATGACCTTGCCGGCTCGCTCTCCTCCGGCCTGTTCGCTGGTCTGCCCCGGCCAGGCGATGACGGCGCTGCGGCCGATGGAGTTGAAGGTTTCCAGCATAGATGCCGCGAAGACTGCCACCGTAGGCCACCAGCAGGGCCACCGAGACGATCCCCCAGGCGATTCCGAGCAGGGTGAGGAAGCTGCGCAGCGGGTTCCTGCGGAGAGCGGCGAAGGCTTGGCGGAGGATCTCCCAGAGCATGCGGTTCAGCCTCCCGCCTCGAAGCGCAGCGCTTCGATGGGATCGATGGCGGCAGCGCGCCGGGCCGGATACAAGGCGGACAGAACCGCCACCAGCCCCAGGAGCAAGAAAGAGAACACGGCAGGCTGCCAGCCGGCCAGCATTCCATCGAAGAACCGGGGCATGGGCAGGAGGTTGACGAGCGCGCACAGCCCGTAGGCGATGCCCATGCCGATGCCGCCGCTCGCGAACACCACCAGCACCGTCTCGATGAAGAACTGGGTGAGGATGACCCGCGGCGTCGCGCCCACGGCCTTGCGCAACCCGATTTCGCGCGTCCGTTCGCGCACGGACACGAGCATGACGTTCATCACGCCGATGCCGCCGAGGAACAAGGTGGCCAAGCCGACCGCGCCCATGAAGTACTCCATGCCATCGAAGATCTTGCGGACGTTCTTTGCGTTCTCGACCGTGTCCCAGATGCCGGCGGCTTCCTCGTCGTGGGGGTCGAAACCATGCACGCGCCCGAGCGCCCGGCGCACCTGCCACACGCAGGCTTCGTGCTGTGCGTAGGACTTCGGGGTCACGATGAGGCGGTCGATGCTCTGGGGCGTGGCGGGCGGCTTGTTGGGGAAGTCGCGGGTCACGGCGGTGATGGGAATGAAGACTTTGTTCACGTCGAAGCCGTCGTAGCTGGAGTTCTGCTCCTTGCGTTGCATGACGCCGATGACCAGATAGGGAAACTCCCCGACGCGGATGGTCTGGCCCAGGGCGGGCCGGCTGCCGAAGAGCTGCTGCTTGGCGTCGGTGCCAAGGAACGCCACCCGGCGGGCCAGCGTGTTGTCCTCATAGCTGTAGAAGCGCCCTTCGGCGACGGGGAGACTGCGGATCTTCGCGAACGGCGGAAGGGACCCGGTCACCAGCAGCGAGGCGCTATTGAAAGCGCTGGTGACGGGCACCCCATTGCCCTGCTCGGGGACGACGATGTCGCAGTCGGAGGCTTCCTGCTGGATGAACTGGTAGTCCGTGGATTCCCAAAAAAGGCGGCGGCCGGCTCGCAACCCGCCGGCCTGGAGGCTTGTTCGGCCGGCGTTTACGATCATGATGTCCTTGCCAAAGGTCTCGGTGTTCTTCCTCTGGCCGGACCGTAATCCCTCGCCGGCCGCCACCATCAAGGTGATCGAGATCACACCCCAGGCGATCCCGAACATGGTCAGCGCAGTGCGCAGCTTGTGCGCCCAGAGCGTGCGAAACGTATCGACTAGCAGGTCGCGAAACGCCATGGGGGCTCCTCCCGAGTTGGCGGGCAGCGCTACTGCAAGATGACCTTTTCGCCCTTCTTCAACCCGCTGGCCAGCTCGGTCTTCACGCCGTCGGAGATGCCCAGCTTGACCGGGATCTTGCGGCGGCCCTTCGGTTGCAGTGCGTCGGGGACCTCCACGGAGGCGCTGCGATTGCGGTCATAGATGAGCGCGCTCTCGGGGACCAGGAGCACGTTCAGCCGCTCTTCCAGAATGATCTCGGCGTTGGCGCTCATATTGGCCTTGAGCTCGCCGTCGGGATTCTTGATGGAGACGCGGACTTCGAACGAGGTCACGTTGTCCTTTTCGACGCCCAGCGGGGAGATTTTGGTGACCTGGCCCACGAACTTCTTGTCCTTGAAGGACTCGACGACGATGCGCGCCCGCTGGCCGAGGTACACTTTGCCGATGTCGGCCTGGTCGACCTTGCCGAGAACGTAGACGTCACCGATGTCGCCCAAGGTCACCACCAGGGTGGCCTGGGAGCCGAGGATCAGAATAGAGCTGACGGCGTCGCCGATCTCGACGTTGCGCGAGAGCACCAGACCGTCCATGGGACTGACGATGGTGGAGTTGCGGAGGTTCTCCTCGGCGCGTTCCAGAAACGCTTTGGTCTGTGCCACCTGAGCGCCGGCGCGGGCGATGTCGGCGCGGGAAATGGCGACGCTGCGCAGCGCGGATGTCTGCCGGTTGAGGCCGAGTTGGTAGGCCTTCTCGGCGTCCTCTAGAAGGGACCGGGCGATTAACCCCTCGCTCTGGAGGTTACGGGCACGTTCCAGGCTGGCCTTGAGAAAGGGAAGGTCGGGGCCCTGCGCGTCGACCTGGTTGCGCTCGTGGGCGGCCTTGGCGGATTCCTCGGCGGCCTGCGCGGCGGCGAGCCCGGCGGTGGCCTCGCGCACCTGAGCTTGGAGTTCTTCCTTGTCGAGTTCCACCAGAATCTGGCCCTGTTTCACCCAGTCGCCATAGTCGGTGAGGATCTTCTGGACGATGCCGCTGGCTTTGGATTTGACCTCGACTTTCGAGCGAGGCTGGATCTTGCCGGTGGCGACCACGGAACGCGCGAGGTTGCCCTGGGTGACCTCGGCGAGCTTGGAGGGGTCAATCGAGTAGTCGGGCTTGAAAGCCGCTTTGACGCCGAAGAAGGCGCCGACTAGCAGGACCACCAGAATCCCGGTCCAGACGAGGCGCCGCTTCAGGCGTCCCTTTTTGCCATTTTTGCCGTTGCTTGCCATGGTTTAAGAACCTCCCGTGTTGCTAGCCTGCTAAGAAACATATACGCACGGGACGCCGTCAGGTTCCGAAACATTTGAATCATTTTGCGGCGGCGGATGGTGTATCGTAGTCGAGTGGCTGCCAGGGTCGCGGCACGCAGCTTTGATTCCTACCTCATGGGAGGCAAGACGCTGCCCTGGTATCTTCCGGGGGTGTCGAACGCCTCGGGGCAGTTCGATACTTCCGGCACCGTGAGGCGGCTCCTATGGATCAGAGACAGCTCAGAAAATCGATCGAGCAGGAACTGCAAGGCAACCTGCTCCCGTTCTGGCGGGAGCGCAGCCTGGACCACGCGCGCGGCGGTTTCATCGCCGAGATGAACAACGACGGAGCGCTGCGCGAGGACGCGCCGAAGGGTCTCATCCTCAACGCACGCTTGTTGTGGACCTTCTCCGCTCTGTACCGCGAACTGGGAGACGAGCGCGACCGCGAGCTGGCGCGCCGGGCGTACGACTACCTCGAGCACTATTTCCGCGACTCCGACTACGGCGGGTATGTGTGGCGGGTGGATCCGGAGGGCCAGTCGCTGGATGTGACGAAGAAGCTGTACGGGCAGGCGTTCTGCGTCTACGCGCTGAGCGAGTACCATCGCGCCACGGGAGACGCCGACGCTTTGCGCTCCGCCGCCGAGACGTGCAACCTGATCGAGCTCCACGCGCACGACGCGCGCGTTCGGCGGGTATGTCGAGGTGCTGGGCGCGGATTGGTCGCCGGTCGAGGATATGCGCCTCGGCGAGAAGGACATGAATGTGGCCAAGTCCATGAACAACCACCTTCATATCCTGGAGGCGTACACCACGCTGCACGGCGTCTGGCCGAACCCGGTGGTCGCCGGGCGTCTGCGGGAACTGATCCGCCTGTTCGACGAGCGCATGCTGACGCCGAGCGGGCACTTCGACCTCTTCTTCGACGAACAGTGGAAAGTGCGCTCGGACTCCTACACTTACGGGCACGATATCGAAGCCGCTTGGCTGCTACGGGAAGCGGCCGCGGCGCTCGGCGACAAGGAACTCGAAGCGCAGGTCAGTAAGAGGGCGGTCGAGGTGGCCAGCGCCGTGCTCCGCGAAGGGCTGGACCAGGAGGGCGGGCTGGTCTACGAAGGCCGCGACGGCAAGGTGATCGATGCCAGCCGGGAGTGGTGGCCGCAGGCGGAGGCCATGGTGGGTTTCTCGCACGCCTACCGGATCACGAAAGAGGCCAAGTTCGCGGAGGCGGTGGCGCGTCTGTGGACGTTTATCGAGAATCGGATTGTGGACCGGGTTCACGGAGAGTGGTTCTGGCGGGTTCGAGCGGACGGGACGGTGGACGAGCGGCAGCCGAAGGTTTCCCAGTGGAAGGATCCATACCACGCTACGCGTATGTGCCTCGAGATGATGCGGTTTCTGGAGGAGTAGCGATGGGCAAGTCAGTGGGCGCCTGCGCTTACGGGCGGCCCGCGGGGCCATGGGGACTTCCTCACGGTCGCGGCTAGGGCGGCAGTAGGGATTCTTGGATTGCCTTGGCGATTTGGGCGCCGTGGAAGCGGCCGTTTTCGATGAAGATTTCGTTGGTGTGCATGCCGGCCACTAGCACGCCCGCCAGGTAGATTCCTTTGCGGGCGCTTTCCAGCGTGTCGGGATTCGTGCGGGGCCGGCCGGTCTCGCCGTCGACGGGGATGCCGTGGGCGTCCATGAACTCGAGGTCCGGCCGGTAGCCGATCATGGCGAAGACGAAATCGTTCTTCAGCGAGAGCTCGCCTTCCGGCGCCGCAACCAGAATCGAATCCGAACGGATCTCGCGGACGGCGGAGCGGAAGATACGCTTTGATCTCCCCGTTCTGAATGCGGTTCTCGAGGTTCGGTTTGATCCAATACTTGACGTGTTCGCCCACGCCGTCGCCGCGGTGGATCAGCGTCACCCGCGCCCCCGCCCAGTACAACTCCAGCGCCGCGATCGCCGCCGAGTTCTCCCCGCCGACGACCGCCACATCCTGGTTGTAGAACGGGTGTGGCTCCTTGAAGTAGTGCAGTACCTTCGGCAAATTCTCGCCTGGCACATTCAGCAGGTTCGGCAGATCGTAGTAACCCATGGCGAGGATTACCTTGCGAGACGTGTACTCGTGGCGCGCACCCGCACTATCCACGGTGCGAGTGACAAAGGCCCCGTCGCGGCCCGTGATCTTGGCGACGCGCTGGTTCTGCCGGATGTCCAACTCGTAGTGGTCCGCCGCGCGGCGGTAGTACTTGAGCGCCTCGGTGCGGGTAGGCTTCTCTCCGAGGGACGTCATGGGGAGTTCGCCGATCTCGAGCAGTTCGGGCGTGGTGAAGAACACCATATTGGTGGGGTAGTTGTAGAGCGAATTGACGACGCAGCCCTTTTCGAGGAGAACGGCGTGGAGCCCGCGCCGCTTCAGCTCGATCCCGCAGGCCAGTCCGGTAGGACCGGCGCCGACAATAACCACGTCAAATTCGCTCACAGCATCGCCTCGACTTGAGCGTAGACGCCGTCGAGCGCAACGCTCAGCCCCGCCACATCCCTGGCGCCGGCCTCGGCCATGTCGGGCCTGCCGCCGCCCTTCCCACCCAATGTCTGCGCCAGCGAGCCCGCCAGCTTGCCCGCATGCACCTTGCCCGTCAGGTCCTTGGTGACCGCGGAGACGATGGCCACCGCGCTGTCCTCGGCCGAGGCCAGCACGATCACCGCGGACTTCCATTTGTTGCGCAGCGAATCGGCCAGCGCGCGCATCTGCTGCCGGTCGAGGCCGTCCACTCTGCCGGCCAGCACCTTCACGCCCTTGAGCGTGCGGGCCTGGCCCTCCATCTCGCCCAATTGGCCTTGCGCCACTTTGGCCTTCAGTTGATCGAGCTGCCGTTCGAGGGCCTTCTGCCCGGCGAGCAGCTTCTCGAGGTTGTCGATCAGGTCGGTTTCGGAGGCCCGCACCAATTGCGAGATTCTCCCGAGCGAATCGGTGGCCTGCTGGAAGCGCCGCAGGGCGCCCTCACCGGTGATGGCCTCAATGCGGCGCACGCCGGCCGAGATGCTACCCTCGCTCACGATCTTGCACACGCCGATATCGCCGGTGCGCCGGACGTGCGTGCCGCCGCAGAGTTCGCGGCTGAAATCCGGAACGCTGACCACGCGCACGGTTTCGCCGTACTTCTCGCCGAACAGCGCCATGGCGCCCGTGGTGAGCGCCTGATCCAAATCCATCAGATCCGTTTGCACTTCCGTGTTGCGCAGGATCTGTTCGTTCACCAGCCGCTCGACTTCTTCCAGTTCGGCGGCGTCGAGGCTGGCGTAGTGGGTGAAGTCGAAGCGCATGCGGGACGGCTCGACGACGCTGCCGGCTTGTTTGACGTGATTCCCCAGCACGCCCCGGAGCGCGGCGTGGACCAGGTGCGTGGCGGTGTGGTTCCGCATCGTGGAGCGTCGCGAGGCCGCGTCGACTTCCGCGCGCAGCTTGTCTCCGGTATGCAGGGCCTCGGCGGCGACCACCCGGTGGGCGGTCAATCCGGCGACGGCGGGATAAACCGCCTCCACGTGCGCGACGAGCCGGCCCGTTTCGAGAGAATGCAGGCTGCCCGTATCGCCCGTCTGCCCACCGGCTTCGGCGTAGAAGGGCGTCTCGTCGAGGATTACTTCGGCCTTGGCTCCGGCAGGAATCTCCTCCACGATCTTCTGGTCGAGGATCAGAGCCACCACCCGGCACGCGGGCGACTCCAGCGCTTCGTAGCCGACGAAGCGGGTGCGGCGCTTCTCGGCCAGGTCCCGATACACCGGAGCGATCTGCGCCTGTTGTGCGCCCTTCCAACTGGCGCGGGCCCTGTCGCGCTGGCGCTCCATCTCGCGCTCGAAGCCCTCGCGGTCGATGGCGAGGCCGCGCTCGCGAGCCATTTCCTCCTGCTCGTCGAGAGCCAGACCGTAGGTGTCGTAGAGCTTGAAAGCCACAGGGCCGGGCAGCAGGCCCCCGGCGGCCGCCTTGGCCTCGTCCTGGAACATCTTCTCGGCGACGAGGAAGGTGGTCTGGTAGCGGTGCTCTTCCTCCTTCACCACACGCGCCACGCGCTGCACGCTCTCCATCAGCTCCGGGTAGGCGGGCCGCATCAGTTCGGCGACGAAGCCGGTCAGTTGGTAGAGGAACGGGTCGAGCACGCCGGCCATACGCGCGTTGCGCATGGCGCGGCGCATGATCTTGCGCAGCACGTAGCCGCGGCCCTCGTTCGAGGGCAGCACGCCGTCGTGGATGAGGAAGGCCGCGGCGCGGCCATGGTCGGCCACGATCTTCAGTGTGGTATCGGTTCGCGGATCTTCGCCGTAGCTGGTGCCGAAGAGCTCGGCCGCACGGCCGATGATGGGAGCGAGCAAATCGCAATCGAAGTTGGACAGCTTGCCCTGCATCAGCGCCGCCACGCGCTCGAGACCCATGCCGGTATCGATGGAGGGGCGCGGCAAGGGCGTCAGCACACCAGCGCTATCCCGGTTGAACTGCATGAAGACCAGGTTCCAGATCTCGACAAAGCGCCCGCCGGCGTCGCTCGGGAACTCTTCGTGTTCGTGCCCCGGCTCGGAAGCGTGCGGTCCCAGATCGTAGTGAATTTCGGAGCAGGGGCCGCAGGGGCCGGTCTCGCCCATCTGCCAGAAGTTGTCCTTTTCGTCGAGCCGGAAGATGCGGCTCTTGGGCACGCCGGTGACCTTCTGCCAGAGCAACTCGGCCTCGTCATCCTCGCGGAACACCGTGAAGTAGAGGCGGTCCTTGGGGATGCCGTAATCCTTGGTGATCAGATCCCAGGCAAACGAGATGGCGTCGGCCTTGAAGTAGTCGCCGAAAGAGAAGTTGCCGAGCATCTCGAAAAACGTGTGGTGGCGCCGCGTGTAGCCGACGTTTTCGAGGTCATTGTGCTTGCCTCCGGCGCGGACGCACTTCTGCGAGGAGGTGGCGCGGGTGTAGTCGCGCTTCTCGGCGCCGAGGAACACGTCCTTGAATTGATTCATGCCGGCGTTGGCGAAGAGCAGGGTCGGATCGTTGGCCGGCACCAGGGAGGAACTGCGCACCACCCGGTGATTTCTCTGTTCGAAAAAGGTGAGGAATTTCTGGCGGATCTCGTGACCGGTCACAGATTCATTGTGACATGGCCGCGAATCTCGTCGCAGATTCGGAGCACTTCGGCGCGCGGGTCCGGGGCGCGCGTGACCTGTCGCCCGATGACCAGGTAGCTGGCGCCGTTGTCGAGAGCCTCGGCGGGCGTGGCGACGCGCTTCTGGTCGCCCTTTGCCGGCTCCGGCCGAACGCACCCCAGGGGTGACCAGGATGGCGGCGGGTCCGGCCAGGCGGCGAACCTCGGCGGCTTCGAGCGGCGAGCACACCAGGCCGTCGATTCCGGCATCCATGGCCTTGCGTACGCGCAGCGCCACCAGATCGCGCACGGAGCAGGCATAGCCCATGTCCGCCAGATCCGCATCGTCGAAGCTGGTGAGCACGGTGACTGCCAGCAACCGCAGCGGGCTGTCGCCCCGGCCTTCGACCGCGGCGCGCATCACGGCCCCGCTCCCGTGGACCGTCAGGAAGCGCACGCCGCTCTTGGCCACCTGCGCCACGGCCCGCTTCACCGTTTCGCCGATGTCATAGAACTTCATGTCGAGGAAGACCCGTTTTTCGGAAGCTACGAGTTCGCGGACAAACTCCATGCCGGCGGCGGCATACAGCTCCATGCCGACCTTGTAAAAATCGACGCTATCGCCAAGGCGCTCGACGAGAGCGCGCGCCTCCGCGGCGGAATCGACATCCAAGGCGATGATGAGCGGATTGGCGCTGGGGTTCATGGCTGTGATTTTTGTGGACACCAAGTCCAGTGTAGCCCGGCGGGGATCAAGTGGGATGATGCCGCGGCGGCACAATCGGGCGACATGCGTGATTTGCTTTCGCGTCTTCTGCCGTTGATACTTCTGCAGGCTGGACTGGCGACCGGACAGCCGGCCGCGGCCCCGATTCCGTGTGTGCCGGTGAATCCTCGGGCCACGCCGGAGGCCCGCGCGCTCCTCAAGACCATTTGTGCGGTGTCGGGCAAGTACATCCTGTCGGGCCAGCACAACTTCCCGAATGACCGGTCCAAGTGGAGCGACCACGCCGCCGAGGTGCTCGGCAAGTATCCCTACGTGTGGGGTTCGGACTTCGGCTTCACGGCTTCGGGCAAGGATTCGATTACCGGCCGGGACGCCATGATCGAAGAGGCCAAGCGCCAGTACGCCGCGGGTTCCATCATCACGCTCATGTGGCACGCTGTGCGGCCGGTGGATGACGAGCCCAACGACTGGCGCAGGAGCGTGCAAGGCAAGCTCAGCGACGCCGAGTGGAACGAATTGATCACTCCGGGCACGGCCCTTCACCAGCGCTGGCTGGCTCAAATCGATAATGTCGCCAAGTACCTGAAGCGTCTCCAGGAGGCCAAGGTTCCGGTCATTTGGCGTCCCTATCATGAGGCCAACCATGGTTGGGCGTGGTGGGGAGGCCGCAGCGGGGAGAAGGGTTGGATTGCGTTGTACCGGCTCATGTTCGACAGGTACGTGAACTACCACCACCTGGACAACCTGATCTGGGTGTGGAACTCGAAGACGCCCGGCGGGCCTACCGAGCCTTACGCGGGCTTTAATCCGGGTCTCCAGTACTGCGACATCCTGGCCACCGACGCCTACAGCGGGTATCCGCAGAGCCACCACGACGAATTGGCGGCGCTGGCCCAGGGCAAGCCGATCGCGCTTGGCGAGGTCGGGACCGCCCCCACGCCTGCCATTCTGAAACAGCAACCCAAGTGGACCTGGTTCATGATCTGGACGGACTTCTTCGACAACAACAACAAGCGGGAGGACCTGCTGGAGTTATTCAAGGACCCGCACACACTCTCCCGCGGCGATCCTCTGCCGGCGGCGAAGTAAGCCCGTCTAGCGGCTTCGAATACGGGGGCACTGCTCCTTAAGCGTGCCCCCGGCCCCGGCGTGCTCTACCGGCCTATCCTGAAGATGACGTCCACGTACATGACCATCTCGACGGGGTCGCCGTTCAGCGTGGGCGGCGTGTAGCGCCACTCCCGGACAGTGGCGATGGCGGCTGCCACCAGCAACGGATGTCCCGTAATGAGTTGAATGCCCTGGACTGTCCCATTGGTTGCGACGATGGCCTCCAAGTGGACCACACCCTCGACGCGCGCTCGTCTCGCCATCTCCGGATAGACGGGTTGTGGCGTGTGCAGGGGGACGGGCGCCTTCACCCGGCCGCCGACCCTGACCCGGATGGGCGCCTCAGGCGGTGCCGCTTTCGTGAGAGGTTTGACAACGGGTGGGGCAATCGGAATCGGACCGGTGGCGTCGCCGATCAACCGGCTCAACGGACCGCTTTCGGGCCTTCCGGTGCTGCCGACGACACCGACGGGGCCGCCGTCAGTCCAGGCGTCGGGGGGCGCCTCCATGTCCAGGATCGTCTGCGCCTTGGCCGGGTAGCTCACGGGTTCGAACAGCCGGGCGGTAGCATTGATGGGCCGAGCGTGCGTGACGCCCGGCGTCACCTTAGGCTGTGGCTGGACAGCGGGCCTGCCCGGAGGGACCAGCGGCGTGGAGAAATGCTGCGCCCACCAGCCGTCCGGGAGGGTGTCGGTGTAGAGCAAAGGCACCAGGATGCCGAGGCCGACCAGAGCCATCTGACCGGCGAAGGAGACCATGACCGTGTAAGGCCTGACGGTTCTACCCGTATTCGTAACGAAAACATGCTCGAACATGGCGACCCTCCTTCCGGCTGCGGCGCCTGCTTTTCCGCAGCCGGTACTGTAGACACCGGAGGATCTTACTAAGTTCCAAGCGCCGCTGGATCACCGGCCGGGGTCGACCCGCCGGTATTCTTCGTGGTTCTTGAATACGCTACCGTCGCCCGCATGCCGGGCAACGAAGGCCTGGAGTTCCTTCGGGGGTGCAGTTAGCACGACCTTGCTGCCGATGCGGAAGTGGCTCAGTCCCAACGTGCCGGCGTCCGCGGCGTGCTCCACCCAGTCCGCATCGATCAGCGAGGTCCTCAGGGTGTCGCCATTCACCTGTATCTTCACGAACAGGTGCCCGGGGATATTGAAGGCGTCATCCGTTTCCGCCGGCGTGAGATCCAGGAACAGTTCTCCCCCAAGCTTCATCAGATGACCCTTCAGCTTTGGCGATTCGCCGACCCGCACGGTGTAGGCATTCTCTTCGTACTTCTGGAAGATCACTAGGTCGTCCGACTTGTCGCCTTCCTCCACCCACATGCCCAGCAATTGAGGATCGAAGATCAGGTCCTTTTCGGCATAGAGCGGCTGCAAAGACCGGAGCGTACACCCGGTCATCAGGAGAACCAATCCCGCTACAGCGAGCAGTTGTTTCGTTCGCACGTTGCTACCTCCTCATACGGGATAGCGATGCGGCAAGGCGATTATTGCAGTGCGTGAGGTTTTACCTGCCGGCGGCGGAACAGGCGCGCGAAGAACATCCGGAGAGGGGCGTAGTTGGCGGCGCACAGCATCAGCAGGACGCCCGCCACTAGCAGGCTGAGCGGCCAGGCCGATTGGTCTTTGAGCCAATTCTGTTGCAGGCGCACAATGCCGATCGCCAGGAACAGGAGGCCGGCCGCAAAGAAGTTCTTCATCTGTTTGGGAATGCCCGCGAAAACGAACACGCAGGCGGCCAGGGGCAACAGGCCTTCGAAGATGCGGGCCTCGCGCCACAAATCCATGTCCTTGGGTTTGGCGTCATAACGCGCGGTTGCATCGAGCCCCAGCAACAGCAAGGACACCAGCACGTGGCCTGGGATCACAAACCGAAACGTCTTGGCCACGGCGCGCATCTGGGAAGAATCGAAACGGTCGAAGAAGCCCTGCAAAGCGATGTAGATGCCTGCGTTGATGATGAAGAGGTATGCTTGGTTCCCGTGAGTCCATTGAAAGGCCCATCCGAGCCAGTTTGCGTAGGGCTTATGGTAGCCAGCAAGGCCGGTCAATGCGGCCCAGGTGAACAGGACCGCGATCGGGTAGAAGTAACGTGAGTCGGCCGGGCGCCGCAGTCGCTCAATCGTGAATCCGGACGCGAAGAAGAGCAGAGCAATAGGAATCAGTCGAAGGTAGATCTGGCCGGGATCGGCGTCGTCGATCCACTTGAGCATTCCCATCCGCAGCAGGGTCACCAGACATAGGAGGGCGCCCATGACGGCAAATACCAGCGAAAAGACCGAGGAGCGGGTGAAGCGCCGCAGCCAGTAGTACCCCGGCAGGGAGAGCAGAAGCGCCCACCACAACTGAGCGTTAGTGGTTCGCTTGAAGTCCTCCGGCAGCTTCGAGAACAATTCCAGGCTAACCTTGCCCAACACAATCGGCACATCTAGCCAGCCCCATTCATTCATGGTCACCAGGAAGAAGACGGGCAGAAGCAGACACGCCGCCAGCAGATGTGCGATGGACACTTGAAAACGTTCCTGGTTCCAGTAGCGGATTCCCAGCCAGGCGGTTGCGGTGGTGGCCGCCAGCACGGTCAGGATGGCGGTCGCCCCGTCGAGGCGCTTATATTCGAACAGCAGCACGAGCGCCGCGCCGACCACCAGGATCCAGGCCCCCAGATACAGGGTCACGCGGGAGAGCGTCAGCCGGCGCATCTCCATGATCCAGGCGTCCTCACGCTCGACCAGCCGGTCGTACAACTTCCGAAATGCGTCCACCTCGGATTCCGACAGCACGTGGTCGAGCGTCCAGCCCTCCAATTCCCGGAGATGCTGCGCGATCTTGCCGGTCATCACGCGGAGGTAGGTTGTCGGCGAGGCCAGCACGGACTCGCCGGCGATGAAGCGTTGCAGGTCGTCGGCCAAGTCGCGCGCCGACGTATAGCGGTCGGCGGGGTTCTTCTCGAGCGCCTTGAGGCAGATGTTCTGCAACTCCCCCGGGACGGCGGGATTGACACGGCGGGGCAGCGCGGGATCACGCTCTCGAATGCCCTCGACAAGCTCGGAGTAAGTCTCGCCGTGGAAGGGAACGGCGCCGGTAAGCATCTCGTAGAAAACGGCGCCCAGCGAGAAAACGTCGCTACGGGCATCGACTGGCGCGGCGCCGGCGCGAGTCTGTTCCGGCGAGAGGTAGTCGGGCGTGCCGACCACGTCGCCGACGGAGGTGACCCGGTTCTCCTTCTCCTCCGCTTGCAGCGCCAGCCCGAAATCCAGCACCTTGGGCTCGAGGTCCGGGCCGACCAGGATGTTGCCAGGCTTGAGGTCGCGGTGGAGCACCTGATGCCGGTGCAGAAAATCGACCGCCAGGGCCACCTTGTGCATCAACTCCGCCTTTTGAAGGAGGCTGAGCGCCTGAGCGGCCTCGGTGAGCGGAGTCCCCTCCAGGTGCTCCATGACGAAGTGCGGCTCTTCCTCGGCCGGCCCCAGGTTGTAGATGCGGGCCACGTTGGGATGGCTGAGCCGCGCCATCGCGCGCGCCTCCTGCATGAACCGCAGCCGCAGATGGCTATTGCTCCGGTAGCGGCGGCTGAGGGTCTTGATGGCGACCTTCCGGCCGAGCCTCTCGTCGAAGGCCAGGAGCACTCGGCCCATGCCCCCCGCGCCGATCAAGCCGAGGATCTTGTGTCCCGAGAGCCTCTCCGGCAGTTCCTCTTCGGCGGCGCCGCCGCCGGTGGGCACTCCGGAAATCAGGGAATCTTCGATTTGACTGACAGCTTCGATCTGGGGGCGGAGCTCCTGCTCGATCTCCGGGTACTTGCGGCAGAAGGCATCCGGGTCGACGGGTTCTCCTTGGGCACGCAGATCGTTGTACTCGGCGAACGCCCGCGCGAGGCGCGCTTCGCGTTCGGGGCTATTGTCGGGAGCCGGTGTCATGGTGCAGCCATGCTCCGGAAGCGCTTGACGGCACGGTGTACCAGGAGCGCGGCGGCTTCCCGGGATCTTCCCATGCGTTCGGCCACCTCCGCCGTGGAGAGGCCTTCCACTTTCGCCAGCAGAATGGCCTCCCGGTAATCGCCCGGCAGGGCACTGAGCTTCCCGATCAGCGTGTCGACCTCTTCGTTCTCGCGAAGGATTCGACTGGGGGTCAGGCTGTCCACCGGCTCGGGTCCGCGCGGGTTGCTCTCGCTGCGAAACGGTACGGTCTCGACGGCCTGGCGTTGCTGACGTCCGTGAAACCGGGCCAGATCGACGATCACGTGTCCGGCAATCTTCGAGAGCCAGTTCATAAAGCTTCCCGGCGAGCGGTACTCGAACTTCGCCGATGTCGCGGAAGGCCCGGAAGAAGACCTCCTGGAGGACGTCGTCGATTTCAAGAGAAGCGCGCAACTCCGCGCTCAGCCGGTAGTGAACCAGCACCGCCAGCCGCCGGCTGTACCGGTCGAACAAGAGCGCAAAGGCCTCGCGGTCGCCCTTGTGAACCCTGTCCAGCAACCCGAAGGTCGATGTCACGGCCGGCATAGATCAGCGTCAGGTTTACAGTACCAAAAAAGGATGGTAGACGTTGGGCAGTTTCATCTCGCCGATGGCGATTAACTCGCCCTGCTGCGTAACGGCTTTCACGTAGCGCGTTCCGGGGCGTGCGCGAAAAGGCGAAACGCGGAACTCGCGGCCCTGCCGGATCTGGCCGGCGGTCACCAGGTCGACGAATTCGCTCGGGAAATTCGGAAGGAGTTGCGCCATCTGGATGAGCGCTTCTTCGAGACGGCCCTCCTGCGCCAGTTGCTCGAGTTCGCCGAGCGGCCGTGCCTGGTCCAGCGTGAATTCGCCGGAAGCGGTGCGCCGGAGCTGCTGCACGAACGCGCCGCAGCCCAGCATCTTTCCCAAGTCGTGGGCGATGCTCCGCAGGTATGTCCCGGCGGAACATCGCACGATCAGATGCGCGTCCGCGCCTTCCAGCCCAGCGAGTTCCAGCGAGTGGACCGTCACCTCCACGGGCTTCAGCTCCACAGGCAGATTCTTGCGGGCCAGTTTGTAGGCCGGTGTGCCCCCGATCTTCTTGGCGGAAACCGGCGGTGGGGTTTGCTGGAGCAACCCCTTGAAGCTCTCGAGCGCCGTCTCCAGTTCGGCCCGGTCGATCAGCGGTTCCGTGATGGGGGTGGTCGGCGTCCCGTCGCGGTCATAGGTGTCGGTCGCATAGCCGAAACGGACCACCGCATCGTAGGCCTTTTCTCCGCGGACAAAAAACTGCGCCAGGCGTGTGGCCCGCCCCACGACCAGCGGGAGCACCCCGGTCGCCAGCGGGTCCAATGTCCCGAGGTGACCGACACGCCGCGTGTTGACTAGCCGGCGGGCCTTGTTGACGGCATCGTGAGACGTCCAGCCTTGCGGCTTATCGACAACCAGAACTCCATCCATGAACCTCTACTCTAGCAGCCCAAGAAAACGGGGATGGTGGATTAGCGCGGCGGGTTGTCCATCCGGAAGCGATACCGCGCCACCAATCGCGAAACTCGTTCTCGAACCCGTAGTGCTCGAACAGCGCGGCCGTCTGCTTCTTCGATTCGTCCGCCGTGGGCACGCACTCGCGCGATGAGCTCCCTGGCAAGTTCTCGATAGCGGGAGCCGCGGTCGAGCGTGGCAAGACGACGCCAGGCGTCGACGAGTTCAGGCTCGATCCGGCCGTCCGAGAAACCGTACGACGGTGTGTTGTCAACGCCAAAGAAGAACAGCCAGGCCAGACGGCGAATCTGCGGCTCCACCTCCAGCGGTGTCTCTTCCAGCTTCGGGTACTTTCTGGCGACTGCCTCCCAACGCGCCAGCGTCCTGCGCAACTCCTCCCAGGAGACCTGGAGTGCGGCGTCTTCGACAACCGGTTGAGCATCCTCGCGCGGAGGTACTCCTCGAGGTCCGGCGGCAGGTAGCGCGCGAACTCCGTGATCGTGGAGGGGGCCAAGCCCGGGTAGAGATCGCCCTCGGCAGCGTAGATTGAGAAGCCGCACTCGATCCAACGGCCAACGGCCTTGCGGATGTCCCCACGTTGTTCTAACAGCTTCGCGACTTCCAGGACGCCCCCGCCACGACCTTTGCGTAGCCCGTCCAGGATGTCCTTCGAGAACGGCTCCACGGTGACCCTGAACAGCCTCCCTGTTCGTTGCGGCGCTGCGAGGTAGAACTCCCGGTAGGCTCGAAACATTGCCGTGCGGTCCTCGGGCCGGCCTGCGGCATCAATGTGCGCAACGCTGCCCGGGCTTCACACAGAGACTCAGGGAGTCGGGTGTCGAGTGCCGTCAGCCGGTTCCTGTAACTGGCGGTGAGACTCGCTCCGCTCACAGCCGCCAGCGAGAACAGGACCAAGATAACTAAGCGGAGGCAGCGCATGCCAAGACTCAGGGCTCGTTACTGCCGGCGCCATGTCATCTCCACGCGCACGGGCATTTCGTTCTTGAGGGGCATCGCCAGGAACGACGGCGGGTTGATCTTGAAATCGGACAGCGTCGCCGGAATGGTCCCCGTTATCCGTATCGAATTTCCTTGAACCGTCTCTTGGAACGGAACCTGCTTGTACTGGGCGGTCTGGCCGGCGAACTCGATCTCCAGATCGGCGTGGATGGTGGCCGATTCCAGCGCCGGTTCGGGCAGACGCGTGCGCACGCTGACGAGGGGGAATTGCGCGCCGCGGGTCACCTGCAGCATGTGAAGATCGCGGTTGCTGTCCCCCGAGTCGAAAGCCTTCACGGGCGCCGCGATCAAGAAATCGCACTGTCCGGCCTGGCAAACGCCCTTGCCTCGCGCCGCATGGCTGACGCCCTCGCTCTGATGGATCGGGTGCGACACATGATAGGTGAGAGTGGATTGTTCCAGAATCCATTGGCCGTCTGCCGGGGCGAGTGGAAGCGCCAGAAGCAGCAGCGCTAGCAGGGTTCTTTTCTTCATGGAGGCTCAGTGTCTGATGGTTACCGACAAGATAGCGGCGCCGTAGGCTATGCCCGTCACGGCTGCCACCGCCCCATGCGCGCTGGCGATCCCATGAACCCTTTCCCCGCGGTTTCGCTGCTGGTAGGCCAACGCTCCCAGGATGGGAGTAAGTATCATCCCCGGGCCATGGATCCAGGCCAGGGCCTTGTGCAGGCGGATGGGCCCGCGGGCTGGGGTCCCCGGCACCTTAGGGGCGCGAATGGCATAGGAAGCGGTCGCGAAATACATGCCCGCCGTCGCGATGCCCAGAGCGCCATGCACCTTGCGGCCGGACGTGCTGCTGCCCCTCTCGTGCTCGGAGGCTCCACCGGACGTGATGAGAGTGGCCAGCAAAGGAGCGGCGGTTATCAAACCGAGCCGCTGGTGGATCTTGAGCATGTGCGACCGCTTGTCGAGCCTCGCCTGCTCCTGGGGACTTCCCTTGGTCTGATCCGTCGGGAAGCCGAGATCCCCGAGCGTTGGCGCTTGCGCGTTGCCGGCGGCGGACGTTGCCGGCTTGTCCTGGGGCGCTGCCGTCGCGTTACCGGTTTGCGCTAAGGACGGCATTGAAGCGGCACATAGAAACAGACAAGTTAGTGCAACGATGCTCAGACGATACGTCTTCATACTCGCCTCCGCAAGAGTCTTCGTCCCCATTGTATCGCTTGGACACCTCTGTCTTTGTGGTGTACGTACTCTTGCGTGCCGCACAGCATTAGCGCGTTCGGTCCAATTCGGCGCGGGCTTGCACGAACATCTCCGCGGCGAACTCCAGGTCTTCGCGGGAATGGGAGGCTGAAACCTGCACGCGAATGCGGGCCTTGTCTTTCGGGACCACGGGATAGGAGAAGGCGATTACGTAGATGCCCTTGGTCAGCAGTAGATCGGCCAGGCGCACGGCGCGGGCGGCATCGCCGATCATCACGGGCACGATGGGGTGTTCGCCGCTCTGGATATGAAAGCCCAGCTCGGTCATCCTCATTCGGAAGAAGGCCGTGTTCTCTTGGAGCTTCTGGCGAAGGTCCGCGGATTCGGTGACCAGGTCCAGCACCTTGAGCGTGGTGGCGGCGATGGCTGGGGGCAGGGAATTGGAGAACAGATACGGACGCGAACGCTGGCGCAGCAGGGCCACGATCTCCTTGCGCGCCGCGGTGTATCCGCCGCAGGCGCCGCCCAGAGCCTTTCCCAAGGTGCCCGTCAGGATGTCCACCCGCCCCAACACGTTGTGGTGTTCCGGCGTGCCGCGTCCCGTCCGGCCCATGAATCCCACGGCGTGCGAGTCGTCCACCATGACCATGGCCCCGTGGCGCTCGGCGGCGTCGCAGATCTCGGGCAGCCGCGCGATGTAGCCGTCCATCGAGAAGACGCCGTCGGTCGCAATCAGGATGTGCCGGGCTCCGGCGGCCTCCTTCAGCCGCGCTTCAAGCTCCTGCATGTCCGAGTTGCGATAGCGAAACCGCTGCGCCTTGCACAAACGGACACCGTCGATGATGCTGGCGTGGTTCAGTTCGTCGGAGATGACGGCGTCACGCTCGTCGAGCAAGGCTTCGAACAGTCCGCCGTTGGCGTCGAAGCAGGAGTTGTACAGGATCGCGTCCTCGGTCCCGAGAAACTCGCTGAGGCGCTGCTCCAGTTCCTTGTGGATGGTCTGCGTGCCGCAGATGAAGCGCACCGAGGCCATGCCGAATCCCCAGCGGGCCAAGGCGTCCTGCGCCGCCTTCACCACTTCGGGGTGGTTTGCCAGGCCCAGGTAGTTGTTCGCGCACAGATTCAACACCACGCCGCGCGGCACTCCCACGCGGGCCTGCTGGGGAGTCTCGAGCACGCGCTCCTTCTTGAACAGCCCCGCCCGCGAAATCTCCTCCAGCCTGGCGGCGATCTCCTGCTGGACTTTTCCGTACATGCTTGAACCCTCCTAGCTGCGCCAGTCCAGAATCACCTTGCCGGACTGGCCCGCGCCCATCGCCGCGAAGCCGGTCTCGTAGTCGTGCCAGGCCAGGCGGTGGGTGATCACCGGCGAGATGTCCAGTCCCGATTCCAGCATGACGGTCATCATGTACCAGCTTTCGTACATCTCGCGGCCATAGATGCCTTGCAGTGTGAGCATGTTGAAGACAACCTGTTTCCAGTCGATGGCCATCTCGCCGGAAGGGATCCCCAGGATGGCGACCCGGCCTCCGTGGCACATGTTGTCCAGCATCTCGCGGAACGCGGAGCCGTTGCCCGACATTTCCAGGCCGACGTCGAAGCCCTCCTGCATGCCGAGGCGTTTCTGTACATCTTGCAGCGGTTCCTCGCGTGTATCCACGGCCAGCGTGACTCCCAGTTTGCGCGCGAGGTTCAGGCGGTACGGGTTCACATCGGTGATCACGACGTGGCGCGCGCCGGCGTGCAGCACCACCGCGGCGGCCATGATGCCGATGGGACCGGCGCCGGTGATGACGACGTCCTCCCCCAGAACCTTGAAGGTGAGCGCCGTGTGTACCGCGTTGCCGAAGGGGTCGAAGATGGCGGCGACCTCGAGAGGCACGGTTTTGCGGTGCCGCCACACGTTGCTCATGGGGAGCACGACGTACTCGGCGAAGGCGCCGGGACGCTGCACCCCCAGGCCGAGGGTGTGCGCACATAGATGCCGCCGCCCGGCGAGGCAGTTGCGGCAGCGGCCACAGACCACGTGGCCCTCTCCGCCCACGATTTCGCCGGGCCGAAAGTCCGTGACGTTGGAGCCCACTTCTACGATTTCGCCGACAAACTCGTGTCCGATGACCAGGGGTACCGGAATGGTGGCTTTGGCCCAGTCATTCCACTCGTAGATGTGCAGGTCGGTTCCGCAAATACCGGTCATCAGGACGCGGATGAGTACGTCGTTGATCCCCGGCTTCGGCTCCGGCACGTCCTCCAGCCACAGCCCCCGTTCCGCTTTGCTCTTGACCAGTGCGCGCAAGACCAGCCTCCGATCTCTTTCAGGCACTATTATCCAGCGTTTTTGTCTCTGGTTTTCAGCGTGTACACTGGTCGTAGTGGAAGAGGCGGTTCTCGGCAAAGCGTATGACGCGCGCTTGATGCGGCGTCTGCTGACATATTTGAAGCCCTACAAGGCGGTTGTCGGCGTCTCGCTGTTTCTGCTTCTCATTGCCTCCGTCCTGGAAGTGCTGGGTCCGCTGCTCACCAAGCTGGCCATCGACAAGTACCTGGCGCCGACACCGCTCTCGCAGCCGGGTCTTCTCGATCCGTATCTGTCCGCCAGCCCGCTGATGGGGCTCGCGCAGATTGCCTTTCTCTACCTGCTGGTCGTAATCGGAGCGCTGGTCACCGGATTCTTTCAGCTCTACTCCATGCAGTGGACCGGCCAGCAGGCGATGTTCGACATCCGCCGCGAGGTGATGACGCACCTGCAGAAGCTCGACGTCGCCTTCTTCGACCACAACCCCGTCGGCCGCCTGGTAACGCGGGTGACCACGGACGCCGATGTGCTGAACGATCTTTTCGCTTCGGGCCTGGTGACGATTCTCGGCGACATCCTGATGCTCAGTTTCGTAGTGGCGGCGATGTTCAATCTGAGCGTGGGACTCACGCTGATGCTGCTCGCCGTCACGCCGTTCGTGCTGCTGGTCACGATGATGTTTCGCCGAAGCGTACAGCGGAGTTACCGGCTCATTCGCATCGCGATCGCCAAGATCAACGCCTACTTGCAGGAACACGTGAGCGGCATTGTGGTCTTGCAGCTCTTCAACCGGGAGCGCAAGAGCCGCGAGGAATTCCAACAGATCAACCGCGACCACATGGAGGCGTACAAGGACACAATCTTCGCCTACGGCTGGTTCTACCCGGTGGTCGAGTTCCTCGGCATGCTGGTGCTGGCCCTCCTGTTGAGCTACTCGGGCTATCAGGTTCACGCCGGCCACTTGACGCTCGGCATCATGGTCGCCTTCTTTCAGTACGGAATGCGGTTCTTCCGGCCCATCCAAGACCTCAGCGAAAAGTACAACATCCTGCAGGCCGCCATGACCTCATCCGAGCGCATCTTCAACCTTCTGGACACCCCTGTCTCGATCGCCGCACCGGCGTTGCCGCAGCCTTTCCCGGCCGGAGCCGCGCGCATCGAATTCGACGGGGTGTGGTTCGCCTACAAGGCAGAGGATTGGATCCTGCGCGACGTGAGCTTTGTGGTGGAGCCGGGCGAGACGGTGGCCGTCGTCGGGCACACCGGCGCTGGCAAGACCACACTCATGAATCTGCTGCTGAGGTTCTACGACATCCAGCGGGGCTCGATCCGGATCGGCGGCGTGGACCTGGCGCAGTTCGACCCGCGTGACCTGCGGCGCCACTTCGGGTTCGTACCGCAGGACCCCTACCTATTCACGGGGACGATCGAGGACAACATCCGGCTCGGGACCGAGCACATCACCAGGGAAGACCTGGAGGCGGCCGGAGAGCAGGTCAATCTGATGGAGTTCATCCGGTCGCTTCCCGAGGGCTTCGCGCAGCCCGTGCGGGAGCGCGGCGGCGGCCTGTCCACGGGGCAGAAACAGTTGATCAGCTTCGCCCGCGCGCTGGCGCATAACCCGCGGTTCCTGATTCTGGACGAGGCTACCTCCAGCGTGGATACCGAAACGGAATTTCGCATCCGGGACGCCGTCGCGCGCATGGTGGAGGGGCGTACTTCCATCCTGATCGCGCACCGGCTGTCCACGATCCAGCGCGCGGATCGCATCCTGGTGATGCACAAGGGCCGTCTACGCGAAGTGGGAACCCATCAGCAACTGCTGGCCATGAAGGGCATCTACTGGAAGCTCTACCAGCTCCAGTACAAGGACCAGGAAGCGGGCGAGCGCATCGAGACGCCGGGCTAGCAACCAAGGCAGGCCACGGACTGCGATGGCCTGCCCCACCGCTTACGTCAGTCGCTTGAGCAATTCCGCCGCGCTTGCCACATCACGCCATTTCTGCTCCTGGTCTGGCACTTCCCTCTCGATGTTTAGCGTGCCGCTGAATCCGATCTGCTTCAACTTCGCCAGGAACCGCTCGATGCCGACGGCGCCTTCTCCCAGCGGGCGCTCCGTGCCGAGCGCTCCCGGCTGGCCCGCGGGCGGCCAGTCGCCGTCTTTGCAGTGCACCGAAATCACGTAGGGCGCGAGCACGCCGAGCGCCTCGATGGGGTCGCCCGTTCCGTAGAGAATCATGTTGGCGGGATCGAAATTGATGCGCAGGTTCGGCCGGTTGACGTCACGCAGGAAGCGCAGTAGAACTTTCGCCGGCTCCTGTCCCGTCTCCAGGGCAAAGGTCTGCTGATGGGTGGCGGCATGATCGGCCACGCGCCGCACCATCTCCCGGACGGCGACGTAGTCGGGATGGGCCTCGTCCTCCGGCACGAAGCCGATGTGGCAGGCGATGCTGCCCACGCCCAGCTCGGCGGCGAAATCGCTCAGCTCCTTGGTGCGGGCTTCGCGTTCGGCTCGTGTCGATGCGGGAATGAATCCCACCGTCCGCTGCACGGTCGGGATGTCGTCGTAGCTTTCCCCCTCATAGCTCGCGAAGACGGTTACGACGGTGAACTGCTCCGCCTCGAGCGCCGCCCGCCATGTTCGGCCCGCGCCCGCAAGCGGCATTCCTCCCGGGATGCCGAGTTGCCCACAGCGAACGCCAGCCGATTTCACGCGGCGGATCGTCGCGGCGGCGTCAGGTCCCGCCCAAAACATCACCCCAACTTCCATCTTCTTCAGAGCTGGCATGCGATCCTCTCTCCTTGTTTCTCGCGGGCTTCCAACATCAGCAACGTCAATTTCACGGCTGCCGCGGACTCCGCCGGCGCGCAGAGCTCCGGCTGCTTTTCTTCCTGGCAGCACTGCACAAAGTACTCGATTTCGGCCAGGTATCCGTCCTTGCCTTCCGCCGGCAGCTCCGTCTTCGCGCCATCGGCCCCGTAGAGCGCCGGCGGCGATCCCGCTGAGCTGTAGTCTATCGTGCCGCCATCGCACGTAACGGTGTACTCCATGGAGAACGGAAACGACTTCGGATGATGCCATCCCCCGGTCAGGACTACAGTCATTTGCGCATAGTGGAACTGCGCCGTGATGCAGTCGATTCCGCGCGCCAGGTCCTCGTAGCCCACCGCGGACACGGCTTCTGGCGGCCCGAAAACGTGCAGGCACATGTCGACGTCGTGAATCAGCAGGTCGAACACACCGCCGCCGCTGGCGCTCTTATCCGCCAGCCAGCCGCTCCACGGGGGCGCAGCACACCGCCGGCGGAAAATCGCGGCGCGGGCCGTGCCCAACTGCCCGGACTTCACCAGCTCCACCATGACTTTGTACATCGGGAAAAAGCGCAGCACCTGAGCGGTCATCAGGATGCGGCCGCTGTGGCGGGCGGCCTCCAGCATGGCGTCCACGGATGCCGCGTCGAGAGCCATGGGCTTCTCGACGAGCACGTGCTTGCCGGCTCCGAGCGCCGCAATTGCCACCGCCGCATGCATGTTCGTAGGCAGGCAGATGTCCACGGCGTCGAGGTTCGGATCAACCACCGCCTCGCGCCAGTCCGCGTATCTGGCTACGCGCGAGAAGTCCATGCGCGCGCCCGCTTCGCCGATGTTGCCCTGCACCCCGCTCAGATCTCCGCCGAGGCGCTGCTCGTCGCCATCCGAAACCGCCGCCAGTTCGGCATTCGGAAGCTGAGACCAGGCCTTGAGATGCGTGGCTCCCATGAATCCGAGCCCGAGGACTCCGATCTTCATAAGGTATAGAGTACCGCCGGACGCTCCGCCTGTGGAACAATCTTGACTATGACGTCGCTGAGCGCTCCGGCATTTCGTGTGGGCCTGGTGCAGATGTCGTGCGGGCGGGACCCCGCGGAGAACCTCGCCAAGGCCGAGTGGCGCATCCGCGAGGCCGCCGGCCGCGGCGCGCAGATCATCTGTCTCCAGGAATTGTTCCGCTCGGAGTACTTCTGCCGCGAGGAGAACGCGGAGTTGTTCGCGTTGGCCGAACCCGTGCCCGGCCCGACCACGGAGGCGCTGGCGCGCCTGGCGCGCGATCTCGACGTTGCGATCGTTGCCTCGGTGTTCGAGCGCCGCGGCCCCGGCGTCTACCACAACACCGCGGCGGTGATCGACGCCGGCGGCGCTCTTCTGGGCCTCTACCGGAAGATGCATATTCCCGACGATCCGCTCTACTACGAGAAGTTCTACTTCACGCCGGGCGATTTGGGCGTTCCCCGATTCGACACGCGCTTCGGACGCATCGCCGTGCAGGTCTGTTGGGACCAATGGTATCCGGAAGGAGCGCGCCTCGCGGCGCTAAGCGGAGCGAGCGTCATCTTTTACCCCACGGCTATCGGCTGGCATCCTGCGGAAAAGGACGCGCGCGGCGCCGCGCAACTCGACGCGTGGCGCACCGTCCAGCGCGGCCACGCCATCGCCAACGGCATCTACGTCGCCGCGGTCAACCGGGTGGGCTTCGAAGGTCCGCCGAGAGGCAGGCCTGGAATTCTGGGGCAACTCCTTCGTGGCCGGCCCATTCGGAGAGCTGCTCGCCGAAGCCTCGCGTGAGCGCGAGGAGACGCTGATCGTCGAATGCGACCCGGCCCGCATCGAAGAGGTCCGCCGCGACTGGCCCTTCCTGCGCGACCGCCGAATCGACGCCTACTCGCCGCTGCTCAAGCGCTGGTTGGACTGAGCGGCCGGTTCTCCAAGAGCACCTTCAGCACGCCTTTGCGAGCCGCCAGGTCAAATCCGCGCACGGCCTCACTTAGAGGCAAGCGCGCGGAGATCATGTCGTCGACCCGGATCTTGCCGGCGCGCAGCAGTTTCAGCGCCGGCTCGAACCTTCCGCAGCGCGAGCCGACCAGCGTAATCTCATTCACTACCACGGGGGCCGTGTCGAGGGCTACCGTGCCGTGCACCGTGGATTTGAGGATCAGGGTGCCGCGCGGCCTGGTCATCCCGACCGCCTGCATCAGTCCTGGCGCGGACCCCGTGGCCTCCACCACCCAGTCGAACCGGCCCGCCGGCTTGAGTGACGTGCGGACGCCCACCGCCTCGGCGATCGCCATCTTCTCTTTGTGCTTGCCGAAAAGCCGCACGTCGGCGCCGTGGGCCTGGAGCACTTGTGCCACCAGCAGCCCCAGCTTCCCATCGCCCAGCACCGCCACCGGCGCGCCCTTTGGGATTCGCACCTGGTCGAGGATCTCGCAAGCCGCGGCGAGGGGCTCCGCAAAGACCGCCCGCTCGTTCGGGATCGAATCGGGCACCACATGCAGGTTGCGCTCCGGCAGCGTAAAGAACTCGCTGAACACGCCAGGCTGCTTGACGATTCCGAGCACCGTCCGGTTCGGGCAGTGGCGCCCCAGTCCCTCTCTGACACCATTCGCAGCGCCCGCACTCGAGGTTGATCTCGCCGACGACGCGGCGGCCCACAAGCTCGCGCGTGTCCGCATCCACGACCTCGCCGACGAACTCATGTCCCGGTGTCCCGGCGAAGCCGTAGTAGCCGCGCTGGAGTTCGAGATCGGTGTTGCAGATGCCCGCGCACAGCAGCCGGATCAGCGCGTGTCCCGGCTTCCTGCGCGGCTTGGGCCGCTTCCGGATTTCGACAAGACCGTTCTCTAGGTGGACGGATAACATGGCACACTCCACTATAATCAAGGTTCATGCCTGCTGAACTCATCTGTTTCGAGAGCCGCTGCCGCGCGCGGTTTCCGATTACTGAAGTTATCTACAACTGTCCGCGCTGCGGCGGGCTGCTGGAGTGCACGTATCCCGGACGCTCAGCCGATCCCGCCACGCTCAAACGCACCTGGCGCGAGCGCCGGATGAGCAACGCCAAGCTGGACCAGAGCGGAGTCTGGCGCTATCGCGAGATGATCCCATTCCTCGACGGCTACGATTCCGTCGTCTCACTCCGGGAAGGGAACACGCCTCTGCTCGACGCTCCGCGCGCGGCCGCCTACGCCGGGCTCGACCGTCTGGTCTTCAAACACCAGGGTTTCAATCCCACCGGCTCCTTCAAGGACAACGGCATGACCTGCGGGGCCACGCAGGCTGCTCCGTTTGGGGATGAAACGGGTGGCGTGCGTCTCCACCGGCAACACCTCCGCTTCGATGGCCGCCTACTCGAGCGCCGCGGGTTTGCAGCCCATCGTCTTCATCCCGCACGGCAACATTTCTTACGGCAAACTCGCGCAGGCGCTCGAATACGGCGCGCGAACGTTTCAAGTGGAAGCGAATTTCGACCAGATCCTGGCTCTGGTGATGACGCTCACCGAACGTCTCGGCATCTACCTGCTCAACTCGATCAACCCGTTCCGCATCGAAGGTCAGAAGACCATCATCGTGGAGATGATGGACCAGCGCGACTGGAATCCGCCCGACTGGATCGTCCTTCCCGGCGGCAATCTCGGCAACATTTCCGCCTTTGGCAAGGCCTTGCGGGAAATGCTGGAGCTGGGCCTGATTGCGAGAAGCCCGCGCCTGGCCGTGGTCCAAGCGGCCGGCTCGGCGCCGTTCTACGAGCTCATGCAATCCACCGATCGCTCCGTGTTGCCCAAGGTCGAGAAGCCCGAGACCCTGGCCACGGCCATCCGCATCGGCGATCCGGTCTCCTGGCCCAAGGCGCTGCACGAGGTGACCTCGTCGAATGGCGTGGTGGAGAAGGTGACCGAACAGGAGATCGCCGACGCCAAGGCGCAGATCGGTTTGTGCGGCATCGGCTGCGAGCCAGCCTCGGCGGCCACGCTGGCGGGGATTCGCAAGCTGCGCGCGGCCGGGGTGATTGCCGGGGACGCCGACGTTGTGGCGGTGCTGACCGGGAACCTGCTGAAAGACCCGGATTACATTTACAAGTACCACACGAATCAGTTGGCAGCGCCGAACGGCGACAAACTCCAGTCGACCTTTGGCAACCAGCCGGTTGTGGTTCCGAACGACCCGGACCAGATCGCTCGGCTGCTCGACCAATAGGGGCGTCAGCGCGGCGTGATCAATCCGCCGAGCTTGTCCTGTTCTCCGGCCGACACACGCGGGAAGCGCGTCGAGTAGGCCTCCGCATACGTCTGCCCCGAGGCCGTGTTCACGATGACGACCGTATCTTCGCTGTGCACCAGGCCGGCGGCGAGGACCTTGCGGAGGGCCGCCACGCAGGCCGCGCCCTCGGGGGCGGGGAAGATCCCTTCCGCGCCCGCCAATTCGATTCCGGCGTCGAGCATCTCCTGATCGCTCACGGCAGCCGCGCCGCCTCCGCTGGCATGCAGGATCTGTAGGATGCGCCGGCCGCCGGCGGGCTTCGGAACGCGAATTCCTCCGGCGATGGTGTGGGCGCCCTGCCACTCCGTGCACTGATCGCTACCGCTTTCGAAGGCATCGACAACCGGCCGGCATCCCTCGGCCTGCACGGCGATCATTTTGGGGCGCTTGCTCCCGACCCAGCCGAGTGCCTCGAGCTCTTCGAAGGCCTTCCAGATCCCGATCAATCCGGCGCCATCGCCAACCGGGCAGAGGATCGCATCCGGCGTGTCCCAGCGCAACTGCTCGGCGATTTCGTAACCCAGCGTCTTCAGGCCTTCGACTCGATAGGGCTCGGCGAACGCCCCCAAATCGAACCAGCCATCGAGGGCCGGCCACGCTTCGCCCAGCGCAACCTCGGCGCCGCAAGCCGCGCAGGCGACAAAAGCCGCCTGGGGCGCGTCCTCGGGCAGCGAGATGCGTGCCGCGATCCCCGCCGCGGCGGCGTAGGCGGCGAGCGCCGCGCCGCCCGTCCCGTCGAGTGCCGCCGCCACCTTGCGCAAATTCAACTCCACCGCCATCGATATGGCACAGGAAAAGCTGCGCGCCTCCGAAGAGCCGGTGGGGTTCGCGCCGTCGTCCTTGATCCAGAGGTTGGCCATGCCGAGGCTCTGGCCGAACCGCCGCGCGCGGACCAGCGGCGTCATGCCTTCGCCGAGCGAGACGATCGAGCCTGGATCGGCCGCCGGCAGCAGCGGCGCATAGCGCCACATCGTCGGAGGAGCGTGCGCGAGCCATTCCCGGCTCCAGCCCTGGCGGGCGCTTTCGAGGTCGTAGCGGACCAGCAGAATTCCCCCGCAGTCGCACCGCCCGTGCGCCTTCCCCGCCTCGCGCGATTTCCCGCAAAGGCTGCACTCCAAGTGAGTTAACGTGGTCATAACAGGGATTGCTTTATCATAGCGGGTGACCAGGGTGCAACGCGGGTTGGCGACTTTCCTTGCACGAACCGGCCCCCGCGTGCGTCAATACTAGTGACAGCCTTGCGCCTGAAGATTACACTGTGTCTGTTGCTGGTGCTGCCGTGCCTTGCCGCGGAGAACGCCGTTCTGAAGAGCGGATTCCGCGTGCGCGCCGAACGGCACGAGATCGTCGAAAGCAACGTACGCCTGTACGACGGTGACTCGTTCGTCGAGCTTCCGGCCGCCGACGTGGTCGGCTTCGAGGTGGATGACTACATCGCGCCTTCCCCGTCGCCAGAGCCCGTTCAGGCTCCTCCTCCATCCGCCAAGCCATTGGACCCCCGGGAATTGGTCACGCGTGCCGCAGTCCTCAACGGCCTGCCGCCGGAGCTTCTCCATAGCATCGCGCAGGTCGAATCGGGCTATCGCCAGGACGCGGTGTCCCCGAAGGGCGCGGTTGGCATCATGCAGTTGATGCCCCAGACTGCCAAGGACTTGCAGGCGGACGCTTCCGACGCGGAGCAGAACGTCAACGCGGGGGCGCGCTACATGCGCCAGCTTTTGCTCAAGTACATGGACGATCCCTATCAGGTTCGCAAGGCGCTGGCCGCGTACAACGCCGGGCCCGCCGCTGTGGACCGTTACGGGGGAGTTCCACCTTACGGCGAAACCCAGCGCTACGTCCGAAGGGTCCTCGAAGTGCGCCGCCAGTTAAGCCAGTAAAGAACTGCTGCGCCGCAACTTAGCTTTGCTATACTGAGATAGATGGGGGCCGGTCCGCGCGCCGTTTAGCCTATGAACTCTCGAGCCAGATTCTTCGTCGTGAGTACTTCCGCTTGCCTGGTGCTGCTGCTGCTGGTCGGCGCGCACCTCGGTAAGAGCGCATCGACGGACGAGGGCGCCTACCGTCAGTTCAAGGTTTTCACGGATGTCCTCTCGCGCGTGAAGAGCGAGTACGTAGAAGAACCGGACATGAAGAGCGTGACGCTGGGGGCGCTGAACGGTCTCCTGGAGTCGGTGGATCCGTTCGCCAGCTACCTCAACGCCGATCAGTACAAGCAGTACCTGAAAGAGAAGGACGTCTCCCGTGGCGATGTGGGCATGGTGCTGGCCAAACGGTTTGGTTACGTCGGCGTGGTGTCCGCGCTTCCGGATTCGCCGGCCGCCAAACAGGGCATCAGCACCGGGGACCTGATCGAGAGCATCAAGGGCATCGCGACACGCGACATGCCGCTGGCGTATGCGGAGATTCTGTTGAAAGGCCCGCCGGGGTCGGATGTCGAGATCACTTTGCTTCGCATGCCCGATCCCGAGCCGCAGAAGGTGACCCTCACGCGGGCGGTGATCCTGATGCCGGCGCTCAACGTCAGAATGCTGTCCGACCAGATCGGCTACATGCAGCCTGGAACGCTCACCGCGGGGAGAGCGGTTGAAATCTCGAACGCCGCCAGGAGCCTGGAGAAGCAGGGGGCCAAGGGGCTCATCCTGGACCTTCGGAACTGCGCCATGGGGACCCCCGAGGAAGGCATCGCGGTGGCCAACCTCTTTGTCGGCAGCGGTCTGTTGACCTACCTGGAGGGACAGCAGCAGCCTCGCAAGGATTTCCAGGCCGATCCCGCGAAGGCTGTCGTGCGCCTGCCTCTGGTAGTGACGACGAACTCCGGCACGGCGGATGGCGCCGAGATTGCCGCCTCGGCTTTGATGGAGAGCAAGAGGGCGGACGTGGTCGGGGGGCGGACCTTCGGGGATGCCGCGGTTCGTCGCGCGATTACGATGGACGACGGCGGGGCTCTTATCCTTTCCGTCGCCAAATTTTATTCGCTGCAGGGCAAGGCCATTCAGGACACCGGGGTGATTCCTTCCGTGCCGTACGTGGAATCCGAGCCCACGGCGGACCTGGAGGACGAGGCGGCAGACACGCCGCCCAGGCCGGTCACGCCTCAGGCGCCGCCCAAGCCGGAGGACGACAGGCTGATTAAGAAGGCCATTGAAGTGCTGACTAAGGGTGTGCCGGCGGATGCGGCCGCTACGCCTGCGGGGGTACGGCCCGGTGTAAGAGACATGTCACGGCCGGACACCCCTGTGGACACACCGGCCCTAGGGCCACTGAACATTCCGAAGCAGACCAAGTAATCAACCCGTGCCCCTATACGAATACAAATGCAAGCAGTGTGGAGCGGTTTTTGAAGTGCTCCAAAAGCACTCCGTCAAGCCTCTCACTACGCACAAGGATTGCGGCGGCCCCGTGGAGCGGCTGATCTCGACCTCCGCCCTGCAGTTCAAGGGCAGCGGCTTCTACACCACGGATTATGCCAGGGGTTCCGCCGCGGGCCCCAAGGCACGCGTTAAGGACAGCCAGAAGGCCGACAAGCCGGACAAGTCCGACAAGCCCGTACCCGCCGCGAAGACCGAGTCAGCCGCTGCCAAGCCGGTCGACAGCAAACCCTGAGCGCCCCCGGTTTTCCAGAAACCACGCCAGACCGATCGCGAATACCGCAATCGCCAGTCCCGCCACCGCGTCCGCCAGGTAGTGATACCGGCCGTACACCGTGGCTGTCGCAATCATGACCGCCATGAACAACAGAAACCTCCAGACCCACTTCTTCTCGGGAAGCGCCAACCGCATGGCGAACGCCGCGCAGAAGGCGCCCGAACAGTGGGCGCTCGGGAAGACACTCGTGTGGATTCCATAGGCGCCCAGCATCTTCCAATTCAGTTGGCGGAATACCGTCGTCCAGCTCGGAAAATCCTGGCCGGGGAAGACGGTGCGGGGCGGTTCCGAGGGAAAGTACGGAAACAGAGCGTACGCCAACAGCACCGCCAAGGCGAACGGGAACAAGAAGCGGTCCACGCGCTCCTGGCGGTGGTACGCGTAGAGCACTCCCAGCGAAAAATAGGGGACCGCGTAGACCAGGATGTAGGAGATCTCAAGCAGCGACGGGAGGACTGGTCCGAGGAATTCTATGAAGCCCTTCACTCCGAGCGTGTTCAGAAAGAATCTATCCCAGACTACCCAGGTCTTCTCGAGCTCGAAGCTGTGATGGGACGGGGCGAACCACCCCATCTCCCGGTAGGCCAGCACCAGCAGCGGCGTGGGATACCAGTCCCGGACGATGCTGAGGAATCGCCGCCGCCTCAGCGAGTCGACGTGAGCCAGCAGAACGTAGCTGGCGATGATGGAGGCATTCAAGCCCAGGGTGAGCAGCGCAACGTTACGCTGGATGGGCAGTACTTGCGCGACGATCGCCGCGTAAAAGAAGTAAGCGGCGAGCACCCACTCCGATCGACGTAAAGTGAGCCCGCCCACCGCCTCGTGCGCCTATTTCTTCTTTAGCCTCTCGTTGAAAGAGCCCATCCGGTAGCCCTCCAGGTCGAGAGTGACGTACAGGAATCCCAGTGGCTTGAAGATCGCTGTGAATGCCTGCGCCATCTCCGGTGTCAGGGCTTTGGACAACTCCCCGGGAGCGATCTCGATCCTGACCAGATCGCCGTGGTACCGCACGCGGAACTGGCGAAAGCCGAGCGCCTTGATGGCCTCTTCGCCCTTCTCCACGGTCTTCACCGTCTGGATCGTGACCGGCGTCCCATACGGGATGCGCGAACTCAGGCAGGCCGCAGCGGGCCGGTCCCAGGTCGGAAGGCCCGCCTGGCGCGATAGCTCGCGAATGTCGGCCTTGGTCATGCCGGCTTCCATCAGCGGTGCGCGCACCTCGTGTTTGGAGGCCGCGTTCTGCCCAGGCCGGTAATCGCCCAGGTCGTCCACGTTCACGCCGTAGATGATGTTCGCGACGCCGCGCTCGCGTCCGACTTCCTCCAGCCGGGAAAACAGCTCGTCTTTGCAGTGGAAGCAGCGGTCCGCGTTGTTCGCCGCGAAAACCGGGTTGTCGAATTCAAAGGTCTTGATGTACTCGTGCCGCAGTCCGTACCGGCGGGCGAAATCCTCGGCGTCGCGCTTGTGCGACTCCGGCATCGAGGCCGAATCCGCCGTAATGGCTACGGCCTTGTCGCCCAGCACACGGCCTGCCGCCCAAGCCAGATAGGCCGAGTCCGTGCCCCCGGAATACGCCACCAGAACCTGCCCCAGGCCCTCCAGGATTCGGAACAGTCTCCGCTCCTTTTCGTGCAGGTCAACGGCGCCTGGCGCCGTCGTGGAATTCCCCAGCCCCACAAGAGTGCTCATAACTGAATTATACTGAAGCCCGTCTTCTCACTGCAGTCCGGGGAGGGGCGGCTGCTCGGATCCGTTCTGAGGGCCGACGACGTTCTCGGGCGGAATCACCGACGCCGCCGCTACCCGGTCGCCCTCTTCCAACTTCACCAGCCGTACTCCCTGTGTCGAGCGCCCCGCCTGGCGGATCAGGCCCGACTCGAGCCGGATGATCTTGCCCTCCTGCGTGACGATCATGAGGTCGGAGTCGTCATCGACCGCGAGCACGCTGACCACCTTTCCGTTCCGCACGGAGGTCTTCATGTTGATGACGCCCTTGCCGCCGCGCCGGGTCAAGCGGTAGTCCTTGGGCGGTGTCCGCTTGCCGTAGCCGTTCTCGGAGATGGAGAGGATCAGTCCCTCTTCCTTGATGACCTCCGCCGCGACCAGATAGTCGCCTGAGGCGAGATCCATCCCCCGAACACCACGCGCCGGTCTCCCCATGGCCCGGACTTCCTTCTCCGGGAAACGGATTGCCTTGCCTTCGCGCGAAGCCAGAAACAGGTAGTCCTCGCCCGTGGACAGGCATGCGGCGATCAGTTCGTCTCCCTCGTCCAGGGACAAGGCGATGATGCCGCGCGACATCGGATTATCGAACTCCGTCAGCGCGCACTTCTTGATCACCCCGGAGCGGGTGACCATGGCGATGAAGCCGCCGGCCTGGAAGTCGCGCACCGAAAGGAATCCCTTCACGGTTTCGTCCGGTTGCAGGTGAATCAGCCCGGAGATGTTCTTGCCCTTACCCGAAGTAGCGGCATCCGGCAGCTCGTAAACTTTGAGCCAGTACACGCGGCCCCGGGTGGTGAAGATCAGCAGGTAGCTGTGGGTGGACGCGATGATCAGGTGGTCCACCACGTCTTCTGCGCGCGTGCCCATCCCGATGCGGCCCTTGCCGCCCCTGGTTTGCCGGCGGTAGGTGTCGACGGCGGTGCGCTTCAGGTAGCCGCCACGAGTCACGGTGACGGCTACATCCTCCATCTGCACCAGGTCTTCCAGACGGATCTCGCCGGTGTCCTCGATGATCTGGGTACGGCGTTCGTCTCCGAATTCCTTCTGGACTTCCTTGAGTTCCTTGATGATGAGTCCGCGCAGAACCTTGTCGGAGGCCAGAATCTCCAGGTACTCGGCGATCTTCCTTTCGATCTCGGCGAGCTCGTCCAGGATCTTCATCTGCTCCATGTTGGTCAGCCGCTGGAGTTGCAGCTCAATGATCGCCTGCGCCTGTTTCTCGCTGAAGGCAAAGCGCTCGATCAGGCCGTCGCGGGCCTCCCGCGGGGTCTTCGACGCACGGATCAGCGTGATCACCGCGTCCAGGTTATCCAGCGCCTTCTTGAAGCCGAGCAGAATGTGCTCCCGCTCGCGCGCCTTCCGCAGCAGGAACTCCGTCCGCCGCCGCACCACATCCACGCGATGTTCGATGAAGCGCTTGAGGAGGTCGATCAAGCCCAGTTCCCGCGGCTGCCCGTTGACGATGGACAGCATGATGATCCCGAAGCCTGTCTGCAGTTGCGTCTGCTTGTACAGATTGTTCAGGATCACTTCGGCCTGCTCGCCGCGCTTCAACTCGAACACGATCCGCATGCCGTCGCGGTCGCTCTCGTCGCGGATCTCCGAGACGCCTTCCAGTTTCTTCTCGTTGATCAGACCGGCCGTCTGCTCGATCAGGCGCGACTTGTTCACCTGGTAGGGAATCTCGGTGACGACGATGCACTCGCGGTCCTTTCCGGAGTGCTCGATGGCGGCTTTGGCCCGCAGCTTCAACTGTCCCCGTCCGCGGGTGTAGGCGTCCAGAATGCCTTGTCTTCCGAGAATGAATCCGCCCGTCGGGAAATCCGGTCCCGGAACCATTTCGAAAATCTTGGCGAACGGCGTGTGCGGATTTTGAATCAGGGCGATGGTGGCGTCGATCACTTCGGTCAGGTTGTGCGGCGGGATGTTGGTCGCCATTCCCACGGCGATCCCCGAGCTGCCGTTGACCAGCAGGTTCGGAGTGCGTGTCGGCAGAACTTCCGGCTCCTGCTCGCTCTCGTCGTAGTTGGCGCGGAAATCGACAGTCTCCATGTCGATATCCGCCGAGCAGCGCGGACGCGATGCGCGCAAGGCGCGCCTCGGTGTATCGCATTGCCGCCGGTGGGTCGCCGTCGACCGATCCGAAGTTGCCTTGCCCATCGACCAGCGGGTAGCGCATGGAGAACGGCTGCGCCATGCGAACCAGGGCGTCGTACACGGCCGTGTCGCTGTGCGGGTGAAACTTGCCGAGCACTTCACCGACGATCTTGGCGCACTTGCGCGTGGGCTTGCTGGCCGTGAGCCCCATCTCGTGCAGGCCGAAGAGTATCCGGCGATGCACCGGCTTCAAACCGTCGCGGACATCGGGCAACGCGCGGCCGATGATCACGCTCATGGCGTAGTCGAGATACGACCGGCGCATCTCGTCTTCGATGTTGACCGGGATCAGGTTTTTATTGGTGTCGCCGCCGAGCGGCAACTGCGTGGGCCCGGAGCCGGGAGGCGGGCTCTGCGGGGAGTCGGGACGTTCCGAATCGGCCAAATTCGCTCCTTGAGTACAGCGGACTTTCTTCGCCTATTATTCGCCGAAGCAGTCGTCTGTCGCTGACCCTTTCATTTTAACAGAAGACGCTGAATTTGAGGGTACTTAAGTGGGTGCCGAGAGGGTTTTTGAAGGCCGGTAAAGGCAGGCGAAAGCGCCTGCCACGAAGGCCACCGCAAGGCACCCGACGCCGTTCCAGAGAAAGACAGTTTCGGGTTGTTGCAGCAGCGTCACCGCCGGCTGCACCGCAGCCAGCCAGAATAGCGCCACCCCAAATGTGATTAAGTCCGCGGCGCAGGTGCGCACCAGCAGCACGAGAACGCCGCCTCGCCACCAGACCGAGGCCCCAGTGGGCCAGGAATTGGGGGACCGTCTGCGCGCGGGCAACTGCCAGCAACAGGGCCGTTGCGGCAATCAAGGCGTATCTGCCGCGAGGTCCCCATAGCCGCGTTGCCGCGCATACCACGACCGTGGCTGCGCACAATGCTCCAGCGGCTGTAATGAACGCGGAGGAGAGGAGCGTTACCGCGGGCCAGTAGGTCTCCGCGCCCGGAAGCTCCCAAAGGGGTAGGGAAAGCCGAGGCCCGGGCAGCCAGGCGGCGACGTAGGCCTGTATCCGCGCTACGCCCCAGAGCAGCCCGCACACGGCGGCGGCCCTGGCGAGCGATGGCCGCCGCGGCGTACTTCCGCCGGCGGTCCATTGCAGGAACACGTCCGCGGCCAGGGCCGCAACGAAGAGTCCGAAGCCGGCCAGCGCCATCGTCAGGATCCGTCCGATCACGAACTGGAACTGGAAGCTCTCGATCGGCTGGGCCGTATCGTATGTCGCCAGCGCCAACGGCCAACGGTTCAGTGCCGAGAGCGCCGCCAGCCCCGCCCCCGAAACCCCGAGCCAAGCGTAGGCGCGCCAGTGGAAGCGCGTCGCCGCCGCATCGCCGCCCCCGCTAAGGCGTCGGATGAACAGGATCAGAAGCAGGAAGCCCGCGGCCCCCGCCGCGCCGGGAATCAGAATGCCGGTTAGGCGTGGGCTCTGGAATTCCCGCACCCATTCTTCCGGCAGTTTCAGATAGCGCCGCACGCCGGAGACCTCGTCTCCCTGAACGTCGAGCGAAACGCGCGCTTTGGCTTCTCCAAGATGGAAGGTGTTGTTCTCCCACACGAAGCTGTGGTCCGTTCGGCGGTCCTTGCTTTCGCTGGCGGAGTCGGCGAGCCGCAACTCCCCGCTCCGCAGGCTTGGGTCCTTGGCCAGGAATCCCTCCGCCAGCCGGCGCGCCTCTTCGGGGGCCAGACGCGCTCCGGGCGCCTTGTCGTCAAGAATGTGATCGACCTTCGCCACCGCGCCCTGCTGGCTGACCCACACGCGCCATTCCTCGACGCGCAGCGGCTGGAAGTAACGGACCCTCCACAGCCCGGTCGCGGTGTGCTCCCGCACGGCTTCGCTGGCCGCCCGGCTCCCCGCAACACGCCGGAGGTACTCGAACTCCGCGGTCTCCAGGTTGGCCTGAAACGTGGTCACCCGCCTCCAGGCGTTGAGGTCGGGGACACGCGAGCCGAGTTCACGGGTCGCAATTCTCTCGGCCGCCGCGCGGGACTGCCGCACGCGGATGAAGTCGCCGTATTGGGTTGCCGGCGGGAGCGCCAGTCCGGCCACCGTGGCGACGCCCGCCGCGCCGTAGAGCCACTTCACTTTCCACGGAGGGCGCAGCGGCTCGACCGGCGGGGCCGCTTCCACCGGCACCGGAGCGCTCGCCGCCGGAGTCTCCTGCCCGCTGTTCAACAGGCCGGGATCCACGAGAAACCCGCCGTGCCGCCAGTAGAAGACCAACGAAACCGCCAGAGGGAACAGGACCGCGCCCGCCACCAGGCACCCGCTCAACTGGAAGTACCAGCTCCCACCGTGGAACAGGAACATCCCGATCATGACGGCGTCTACGGTGTAGTGCCAGATCAGCGTCGCCAGAATGCCGAACCGCAGCATGAGGAAGCCCGCCGCGACGCCGATGATACCCACTTCGAGGCCGCGTATGTAACCGGGTTGCTGCGGATAGTTGGAGTGCAGGAATCCCCAGAGAAAGGCCGGGATCACGACGGCCAGCCAGGTCGAGCGCAAGTATCGCTTGAGGAGAGGAATCGCCAGCAGCCTGAACCAGAACTCCTCCGACGTGGACGCCATCAACGAAATGGTCAGCGGGTAGATCCACGGGAGGCCGGTGGACAGGAAGTCCGAGTAGTTGACGTCCTGGGGGCTCCACACCCCAAAGCGCCTCCCCACCAGGTAGAACGCTACGACGAACGCCAGGTGCACGGCGGCGAAGCCGTAGCCGGCGACGGTTGCGCGGAAGAACTCCCGGGTGCGGATCGCCCCCAGCGTCGGAAACTTCAGCAGGGAGAGTTTCTCCGGTTGCGAGGCGCGGTAGAGCGGCTCCCCCGGCGCCGCTGCGAAGATCACATAGAAGAATACGCCCGCTCCCGAGCCCAATCCCAGCAGCAGCCCGTATAGCAGCGACTGCGCGTAGGGTGAACTGGTCGGCATCGAGTCGATGAAGAACGGCAGGGAGTTCCATTCGTTGATCACCATCACCGCGCCGACCGCGCCGGCGATGAGGATCAGCGGCCGCCAGCGGATTTCACGCCGACGCAGAGAACCGATCAGGACCGCCACCGCGGCCAGCGCCAGGAGGACGAAGAGCACCTCCGCCACGAGCGAGTAGAGTTCGTTGGCCGATCGGAGCTTGGCGTAGTCCCGCTTCCACTGCTCCGGAACGTAGAGGTACTCGGAATAGCGCCCCACGCTCGCGCCCTGCATCACGACTGTCCGGCGGTAGGTGGCGTCTTTGGCGCGAAAGCCCTCGCGTTCCCACGTGAAGACGTAGTCGTAGCGGGCAGGCCGCTCCTGGAGTTGCTCCTCGACTAGCCGCTGTGGATCGCGCGTCTGACGCGCCAGGAAGTCCGCAGCCAGCCGCCGCGCCTCCTCCCGATCCAATTTCGCGCCCGGCGCCGCTTCCGCAATCTCGTGCCTGAACCCGACCACCCGGCCGCCGGGACTCAGGTACACCACCATTTCTTCTTTGGCCGGCGGGCGGAACCACCTGGCGCGCCACCGCCAGACCGAGACTTCGTCCCGCATGAGCCGGTTGGCTTCCAGCAGTCCCACTTCGCGTTCCAGGTAGACTCTGGCCTCGTCGTCGGGATCAAAGAGAGTCAGGTTGCGGAAGCCCGCCGGCGAGAGGCCGCGCGCTCGCAGGAACGCCAGCGCCTTCGCGGTGATTTCCGTCTTGCTAAACCGCAGGTCGATGGACGCCGCGGGCAGAGCGGCCGAGTAGTTACGCGCCGTGTAGAAGACACTCACCGCCGCGATCAGGGCCACAAACAGGATCAGGCGCTTGTCGGCGCGCGCCAGCGGTTCGGTTCTCATGGGGTCAGCGGCAGTATATCAAATGCAACCCCTCTCTTAAGTTCGGTGCTTCGATCCGAGCCGCGACCGTAAGGAAGCGGTCTTTCAGTTAAAGCCTGTCAAGAAAAAAAGAACCGGCGCACTTCCTGAAGCGGAAGTGCGCCGGTCTCGGGTGTGCCGAATCAGAAGTTAAACTTAAGCGCGAACTGAATCTGGCGCATATTGCCAGCCCCGGTAATCTTACCGAAACTGGAACTGGGGATCGGACTCGACCCGCTACCCCAACCTGAGCTGGGATTGTTCAATATCACATGGTTGGGAGCATTGAACATCTCCGTGCGAAACTCGAAATTTCGTCTCTCGCTGATCCGGAAAAGCTTGACGACCGAAACATCTTGGGACCCTCGCCACGGCCCCCTCAGGGGGTTGCGCCCGCAGTTTCCAAACGTACCGGCGACGGGGTTGGAGAATGCCGCCGGGTTCAGCCAGCCGTTCTGGCTGGGATTGGGCAGAACCGGATCTACGCCGACAATGCAGTTGAGCCGGGTGGCGTTCGTAATGAAGTTGGTTCCCCCGGAATCCCATGCGGACGTGTTGACCACGCCGCCGCTTTGCAGCGTGGTGATGGTGCTGACCTGCCAGCCGCCCACCACTTGGTTTGCGATGCCGCCACGGTTGAGAAACTTCTGGCCCTTGCCGAATGGCAGCGAATAGAGGATGGAGGCGACGAAACGTTGCGGAACGTGGTAAGCCGAGGGACCTTTTTCACACGAATTGGGGCAGCGCGCATCCTGGGGCGAGAAGTCGTTCGACGGGCCGCGGATGTTGCTGGCCGTGTCCAGGGCCTTGGACCACGTGTAGGAAAGCAAGGTGCTCAGGTTCGATCCGAAACGCTGGGTGAATTTGCCGGCGAGGCCATGGTAACTCCCCATGCCGTCGGCATTGACCCACTGGATTCCCGAAGCCCCCCATTCCGGATACGGCAGGCGTTGCGCCACCGGCAAGCTTGCGCTGAGAATCCCCTGATTCATATTCGTCAGGTATTGCAGGTGGCGGTGCAGCCCGCCGCTGTACCCCACCTCCAGCGTTGACGCTTTGCCCAGCGTGCGCTGGACGTTCAGCACGAAGGTCATGGTGGAGGTGTCCGGCAGGTGTGGGTTCGCACCCCAGGTGAGGCCGACGGGTAAGCTCACCGGGAGCGTTGAGGTGTCGATGAAATTCGTGTAGCTAAACGTCGGCTTCCCGTAGGTGGTAGGCGTCAACGCGCCCGTTCGGCCACCCATTCCGCGGCTCATATCGAAGATGGAGTTCTTGCTTTCCATGGAGTAGAATATGCCGAAACCGGTGCGCACCGACCACTTATCCGAGGGGCTCCAGGCGATCCCGATGCGTGGCGCGAAGTCGTGGTAGTTGGTGTTGATCAACCGGTTGCCCAGGCGCCCGTCCCGGACAGTTTGCAGGGGATACAGGGTTCCGGGAGGTGTCGCCGCTCCCTTGGTGGTGTAGTAGGGTGCGTATCGGAATGCGATGCCCTCATAAAAATCCCCAGTGCCCGTGCGGACGTAAACCGGGTGCTTACTCATATCCTGCACATTCGCGACGTTGGGAAGCGGCATATTGATCTGGACATTCGGCTGGCGGCCGAGTGTGTCGTAAAGTGGCTGCGCGACCTCCCACCGGAAACCCAAGCTGAGGGTCAGGCGCGACGTCACCTTATAGGAGTCGTCGATGTAGGCCGCCCATTCGCTGCCTCGGAAATCGGCCTGAACCAGCGAGACGGCAATCAGGCTGTTATTCATATAGCCCATCATGAAGTCCGCGCCCACATACCCGCCGCTCTGCGTGGCGGTCTTGCCGTCGGGATTCGCCGTGATGGTGTTCGTAAATTGGTTGTTGAAATAGAACTGGCCGCGGGGGAATTCATTTCCGATCTGCGGAAACTTGTTGTAGCGGTACTCTCCACCCATGCGCAGCGAGTGCTTGCCGATGACCCAGGAGAAGTTATCCACGAATTGGAAATACTTGTTGTTGATCTGGAACGGGCTGCTGGTCGGGTTGCCGAAGGTGGTCAGGTTCTGGGTCTGGAAGTTGATGTTGGGGATGCCCCAGGAATTCGGATCCGTGACCTTCACCGGTGTGCCCAGTTCCTTATTCACATCCCGGATCCCCGCTAACTGCTGGGTGATGTTGTTGAACAGGGAGTTGTAGCCGAACCGGGCCTCGTTCACTTTGGTCGGTGATAGGGTCCGGACGTTGGATACCGCCCACTGGCTGACCTTAGTGTACAGAGTTTCCCCGTCGTTGAGCCCCATGGTGGGGTTGACGGCAAGGGAAGATTCGTCGTTCCAACTGAAGCGGCCGAACCATTGCGAACTCGCGCTCTCGTTGAAATCCACGCGCTCGGTGAGCGTATTCTTATCGACCGGATTGGTCTGCGAGTATTGATAATTTCGGTAGGGCAGCCCGGCCGCCGCGGGCTGATTCGGCAATGGCATCCACTCGAGGAGAAGCTTGGAGCCAGCGCTGAGGCGGTCTGCAGGTATTATATTGCCGGGGAAGAGCGTCTGGGTGATGGTGGGGAAATCTCCGGTACGCGTAGTCGGATCCGCCAAAGCAAACCCAGAAGAGAGGATGGAGGAAAAGTCGCCCTTTCGCATCTCCGGCGTCAGCACGGTGGCAAACGGCGAGGTGGTCCTACGGGAGTTGTATCCCTCCCAGTTCGACATAAAGAAGAGCCGGTCCCTTCCGTTGAACACCTTCGGAATTCGCACCGGTCCGGCCAAGGTGAAGCCGTACTGGTTCTGGCGGTAGGGCGTCTTCCCAGGAGCGGGGTTCGTGGCACTGCGGGTGGCCGAGCTGAAATCGTAATCCCTGGCGTCGAGCTTGTCGTTGCGCAGGAATTCGGACATGGTCCCATGGTATTCATTGGTGCCGGATTTGGTGGAAACATTCACCTGTCCGGCTTCCCGGCCGAACTCCGCGGGATAGACCCCGGTCTGCACCTTGAATTCCTGTAGAGAGTCGACCGACGGCTGCAGGATGTAAGTGTTGAAATTGATGTCCGTGTTGGTGACGCCGTCCAGGGTGTAGTTCTGCCAGGTGGAGCGGCTCCCCGAGAGGGCGATGGTGAGACTGGAACGCGAGCCGCCCATCCGGCCGCTCGCCTGCGCGGCAGCAGTAAATCCGTACGTCACGTTGGGGCTCAACGCGACCAGGCTGAAGAAGTTGCGGCCGTTCAACGGCAGGTCCATGATCCGACGTTCCTCAATCACGGTGCCGATCGTGGCGTTTTCAGTGGTCAGCATCTGGCCCATCGCGCTGACCTCGACGGAGTCGCTGACCTGCCCCACCTGCAAGGCGAAATCCACGCGTGCATTCTGCTGCACCTGCAACTCGAGGGTGCGCGTCATGGCGCGGAAGCCCGGCTTCTCGACCTTCACGGAGTAGGGTCCGGGAACCAGGCCCGGCGCCACGTACAGACCGGAGTCGTTGGTCACGGCATTCCGCACCACGTTGGTGGATGTGTTGGTGATGGTAATCGCCACAGCCGGCACCACCGCGCCGGTGCTGTCAGCGACCGTACCACTGATTTCGCCGAGCGTCTGGCCGAAAGCCGGCAAACAGAGAGCAGCGGCGAGTAGAAAAGCAGCAAGAACTGTTCGCATTCCTTGACCTCGTATTATCCAGGAACTCATCAGGATTGAAATCCGCATTACGATCCTTCCCAAGAGCAAGACTCTCAACTCGGACCTCTACTCCGGCCCCGAGCTTTACGCCAGTATACACTAAGCCGCCTGCCTTCGATGCGCCGCCACTTCGCCGCCACTTCGCAAGGCCTGTCGGAGCATGGATCCGAAGCACTGTGGTGAGGGGGGGACAGGGGACCCGGATGGGGTGACTGGGACGCAGGTATCCGCCTCGAGGAAAGCGGCGCCTTGGAGAGTGTCACGCAACATGCTGGTCTTAGGCCACTTGGTGAAGAAAACGGCTTTGTTGGGCGGATTTTCATTTTGGAGGCGATGGAGGGGCCTCCGAGCAACTGACCGCCTCTTGCTCAGAGTGTACACCCCGCGACGCTGCAAACCGGTCTTGGTTTACCGTAAGTGGCTGAAAGAGCGGAGGGAAATGGTCGACGGAGAGCGGTTAGCGCGGAAAGCGGGGGGGGGCGCCTGGTGAGCCGACCGACGGCACACGCTAGGCTGAGGAAGGGGCTTGAGTGTACTGTCCCCGGTTGAGAGAGAAGCGGGGGACCGGCGCACTTTCTGAAGCGGAAGCGCGCCGTTCCCCTGTCTGCGGAATCAGAAGTTAAACTTAAGCGCGAACTGAATCTGGCGCATATTGCCAGCCCCGGTGATCTTGCCGAAATTGGCATTGGGGGTTGCACTCGAGCCGTTGTTCCAGTTTGAGCTGGGATTGTTCAATATCACGTGGTTGGGAGCGTTGAACATCTCCATGCGGAACTCCAGGTTCCTTCTTTCGGCGAACTGGAAAAGCTTAACGACCGAAACATCCTGGGTCCCTCGCCACGGTCCCCTCAAGTTGTTGCGCCCGCAGTTCCCGAACGTGCCGGGGAGATTGTTGGAGAACGCCGCCGGATTCAGCCAGCCATTCTGGTTGGGATTGGGCAGAACCGGGTCGACACCGGAAACGCAGTTGAGCCTGGTGGCGTTCGTAATGAAATTGGTGCCCCCGGAATCATAAGTCCCCGTGTTGACCACGCCGCCGCTTTGCAGCGTGGTGATGGTGCTGACTTGCCAGCCGCCCACCACCTGGTTTGCGACGCCTCCATGGTTGAGAAACTTCTGGCCTTTCCCGAGCGGGAGCGCGTAGAGGATGGAAGCTACGAGACGTTGCGGAACGTGGTAAGCCGACGGGCCTTTTTCGCACCCAAGGGGGCAGCGCGCATCCTGGGGCGAGAAGTCGTTCGAGGGGCCGCGGATGTTGCTGGCCGTGTCCAGGGCCTTGGACCATGTGTAGGAAAGCAATGTGTTCAGGTTCTTCCCGAATCGCTGTGTGAACTTGCCGGCGAGGGCATGGTAACTCCCCATGCCGTCGGCATTGATCCACTGGATTCCCGAAGCCCCCCATTCCGGATAGGGCAAGCGTTGCGCCACCGGCAAGCTGGCGCTGAGAATCCCCTGATTCATGTTCGTCAGGTATTGCAGGTGGCGGTGCAGTCCGCCGCTGTAACCCACCTCCAGGGTCGTCGCCTGGCCGAGCGTGCGCTGGACGTTCAGCACCATTGTCATGGTGGAGGTGTCAGGCAGGTGTGGGTTCCCACCCCAGGTGAGGCCGACGGGCAATGTTACCGGAAGCGATGCTGCGTCGATGAAATTCGTGTAGCCAAAAGTCGGCGTGCCGTAGGTGGTGGGCGTCAGTGCGCCGGTTCGGCCACCCATCCCACGGCTGAAATCGAAGATGGAGTTCTTGCTTTCCATCGAGTAGAAGATGCCGAAACCGGCGCGCACCGACCACTTATCCGAGGGGCTCCAGGCGATCCCGATGCGCGGTGCGAAGTCGTGGTAGTTGGTGTTGACCAACCGCTTGCCCAGTCGCCCGTCCCGGACAGTCTGCAGAGGATAAAGGGTCCCGACGGGTCGCGCTGCTCCAGTAGTGGTGTAATAGGGCGCGAGTCGGAACGCGATGCCCTCGTAAAAATCTCCGCTGCCCGCGCGGACGTAAACCGGATGCAAACTCTGATCCTGCACATTCGCGATGTTGGGAAGCGGCATATTGATCTGGACATTCGGCACGCGCCCGAGTGCGTCAAACATCGGCTGCGCGACCTCCCACCGCAAACCCAGGCTGATGGTTAGGTGCGGCTTCACCTTCCAGGAGTCGTCGACATAGACCGCCCACTCGCTGCTGCGGAAATCGGCCTGGACGAGCGAGACGGCGGCAATAGCGTTGTTCATGTAGCCCATCATGAAGTCCGCGCCCACGTAGCCGCCGCTCTGCGTGGCGGTCGTCGGGCCTGTCGCCGTGATGGTGTTGGTAAATTGGCTGCTGAAAAGGAACTGGCCACGGGGAAACTCATTGCCGATCTGCGGGAACTTGTTGTAGCGGTACTCTCCACCCATGCGCAGCGAGTGCTTCCCGATGATCCAGGAGAAGTTGTCTACGAATTGGAAATACTTGTTGTTGATCTGGAACGGGCTGCTGGTCGGGTTGCCGAAGCCGGTCAGGTTCTGGGTCTGGAAGCCGATGTTAGGTATGCCCCAGGAATTCGGATCCGTGACCTTCACGGGCGTACCGATGAGGGCATTCACATCCTCCTTGGCCGCCAACTGCTGGGTGATGTTGTTGAACAGCGAGTTGTAGCCGAAGCGCGCCTCGTTCACCTTGGTCGGTGAAAGTGTCCGGACGTTGGACACCACCCACTGGCTGGCCCGGGTGTACAGCACATTGCCATCGTCCAGCCCCATGCTCGGGAGTTGGGCAAAAGCGGATTCGTCGTTCCAACTGTAGCGTCCGAACCACTGCGAGCTCGAGCTCTCGTTGAAATCGATGCGCTCGGTGATGGTGTTCTTGTCGACCGGATTGGACAGCGAAAACTGATAATTTCGAAAAGGCAGCGCCCCCGCCGCGGTTACCTGATTCGGCAACGGCATCCACCTGCTGGCGAGCAGCTTGGAGCCCGCGTCGAGTTGGGTGAGAGGAATTTGGTTGTTGGAAAAGTACGACTGTGTGATGTTGGGGAATGTCCCGGTGCGCGAGAGTGGATCCGCCAATCTGAACCCAGGAAGGATGGAGGAGAAGTCGCCGTTTCGCATCTCCGGCGTCAGCACGGTGCCAAACGACGTCGTGGTCCTACGGGAATTGTATCCCTCCCAGTTCGACATGAAGAACAGCCGGTTCCTTCCATCGAACACCTTCGGAATCCGAATCGGTCCGGCCAAGGTGTAGCCATACTGGTTCTGCCGGTAGGGCGTCTTCCCTGGAGCGGGGTTCGTGGCACTGCGGCTGGCCGAGCTGAAATCGTAATCCCTGGCGTCGAGCTTGTCGTTGCGCAGGAATTCGGAGATGGTCCCGTGATATTCATTGGTGCCGGACTTAGTGGAAACATTAACCTGTCCGGCTGCACGGCCGAACTCCGCGGGATAGACCCCGGTCTGCACCTTAAATTCCTGCAGAGAATCCACCGACGGCTGCAAGATGTAAGTGTTGAAATTGATGTCGGTGTTGGTGATGCCGTCCAGGGTGTAGTTCTGCCAGGTGGAGCGGCTCCCCGACAGGGCGATGGTGAGACTGCTGCGCGTGCCGCCCATGCGGGCGCTCGCCTGCGCGGCGGGAGTAAATCCGTATGTCACGTTGGGGCTCAAGGCGACCAGGCTGAAGAAGTTGCGGCCATTCAACGGCAAGTCCATGATCCGCCTTTCGTCAATCACAGTGCCGATCGTGGCGTTTTCGGTGGCTAGCATCTGGCCGGCCGCGCTAACCTCGACGGAGTCGCTGACCTGCCCCACCTGCAACGAGAAGTCCACGCGCGCGTTCTGCTGGACCTGGACTGTGAGGGTGCGTTCCATGGGGCGGAAGCCCTCCTTTTCGATTCTCACGGAATAGGGTCCGGGAACCAGGCCCGGCACCGCATAAAGACCGGATTCGTTGCTGACGGCCTTACGAATCGCGTTGGTGGATGTGTTGGTGATGGTGATCGCCGCGGCGGGCACCACCGCGCCGCTACTATCTGTGACCGCACCATCAATTTCGCCGAGCGTCTGGCCGAAAGCCGGCAGACAGAGCGCAACGGCGAGTAGAGAGACACCAAGGACTGTTCGCGCTCCTTGGCCTCGCATTAGACAGGACTTCATCAGGATTGAACTCAGCATCACGGTCCCCCCCCAAAGCAACGTTTTTGATTGAGATCCAGACTCTGATCCCAGGTTTGATGCCAGTATACATCGAGCCGCCCGCTTTCGTGACTCCGATTTGCGGCACGATTTGAAGATTTAACCTCTGTCGCATTATCCCGGTCCTCCGTTCGAGCCTGCCGAGGGGCGCGAAGCGGGGCTGGCCCTCCTGTTAGACTGGTAAAGCTCGGATGTTAACGATCGTCATTCCGGTCCACAACGAGGAACCTTCGATTCTCCCGCTGTACGATCAACTCACGACCGTGCTGCGGCAGCTTGCGAAGCCCTACGAGATCATCTTCGTGGACGATGCCTCCACCGACCGGAGCTACGAGTTGCTCGCCAACCTGGTCGAGACCGACGGACGCCTCAAAGTAGTCCGCCTCCGCCGCAATTTTGGCCAGACGGCTGCCCTGGCGGCCGGCTTCCATGAAGCCCGGGGCGACGTCATCGTTTCGATGGACGGCGATCTCCAGCACGATCCCGCGGACCTTCCCGTGCTGCTGGCGAAAATCGACGAAGGTTACGACATCGCCAGCGGCTGGCGGAAGCACCGCGTGGACAACGCTTTCACCCGCAAATTGCCCTCGCGCATCGCCAATTGGATGATGGCCAAGGCTTGCGGCGTCGAGCTCCACGACTTCGGCACCACCTTCAAGGCCTATCGCGCCGAGATCCTCAAAGACATCAACCTGTACGGCGAACTGCACCGTTTCATTCCCGCGCTGGCCAGTTTCTACGGGGCCCGCATCGTCGAGGTGCCGATTCGCAACACCGTCCGCGCCACCGGCGGTTCGCACTACGGTCTGGGCAGAACCTTCAACGTCCTGTTCGACATCATTACGATCAAGTTCCTGCTGAATTACCTCACCCGGCCGATGCACTTCTTCGGCAAGTTCGGCTTGGCTGGAACCGCCGTGGGCAGCCTGATGCTCGCCTATCTGGCGGCGCGCAAGTTGACCGGGCACGAGATCCTGGTCGAGCACGGCCCGCTCATGCTGGCCTCCGCGCTGCTGCTGATTGCAGGGCTGGTGATGTTCACCACCGGGTTGCTCGGTGAGGTGCTGATGCGGACCTACTTCGAAAGCCAGGGCCGCAGGATCTACGCCGTCCGGGAGATCCTCACTCGCCGCGACCCCCCGGTCAAGGGCGCCGATCGCAGGAGTTAGCCCGCTACGATTCCGGCTTGCGCCTTGGGGTGCAGGGAGGGCAAGACCAGGGACCGTTTCCAGTGTTCCTCAAAGAGGCCCCGCATGGCTTCTCCGAGGCCGGGGTGATCGAACACCAGCGACGTCCATGCCGGCTTCGTGATTACGGGGTCCAGCAGCGCAATCAGGCCTCGGCGCCCGTCGAAGAGAGCCAGTTTCAAGGGCACCAGCGTCACCTGCCGCACCTGGACGCCCGCCGCGGCGCACTCCCTCAGCCGGACCAAGCGCGTGTCGTCCAGAATGCTGGGGTCCGCAAGCAAGCGGCAGGCGACCCCCCGCCGGCTGGCCTCCTTCACGGCCTCGACGCTGTCGATCGGGTCCACGGCGAAGGGGGGGCGGGAGAACTCCAGATACTCGCTCTTTGCTTCGGCAATCATGCGTCGGTACAGCGTGGCGCTCTGCGTCGGCTCGCCGACGATGTGGAGGTAGTCGAGGGTGCCTCGCTCCTCCTGGGACTCCGAATAGGCCGCGGCGAGGTCTTCCATCAGCCCGGACGCCAGGCGAGTCTGCTCAACCAATTCGTGTTCCGCGCGCTGGCGTTTGTGGGCCAGGTAGCCCGGGATGGCCAAGCTGGGCTCCACGGCGCTAAACAGCTTGGTCTTTTCCTGAACTACCCTGGCGAAACCCTTCTCCACCAGGCTATCCAGCACCTCGTAGATCTTTTGGCGGGGCACGTGGGCCCGGGCCGCCAATTCGAGCGCCTTGAAGCGGGAGTGCCCTACCAACACGAGGTACGACCGCGCCTCGTAGGAGTTCAGCCCCATCTGCTGCAGCTTGCGCCAGAACCTCTGAAAGTCCAGGGGGGCCAACTCTTCACTCATAGATCCCCACGATACCAAAGACCGTCAGTACGAGGTATACCGCGGGCATCGAAAACATGGTGCTGTCCACACGGTCCAGCCAGCCGCCGTGACCGGGGAGGAGGTTGCCGCTGTCTTTGAGGCCCGCTCCGCGCTTCATGGCGGACTCCACCAGATCCCCGAGCTGTCCCGCCACGTTTCCCGCCACTGCCAGCGCCAGGCTCTGGGCGACAGGCACTTCCGGCATCAGCCACCCCAGGTACAACCACCCGAACACCGCCGACGCAATCACCGAGGCGATGCTTCCCTCCCACGATTTGGCCGGGCTCAGCCGGGGCGCCAGCTTGTGCCGTCCAAAGGTCCGGCCTGTGTAGTAAGCCGCGGTATCCCCAATCCAGTTCAGCACCAGCGCGAACAGCAGCCAGTAAGGGCTGATCGCACGGAGTTCGGCGCCCATCCTCCAGGTTCCGAAGACGTACATCACGCCCAGCAGAAGAGCCGCGGCGCGCGGCAGTCCGCGGGCCAGGTCCTTCGAGTATAGGCCCAGCGTCAGCGCCGCCAGGGCCACTACGGTGAGCAGTCGCACATCCGCCTGGGGCGCCACCAGCAGAACCAGTCCCGCGGCGTAGCCGGCGGGTCCCGGCGGATCGATGTTGTGGCGGGCGACGATGGTGCAGAATTCTCGGAAGCACAGCACCGCGACGGTTGCCAGCACCGCCAGGAACAGATAGTGGTGTCCCCAGCCGGCAACGTAGGTGACCAGCGGGATCAGGACGGCCGCGGTGGCGATCCGCCTCATCGCGTCCCGGCGCCGGCCCCGGCGAAGTCCCCTCTTGCCGTGGGGGCGCGCGAGGCGCTGAGGCCCCCAAAGCGGCGGTCTCGTTTCTGATAGTCCAGGATGGCCTTCAGTAAGTCCGCCCGCTTGAAATCCGGCCAGAGCACTTCGGTGACGTACAATTCGGCGTAAGCGATCTGCCACAACAGGAAGTTGCTGATGCGCATCTCGCCAGAGGTGCGGATCAAGAGATCCGGATCGGGCTGGTCGCCGGTGTATAAGTGCGAGGAAATCATGGCTTCATCGACGCTTAGGTCCGCAAGTCCCCCCGCCGCGCGCGCCCGGTCCAGAATCGAGTTGAAAGCGTCCACCAACTCATTCCGCCCGCCATAGTTCAGCGCAAGGTTAACCAATAGGCCGCTGTTCGAGGCTGTGGCACGCTCGGCCGCGCTCAATTCCTCCCGGGCTACCGCGGGCAGCGCCTCCAGCCGGCCGATCGCCTTCAGCCGGACATTGTTCTTCTGCAGCGAGGGCAGTTCTTTGCGGATGTAGACCCGCAGCAGGCGCCACAGCGTGTCCACTTCCCTCCGCGGCCGCTTCCAATTCTCGGCCGAAAACGCGTACAAAGTGAGAGCGCCGATGCCCATCCGCGAGCAGGTCTCGACCATCACACGCACCGCTTCCGCACCGGCCCTGTGGCCGGCGGCGCGGGGCAGGCTCCTGCGCTTGGCCCACCGCCCGTTGCCGTCCATAATGACGGCGATGTGAGCCGGCAGCCGGCGCGGATCGATCCCCTCGGCCAGCGCTCGTTCCTGCCCGCCCGGTTTGAGCGCATCAAGCAACGCCTGCATGGATTTGATCCCTTATGTTACACCAGGTCCGCCCGCCGGAACCGCTTATCGCGCGAGCGGGCCCGACAGGAATCCCAGCGCCAGCCCCGTAAATCCGAGAAACGTCCCGAACGGCAGCTCGTAGCTTGCCGCGTCTTTCTTTGTCACCTTGATATACACGAGCCCGATCAAGCTGCCCGCGATGGAACCGAAGACCAGTGTCGCGAGAGCCCCTTGCAGACCCACAAAAGCCCCCACCAACGCCAGCATCTTCACGTCGCCCAGCCCGAGCCCTTCCTTGTGGCGCACGGCGGAATACGCCGCCCCCACCGCCCATAGGATTCCGCTCCCCAACAGCGCCCCCAGGACGGACTCGCCCACCGAGAGCCAGCGCTCGCTGTACCTGGATGCCAGGAACAACTGGACGTAGCCGATCTGCATGGGAACCCACGCCGCGAGGAGGATGCCCGCGAGGGCGCCTCCCAGGGTGAACTCGTCGGGCAGAATCCGCTCTTCGAGGTCCGAGAACGCCAGGCCCACCATCAGCGCTCCGTACAGGCACCACTTGAGAGCGGGCGGGCTGACGCCCAGTCGGGCCACGGAGACGGCGAAGAGGAATCCCGTGAGCAGTTCCACGATCGGATAGCGCAGCGAAATGCGCGCGCCGCACTCCCGGCAACGCCCGCCCAGCATCAGGTAACTCGCCAGCGGGATGTTGTCGAACCATGCAATCGGCTTCTCGCAGGCCGGGCAAAAGGAGCGCGGCTGCACAATCGAAAGGTCCCTCGGCAGCCGGTAGATGCAAACGTTCAGGAAACTCCCGATCAACAGTCCAAAGAGCAGGGCTAAGATGGTTTCTACCATGGCAGAACTTTGCGATAAACGTCCAGGGTACCGCGAACCATGGCGGCCACGGAGAACTTTTCGCAAACGCGACGGCGAGCCCGCGCGCCGAGTCTCCGGCGAAGTTCGGCGTCTGCCACGAGGCCAGTGATCGCCCGGGCGATGGCAGCGGGATCGTTCCCGGTTAAGACGCCGCTTTCGCCGTCCTCGATGACCTCCAGGAGCCCCCCCACGCGGCTCGCCAGAACGGGCACGCCGGCGGCCATCGCCAGCAGCGCGGCCGATCCCAGCCCCTCCTGGTGCGTGATGTAAACCAGCATGGCCGCCTCCGACAGGTCAGCCTCCAGGTTTCTCGAGAAGTGGATCTCCACACCGGCCAGTCTGGCCGCTTCTCGAACGAGCTTCGAACCTTTGGCCGAATCTTCCGTAGCGGGAGCGACGATGCGGCGTCCTCCGGGAGCGCGCTCCGCCGGCGGCACTCCGTCGTACACCACGGTGATCTTCTCCGCGGGGACCCCCGCCGCCAGAAGGATATCCCGCACGTGTTCGGAGACGGCCAGGTAGTGCCGGGCGCGCGCGTACTTCCAGCCGGAAGCCGCCGATCCCCGGATGGGAAACGCCACACGCCGGGACACCACCAGGGGCGCCCGCGCGACCACTGCCGCCAGCGTATGACTCCGGCCGTCGTGTGCATGCACCAGCGCCGCCGCACTCGATTCGCGCAGGAGCGCCGCGATCCCCAGGGGCCTTGCCGCGAGTTCCCGCCCGGCCGCCATTTCCAGCAGGGGCGACCCGCTTCTGGCCAGGAGCAATGGATCGTGCCCCGCTTGCACCAAGCCTTCGAGCAGGCGCAGCACCTGCCACTGGCCTCCCCGCATCTCGCGGCCGGCATCGATGTGAAGGAACCGCATGTCAGCTCATGTTGCGCGCCTTGGAGAACTTCAGGAAATTATAGAAGGCGCCCATGTAGGCGATGGTCAGCCCCTCGATGCCGTCCAGGAATCCCGCCTGCAGAAAGTAGGTGCGCGCGAAGGTCCACAGCGGGTCGAGCACCAGGTCCGTCCAACGCACTTTGCGACCTTGCGAAACCAACTCTTCGGCCGCCAGCGTGGTGTAGCGGTCCATGGTCCGGAGGTGCTCGCTCAGCGAGTCGCAGGTGTAGTGCAGCAGGTTGCACTGCAAGTGCCCGACCGTCCCGTCGACCTGCACCGACTCGTGCACGAATTCCCCCACCCACTTGGCCTTGCGCCGGTCATACAGCCGCACCTTGCGGTCCGGATACCAGCCCGAATGCAAGATCCAGCGGCCCAGGTATTGCGCCATTCGCGGTACGGCTGTAGCCGTCGAATTGCGGCCCGGATTTCTTGATGCGCCAGATCTCCGCCTCCAGCGCTTCGCTTAGCGCCTCATCCGCGTCGATCGACAGAATCCAATCGTGCGCGGCAACCCCGGCGGCGAAGTTCTTCTGACCGGCAAATCCGCGCCACGGCGACTCCACGACGCGCGCCCCCAGGTTGACCGCCGCTTCGAGGGTGCGGTCGTTGGAGCCGCAATCCACCAGGACCACCTCATCGCAGCACCGCAGGCTCTCGATCGCCCGTGCGATGTTCTTCTGCTCGTTCAAGGTGATGATGGTCGCCGAGATCTTCATCCCGTCACCGCGCTCCGCCCGTTTCGATGGGCGCCAGCATGAAACACAACAAGAAGATCGCCAAAGCGACCGCCCCCAAAACCCTCCGGCGCCGATCGAGCGTGCTCGCGTCGCAGATCATCGGGTGACGCAAGCCGAAGAAGAAAAGGATCACTGCCCAAATCAGCCAGGGCCAGTAGAGCAGGCCGAGCGGCACCAGCGCCAGCACGAACAGCCTGGACAACCAGCGGTGCTTATCTCCGACGAAAGCGTACAGAATGTGTCCGCCGTCCAGCTGCCCGATCGGCAGCAGGTTCAGCGCCGTCGCAAAGACGCCCACCCAGGCCGCTTGCGCCGCGGGGTGCAGTGAGATGTTGGCCGTCGCCGCTCCCGGCAACAACAGACGTTCCAAAATCCAAAACAAGACCGGCGTTCCGAAAGACAATTCCGCGCGGGCGCCGATTCCCGGTACAACCTTGGAGCAGGCGATTCCGACGACAGCCACCGGGAGCAGCAGCGCGAATCCCGCCAGGGGCCCCGCGATCCCCACGTCGAACAGCACTCTCCGGAAATAGATCGGCGAACGGATCCGAATGAAAGCGCCAAGGGTTCCAATGATGCTCGGAAACGGCATGAAGAACGGCAGGCTGGCGTCCAAGCCGTATCTTCTGCACGCCAGGAAGTGGCCCATTTCGTGCGCCAGCAGAATCGCCATCAGCGCCAGCGAATAGGCCAGACCCGCCACCCAGGCTTGCGGCGCGGACAACAACTCACGGTAAGCGGCGAGGTTCTCAGCCTGGTACACCGCCGGTTGGCCCGATTCGAAGTTCTTCGCGAGTCTCGCTCCGACCACCGTAGTCGCAACGAGCGTCAGCAGAAACAAGAGAAGATGCAGCCAGTAGCGATGCCGCCTGGCGGGGGCGAAGATCTTCCAAACGCCCGCTCCCCCGCCGTTGGTTCCCGTAGGCGGTAAAGAGACCGGAGTATATCCCTCAGGATGCACAGATCCGTCTGACCTTCGGATGAGCGACTGGGCGGCGCGCTACAGCGACTGCAGTTCCTTGCCTGGTTTGAACCGCACGGCTTTGCCGGGCGGGATCGCCACCTCGGCGCCGGTCCGCGGGTTACGCCCGATGCCGGTTTTTCGCGGCCTCACATTGAAGATTCCGAATCCGCGCAGTTCAATGCGCTCACCGTGTCCCAGCGCCCGCTTCATGCTCTCGAAGACAGTTTCCACTGCCATCTCGGCTTTGGTCTTGGTGATCCCTGTGCGGTTGACTACCTCGTTGATGATATCCAGCTTGATCAAGACGACTTCCTCCTCCACCTTGGTGGTCTGTGGCGGTCCCCGCCAAGTGCCCAAGCACGGCGAACAAGCCTAATGATATGAGTAGGTTTGAATCGTTGTCAAGCGTAGATACGGACCCGCGGTTCGGGGGCCGGGCCGAGCGGGAAGATCGCCCCGGCGGACGCGGTGGGCGGGCCACCGGCTCTCCTCTTATGAGAATGATGCCGGATGCCGGTGAAGAGGGAAGGGCGCATGGCTCGGCGCGGGCATCGACTGGCGAAAGCCTTGAGGATGCAGATTGTGCCCGGGGGCAGAGGCGGGCTTTAATTCGGCAGCGATCCGAAAGTCGTCCCGGCGGAAATCTCGCTGCGCATTTGAACTAGCAGGCGGAGATGTCGATCCCCCCTGGAGGCCTCCTTGATGCCGCTGGCGACGGTCGAAGCGGTCGTCGCACGATTTCCCATGCATCATGCAATCCTGCCGCCTAAGGAGGCGGAGCGTTTGGCCCGGGAGAGCCGGCAGCGCACCGTCGAAATCCAGCGCATCGACCGCATCGGCAACCGGGAATACGACATCGTGACCGGGCAGATCGGGAGGTCGAATGAGGCGTTCCACATCCACCTTCGGCATCGCGGGGCCGTCCCCTGGGCATGACGGAAGCCACGCTGTCGAGATGTTGGTTTAGCCCGGCTCATCCGAAGCTGCTAGTCTGAAAAGCGATGCGAATTGTGGCTATCGGCGAGATCCTCTGGGACGTATTCCCCGATGGGGAGCGCCTCGGCGGCGCTCCCTTCAACTTCTCGGCGCACGCCACCCGCTTGGGTCACGAAGTGCTCTTTCTAAGCGCCGTGGGGGACGACCCGCGCGGCCACGCCGCCCTCCAGTCCGCAGGTGAACTGGGCCTCTCCACGGAGTTCCTCCGCATCACGCCCGGCGCTCCCACCGGCGTCGTCGCAGTGAGCCTGGACCCCGAGGGCCGTCCCAGCTTTACAATTCAGCGGCCCGCCGCGTACGACCACCTGCGACTTTCCCCGGAGGACCTGGATGCGCTGGCGCGCTTCGAGCCCCACGTGGTCTACTTCGGCACATTGCATCAGACCGCCCCGGAGGCGAAGGCGCTCACCCGCTTGGTCATCGAAGCCTGCCCGCAAGCCCGGCGCTTCTACGACGTCAATCTGCGCCCCGAATCGTACAACCTGATCCTCCTCGAAGAACTTCTGATGCTGGCCGACACAGTCAAGCTCAACGCCGACGAAGCCGTCGAGTTGAGCCGCCTCTTCGGTCTCCCTTTCACTTCGGTTCGCAAGTTCTGCGAGTACTGGTCCGGACGCTGTGGCTGGGAAGTCACCGCCGTCACCCTGGGCGAGAAGGGCTGTGCCATCTTTGGCGCTGGAGAGTGGGTCGAAGCGCCGGGGTATCCGGTGCAAGTCAGCGACACCGTGGGCTCGGGCGACGCCTTTGCCGCCAGCCTCGTCCACGGCCTCTCGAAGGGATGGCCTTTGGCGCAGGTCGCCGACCTGGGCAATCGAGTGGGCGCCCTGGTCGCCAGCCGGCCCGGCGCCGTTCCTCCCTGGACCCTCGAAGAGTGCCAGGCGCTGACCCGGTAGAGGCTCCCTCGCGCGCGCGAGACCCGCGCGCCGTGCAAACATAGGAGGGTGACCACCCCTATCACGGAAGGCACTTCGTGTGTCTCCGCCCCCGACCATCGGATCGAGAACGTTCGCAACATCGCCATCATCGCGCATGTCGACCACGGCAAGACCACCCTGGTCGACGCCATGCTTCACCAGAGCGGGATCTTCCGCGATAACCAGGCCGTCATGGAGCGCGTCATGGACTCCAACGATCTGGAGCGGGAACGCGGCATCACCATCCTGGCTAAGACCACCGGCGTCCGCTATCACGGCGTCAAGATCAATATCGTCGACACGCCGGGGCATAGCGATTTCGGCGGCGAGGTCGAGCGCGCCCTGAAACTGGTCGACGGCGTGATGCTGCTGGTGGACGCCAGCGAAGGCCCCCTCCCGCAGACGCGCTACGTCCTGATGAAGGCGCTCGAAGCCGGCCTGCCCCCCATCGTGGTCATCAACAAGATCGACCGGCCGGACGCCCGCATCCCGGCGGTGTTGAACGAGATCTACGACCTGTTCATCGATCTCGACGCGACCGAGGACCAACTCGGGTTCCCCATCGTCTACACCAATTCCAAAGCCGGCATCGCCAAGACGTCGCTGGAGGATCCCTCCACCAACCTGCGCCCGCTCTTCGACGCCATCCTCGAGCATTGCCCCATGCCCGCGGGCGATCCGGACGCCATTCTGCAGTTGCTCATCGCCAACCTCGACTACAGCGACTACCTCGGGCGCCTCGGCATCGGGCGGGTCTTCGCGGGCACTCTGCGCCTCGGCGAGGATGTGGGCATCGCCAAGCTCGACGGCTCGCTGCAGCGCACGCGCATCACCAAGATGTTTTCCTTCGAGGGCATCTCGCGCGTCGAGGAAACTCTCGGCCTGCCGGGCGACGTTCTGGCCATTGCGGGGGTCGAGGGCATCACCATCGGCGAAACGCTGACCCATCCCGATACCCCGGCGCCGCTGCCCAACATCCCCATCGATGAGCCGACGATCGCCATGACGTTCACCGTGAACACCTCGCCCTTCGCCGGGCGTGACGGGGCCTACGTCACCTCGCGCCACATCCGCGAGCGCCTCGACAAGGAACTGCTGACCAACGTCTCCATTCGCGTCGAAGAGGCCGGCGGGCCGGACGCCTTCAAGGTGATGGGCCGCGGGGAGCTGCAACTCGCCATCCTGATCGAGATGATGCGGCGCGAAGGCTATGAGCTGATGGTGGGCAACCCCGAGATCCTCACCCGTCACATCGGCGGCGTGCTCCACGAACCCCGGGAGCTGCTGGTCATCGACTGCCCCGAGGCCTTCATCGGCGTCGTCATCGAGAAGCTCGGCAAGCGCAAGGGCAAGATGGACAAGATGGTGAACCACGGTTCCGGGCGCGTGCGGATCGAGTTCCGGGTTCCTTCGCGCGGCCTGATCGGCTTGCGTTCGGAGATGCTCACCGACACGCGCGGCACCGCCATCATGAACTCGCTGTTCGACGGCTACGACGAATGGCAAGGCGATATGCCCACCCGGCCCACCGGCGCGCTGGTCGCCGACCGCGCCGGCCGGGTTACCGCCTACGCCGTCTTCAACCTCCAGGAGCGCGGCGAGATCTTCGTCACCCCCGGCACCGCAGGTTTACGAAGGCATGATCGTGGGCGAAAACGCCCGCGACGCGGACCTGAACGTCAACATCGTCAAGGAGAAGAAGCTCACCAACATGCGCGCTTCCACCTCCGATGAAGCCATTCGACTGGTTCCGCCCCGCATCCTTAACCTCGAGCAGGCCATCGCCTTCATCCGTGACGACGAATTCGTCGAAGTCACCCCCCTTTCGATTCGCCTCCGCAAGAGAATCCTCAAGGCCAACGCACGGTAGAGAAACAAGCGGCCCGTTCCCCCGCGTCTGTAGTGGTGCGCCATCGCCTCGTCACGAGCTTGCGTTGGAAGAGCCCTCTAGAGGCTTCGCCTCTAAAGAACTGGGGGGAATGCTCCGATGGAAGGGGTGGAAGCAGCGAGTCCTGTCGTAAACGGGATGTAACACGTGGCTTCCGCCGATGGCGGGCTGTCCCGGTGAGTGGAGGGGGGAGCCCGTGTTGTGGGGGCCGGGAGGCAGGGTTCCCGATGGGACTCGCACAGCGTAAGCTATGCCCCGAAATGAGAATACGCGTAATTCCCGGCAAGGGCTTAGGATACTGCTCATGAGAGTGAAACCACCCGCGTGTTACAAACGCAAACAATTGCGCACGCGTTTTTTCCTTCTTAGAGGCTGGTTGCCTGGTGTGGCTGGCGCTTGCGTGGGGCGCTCTGCTCCGTGTCCTCTCCGGTCCTTATCAGGCGGGCTGTCATCCCGAAATGCGGCCGGAGCGGCGCCAGGACGGCGCTCGGGATCGTATTCGACCTCTGGAGGAGTTCGGTGGAAAGGGAACGCGACCTGTGTTTGAGGGGAACCCAGCTGGAAACCGGTGCGGCCACTTCCGCAAGTGCCTCCGGGAGCCGCGGCTGTACGGCGGCGCCTGGAGGGTGCCTCCCCCCGGACAGCCGGAAACCCGGCCCGCGGTCCTGCACTGTGGAGGAGAGACTGGTCTCCACACGGCGCGGCGAGGTGTGTCCCAAATGCTGAACCAGAGTCCCGATCCGCTGTGGTACGCCCTGACGGTGAAGCCCAATCACGAACGGGCCGCGGCGCAGGCCCTCGAGAGCAAGGCGCTGGAAACGCTCGTGCCCCTGTACCGGTCGCGCCGGCGCTGGTCGGACCGCATCCAGGAACTGGAGCTGCCCTTGTTTGCCGGATACGTCTTCTGCCGGTTCCCTGGCACGGAGCGGGCGCGGATCCTCGCGACGCCCGGGGTGAATTCCGTAGTGGGATTCGGCAACCGCCCGGCGGCGGTCGAGGATGCCGAGATCCGTGCCGTGCGGACTCTGGTGGCGTCCGGCCAGCCGGTGGGCCCCTGGCCGTTCCTACGGGTTGGCGAGAGGGTGCGTGTGGAAGGCGGTCCGCTGTGCGGGGTGGAGGGGATTCTCACCCAAGTCAAGGACGCCTGGCGCGTGGTGGTCAGCATCGAACTGTTGCAGCGCTCGATGGCTGCGGAGGTGGACCGCGATTCGCTCACGGTGGTGGCCGGTGCGGCGCTGGCGGCCGGGCCGCGTGCCACGCGAGCGCAACAGACAGGAGTCCGCATGCCCGTTCCTAGGCCCCGCACCCGGCTCGTCAACTTCCGCGTCAGCGACGAGGAGTATGCGACTCTACGGACCGCTTGCACGCGGCATGGCGCGCGCAGCATTTCCGATTTTGCCCGGCTGGCGGTTCTGGGGTGGGCCGGGTCGACCGATCTCCAGGCCACCGCCATGCAATGGCGCTTGTCGGCCCTCGGCCACACGATGGCGGAACTGGAGGGCCGCATGGGCCACCTGCTGGGCGCGCTGGAAGGGCGCGGCCTGGCGGAGAGCCCAGCCGCCGTGGAGCGAACCGAACCCAGCCGCTGAAGCGGCCGAGAATGGAGCACCGTCAAGGATGAAACCGATTCTTCCGATCCTCTTCCTGATCCTGACCGTAGGCGTGGCCGCCGCCCAAATGCGTCCTGCCGCGGCGGCCGAGCCGGCTGGCGCCAACCTTCCGGCGCTGCGGATCGGACCGAACGACCTGATCGCGGTCGCGGTTTACGATTCTCCGGAACTCACCCGGACCGTCCGGGTGGGCCCGGACGGAGTGATCCGGTTGCCCATGTTGCGGCAGCGCATCAAGGCCGAGAAGTTGCTGCCGGCGGAACTGGAGGGAACCATCGCCGCCGCGCTGATCGCCGAGCAGTTGCTGGTCGATCCGGTGGTCACGGTGACCATCGCCGAGTACCACAGCCGCCCCATCAGCGTGGCTGGCGCGGTGCGCAACCCGGTGACGTTTCAGGCGGCCGGACCGGTTACGCTGCTCGACGCTCTCACCCGCGCCGGAGGACTCAGCCCGGAGGCCGGCCCCGAAATCCTGGTGAGCCGGACGCAGACCGGCGAGGACGGCGAGGCGGCCGCCCTGGTGCAGCGCATCCCCGTCAAGTCGCTGATCGACTCCGCGGATCCCGATATGAACCTCAAGCTGACGGGCGGAGAAGAGATCCGGGTGCCCGATGTGGGCAAGATCTACGTGGTGGGGACCGTGCGGAAACCCGGGGCGTTTCCGGTGCAGGGCGGGTCGGAGACCACCGTGCTGCAGATGCTGGCGCTGGCGGAGGGGCTGGCTCCTTTCCCCTCCAAGCAGGCCTACATTTATCGCCTGGATCCCTCCACGGGCACTAAGAACGAGATCCAGATCCAACTCAGCAAGATTCTCGACCGCAAGTCCAGCGACGTGCCGCTGCAACCCAACGATATTCTTTACATCCCGGACAATAAGGGCCGGCGTCTGACCGTGGGCGCGATCGAGAAGATTACCGGATTCGGCGCCTCCACGGCGTCCGGCCTGTTGATTTGGCGGTAGCGCGCCGTGACGAATTGAGAATGCCTGAAATGAAGCCAGATCGCAATCTTCCCGCAGTGATCGAGCAGTATCCCGCCGCCAGTTGGTACGCGCGCCGCCCTCCGCGTTTGAACCGGAGCCGGAGGAGGCCGCCATCCCGCTGTCGCACTGTCTTTGGATTCTCAAGCGTCATCGCTGGAAAATCCTTTCCTTCGTCGGCGCCTGCGTCATAGCGGCCGTAGTGGTCTCGAGCCGGCTCACGCCGGTCTACGAATCCACGGCCACGGTGGATGTGGACCGGCAGACGCCCACGGGGGTGATTGGCCAGGAGTCCATGCGCTCGACGGCCAACGACGCCGACCAGTTTCTGGCCACCCAGATCAAGCTCATCCAATCCGACTCCGTGCTGCGTCCGGTGGTGGAGAAGTTCGGGCTGCGCCGGATGGCCGGGGAAGTGGAGACGGCCGAGTCCACCGCGGCGCAGGCCGAGGACGCGCCGGTGATTCTCAAAGGGCTGAAAGTCTCGCGGCCGCCCAATACCTACCTCTTGCTGATCAGCTACCGCAACCCGGATCCCCGTCTGGCTGCCGGCGTGGCCAACGCCATCGCCAATTCCTACCGGGACCACACCTACCGGCTGCGCTACACCTCCTCGGCGAATCTGTCGACGTTCATGGAAAAGCAACTGGAGGAGCTGAAGGCCAAGATGGAGCGGTCGAGCGGCGCGCTGTTGCAGTTCGAGCGGGAATTGAACGTGATCAACCCGGAGGAGAAGACCAGCATTCTGTCGGCGCGGCTGCTGCAATTGAACACCGAGTACACCAGCGCGCAGGCCGACCGCGTGCGCAAGGAAGCCGCCAACCAGTCGGTGCGGGGCGGAACGCTCGAGTCCGCGCAGGTTTCCACGCAGGGCGAGTCGCTCAAAGCGCTCAGCGAGCGGCTCAACGACGCGCAGGGAAAGTTGGCGGACGTCAAGACGCACTACGGCTTGAATCACCCCGAGTATAAGAAGGCCGCGACGCAACTCGCCGAAGTGCAGCGGCAACTGGACCAGACCGTGCAGAACATCAAGGCACGCGTCGAGATCGACTACGGCCAGGCGGTTCGCCGCGAAGGCATGCTGCAGAAAGCGGTACAGGAGACCAAGGCCGAATTCGACGGCCTGAACGCGCGCTCCTTCGAGTACCAGTCGCTGAAACGCGAGGCGGAAGCCGACAAGACGCTCTACGAGGAACTGGTGCGGAAGATCCGGGAGGCGGGCATCAACGCCAGCTTCCAGAACAGCACCATCCGCATCGCCGATCCCGCGCGGCCCGCCATCAGAGCCCGTCTTCCCCAACCTGAAGCTGAATGTGCTGCTGGCATTCCTGTTCTCCAGCCTGCTGGCCGTCGGCATGGCGGTGCTGAGCGATGTGCTGGACACCACGGTGCGGGATCCGGAACAGGTCACTGCGGATGGTGAAGGCGGAAGTGGTGGGGAGCCTGCCGGTCGTGAAGAACTGGAGGGGGCGTCTGGGGCCGGTGCCGGCCCTCGGCGACAGCCACGCGTTGGTTCCCGCCGGCGCCCACGGCGACTTCGCCGTCGCGGGTTACGACGAAGCCATCCGCACGCTCCGGAATTCGATTCTGCTGGCCGACTTCGACCGCCGCTTGCGGTCGCTGCTGGTGACCAGCGCCTCTCCGGGCGAAGGGAAATCGACGATTGCCGCGCACCTGGCCGTTTCCCACGCCCAGCAAGGCCACCGCACCCTGCTGATCGACGGCGATCTGCGCCGTCCCAGCGTTCACCGCCGCTTCGATATCCCCAGTGTGCTCGGCCTCTCCAACGTCCTGGTGGCGGAACTGCCCTGGCAAGACGCCGTTGTGAAACTCCCCAACCTGCCCAGCCTGGACGTCCTGCCGGCGGGTCCCATCTCGCGCCGCGCCGCGGATCTGGTCGGCAGGGGATTGCAGCAGGTGCTGGAGGAAGCCTCCGCCGAGTACGATCTGGTGATTCTCGATGCACCGCCTCTTTTGGGGTTCGCCGAGCCGCTGCAAATGGCCACGGTGGTGGATGGTGTCCTGGTGGTGACCCGCGCCGGCGAGACCAGCCGCAAAGCGGTGGCCTCGGTGGTGGCGACGCTGCACCGCTTGCGCGCGGCGGTGGTCGGCGTGGTGCTCAACGAAGTCAACAAGGAAATGAGCGACAGCTACTACTACGGCCATTATAGCAAGTACTACAAGGCCGCCGCTAAGTCGTAGCGCGTCTCCCGCCTTCAGTAAGTCTCGATCGAAGCCTCCAGCTTAAGTTCCCCTTTCACAGCAACCGAATGCGCCTGGTCGACAACCCCGGACCGGCGCCGCAGGAGAGTTACCCATGAAGCGCAGATTCCCATTTATCGTCCGAGCCGGCGCTGCCGGTACGGTGATTGCGGCCGCCTGCTCCCTGTTGGTTCCGCCGCCCGTGACGGGCGTGGCGGTTTCCCGTGAGCTGGGGCGCGGGTTGCCTCTCTTCTTCGTGCCCAACCGCGGGCAGGCCGCCGCCGCGGTGCAATACACACTTCGCACGCCGCAGTTTCGGGTGCAGTTCCAGCCGGCCGAAACCTACCTTGACCTCGGCCGCGGAGGACTGGCGATCCGGTTTGCCGGAGCGAATCTCGAAACGCGAATCGAGGCTCTGGAAGGCCTCGCGGGAAAGGTCAACTTCCTCCTGGGGGGCAAGCGCGAAGACTGGCAAACCGGCGTGCCGACTTACGGCGCGATTCTCTACCACGACTTATATCCCGGGATCGACCTGTCCTACAGCGTCGCCCAGGGAAGGCTCAAGTCGGAGTTTCGCGTCAGCCCGGGGGCCGACCCGGGGGCAATCCGCTGGCAATACCAGGGCGGCGCGGCTCCCCGGATGGCCGGCGACGGCGGTTTGGTGGTGGCGGCCGGCGGGGGCGAACTGCGGGAGCATTCCCCGGTGATGTATCAGGAAAAAGATGGACGCCGCCTTCCGGTCCAGGGCGCCTTTCGCATTCTGGATGGCGGTTGGGCGGGCTTCGCGATCGGCGCCTTCGACCGCCAGCGCCCTCTGGTGATCGATCCCGTGCTTTCCTACAGCACATATCTTGGCGGTGGCGGTCTGGACAGTGTGCGAGCGATCGCGGTCGACTCGGCGGGCAACGCGTATGTCGCGGGACAGACGGACTCGACGGATTTTCCGGTGGCCGGCGCTGTCCGGCCCACCAGCGGCGGGGGGGTGGACGCGTTCATCGCCAAGCTGAATGTCGCCGGCAACGCTCTGGTCTATTCGACGTATCTGGGTGGAAGTTGGGACGACCGCGCTTATGGAATCGCCGTGGACGGCAGCGGCAACGCCTACGTCACCGGCTGGACTTACTCGCCGAACTTCCCGACGACCAGCGGAGGGCGGCAGCGCATGCTGGGCGGCGGAAGGGACGCCTTCGTAGCAAAGCTCAATGCGGCCGGCGATACGCTTCTCTACAGCACGTACCTGGGGGGGCAACCCACGACAGTGGGAACGCCATCGCGATCGACGGCTCAGGCCAGGCCTTCGTCGCCGGAGAAACCCTTTCCTTCGATTTCCCCGTGGCCAACGGCCTGCGCAGTTCCAACGCCGGCCGTCAGGACGGTTTTATCGCGAAGCTCAGCGCCGATGGCGGCGCCTTGCTCTGGTCGACCTACTTGGGCGGCTATGGCGACGACCGTGCCACCGCCTTGGCCCTCGACTCGCTGGATGAGGTGTATGTCGCTGGTGCAACGGACTCCGTCAATTTTCCCACGTACCACGCCTTTCAAGGAGCCAATCGAGGAGGGCAAGACGGCTTCGTGGCCAAACTGAGCTCCGACGGCGCGAGTCTTCTCTACAGCACCTATCTCGGGGGCAGCGCGGGGACGGTGGGAGCACCGGAACTGGTGGCGGCGATTCGCATCGACAACGCGGGCTGTGCCTTGGTCGCAGGGAGCACTGGGTCTCGCGACTTTCCGGTCCTCGGCGAGCTGCAAGCCGCCTATGGCGGAGGTGGCAGCGACGCTTTTGTCTCTAAATTGAGCGCGGCCGGCGATAGCCTCCTGTTCAGCACTTATCTCGGCGGCTATGGCGCAGACCTGGCGACCGGCATCGCAGTAAATGCGGCTGGAACCATATATGTGGTTGGCTACACTTCATCCGCCAACTTTCCGACTGCGAACTCTCTCCAGCCCACCATCGCCGGCAGCTACGACGCCTTCCTGACGAAGCTGAACCCGCCGGGCGCGGCCCTTCTGGAATCCACGTTTCTGGGCGGCCTGGGCAGTGACGCGGCGTACGCTGTCGCTCTCGGTTACGGCAGCGGCGTCTACCTGGCTGGACAGACGCTGTCGCTCAATTTCCCTTTGAAGGATCCCCTGCAAACGACCAATGCCGGCGGTTACGGAGGGTTCGTGTGCAAGATCCGCAACATCGTTCCGACGGCCGCCTTTCGCACGGCCAACGGCGCCACGGTGTTGTCTCAGTACGGCGTCAGCGTCTTGAACAACGCCTATGGAGGCATCGCCAGCGATCCAGGGATCTCGCAAAGCTCCGCCGGTGACACCTACGTCGCAGGGAGGACCAGCGGCAACGCAATCTGGATGAACATATTTCAGCCGGACACGCAAACCTGGAAAGGCTGGGTCTACGCTGGCGAGCCGCTGTCGGGCAATCCCGCGCTGGCGGTGGCGGCCAACGGCGACGCCTATGTGGTATCGCGCGACTCGGTTTACAGCTATTGGCTGAGGACCTTCCGATGGGGAGGCGGCTCTCAGGGTTGGGTTGCGCTGCGGGGAGGGTTCGCAACCGACCCGGCCACGGCGCTGGCCAAGGACGGTACAGTCTACGTCGCGGGCACCGCAACGACGGGCGTCGTGTGGAGTGGACGCTACCTGCCCGGGGTGGGTTTCCAGGGTTGGGTGCCAGGTGTCGGGGCCGGGGCGCCCACGGCAATTGGCAAGCCCGCCCTTGCCGCGGGTTCGGACGGAGCCGTGTACGTCGTCGTCAGGGGCCAAGACAACGCGGTCTGGATTGCGCGTCTTCAGGGCGACGTTTGGGGGACGTGGTATAGCGGCGGAGGAGCACTCGGCCAAGATCCCGACCTCGCGGCGTCCGGCGGCTTGGTGTATGCGGCGTACACCAACTCCGTGAGTCATGTGTACGTCCGGCCTTTCCTGGAGGGGAGCGGAAACGGATGGCAAACAACGGTCGACACGGGTGGCGTCCTGCAAAGAGCAGGTGTCGCTGCCGGGGAGGGCAGTTTCTACATTACGGGCCGCTCCTTCAGCAACGAACTGTGGTGGTTCAAGTCCGGCACCGGCTGGACGTACCTGGGTTATGGAGGGCTGGCGGCGGGCAATCCAGCCACCGCACCCAAGTGACGGAGGCTTTCGATGACCGGATTGAAGTCCAACGCGGAGTGGAAGCAGTGGGGAATAGAAGACCCCCTGTGGGGGGTCGCTTCCTGGGCGGACAAACAGAAGGGTGGAACTTCACCGTGGACTCTGGAGGAGTTCTATCGTCATGGGGAATCCGACTGGCAGTCGTTCCTGGAACATTGGCGACAATACGGACTCTCGACTCGGAGTTGTCTGGAAATTGGATGTGGTGCAGGGCGTATCACAAGACCACTGGCGAAGGCGTTCGACCATGTTTACGCCGTGGATGTCTCCGAGCAAATGATCGGTTGCGCGCGAAACGCGGTGGAAGGCCGGAATGTAGAGTACGCGGTCGTCGACGGCGTGCATCTGCCGCAACCCGATTGTGCCGTCACGGCTGTCTTTTCGACGCATGTTCTTCAGCATTTGGACAGCCCGGAGATTGGTTTCTCCTACTTCCGCGAGTTCTTTCGGGTCTTAGACCGGGGAGGAACGATCATGGTGCATTTGCCTCTTTATCAGTTTCCCGGCGGCACCAACAGCCTTAACGTTCTCATGGAGTGTCTATACACCGTATCTCGACGCCTTGGCACCATCCGCGCGGACATAAGACGGCATTTGGGAGTGAAGACAATGCGAGGGACGTCCTATCCTCTCCAGTCCCTCCACCGGCTTCTCGTCGATCTGGGATTTAAGAACATTCAATTCCGGATCTATCCGTTACCCGGTAATGGAGATCTTCACCCGTTCGTTTTTGCCACCAAGTAGTCCAGGCGCGGTAAGGGTCGTTCACGGCGGCTGACCGGAGCACGCCGGCCTGTTTGAGGCGTGCCTGACTCGAGGATGCTTAGGCTGAAATGCCGATGATACCTAATGCGCGGACTTTAAAACGCGAAGTCAAGGTGTTCATGGACTCTCGTTCGTCGCTCGGCGTCCTGGTGCGCCTAGGCCCGCTGATCAGGTTACTACGCCGCGCCGCCGGGGTTCACCGGCTCTCGGACTCCTATGACGGGATATTCAGCACGGTGGACTCCGGCAGCGCGGTTGTGCGCGCACCGGACCACCGCGGCACTTTTGAAGTCGACTGCCGGTCTCACATTCTCAAACAGCTTCTTTGTGAAAAGTCATATGAACCCGAAGTGGTCGAGGTCATCGCACGCCACCTCGACCCAGCCCGGGATGCGATCGACGTGGGAGCCAATGTTGGCTTGTTTACCGTCCTGATTGCGAGGTCGCTCCATGAGTCTCGCAGAGTGCTGGCGATAGAGCCGACGAAGGGCGCGCTGGATTACCTCCGGCGAAACATCGAAAGAAACCACTGTACCCGCAAAGTAGCCATATTTGCGGGCGTGGCTGCGGACCGGAACGGCGAGTTTCCCATCAGTGTCATCGAAGGTATGGAGGAATACTCCAGCATCGTGGCGACTCCGCAGCAGGGCCCCCGGGCGCCGGATCGGTTGCTGGTGCCTGGTGAAACCATCGACTCGCTCGTTCAGCGTTTCGACTTGGGACCCGGTTTCATCAAGATGGATGCCGAAGGAGCGGAGTACCGTATTCTGTCCGGGGCCCTCCATACCCTCAGGACTCACAGACCTATCATCGTTTCGGAGCTGTCCGAAGCCCTACTTTCGGCGTCGGGTGCAACTTCGCGACAGGTGTGTGGTCTTCTCGAAGCCCATGGGTACCTGGTCAAGAAGTTCGCCGTGGGGCAAATCTTGGCTACCCCAACCGGCGTATGCGGAGCAGCGGCGTCGCGATGCTAAGCCCAAAACCAGGGGACCGCTCCGGGGTTGGGTTACGGCAACGCCTCCCGCGAGTGCGGGTGACCAAGCGCCCGGGTATTCTCGGTTGTATCGGGTTTAACTGTCTGGATTACGTTATCAGCATCGTCGCCGCGGTTCTCATGACTCCGCTGCTCTTAAGAAGCCTGGGAACGGAACTGTATGGCCTCTATGCTCTGCTGACCGGCATAGTTGGATATTCGGCGATCTTCGAGTTTGGCTTCGGGCAGGCCGTCCAGAAGTTCGTCGCACAATACGCTGCGCTCGAGGATCGGAGCGCGGTCAACCGGTCGATTAGCGCCTCGGTCCTAATGAACGGGTTCACCGGGCTTTTGGTCGCCTCCCTGCTTTGCTTTTTCGCCCCGCGTGTTGTGATGGCCCTACACACTCCCGCCCGCTATAGCGCGGTTGCCGTGCAGTGCGTGTACGCTGCTTCGGCCGCCCTATTCTTCGCCTTGGTGTCCTCGAGCTTATCCGCTTCTCTGATGGGGCTCCGGCGCTACGACTTGACCGGGAAAGTAAATGCCACGGTGGCCACCGTCCTGGCCCTGACGATAGGGGGCCTCTTGCTGGCCAAGAGAGGCGTACTCGATCTCATCATCGCGACAAGCGCGGCAAATGCCGCGACCACGCTGATATTCGCATACCTGATCTGCCGCACGGAAGGCCGGTTTCGATTCCACTTTCGGCCCGGCAGGCGCCTGACGGTACAACTCCTGCGCTTCGGTGCGCATGTGTTTGTGACGAAGTGGTCCGGGCTTTCGGCCACTTCCCTGATGCGGCTACTCCTGGGCTTTGTTGCAGGTCCGGCAGCAGTGGCTTACTACGTGATTCCACAGAGAATCATACTGGGAGTTGGCGGGCTGTTATCGAATGCGGCCGCAGTTGCCCTGCCTTCGGCCAGCGAGTTGGCCGCGAAGGGAGACGGCGACCGGCTGCGTCGGCTGTACGTGAGCGCGATTTCGTACCAGGTATTCCTGGCCTTGCCGCTCTTGAGCTTTCTGGCCATTGCGGCTCCAGAACTCCTGTCCGTTTGGGTCGGTCCCGAAATGGCCCAGCGGGCCTCCGCGGCCATGCGTTGGTTATCGCTTGCCGCGTTCTTGGGATCGGTCGGGACGCTGCCGGCACTCATTTCCCTGGCCCTCGGAAAGTCGAGCCTGCTCGCGAAATACTCACTCGTTTCCACCGCCATCGCAATCGTATTCGCCGTGCGCCTGGGACGGCAATGGGGGGCTGAAGGCGCGGCTGTCGCAGTGGTCTTGGCGTCCGCGGTCTGGCCGGTCTACTTTTACCAAATCACGGTCCGGCACTTCGCCGTGGAGTGGTGGGGCCTCCTGCGCCGTTCGTTCGCTCCTCCTTTGCTCTGTACCGCTGCTATGGCCCTGTGCGTAGAGGCATTGCGCGCGACCCACCGAGGGAGTTCTTTGACCTTCCTCCTGCTCGCCGGGAGTCTGCTCAGCGCGACGTTCCTGCTGTGTGCGCTGATGAGCGACGAGGTCCGGCCACGAGAAATGCTGGCGAAGTGCCGTCGAAGGGATCTGCCATGCGAATCCTCGTTGTGAACAGCTTCGTCGGTCGCGGGGCCGGTGGCCAGGAACGCGTGGCGCTGGACTTGGCCCTTGGTTTCGACAAGCTGGGACACACCGTTTCCATCCTCGGCCCCTACAGCCGGTGCGAGGACTTGCGACGCCGCATCCCGAATAGCATCGCGGTCTTCGAAGAGCCATGGGAGACCCGTAGTCCAGGCGCAGAGTCGGCATTCCAGTTGTTCCGAGCGGCATTGCGCATCATTCGGCGCGAGAGAATTGAGATCGTCTCTGGGCACGGGAGGATGTTTGGAGTATATCTGGCATGCTGCCTGACCCGCGTATCCTTGGTCTGGACTCTGCACGGGGCTGGAACTACGACCGTTCACGGCCCTTTAGATCTCAAGAGCGCCGTTATTTGCGCTCTGTTCAGACGGCTCTCACGGGGGCGCCTCAGCCGACTGGTAGCAGTAAGCGAATTCACGCGAACCTGCTTTCTCGGGATGCTCGGAGATTCGCAGAACAGCAAGGTCGCCGTGATACGCAACGGCATAGCCGCCTTGCCCGCGCTCTCCGATATACCGGTTCCAAGCTTTACGGGGGCGGTTCGACTCGGCTACGTCGGCCGCGTTGAACGGCACAAAGGGGTGTTCGAGTTTGTTCCACTTTGTGATCGTCTTAAATACCTCCGCGTACCGTTCAGCCTGCGGATTTTCGGAAACGGCTCCGCGGAAGAGCCCCTCCGCCAAGCGCTCTCGCGCTCGATCGGGAGTACGGTGCATTTCGAGGGGTACGAGGGAGATGTTCAGAAGATCTACTCGTCCTTCGATGTGCTCGTTCACCCCGCTCAAGCCGAGTGGCTTGGAACGAATCTCATCGAAAGCCAGGCGGCGGCCCGTGTTGCGATCGCGTATAGGTCCGGAGGCAACCCCGAAGTGATTGTGGATTCCGTTTCCGGCTTCACGGCGCGGCCCGGGGACACTGACGGCCTGGCGGCAATTATCGAGTTCATTTACCAGAACCCCGCCGCGGCCGCTCGGATCGCGGTGAATGCAAGGCGAAGAGCTCAAAGCGATTTCTCTCTGGAGCGAATGTGCGGCGAATACGATCGCTTGTTTCAAGAACTGCACGATCAAGGATGACGAAGATGCCTCTGTGTAGAATCTGCGCAACCCAGGCTTCAATCCGGCCTCTCAGAGAACACCGCGCGGATCGTTGCACCTACACTCTCTGGGCATGTCCCCATTGCGGCTTGATGTTTTGGGATCCACCCGTGTTCCCCGACAAAGGATACTATGACGCCCTGGAGTTTGGCGTATATAATCTGGCTCACACGATTGGACACAGGCGGCCGCTCGCGCATCAGGCGCGTTTCACCCGCCGGCCTCCGACGAGCGGAGGGGCGCTCCTCGACATTGGCTGTTCCGATGGGGCCTTCATCGAGTGGGCCGAAGCCGCCGGATTCGCCGCCTACGGGATCGACCTGGACCAAAGGGCGATTGCACGCGCGCGGGAGCGGGGTGCGAAGGTGTGGTCGACCGATCTCTTAAGCTTTTCCAGCCTCCCCGTTTCGAAGCCCCCTCGCTTCGACGTGATCACCGCGTTCGAGGTGTTGGAGCACCAGCCCGATCCCAACGGCTTTCTGTCGGCGGTTACGCGGCTCCTCGCCAAAGACGGCTGGATTGCCGGCACCGTCCCCAATCGCTCACGCCTGGTAAAGACCGGCCGGACTGGGTCCGGCCACCACTGGGATTATCCCCCCCACCACTTTCTTTGGTTCGACAAGCCGTCCCTCACGGCGGCGCTTCGCCAATCTGGTTTCGTGGATATTCTCGTTGAGGATCGGATGTTTGGGTACGCCGTGGAGGAAACCCTGGCCAGATCCGGGCAAGGACTGAAATCCTGGCTCTTGGGTGACGCTGGATCGGGGTCGGTCCCACTCGAAAGACTCGCCGAGGCCGGGCGCGAGACTGGGCTGGCATCGCTGCTTGCTCTGTTTACTCTGCGCTTCCTGAAAAACGCCGCCAAACTGCCGCCCAAGGGGATTGAGGCCGCGATCGAGGCCGCCCTTGGGAAAGGGGCGAGCCTGTACTTCGAGGGCCGGCTGGCCGGTTGATTCGCCAGCCCCCACTGACAACCCACGCAGGATAACGAATGATCTTTATCGCGGTGATTCTCGTATTGAATGCGCTCGTGCCGACGAAAGCTTGGCGGTTCATGGATGTTCCAATCGGGGAGTGCGTCACGCTCGTCATCTACGCCATATCGATGGTGCACGTTCTGGTTCGTCCGCTCGTAAGACATCGTCTCACGACCATAACGATGGTGTGCTTGGCGGTTGTTTCCGTGGCCGCGATTCACGGATACCTTCAGGTGGACGAGAAGGAATACTGGTTCTGGAATGCCAAGCAGGCCATTCACTACCTCTTTATCTTTCCGCTGATGGCCTACATCCGGACTAAGAAGGACTTCGACCGGCTCCTGAGCCTGTATTTGTTCATCGGACTGGCGTCGGCGGTTTTGCTCTGGGTGTATCACATCCGGCCGGAGTTAGTAACGTCCGCGAGCGGCACAGGACTCCTGATGGCTTCGGTCACCGGTTCGGTTCGTGTATTCACCCCCGGGATGCAATACGCCTTCCTCGCGGCAGTGGGCCTCCTCCCCTACTTGTACCGGCGCCGCTGGCTGCTGCCGGCCGCAGTTCTCTTGTTGTCGGGTCTGGCTTGGACGTATGCACGGTCGTACTGGATAATCGTGGCGGTGTGCGCGCTCGTTTCCATGTTCTTGACGTTTCGCCTCAGACAATTGCAGCGCACGCTGTTCTTTGTCGGTTCCTTGCTCACCTTAGTTCTACTGTCGTTCTTGTTACTGGGCGAGCAAACCTCTTCGGCGGTAGGTCGCATCGTCACCTTGAAGGGACTCCAGTTCACCTCGGCGACGCAGTTCGATTCCCTGGGATGGCGCTTCGTGGATGCGGCCAACGCGATTCGTGTACCCCAAACCGTGACCGAAAAGACGATCGGAGTGTTTGCGAAACCGTACAGAACCGACGATTGGCTGGGCGTTGCCCCGCATCTGGCCTACACCGGCCTTTTTTACCACTACGGAGCCATTGGTGTTGCAGCCTTCGGTTGGCTAGTAGCTGCTTTGACCCGGGGTCTGCTGCGCGTACGGACGGCCTCCCTTCCGGGGCCAGACCGTCGGACCGCGAACTCGCTTCTCTGCGCTTGGGTCGCGCTGTTGTTGTATTCGATGGTGGGGGGGACGTTTATGTCGGGGCCCCATATCATGGCACTGATGATAGTGATCCATGGCGTGGCACTGCTTAGTCGGCGTGCCAGTCGACAATCTTCTCCGGTTCCGGTTTCGCCTCCCCTGGACCACTTTGCGTCAATCGAATTGCCTGGGCGACGAAGTCTCCGCCCGTCCCCGTGCAGCGTGCCGGCGAGCGGCGTCTGCATCTCCGGTTTGGCCGGTCGGCCTGCTGCGACCGGTCCACGGATCTCCGCCGGAGACGGGACTGTCTCGAGTCCGCCTGCCGCCGCGCGCCCGCGGGAATGGGGGGCCAGCGAGGCCCGTAGGGGGCACAAAGTCGAATGGGCGTGACGCTAATAGCTGACGTAGGTCGCGGCGGCCACAGACACCTGCATGTGCATCTGTTGTTCGAGTACATTCTAGCTACCGACGAAAAAGTGCTGGAGAGCCTTTGGTTCTACCTTCGCCCGGGCACCGTTGAAGCCGTTGCAAAAGGGCTCGCCCCAGGGGCGGCGATACGATTCCGCGCGCGCGCCCTGGAGATGGAGCGCTACGAGAATTGCGGCGCGCTAGAGCGGATCCTCGCGGTTGCCCGTGATCTTGGAGCCGATCACCTTCTCTTTCTCGACATCGACCCTTTCATTTACGAACTTGTGTGGCGTTCCCTTCCGATTGCCATCTCCGGACTGTGGTTCCGTCCGAACTTCCACTATTCGGAGGCCGGTTATCTGCATGAAGGGATGCGTCAGCGTGCGACCGCATTGGTGAAAAGCGTTGTGGCGCGGACCCTCTGTGGAAGAAAGGCGATGCGGCGCATCTTCGTGGTCGATCCGTGCGCGGCGGAGTACGCTGCACGGCACTTTGACAGTGACAAGATGCGGTTTCTTCCCGATCCGATGGCGTATCCGACGAAAGCCTGTCCAAGAGCCGCATCCGTGCCCCGCGACCGGTGCGTTTTTGGGGTTGTGGGCGCCATCTCCCGGAGAAAGGGCATTCTTTCGATTCTAGGGGCGCTGCGCCTGCTTACCCCGGCCATCCAGCGGAGAGTGGAACTGAGGATCGTAGGCTGTGCCTTGGAGTCGGAGCGAGCGGAGCTTGTCGGCGCGATAGATCGCGCTCGCGATGCGACCCTCACCAGACTCAGTTGGGTCAATGGTTTCGTTTCGGACGAGGCTATTGATCTGGCAATTGTTCAATCGGATGTACTTCTCTTGTTGTACCAGCGGTTCATTGGAAGCAGCGGGTTACTGATCAGAGCCGCCCTTCACGGGCGTCCTGTGGTGGCGACGCGGTACGGTCTGATTGGTGCGGCCGTGAATCGCCATTGTCTCGGCTGGACGATAGATCCTTACGACCAGGAACGCATCGCCCAATCCATCGCTCAGGCGCTCGGCGGCGACCTGAACTACGGTGCCCCGGCGGCACAGCGTTTCGCCGCGATGCACTCTCCGGAGCACTACGTCCGCGGTCTTTACGAACTCATCGTCGAGTGACCGTTCATTCACCAACGGCACGCCTGAAGCGGCATATGAAAGTTCTGACCATCCACAACAGGTACAAATTCCGCGGCGGAGAGGACGAGTCGAGGGAAAGCGAGGACTGTGTATTGGCTTCGAAGGGCCACTCCATTCGCGAAATCTTACTGGACAACCGCGAGATTCCGGCTGCGGGGAGTTTTCTCGTGGGGATGAAGGCGTGTTGGTCGCAGGAGTCGTACCGCCGGGTTCGCAAGGCCATTGATGAGTGGCGTCCAGACATACTCGATGTTCACAATTTCTTTCCACTGGCGTCTCCATCCGTTCATTATGCGGGGCGGAGCCGTAAGATCCCGGTAGTTCAGACCCTCCACAATTATCGCCTTCTTTGTGCATCCGCAACCTTCTTCCGCCAGGGCAAAACTTGCGAGGACTGCACGGGTTGCCTAGGGCCGTGGCCCGGGGTCATCCACGGTTGCTATCGCAATAGCAAACTGCAAACCGGGGCTGTGGCTCTGATGATCGCAGTTCATCGGCTGCTCCGAACCTGGCATCGAGCAGTGTCCCTGTTCATCGCGGTATCCGAATTCGAGAAGCGCAAGTTCGTGGAGAGCGGATTTCCAGAATCGATCATCCAGGTCAAGCCGAATCCCGTTGCCGAGCCAGGTCCACCGCCTGCCCGAGGCGACAGCTTCCTTTACGTGGGCCGGCTCTCGAAGGAGAAGGGTGTGGGTACTTTGCTCCAAGCCGCAAACCTATTCAGCGACGGGGTTCGCTTGAGAATCGTGGGACAGGGGCCCCTGGAATCGGATGTTCGGGCAGCCGCAAGCCGCAACCCGCGCATTGAGTTCCTCGGGCCACTGCCGCAGAAGCGAGTCTTGCACCTGATCGGGGAGGCTAAGTCCCTGGTCCTGCCATCGGAGTGTTACGAGACCTTCGGTAGAGTTGCCGCCGAGGCATTTGCGTGTGGAACCCCGGTGCTCGCCTCTCGCATCGGCGCAATCGCGGAGATCGTTGCGCACGGACGCACAGGCCTGCAGTTCAGACCGGGCGATCCCGCCGACCTCGCGCGAGCGATTGCCTATATGCAATCGAATCCCGACAGGGTCGCGGAAATGCGGGTGCACGCTCGTCAGGAATACGAAGCCAAATTCACCTTCGAGAGAAACTACCAACTGCTGATGGCCGCATACGAAAGAGCGACGGAAAACTGCAGAAAGGAAAATCCGGCGCGAAACGCCCCGGCACCCAGTTCGAGACTGACGGATGGCTGTTAAGTCCGGCGTGAAACCGTTGAGCAGACTGATCTCCAAGGTTATCTGTTCAGCCGCTCCCTGTCGAACCCGCTGGATATTCAGCGTCCGATCGAATTCTGGCCGAATGTCCGAAGGAATCATCTAACATGCCCGTCTCAATGCACATCCTTGGCATGCGCCTGGACGCTACCAGCTATCCGGATGCCGCCGCACGCATCGTCGGCTGGGCCCGCGCCGGGGAATCTCGCTACTTGTGCGCTGCTAGCGTCAACAACGTGATGGAGGCGCACGATTCAAGCGCCTTCCTCCGCATCATGAACGACGCCGACCTGGTGACACCCGACGGAATGCCGCTGGTCTGGGGGCTCAGGATGCTCGGCGCGTGCGAGGCTACCCGAGTCTACGGGCCCGACCTGACGCCGGTCGTGCTCGCCGCCGCGCAGCGCGAAGGGATCGCTGTCGGCTTCTACGGCGCCAGTCAGGGCACCCTGGAACGATTGCTCACCGTCGTGCGGCGGCGCTATCCGGCTCTCGAAATCGCTTACGCCTTCGCGCCGCCCTTCCGGCCGCTGGCGCCCGCCGAGGACGCGGCGGTGGTGGAAGCGATACGGGACTCGGGCGCCCGGATCCTGTTCGTGGGGCTCAGTACACCCAAGCAGGAACGCTGGATGGCGGCCCACCGGGGATCGATTCCCGCCGTCATGCTCGGCGTGGGCGCGGCGTTCGACTTCCTGGCGGGCGTCAAGCCTCAGGCTCCGGCCTGGATGCGGAACTCCGGCCTGGAGTGGCTCTTCCGGCTCGGGACCGAACCGCGGCGGCTGTTCTGGCGCTATCTGAAACACAACCCCAGGTTCGCCGCGCTGTTCGCCTGGCAACTGCTCCTCGTCAGCAAGGGAAGAATCTGAATGGGCGCCACCGCCAGTACGTTGAGCACCGGCCGGGTTGAAGGCCGAGCCGTGGTCGCCTGCCGCGGCGCCAACCCCCCGGAGACGGCAGCCGCAACGCTCGTGGCCGACGCTCTGGCGGTAGTTCTCGCCGGGGGCCTGGCAGTGCTGTTCTGGAGCCTGATCAACCGGGCCGTTGACGCGGAAGCCTACCTGCGACTTTGGCCCGCCGCGTTCGTCTTTTTGGCGGCCTACGCGATGCTGGGGCTGTATCCCGGCGTCGGACTGAGCCCGGTGGAAGAGTTGCGGCGGTCGGTGATCGGTACCTCGATGGTCTACCTGGTGGGATCCGCCTCGATCGTGGTCGCGCGCGAAGCTGGGTTCTCGCGCGGGGTGTTCCTGGGAGGTTGGGCGCTGTCGTTGATCTTCGTGCCGGTGTTCCGATCCGGCTTGCGCCACTTCTGCGCCGCGCGCAGTTGGTGGGGAGTTCCCGTGCTGGTGCTGGGGGCGGGAGTCGCCGGGCGGACGGTGGTCGCCAGGCTGAAGGCAACGCCGGACTTCGGGCTGAAGCCGGTCGCATTCCTCGACGACGACGCAGGCAAGGAGCCGGAGTACGAAGGCGTGCCGGTGGCAGGCCCGCTGGCGATGGCGGCCGATCTGGGCCGGCGGTTTCGCATTCACTACGCGCTGGTGGCCATGCCCAGCCTCAAACGCCAGGAGCTCTTGGAAGTACTGGAGCGGAACGGCACGGCCTTCAGCCACCTGATCGTACTGCCCGATCTGTTCGGCATGGCGAGTCTGTGGGTGTCGGCCCGCGACCTCGGCGGCGTGCTCGGCCTGGAGGTAAGGCAGAACCTGCTGAGCCCCGTCAATCGAATGCCGTGAAGCGCGGCATGGACTTGGTAATGGGTGTGGTGGTGGGTCTGCTGGCGCTGCCGTTGCTGGCTGCCGCCGTGATCTGGATCAAGCGCGTGAGCCCCGGCAGCGCCTTCTACGAGCAGGAGCGCGGCGGAGAAGCCGGCCGTACCATCCGCGTCCACAAGCTGCGCACCATGCATCCGGACGCGGACGCCTTGCTCGAGGCGTACCTCCAGCGAAACCCGGCGGCGCGGCTCGAGTGGGCGCGCTACTTCAAGCTCCGGAATGACCCGCGCCTGCTGCCGGGGATCGGTCCGCTGCTGCGCAGCACCAGCCTCGACGAGTTGCCCCAATTGTGGAACGTGATCAAGGGCGAGATGAGTCTGGTCGGTCCGCGGCCCTTCCCGCGCTACCACCTCGATCAATTCACCACCGAGTTCCGCTCCCTTCGCGCCCGCGTTTTGCCCGGCCTCACCGGCCTCTGGCAGGTCTCCGCGCGCAGCGACGGCGACCTCGCCGTCCAGCAGTCGCTCGATACCTACTACATCCGCAACTGGTCGCTCTGGCTGGACCTCCACATACTCGCCCGCACCGTGCGCGCCGTGCTGCTCCGCCAGGGCGCCTGCTGACCTTCACCCATGCCTTCTCAGATGCAATGCCTCAAAGTCAAGTACCAATACCTGCGCCGCCATCCCGCCTTTCGAGCGGCGCCTTTCACCACCACGCTGCGGCTTGCGGGCTGGTGGGGCCACTGCGCTCTCGGGATACCGGGATCCGCCAGGCTGGCTGGTTGTGACGCCAGACTGGACTTGCCGCCGCTTTGGCGAGGCGTGGCCAAGCTGGCTTACGCTTTTCGGGAGAAGTACGAGCCTGAGCTGCAGTACATGGCGGCGACTCTATCGCCCGGCATGACGGTGGTCGACGTCGGCGCCAACTACGGTGTCTACACGACAGTCGCCGCCCGGGCCGTTGGCGATTCTGGACTGGTTCTGGCCTTTGAGCCGGCGGAAGCCGCCTATGCGGTCCTGGAGCACAACGTACAGCTCAATGGCCTTCGGAATGTTCGGCTGTTCCAAAGCGCCTTATCGGACAGGGCCGGGGAAGCGCGCCTCCATCACCACCCAGACCCCAGCCGCAACTCGCTGGCAGCGGACGGCTGCAGCCTGTCAGGCGGGGAGGACGTGTCCGTAAGCACCCTCGACGGGGCGCTGGAGGGGCAAGGCGTTGACCATGTGGACCTGCTCAAGATCGATGCCGAAGGGGCGGAGGAACTTATCCTCACCGGGGCGCGGGCCCTGTTGACTCGTTCGAGGCCCATCGTGATCTTCGAAGTCAACCCGGACGGCGGCCCTGGCGTTCGGCCTTTCCAAGGGGGCCGCATGGGACATTCTCGAAAGGCTGGGGTACCGCTTCTTCTCGGTCCGAGGCAGCCGGGAACCTGTGCCGCTGGACGAACCGACGGACGACGGAAATGTCGTGGCGTTGCACGGCGGCTCACGATGAGAATCCTGATTTCAGCCTATTCCTGCTGTCCGCATCAGGGAAGCGAGCCGGGCATCGGCTGGGGGGTTGTACGCGAGGTAGCGGCACGCCACGCGGTGTGCGTACTGACCAGTGCCGGCAGCCGCTGGCACATCGAGCGGGAGCTGGCCGCGGGCGGAATGCCCGGGGCACGCTTCGAGTTTGTCGCGTTGCCGTTGGGCCTTCAGCATCTGGTGAGCGCCCAATGCTACGGGTACCTGTACTACTTCCTGTGGCAGCTCTGGGCTTTGCACGCCGCAAGCCGGCTGCACAGAGAGCAGGCCTTCGATCTGGTGCATCACGTCACCTATGGGAATTCGTGGGCGCCGAGCTTCATGGGTTGGCTGGGAATTCCATTTGTCTGGTCCGCAGGGGGGAAAGAGGTGACTCCTTGGCGGTTCCTCGGCAGTCTTTCTTGGCGCAGCCGAATCCTCGAAAGCGTCAGAACCCTGGCCGTCAAGGTGTTCGGTGCGGGCACGCACTATTGCACGGCGTCGCGGGCTCACAAAATCCTTTCTGCCTCCGAGCCCCGCTTGTGGCACAAATCAATCCCCGCAACGCAGTTCCTGCAGGGCGGACTCGATTTACAGGAGATGGCTACGCTCCAGAGCCTGCCGGAGCGTAGCGAGGGGCCCTGCCGGCTGGCATCGATTGGGCGGCTGGAAGGCTGGAAGGGTTTCAGCCTTGGATTGGCGGCATTTGCGGCCGTGCACAAGCAGTTTCCGGACAGCGAGTACTGGATCATCGGAGACGGTCCCGAGCGGCAGAGACTCGAGAAGCTGGCAGCCCGGCTCGGCTGCCGCAATAAGGTGAGATTCGTCGGCTGGCTGCCGCGCGCGGACCTTCTGAGAATGCTCTCGGAAGTGGATGTGTTGGTCCATCCCAGCCTGCACGAGCAGTTTGGGTACGTTGCCCTGGAGGCCATGGCCGCCGGGCGACCGGTGGTCTGCCTCGCAGCCGGCGGGTGCGGGCGACTGGTGTCCGATGCCGGCGGGATCACCATACCAATGTTGACGCCAGACCAAGTGGTCTCGGAGCTTTCCCACATCCTGCTGGAATGGGTGCGAGACCCGGCCAAGAGACTGCAGAAGGGACGTCACGCCCGCCGGTGGGTAGCCGACCAGTGGCACTGGGGGCGCGTTGGCGAGAGGCTGGAAACGGTGTATCAGGAAGTGCGCCAGAGCGTTCCTCCCGGTCGCACTGCCCATCGCACGCCTGCTTCCACGTCCGGGTGATCCGTGGGCGACCCTCCCGCCGGTTCCTGCCCTCCGACCGAACCGGATCGCTGGCCTCCCAGAGCCCTGACACCGTGCGCGCCGCGTTGCTCTGCCAGTGCGCATACTAGCCGTTCGCCTTCCGCCGCGCGTTGCGGCGCCCCTCCCTCTTGTGACATACTGACCGCTTACGCGCGGCGGACCTTGTGGCTGGCGTGTGTGCGGTTCTACGTTTCGGAGGCTATCTATTATGGTGCGATGGGTACTCATCTTCTGGGTCTTTGTGATGAGCGCGATCTCCTACCTGGACCGCGTCAACATCTCGATTGCGGTGAAGTGGATCCAGCAGGATTTCGGAATCAACGACATTGAGATGGGCTGGGTCTTCCTGTCCTTCTCCCTGGCGTACGCCTTCTTCCAGACTCCGGGAGGACGGCTGGCCGACAAGTACGGGCCGCGGATCGTAGTGGGCATCGGAGTGCTGTGGTGGAGCGTGTTCACGGCGGCCACGGCCATGATTCCGGTGGGGCTGACTTTCTCGCTGCTGGCCCTGATGGCGGTCCGCGTGATTCTCGGCGCCGGAGAAGCGGTGGTATTCCCTGCGTCCAATCAGCTTGTCTCGAAGTGGATTCCGTCGAACGAGCGCGGGCTGGCCAACGGGCTGATTTTCGCCGGTGTTGGCGCCGGCGCCGGCATTACCCCCTCCCTGATCACCTGGATCATCGGGAACTGGGGCTGGCACATGTCGTTCTACGTCAGCGCCCTGATCGGACTGGCGGCGGGCATCGTTTGGTACCTGCTGGCGCGCGACACGCCGCAGGCTCATCCGTGGGTGAAGAAGAAGGAGTTGGATCTGATCGAAGCCGGGCTCACCGTCAAGGCGACTGCGGCCAAGCCGGTAGCCGCGCCCTGGGGCCGCATTCTGCGCAACCGGAGCCTCTGGCTCATCACGGTGAGCTACTTCGCCTACGGCTACACGGCCTGGATTTTCTTCACGTGGTTCTTCAAGTACGTGAATGAGGTGCGGGGTCTCAACCTCAAAGACAGCGCCATCTACGCGAGTCTTCCGTTTTTGGCGATGGCCCTGTGCTCCCCGCTGGGCGGATTCATCTCCGACATTCTGACACGCCATATGGGCAAGTGGGCCGGGCGTTGCGGAGTCGGAGTGATCGGCATGGGCGGGGCGGCCATCTGGATCGCTATTGGCACGCAAGCGGAGAGCGCACAACTATGCAGCATTGCACTCGCCTTCGGCGTCGGCATGCAGTACCTTTCCCAGAGCACCTACTGGGCGGTCACTGCCGACATAGCGGGCCGCTCGGCTGGCACCGTGTCCGGCGTCATGAACATGGGTGGCCAACTCGGCGGCGCCCTGACTTCCATCCTGACGCCCTGGATCGCGGGCTCCTTCGGTTGGACGGTCTCGTTCCTCACTCCCGCCGTGCTTTGCGGATTGGGCGCAATTTGCTGGGCGTTCGTCAATCCGAATTCGCGCATCGAAAGTGACTGAGTCCTCCCAGCGCCGGCGCCGCCACGGACGGCCTTCGCCGTCTCCCGGCGGCGCTGGCGCTGCTGCTGTTCTACGGCGTTCTCACCCTCTGGGTCAGGGAACGCTGGGCTCTCGGTCTTCTCCAGGGCGGCGCCTTTCTTCTGGGAATGGTCTGGACGGCCTGGTGGGCGTTCCGTCCGTTTCCGCTTCGCGGCAGCTACCTGCTCCTGCCGCTCGCCGGTGTAGCCGCCTGGGGACTGCTCCAACTCCTTCTACGCACGACAGTCTACCGCTTTGATACCTGGGAAGCCGGGCTGTTCTGGGGCACGCTTTTCGTATTGGTCTTCCTTTCCCTCCAGGCGCTCCGCGAAGATGCGGTGCGCCGCGCCTTTCTCCGCGCGCTGTGCTACTTCGGCTTCGCGATCAGCGTCCTGGCCACTACGCAGTATTTCACTTCGGGCGGCAAGGTCTTCTGGCTCTTCCCTTCGGGATACCCCGATGCGCTCGGCCCATTCGTCTACCGCAACAACTACGCAGCCTTCATCGAACTGCTGCTCCCGCTCGCCATCCTGGAAGCGCTTCGCGACCGGCAGCGGGCCATCCCGCACTCCATCATGGCCGGCGTGATGTACGCCTCCGTGATCGCCTCCGCTTCCCGGGCCGGTGCGGTGCTGGCGACCTTCGAGGTGCTCGTCGTGCTGGCGCTGGCGCTTCGGAAGCGCTTGGTCTCCCGGCGCAGGTTGGGCCTGGCGATGATCGCGATCCTGGCGTCCGCCGTTGTCTTCACGGGGGTCGTCGGCTGGCGCGTTCTGCTCGAAAGGCTCAAGCAGCCGGACCCCTTCGTCCACCGCCGTGAGATGCTGCAATCCTCCCTCGCGATGGCCCGCGAGCGGCCCTGGCTGGGCTTCGGATTGGGCTCGTTCCAGCAAGTCTACCCGGCTTACGCCACCTTCGACATCGGCCTCGTCGTCAACCATGCGCATAACGACTGGGCCGAGTGGCTGGCCGAAGGCGGTGTGCCGTTCCTGTTGTTGCTCGCCTCCGTCGCGCTCTGGTCGGTGCGCCCGGCGTTCCGGTCCATCTGGGGCCTGGGTCTGCTTTCCGTATTTCTGCACGCCTTCGTCGATTACCCCATGCAGAGGCTGGGGCTGGCAGCCTGGGTATTCGTTTTACTGGGTACGCTGGCGGCGGAGGAGCGCGATCGGCGGCGGGCGGCTACCCCTTGATCACGCCCAATGTTGTATGATGACTGGCCACGGGATCACGTAAGGCGATCCAATCCGAACAGAGGGCTGTCAAGTGAACATCCTCGTCCCCAACCTGGGCTCTACCTCGCTGAAGTACCAGATCCTGGATATGCCCTCCGAGCGGGTCCTGGTCCGCGGTCGCCTGGAGCGTGTCCGCGACTATCGGGAAGCCCTGTCGCAGATACAGGCTGCGGACACCGGCATCGATGTGGTAGCGTTCAAAGCCGTCCACGGCGGACCGCACTATTGCGGTACCCACCTGATCGATACCGCTGTGCTCGCTGCCATGCAGATGTTCCTGCCCGCGGCGCCGCAACACAACTCGATCTACCTGGAGGGGATACAAGCCTTCCGCAGCATGCTCCCTGGAGTTCCGCTGATCGCCGCGTTCGAGACTGAGTTCCACGCCGGGATGCCCGAGCGCGCCGCGCGCTACGGCGTCCCCGCCGAGTGGCGGGAGCACCACGGCATACGGCGCTACGGCTTTCACGGCGCCTCTCACCTCTACGTTTCCGAGCGCGTTGCCGAGTTGCTTTCGAGACCGGTCGATTCCATCCGTCTGGTGAGCTGCCATCTCGGCGGCAGTTCCTCCGTCTGCGCCATTGATCGGGGCCGGCCGGTCGACACGACCATGGGATTCTCTCCGCAGTCCGGTCTCGAGAACGCCACGCGTTGCGGCGACGTTGACCCGTTCGCCGTCCTGTATATGATGGAGCGCCGCGGCTGGACGGTCTTCGAAGCGCGCGATCAACTGGCGCGTGGCGGCGGATTGGCAGCTCTCTCCGGCGTCGCGGGCGGCGATGTCCGCGACCTCGAGCAGGCTGCGGCCGCCGGCAGCCGGGATGCCGCCCTGGCCCTCGAAATCTTCGCCTACCAGGTTCGCAAGACGATCGGCGCGTATGCCGCCGCCATGGGTGGCCTGGACGCGGTCGCCTTCACCGGCGGCATTGGCGAGAACTCGGCGCGTCTGCGATCGGATTGTTGTATGGGCCTGGAGTTTCTGGGGATTGCCCTCGACCAGGCACGCAACGAGCAGAGCACCGGCGACCGAATCGTCTCAACCGAAGCTTCCCGGGTGGCCGTCCTGGCCCTGGCCACCAACGAAGAACTGATCGTCGCCCGGAGGGCTTACGCTCTCCTGAGCCGTCGGTCTCAGCCCGCTGCCTGAGACTGGGCGCCCGCTATCTGCACCAGAAGCTGCTCCTTGCGCATGATGAGCGTCGACGTGTTGTAGCTCGCCAGCTCGAAGCCGTGGCCGTGCGTGATCGCATCGGTGGGGCAGGCCTCGACGCAGTAGCCGCAGAAGATGCAGCGGTTGTAGTCGATGTTGTAGACCTTGGCGTAGCGTTCCCCGCCGCTGATGCGTAGCGTATCCGTATTCTCGGCGGCCTCGATGTAGATGCAGTTGGAAGGGCAGGCTACCGCGCACAGGAAGCACGCGACGCATTTTTCCAGGCCGTCTTCGTCGCGCTGGAGAACATGCACTCCCCGGTAGCGCGCCTCGAAGGTCGGCGGTTCGTCGGGGTAGTTCTCGGTGATCGTGGGGGAAAGTAGTTCCTTGAGCGTGACGCTCATGCCCTTCGCGATCGCCGCGGCGGACTTCACTGCCTCTTGGAGTGTCGATGCCATCCCTGAACCCTTCCCACCCGTCGATTTCAGTCTAGCAATTCCTACAGCCTGGATTCCCCTCCCCCCTGCCCGGCGTCCGGCCGCGTTTGGACGCCCAAGGCGTGGTATGTTAGCATCGAAAACGACCCACCAAACGCCGCGGAGAGGTGGCTGAGTGGTCGAAAGCAGCGGTTTGCTAAACCGTCGTAGGGCTAAAACTCTACCGGGGGTTCGAATCCCCCCCTCTCCGCCAGTGTCCGCAGTTGGTACGGTTCCAGGGCGGCGGCCCAGCCAGAATCCACGGTCGTCTTCTCGTTCGAGCAAGTGATAGAAGGCCGGCTTCGCTTAAGGCCTGGTTCGACGCGGGCGTCGCCTGCGTTGGCACGGGTTCCAACCTCATTAACTGCGGCTGAATCTTCGCCGCCCTCTCCGCCACCGCCGCCGACATCACCATCGAGGCCATGGAGGCCGCGCGCGCCGCCGACCACCATGGCGACGCTCAAAGAAGTTGAGTCCGCCATGAAAGGCAAAGGCGCTCGTGTCATCCGGTAGACTCCTCTTAAGGCGCGCCCGATCAAGGGTCGGCCGCGCCTGAGCGGCGTTGACTTCGAGGGCGGATTCGTTCAAGACTGGGAGCAGGGCGGAGCTGAGCCCAATCGCGGCTGTTGGACGGCCGGAGTCCCAGGAAACCCACGGTCCCGTCGGGCCGTCTATCATCTGCGGCCTTGGCTTGGGCAGAGGCCATCCATTAGGAGGAGTGAAACGTTGAAGCGAGCGATAGCGTGCCGTCTGGTCCCCACAGCACTCGTGTTTTTGGCGGTGGTTTGCCAAGCCCAGGCGCCGGGGACATATACCATCACGACGGTGGCCGGCACCGGCGCGGCTGGCTGGGACGGGGATGCCGGGCCGGGCACGGCGGCGCTGATCAACAACCCCTTCTTCATCGCCCTCGATGGCGCCGGCAATCTGTTCATCGCCGATCAGCTAAACAATCGCATCCGCAAGCTAGCCACCGACGGTACCATCACAACGGTGGCCGGCACCGGGACGGCGTCCTATGACGGCGACGGGGCCGCCGCCACCAGCGCCGCCATCCACGATCCCTGCGGTATCGTCCTCGACAGTTCCGGCAACATTTACTTCTCCGACACCTTCAACGCCGTGGTTCGTAAGATTAGCGCGAGCGGCATCATGAGTACGTTCGCCGGGACCGGCGCGCTTGGTTCAACGGGCGATGGCGAAGCTGCCAATCTGGCCTTGCTCGACCATCCGATCGGGCTGGCGCTCGACTCCACAGGCCGGCTCTACATCGCGGACACCGGCAACAGCAAGATCCGCCTGGTGGCGACCGACGGCACGATCAGCACCGTGGCTGGTACCGGCGTCGTCGGCAGTGTTGGTGACGGCGGCCCGGCCATCAACGCCCTGCTGAACAGGCCGCAAGGGGTCTCGCTCGACGCCGCGGGCAACCTGTATATCGCCGACAGCGCGAATCACCTCATTCGGAAAGTCACCACGGATGGCACCATCACCACCATCGCCGGCAACGGGAATACCGGATTTTCCGGTGACGGTGGCCTTGCCACCCAGGCGTCTCTCTGGTACCCCAAGAGCGTTCTGCCCGATGCGGCGGGGAACCTTCTTATCGTGGATTCGTTCAACAGCCGGATTCGTGTGGTGGCACCCAACGGCGTCATCACAACTCTTGCCGGCAGCGGGACGATCGGGGATCAGGGGGACGGCGGCGACGCCCTCAAGGCGCAACTCAGATTCCCTTCCAGCGTCGCCTTGGCCACCTCCGGCAAGCTATACATCGCGGACACCCAGAACAGTCGGATCCGGCTGCTCACTCCGGTATCCTTGGGGGTGCGCTCTGAGCCCGCTATCCGGCGAGGGATCGTGCCTCGGCGGAACTCTCAGTAGCCCGCCGCTGTCAGCGCCGCTTTCCCAGAATTCGTTCGACCTCCGCCAACACCTGCTCGGGGTTCGCCGGCTTGGGGAGCGTCGCGTCGGCCCCCAACAATCTGGCCATCGGCAGGTAACGGCCCTCGCCGGCTCCGGAAATCGCGATGATCCCGATCGAGGGGTGATCCCGCCGCAGCTCCTGAATCGTTTCGATTCCCTCCCGCTCGGGCATGACCAGATCGGTGATCACCAGATCCGGCGTGGCATGTTGCAGTTCCTCGATCGCCTGTAGTCCGTCGGCAGCCTCGGCAACCGAGTACCCGCCTTCCTCCAACACCGCGCGCAGGCAGCGGCGCACGGGTTCTTCGTCGTCCACAATCAGGATACGCGCGGCTTCCCCAGCCACCTTCCCGCCCCGACCCGCGACCTGCGCGGCCACCGGCGCTGGCTGCGGCGCTTGCTTGCCGCTCAAAGCGAGCAGTTGCCGAGCCAAACCGGCGGCGCGTTCCCCCGCCTTCCCGATTTCCTCGAGCGCCGGACGCAGCGGGTCGCCAGCCGGCGCCCGGCCGAGTGCCAGTGCGGAATACCCGTTGATCACACTCAGCAGGTTGTTGAAATCGTGGGCAATCTCGCTGGCCATCCGTCCGATGCTCTCCAGTGTGTGGGCCTCCAGGAGTTGCTCGTCTGCCGTGCCGGCAACGGCAAGGCGTGTCACGATGAGGTCGGGCGGCTCGCCGCCCAAGGCGGCCCGGGCTTCGTCCTCATCTTCGCAGCAAATGACGGTGAAACCTTCCCGTCGCAGGAAATCCGAAAAGGCCTCTTGCCGCGCCGCTTCGAGGCCAATGACGGCCACCGTCTCCCGCCGGGGTTGCACCATGGTGTGGAAGGACTGCAAGTATACTAAATCCGATGAGAACTTGCGGGACTCATTGACTCGATTACTCGCCTCCCGGTCAGATCGTCTTATCCCTCGCGTAACACACCGTGTTCAAGAGGCACTCGGCGCAACGGGGCTTGCGGGCAACACATAGGTTGCGTCCGTGGTGGATCATCTGGTGCGAAAAGAGGATCCACCGGTCCTCGGGGATCAGCCGCATCAGGTCCTTCTCAATCTTTCCGGGGTCATCCTGTTTGGTGAGGTCCAGCCGCCGCGCGATGCGCTGCACGTGCGTGTCCACTACGATCCCCGACGGCACGCCAAACGCCGTCCCCAGGACCACGTTGGCCGTCTTCCTGGCTGCTCCCGGAATCGTCAGCATTTCTTCCATGGTTTCGGGGACCTTGCCGCCGAACTCGGAGAGTATCTTCCTGGCAGCACCGATGATGGACTTCGCCTTGTTGTTGAAGAAGCCCGTCGAGCGGATGTCCCCGGCCAGTTCCTCTTGGCTCACGGCCGCGAAATCGAGTACCGTGGGGTACTTCCGGAACAACGCCGGAGTCACCATATTCACCCGCTTATCCGTGCATTGTGCGGAGAGGATGGTGGCCACCAGGAGCTGCCAGGCGTCTTCATGCTGGAGCGCGCAGGTCGCGGCCGGGTAGAGCCGGTCCAGTGCTCTCAGGATGGTCTGAATTCGCTCGGTGCGTTCGGCCGCCGTGCGCGGACGAGGCACTTTGGCCGCGGGTTTGAGCGCGCATATCGATCTAGGGCTTCGCCGGCGAAGTGATGGAAATCTCGGTGCGCAGAAACTGCCAGTCCGGCAGTTCGTACGGACGAAGCGTTGTCTTTAACGGGGCCCGCAGTTCCCTCGATTCGAGCAGGGCCGAGCGACACGTGCTCGAAATGCGAAGATCCCCACAATCTCATCGCCGCGCTTGGCGGTGCTGGGCCGCAGGGTCACGGTTGCCGACAGGTCGGTCAGCGGCGCCTGCGAGTGGTTGACTACCAGAAACACGACCTCGCCCTTCTTGGACTTGTCCTCGACGAGTCTGAGGCCGGTCACCTCGAGGTATTCCAGCAGCACTTGGGCTCCCGGCGTCGCGGAGGTGACGCCGTTCGTCGCTCAGGACCTGCCCGGCCGTCCGGACAGCACCGTCCCCGGGCTGCCGCTGAAGTGCCTGTAGACGACAAACGAGCCGACCCCCAGAAGCCCGAAGGCCGCCGCGGAAAGAACCGTCAGGAGCCAAAGCGGCAGGTTGGACCCAGGCCGCCGCGGAGCCTGCGGCCCTGCAACCACAGCGCCCGGTTCCGCGGGCCGCTGGGCCGGAGCGGACTGCCCGGCTTCCATTCTCCGCGGGGGGCGATCCCGCGCAAGTAGGACACTCCGAGTAGGAAGGTGGAACTTCACGCCCGCATTTTGAGCATACCCAGGTGAACATTGCGATTCCCTTTCTTACTCTACATCAACCGGGGCCTCTCTTCCCCTGGTTGACGAGTTGACGAGTTGAACGCGTCCCGCGAAGGCCGACATCAGATGGGCTCGACACTCTCTCTGAATCGTTCCCTGGAACTCACGGTGAAAGAAGGCGCGCGGAAGCGGGCCGACCTCATCCTCTGCGCGGCTGCCCAGTAAGATGAAGGCGTGGAGTTCATCCGGCGCGCACCCGGCAATCCGGCGTCCCTCGGCATCCTCTCCGGCACATTCAATCCGCCGACTCGAGCGCACCTGATGCTCGCCGAGACGGGGCTGTCGGTCGTGGACCAGGTCCTGTTCGTCTTGCCCCGCGTTCTTCCTCACAAGAGTTACGAAGGAGTCGGCTTCACAGACCGGCTCAGAATGCTCGAGGCCGCCACTCGGGACCTGCCGCTGTCGTCCCTGGCGGTTACCTCGCGCGGACTGTTCGAGGATATCGCCCGGGAGTGCCGCGAGGCTTTCGGCGAGGCCGTCGAGCTGAAGTTCCTGTGCGGACGGGATGCCGCCGAACGCGCGGTGAACTGGGACTACGGAAAACCGGGGGCGTTTCTCGAGATGCTGGGTGGCTTTGAGTTGCTGGTGGCGCCGAGAAGCGGTGGTTTTGAGGCTCCGCCGGAAATGCGGGCCAGGATCCACAGCCTCCCAGTCCCGTCACAATACGAAGAAGTATCCGCCACCCAGGTGCGCAACTTGATTGCCCGAGGCCAGTCCTGGCAGCACCTTGTTCCCGAGCCGATCGCCGGAATGGTGGAGGAACTCTACCGGACGTGAGTCACCCTTTCGGGTTGTCTTCCAGAAATGCCTTCAGTCGATGACTGCGGCTGGGGTGGCGGAGCTTGCGCAGGGCTTTGGCCTCGATCTGGCGGATGCGCTCCCGCGTGACCGCGAAATGCTGCCCGACTTCTTCGAGAGTATGTTCGCTGCCGTCTTGCAGCCCGAAGCGCATCTTCACGATCTTCTCTTCCCTGGGGCTGAGCGTCTTGAGGACCTCGGCCGTCTGCTCGCGCAGATTCAGGTTGATCACCGACTCGGAAGGCGACTGTCCCTGCCGGTCGACGATGAAGTCCCCCAGATGCGATTCCTCTTCTTCTCCAACCGGTGTCTCCAGCGAAATGGGCTCTTGCGCAATTCGCAGCGCCTTGCGCACCTTGCCGACCGACAGCTCCATCTTGCGGGCCAGTTCCTCGGTGGTCGGTTCGCGGCGCAGTTCCTGCTGCAGGTGGCGTTGCGTGCGCACCAGCTTGTTGATGGTCTCGATCATGTGGACCGGGATGCGAATGGTGCGCGCCTGATCGGCGATGGCGCGCGTGATCGCCTGCCGGACCCACCAGGTTGCATAAGTGGAGAACTTGTAGCCCCGGCGGTAGTCGAACTTGTCAACGGCCTTCATCAGGCCGATGTTGCCTTCCTGAATCAAGTCGAGGAACTGCAAGCCGCGGTTGGTGTAACGCTTGGCAATGGACACCACCAGCCGGAGGTTGGCCTCGATGAGCTGCTTCTTCGCCGTCTCCGTCTCCTGCTCCCCCCGCTCGATGATCTGGAGCGTCCGCCGAAGTTCGGCGGCGGTCGATCCGGCTTCCTCCTCCATCTGTTGGAGACGCTGGGTCGCCTGCCGCAGCGACTTGCGAGATTTCGCGCAGCACGGCCGGCCCGTCGTGGGCGCATTCCTCCAGCTTCCGCTGGATCCTGGCGATCTCCTTCTCGGCGGGCCCGCAACGCTCGACGGCTTGCGCGATCAGGTCTTCCACGTGGCGCTGAAACTGTGGAGAGAATTGGATCCGCCGGAAGTCCCGGCTCACCATTACCAGCGATCGCGCCAGGTTGTAGCGCAGAGTCCGGTGTTGCTTCGGCTTCATGCCGCGCGAGACCGCTTGCAGCTTTTGCCGGGCCTGCTGGGCTTTCCTGGAGTGTTTGGCGATCTCGGCGATGGCGGCGAGCAACGGCGCGCATTGGTCCGCCAGGGAGTCTTCGCCTCCGATCGAGTCGGCGAGCGGCAGCACGTCCCGCAGGCTGGCCGGATCGCGCTTCACCAGTTCTTCCAGTTTCAGAGTCTCTTGAATCGCCAGAGGCGCCCGGGAGAGCGACTTCTTCAGGCTGCTCTGTCCGCGCTCGATGCGCCTGGCGAGTTCGATCTCACCCTCGCGCGTGAGCAGAGGCACGGTTCCCATCTCGCGCAGGTACATGCGGACGGGGTCGTTGGTCTTCTCGGAGGCGTCGGCGCCCGGCTCAAGCTCCGCCAGTTCCTCGGTTTCCTCGGGCTTGCGGTCGAACTCGAGCTTGGGTTCCTCGAGGATCTCCACGCCCGCGCTGTCGAGATCGGCGAGAAGCTCATCCAGTACGGGGCCGCCCACGACGTCGTCGGGCAGTATTTCGTTGATCTCGTCGTAAAGGAGAAAGCCCTTCTCCTTCCCGGCGTCGACGAGACGCTTCAAACGGCCGTATTTCTCTTCGATCGCCACACGACCCCCGTCCAGAATGCGCGACGAAAAACAACTTACAACATTCTACAGCATCGCGCTCACTGGCTCCTGCCCCTCCCGAGCTTAGAAAGTTCGTCATTGAGACGCAACGCCTCGGCAAGGTTCCCCGACCGCTCCGCCTCTCTCACCCGCGTCCGCAGGGAGGTCTTCGCCGAATCGAGCCGTTCCTCTTCCAGCTTCCTCAAGCAGGCTTGCGCCTCGGCCAGCGTGTAGTGCTCCCGCCCTAACTCATCGGCAATAACGACCGCGGCGAGCACCGCCCTGTCGGATTCTTCCAGCCTCGCTTCCAGGTCCGAGAAGTGGAACTGGGGCTGGTTCGCATACAGCGCGAAGAGAGCCTGGAAAATCCGCCGGGTCGTGAATTGCGCGATTTCCGGCATCGCGGCCAGCCGGGGCAGGATTTCCTCCCGGATTTCCTCGCTCAAGAGCACCGCATTCAGCAGGATCTTCTCCACCGCCCGGACCGGTTCGTCGGCGATGACCAGCGGCTTCTCGCGGCGTTCCGTCGCGGATTTCCTGAAGTGATCGAGCACCAGCCCCGGCTCAACCGCCAGGTAACCCGCCACGTCGGCGGCGATCGCGGCTCGCTCCAACTTGTCCGAGACGCGCTGGATGGCGGGCAGGAGGAACTGCAGCGCCGAGACGCGGCCCTGGGCCGTGCGCATATCGTAGCGGCCGCGCGCGCGGTCCGCCAGCCAGTAGAAGTACCCCGGTGATTTCGCGAGCTTCGCGCGGTAGGTTTCCACGCCGGCCTGCTTGATATAGTCGTCCGGGTCCAGCCCGCCTTCCAGCTCGAGCACCTTCACGCGCATGCCCTCTTCGAGCAGGATCTGTATGGAACGCTCCGCCGCGTTTGAACCCGCCGCGTCGGGGTCGAAGTTGACCACGATGTTTTCCGAGTGCCGCTTCAGTGCGCGGACCTGGGATGAGGTCAGCGCCGTGCCACAGGATGCCACCACTTCGTGTACGCCCGCCGAATCCAGCCCGATCACGTCCATGTAGCCTTCCACCAGAATCACCAGCTCGAGTTTTCGGACGGACTCCTTGGCGCGGTGCAGGTTGTATAGTACGAGGCTCTTCCTGTAGATGGCCGTCTCCGGCGAGTTCAGGTACTTCGGCTCGTCCTCCGCGGCCAGCACGCGTCCGCCGAAGCCGATGATCTTCGCCGACTCGCTGTGAATCGGAAACATCAGCCGGCCGCGGAACCGGTCGAAGAACCCCGAACCGTCCTGGCGTTTCAGAGACCAGTCCGGACGCTTCCATGTGGGCGGCGCTGAAACCTTCGCGCTCGAAGCGTCGCGTCAGGTCCTGGCCCGAGCGATCCGAGTAGCCCAGCCCGAACGCCTCGGCCACCGTCCGGCTCACTTGCCGCTTCTCCAGATACTGGCGGGCCGCGGCCCCTCCGGCGCCGTTCAGGTTGGCGAGGAAAGCGCGGGCCGCCAGTTCGTGCATTGCGAACAGCGCGGCGCGCAGGCGAGTCTCGTCGTCGGACTGCTCGGTCTTCTTCGGCATGGGGATGCCGTTGCGGTCGGCCAGGAGTGTCAGGGCTTCATAGAAGCTCAGCCGCTCGATCTCCATGACGAATTTGATGACGTCTCCGCCGGCGTTGCAGCCGAAACACTTGTAGAACTGGTGCGTCTGGTGGACGGAGAAGGACGCCGTCTTCTCGGTGTGGAACGGGCACAGACCCGTATAGCGCGGCCCCGCGCCCGCCTTCTTCAGGCGCACGTACTCGCCGACCACTTTCACGATGTCGACGGAGGATTTCAGTTGTTCGACGAAATCCATGGCTTTCCACTCCGCTTTCTATCCCCAAACAGCACTCCCGCCACGAGCAGCGCGAGTCCCGCCATGCTCACCAGCCGCCGAGCGCGCCAGAATCGCCGGCTCGAAGCGCATCTCCACGCGATGCCGTCCGGCCGGAACGGGCAGGCCGCGGAAAGCGGCGTTGGTCATCGCAATGGGCTTCTCCACGCCATCCAGAAATGCCCGCCAGCCGGGATAGTGGGCCTCCGACGTCACCAGAAAGGCCGGCTGAGGCGACTCCACATCCAACACCAGGCGGGGCGAACGGTATTCCACAACTCGGACGGTTCCCGCGGGTTCGCTCGCGGGCCGGCTCGCTGAATGGAACGGCGCCTTCCACCACCGCGACGGCGCGCGGGTCGAACTCCTTCGACCGCAGGAAAGCGACGGCCTGCTCCAGATTCGCCGCCTGGTGAATACGGCTCACCAGGAAGAAGCGGGGCAGCGCTCCCCGATTCTCGTAGACCGCTCGCCACGGCAACTCGGCGGCCTTCGTGAACTGCTCGGACTGGACCGGCTTCCTCGAAAGCAGGAAGCGCACGTTGAGAAGCGACAGCACGTTTGAATCCGGATTGGCAACCTGGTAGTAGCGGCCCCACCGCTCTCCGCCGGTGAAGATCCGGCGTACCTGCATGGCGCGGAAGAGCGCCAAAGGATCGTTCCCGTTGGCGGAGGGCACTCCGATGAACCTCGCCGCTACGGCCCAGTTCATCGAATCATCCACGGTGTCGATGCGGCTGGGAGGATGAGTGGCCCCGGTGAGCCGGCGGATGCCATCCAAGACCTCGGTACTTCCATCAAACTGGTTCTCGCCGAAGCCCGGCTCTTTGTCGAGCGAACCGGTGTTCATCGGCCTTCCGGAACCGGCCAGCGTCAACTCCGCGGCGACGATCGCCACCGCGGCGGCCCCCATCCACATGCGCCTGGAAGCGAGCAAACTGATGCGCCCCGAGCCCCGCCAGGATCGCCATCGCCAAGCAGGAAGGCCGCCATGGCGGGCTCGGCGTAGATGGAAGATCGCAGGATGCCCGGCAACCGCAGGAACAGCGCCTTGCCGATCGGCGTCTGATCGCCCAGCATCCACAGCAGTGACAGCAGGGTCATGCAGGCGAGCGGCAGCCTGTAGCGGGTCTTGCCTCGCAGCAGCGCGAAGATCGCCAGCGCCAGGCCCGAGATGCCGCAGTACAGGTAGAGGAACGTGATGTTCCAAGGTGCGGAGAACTTCGAAAAATCGAAGATGTTGAAGTAGTTCGGCGCCACCAGGCTGATCAGGCTGGGGAGGGGAATGCCGCCACCGGTCCCCAAGTACTCGCTGCGGAGACGGGCGACGCTCAGCGATGTGAGTTCCGCGGCCGGCAGAAGCTGTGCCGCCGCCAGCACCAGCGCCCAGACACAAGCCAGAGCCGTGCTGGCAAGCACACGCCACGAGGCGCGTCGGGTGGCGAAGAGCACAACGGCCAGCAGCAGGCTGGAGGTCATCACGACGAAGGACATCGCGGGGAAGCCCGCCAGCAGTGCCATGGCCAGCGCCATCGAGAGCGCTCCCAGCCAGCGCCAGGAGAACCGGCGGCCGAGCGAGATCACGCTCAGCCAGGCCAGAGGCAGCCACGCCGCAGCGTCCATGTCCCCCAGGTGCTGGGTCTGCGATGCGAAGAACCCGCCAAGCTGAAACACCGTCGCGCCGAGCAGGGCCGCCGCCAGAGACGCCTCCAGACGGCGCAGCAGCCAGTAGGCGAAGACTCCGGCCAGGAATACGTGCAGGACCACCTGCCATTGCAGGAAGTCCGCCAGATGCCCGCCGCCGGCGAGGTTGCTCAGCACAATCGTGAGGATCGTCGGAGGGTAGTAGACCTGCGCCTGCAAGTTCGCATAGAAGGGCATCCCGCAGTAGGAGTAAGGGTCCCACAGCGGGAATTCGCCCTGTCGAATCGAGGTGGCGATGAAACCCGCCAGAGACAGATGGAACGTGCGGAAATCCCAGGGGATGCCCCAGTGACTGGAGAACAGCACCTTCCGGTAGAAGACCAGAACTTCGCACAGAAGGGCAGCGTAGGGAAGTACGCCTCTGAATCTGCTCACCCTGCCAGTTTACAGTGTCAGGCGATGTTCACCAGGTCGAGCAGTTCGGGTTGCCGGTCGAGCGCCACGGAATACTTCCTCTCAACCTTCTCGCGGAAGGTCGGACCGGCGTTGTACGCGCAGAACGGGTAGAGCTTGCCGTCCGGGGCGGAGTAGTGGATGACGCACCGCTTCACGCGCTCGATGTCGTAGTTGTACGAGTCCATGAAGTGCATGCTCGCCACCATCAGCGTCTTGTAGGTGAACTCCTTGGCTTCCATCTCGCCGCGGCCGAACTTCTTATCGGTCAGCCCTTGCAGCGTCTGCAGGAACCGCTCGAACGACAGCCCCTCGGGAGCACGCTCCGCGTGGAAGTGCTTGCGCAGCGAATTCCAGGCCTTGATCTTGGACCACAGCTTAATGCGCATGCCCCCGCTGCCGCGGGCCATCTTGTCGATGTCCTGCAGCATGCCGCCGACGTCCACGAATTGTGTGATCGGCGTGGCCTGCTTGTTCTTATCCACGAAAAGGTAGGTGCCCATCGAGCAGTGGGAATGCGGCGTCAGGGTGGGCGTCGGATTCCCGCTCAGAGAGGTGATCAGTTTGGAGAAGGGCGCGACGAACGAAAGCGGGAACCAGTCCGCCATGGGCTGGCAGATGCCGGTCTGGTCGATGACGCACTGGGCGAAGTCGGACTGCGTGAAGCGCTTCTCCTCCAGTTCCGACTTCGAGATGCGGCCGCAGAAGCTCACCGGCTGGAAGCTGATGGCGCTGACCACCTCGATGTTGGCGAGTGCCAGCCGGATGATGTCGCCGATCTGGTGATCGTTGATGCCCTTGACGATGGTGGGCACGAAGCAGATCTTCATGCCGGCCTTGCGGATGTTGTCGAGGGCTTTCATCTTCTTCTCCATCAGCGCCTCGCCGCGTGTCTTCAGGTAGACATCGTCGGTGACTCCGTCGAACTGCAGGTAGATCGTGTGCAGCCCGGCTTCTTTGGCGGCCTGGGCGAACTCGAGGTTCGTGAACATCAACCCGTTGCTGGCGGCCTGGAGCTGCGTGAAGCCCATGTCCCGGGCCATGGCCAGGATTTCGATGAAATTCGGGTGGATGGTCGGCTCGCCGCCGGAGAACTGCACGATGCGCCCGGCCACCGGGCTCTGGTCGCGGAGGGTTTGGAGCATCCCTCGAATCTGTTCGATGCCGGGTTCATAGAGGTACCCGGCGGTGTTGGCGTTGGCAAAGCAGACCGGGCAGGTCAGATTGCACCGGTTGGTGAGATCCACATTGGCCAGCACTGTATGGCTGGTATGCATCGAGCACAGACCGCACTGATCCGGGCAGTCGACGGCATTCGGGACGGCCGGGTTCGCCACCCCGCGGTTATCGCCGAAAGTCCACTCCTCCATCTTCAGGTAGAGCCTCGCGTCGGAGTAGATGACGTCCCGAAAATCGCCATGCTCGGGGCAGGTCTTCTCCATGTAGACTTTCCCGTTCTCCTCGAAGAGAACCGCCTCGATCTTCTTGGTGCATTCCGGACAGAGGGAGCCCGTCATTTTCGGCAACCCCTTGGGAACGCGGCGTATGGGCGATCCGGTTAAGGTCGTCTCCGGTTGAATGATCTCGAACTTCTCGGATTTGGCCGGGGCGAAGGTTGCGGTGCTCAAGATGGTGTTCTCCTTACGGTGTTTCCGGGCGAATACTCTGAGTAGTCAGTATAGTCAACCTCTTCCAAGCAAACCACTTAAATGCTTCAAACGGCTTCCTGTAGTGGTTGTACGGCGATTTCAGGAGGTCGAACGGGGAGGTTCGCCGTACTAGGATGGAGGGGTGACGGCTGAAACGGTCAAAAGCCTGGCCCAAGAGTGCGGTTTCGAGTTGGCCGGGGTGGCCCGGGCCGAGCCGCTCGGGGAGTCCGCTTGGTACCTGGAGTGGATCCGCCGGGGAATGGCCGGAGAGATGACCTATCTCGCCGGCCAACGTGCCGCCTTACGGTGCGATCCGCGTTCCTTGCTCCCCTCAGCCCGGTCCATCATTTGCCTCGGGAAGCTCTACAACGGCCCGGAGCCCGCTTCCACCCAAATTCAAGACCGTGGCCGCGCGTGGATTTCGCGGTACGCCTGGGGCGAAGACTACCACGTCGTGGTGCGCCGGGGGCTGGACCTGCTCGCCGCGAAGCTGGCCGCCCACGTTTCCGAACCCTTCGAGTGGAAGGCCGCGGTGGATGCCGAACCCTTCCTGCAGCGCGCCTACGCCCGGCGTGCCGGCCTGGGCTGGATCGGCAAGAACTGTTGCCTCATCAACCAGCAGAGCGGCTCCTGGTTCTTCCTTGGGGCGCTCCTCGTTTCGCTGGATTTGGAACCCGATGCGCCGCCGCCGGACCGCTGCGGCTCCTGCACGCGCTGCATGGACGCCTGTCCCACGGGCGCCCTCGTCCCCACCGGCCGTCCCGAGGGACCGAGCCACACGATTGACGCGCGGCGCTGCATCTCCTATCTGACGATTGAGTCGCGGGGGGAGATCCCGGAACCGTTGCGAGCGGGCGTGGGACGGCACGTTTTCGGCTGCGACATCTGCCAGGAGGTGTGTCCTTGGAACAGCGGCGCTCCGGCGACTTCCGATCCGGCTTTCGCCGCCAGGCACTTCGCCCCGCGCCTGGATTGGCTGGCCGGCCTGAACGAAGCCGAATTCGCGCGCCTGTTTCGCGGCACCGCCCTCCAACGGGCGGGGCACAAGGGCTTGGTGCGCAACCTGGCGGTGGTGCTCGAGAACTGCCGCTAGAATGTAAGTAGAAACATGCTCCCGCGCCTCCTCCTCATCCTCTTGCTGGCTGTGCCGGCGCTGGCCGCGAGTGCGCGGCTCTCGGTGGGACTGGAGCACTTCTACAACCTCGAGTACGACGAGGCCGCTGCCGAGTTCCGGAAGGAGGCCGCCGCCAAACCCGACGACGCCGGGGCTTGGAACCACATCGCGATGTCCATCCTGTACCGGGAGATGTTCCGCTTTGGCGCACTCGAGAGCGAACTGGTCAGCGGCACGAACCCCTTCCTGCGCCGGGCGAAGATGAATCCCTCGCCCGCCGACCAGCGGGAATTCGCCGCTGCCCTACAGAAGGCCATGGCAATTTCCCAAGCGCGGCTCAAGACGAATTCCAAGGACGTGCAGGCCCTGTACACTCTCGGCGTCTCCCACGGCCTTCGTGCCAACTACAACTTCCTGGTGCGGAAGGCCTACATGGATTCGCTCCGCGACGCGACCACCGCCCGCCAACTCCACAACAAGATCACGGAACTGGAGCCGGCTAACATAGACGCCCGCCTGGTCCAGGGCCTTTACGACTACGTGGTCGGCAGCTTGGCGTGGCACATCCGCGTGGTGGGATTCCTGGCGGGATTCAGCGGCGACAAAGAACGAGGCATCCGCACCCTGGAGGACGTCGCCCGCCGCGGCAAGCTGAACGACGTGGATGCCGAGGTTCTGTTGTGCGCCATCTACCGGCGCGAGCGGAGCCTGAAGAAAGCCGTGCCGCTGCTGCAGAATCTGATTCTCAGATTCCCTCGCAATTTCCTCTTCCGTTTCGAGCTCTCCCAGATGTATGCCGATCTTGGCGACAAGAGCCAGTGCCCTGCGCGTGCTCCAGGAGATTGAGCGCCTGAAGGTATCCGGATCAGCCGGCTACAGCTCGCTTGCCCATCGAGAAGATCGAATTCGCGCGAGGCGTCGTCCAATTCTGGTACAACGACCTGGACCAGGCGGAATCCAACTTGAAGAAGGTGACCGCGCGCGCGCAGGATCTGGACCTGAACACCGGCACGACCGCATGGCTGCGTCTTGGCCAGACGTACGACCTGAAGGGGCAGAGGGCTCTCGCCGTCGATGCCTATCGGCAAGTCGTGCGCCTGGCGCCGGAGTCGGACCTCGCCAAGTCCTCCAGGCAGTACCTCTCGGCGCCGTACCGCAGGCAGTGAACCGAGAGGCGAAGTCCGGCGACCTCTCTCTGCGCCCCGGAGCTTCTACTCGACGGTCAGCCTCACGGGCTGGTCGATCAACTTGGCTGGCTTGGTGGTTGTGAGAACCACCAGGCTGAACCGGCCGGGCTTTACCGTATCGGGGACCTTGAACTTGATCGACGTCGCGGCCTGTTCCGTCAACGGCACCTTCACGTCTTTCTCACCGTCTGATATGTAGACCTCGGCGACGTTCGCCTTGTCGAGGTTCTCGCCGGCAACGGTCACTTCCACCCCTACCTTGGCGGTAGCCGGCTCCACCGAGGTCATGCGCGGAAAAGTCACCTGCGCGCCAATCGTGAATGAAATGACCAGAAGACCGGCCAATACGAGCGGAATAAAAGACAGCCTCATCTGCAATCCTCCCCCAAGATACTAGTCCCAACGTCCCGAAAATGCAAGCGGGGAACAAACGCAGGGCGGGGAAGAGGCCTAGCCTTGCCGCGCTTCCGAGTGCAGTCCCTTGTGGATGGCGTACAGCGCCAGTTCGAGCCGGTCCGAAACCCCGAGCTTGTCGAAGATGTTGTGCAGATGGTTTTTCACAGTCTGCTCGCTGATGAACATCTTCTCCGCCATTTCCTTGTTCTTGTAGCCTTGCGCTACCAGTGCGACGATCTCGCGCTCCCGATTGCTCAGCGGCGACCGGTCGCGCGCCCGCATGCCGGCTTGCGGCGTGCCATCCAAAGGCGAGGCGAACTGCCGCATGACCGCGGCGGTTGTGTTCGAGTCCAGCCAGATCTCGCCCGCATGCACCCTGCGAATGCTCTTGATGATCAGGTCGGCGGCGGTCTGCTTGAGGACGATGCCCGAGCAGCCCATCTTCATGGCCTGAACGAACTCATTCTTATCCTCCGAAGCAGTGAGGATGATGACCCTGGTTCTCCGGTTGAGTTTCTGGAGGCGTTGCAGTGCGCCGAATCCATCCACTCCTGGCATCCGAATGTCCAGCAGCAAGACGTCCGGATCCAGTTTCTCCACGAGGAGCACAGTGGCTTCCCCATCACCGGCCTCGCCCACAACCTCCAGATCCTCCTCGAGACTTAAGAGCTTTCGCAGCCCGTCCCGGACGATGGGATGGTCGTCGGAAATTAGAATCCGGATTGGGAGAGACCCTGCCTCCAACAACTGCTCATCTGCCACTTCCTGAGGAATAGTGCCGGCGTCGATCATGGCGTTCCTTCGCGCGATGCTTCGTTCTGATTCTATAGCCGATCTAGTACTAAGTCAACACTCGTAACGCCTTAGCAGCGATTTTAAGGCATTTTCCCTGGATCTCCGCAGTGAGGCGTAAGCTATTGATTTGAAAATGGCTTACCCCTCAAAAAGTGGAATCCTCCCGGTGCGCCTCAAGATTCCTTCCAGTATAGTTCTGCGTCGGAGCGCCGAACGTAGTTGGCATCCGCGGCAGCGGGACTAGTCGTCAATCCCGCCGCCAAACGGTCGGCGGCGATCCGGCCTACCGCTCCGGCGAGCGCTAGCGGCACCGTCCTCCTGGGAGCGTCCCTGAAGCGCGACTGTGCAATCTCTGCGGCGAAGGCGCTGAAATCCGTGGAGAGGAACTCCAGGCCGGTGCCCGTGAATGTTTCGACCCACGCCGAGAATCCGACTACTCTCTCCGGCGACACGAGTTCGAGGCGGGCGGAATAGACCGCACCATAAACCTCTCCCCGGCGGGCGTTCGAAACGGCGGCACGCAGGAGCGCCGTGCCGTGCCACGCCACAGCCTGAAGGTTGGACACAGCTACCACCGGTCTTCCGAGAGCCTCACCCAATCCTTTGATAGCTGCCAGGCCCACTCTGACGCCAGTGAAGGACCCTGGTCCTGCGGCGGCGGCATAGCAGTCAACATCGGCGGGACTCCAGCCGTGCCGGGAGAGCAGCAGCTCCAGTTGAGGAAACAGGATATGCCCGAAACCCTCGGTGGACAAGACCGAAACCTCTTCGAGCAGGCTGCCGTTCTCGATGAGCGCGAGGCTGCCGGATTCGGAGGTGGTGTCGATGGCGACGATTCGGGAGGTCACGGGCCGATCTTGTAGATTCTGTCGGAGAAGTACACTTTTCCGTTCGCGTTCATGCCGGTGAGGCGCAGATTCAACACCGCGGGATTCCGCCTCACGATTCCCGGAGGGACGCGCATCTCCCCTTCCGGCCCCGTGCCCAAGACGCGGAATCCCTGGCCGCCGGTACTCACCTCTCCCGTCCACAGCCACATCATGGACCGTGTCGCGCGGGAGTCCCGAGTCACCTTCGCGGCGTACTTCAGAGGGAGCCCGGCGCGAAGAGCCTCGGTGGAGGGCTCGACGATCCGATACGGAACCCGCTCCGTGTTCTGCTCCATTTCCTGCATGAGCGGCCGTCTCGATTCGAACTTGTAGCTTCTGAGCATGCCCTCCTTCTTGCTCTCGCGCGACACGTGCAGCACCCAATCCTGCTTCGTATCCGGGGGTTCCAGCCGGAGCCGGTCGCCGCGGAACTGCTTCTGCTTGCGCCGCTCTCCGGTTACCGGATTGATCCAGGCGACATCGTAGCTCCGGCTCTGGAGCACGATCTCCACGGGCTTGGCCTTTTCCAGGTAGGCGATGTACTCGATGCCCTCCATTTCTTCATCGTGAGACAATTCCAGAGCCAGAGCCCGGCCGCCGTCGATGTCGAAGTAGGGTTCGAGCTCCCAATGGCGGGTACCCGAGAAGAAGTCGAACCAGGGCGTCATCGAGGCGGCCCCAGGCGAATTCAAGGTCTCCGCCGCGGCTTCCGCGCAAGTAGGATACTGGCCGTTCATGGCCGCGTTCCAGACTTGCCTGCGAAGCGCATCGGCCCCAGCGGCGTCCGATTGAGGCGAACCAACCGCGACGTTGACGAATGGCACGGCGTAGATCTGGTGCTCGATTGCCCCCAACTGGTTGTCGGTGGAGTTCTCGACGATGTAAGTCATCCAGCCATCCTCGAAGAGCGGCGACGAGGTGATCGCCGCGCCGGTCGATCGCGGATGATCGTAAGGATCCAGCTTCTTCAGGAGGGCGCCGATCTCCTTGAGCAACGCGCGGCCGTTGTCGTAGTCTTCGAACTCTTCGACCCCCTGCCAGGTGATGTGCATCGCCGCGTACCGCCCCACCAGGTAGCGAATGTAGCGCTCACGGTCGCGGATTTCCGGGAACAGTTTGACCAGATGACCCCGTGCGCCCGCCAGCAGCAGGTCCGCGACGATGCCCGCCTTGTTCATGGCCAGGATTCTTCGATCCAGGATCTGAAAGAATTCAGGGGAAGGCGTCTGAGCGGACGGGTAGGCTTTAGCAGAGTCTCCTTCGCCTCCGATGGCGAGGCCCCGGATGTGGTTGAACTTCTGGCGGCTGCGCGTCGCCACCAGTTGATCGAATTCGTTCTGAGCGAGAAGAGGAAACCGCAGGCTCGTATCGCCCATCCACAGATGCGGTTGGTCGTTCTCGGTGTATCCCCAATGATGCACGTTGCGGGGCCGGAGGAAGCCGGGCGAATCGGAGGCCAGGGCCTCCACCCGGCCGGTCTTGCCATCCAAGCGCGTCAGGTCGCTCGAGACCCGGAAATCCCAGCCGCCCGCTTCTGTCGGCGCAAAACGAGCGACGACGCGGTTGGCGCCGTCCCAGAAGGCCGGCACGCGGAAAGTGCGAAAGTGCGGTGAGCGGAACTCGACGTCCAAGGTCACGCTGACGTACGGATTCGGATTCGCCTGCATCTCCTCGCCCGACAACTCGAAGACCACATCGCAGGGAGTGTAGGCGGGTGTAGGAGGACACAACGTCTGCGCCGCCACGGAGAGGGGTACCAGAGCAGCGAGAAGGAGCAGCAGAGCCTTCATATCAACTTCCAGTGTAGTCACTTGGAGGCGTTCGGGGGTGTGCGGGCCTGTTCGAGACCCCGGCAAACCGCCCCTCAACCGGAAAAGGAGCCGAAACTGTCGAATTGTGTCGAATTCTGTCGGGCACGTGGCGCGAGTTGCGCGTCCCCATTACGACGGTAGCACCGGTGACGAGCCGGGCCGTGTGAAGTGAAGCGTCGCGAACAGTGTTCTCAGAGGGTTGGGGATGAAGAATCGGTTGTGACTCCCATTCGCCACCAGGAGAGCTTCAGCAGTTCAAACCACGTGAGACAGACCACGCCGGCCCCAAAACTGAGCGCCATGTCTCCGGGGTGAAGAGGGGCGAAATGAAACAGACTCTGGGCCCCGGGGACGAACAGCACCAGCGCCAGGAAGGCCGCGGTCCCGCCGACCACCCACCAGAGTGCGGAATTGGGGACGCGCAACATGCTGAAGATCCCGCGCGTCCAGGACCGATTGGCGAGGATAATGACCAGCACCGATACCACCAAGGTGAGAAAGGTCAAAGCGCGGGCCGCGTCCGGTTGCTCTCTGGAGCGGGAAAACAGGAACACGCCCAAGCAAGCCGCCAGCACGCTGAGTCCCTGGAGCACCGCCAAGCCGACCGTAGCCAGTGAAAACAGACGTTCGCTGGCGCTTCGCGGCGGACGCTGCATCACGTTGACCTCGGCCTCCTCCGCTTCGAAGATGAGTGAACAGGAGGGATCGATGATCAGCTCCAAAAAGACGATATGCACGGGGAACAGCAGCAGCGGCCAGTTGGAGAAGAAGACCGGAACCATGGAGAGGCCGGCGATCGGGACGTGGACCGCGAAGATGAAAGCGATGGCCTTCTTGATGTTGTCGTGAATGCGCCGCCCGAGCCGCACGGCCGCCACGATGGACGAGAAGTCGTCGTCGAGCAGCACCAGGGATGCCGCTTCGCGTGCGACGTCCGTGCCGCGGCCACCCATGGCGATGCCGATGTGCGCGGCCTTGAGCGCCGGAGCGTCGTTGACGCCGTCGCCGGTCATGGCGACGATCTCCCCATTTGCCTTCAGCGCCGAAACGATGCGCAGCTTCTGCTCGGGTACGACGCGGGCAAATACCTGCACCTGTTTGATTTGGCTGGCCAATTCCTCGTCGGACATGCGCTCGAGATCGGGACCGGTGATGATCCTCTCGGGATTCGCCAAGCCGGCCTGGCGAGCGATGCTCTGCGCGGTGGCGGGATAGTCGCCGGTGATCATCACGATACGGATGCCGGCCGTCTGGCACTCCGCGACCGCGGCCGGCACCGTGGCGCGAAGCGGATCCTCGAGGCCCACCAGTCCCATAAACTCAAGCGCAAGTTGGCTGTGCTCCATGGGCAGACTGTCCGCGGTCATCCGGGCCCTGGCTACTCCGAGCACCCGGAGCCCCTCGGCGGCGAGCGCCGCAGCCTCGTTCGCCATGGACGCGCGTTTCTCCGGCGAGAGCCGGCACAACTCGGCGACCGCCTCCGGGGCGCCCTTGGAGGCGACCACGACCTCTTCGCCCGCGCCGAGTTTCCACGCCTGGGTGACGGCCAGCAACTGCGGCGTGAGCGGGTACTCGCGGAAAAGAGACCACTCGGGATGCAGATGCTCGGTCCGCATGAGCAGCCGGTCGCCGGCAGATTGCAGAGCCAGTTCCATGGGATCGAACGGGTCCCGTTTGCTGGCCAGGATGGCGTTCTCGAGCAACGCATGGAACTCCTCGGAGAGGTTGGCGACGTCCGCGCCGAGGATGGCGGTGCGGCCGTCGATCGCCAGCTTCTTAAGCGTCATCTGATTCCGGGTGAGCGTTCCGGTCTTATCCACGCATAGAACCGTCGCGGCCCCCAGCGTCTCGATGGCGGGCATGCGGCGCGTAAGCACCCGGCTGCGCGAGATGCGCCACGCCCCCAGGGCCAGGAACACCGTGAGCACCACCGGGAATTCCTCCGGCAGGATGGCCATGGCCATGGCGATGCCGGCCAGCAGACCCTCTTTCCAGACCTGCGCCGTGCCGCCTCGCGTGAGGGCATACACGACGACCACGAGTCCGCAGGCCGCCAGTCCGACCAAGGCGAGGGTGCGAACCAGCCGCCCCGTCTCCTTCTGCAACGACGTCGCCTCGGGCTGGATTTGCTGCAAGGCCTTCCCGATCTTGCCGAGTTCGGTCCGCCCACCCGTGCTCACGACCTCCGCGATGCCTTGGCCCGCCGTAACCAGAGTTCCGGAGTACACGGATGGCAGATCGTCGCCGCCCGGGCGTTCGAGTACTTTCGCGTCCGCCGAAGGCGTTTTCCGGACCGGCACCGATTCTCCAGTGAGGAGCGATTCGTCCACACTCAGATTGATGGCGCGCCTGAGGATGGCATCGGCCGGCACACGATCTCCCTCGGAGAGGACCAGGATGTCACCGCGGGCGACCTCGCGGCCGGCGATGCGAGCACGGACCCCTCCCCGGATCACCAGGGCGCGGGGGCTGGAGAGATCGCGCAGGGCGTCCAGAGCTCGCTCCGTGCGGCGCTCCTGGAGGATGGTGATCGCCATGACGACGAAAACGAACCCGAGGAGCATCAATGCGTCGCCCGGTGAGCCCATGACCAGGTAGAGTCCGCCTGCCGCGACCAGCATCAGGAACATAGGCTCACGGATCACCTCGAACGCGATGGCGAAGAGCCCGCGCTTCTCCTGCGAGGCAAGCTCGTTGGGCCCGTCCTGTTCGATGTTCCGGCGGGCGTCGTCCTCGCTGAGGCCCGCGAACCCGCTGAGATCGAGGCTCGCGCCGCCGGGCCTCGGAGCATCCTCCACTACGCCTGTGCTGGACATCCCTGCTTGCGTACCTCCCATTGGATAGCGCCGAAACCTCCACCGCTCAGACTATAGTGGCACGTCGACGGCCAGTTGCTCAGCCTAAACGCCGCACGCCAGTACGGAACCGCCCGTGAAACGCGGCCCCGCACCGAGCCAATGCTGTCTCCGGACGCCTACGGCGCTGTAGTATGGAGAGAGTCAGTCCGCAAACCAGGAGACAACTATGCCCGTGAAGCCCACTGCAAGTGAAGAAGAGTACTTTGCCCGCCAAGAAGCGGAACGCAGGCGGAAAGTGGCCGAGGAGCGGCAAGCCAGGCTCGAGGCCGAAGAACGGGAGCGCGCTCGCTCGCTCCACTTTATGAAGTGCCCGAAGTGCGGCATGCAACTTGACGAGATTGCTTTCGGCGACGTTCGAGTCGATAAGTGCTTCTCTTGTGAGGGCCTCTGGCTGGATAAGGGGGAACTCGAGGTCATCCGGCAGAAGGAGGGCGGTTTCATGGCTAGAATGTTGGGTGCGTTTCGCTGATGGCACAACTGGCTGGCGATTGAAAGCCGCGAGCGCGCCATCTGCGGTCAATTGCGGGACGACAGTCTGCCTGCTTGCCGGGCGACGCCGGTCGTGGAATTGCTCGCCTGCCACAACCTGGGAGCTCCCAACCGGCGAAACCGCCGCACGGAGTTCGTTCTCTCGGAGGCGCAACGAGTGCGCGCTGCCCGCGTGTGATGGTTGCACCGCTCTTCTGATAGGTTGACGAAGGCTTTCTGTGCCAGATCACAGAAGAAGGAGGTGGCTGACATGGGCTTGGAATCGATTGGCACGCCGGTCTTGTGGATCGGGTTCACCCTGTTTGTGCTGGCCATGTTGGCCATCGATCTAGGCGTGTTCCACCGCCGCGCACACGAAGTCTCTGTGCGAGAGGCGCTGTTGTGGACCGTGGTCTGGATCTCGCTGGCCCTGCTGTTCAACGTCGGCGTGTATTTTTGGTTTGGGTCGGAACGCGCGCTGGAATTCCTCACGGGTTATTTGATCGAGAAAGCGCTTTCGGTAGACAACATCTTCGTGTTTCTGGTGCTGTTCTCCTACTTCGCAGTTCCGCAAGCGCTGCAGCACCGGGTGCTCTTCTGGGGCATCGTCGGCGCGCTGGTCATGCGCGCGGTCTTCATTGTGCTGGGCGCGGCCCTACTTCAGAGCTTCCACTGGGTAATTTACCTATTCGGGGGTTTCCTCGTTCTGACGGGGGTGAAGCTCCTTCTGCAGAGGGGCAATGAGGTGCATCCGGAGCGTAACCCGCTCTTCCTCCAATTCAAACGCTTGATCCGGACTGTCGGAGACTATAGGGGTCCACGATTCACGGTCGTCGAGAACGGGAAGCGCTACGCCACGCCGCTGCTCCTGGTGCTGGTTGCCATTGAAGCCACGGATATTGTCTTCGCCGTCGATTCCATTCCGGCCGTCTTCGCGGTCACACGCGATCCGTTCATCGTTTACACCTCGAACATCTTCGCGATCCTTGGCTTGCGGGCGCTGTACTTCGTACTTGCGGGAGTGATGGGCAAGTTCCACTACCTTAAAGTGGGCCTGGCGCTAGTGTTGGTCTTTGTCGGCGCCAAAATGACGATGGCGGACATCTACAGGGTGCCGGTCGCAATCTCCTTGGCGGTCGTGGCGTCACTGCTCGCGGGCTCCGTGGCGCTCTCGCTCCTTCGTCCGCCAGCCGCAGCGCCGCGAGCGGAGGAGGAGACCGGGACGAAGCTGTAAACTCGCGACTTGATCGCGTGGCAAGATGGGTACGTGGCTATCGAAGGGGGGGGCAAATCCAGTCCGTGGAGTACGGAAGGCGACCGGATCCTGCTAGGAGTAGAGATTGTCAATATCCTTACAGCAAGATAAGTTGAAGCTCGGACAGCGCGTAGCGCTCGTGAGCATCCTGGCAAGCGCGGTGCTGGCGTCGGGAAACGTGATCGTTGGCCTGCTCGCGGGATCGACTTCGGTGGTAGCAGCGGGCCTTGAGTTCGTCGGGGACGTCCTGGCATCCACATTCGTCCTTGTGGGAATGCGTATGGCTTCCAAGCAGGCCGATCCGGAGCATCCCTACGGGCACGGAAGATTCGAGACGCTGGCTGGGTTGGTCGTTGGCATGATCCTTGCGGCCGGAGGTGTGGGAATCTGCTGGCGCTCGCTCCAGAAGATCAGCGAGGTGCATGCTCCGCCGAGCGCTTATGCCATATGGCCGCTCCTCGGCGCCATTCTCGTTCGCAGCGTCATGTCCAGGGTCAAATTCAAGGTGGGACGCCGGATTCAAAGCGCCTCGTTGGTGGCCGACGCGTGGAACGATTCGGTCGACATCCTGTCTTCCGCCGCTGCCCTAGTCGCGCTCGGCCTGACGCTCTACAACCCCGCTCAGTTCCTCGAAGTGGATCACTATGGAGGTTTCACAGTCGGACTCTTCGTGATTGTTACGGGCCTCCGGGTCACGCGGGACACTTCTCTTGATTTGGTCGACACCATGCCGGAAGGAGAATCGTTGGACGAGATCAGAAGAGTAGCGCTGGACGTTGCCGGAGTGCTGGGTGTCGAGAAGTGCTTCGCCCGCAAGACCGGATTGCAGCACCATGTAGACCTCCATTTGGAGATGGACCCTAACCTGACGGTGTGGGAAGCGCACGATATCGCCACTCGGGCGCGAATCCAATTATGCGAACGGCTGGAATGGATCGCCGACGTGCTGGTACACGTCGAACCCGCCCCGGGGATTGAGAGGCGCCATCTCAGGGCTTCACCGCCTGCCAATGATCCCGACAGCCAGGCATAGCCGCACGTCTACGTGAGAGGGGCCTGCGTTTGCCCTCTGCCCGTACAGGCAATGCTGGCTTTGGAGGGACGGGTCCAACCGGCTACGAACGGTTCCAGGCCGTCAAGTCCGCGTTTGATCGACACAGCAAGGGCGCGATATTTTCATGGTGGTGACGAGCCAGGCGGCTGCGTGTTCCGGCACGTCTGAGCACAGCGGTCAGAGCAACCGCCTGAATTGATCTGGAGTGAGTCCCGCGGCGCGGACGAGGACCGCCATTGTATAGGCGTTTACGGGGTCGTGCCGGGGGACCGTGACGATTCGCCTGCCGTCCGTCATCACGATGTGCTTGCCCTACCGAGCCACGCGGAACCCCGCTCGTTCGAGCGCTCGAACGGCACGCAAGTGGGGGATTCCCGCGATGCCCATCGCGTCAGAGCGTCACGGCGACTTCTCGCCGCTCACCCTCAGCGCCGAGTTCCTCGGCGACGTCCAGGTACTCCCGGATGGCATCTTGGACGTTCGCTAAAGCTTCCTGTTCGGTCAGACCCTCGGATGCGCAACCCGGCAGGCCCGGGACCCAAACGCTGTAGCCCTCTTCCGTCTTCTTCAGCGAAACGAAATAGTGCGATTCCATGGCGCAGTCCTGGTGGAGGCGGCGGGAGTTGAACCCGCGTCCGAGAGAGCCTGCAGTGAACAGCCTACGTGCGTATCCGGTTCGGTTATTTCGGCCGCCACATCAGAGCCGGCAAGAGCGGCGACGACCTAGCCCGATTGATCTCGGTCTGCGGCTCCGGACAGAAGCCCTCGACCTATCCCGCAAAATGACGCCGTACGATTGCCGCGCGAGCTCAGCAACCGGGGCGGCCGCCTAATTAATTAGGCAGCGAATGCAAACTGCGTGTTGGCAGTTGTGTTTTTCCGATCGTTTAACGGGAGCTCGGAACCCGGCACGCCTATTCACCACAATTCAATCCCGTCGAATCCGTTTCGCCCCCACAATCTCATGATAACATCGATAGTCTGTCAACGATCCCGCTTGGCGGGAGGATCCGGCGGAGCATGGCGCAGCCTTCGACAACCACGGCCACGGACATCCAGGAGCAGGAGCGGCTCGCGCCGCGCTACCACGTGGTGCTGCTCGACGACAACGAGCACACCTACGACTACGTGATCGAGATGCTCCACCGGCTGTTTCTCTTCTCGGAGAATGATGCTTTCCTACACGCTCAGGAGGTCGACACCACGGGGCGTACCATCGTGATCACGTGCGAACTTCCCCAGGCCGAGTTCGCCCGCGATCAGATCCAGTCCTTCGGCGCGGATTGGCGGATGCCGTCGTCGAAGGGCTCCATGTCGGCGGTCATCGAGCCGGCGGCAGGTTGATGCACCACTAAGGCACGAAGACACAAAGAACACAAATGTGATTCTATAGGACCAATATGAAACCATTGATCGGCAGTACCGTGTTCGCCATTGTGATCGGGCTCGGCGCGGCCTTCGCCGCCGACCGGGTCAAGACTGCCAACGGCCTCATCGAGGCGACCGCCGCACCGAGTTCCGGTGTTCGCAGCTTCAAGGGGATCCCGTTTGCCGAGCCGCCCGTTGGCGATCTGCGCTGGAAGGAACCACAGCCGGTGAAGAACTGGACGGGCGTGCGCAACGCCGACCAGTTCGGGCCACGCTGCATGCAGCGAACCTCGCCCAACGCCGACTATTGGTTTCGCAGCAATGGAATGAGCGAGGACTGCCTCTATCTGAACGTGTGGACCCCGGCCAAGTCGGATCGGGAACGGCTGCCGGTGCTGGTGTACGTCTTCGGCGGCGGGTTCCAGAACGGTGACGGCTCGGAGCCCCGCTACGACGGCGAGAACATGGCCGGCAAGGCCATGGTGGCGGTCACGGTGAACTACCGCACCAACATTTTTGGATTCTTCTCCCATCCGGAATTGACTAAGGAATCCGCCCACCATGCCTCCGGGAACTACGGCTTGTTGGATCAGGTAGCCGCTCTACGGTGGGTGCAGCGCAACATCGCGGCGTTCGGGGGAGATCCGAAGAGGGTGACGATTGCGGGTGAGTCGGCAGGTTCCATTTCGGTCAGCGGGCTGATGGCGTCTCCGCTATCCAAGGGACTGATCGCGGGAGCGATCGGCGAAAGCGGCTCGATGACCGCGAGTCTGCCTCCGCGGCCGCTCGCCGAAGCGGAGCAGGACGGAGTCAAGTTCGCGACTTCCGCGGGCGCGCCCTCGCTGGCGGCGCTCCGTGCCATGACCGCGGAGCAGGTTCAGGACGTTGCGGCCAAAGGTGGCGGCCTGCGCTTCAGCACGGCGCTCGACGGTTACTTCCTGTCAAAACACCCGACGCTCATCTTCGAGGCCGGACAACAAGCTAGGGTTCCGCTGCTGGCCGGATCAAATTCCGAGGAACAAGGGGCGCGGTCCGTGCTGGGTGCAAGTGAGCCAACGCCGGAGAATTTCGCGAATGCGGTGCGCAAGCTATATGGAGACCGCGCCGGCGAGGTTCTGAAGGTGTACGCCGCATCGACGCCGGAAGAGGTCCTTCAGGCGGCCACGGATCTTGCTAGCGATCGATTCATCGCCCACGGAACCTGGCAATGGACTGAACTGCAGATGAAGACCGGAGGCAAGCCGGTTTACCGGTATTACTACACGCGTCCGCGGCCGACGTACCTCGGGATGCCGGGCCAAGCGCCGCCGAGTGCGGGTCCCGTGGGCGCGGGAAGGGGCGGCCCGGCAGCTCCGAGAGGGGCAGCGCATTCCGCCGAGATTCAATACGCCATGGGCAATCTCTCTCTTGACAAGAGGTACGCTTGGGAACCCGCGGACAGTAAGGTTTCGGAGACCATGCAGGGGTACTTCGTGAATTTCATTAAGACCGGGAATCCGAACGGCTCGGGCTTGCCGGACTGGCCGGCGTACGACGCCAAGTCAAACTACCAGCGCATGCGCATTGACGAAGCCTCAAGGGTCGAGTCGGAACCTCACCGGGCCCGCTACCTGGTGTTGGATGCGCTCGCCGCGAAGCCGTAAGCCGGCTGAAGGGCAGCCGAGGCAAAGTCGATCGTCTGATCTATCTTGTGTCTGTCTGGAACAACTCGCGCCAGCTTGCATCCATCGCGATCCAGCGATCCGGGGCGCCCGTCTCGGCCTCCGGCACGCTTAAAGAGCCATGACCCTTCTCGCACAGTGACTCCGTAGTCGCCGGTTCGAGAACGCTGGCCCATGAACCCATCCTGACGGGCATCGCAAGCAACTGGAGGCAAACCGGGCAGCGGCGCCGCTGGTCCGCCAGGCACCACACGAGGGCCGCACCGAAAGCGGTAATAAACAGAAAGGTGAAGCCCAATCCGCCGACGTATGCGCGCAGCGCCTCCTGCGGCAAGCTGGCACGCAGAGCCGCGCCGCCCTCGATCCACAGCAGCGGCACGATGACGAGCACGCTGGAGGTCTTCGTGAGAAGGTACAGCCAGTAGCGCCAATCGTGGCGATGCAAAGAGAACTGCGTGATGGCGAGCATGACGATGCCGGTCATCAAGGCGAATACCAGCGGCACTGCGTGCGCCATCAGCATGTCTCCGCGAGGATCGTACACCCCAGTGGGCGGCAGGGAGAGATCGACAGTTCGTGCTGCTTGAATCAGGTTGCGGGTGTAGCGGAATCCATGTGTCAGAGCCGCCGTAAGCATCAGAACGGCGGCGCTCACCGCAGGCGCGAGGGCCGGTCCGCGAAGGAGGTCGCGGAGCTGCTGCCGGTTGAAACGCAGCCAGAGCGCGTCTCCGAAAGCGGCCCAGCAGTGTCGCACCAGCAACGGGTAGGCACGATTGGTCAGTTCGCCGCGCTCCACCAGAATCCACCAATTCCACAGGCCGGAGTCCCACCTGCGGCGCCAACCGGACCGCGCGCCGCGGGGAACGATCCAGCTTGCTAACAGGATTAGAACGCGGCAGGGGACGGGCGGCAACACGGACGAGTCATCCGGCACAGATCTCCTCCTTTAAGATCGTTAGACGACGCGAGCGTTCCGGATGTTCCCGATGAAGGCGCCCAGGCTTACCTTGTTCGCTTGGCTGTGACCTTCTGAGGAACGGACTGGGCTCGGCCCGGGGCGAAGTTGCCGCCTCCGGCCGGTCCCCCCATGACGGTAAAGGTGATGGACTCCTCGCCGGACATCGTCCCTTTGTAGAGCGTCTTCACGGGTTGGTCCGTACCGGTCCAAACGTAGAAGGAGATCGTGTCGCCTTCCACAATGCCGCCCAGGACTTCGCTGTTGACCGGTGTGCCAGTGCCGGCGTCGGACCTCGCGGTGATAGTTCCAGTCACTTCTTTGCCGACTTGGTTGAGGATCAGGACGGTTGAAGCGCCGCGTCCGCCCCGTCCGGGGGATTCGATGGCCCATCTTCCGGAGAAGTTCGCAGCGGACGCGGAAACCGCGGCGGCCCCGAGCAACGCACCCAGTATTAGTGTTCGCATGGACATGGTACCCCCTGTTATCTTGCCCTCACCGTTACGATCACGCGCGCATACCGGGTGAGCGGCGGCTTGCCGTCATCGGTGACCTCGGCAATGAAGTGGATCGTATCGCCCGGTTTGGCGTCCGCCGGAATCACAACCGAGGCGAGCCCCTTGTCCCAGTCCTTGACCGCCACGCTCCCCTTATAAGTGCCAGGCTCGCGGTACTGCCACCAGGAAAAGTACAGCCGGTTGCCGTCCGGATCGCCCGATCCGCCCACGTTGAGCGTCACGGACGCGCCGGGGGCGGCTTCGATATCGGCCGGCCCCGCCAGGCTCACGACAGGCGCGTGGTTCGCATCGCGGTAAGGCGTAACGCACCATGCCGCCCGCGCGGCGAAGTCATTCTGAAACGCCGTGGCCCACCGCCAAATCGGCTTGTACATGTTGCCGTCGTCCTCCACGTCGCGCCACACGTTGTTGACGCCGGGTTTCTGCGGAACGAACCGTCCGCCCCAGCCGCCGTAACTCGGATTCTCGAGGCTGCGCAGCCCCACCTCGATCTGGTGCATGAAGGAGGGCGAGTCGCCTTCGGATCGAAAGGCGCCTTCGTTCGGCTCGTAGGCTCCCGCCAGCGGACCGCGGTCCACCGTGATGTAGCCTTCCATCCAGGGCCGCTCGAACAGCGTCCGGTGAGGCTGCGGAATCAGGTTCGCCCAAGAGTAGGCGAGCACGCCGAACTGCCGAAAACTGCCGAGGACCTGGAGTTTGGGCCAGTTAGGCTCGATGTACTTACGGAAGGTATCGTCCTGATCCAGGATGATGTAGACAACCGCCTTCTGGCTGACCTTGTCGACTTGGTCCGGGTACTGCGTCTGGATGGTGTGCAGCGCCTTGGCGATGGTGTTGGTGCCTCCCCAAGCCTGGAGATAGACAGGACCGGGCTTATCGTCCAACAGAACGCGCACGATGCGGTCCGCCCCCGGCGTGTCTTTCTCCATCTCGCCAACGTTGGTGATGTTGCCCACGTAGAGCTTGCTGCGAAGCTCCTCGGGCGTGGGGTATCCGTCGGCGTTCTTGCGCAGGGAGTCGTAGATCCTGGCGTACATGCCGATTTGAGCGTTGATCCACTCGACGCCACTCCAGGTCTGCCCGAGCCAGTGGAACCTGGAACTGCTGTTGATCAGACCTTCCACCTGGAACTCGTTGGCATAGAGCAGGAACCGGACCATGGAGCAGCGGTCGTCGATTTCACCGTCTGAGGTCACAATGACGCGCGGACGGACTCTCTCGGCCCCGGGGCGTGGCGTAGGCGCGGGTGCCTGGGCGGCGGCCCCACTCGCAAGGAACAGAGCCCCGGCCAGGATCACTCCGCAGAAACGGAAAACGCGGTTGCGGTCGTAGCGGTGGGTCATCGCTGTTATCCTCTTGAATCCGGATGACACTCATCGGGGAACTCCCCAGCCAGGATCTGGGAAACCTGATTGCGGAGACGGGGTAGGTCATCCACGATTGTCTTCCACAGCAGGGTCCAGTCCAGGCCGAAGTAGTCATGCACCACCCGGTTGCGTTGTGAAACGATTCGGGACCACGGAATCTCAGGGTGGCGAACCCGTAATTCATCGGGAACCCGATTCGCGGCTTCCCCGATCACCGCGAAGTGATGCAGAATGGCCGCCAGCGCGACTTCGTCGGCCATGAGAGCTGCGAGTTGCAGACCGGAGCAGATCTCGATAATGGCACCGGCGCTGCGAACGATGTCATCGAGAAAGGCCGCCTCACGCCGCATAGAGCACGATCGCGTCGCGCAGAACGAACGGGCGGACCCGAGGTTTTAGGCCGAGCTTGGAGACGAGGTCAACCTTCCGTCCCAACAGTGCTGCCAATTCTTCTTCCATCCCCGCGAACTCGAACAATCCGATACGCGCGTCGGGTTCGAACTCCACCAGGAGGTCGATGTCACTGTCGGGACGCATATCCCCGCGGGCGGCCGACCCGAACACGGAGAGTTCCCGCACTTGGTACTTGCGGCAGATCTCCGAGAGCTTCTCGACCGGGAGCGTAAGGCCAGAAGACAGCGTCATCTCACATCCTCGCCATCATTCTAGCTCTTGCTCTTAAAGAATTTGCGGATCGAGGTAGTGGCCTGCTTGGTGCGGTGCTCGTTCTCGATGAGGGCGAAGCGGACGAAGCCTTCGCCGAGGGGGCCGAAGCCCAGGCCAGGCGAGACCGCCGTGAGGGTTTTTTCGAGGAGCACCTTCGAAAACTCCACTGAGCCTAGCTCCCGGAACGGTTCGGGAATCGGCGCCCAGACGAACATGGTGGCGCGCGGCGGTTCCACCATCCAGCCGGCCCGGTGCAGACCCTGGATCAACACATCGCGTCGTTTCTGGTAAACGGCGCAGATCTTCTTGCTCTCGTCGGCGCACTCGCGCAAGGCCACGATCGATGCGATCTGGATCGGCTGGAAGACGCCGTAGTCCAGGTAACTCTTAATGCGTGCGAGCGCTGCGATCATCTTGGGGTTGCCCAGACAGAAGCCGACCCGCCAGCCCGCCATGTTGAAGCTTTTCGACATCGAGTAGATCTCGACGGCCACTTCCTTGGCGCCGTCCACCTGGAGAATGCTCGGCGGAACGTATCCGTCGAAGCCGAGGTCCGAATAGGCGAAGTCGTGCACCACCATGGTGCCGTGGTGCGCGGCCAGGCGGATAATCTCCTTGAAGAAATCCAGATCCACGCAGTGGGTTGTCGGATTGTGCGGGAACGAAATCAGGATCATCCGCGGCTTCTTCGTGGCGGTGCGATAGTGATCCTCCAGGCGATTTAGAAAGCTGGCTGGATCGGGCATGGGCATAGTGCAGGCCTGGCCCTCGGCCATGATGACGCCGTACTGGTGGATGGGATAGCAGGGGTTGGGCGAGACCACCTCATCGCCGGGGCCGATGACGGCGAACAACAAATGGGATACCGCGTCCTTGGCCCCAATGGTGACGATGGCTTCCGAGTTGGGATCCAGATCGACGTCGTAGTACTTCTTATAGCGCTTGACGATCTCCTCGCGCAGGTGAGGGATGCCGCGCGACAGGGAGTACCGGTGATTGCGCGGGTTGCGGACGGCCTCCACCAACTTGCTGACGACCGGGCGCGGGGTTGCGCCATCCGGATTGCCCATCCCGAAATCGACCACGTCGAGTCCTTCGGCCCGCAGGCGCGCCTTCATCTCGGTGACCACCGCGAGCACGTAGGGAGGGAGTTTGTTAATCCGGTAGAAGTCGTCGCTGAAAGAGGTCATGAGTAGTATTGTAGCGATTGGACAATCGAAGCCGCCAAGTTCGACCTACGGCAAAGGCTTGAGTTTGAGGTTGCGGAACTGGATGAGGTAGCCCTCGCCCTCCAGGCCGATGAAGCCCTTGGCGACTTCGAGGTTCGGGATTTCGGTTGTTACAACTCCGTTCACCCACAGGGTCATCTTCGGGCCATCCGCGCGGATCTCGTATATGTTCCACTCGCCCGCCGCCTTGACGGGGTTGTCCTTCATCTGCGCGCGCAGATTGATGCGCTGGCTGGCGCCGTTGACCAAGGTTGCGCCCATCAGGAAGCCGCCGCTGGCGTCGCCCGTTTGCGCTTGGTGCCAGATGGTTCCATCGGCGTTGTTGCGCGCCATGACCCCGCTGTTGTAGCCCTTGCCGCCCGCGATGGGAACGAAGCGCCACTCCGCATGGAAGATGAAGTTCGCCAGTTCCTTGTCGTAGCGCAGCCAATCGTGGCCCTTGTCGCCCTCGCAGATAAGGAGCTTGTTGGCCGGGTCCACTTTCCATTGCGAGTCCGGGGCCATGGGGGTCGTGACCATGAACGGCAGCCTGGTCCAGCCTTTGAAGGAGGCGTCGGGCATGATGTCCGTCCAGCCCTTGGGATCCGAGTCCAGGGCGCTCGGTGTTTGCGCCCACATGGCGGATCCTAACAGAAGCAGCATCCATATACGTCGCATTTCGTCGAGTATAACCCGGATCACCGCTTGCCAGTTAACACGGCGATCGACGCGCGGCAGAACGCCGGCAGATCGTCGGGTTTGCGCGAAGACACCAGGTTGCGGTCCACCACCACTTCAGCGTCTTCATAGAGGGCGCCGGCGTTGATCAGGTCGTCCTTGATAGCGAAGAAACATGTGGCCCGCCGGCCCTTCAAGATGCCCGCCGAGCAAATCACCCAACCACCATGACAGATGGACGCGACCAGTTTGCCCTGCGCGTCCATTTCCTTGACGAAGCGGCACGCGGCTTGGTGCCGGCGGATAATGTCCGGGGCATAACCGCCGGGAATGACGACGCCCGCGAAGCTGGAGGCGTCGACGTCCTCATACGACTGGGTGGCAACCACGGGGTAGCCGAGTTTGCTGGTATAGGTTTCCCCGGCCTTGGCCCCCACGACCACGACCTCCGCGCCCGCCTCCTGGAAGCGGTAGTAGGGATACCAAACTTCCATTTCCTGGTAGATGTTGTCCGCCAGAATCGCGATTCTCTTTCCAGTGAGCTCCATACAGACCACAGTACGCAACCGGGGACAGTACACGCAATCCCCAATTGTTGAGATGAAATGCGCCGCCGCGGCACTCCTCTGGTGATGGCACGAATAGCGAGGGTGGTGGTTGAAGGGGTTGCGGTGGGGCAGACCATCGCAGTTTGTGGTCTGCCAATCGCCGCGAACAGCCCTGCCCAGCCGACGCAAGCGACAGAAAATGATCGCCTGCGCCACCAGGCATGATGGGCATTCTGCCTGGCTCAGCCACTAGCGCGGGCCCTTGGGCGGACCCACGCCGACATCGCCCGGCACTTCAATATCGAGCGGCAGAACAGCGTGTCGTGGTACAAGACCGCCATCGACTGGATCGATTCCTGGGTGAAGAAGGAGCAGGGGTTTCTCACGCAAAGGCGCAAAGGCGCAAAGAAGACCAAGTATTGCTTTGCGGCTTGGCGTCTTTGCGTGAAACCCAGGTTGGTTCCGGGTATACTTGGTGGCTGCAAAGGAGAGACTCGATGAACCGCAGGGCGTTCCTCAAATCACTGGCGGTTGCCCCCGCGGCCGGGCTGGTTCGTCCGCCGCGCCTGGAGGCCGCGCTTCCCAAGGCGAAGATCACGCGAGTTCGCATCTACGAACCGCCGAACGTGAACCGGCTCTTTAACCAGAGCGACATGCTCATCACCGTGGAGACCGATATCGGGATCACCGGCATCGGCGAGGGCGGGGCCAAGGACACGCTGGAGCAGTGTGCCGGGAACCTCATCGGACAGAACCCGTTCCAGATCGAGCGGCTGTGGCACGAGATGTACATCTCCTGGTTCTATCCGCCGGGCAGGGAGAAGATCCACGCGCAGGGCGCGATGGACCTGGCGCTCTGGGACATCAAGGGCAAAGCGCTGGGGCTGCCAGTGCATCAGATCCTGGGCGGCTCGCTGCGCAATCACCTGGAGTGCTACAACACCGGGAATGTCCGTCTTCCCGCGGCGGCGCCAGGGGCGGCCAGCGATCCGTTGGCCAGAATCCGGGAGGTCGCGCGTGCCACCATGGAGGCGGGCTACCGGGCGTACCGCATGGGAGCGGGAGATGGCGGAGTCGTGGACAACATCTTCAATACGCGTGAGCGTGTTCGCGCCGCGGCCGCGGCCTGCAAAGCGGCAAGGGAAGGCGTCGGCCAGGGCGATTTCATGATCGACTTCCATCAACGCTTCGACTACGCCGACGCCTTGCGCTGCTGCAGAGCTGATCGAGGATTACGAGCCGTACCTGGTGGAAGATCCGGTCCGTGACGAGCACGCGCAGCAGGACATCCCGCGTTTGCGGCAGATGACCACCTGCCCCTTGGCCCACGGCGAAGAGTGGGGTCAGCGCTACGACTTCAATCGTCTGGTGGAGAACCACGATCTCGACTACATCCGCGCCACGCTGCCCAGCGTCGGCGGGATCACCGAGATGATGAAGGTGGCGGCCATGTGCGAGACCCACGCGGTGGGAATTGTCCCGCATTTCACGGGGCCGGTGGCCACCGCCGCGCTGGTCAACTGCCTTTCGACCTTCTCCGGGCCTGTGCTGATGGAGTTCAACTACGGCGGGCGGACGATCAGCTACTTGCCGGAGTGCCTGGATTTCAAGCAAGGCAAGGTCTACACCAACGAACGTCCTGGACTCGGCGTAACGGCGGATCTGAAGGGTCTGAAGATGATCGGCGAAGTTACGACGGTTGGCAGGCGGCAGTTCTATCTGCGGCCGGACGGCTCGGTTACGCACTGGTAGACCGAGAGGGAAAGCATGACCAGAGGATTCATCGCGCTGGCCGCAGTCGCGTTGACGTGGGGAGCTACACCCATGATTCAGTTTCGCGAACATACGATAGCCGAGGATCTGAAAGGCGCCTACCAGGTGGTGGCGGTCGACCTCAACAAGGACGGCCGTCCGGACCTGATTGCGCTGGCCAGCAATCTGAGCGAACTGGTGTGGTTCGAAAACCCCGGCTGGCAGCGGCACGTGATCACCGGTGGTCTGACGCAGCCAATCAATCTGGACGCCTACGATGAGCGCGGCAACGGCGAGTTCACGCTGGTGCTCGGCACGCAGTTCTCGATGGCGCCGGCCAGGAGCGTGGGCGTCGTGTCCGTGCTCCGGCAGAAGGGCGATCCTCGCGAACCCTGGAGCGTGGAGGAGATCGACCGGCTGCCTACAACCCACCGCATTCGGTTCGCCGACATCGACGGGACCGGCAAAAAAGTCGCCGTGAGTGCGCCCCTGGCGGCGGCTAGCGCGGCTTCGCCGGATTACAAGGGCAAAGTGCCGCTGGTGCTCTACCGTCCCGGTGTCTGGAAGCGCGAGTTGATCTCGGATGAACTGGAAGGCGTGCTGCACGGCATCGCGATCACGGACTGGGACGGCGACGGGCGGCAGGAGATCCTGACGGCGAGCTTCCTGGGCATCGATGTGCTCAAGTACGGCAAGGACGGCCGTTGGAATCGCACGCGGCTGGCGGCGGGCAATCCGGAGCCCTGGCCGAAAAGCGGATCGAGCGATGTGGCGCCGGGCAAGCTGGGGCAGCGCCGTTTCCTCGCCGCGCTGGAACCCTGGCACGGCAATCAGGTGGCGGTCTACCGGGAGTCGGCCAAAGGGTGGGAGCGCACAGTGATCGACAACAGCTTCGACACCGCGCACGCGCTGCTGGTCACCGATGTCAACGGCGACGGGCTCGACGAAATCGTCGCCGGCTACCGGGGCGCGGGAGGGCGCACCTACATCTATTCCGCCGACGATGCCGAAGGGAGCCACTGGACGCGGCACGATCTCGATCCGAAAATGCCGGCGGCAGCCTGCGCGGTTGCGGATCTGAATGGAGACCGGCGGCCCGACCTGATTTGCACCGGCGGCTCGAGCCTGAAATGGTACGAAAACCTGGGGGCGGGGAAGTAGGCGCGCAGTAGCTCCGAATCGTCAGACCGAAATCCCCAGGGTTCGAATCAGCGCAAGGGCGTTGGATTCCTTCAAGACGCCAGGACGCAGTCTGTAATCGAATTCCAATCCTCCGGAGTCCGCCTGGTCGCTGAAGTGTACGTTCTCGGCGCGCAATTCTTGGATAAGAGCGATTTGAGTGAGCGCGAGGTCGTGCGTGGTGATCATACCGATTGCGTTTCGCGCAACCAGCGCGCGAATCACGGCCTCCGCCGCGATACGCCGGTCCCGCGAATTCGTCCCGCTCAGGATCTCGTCGATGAGAAACAAAACCGGAGAGGATTCGGCCCGAGAGATCGAGTCCCGGATCTTGCTCACCTCGGCGTAGAAATGCGACCGGCCCCTCAGCAAGGAGTCTTGCACGCGAATAGACGCGCTGATTCGGAGATCCGATACCGTCATGTGGCTCGCCCGAACGGGCGCGCCCATCAGGGCCAAGACCACGTTGACTCCGGCGCCGCGCAGGAGCGTGCTCTTGCCGGACATATTCGAGCCGCTGACAATCAGCAGCCGGCGGTCCTGTGCCAAACGAACATCATTACGCTGGCATGCGGACGGGTCCAGCAAAGGATGTCCCATCTGCCCGGCGTCGAGAAGCGGGGTCCCCTCAGTGAGCTCGGGAAACGGGTCGTGCGGGTGCTCGAACGAGTAGCAGGCCAAAGCCGTCAGAGCCTCGAACTCCCCAATTGCCGATAGCCAGCGTCCAAAACTTGCCCCATGCCGGCTTCGCCAGCGCTCGATTGCCATCCCGAATTGCGTACCCCACAGTAATGCCCAGAAGACCGCGGAGAAAACATCCACCCGCCGCCATTCGAGGAACCATACGAGGCGTTCAAGACGACCGACTTCGCTAAGGGCATCGGGGGTATGCAGCGCCCCAGCGAGCTCCTTCAGCTTCGGACTCGCGAAGTTGCCGTTCCGCATGAGCTTGAACAGGTTCCGAATGATCTTCAGGTCGATGGCAGGCATCCCGATGCCTCCCAGGACGGTTCGGACACTGCGCCGGCAGCGCCACGCTAAGGCTCCTTCCGCTGCCAGCGCAGCCACAGCCGCCGCAAGCCCCGCGCCTCTCGACCCGAACCCGAAGGCGAAAGCAATCGCCGCCCCGCTCCAGACCAGCGGGAGCACGCCAGCAGCAACGTGAAACCAGGCGGGGAAGGGCAGTGGCGGGGATTCGAGCCACTGCGAGAAGATCTCCTTCTCACACGGAGAGAATGAGTGCGCTCCGGCGAGTTGGACTGCTTCCCGCAGTTGCAGGCGGTCCCTCAGTTCCACCACCGCCTCTTGGCGGGCAAGCACCTCGCCGCGCGCGGCAGGCGTCTTCATCCAATCGGCCAGCGTGGCACGCCCGATGCCGGTTCGTGTTACCGCCAGTAATTCGAAAAGCGACCCTTCGCCAAACAGGTCGAGATCGCCGGCGAAGGGATGGTCCTCCTCACGGAACTCCTCCCCGGCAAAACCTCGGCCCCTCCACTTATCTTCCAGACGGGCGAGTGCGGCCTGGTAGAATTCGCGGAGGCGCCGCAGCTCTGTTCTGCGGCGCTGGATGCGCCCCATGGAAGACACCATCGCAACCGCAAATGGCAGTGCCACCAACTGTGCCCAAAGGGGGACCGGGGCGTGCTGGGAACGGGCGATTATTAGACCCAAGCACAGGAGGCCAGCGGCGGCCAAGCCGTAGGAAAGCCGGCGGAATTTCGACATCGCAGCCGCGAGCTCTCTCTCAATCTCGGCGAGCCTGCTGGTGTATGCGGTTAGCGGATCGGCCGGCGGCGGGGCAGAGGTCATGCCGAATGGGTTCCCACAAGAAGCTCGCGTCGAGCTATCAGGATACACCCGGCTACCAGCGAAGCGCCTCCCTAGGAGCGGACTAAGATCCGGCTGCGTGGCCGTTTGGCGTAAAATCAGAGCTTGTCCGAACCTCAAGTCACGGTTGTGATTCCGACGCTGGCTGCGGACACCGTGCTGGAGGAGTGTCTGCGGTCGCTGGAAGCGCAAACGATGCGGGATTTCGAGGTGATCGTCGTCGACAATAGCGGGAAGAGGTTGGCTCGCCGCTGCGCGGCCGCGCGCGCCGTCCGGATTCTCGAGAACGACCACAACGCGGGCTTCGGCGCGGCGATCAACCAGGGCGCGCGCGCGTCGAGCGCCCCGCTGGTGGCGGCGCTGAACGACGACGCGGCGGCGTGGCCCGGCTGGTTGGCGGCGCTGGTCGGAGCGATGGCGGCGCGGCCGGATGCAGGCATGTGCGCTTCTCAGGTGCGGCTGGCAGGCGAAGGGCTTCTCGATTCGGCCGGCATGCTCATTTGCGCCGACGGCACGAGCAAGCAGCGCGGGCACCGTGAGCCGCCCGAGAAGTATGCCTGCGCCGAAGAGGTTCTGTTGCCGAGCGCTTGCGCCGCGTTGTACCGGCGAACCATGTTGGAGGAGATCGGCGGATTCGATGAGGACTTCTTCCTGTTTGCCGAGGACACCGACGTTGGCTTACGCGCCCGTTGGGCCGGGTGGACCTGCCTTTATGTACCCCAAGCGGTGGTGGACCATCGTTATTCGCACTCGACAGGACCGGCTTCGCCCTTGAAAGCGTACTACGTGGAGCGCAACCGGCTTTTCTTGATCGTGAAGAATTTCCCGGCGGGCGCACTGATGAAGGCGCCTCTGGCGACGCTGGCGCGGTACTTCTGGCATGTTGCCGCCATCCTCCAGGGACGCGGCGCCGCCGCTCGTTTCCGCACCGAGGGAAACAGCGGCTGGCGGCTGGCGCTCTATGCGCTACGCGCGCATCTGGCCCTGGCCGCCGCCTGGGACAGCCTCTGGAGGAAGCGGCGGGCGATCCGCCACGGCGCCCGAATCGGTCCGTCGGAGTTCCGCGATCTGCTGCGGCAGTACTCCATCACCGCGAGAGACGTGGCCGCCTTATGACCGCTTCGAACGATTCCCGGGCGCTGCTGGTGATTGTTCCGGCCTTCAATGAGCAGGCCTCGATTGAACAGGTGGTGACCGAGATCCGCGCGGTTGTCCCCAACGTACCGGTGGTGGTCATCGACGACGGCTCAGCGGACGCCACGGCGAATCTGGCGGAGGGCGCCGGCGCGCGCGTGCTGGCTCTTCCGCACCACCTCGGCCTGGGCGGCGCGGTGCAGGCGGGCTACCGGCTGGCCTACGAGCTCGGCTACGAGCATGTGATTCGGGTGGATGGCGACGGCCAGCACAATCCGCACGACATCCCGCGCTTGTACGAAGCCCTGCGCAGTTCCGGTTGCGAGATGGTGATCGGCTCCCGGTTTCTGGACGAGGACACCGGGCATAGCGGCTTCGCGCGAAAGATGGGAGTGCGCCTGTTCCGCCTTTTGCTGCGTCCGATCCTGGGCCGGCCGGTGCGCGATCCGACTTCGGGTTTCGTCGGTGTGAACCGGGCGGCCCTGCAAGTTTTCAGCAAGAGTTTTCCGCTGGAGTACCCGGAGATTGAAGCGTTGGTGGTGCTTCAGCGCAAAGCGTTCCGGTTCGTAGAAGTGCCGTGCCGGATGCGGCCTCGCCTGGGAGGCCGGAGCACGATCACCGCTGTGAAGTCCTTTTACTACGTGGTACACGTATTGCTCGGGGTCTTCGTGAACATTCTGAAGTTTGAGCGCCACCGCTGGAGAAGATAGTCATGGATCGTCTTCTAAACGTGATGACCGTGTTCAGCATCGTACTGCTGCTGCTGGTGCTCAGATCCGTGCGGCGTGCCCACATTCGCGTGGAGTACTCGGTGAGCTGGCTGGGCGCCTCCGTCACGCTGCTGGTGCTCTCGCGCATGGACGGAGTGCTCGGCTGGATCGCGCGCTTTGTCGGGATCCCCGATCTGCCGCTGGCCCTGGTGTTTATCGCCGGTTGCCTGTTTCTGATCGTCTTCTATCGTTTCTCCATCGTGATTTCCGATCTCAAGGACGCCAACATTTCGCTCGCGCAGCGTGTGGCGATTCTGGAGTTCCACCTTCGAGCCTTGAATGAAAAGCAAGAGACGCGAACAACCGCCTAAGATTGTTGCCGCTCCGGTTTGGACCTTCCGGTGGTGGCATGCCGCCGCCGGCGGATTGGCCGCATTGGTGGTGGGCCTGATCGTCTATGGCCCGGCTCTCAACGGTCCGTTCGTTTTCGACGACCAGTATCTGCCCTTCTTCTTGCCTCGCTTTGCCGAGCAGCCGATGCTGACGGCGATCCGGGGCGTACGGCCGTTCCTCATGTTCAGCTTTTGGGCGAACAGTCACATTGCGGGTACGCAGCCCTATCTGTATCATCTGTTCAACCTGCTCTTTCACGCCGTCAACTCACTGCTGGTTTTTCTAATCGCCCGCAGGCTGATTGCCTGGTCCGGTAGCGAAGGGCGTGTTCGCGATGGGCTGGCGGCCTTCGCGGGGGCTCTGTTTCTGCTGCATCCAGTGCAAACCGAGTCCGTTTCCTACATCGCCAGCCGTTCGGAGAATCTGAGTGCGATGTTTCTGTTTGGGGCCATAGCCGTGTTCGTGCTGAGGCGGCGGACGGCTGTGTCGTGGCCCGTTTCGCTGGCGGTATTGGTTCTGTACGGCGCCGCGGTCTCCACCAAGGAGCACACGGTGGTTCTGCCCGTGATTCTGCTGCTCATCGACTACTTCTGGAATCCGGGTTTCTCATTCGCCGGCATCCGGCGGAACTGGAAGCTCTATGCGCCCATCCTGGTGGGGGGAGCGCTGGCGGCTCGGTCGGTGGCGCAGGTGCTGAGTTCTTCTCCCACGGCGGGATTCAACATTGGCGGACTGCCCTGGCACGACTACTTCTATACGCAGTGGCGCGCGCTTTGGATTTACTTCCGGCTCTTTGTGCTGCCGTTCGGCCAAAGCGCCGACTATGACTACCCGATCGTCCGCACCCCCTTCGATCCCTGGGCTCTCGCCGGGCTGGCCGGCTTACTGATCCTGCTGGCGAGTGCGGTCTATTTCCGCAAGCGATACACCCTGGCCTGCTTTGGCTTCCTCGCAGCGCTGGTGTTGCTGGCGCCGACCTCGTCGGTGGTCCCGATCATGGACGCGGTCACCGAACGGCGTCTCTACCTTCCCATGTTGGGGTTGGTCCTTGTGGCGGTGGAGTTGTTGCGCCGGTGGCGCGCCCGGCGGCAGGTTGTGGTTGGCACGGCCGTTGCTGTTTTGGTGGTGCTGGCTTTTCTCTGCTTCCAACGCAACCAGGTCTGGGCCAGCAATGTGACGTTGTGGGAGGACGCGGTGGCCAAATCGCCCCGGAACTGGAGGGCCCATTTCCAGTTGGGAGTGGCTTACCTCGAGCAGCGCCGCTGTGACGTGGCCGCGCGCGAATTCGAGACCGCCGCGGGGTTGGGCAAGCCCGACTACCGCCTGTACGTGGATTGGGCGAATGCGGAAAGCTGCCTTAACCGTCCGGAGAAGGCGTTGGAGAAACTGCGGCTGGCGGTGGGGATCGAGCGGCGTGCGGTCGCCTTCTCCGAGATGGCACTGATCTACGGCAAGCTGGGGAATGACGCCGAGGCTTATGCCGCGATCGCTACGGCGCTCGAGTTGAATCCGCGGGAGGATATGGCGTACTTCTGCCGCGGCAATCTGCGATTCCGATCGGGCGATCTCGCCGGCGCCGCAGCGGACTACCGCAAGGCGATCGAGATCAATCCGGACAACCAGCAGGCGCAGGGAGGACTGGCGCGGGTCCAATCGCGCGCGCAGCCCCAATGAGATGACGCGCCTTCGGATCGGTGTCAACGCTCTCTATCTCATCCCAGGAGGCGTGGGTGGAACCGAGGTCTACCTGCGTTGCCTGCTGAAGGCCCTGGCGGAGATCGATTCGTCGAACGAGTACGTGATTTTTACGAACCGCGAGACCGACGCCGGCATCTCTCCGGCGAGGCCGAATTTCAGCATCGCGCCACAGCCCGTGCGGGCCACGGTGCGGCCGGCCCGCATCTTGTGGGAGCAAACCGGATTGCCGCTGGCACTGCGGCGGCATGGCATAGACGTCCTCTTCAGTCCGGGCTTCACATCTCCGGCGCTCTGTCCTTGCCCCACAGTCACGGTGTTCCATGACCTCCAGCACAAGCGTCATCCGGAGTATTTCCGCTGGTTCGATTTGCCGTTTTGGAGGCTGCTGCTGTGGCAGTCGGCGCACGGCTCGACCCGGCTCGTGGCCGTTTCCGAGGCGACCCGTGAGGACCTGCGGCGCTACTACCGCCTTCCGCCCGGGAAGACCCGTGTGGTGCTGCACGGCGTGGAGGAGGAGTTCTTCGAGATCGGACGGCGGCGGGAGGGCCTCCAGCCGGAGCCTTACCTCCTGGCGGTTTCCACGCTGCATCCGCATAAGAATCTCGACCGGCTGATTCGCGTGTTCGCGCAGTTCAGACGCGCGCGACCGGAGTACCGGCTGGTGATCGCGGGACTGCGCGGCTTCCAATCGGGGGCATTAGAGCGGTTGATCGGAGAACTGGCGCTCGGAGATTTCGTGCGCCTGACGGGCTGGCTGCCGCGAGAGGAACTGGCGGACCTCTATCTGCGGGCGCACGCCTACGTTAACGCCACGTTGTTCGAAGGCTTCGGGATGCCGGTTCTGGAGGCGCTGGCGGCGGGCATTCCGACAGCCTGCTCGTCGATCGAGCCACTCAAGAGCGTGGCGGGTTCCGCGGCCCTCCTGTTCGATCCCTCGGCGATGAAGCGGCCATTCTCGACGCGATGGTTCGCATCACGTCCGACGACGAGCTTCGCGCCCGCCTCTCGATCGCCGGCCCGGTCCGCGCCAGCCAGTTTTCCTGGCGCAAAGCGGCGGAGCAGACGCTGGACCTCCTTCAGGAAGCCGCCGCTCAGCGCAGCAAGAATCCCGGAGGACGCGCGGGCTACTGACGGTCGTAGACTGCTGTGTACTTCTCGCTGACGCCGACTGCGCCGCCGGTATCGGTCAGGATTTTCCCGTCGGCCGAGACAGCGAATGTGTCCTTGTACCGCGCCTTGCCGTTCTGCTTCTGTGTCATTTCGAAGGAAAGAGGCCCGGTCTTCTGAAGGGCAAATGTCATGCCGGCCGGAACGGTCGGGCCGGTAAGTGGATAGTCCTTGCCGTCGAACCGCGCGTCACAGGTGGCCTGATAGTCGATGCTCCTCAGCGTGAGGCCGTCCGGGCCTGAGGCCACGAATTCCAGGATGTCCGGCGAACTGCTCTTGACGTTTTTCGTCTTCCACTTTCCCGGCAAACCAGGCCCGCCGGAGCCCCGCTGAAAGACGGTGGTTACGTCGAACGATCCGCCGGCCGGCTTGGGCCCCGTGGAATTTTCGGTCAGCGTTGCGCCATCTGCCGACAGCTTTCGCGTGGTGGTGCCCAGGACTTTGCCGTTGAGCTTATTGCTGATTTCCCACGTGCTCTTGTCTATCTGCTTCCACGCGTCGGTGCGCCCAAACAGCGAAGGATAGTCCTTGCCGTCGATCCTGAAGGTGTAGGACATGCCGTCGGCCGTATACTGCATCTGGCCGGAACCGGTCTGTGCGATGAGTGATTGTGGTCTCGCCGAAATCGCTCTTTGCGAGGTTGATCTTCCACTTCCCTGCGTAGGGCAGGTCAGCCGCCGCGAGCGAGGCCGCAGCGGCCAGAACTACCATGAACTGGTGACTCATCTGCATTCCTCCTTGTGCACGATCACGTCTACCGCTTCGTTTCAGGGGGATCTGGAATCCACGTGTCGACCACCATCTTCCAGCCCCCGTCCGCCTGTTTCTGCCACACGCTGGCGGATTTGAAGTTCGTTTCGGTAACCTTGCCTTTCCTGTCTTTGGCAGTCACTTTCCCAGTGCCCCAGCTATAGGCGAGATCCCCGGACCGGGCAACCTCGACCTTCGCCGTGTTGAAGGAGAATTCCGGTTTCTCCTTCAGCATCGTTTCAAGGTACTTCTGCATGTTCTCTCTGCCCTGGACCACGGGAGCATCCGGGGCCATTGAGACGGCGTCGTCGGTGTAGAAACTCGCCAACTTCGTCGAGTCGAAGGCCGCGCCGGCCTTTATCTGGTCGTCTATTGCGGCCCGTATGGCAGTCTCATCGGCCGCTCTCGTGTCAGGCGCTTGAGGTGCCGGCTGCTGACACCCGGTCAGCGCGAGAATCAGGGTCACAACTGGGGTCAAAAGCAGTAGATACTTCACTCTCTGGTAGTCTTGCGTGAACACCACAGTGCCTCCTTCGGAACAGGATTGCCGTCTCGGGTTCCCGGTCCGTTTGCGCGCAAATTGTTGCGGATTTGGGAATCGCTCCTGAAAAGGCCCTTGAAGCGGGAGGGAGTTCTTCAACCCCGTGTGAACGTGTGCGGTGGTTTATGCAGTTCTGGTGCCGTGCACGAGGCGACTATGAGACTACTGCTCTCGTTCTCCCCCTGTCAAGCGGGGTTCGCAGGCCAGCGCCTCCAAACCGGGAGTCTCAACTTCAATTGCGAGGTTGGGCCAGCTCTACTCTGTAGAACCCCACGTGCTTCGCGCGCACGCGCGCGGTCGTTTCCACCCTTCACATATTCGCTCCGTTTCGTGAACCACGAGACGAAGACAAGAAGTCTCCCTATACATGCTTTGGCCAACGCAGCCGCAGTTGTCAGCAGGAACGGTGACCACCCCGATCAAAATCGGGTGCCATACGTCGGTTCCGGCTGTGCAGGCACTGCTATCGCAGCGTCCGGTATTTCGGGAACTCGGGCCGGACCAGCTTCTTCGGAGGATTCTTGTCGAGTTCCGCTAGAATCTCTGCCACGGCCCTTTCGAGCTGAGGGTCGCGGCCCTGGCGGACCAGTTCGGGTTCATGTTCAACCTCGATGTCGGGCGAGATGCCGACGTTCTCCGCGATCCAGCGGCTCTCGCTGGGGTCCCAAATCCCTGAGGCCGGCGCGGTCACCGTGCCACCGTCCATAAGGGCCGGCGCGCCCGCCATACCCACCAATCCTCCCCAAGTCCGTTTGCCGATCAGCCTCCCAGCCCCGGCACGCCGGAAATACCATGGCATGGCGTCGCCCCCCGAACCGGCGAATTCGTTGATCAACATCACTTTCGGGCCGAAGATGGCTCCTTGCGGTTGGAGCTGGTCTTCGCCGTCCCGGGTAGCCGCGCCAGACATCAGCTTGCGCGTGAGAATCTCGACGAAATCGGTCGCCAGCATCCCTCCGCCGTTGAACCTCTCGTCCACGATGACTGCCTGCTTGTGGACCTGGGCGAAGAAGTAGCGGGTGAAGTTGGTGAGCCCGCCCGCCGAGGTGTTGGGTAGGTACACGTAGGCCACGCGCCCGCCGGTCACTTGGTCCACCTTGCGCCGGTTGTCTTCGATCCACGCAAGTGTGCGCAAGCGCCCGTCGGACGAAACGGGAACCACGGTCACTTCCCGCGCGCCGGCGCCCGTGGGGTCGGCTCCGAGGCGGAGCAGTACCTGTTTTTCTGCCGTCCCCTCAAAGAAGCTGTACACGTTGTCCGACGCAGTCAGGTTGCGCCCGTTGACCGCCAGCAAATATTCGCCCGCAACCACGTTCACCCCCGGCTGCGTCAGCGGCGCACGCGCGTCCGGATTCCAGTTCTCGCCGTTGTAGACCCGGGCGAAGCGATAGCGGCCGTCTTCCACCTTGAAGTCGCAGCCGAGCAAGCCGGTCTGCACTCGCTTGACCTCGGGCTGCTGGCCGCCCCCCACGCCCAGGTGCCCGATGACCAGGTTCCCCAACATCTCGGCGAACAGGTAGTTGAGATCGGCACGCGAGCCGATGCCGTCCAGGAACGGCTCGTAACGCTTCTCGGCGGCCTTCAGGTCGAGCCCGTGATACCCCGGATCGTAGAAGAAATCGCGCTCGATGCGCCATGCTTCGTGGTACATCTGTTTCCACTCGGCGCGGGGAGAGATCTTCACTTCGATGTTGGCGGTATTCAACTGGCCGCTGGCTGGCCCGGTTAGCGCCGTAACGGGGGTCGCGGGCGCGGTCGCACCGCCCGCGGGTGGGGCCGGGGGTAAATTGCGGATGTGCCAGTTCTCCCCCTGACGGATCAGCATCTTTTCACCGTTCCGAGAGGCTTCGAAGAAGCGAACTCCGCTGGCTGCGACGTCGGACTTTCTCGATTTCAAGTCATGCCGGTGGACGGTGAGCGTCTGGGGCTGGCCGGTCGACGAGGCCAGGGCCTCGACGGCAAAGAGAACTCCCGCCTTGCCGGTATCCAGCCCGACATACTGGCGCGCTGGCAGGGGCATGGCGAGAATACGCTGGCTGATGTTCTCGAAGTCGATCTTGACCTCGGGCGGCTTCCCGACGGGCTTCGTGGCCTCCGCCTTGGCGGACTCGGCAGCGGGCGCGTCCGGCTTGGCGGCATCAGGCTTTGCCGGCTCGGCTGCCTTCTCCTCATCGCTTTCAGGGGCGAAAGGTGAGGGTTGGTCTTTAGGGAGGACCACGAGATACACGCTGCGGGTTACGGTCCGGGCGGAGCTTCCGACATCGGGTTGAAGCGACGGGCCGGAATCGGTAGAGGCTGCAAAATACAGGTATTTCCCATCCTTGTCAAAGACCGGGTACTTCGCGTCGCTCAGCCCGTCGGTCACCTGCGTCACCTTGGTGTCGGCGAGCGAGTAGGCGTGAATGGCGCCCATGTAATTCGGCAGCCGCTTGGAGTAAACCAGCCATTTGGAATCCGGTGACCAGGTGGGGATCCAATCCCCGCCGAGGCTCTGGAACCGCTCTTTGTCCACCTGCACCGTCTTCTTGCTTTCAACATCCACGAACCAAATGCGCATCCGCGCGTCCACGAAGGCGATCTTGGTCGAGTCGGGAGACCACTGGGGCGCGCGGTAGAAGCCGGGTTCCGGCACCGGGATCTTCGTTACTGCGCCTATGCCGCTCTGTGGCGCAAGATGCAACCCATATTCGCCGGATTCATCCGAGAAGTAGGCGATGCTCTTCCCATCAGGCGACCAGGCGGGGTCGCGCTCCATGACGCTGGGCGAATTCGTGATCACGCGCACCTCGCCCTTCTCCGCCGGGACGGTGAGGATCTCGCCGCGGGCCTCGAAGACGGCGCGCGCGGCTGTGGGGGAAAGGCCGGCGTTGGTCAAACGACTGGCAACGTTCACCATCCGATCTCGAACCTCGGGGAGATCGCCGGCGATCGTCACCGGCACGGGCCTCGTCTTGCCCGATTTCAGGTCAAATAGGAGCAGACCCCCGAACTGCTCCACCACGACGGCGTCGGGTCCCGCGCCCGCGGACTTGAAGTCAAGCCCGTCGTTCTTGATTTCCTCTTTCACCTGCCTGGAGCGCGTGTCGTAGGAGAAGAGCGTAACCGGGCCGCTGCGATCACTGAGGAAGTAGACCTTATCGCCGATCCAGAGCGGGTTATAGTCATTGCTGTTGTTGCGCGGGACCTTCTCCACCCTGGAGTTTGACAGCGTGGCGATCCAGATCGGCGTGGTGTCGCCGCCGCGGTATTGCTTCCAGACTGTGAAGGCCCGGCGCATCGGCACGTAGGCCAGTCGCGTCCCGTCGGGCGAGTAGGCCGCCTCCCAGCCCCACGGCAGGGGGAGTTTTTCGGGGAAGGGCCCGTTGACACCAACCGTGAACAGCTCCAGGAAGTTCGCGTAGGTGTCGCGCCCGGAACTGAACACAACCCTCTTACCGTCCGGAGACCAGCACAGCACATTGTCGGCGGAGGGATGCCAAGTCAGCCGCTTCGGCACCCCGCCGGAGGCCGGCACGGTGTAGACGTCGACGTTTCCGTCGTATTCGCCTGTGAACACTATGGTCGAACCGTCCGGCGAGAACACCGGATTGGTCTCGACTCCCGCCCCCGCGGTCAGTCGGCGAGCCTCGCCACCCTCGCGTGGCACGATCCACAGATCTCCGGCATATACGAACGCGATTTGGGTCTTGCTCAGTGTGGGTTTCTGTAACAACAGGGATTCAGTTGGAGCTGCGTGCAAAGCGCCGAGAGCCAGCACCGCGCCTACGAGTAACCTGTGCATTAGAGTGAACCTCCTCGTCGAAGTATGATGCCGCTACCTGCGACAGCGTTTAGGCCGACGCATCCGACTTGACACCCTTGGCCTCCGAGCCGAGATCAATTCATCTCCGACGGCAGGCAAGGCATTCTGGAAGCGCTCCTGAAAAGGCCCTTTAAGCGGGAGGGAGTTCATCAGCCCCGTGTGAACGTGTGCGGTGGTTTATGCAGTTCTGGTGCCGTGCACGAGGCGGTTTAGAGACTATCGCTTTTGTTCTCCCCCTGTCAAGCGGGGCTCCCGGGCCAGCCGCGAAGGCTACTCTCAATCCACCGTATGCTTCATGTTCCGGCAGGCGTCTTAAAACGCGAGCTTCGCCATGCGGTTGACGGCTTCTTCGATGCGTTCCTTGCTTACCGTGAGAGCCAGCCTGACATAGCCTTCGCCCGGCTCTCCGAATCCGCTTCCCGGAGTGGTTACAATTCCCGCTTCACGCAAAAGCAGAGCCGTGAATTCCTTGGATTTGTACTTAGGCGGGATCGGGCACCAGACATAGAAGGTGGCCTTCGGCACCTCGGGATCCAGACCGATCTTCCGCAAGCCGCTAATGAGGGCATTGCGCCGGTCCCGGTAAATACTCTGCATCTCCGCAACACAGCCCTGATCTCCTTCCAGGGCGGCTATGCCGGCAAATTGGACCGCGTTGAACGCTCCGGAATCTATGTTACTTTTAATCTGTCCCAGGCCGTTGATCATCTGGGCATTTCCGACGGCGAAGCCCAAACGCCAGCCGGTCATGTTATAGGTCTTCGACAGGGAGTGGAATTCGATGCCGATGTCCTTGGCGCCGGGAAGCTCCATAAAACTCATGGGACGGTAACCGTCAAACGCCATCTCTGTGTATGCGGCATCATGACAGACCATCAGGCCGTACTCTCCAGCAAAATCGATCACTTTTAGATAGAAGTCCCGTTCCGCCGTCGCTCCCGTCGGATTATTGGGGTAGTTGATGTAGATCAGCTTGGCCCGCCGGGCAATGTCAGATGGAATCGCCTTCAGGTCGGGCAGGAAACGGTTTTCGCGGCTCAGCGGCATGACATAGGACTCGCCTCCGGCAAACATGATGCTGATGTGGTAGACCGGATAAGCGGGGCTTGGTACAAGCGCCAGATCTCCCGGGTTGATGAGGGCAAGCGGCAGGTGGGCAATTCCCTCCTTGGAACCAATCAAGGTAAGCACCTCGCTACCTGCATCCAGATCCACGCCAAACCGACGCCGGTACCAGCGGGCGACGCAACCATTGAATTCATGCATGCCCGAATAGGAGGGATACTGATGGTTTGCGGGATTATGCGCCGCTCTATTCAGCTCTTCGATGATATGCTTCGGGGTCGGCAGGTCGGGATCCCCCACACCCAAATTGATGACATCCACGCCTTTGGCCATAACTTCAGCCTTCAGCCGGTCTATTTCCTGAAAAAGATAAGGGGGAAGCCGTTTCAACCTGTCCGCCTGGTCAATCATTCCTCAGTCCTCCGAAAAAATCGCTACAGTGTTTCTTCCCAAAGATCCGCTTCATAGACGACCCGGGCTTCTCCTTCGAGATAAACCTCTTGGAATTGGATCCCATCCGGATGATGCGTTGAAGGCACCGGGTCAAAATAAATGGTCAAAGTCTCACCGCTCCGGGTATGCACTTCAACAGGAGAAACAACCCGATCCCTTGCGGCGGAAATGAGCGCGGACGCTATGGCGCCGGTTCCGCAGGCAAGGGTCTCCCCTTCAACGCCACGTTCGTAGGTGCGAACCGCAACGTGATGTGCATCCTGCAAGCAAACGAAATTGACATTCGTGCCGGCGGGCTGGAAATGAGGATGGAATCGGAGGGCTTGCCCCCAGTTCGCAACATCGGTGGATTCCAGTTCCTGCGCGTTTGCCGCGAAACAAACAACGTGAGGAACTCCCGTGTTGATAAAGTCCAAATCGAAGGAATTTCCGTTCACATCCAGATGAATATCCGTCCGGAGGCTGTGGGGTTGGGTCATTTGAACCTTGACCCTGCTGCCGGAAATCTCAGCCTTAATGATTCCTGCCAGAGTGCGAAACGCCATTCGGGGTTGGGCGACAATTCCCGTAAGGTAGGCGAATCGTGCCGCGCAGCGGGCGCCGTTGCCGCACATCTCCGCTTCACTGGCATCGGCGTTGAAGAAGCGCCATTTGAAGTCCACCTCGGGATCGCGTTCGATCAAAATCATCCCGTCGGCGCCGACGGAAAGCTTGCGGCGGCAGGCCTGGCGAACGAGATTCCGGCAATGATCCGCGTTGAGAAGGCCTTCCCGGTTGTCGATGAGGATGAAATCGTTGCCGGTCCCGGTCATTTTAAAGAAAGGAATCCTCTGTTCCGTCCTATGCGTCATAAACGGGCCGCTCCTCGGTGTATGTCTCAGGTTCTTCGTCGAACGGTTTCTCGATGTCAGTTGGCAACATGGGCGGTTGCGAGCAGGGCAAGGCTGCGCAGAACGGTTTCGATTTTGGATTGGCTGGCCGCGCTGGGTGGAACCAGCGGCAGGCGCCAGACCGGTTCGAGCAGTCCCATCAGGGCCATGGCGGCCTTCACCGGAATCGGATTCGATTCGACGAAGTTGACCTCCATCAGCGGGAGGTACTTGCGGTAAATGGCGCGGGCGGCCGGGAAGTCGTTGGCGAGAGAGCGTTGCACGATTTGCGTCATCTCGGCGGGAATCTCGTTGCCGGCGGTGGAGATCAGACCCTTGCCGCCGAGCGCGATCACCGGGATGGTCAGCGCGTCGTCGCCGGAGAGCACCGCGAAGCGCTCGGGCACCTGGTTCAGAATGGCGGCGATCTGCGCGATGTTCCCGGAAGCCTCCTTCACGCCGGCGATGTTGTCGATGGCGGCCAGGCGCTTCAGGGTGGCGGGCTCGACGTTGATGCCGGTGCGCCCCTGCACGCTGTAAACAATGATGGGCAGCGGGACGGCTGAGGCGATGGCCTTGTAGTGCTGGTAGAGGCCTTCCTGGGTGGGCTTGTTGTAGTAGGGCGTCACCGAGAGGATGCCGTCGACACCCAGAGTTTCGAGTTCCTTGGCAAGGTGAATGACCTCGGCAGTGTTGTACCCCCCGGCGCCGGCCACCACGGGGACCTTGCCCTTGGCCTCTTCGAGCGTGATCTCGACAACCCGCAGATGCTCTTTGCGGGCGAGCGTCGGGCTTTCGCCGGTCGTGCCGCATGGAACCAGGAAGTTCATCCCGGCGTCTATCTGGCGCCGCACCAGCCGCCGCAGCGTGTCCTCATCGAGGGACAAGTCTTTCCTAAACGGCGTGACCAGTGCGGTGCCGCATCCCGTAAACATGTACCACCTCCTAAAATGGGGACAGGCTGAAGGCCTGTCCTACTTGGCGCGCGGCTCGGAAAATAATACCTCGCTGAATTCGAAGAAGCCCCGCTTGCCTACCACCCATTGTGCCGCTTTGAGCGCCCCCCGCGCGAACCCCTCCCGGCTGCGGGCGGAATGCCGCAGGGTGATGGTGTCCGCCGCCGAGTCGAAACCGATCTCGTGCGTGCCCGGGTGCGCGCCGGCACGATTCGAGGAAACGCTCACGGCACGCGCATAACCCGCCTGCTTCATCTCCTCCACCAGCTTCAGCAGCGTGCCGGAAGGAGCATCCTTCTTGGTTGCATGATGAATCTCCCAGGCCCATGCGCCATAGCTCGCTTCATCCTGGAGAAGCCGGGCCGCTTCGGACACCAGGCGGAAGAAGACGTTGACGCCCACCGAATAGTTGGGACTCCAAACCAGGCCGGTGCCGGAGCGGGCGACGGCGGCCTTCACGCGATCCGCGCTGTCCGACCAACCCGTGGTTCCCACCACGACGTTCACGCCGAGCGCCGCGATGCGCTCCACGTTTTCCGCGACGGCGGAGGGAATGGAGAACTCGATGGCTGCGTCGATGCCCGCGAAGTTCTCCCGCGTGATGCCCTCGAAGTTCGCGTTGTTGAACTCGTCGAGCTTCAAGGTCACGGTGAAGCCGTATTCCGGCGCAAGCTGTTCGATGAGCTTGCCCATTTTTCCGTATCCGACGATTGCGAGTTTCATGAGGCCCCTAGTCGAAGACATCCGGATCGAGCTCCCGGAAGAACTCGGTGTGCAGCATCTCCACGGCGCGCGCCAGGTCCTGCTCCGCGACCACGAAGGTCAGGTTCAACCGCGAAGCGCCTTGCGAGATCATTCTGATGTTGACCGAATCCACGGCGCGAAAGGCGCGGCCTGCTACTCCGGGAGTGAAACGAATATTGTCGCCCACGATACAGATGATGGCACGGTTCTCTTCCGTGTCTACTTCGGAGAACTCGCCCAGCTCCTGACAAATATCCGCCAGCCGCGCCGTGTTGTCAATGGTGAGCGAGACACTGACCTCGGAGGTGGAGACCACATCCACGGGCGTCAGGTGCCGGTCGAAGACTTCGAAGATGCGCCGCAGGAAGCCGTGCGCCATGAGCATTCGCGTGGAGTGTATGTTGACCACGGTAATCTTGCGTTTGCACGCGATGGATTTTATGACGTTGGAGCAGGGAACCGCTTCGGCGCTGATGCGGGTGCCCGGTGTCTCGGGCCGTCGAGAGTTGAGGATGAGCACGGGAATGCTCTTCTCGATGGCTGGCACGACCGTCGCCGGATGCAGCACCTTGGCGCCGAAATAGGCCAGCTCGGCGGCCTCGGCGAAGGAGATGCTCTTCACGCGATGACCGCCGGGGAGGATGGTGGGGTCGGCGGTCAGCATGCCGTCCACGTCGGTCCAGATCTGGATCTCCTCGGCGCCGATGCCCGCGCCCACAATGGATGCGCTGAAGTCGGAGCCGCCGCGGCCCAGCGTCGTCGTGACTCCGGCTTCCGTCGAGCCGATGAACCCTCCCATGACCACGACCTTCTCCTGAGCCAGCGGCCGCACGCCAGCGGACAGCCGTGCGTACGTGAGCGAAAAAATCGGGGCCGCTTGGGTGTGACGGCCGTCGGTGACCACGGCCTCGCGCGAATCGAAATGCACGCTGTCCATGCCGAACTTGCGGAACGCCAACGCCACCAGGGCGCTGGAAAGCCGCTCGCCGTAACTGGAGATGGCATCCACCGAGCGCGGCGACAACTCGCCCAAGACGGCGAATCCCTTCACCAGCTCCGTCAGCTCCTGAAAGTGCCGATCAATTACTCGCTCGGCCTCGGGCCAGTCGGCGTCCAGAATGACCTGCCGGGCTTCCCGCGTGTGGAACTCCCGCAGGTCCTGGAGCTGCGCCAGGGCCTCGTCCCGCTCGCCGCGGATGGAGCTCTGCGCGATCGCCAGCAGCTTGTTGGTGGTCTTGCCCATGGCCGAGACCACCACCACGGGCCTCCGTTCCACGCGCGCCTTCACGATGGAGGCGACCCGCTCGATGGCGGCCGCCGACTCGACCGACGACCCGCCGAATTTCATCACGATCATAGTGAATCCCGCCTACAGCAGTCCTTCGCTCACCATCAACTCCGCGTTCAGCACGGCGGCGCCGGCGGCGCCACGCACGGTATTGTGCCCCATCGCCACGAACTTATAGTCGAAGACCGGGCACGGCCGCAGGCGGCCGACGAAAACGGCCATGCCGCCTTCGCGCTCGACGTCCTTGCGCGGCTGCGGGCGGTTCGGCTGCGACATGTAGATGACCGGCCTCGGTGGCGCGCTCGGGAGTTGGCGCGCTTGCGGCACACTGGTGTAGCCGTGGAACGCCGCGAGCACGTCGGCCTCGGCGGGCTTGGAGCTGAACTCCACCGAAATGGTGACGGTGTGACCGTCGACCACGGGTACGCGGTTGCAGTGCGCGCTCATCTTGGCGGGAAGATCGACGATCCGGCGGCCGTCGAAGTCGCCGAGAATCTTCTGCGTCTCCTGCTGCATCTTCTCTTCCTCGCCTCCGATGAAGGGGATCACGTTGCCCAGAATGTCCATGGAGGGAACTCCGGGATAGCCCGCGCCCGAGATGGCCTGCATCGTGGTGACCACAATGCGCGTGATCCCGAACGGCTTGAGCGGCGCGAGCCCCATGGTAAGGACGACCGTGGAGCAGTTCGGGTTGGTCACGATCGTTCCCTTCCAGCCGCGCGCGGCGTGTTGAATCGGGATGAGCTGCAGGTGGCCGGGGTTGATCTCCGGAACCAGGAGCGGCACGTCCAGTTCCATGCGGTGATTGCGCGAGTTGGACACCACCACGTGACCGGCCTTCGCGAAGGCCTGCTCGATCTCGGTGGCCACGCCGGCGTCGGTCGCCGAGAACACCAGTTGCGGCGCGTTGCCCGGCTTACACTCTTCGACCACGATGTCCGCCACGCTGGCGGGAGTCTCCCCGCCGAGGTGCCACTGCGCGGCGTCCCGGTACTTCTTGCCCGCCGAGCGATCGCTGGCGCCCAGCCAGGTCAGATCGAACCAAGGATGGTTCTGCAGGAACTTCACAAAGTGCTGGCCCACCATTCCGGTGCCGCCGAGGATGCCGACTTGAATCTTGCGTTGCATGTTGCTCCCTTCACCGCCCGGTGAGTAGTCGTCTCACCATGGTTTGATAAATTCGTACCGCGTCGATCAGTTGCCGCTTCTCCACGTGCTCGTCCGGGGTGTGCGCGACGTGGATGGAGCCGGGCCCCAGCATGTAGGGCTCGCCCCAAGCTCCGCCGAATTCCGGGATATCCGAAGTGTAGGCGACCACCGTCGTTTCGATGCCTTCGATCGCGCCGAGCCGCACTGCGGGAGTACACAGGATCTCGCGGGCGACGGCGCGTCCCGCAGCCGCTTTGGCGACGGCCTCGCGCAGCGGCGCCGCGTCGTCCACAAGCCGGAACATGACCTCCGCGCAGGCGGCGTCCGGGACGACGTTGGGCGCGCGGCCGCCGGCGATGGTGCCGATGCTCAGGGTGCTTCGCCCCAGCGTGGAATGCGAGGGAAGCGGGATGCGGCGCAACTCCGCGAGCACGTCGAGCAGCTTGTCGATGGCCGAATCGCCGAGCTCCGGGTAAGCGGAGTGGGCCATCTTGCCTGCCGCGGAAATCTCATAACGGAGCGCGCCTTTGCTTCCGAGCGCCAGTTTGTTCTCGCTCGGCTCGCCGTTGATGAGGTAGCGCGAGCCGCGCGGGTTGCGGGCGGCGGCCCTCGCGCCGGCGCTGTTCCTTTCCTCGCCGACCACGAAGAGAAGGCCGACGTTGCGCAGGCCCGCCTCCAGCAGCCCCGAGGCGGCGTGAATCATGGAGGCGATGATGCCCTTGGCGTCGCAGGCGCCGCGGCCCCAAATGCGCTCTTCATCTTCGCGCGACGGGACGTGGGGTGGCACCGTGTCCATGTGCGTGGAGAGCGTGACGAGCGGATCGCCCCAGTGGGCGAAGACGTTGAAACGGCCGGGCTCGACGTCCATGCGCTCGACGCGCCCCTGGTGACGATCGGCGAGAACGGAGAGGTGGCTCAGCAGGAATTCGCCCACCGCCAGCTCGTTCCTGGTGATCGACTCGATGTCGATCAACGTGCGCGTCAATTGGAACAGGTCCATCATCTTCATCATCGTGGAGCGCTGGAGAAGGAAGGACCCGCTGCGGATGAACCGGCGTTTCTTCACTTCCCGATAGCGCTCCATCCGTCCAAAAGCAACGGATGACAGTGGGCAGGTGTTAACCTTGCCCCCCAACCGCCGTCGAACAAGGCCTCGACCGGCGACTTCGGCGGAACAGCAACAGGTCCCTTTCGCCGGGATGTCCGGAGCCGTCCGGAACCGCGCACCCCGCTAGTGATGACCTCCGCGCCTCTATCAAGAGGAAATCTCAGAATAACGGACCGCCTGAAGGCAAGTCAAACCAGCGAATGTCGCCGGGAGGCGAACAAAAAACAAAAATTACGGAGCGAACCCATCGTGCCCCACGACGAAGTGTCCGGAAATGGGACTAGGTTCTTCCGAAAATAGATTTCGGTTCATATGTGAGGTCCTTTGTTTTCAATAACATCTAGGTTCGTTTGGTATGGCAGGGGTGCGCAGGCCAGCGGGCCAGGGGGCCCGGCGCAGACGAGGGCGTTTGCCCCACTCTCGCGGGCGTTCGATATTGGGACTAGGTACTTCCGAAAATAGATGTCGGTTCATATGTGCGGTCCGTTGTTTTCAAGAGTTTGCTAGGTTCGTTTGGTGTGGGTAGGTTTCCGCCTTCCCCAGCCTCCTGGCAGAATATCTCCGTTGCGCCGGTGCTCGCCAACACTTTCATTACCGGGGGGGCCGCCTCCCGGTCATCCACTTTCGTTTCGTATTCCGCGGTTTTCAAGCAGCCAGTGATTCAAGAATTGACCGCCGAGGCGCTGAGAACGCAGAGAAAGAATTACAGAGCAAAACCAATGCCAGTTCACTCGCTCCCCATGGTGATTATAGAACGCGGGAACGAGCGTGAATGATTGGGAGGACGGCAAACTACTGAAACCAGGCGATATTGAGATTTGAGAAGTTGGTGACTATGGAGAGCGTTAGATGGAGGCGAGGTGCGACTCGACCTAAGTTGTTCGTTTGGAAGGAGAGATTCCCAAGAAGAGTTGTGACCGTTAAGCGGCCAATCGGCTGGGGGGCAGGGTGGGGTTCTTTTTCAGCGTCGATTCTGATACTTAGGAGCGAAGGCGGGGCCGCGGAGTCGTGTGCCTTGGCGGGTGCCGATTCCGGGGCATGCCTTCGCACCCGTGATCGTCTTTATCCCACGTTTCGGGGAAGAGCGCAAGCCCGGTCAGCCGGATAGCGAGTGGCTGCCCCGGCGGTGTCCGGGCTGCAGTCAGATCGCCATCATCGGCCACGGAAGACGCCGCCGGCAAGCGCATGATGGGACCCATGATTGGATTCTGGTTCGTCGCGGCGTCTGCAAGGTCTGCGGCGGCACGCTGACCGTGTTGCCGGCCTGGTGTGTGCCGGGCGCAGCGTATAGTCTCCCGCTCCGCCAGGAAGCGCTCGAACGGCTCGGCGAGGGAATGTCCGCCGAACAGGCCGCTCCACATTGCCGCGATCCGGACCGCATCGCCGACGCCTCTACGATCCGGCGATGGTTTTGGCGACGCGTGGAAAGCCTGTGGTTTCTGACGTGGGCGCCCACCCTGTTTGCCTGGGATTGGCGCGCGGCCAGCCGTATTCTGATCGCGGAGCCCATCTCACCATGATCGATCGGGACAGCGACGCGGCCCAGCGGCGGATTTCGCTGCTGGACTATCTCCAACAACACGGGTGGAAGATCGTTCGTGACAACGGCCGCGAAGAGGTCGCCGGATTATGTCCGCTGCACCGCGAAAGCCGGCCCTCGTTCTATGTCAACCGCCGCAAACAGGTGTTCTACTGCCATGGCTGCGGCCGCGGCGGCGGACTGGCCCGTTTGATCCGCTGGCTCGATCTGGCGCCGGAATCAACGCCCGACTTGCCGGCAGACGAACAGTTACTGGAGCGGACTTGCCGTTTTTATCAAGGGCAGTTGGCGCGGAGCGTAGACGCGCGCACCTATCTGGCCAGACGCGGTATCCACGACCGCGCCGTCATCGAACGGATGCGCATCGGCTATGCGCCGGGCGCTTGCTTGCGCGGTTATCTGTCGCGGCTCGGTTACCCCCGCCAGACACTGCGGGAACGCGGCTTGGTGGATGAGCGGGGGCGTGACAGTTTCTTCCGCTGCCTCACCTTCCCTCTGCGGCAGTGCGGGAGTCTGTACGGCCGTTCTCTGGATCAGAGCATCTGCCGCCATCGCTTCCTGCCGGGGTCCAAAGGCGGACTTTATGGGGGAGGCCAAGCGCTGGCTTTTCCACGCATCCTGGTGGTCGAAGGCTTGTTCGACGTGGCGGCCTTGTGGCAAGCCGGGTTTCCCGAGGCGGTAGCGGCGCTGGGATCGCATCTCAATAACCAGCAGATCGTAGAGCTTTGCCGGGCTGGAGCGCGCGTCACGTATATCTGTTTCGACGCCGACCGCAATGGCAGCGGCCAGCGAGCCGCCCGCGGCTTAAGCATCCAGTTGCGCCACGCCGGCGTGGAGGCCCTGCGCGTCGAGTTGCCCTGCGGGCACGATCCCGCCAGCTTCTTCGCCGCCGGCGCCGGCGCTGGCGATTTTCAGCGTTGTCTGGATAAGGCGCTGCCATGACGTTCCAGGCCATCCGCCGGGGCGACCTTCCCGCCAGTAGCTCACCCATCCGCCTGGTGGACGAGCAGGGACGCGAGATCGAATGGGCCAATCGTTTTCTCGACGTCCAGCGCGTGCGCGGATTACAGCTTCTATCGCTACAATCCTACGCTTATGCTTTGCTGCACTTCGTGCGTTGGTGGAGCACCCGGCCGGGAGTGGACGTGATGTGTTTCCACGCCGAGCAGTTCACTGAATCCACCCTGGTGGACTATGTGCGCGACCAACTCAACGAGCAGCCCAAGCCCGCCCCGGAGAATATCAATCGCCGGTCCTCCCTGGTGCGCCGCCTGTTCCGCTTCTACTTCCACCAGGACATGCCCCATGCGCCGTATCTCATCCAGCGCACCTGGTATCGCCGCTCGCCGCTGGGTTACGGACGCGGGCGCGCGGCGACGGCCCCAGCCGATCTGAAGTTGAAAGTGCCCCAACGCGTGATTGCGCCGTTATCGGCCGAACAGGTGGCGCGCTTCTGGCGCAGCTTCCGCACGGCGCGCGATCTGGGGATCGTGGCTTTGATGCTGCTCAACGGCCTGCGCTCGCGCGAAGTGCTGGCGCTCGAACTGGAGGATCTCCTATTCAGCGAGGCGCAGGTTCGCGTTCACGGCAAAGGCTCGCGGGTGCGGCTGTTGCCGCTGCCGTCGGAAACCATCCGCCTGTTGCAGTGCTATCTCAAGACCGAACGGCCGCTCACCAACGCCCCGGAAGTCTTCGTTTCCCTGAAAGGACCGGCCCGCGGCAGTCCCTTGAAGCCCGCCGGATTGCGTTCTTTATTCCGCCACCACCGTATCACCAGCGGGGTCAAACCAGCCAACCCGCATCGGTTCCGGCACACCTTTGGAGCGGATATGATTCGCGCCGGCATCAGCCTGCCGGCGCTGATGCGACTCATGGGCCACGCGCATATCCACACCACGCTGCTGTACATTCAACTGACGCCCCAGGACGTCTTCGCCGAATACACCCGCGCCGTCGAACGGATCGCCAAGCTGCAGCCACCGCCGCTCCTATGAGAACGCCTCCGCATCCTCTGGAAGAAGCTCTCCGCGCCCGCGTACGGCTGCTGGCCACTACGTTGCGTCCCGCCACCGTCCGGCAGTATGAATGCACCCTCCGGTACTTCATGGCCTATCTGCGCGCCCGCTTCCCCGACGTCCGGCGCGCCGACCAACTCAGACGCGATCCGCACGCGCTGGGCTGGCTGGAATATTTATGGACACGACGCGTGCGCTACTCCGGCAAACCCCTGTCGACAGTTTCGCGCGCGGCGCATCTGATCCGGCTGCGGAAGCTGTTTGATCTGCTCGCCGACCATGCCTTTCCACCACGGCCGGGGTTGCTGCTGGGGGAGGACATTCCGCGGCCCGATCAGGTTCTACCGCGCCCTTTGACGCCCGAAGACGACGCGCGGCTGCAAGCCGAACTGCATCCGTCGTAACGATCTGCTCTCCACCGCTTTGTTGTTGACGCGATTAACCGGCATGCGAATCGGCGAGACGGTCGATCTCGCCGCCGACTGCCTGCGTCATCTGGGTGGCGATCAATGGGCCTTGCACGTACCCGTGGGCAAGCTGCATAACGAACGCTGGACGCCGGTGGATGAGCAGATCCGCACGCTCATCGCGCGGCTCCGGTTCTTACGCACTGCTGCCGCCCGCCGCTCCGCCGGAGTTTCTCTTGCCCCGTCCCAAGGGCCGAGACGTGCTATGCGTGCGGTTGCGCGCGCTTCTCTCCGACGCCGCTACCCATGCTGGAATCACCGCTCACATCGTGCCGCATCAGATGCGCCACACCTACGCCACGACCATGCTGCGCGCCGGTGTCAGCCTGCCCGCACTGATGAAGTTGCTGGGCCATCGCACGGCCAATATGACGCTGCGCTACGTCGAGATCACGCAGAAAGATCTCCAACGGGAATTCCACCTGGCCCGGCAGACTCCTCGCCATCTGATTCCACTGCCGGCATCCCTGCCTTCCGCCGACCCTGATGTCGTGGATGCGACCGCCGTCGTCGAACGCCTCTCCACCGCGGCTCGCGTCCTGGGCCTCTATCGCCAGCAGAATCCCACCGTAAACGACAAGCCTCTCCAACTCCTCCTACGCCGGCTCGTTCGCGTCCGGTCGGCTTTCCAAAAAACCCTTTCTTCCGACAATCCCGAAAAATAGGCTCACATTGGCCACATAAGTGACCGACCCCCGCATACCCTGTCTGTTATCTGAAACAGACCCTGTGGAGCAGGCCATCGCTTTCTGTGGCCTGCTGCGTTTGGTGGAGCAGGTCGCCAGACCTGCCATGTCGGCGGTCCCGCCGACAGGCTTGTTTGCGGCTCCGCTGCGCTGCGGGGCAATTTGTCAACCCAATGTCACTGAGTTCTGGTGCGGCGGGCCCCCTGGCCGCAAGCCCCGGCAGGGGCGCCAGACAGTAGCCCATCGCGCAAGCGATGGGGACCTGTCCCAAAATCGCCAGCCCCGTCAGGGGCGAAAGATCCAATCTGGCTTCGCGAGTCAAGGGGCGTATCCCGGTGGAGCAGCCCATCGCTTTCTGTGGCCTGCTCCGCGGCGCATGCTGAAGTCTCTGTCGCGCTAGTCCGCAGGCCCGGATTACAAATTCCAGACAAACAAATTGCAATTCCATGGAGCCTGAAGCACCCAGGGGCTGTACGCTTGGAAGGCATGATTGTTGGCGCAAGGAGGCCAGAATGAGTACTCCGGGTGGCTTGGGAGGTCTACTGCTCAAGTTGGGATTGCTGGCGGCTGTCACGCTGCTGCCGGCTGGCGCGGCGGAAGTGAACCGCTCCTGGGAGAAACTGGTGGAGTCGGTGCAGGTTGGGAAGAGCGTGGTCGTGAAAACCAGGGACTCAGTCCAGATTGAAGGCAAGCTGTTGGCCATCAGCGCCGACTCCATCACAGTTCGGCTGGACAATCAGCCCGTGGTGTTGGCGCGGGAAGCCATATTCCGAGTGCGCTACGCCAACATTCGGCGGCGGCACACCCTGCTTGGCATGGCGATTGGAGCAGGCATCGGAGCCGTTGGCTTTGCGTTGTCCGGGAGGGACGAATACCAACACGACTATGGTCCGCGTGCGCTGGTGGGCGCAATATTCGGCATCGGCCCCGGCGCGGCGGTAGGCGCGCGATGCCCATCGGCCAGCAGCTCTACGAGGCATCCGGCGGTTTGAAGAGGTAGACCGGGACCGGGGACAGTACACTCAAACCCCGACGCCCTTTCTCCGCGTCCTCCGCGCCTCTCCAGCAACACGCGATTGACGGTGTTGCCGCTCGTATGGAGCAGGGCTTCTGCGCCAGAGGCGCCCCGCCGCCCTGCCAAGGGCTCTGCGGTGAACCTCCGTTTCCTCCCCTGCGCCGCCGGCTTCCACGCAGTAATCTTACTCTTGCCTGACTATATCGACCGAGATCTCCACCGCCGGAATCGTTCCTCTATTCTCAAGCCAGTGTGTGGTGTTCCTATCCTCGGGCCAGCCCACTCCCGGCCCATAGTCCGTAGCGACTCCATTTCGATGGTCAGTGATCGTTCCTTGCAGTATGTAGACGATGCCTGGTCTGTCTTTATGGTCGTGAATCGGGCCGAAGACGCCTCCACGCTCGATGTTCACCATGCGCATTCGAAGTTGGCGCCCTGCCATGCCCTCGATCTCAGGTCCCAGGTCAACCGTTGCAAGTAACTTAACCGTAACACCTTTCGTCTCCGGTGCCACCTGCTCGTTGCTCATCCTGCTCTCCTCTCTGTACTTCCAGGTCCTAACGCACCAATATCAATCAACACCAGCTCATGGCCAGTTCTTCCGGACGGGCGTCCACAAGGGCCTCGTTGTAGATCCGGTCTTCCCGGACCGGGTCTCGCTTGGGTCTTTTCATGATCGTGCTCCCAGGATGCGGCTCGCAAAGATTATCGTCTAATGGGGCCCTGGCTCCTCGCAGAAACGTCGTATCGGATGCGCCCAGTCGCCCTGCCAAGGGCTCCGCAGTGACTGCACTTTTTTCGTGCTACACTAGAAAAGTGGCAAAGAACATCACCATCCGAATCTCCGAGGAGGCCATTCTCTGGGCTCGCCGCCAGGCCGCCGGGGAGAACAGCTCGGTCTCCCGGCTGGTCGGCGAGATGCTCGAGCGCCAGATGCGATTGAGCGACCAGTACTGGAGGGCCTTCGATCATTGGAAATCGAACCGCCCGCTGGCCGGCCTTGGCGCGGCGGAACGCCTGAGCCGTGAGGAAGTGCATGAGCGCCGCTGACGGTTTCTTCGTCGACTCGAATGTCCTGCTGTATTACGTCGATCCCATGGAATCCGTCAAGCGCCTGCGCGCTACCGAGTGGCTGGAAGCTTTGTGGACGGCGGGAACCGGCCGGCTGAGCTGGCAGGTCCTGCACGAGTTCTACTGGAACGCTGTCCGGAAGATGCGTCTGGAACCGGCCAGAGCGCGCGAGATCGTGGAAGATATCAGTCACTGGAGGCCGGTCGATACCTCCCTGGGCCTCCTGCAGCAAGGCTGGCATTGGGCTGACGCGGCGCAGCTTTCTCACTGGGACGCCCTCATCCTGGCCGCTGCACAGCGTTCCGGCGCCCGTTACCTCCTATCGGAGGACTTCCCGAACAACCGCCGCTACCAGGACATCCAAATCCTGAACCCCTTCGAGCACTCCCCGTCGGACTTCGGCCTCTAAAACTCCGCCCCGCCCAGTCCCCTTTGCGCCTTTGCGCCTTTGGTACACCAGGCTAAGCCTGGCTGATCTTGTGAACTGAAAGGAGTTCACCATGTAAATTGCTCGTTCGAACATGTAGCGGAACCGGAGCGAGGCGGAGTAATCCGTCTGGTCGAAACCGGGGAAGCGAACCTGCGAGCCGTAGCGCAAGCGAACCCGATTCGGCCTCGTTACGCTAAGCGAAGGTGGCCAGTCTGCCGAAGATGATGAAGCCTGACACCGGCGGGGAAGCAACGAGCAAGCACCCGCCGGACCTTCCGGGGTGGTAGGGGACAGCGCGCAGGAACAGATCAGTCGAGGAACCTGGGAGACCCGGCAGGGCGGGGAGAGGCAACGCGACCCCCAACGGCCCGCGGGAAGACATAACCGCGGGAGCGGCCCTGGCCGGGAGTCGGAGAGGCCCATAGTAGCGAAGAAGCGGGGTAACGCCCGTGGAGCGAAGGGGCCTTACTGGAAGCATGCTGCTGTAAGAAGGAAGGAGAACCGCTTGGACGAAAATCCGACTACGGGAGAATGGGAGCATATCGAAGCCCTGCCGGAACAGGTGAGCGGAGACGGACTGCCGGAGAAACTCTCTTTGCTGAGACAGAAGCTGGGCCAAAAGGCCAAGCAGGAGCCGAAGTTCCGGTTTTACGCGTTGTACGACCGGATCTATCGGCGGGATGTGCTGGAGGCGGCATGGGAGCGGGTGCGCGCCAATCGGGGCGCGCCCGGGGTGGATGGCGTGACGATCGAACAGATCGAAGCGTCGGAAGCCGGCGTGAAGGGATTCCTGGATGAGCTTCAGGAGTCGCTGCGCACCAAGACCTACCGCCGCAGGCGGTACGGCGCGTCTACATACCGAAGGCGAACGGGAAGCTGCGGCCGTTGGGCATTCCGACGGTGCGCGACCGAGTGGTGCAGATGGCGACCCTGCTGATCCTGGAGCCGATCTTCGAGGCGGACTTCGAGGATTGCTCGTACGGGTTCCGTCCGGGCCGATCGGCGCACCAGGCGCTGGAGGAGATACGCGGGCATCTCCAAGCCGGGTATCAGGCGGTGTATGACGCGGACCTGAAAGGCTACTTCGATTCGATTCCGCACGACAAGCTGCTGGCGTGCGTGCGCATGCGGGTGGTGGACCGGAGGGTGCTGAAGCTGATCCGGATGTGGCTGGAGACCCCGGTGGTAGAACCGGGTGAGGAGGGCAAGCCGGAGCGATGGAGTCGGCCCCGCAAAGGGACTCCCCAGGGCGGGGTGATTTCGCCGCTGCTGGGCAACCTGTATCTGCACTGGTTCGACAAGCTGTTTCACCGCGCCGATGGGCCGGCCCAGTGGGCAAAGCCAAGTTGGTGCGCTACGCCGATGATTTCGTGGTGCTGGCGCGCTATCAAGGGACCGCGCCTGACGGGCTGGATCGAGTCGAAACTCGAAGGCTGGATGGGGTTGGAGATCAACCGGGAGAAGACGCGGGTGGTGAACCTGCAAGGAAGAAGGAGCGAGTCTGGACTTTCTGGGCTACACGTTCCGCTACGATCGGGACCTGCAAGGGCGCGGGTGGCGGTATCTGAATGTGTTTCCGTCGAAGAAGGCTCTGAAGAAGGAACGGGAGAAGCTGCACGAGATGACCGATCATCGGCAGTGCTTCAAGCCGATCCCGCACCTGATTGCGAGAGCTGAATCGGCACCTGAAGGGCTGGACGAACTACTTCGACTTTGGGTATCCACGCCAGGCCTTCCGAGAGATCAACACGTACGTTCGAGACCGTCTCACGCAGCATCTGAGACGGCGCAGCCAACGGCCCTACCGCCCGCCGGAAGGGGTCAGCTTCTACGAGCAGATCCAGCGCCTTGGGTTGGTGAATTTGTGAGGCTGGCAGCCGTGCAACTGCCTGCGCATGCCTGAGACGAGAGTTTTCAGGAGAGCCGGATGCGGGAAATCTGCTTGTCCGGTTCGACGAGGGGAGAGTGGGTCGCACCGCAAGGTGTCGCCCTCTCTCCTACTCTAC
>CAWDER010000032.1:0-32138 GCA_963801345.1 Bryobacteraceae bacterium
TCTACGACGACCTCACCGTCGAGGAGAACCTGGACTTCTTCGGCGGCGTCTACGGAGTCCCCGCCGAGCGCCGGCTCGAGCGCGAAGAGTTCGTGCTGCGCATGGCGGGTCTCACCGACCAGCGCTCCCGCATGACGCGACTGCTCGCCGGCGGCTGGAAGCAGCGCCTGGCGCTCGGCTGCGCCATCCTGCACGAGCCGCCCATCCTCTTTCTGGATGAGCCCACCTCGGGCGTCGATCCCATCGCCCGCCGCGAGTTCTGGGACTTGATCTACCAGCTCTCCGAAGAACGGGCACACCATCTTTGTCACCACGCACTACATGGACGAGGCCGAGTACTGCCATCGCCTGGCGCTGATGTACAACGGCAAGATCGTCGCCATGGATACGCCCGCGGCACTCATGCAGGCCGCCGGCAAGGGCTCGATGGAAGAGGTCTTCGTCTCCACCATCGAAGAAGAGGAGCGCAACGCATCATGAGCCTGCCCCGGTCTCTGGCGCGCACGCTGGCCATGGCCCGCAAGGAAGGGCTGCACATCGTGCGGGACTCCCGCAGCCTCGCCATGGCTCTCGCCGTGCCCGTCCTGATGCTTTTGCTGTTCGGCTACGCCTTGACGCTCGACGTGGACCGCATCCAGACGCTGGTCTACGACCAGGACCAAACTCCGCAGAGCCGTGAGCTGATCGCCCGCTTCGCCGGCTCGCGCTACTTCCAGATGCTCGGGTCGGTGGACGAGTACGGGACTGTCGAGCGCATGATCAACAACGGCCGGTGTCTGTCTGGCGATCGTGATTCCCAAGGACTACGGCCGCCATCTGCTGGCCTCCCAGGAAGCCGACGTGCAGTTGCTCCTCGACGGCAGCGACTCCAATACCGCCTCCATTACTCTGGGCTACGCCGAGGCGCTCACCCGCGCCTACGCCTTCGAGCTGCAAGCGCAGGCGCTCGAGCGCCGCGGAGGCGGCAAGCTGGACCCTCCCGTCGACGCGCAGTTGCGGGTCTGGTACAACCCCGAGCTGCAATCGCGCAACTACATCGTGCCGGGGTTGATCGCCGTGATCCTCATGATCATCGCCGCCATGATCGGGTCGCTGACCATCGCGCGCGAGTGGGAGAACGGCTCCATGGAGCAACTTCTGTCGACGCCGGTGCGTGCGCATGAGATCGTCCTCGGCAAGATGGCGGCCTACTTCGTGCTCGGCATGGTGAACATGCTGGTCACCATCGGTGTGGGCGTTTTCCTGTTCGGCGTGCCCTTGCGGGGCAGTCCGCTGCTGGTCCTGCTCACCAGTTGCATCTTCCTGATGGGGGCGCTGTTCTGGGGCATCTTCCTTTCGGCGGTCGCGAAGACGCAGTTGATGGCCTACCAGTTGGGCATGCTCACCTCGTTCCTGCCGGCCTTCCTGCTCTCGGGGTTTGTCTTCGCCATCGGGAACATGCCGGTCGTCATTCAGGTGGTGACCTACCTGTTTCCGTCGCGCTACTTCGTCACCATCCTGAAGGGTCTGTTCCTGAAGGGGGTTGGTTTGGATGTGCTGTGGGTGGAAGTGACGTTACTGGTGGTATACGCGGTCGTCATCTTCCTCGCCGCGACCAGGAAACTGAAGCAGAAGATCGCGTAAACATTATGTGGCGAAGAATCCGGGAAATCCTCCGCAAAGAATTCCGCCAGGTGCTGCGCGATCCGCGCCTGCGCTCGATGCTCCTCGGGCCGCCGCTGATCCAGCTCCTCATCTTCGGCTACGCCGTCAACCTGGATGTCGAGGACAGCCGGATCGCCTGGATGGATCAGGACCGCACGCCCGCCAGCCGCAACCTGCACGACGTCTTCCAAGGTTCGCGCAACTTTCAAATCACGGCCACGCCCGCCAGCGACACCGAAGTTCAGCAGCTCCTGGACCACGGCAATGTGGACGCCGTGGTGCGTGTGCTGCCCGGGTTCGGCCGCGACATCGAGCCGTGGAAAGACCGCCGCGGTGCAGATTCTGGTGGACGGCACCAACTCCAACACCGCCTCGATCGTGGCCGCCAACGCCGGGGGCGCCGTGGCCTCCTATGGAAATGGCGTGCTGGCCATCCAGATGCGCCAGCGCATGGTGGCCCGCACGATGGCCGCGGGAGGCCCGGTCAACCTGGCGATGCCCGCGCTGACGGTGCGCAGCCGGGTTTGGTTCAACCCGGACCTCCGCAGCCGGAATTACTTCGTGCCCGGCGTGGTGGTCAACATCATCACTCTGATCACGCTGAGCCTCACCGCCATGGCCATCGTGCGCGAGCGCGAGATCGGCACCATGGAGCAACTGATGGTCACGCCCATCCGCCCGGTGGAATTGATCCTGGGCAAGACGCTGCCCTTCGCCCTGATCGGCCTGGTGGACGTCCTGCTGGTGACGGGCGCGGCGCTGCTCATCTTTCATATTCCGCTGCGCGGCAGCTTGCTCCTGCTGTTGTTCTCATCCATCCTGTTCCTGATGGCCACGCTGGGCGCGGGCCTGTTCATCTCGACGATCTGCCAAACCCAGCAGCAAGCCATGATGTCCTCGTTCTTCTTTTTCAACCCGGCCTTCATGCTGAGCGGATTCACCTTCCCCATCCGCAACATGCCCGAGCCCGTGCAGTACCTGACCTACCTGAATCCGGTGCGCTACATGATGGAGATCGTCCGCGGCCTCTTCCTGAAAGGAACCGGCATCTCGACGCTCTGGCCGCAAATGCTGGCCCTGGCCATCCTGGGCTCCGCCATCCTGACCCTAAGCGTCCTGCGCTTCCATAAGAGGCTGGATTAGCAGCCACGGGATTCCTGCTTCCACATTCCACACACAGGTTTCGGAGCTCGTATCCAGCACACGAGCCGGAAATCTGGCCGGCGTTCATCCGGACTCTTCCTCTGAAGCCTCAAGCTTTTTCAGAATATGTCTTGCAAGGAAGTCCTTGACTTCCCGATGGCGAGGTAGAGGCTGCGAAACTCCCGTCTGCGGGTTACGATACCAGTCATGCTTTCCGCCATGCCGGATGAGGATACATCCAGCTTCTTCCAACTTGCGGATCAGATCCGTCCGCTTCATCCGATGGAAAGTTCGGCGACCTTACGGATGCCGGAAATCTCACCGCTCGTGAGGTCCCTGTAGAGATCCCGAAGATTTGCCTCAAGTTCTCCGAGGGATTCGCCCTGAGTCAAGTAATCCGGGAAGTCCTCGAAGTAGCCGAGCCACATTTCACCATCTTGCCAATGGACGTAGCGGGCGCTGCTCATAAGCTTATTCTACCGCTGGCTGAGAGTTGGGGCAGGGGAGTATCAGATGTATCTCTTTGAATGCGGGGGCACGCAGCCCACCATACTTACAACTCTGCCGGGCGGCTGTCCGAACCAAGCTGCTCTCCCCGGTCGCCCTACTGATCCGCGTAGCGCTTGGCCGCCGCCAGGTCTCTGCGCAGCGCCTCCGCTGTGCGGCGCGGACCGTACCCGGGAGTGTCGCGCTGGATGCGCCAGCCTTCTCTCAGCGGCCCTGCGTCGACCGTGTCGAAGCCGAACTGGTCGAGCATTTGGGTAACCGTGGCCTTCGCACCCTGGTCATCACCGGCAATCACCAGCGCGCGACGATTCTTCGTCCCCGCCGGTTGCGCGTCGGTGGTGAGCGCGGCCGCATAGATGTGGTTGAAGGCCTTCACGACCTTCGAGGCCGGCAGGTGCGCCTGCAGGAGCTCGGAAGTCGTGGTCGATTCATTGTCGAGCTCGGGGATGTGGCCGTCCCGTTCAGGGTAATAGTTGTTCGTGTCGATCACGATCTTGCCCGCGAGCGGGCCGACGGGCACCGTGCGGTAGTTCTTCAAGGGGATCGTGACCACGACGATGTCCCCGGATTGCGCCGCCTCGACGGCAGTCGCCGCGCGGGCTTTGGGTCCGAGCTCCGCGACAAGCGCCGCCAAGGTCTCCGGCCCGCGAGAATTGCCGATCACGACATTGTAGCCGTGTGCCACGGCGAGTCGTGCGATCTGGCTTCCAATGTGCCCTGCACCGATAAGACCGATGGTTGTCATGACAGTTACATCTTCCCACTTCCCACGTGCACCAGAGATTTCATCGGACGGCCACCGACGTTACAGGCCCGCCCAACGACACGAGCCACGTGCAGAATTCACCACCCCGAGTGCAGCGTTTGCTCAGCCAGCCCAATCCTTGGGCGGAGGCGCGTGTCAAAGACCGGACGCTTCTGTTAAGCCGCTCTTGAAATCTCTTCGACAACCTTGGCGGTAGCCTCAGGTTCCTCCATGCGGGTCGCCACGTCCGCCTGTGCAATGATCCCCGCAATGCGGCCCTGATCGTCTACCACGGGAATGCGCCGCAACTGGTGCTTGGCCATCGCATCCAGGGCCGACTGCCAATCATCCCCCGTTTTGCAGACCACCATTTTGCGCGACATGACGTCCTCAACAGGGGTCTTGCGGGAGTCCAGACCCTCCGCCACTACCTTTAGCGCCAAATCACGGTCGGTCACGATCCCGATCAGTTCCTTCTTCTCGTGACTGTCAATGACCGGCATCGCGCCGATGTCCTGGGCTTTCATGGATTGCGCCACGACGCGGACCATATCGTTGGGAACGCAACAGATCGGATTCCTGGTCATGAGGTCGCTGCATGTTCTTTTGAGCATTGAAGTGGACTCTCCTGTCTGAAATTGAGCACTTTGATTGCCGATGTGTGATGTGGGCCGTGGATTGCACCGCCACAGGCATGTTGTGGAAGCCAGGCGGAGTCAGTAACGACGTCGAGGATCGCCGGGATAGTAGCGGCGGGGGCGGGTTCTCGGGCATGCGCTTGGGAGCACCGCACCTCGGGATCGGAGGATTCCTCCTGCTCCTGATTCTGAGTTTCGTGTTCCAGCGCAACCTGTTTACGCTCTTTTCGGGCGATTCCGCGCCTGCCCGGGCCGTTGCTACGTCGACTCCCGCCTCCAGAGAATCTGAAAGTACCCAGGTTCAATTCGTATCTTTTGTGCTCGACGATGCGCAAGGGACCTGGCAGAATCTGCTCCCGGCTCAGGCCGGCAGACCGTACCGGCGTGCCAAGCTGGTGCTTTTCCGGGACTCGATTGAATCCGCATGTGGGCAAGCCGCAAGCGCAACCGGGCCCTTCTACTGTGCTGCCGATGAGAAGGTCTACCTCGATTTAGGTTTTTTCGATGAACTGAACGGCAGTTTCGGAGCTCCCGGGGAATTTGCGCAGGCCTACGTAATCGCCCACGAGATTGGACATCACGTGCAGAAACTGCTTGGAATCGAGGGCAAAGTGCAGCGCCTGCGGGAAGATAATCCGTCTGAGGCGAATCCGTTGTCCGTACGTCTGGAGTTGCAGGCGGACTGTCTGGCCGGCGTGTGGGCCATGTCCACCGGGCAACGAAAGATCATCGACCAGAGCGATGTCGAGGCAGGCATGCGAGCGGCAGCGGCAGTCGGTGACGACCGGCTGCAGAAGATGTCGACGGGGCACGTCAGCCCCGAAAGATTCACGCACGGATCTTCGGCACAACGCACCCAGTGGTTCCAGCGCGGTTTGAATGCGGGCCAAATCTCCGCATGCGACACCTTCGCACCCGCTAATCCAGTGCCCCGGAACTGACTGGACATAGCTGAATGCCTGGCGCGTGGCGCAGACGATCGTCTTTTGTCGTCTGCGTTTGCCCACCCAGACCTCGCGGGACACTGCGCACGCCAAGCTCCCTCGCCGGCGCGACCATCTCCTCCAGCGAGTTCACGCGCTTCTCCTGCATCATGGAGCGGACGGATGTGGCGTTTCGATCCTCGGACCCTGAGCGTGGGCCAGATCGATGTACGAGTGGAGGTGACGGAGAGGATCAATGAACAGTGCCTGCCCCGGGCATTCAACCCACCACCCAAGCTAGGCCCCACTGAGAGAATCGTCGTGTCACTGGGAAGCTGGTCCGAGAGCTTCCGTTCTACCGGCGCACGACGACCTGTTGCACGCACTTCAGAGGCAGGTCACCAGGGGTGTGCAGCGGGGTCCGCCTAAACCGAAAGAACACGGCCGAAGAACGACCGGTAGCGGCGCAGCGCAAGCCGGAGATCCTCGGTCGAGGCACTCTCCTGGCGATCCCACTGCCCCTCGAGGTTCGCCCGTTCCTGAGCAAACATTTCCGCCAGGCGCTTCATGGCCCCCGCGACGAGGCTGTCCGCTTGCTCCACCGCCTGGCGGGGCTCATCCACAAAGCCCCCCTGGATCGCATCCCAGCGAACGCGAAACTCCTTGGCCTCATCGGGCGAAAAGAGCGGCGTCGCTTGTGCATCCTTGGCTGCAGTGGCGGAAGTTGCGGCAGGTGCAAGGCTGCGATCCCCGGGGATCGCTGCATCGCCGGCTTCCGCTAGAGCCGCCGTCGTGAGTCCCGCATATCTCCGCTCTACTTCCTTCTTACCTTTTTCAATCATCGGATTCGCTCCAATTTGTTATCCGCACTCTCGACACCCCGCCTGCTTCGGGATCCTCGAGTTCAGGATGCAGCCGTCGCCGGCTCGCTAACCAGCTCGTCGAATAGCGTCCGGTAATGAACCATGGCCTGGCGCAAATCTTCCTTGTTGGCCTGCCCCTTGGTCTGCCGCAGCGCGATTTCGTGAGCCGTTCGGTAGTTTTCCAGTACCAGGGGATAATTTATGGAGATATCTGCCGCCGTCTGTTCAAAGTCACTGATCGGATAGCCCCGCGTGGACATCACGTCACCCAGTAGTTGGTCGGCTTCCGTTACCGCCCCGGCAGGGCCGTCCACGAACCGCGCCTGGACTCCGCGCCAGGACTCTACGAAGCGGGCACGATCGCCTGCCGCTAGCGGCTGGACGTGAAACTTCTCGACTCGTTGTGCGCGCTTGTCGAGGCCGGCCTCCGCCTTGCGCCGGTTGCCGTCTGTCTGCACGGCGCGAGCATACTCAGCGCTACCGAACTGCGCGCGCAGCCGCGCCGTCCGATGCTTTCGGAGCCAAAGGAATGCAGCGATACCTGCAACGAGAACCACGAGAAAAGCCCCGGTTAGGGCTAATTCTGTTGTGCTTAGGCTTGTTACACTCACGATCTGCCTCCAATTTCCGAACTCTGTATAGCCTCAGAACCGTCGATCGAAGAGGAACGCAACCGCAATTCCCCCGGGGTCACGCGAACCTTAATCCACTGGCCAGCGGCCGCTACCCGCGCCAACGTGAGTATCCCCACCCGCCACCACCGAGCAGAAACAACACCAGAAGAACAATCAATAGAGTAGACATTTCTCACCTCTCCTCCACCCAATGCAGTGCAGATTCGGGGCCAAGGCGGAATATATGCCAACTAAGGTAGAAGCCCGAGCCTTTCGCATCTGGGTATGTGCAAGTCCTGCCGTCAATAGAGCAGGAAGTGCCGCAGGGCAAGACCGGCCCAACGCCCCAGCGGCCGGAGACTTTGCTCTGCGGGGCCCGCAGTCTGGGGACGAACTAGGGCCGCTCGAACGGCCCGCAAAGTGCCCACTGTTGGTTGTGCGACGGACTTATCTACTCGCGGTAACTGCCTCGATTCTGACGCTGGCGGGCGCGGGCGCAGCCGGACAGGTGAAAGGGCGCGTTGCGGCGCCGTTCACCCGGAATCTCCTTGGGAGCGCAATCGAGGATTCGACAAAGACCGGTGCGGTGGCCCCTGGAGCGACGGGGCCCGGGGTGGTGCGGGCGCAAATACTTTTGGACCGAGCCAGCTTCTCGCCGGGCGAAATTGACGGCGTCTACGGCGATAGTCTCGGGATTGCGGTCAAGGGATATCAGGAAAATCACGGTCTGAAGCCGACCGGCACTATTGATGCCGAGATGTGGCGCTTGCTCGATCGCGATGCACGCCCTCTTCTGTTGACCTACACAATCACCCGAGCGGATGAGAAGGGCCCGTTCCAACCAGTACCGGCCGACACCCAGGAAAAGGCGAAGATGAAGTGGCTGGGCTTCGAAACGCCGGAAGAGGAGCTCGGCGAGAGGTTCCATAGCTCGCCGAAGCTGTTGGCCGAGTTAAATCCCGGCAAGAAACTGGGCACGGCTGGCGAGCGGATCAGCGTGCCGAATGTGCGGCGCACCTCTGTGCGCCTCGCGTTACGCTTGGTGGTGTCGGAGTCAAAACGTACGGTAATCGCATACGGCGCCGGCGATAAGGAACTGGCGCGGTATCCGGCCACCATTGGGGGCCCGCACGATCCGCTGCCGATTGGTCATTGGACTATCACGGGTGTGGTGCACAATCCGTGGTTCAACTATGACCCGGAGCGTTTCTGGAACGCGGACCCGAAGAAAGCCAAAGCCATACTGCCGCCGGGTCCGAACAATCCCGCCGGCGCTGCCTGGCTCGGCCTTTCGAAAGAGAACTATGGAATCCATGGAACGCCGGATCCGGGGATTATCCGGCACACCGAATCGGCCGGGTGCATCCGGCTGACGAATTGGGATGTGGATGAGCTGTCGCGCATGGTTCGACGGGGCACACCGGTCGTCCTGGAGGAATAGCGTTGAGGCGCTGGACTTGCATTGCCGCGCTGCTCCCGGTCTTTCTCGCTGTTGGCGCGACCTCTTCCATTCTCGAGATGACTCCGCCCATCGGCGGACTCGCGCCTGGCGGATCTGCGGGATATGTTCGATGAAGGTCGCTCCGGGCTTCCGCATGAGGCGATCGACATTCTGGAGCCAAGAGGAACACCCGTGCGTGCGGTAGTATCCGGAACCGTCCGCAGACTGTTCCTCAGCAAACCGGGTGGCCACACCATATACCAGTTCGACGAGATGGAAGTGTATTGCTACTACTACGCCCACTTGGACGGGTACGCGGAAGGGTTGCGCGAGGGAATGCGGGTCGAGCGTGGGCGACGTCATCGGTTTTGTGGGATCGACGGGAAATGCGAATTCGCGCACGCCGCACCTGCATTTTGCGATCTTCGAGCTGGGGCCGGAAAGGCTGTGGTGGAAGGGGAAGGCTGTCAACCCATACCCTGGCCTGGTATCCGCGGTGAAGCGGGCGAATTAGGCTAGCCTTCCACGAAGCTCTTCAGACGACCCAGCGCTTGATCCCACTGTGCCGAGATCCCGTCGAGGCACCGGCGGGCCGCCTCCAGCGGCTCCGGTTCCAATTCCCAGATGCTCTCCCGGCCTAGCCGCGAACTGCCGGCGAGGCCGGCATCCGCCAGTACCCGCAGGTGCTTCGTCACGGCCTGGCGAGTCACGGAGCCGCCCTGCGTGAGCCGCGCAATGGACATGGGCCCTTGCGCGGATAGGCGAGCCACCAGAAGCAGACGGGTCTGGTCGCCAAGGGCCGCGAAGATCAACGCTGATTTTTCAAGTCCGCGGCGTGGGTTTCCGCCGTCGCGCCGTGCCCGAACTAAACCGCTTCGCCGGCATACCGCTCGATCGCTTTCATCTGCATAGCCCAACCCTGGTCGTTACCCCGGTACGCCTCCAAACGGCGAGCCAGCGGAATTCCATCGAACCCCGATTCCACAACCGTCAGCATGGTCCCTTCGGCGGTCGCCTCGAGCTCGAAGACCACCAGGGTCGTGGGCTCAACCGAGTAGTCGATTTTGGGATCGATGGCGTGCGGGTGCCAGCGCCAGGAAAAAAGCCGTTCCGGCTCCATCCGCTCGATGGTGAATTCGAACCGCACGTGCTCGTAGCCCGGATGCGTAACCGCGCCCTGGAGGCGCACCCCCGGAGCGAACGAGCCTGTCAACTTGACCCCGAACCACTCGCCGAATGCCTCGGCATCCGTCAGCGCCCGCCACACCCGGGCGCGCGGCGCCCGCAGCAGGATGTGCTTTTCGATCCGATCCGTGCTCATATACAACCTCCTGGTTGCATATTACCAAAAAGGGTGTGGTAGCGCCCGCACTCCACTGACTCATCTCGATGCTGAAGCCTGCCCAGCACGGATGCGATAGTTCAGGCGACAATGAAAGTATCGAGGGGGCTCATGCGGATTCTCGGCCGGTATCTGCAGCACTACTGGAAGCTGGTGGCCACGGCGCTGGTGCTGGCGGCGGTCAACCAGATCTTTTCCCTGCTGGACCCGTTGATCTTCCGCCACATCATCGACTCTTACGCCACTCGCTACCGCGAGTATTCGAGCGCGCAGTTCTTGAAAGGCGTGAGCCTCCTGCTGGGGGCCGCCGTGGGAGTCGCCCTGGTATCCCGCATCGCGAAAAACTTCCAGGATTACTTCGTCAACCTGATCACCCAGCAGGTAGGGGCGCGCATTTACGCCGACGGCGTCCGGCACTCGCTGGAACTGGCCTACGCTCAATTCGAAGACCAGCGCAGCGGCGAGACTTTGGGCAAGTTGCAGAAGGTGCGCTCCGACGTGGAGAAGTTCATTTCGCTGGCGGTGAACATGGTGTTCACGACGCTGATCGGTGTCGCCTTCGTGACGGTCTATGCGATGCGTGTGCACTGGTCCATCGCGCCTGCGTATCTCGCCACGGTGCCGCTGCTGGGCGGATTGAGTTCGCTTCTGAGCCGCAAGATCAAGGTAGTGCAGAAGCAGATCGTGCGTGAGACGACGGCGCTGGCGGGAGCGACCACGGAGTCGCTGCGCAACATCGAGCTGGTGAAGAGCCTGGGGCTGGCGCGGCAGGAGATTGCGCGCCTCAATGGGACCACCGCCGCCATCCTCAAACTGGAACTGAAGAAGGTGCGCTACCTGCGCAGCCTGAGCTTCGTGCAGGGCTCCTGCGTGAACCTGCTGAGAACGTCGATCCTGTTCCTGATGCTGTACCTGATCTTCACCCAGCGGATCACCGTGGGGCAGTTCTTCTCGCTGTTCATCTATTCGTTCTTCATCTTTGGCCCGCTCCAGGAACTCGGCAACGTGATCAACGTGTATCGCGAGACGGAAGTCTCCCTCCAGAACTTCGAAGCGATTCTGGCGATGCCGCCCGAGCCGAGGCCGGAGCGGCCGGTGAGCGTGGGATCGCTGGAGACGCTCACGTTCGACAACGTTTCGTTCCAGCACCAGTCGGCGTCCGTCGCCGGCGTTGCGGGAGATCTCGTTTCGAGTAGCCCGCGGCGAGACGATCGCATTTGTGGGGCCGTCGGGTGCGGGGAAGACGACGCTGGTGAAACTCCTGGTGGGCCTGTACCGGCCTCAATCGGGGCATATCTACTACAACGGGACGGCGGAAGACGAGGTCGCCATCGAGGAAGTGCGCGAGCGGACCGGGTTCGTGACGCAGGACGCACAGTTGTTCTCGGGAACGATCCGCGAGAATCTGCGATTCGTGAGGCCGGAGGCGACCGATGCGGAGTGCCTGGAGGTGCTGGGACAGGCGGCGGTCGATAGCCTGCTCGCGCGCGCGGACCGCGGGCTCGACACGGTGATCGGCGAGGGTGGCGTGAAAGTCTCGGGCGGCGAGAAGCAGCGGCTCTCGATTGCGCGAGCGCTGCTCCGCCGGCCGCAGTTGCTGGTCTTCGACGAGGCGACCTCGTCGCTGGACTCGCTGACCGAGGAAGAGATCAGCCAGACGATCCGGGAAGTCGCGGTCAGCCGCGACGCGATCACCTGCCTGATTGCGCACCGCCTGTCGACCGTGCTGCACGCCGATCGCATCTACGTGCTCGAGCGGGGCCGCATCGTGGAGTTCGGCCGCCACGCCGAACTGCTGGCGAACAAGGGCCTCTACCACGCCATGTGGCGCCAGCAGGTGGGCGAAGGCTCGGGACGGCTCGCTGCGGTGGAATAGCCGCCAAAGTGCCGGCCCGCGGACTACGCCTTGCCTTGGTCACAAGACTCTGCGGCCCTGAATCACGCGGATCAACAGAACCACCAGCGCAATGATCAGGAGAAGGTGTATGTAACCGTAGAGAGTGTACGCGGTCACCATTCCCAGCAACCACAGAATCAACAGTACGACGAAAATGGTCCACAGCATCTGGTCCCTCCTAGCTCCATTTGTCGCTTGATAACTGCAACTTTGATGCCTTTTGCAGCTCGAGGGCGCATTCATGCGGCGGGCGCAGACTGGACGGACCCAAGGCGAATCCTGCCTGGTGAAGTTTTACAGTCAGCCGCATTCACTCGGAAGTTTTTTTCGACAGGAGGAACATCTTACACATGGGAGCGGCGGGGCGGGTCCGGCCTTGCCCTAGGAATCCGCCAGTTGCGGAATTCGGAACGCCGATTGCCCATGGTTTCAACGGAAGGAGGTCAACTAGATGAATCGACAGTTGATGTCTGTTACAACGACGTTGTGCGCTGCGCTCATGGCAGCGTTCGGGGCAGCTCCCCTCAAGGCCGAAGAGTCGCCGCGGGAGCGCCTTCAGGCCGCGACCGAGGTCTTCTCGGAGGTCATGGCGACTCCTGACAAGGGGATTCCGCAAGACCTTCTGGAAAAGGCCCACTGCATCTTGATCGTACCCGGGATGAAGAAAGGAGCCTTCATCGTCGGTGGCAAGTACGGGAGAGGCTTTGTCTCGTGCCGTACCAGCAGCGGGCACGGCTGGTCGGCTCCGGGTGCGGTGCGGGTAGAAGGCGGCAGCGTCGGCTTCCAGATCGGCGCCTCCGAGACCGACGTTATTTTGCTGGTAATGAACGACCGGGGGGCTGACAGGCTTCTCTCGAGCCAGTTCACGCTAGGTGGCGAAGGCGAACTGTCAGCGGGTCCTGTGGGCCGCTCCGCGACGGCTCAGACCGATGCGATGATGACGGCGGAGATCCTGTCGTGGTCGAGAAGCCGGGGCGTTTCGCGGGGTACCCTGCGTCAGGACCTGGACGCCAATCAGATTCTCTACGGAAAGAGAATGGAGAACCGCGACATCGTTAAGCAAGGTATCGCCCCGCCAGCAGCAGCTACCAGCCTGCTCAACACGCTGACCAAGTACTCGAGCGCGGAGAAGAAGAGCTGACGCGAGCTCGCCATCGGACGGGCCGCACTGTCCACTCGCAAACGACGCGGGCGGTGCGGCCCGACTCTGGAACTGAACTACGCCTTCCCTTGATGGGCCTGCATTTCGGCGACCCGCGCCTGCATCTGGCGCGTTAGGTGCGGCACGATGCCGAGCAGCCGCTCGATCAACATGAGCTGCCCTCGATGATGCATCTCGTGCTCCTTGGCGCTCAGCAGCAGCTCGAACCGGGATTTGCTGGGCGGCTCCACGCCCTGTGGGGAAGCCACTGGCTGGCTCAAGAAATCTTCCGGCAATCCCTCCAGCCACTGCGCGAACTTGTCGCCGTCTGCGCGCAACATTCCGGTGATCTGCGCCTTCGAGCGAGCCACCTTTTCCTCCGCGCTCAGGGCGCCAAAGAAGCTGAAGAAATCGAACCCGTCGAACGTGGTTCGCCGTTCGATGCGGTGGATTTGATCGTGGTATCGCGGCGATACGGCGATATGCACCAGCGTCTGTGCCACGGTTCGCGTATCGGGTGCGGCCCGGAAGCCGTAGTGCTGCTCGGGAATGTCCTCGGCTACCGCGATGGTGTTCTTCCGTACCGTGCGAAAGCTCTGAGCGAGCTCCTTCGATCCGTAGTAAATCATCCTTGTGCCCCCTCCAGTGGGTTATAGAACCAGTTTAGCTGGTGGGCGGCATCTTCAGGAGCGACAATCATTGATAATAGCCTTGAGGGTTGCGGACTATGGGTCAATTCAGAGCTTTCCCCCTTGCCGTGGCATGTGCTTTGTCTTTGCTTTCGCAATCGCCGGACGACGGCTCCGCCGCGATGCGCGGGTATTCTGCTCAATCCGCGCGCATCCAGGCCGAGTGGGAGGTCAAGTACCGTGCGCTGCCGGATGCCGCGCGACTGCGAGCTTATGTCGAGCGCCTCTCCGCTCGCCCGAACCAACTCGGCTCGGCCTATGACAAGGCCAACGCGGAGTGGATTCTGGCCCAGTTCAAATCCTGGGGACTGGACGCCCGGATCGAGACCTTCGAGGTCCTCTTTCCGACACCTCAGGAGCGGCTGGTGGAGATGGTTTCGCCCACCAGATTCACGGCCAAGCTCGAGGAGCCGGTGCAAAGCGCGGACCCGACTTCCAATGTGGATCGCTCCGTGCAGTTGCCCACCTACAACGCTTACTCCATCGACGGCGACGTCACCGGCCCGCTGGTGTACGTCAACTACGGGGTTCCAGCGGACTATGAGCAGTTGGAGCGGCTGGGCATCTCGGTGAAAGGGGCGGTGGTGATCGCCCGCTACGGCGGGTCCTGGCGCGGCATCAAGCCCAAGGTCGCGGCGGAACACGGCGCGGTGGGCTGCATCATCTATTCCGATCCCCGCGACGACGGCTACTTCGAAGGCGACGTGTTTCCCGGCGGCGCCTTTCGCCCCCGCGACGGCGTGCAGCGCGGAAGCGTGATGGACATGCCCGTATACCCAGGCGACCCGCTGACGCCCGGAGTCGGCGCTACGAAAGACGCCCAACGCCTGAAGCTCGACGAGGTCAAAATCTTCACAAAAATCCCCGTCCTTCCCATGTCGTACGGCGACGCCGAGCCGCTGCTGGCGGCGCTTCGCGGACCGGTCGCGCCGGAGAACTGGCGCGGGGCTTTGCCGATTACGTACCACGTTGGACCGGGGCCGGCCACGGTGCACCTGAAGGTGAAGTCCGAGTGGGGGATGAAGACCGTCTACGACGTCATCGCCCGCATCCCTGGTGCGCAGTACCCGGATGAGTGGGTGATCCGCGGGAACCACCACGACGCCTGGGTCTACGGCGCCGACGATCCGTCCTCGGCCATGGCCAGCGTGCTCGAAGAAGCCCGTGCCTTTGGCGAGCTGCTCAAGGCTGGTTGGAAACCGAAGCGGACCATCCTCATCTGTAGCTGGGACGGCGAGGAACAGGGGCTGCTGGGCTCGACCGAATGGGCCGAGGCGCACGCCGATGAGCTGAGACAGAAGGCCGTGGCGTACATCAATTCGGATGCCGTTGGGCGCGGGTATTGGAGCGCTGCGGGCTCGCACTCGCTCGAGACCTTCATCAATGAAGTAGCCCGTTCCATTCAGGACCCGGAGAAGAACATCAGCATCTGGAAGCGCAGCCAGTTGCGGCGCATCGCCGACCAGCCGGCAGACCGCAAGGAGCTGCGGTCGCGTCCGGATCTGCGGATCGGCGCGCTCGGCTCGGGCTCGGACTATACGGCTTTCATCGACCACCTGGGCATCGCCTCGCTGAACCTGGGCTTCGACGGCGAAGACGACGGCGGTATCTACCATTCCATCTACGACGATTTCTACTGGTACACCCACTTCTCCGATACGGATTTTGTATATGGGCGCGCTTTGGCGCAGACCGCCGGCACCGCGGTGATGCGCCTGGCCGGCGCGGACCTGCTGCCCTACGGCTTCACCAACCTTGCCAACACGGTGACGCGCTACGCGGATGAGATCGAGAAGTTGTGGCAGGAGAAGCGCGACGAAATCGAGGAGCGCAACAGGCAGATTGAGGAAGGCGTTTTTACGGCCACGGCCGACCCGAAAAAGACACTGGTTCCGCCGAAGGCCGAAACAATCCCGCCGTTCTTGAATTTCGCGCCGCTCCGGAACGGTTTGCAGGCGCTCTCCAAGGCCGCGGAGAGCTATGAGACGGCACTGCGCAAGGCTCCCCTGCGCGGTTCCCTGGCGGAGGTGGACCGGACGCTGATCGGGACGGAGCGCGCGCTCACCAGCCCGGACGGGCTGCCAGGCCGTCCTTGGTTCCGGCACTTGATCTACGCGCCCGGCTTCTACACCGGCTACGGGGTGAAGACCATCCCAGGCGTGCGCGAGGCGATCGAACAGAAGAAGTGGGAAGAGGCCGCCCGCGAGATCGTCAGGGCGGGCCGCGCGCTGGAGCAGGCCGCGGGACGGATCGACACGGCCCGAAAGCTGCTCGCGGGTGCGAAGTAGAGGAGCCCATGGCTCGAACTTCGACCAACCGGCCCTATCGGTGGCTAGCGCAATACTACGACGAGTTCTTCGCGGCTGTTCGATCCCCGATGGATGTGGCGCGCCGGCACGTGCTCGGCCGGATCTTGCCGCACACGAAATCCGCCTGCGATCTGGCGTGTGGCACCGGAACGACCGCTCTGGCCCTGTCGCGCGAGGGAATCAAGATGTTCGCCGTGGATCTGTCCCCCATCATGTGCCGCCTTGCCTGCGAGAAGGCTCGTCGCGACCGCCTGGCCTTACGCGTACTGTGTGCCGACATGCGCAAGTTCCGGCTACCGGAGCCGGTGGACTTGGTCACCTGCGAATTCGATGCCCTGAATCACGTCCCTCGTAAAGCGGACCTGCGGATGGTGGCAAAGGCCGTGGCGCGGGCGCTGCGGCCGGGAGGCTACTTCTTCTTCGACGTCAACAACCGGCTCGGGTTTGAGCGGTGCTGGACGAGTCCGTGGTGGCTGGAGAAGCCGGGCGTGGTGCTCGTGATGCGCAATGGCAATGACTACCGGCACGACAGGGCATGGTGCGATCTCGAGTGGTTCATCCGGGAGGGGAGCCTCTGGCGGCGGCGTTACGAACGCGTCGACGAGGTGTGCTGGAGTGATGACGAGATCCGTCGTACACTGCACTCGGCAGGCTTTGAATCAGTGCGTGCGTGGGATGCGGCTCCGTTCTTTAAGGACGATCCGCTGATCCGTCCCGGCTGCCGAACGGTGTACCTGGCTCGCAAGTCCTCGGCCTGAGCGTGACGCGGGCCGGGCACCCGGTCACTCCGAGGTGGTCGGATCAATTACCGCCCGAATTCGAGAGATCCGGTTGGCCGGGAATCCACCCTGCTGTGCGTGTTTGCGAACGGCATCTTCATCTGGGGCGATGTACACGCAGTAGATTTTGTCGTCCGTGACATAGCTCTGGATCCACTGAACCTGAGGTCCCATCTCTCGCAGGACGCTGCACGACTTCTGTGACATCTCCTGCAGTTGCTGGGGTGACAGTTTACCGGCTCCGGGAACGTCCCTCTCAATGACGAACTTCGGCATGTTTGATACCTCCCCTCTTAGCTCTGAACTGTCCCAATTTTATCGCAACCAGAGAAACGTCGCAGCTTGCCGCTATCCGCCGAAGACTTCGCGGAAGACCCCGTCCAGGTCGAGCAGGGCCTGCTCGCCGTTCCCGGTGAAACTCGAGCCGTGCATAATGGCGAGCGTCTTCGGTTTCAGGGAGGCCAGCTTCTTCAGGATTCCCGCGGTCATCGGCGTATAGGGGACGTAATCCGCCAGCGGTCCTTTTTGGTACTCGAGAATGGTGGCTTTGCTGCGCGCGAGGACATCGGAGCTGGTGACCGGCTCCCCGTCGCCGGCGTGGTGGAATAGGTCCGAACACAGCAGGGTCCGCTGCGTCTCTTCGAACAGCAGCCCGGCATCCCAGCCGTGGGGCAGGTGTTTGGTGGAGCAAAAGCGGAGGCGATATTTCCCGGTGGCCAGCACATCTCCATCGGATAAGCCGCGGGACGGGCGAATCGCGTAGTCGTCCACGCCTACGATGGTGCCGACCAGACTGCACGCGGCTTGCGCCGAGGGCGCCAGCTCGAGCCATTGATTGAGCGCGCCGCACTCGTCCGATTCGAAATGGCTGAAGGCGATCCATCGCAGCTTCGCCGGATCGAGCACGCGGCCGACGGCTTCGCGCACCAGGGGAAACATGGCGCGCAGGCCCGCATGAAACAGCAGAGGTTCGTCGTCCCGAATCAGGAAGTGGTTGAACTGCAACTGAAACTCCGGCACGTATACGCAAATGCGATGCACGTCCGGGGCAATCTCGTCGATTCTTGCAGTCACGGCGCACCCTCCAGCCGGGATTCCCTCTGGGGCCTCCCGTTCTTACAGACAGTGTATCTTACAGAGCCGCGCGCGTAAGCAAGCGGTCTTTCGGCGAATCTTGCAACCACCTCCAGTTACGGGTTGGACGTTACTCTAGTAGCCTTTCGCTTTGTCCACCACGTTGATCAGGGGCTCGTCGTTCGCGAAGCGGCGGAGATTCGACTCGAAGATCGCCATGTAGCGGGCGTGTTCCCCATCGGAGCGGCCCGCGATGTGCGGCGTGATGATTACGTTTTCGAACTTCCACAGCGGGTGGCCCGCAGGCAGTGGCTCGGGATTGGTCACGTCGACCCCGGCCCCGGCCAACTTGCCGCTCTTAAGCGCCTCCACCAGTGCATCCATGAGGTACAAGCGTCCCCTGGACACGGCGATAAAGTAGCTGCCTTTCTTCATGAGGTTGAACTGCTTCTGCCCCATCATGTTCTGTGAAGCGGCAGTGTCCGGCGCCGCAACGAAGACCACGTCCGCATCGGGCAGCGCCTCGTCCAGGCGGTCCGGGGGAAACCACCTGTCCACCAACGGAGATGGCGTGATTTCTCGAGGATCCAGCGCGGTGACATACATCCCGAACGCCTTGGCCCGGGCGGCGATGTTCGTCCCGATCCCGCCCACCCCGATGATGACCGCCTTCTTGCCCAGCAACTCGACGGGTTGGTACTCGTTCCTGGGCCACTCCTCCTTGACACGCCTGGGAATGATGCGATGCAGGTCCCGCGTCAGCGCCAGCAGCATGGCGAAGGCGTGATCGCCGATCTCGGGTCCCTGGGCGATCTTGCAGTTGGTCAAAATTACTTTGCTGTCCTTCAGCTCAGGGGTCAGGATAGACTCGACGCCCGCCATGTGGACCTGTACCCACTTGAGGTTCTTGGCCACTTTCAGGATCTGCGGGTTGATTGTGCCGATGATCCCGTCCGCATCCACAACCTCGGCCATCATCCGGTTCTTGTCGTCCACCACCACGATGTTGAGGCTTGGGGCGGCGGCCCGGAATCTGGCCAGTTCGGCGTCGCCGATTTGCGAATACGCATAGCCGCGGCTGGTGATCACTACTTTCTTCCGGCCTTGAGCGAAGGTGACGGACACGCCCAGCAGCACGGCGAAAGCCAATACGAGAACTTCCCTCATGACGGTTCTCCTGGAGACCTCTATCGAACGACGCCGGGCGCCTGCTCCCGCAGGCCCTCGCTCCAACCCGGATACCACTTGAAGACATTGCCGGTCAGACTGCCGATGTAAATCTCGGCCTGCCGTCCCAGCGCGAGCCAGTGTCCAGGGCTCTCCATCGAGCCGAGGATCTCTCCGCTCTTAACGTCGATCCGCATGATCCGCCCGGCCAGCGTGTCATAAGCTATGTTCTCCGCCTTGTTGCGGTGGGTCACGATCCAAAGTTCGTCCTTGGCGTTGAGGTCCATGCCCTGCGTCGCCCCGAGATGGGTCCACTGCCGCAGAAACTTGCCGTTCGCATCGAAGATCTGGATGCGGTCGTTCTCGCGGTCGCTGACGTAAAGGTTCTGCTGGGAATCGATGACGATGGCGTGAGGCAAGTCGAACTCGCCTGGACCCGTCCCGCGCTTGCCCCATTCCATCAGGTACTTGCCATCCCGCGAGAACTTGACCACGCGCGAGTTGCCGTAGCCGTCGGTCACGAAAAAGTCGCCGTTGGGCAGGAACCCGATGTCGGTTGGACGGTTGAACGTGTCGTGGGTCGCACCGGCCTTTCCCTTCGTCCCCCAAGAGCGGAGCAACTTGCCCTCGTTGGTGAATTCCATCACCTGGTGAGTGACCGTGTCGGTGGTCCAGACGTGGCCCTGCTTGTCGATGCGGATCCCGTGGGGGCTGCCGAACAGGCCCTTGCCCCAGGAGCGAAGGTACTTTCCATCGGGGCTGAAGACCACGATCGGGTCGGCTTTCGGCCCTCGATGGAACGCATAGACATTGCCGGAGGCGTCGACGGCTACGGCGGACACCCGCCCGAACTTCCAGCCTTCGGGCATCGTGTCCGGCTCCTCCCCGAAGCGAATCTGAACCCGGTACTTAAGCAGCGCTCCTTCGTGGGGGTACCACGCTTTCTGCGCTGAGCAGATGTCAACACAACAGGCTGCGACACACAAGAGAGTTCTCCACATGTCTTAGACCAATCCCCGTCTTAACCGGAATTTCCGTTTTGGGTTCTTGCCGCCCTCCATTGTACATTCACGGAGCAAGTCCGGTTTGATGAGCGGCGATGGAAGACGGGGCGGTGCGCAAGGGTCAGTACCCGCCTCTACCCCCACGAGGCGATCCTGCGGAGCGCATCGCGATCGCGGTCAACTGCGCTGCATGTAGACGACGTGCGTCTGTGTGAATTCGTAGAGGCCGTGCTTGCCGTCCGCGCCGCCGATTCCGCTCCTGCGCCAACCGGCATGGAAGCCCTGCATGGCTTCGAAGTTCTCGCGATTGATGTAGGTTTCGCCAAAACGAATTTCCTGACAGGCCCTCAAAGCCACATTCAGGTCGCGCGTGTAGATCGACGAGGTCAAACCATAGTCGGAGTCGTTCGCGAACGCGATGGCCTCGTCCAGATCGTCGAACCGGATCACGGGAATCACCGGACCGAAGATTTCACGGCGCACGATTTCCATGTCCTGTTTGCAGCCGGCCAGCACAGTCGGCTCGTAATAGTAGCCGCCTTCGCCGGCCGCCCGCTTGCCGCCGGTTACCGCGGTGGCCCCCGCGGCTACAGCGCTCCGCACCAACCCGTCCACCTTCCTATATCCCGACTCATTGATGAGGGGCCCGTATTCGGCGGCTCGAATCGACCAGCGGATTGCCGAACTTCGTCGCCTTCATCGCCTTCGCCAATTCCGCCACGAATCGATCCGCAACGGCCGCCTGCACATAGACTCGCTCCGCGCAGTTGCAAACCTGGCCGCTGTTGATGACCCGCGACGCCTTGATGGCCCTGACTGCCAGTTCGAGGTCGGCATCGCCCATCACTATGGCGGGCGCCTTTCCCCCGAGCTCGAGGTTCACCTTGGTGATATTGGCGGCTGCCGCGGACATGATCGCCGAACCGGTTTCGACGCTGCCCGTGAAACTGATCATGCCGGCACGCGGCGACGAGGCCAGCGCCTTACCTGCCTTTGGCCCGCGCCCATGCACGACGTTGATCACGCCCGGAGGTAACTCCGTCTGTGCCATCAATTCACAGAACTTCACCGCATTGTGCGGTGTCTCTTCGCTGGGCTTGATGACAATCGTATTGCCGGTGACCAGCGCGGGCGCGGCCTTGCGCGCGATCAGGAAGAACGGGAAGTTCCAGGGCAGAATGCCCCCGACCACCCCGATCGGCTGCCGGAACAGGAAAATGGTCTCCCCGGGCCGATCGCTTTCGAGAATCTCGCCTTCGATCCGGCGCGCCCACTCCGCCATGTAGTCGAAGTAGTCGGCGGTGAACGCAACTTCGACGCGCGCCAGATCGAGGATTTTGCCCTGCTCTTCCGTGATGACCCGCGCGAGCGGTTCCACCTGTTCGCGAATCTTGGCCGCGATCGCCCGCAGCGCCTGTGCTCGTTGAATGGCGGGGCGTTTCGCCCAATCCCGTTGCGCCGCGGTGGCGGCCGCCAGGGCATCTTCGACATCGTCGGCGGTGCTATCGGGCACCGTGCAGATCGCTTGGCCGTCTGACGGGTTCAATACCGTGATGCGATCCTTGGCCTTCGAACTTGTGAATCTGCCGTTAACAAAGTTGTCGTAGTCGCGCACGACATGCTCCTTCCCTGCCGCCCGACCGACGGCGGCTGCCTGAAACGCCATAGCCATTATGGGGCAAAGCGGCCGGCGCCGGATCTTCACCGCCGGAAAACGTGCTGGTGGTCCTCCATGACGATGCGCTTGCCTCGGAAACGCACGCCCTCCATCTCGAGGCGGACGCGCTGGTCGTGCCCCATCTCGAGTCGCAGGCGAATCACGCCGCCCGCACCCACCACGCGCTGCCAGGGCAACGCGTCTCCCGATTTGCGCAGCAACTGCACAACCTGGCGGTGGTAGAGCGGGTAGCCCGCGGCGGCCGCCACCTGGGAGTAAGTGGCCACTTTGCCGCGCGGAATCTGGAGAATGATCCGGCGCATGGCCGTGTCGCGCTGCTCGGAAGGACGCGCCTTCAGCAGGCGCCGTGCAACCGCGCTGGGGATGACGCCGCTGCGTTTCGGTTTCACGTCTGGTCCGCGGAGTGATGAGCAGTCCGGTGGGGCGGACCATCGCTGTTTGTGGTCTGCCCGGCCGCGACTCTGCTACGCAGGCGACAAAAACGATCGCCTGCGCCACTGGGGATGATGTCTCGCGGACCATTACCGGATGACGGTCTTCGCCACCGACTGGTTGTCGTAGTCGTCGCTTACGCGCACGGCCACCGTGTGTTCGCCCGCCGCAATATTGTCGAGCACCAGGACGTAGTCGTGCGACGGCGCATCGGAGATCCTCGTCGTGGGCTGCGCCAGCAGCCACTCGCCGCCATCGAGCGAATACTCCGCCGATTGAATCTGGCTGCTGGCGTCGTGGGCCTTCCAGCGGACCTCCAGCTTGCCGGCGGAGCGCGCCGCGGTGAGGCCGGTAATCTCGGGAGCGGTGTTGTCAATCAGAAACGGCGCGCTTTCCATCTGGGTCGAAAGCTCCTGGCCCGGCGGATTGTCGGGCGAATCGAAGGCGGTGATGCGCACGAAGTACTCGCCATCGGCATACGCCGTGGAGTCCCACGACAGGCGCTTCTCCTTGACCTTGTCCTTGATGAGCTTCCATGCCGTTTCGCCGGCGCCGCGAATCTCCACCTTGAAAATCAGCTCGTCGTCGTTGGGATCGCTGGCCGCCCAGCGCACGCCGGTCTGCCCTTTCTCGTACTGCATCGTGACGGGGCCGTCGGAAGCGGGCGGAGGGGGCGGGGTCCGCCGCGCGCGGCCGAGCGGTTGTAGCGTGATGTTCCGCGACGGGGTGAGCGTGAGCGACTGGCCCGGGAAGCGGTAGTTGGCGGGCGTGTGCTCGACAGCTTCTATCACGGGCGACGCATTGCGCGAGAGGTAGGCGACCCAGACGGCATCCACAAAGGGCGAGCGGCCGGCCGCGGACGCCGCCAGGGTCAGCCGCCACTGCAGGAACCGGGCGTTGGGCGACACGACACGTCCCCCGGTGCCATCCAACGGGACCGCGGCCCACGGGCTCCAGCCGCTGCGCTGCCGGTCGAGGTTCCCGCTGCGGGTTTCGACGCGCACGGCGCCGCCTCCCGTATCGCCGCGGAACACCAGCCGTCCCCACAGCGTGCTGAGGTCGGCGTCGAATGTGTCGCTCTCGATCGAACCCTGCTTCTCGAGCGCCGGGCCGATGCGGAATACCTTCCCGAGGTTGCCGGTGGCGGCGTAGAGGCGGCCCTCGCGGCCGGCGTACAGGCAGGTGACCTGCGTCGGAGCGGCCTTCACCAGCACGGTGTGAAGCGCGTCGGAGTCCAGACGATACAGCGAGCCCTTGTTGCCGGTCCCGATCAATGGCCGTCCCTCGCCGTCGAAGGCGATCGTGTACACAATGTCCTGCGCATGACTCCAGACCCGGTGCGCGTATCCATCGGGCTCGATGCGATACACCTCGGAGCCGCCGGCAATCCCTCCCGCCGGGCAGCGGGGCCAGAGTCGGAGGCGGAGCCGCCGCGGCCGGGCCCACTTGAATCGTCATGCCGCCAGACGCAGCGGCGGCTAGCGACGCGGGCGCCGGGGCCAATGGCGCCGGAGGGGCGGCAGGCGCGGCCGTGGGCTGCCGGTTCCCCACGCACGCCGCGTAGATCGCGCCGTCGGGCTTCACCGCGACGGAGGTGACTTCCCGCTTCGGCGTCTGAAATACGGCGAAGCCTTCGCCCGCGGGCGTGATGCGAAGAACCAGCCCGCCGGGCTCGGTGCCCACAATGAGGTTCCCTTTGGCGTCCACGGCCATCGAGCGCGCGTGGGTCTCCTCGGTCCGGTAGAAAATCGCGCCGCTGCCAGCGGGGGTGACGCGATAGATCAGACCCTTATCGCCGGTGGCCACGAAAAGGTTGTCCGTCCGGTCGAATGCCAGCGCCCAGATGTACTTGGCCGCGGGATCGAAAAACAACTCGGGCCTGGCGCCCTCGCGAAGCCGGTAGACCTTGCCATCGGGCGACGTGGCGGCGTAGACCTGATCCTTGCGATCCACCGCCAGCGCGTGGACCTCCAGGGAATCCAAACTGGCGAACACGCGGCTCTTTCCGTCCGGCGAGATCACGTAGACACTGGCGGTGGGAGCGCCCGGCCCGCCGCCGCCCGCGTACACGTTCCCCTTGGAGTCCTCGGCCAAAGCCCAGAAGTAGGGCAGAGAGGAATCGAGAATCTGGGTCAGCACCGGCGCCAGGCTCAGACGCCCGTCGCTGCGCAGGGAGAGCTTGTCGAGCGTGCCCTTTTCAAAGTCGGCGGCCTCGGTACTGCTCCAGGTGCTGGTCTGGACGGCGCCTGTCCAGGTCGCACAGTACGGCTAGCAGAAGAAGGATCGGTAAGGGTCTAAGCATCGGGTTGCGGTCATTTGACCATGATTGTCAGGGAGTAACTGCCGCTTACAACGTAGTCGAAGGGGATCGCCGCCTGCTCGAGGACCGTCTCGCGGCTGGCTACGAAGGGCCGGCTCGCCATGGGACCTGTCTGCATGACGTTGAGCGCCGAAGCCGGAAGGCTCGGCAGGACCTTGTCGTCGAAGTACACCGTCGAGGCGGTCTGCAAGAGCGACACGTAGAGCTGGTTGTTGGCTCTCTCCTGGTTGATCAGCGAGATGGTTTCATTCAGGTCGATGAAATCGATTGGCTCGCCCCGCGCCGCTCTGCATCCGGTTCAGCGTGTCGGCGTCGCTCAACAGGATGCGGTGCTGGCCCGGCGGAAGACCGGCGGGGAGCTTGACATCGACGTCCCGCACCAGCCGCTCGCCGCGGAAGGGCCGCAGGAAGACCTTCACGGACACGGTCTGGCCGGCCTCGGCTTCACTCGTCGCCGCCCAGGCGTTCTCGATGGAGGCGACACGCCGCTCGGGGAGCAGGTCCACGTTGACCTCGGCCCCCTTGAAGCGCGGTTGCGTGACCGAGTTCAGGAACAGCCGGTTGAACCGGTCGCCCACCCAGCCGGCCAGCAACATGGGAGCGGGCGCGGTCGTTCCGCCGGAAGACTGCATGGTGGCGAGCGAGAGCGTGTTTCCGCCATCCATCTCCACCTTGCCGCTCAGCCGGTACGTGTTGTCCTCGCCGAACTCGTTCATCCCGGACAAGCGTGTTGTATAGCGCCGTCATGATGAGGGTCGGCGTGTAGCGCTCCTCGACGAACACGTTGAAGCGATAGTCCTTGGCGGCGCGCACCGAGCCGTTCTCGGCGAAGGAACGCACCGTGATGTGCATGGGGATGGTCTCCGCCTGCTCGCCGAGAATACCCAGAATCCCGCCCGACCGGTCTTGCCGGATCGCTCCCACCACTTCGCCGGTGTTGGCGAACTTGTTCGGCTGGTAGCTGGAGGCCAGGGTCATGAGCACGTCGCTGCGGCTCATGGGCATCTCCACCTGTCCGAAGTTCTGCATGGTGTGTCCGAAGGCCAGCACGCGCCGGCCGTCGTTGTAAGTCACCGTCCCCTGAACCGACACCGCCATGTCGCCCGAAACCAGCATGCCCGCGATGCCCTGGCCGGGACGCAGCGCCTTCTCCCAGCCGGCCACGGGTTTGGAGCCGCTGGTCGTCGAGCCGCCCCCGCCGCCCTGCACCACCGTCATGCCGAGCTGCTGCAGCATCGGAGCAACGTCCCGCAGGACGTTGTCTTGAAAACCGGAGAAGACCAGCGGCGTCTCGATGGGCACCATGACCGGCGCCTGGCGCAGCAGATCCGAGGGTGCGCCTGCCGCCACGGCGCGCGCCACCAGATCGCTGGGGATCGGAATCGCGGCTCGCGGTCCGTTGTTGGCCGGCGCTCTGGCATTCGCGGGGCGCGCATCATCCAGTGCGGATACTTCCAGCATCTGCTCGATGGGAGTGATGCCGCAGATCGCGTCTGGCGAGAAGACGCTCACCCGGCGCGAAATGGCGCCTGCCAGTTTGCCGTCGATGTAAACGGGGCTCCCGCTCATGCCGCCGGCCACATTCGTCCGCTGCGCGGGGCCGCCCAGCTTGGCGAGGATGAGGTCCTGCTGGGGGCCGAGAGCGTTCTTCAGCAGGCCGATGATCTCCACTGGCATGGCTTCCGGCTCGGAGCCTTGGAACACAGTCCAGGCGATGCCCTGCATGCCAGGCTTGATCTCGGAAGATCGCATGATCTCGACCTTGCCGATACCAGGTTGTCCCAGGCAGACGAAAGTTGTGGATAGAACTAGACCCGCCAGACCCCAGAATTTCATGGAAGCCATCCCTTTACAAAGAGGAAGCAATCGGTTTGCCGCCCGCTCCAACCATTATCGTCCATCCCGCCCGCTGACGCGCACGGCTCTGCTTCTTTCCGCTGGCCGGCTCGCCGTAGCGCACGCGCCCACGCGTGCAGCGTCGACACCCGTGTCGACGTGTTTTTGGCCGCGTCTTCAACGGTCGCAAGCGGTTCTCACAACTTTCTGTGTTCTAAGTTCTGAGTTCCGTCTCCGCCTACAGGAACTGCCCGTCGAAAGACCGTTCGTTGTCCCACTCCTTGGTGGGCTCGAAGAAGCCCCCCTGCTTGACCCATTTCTTCAGCGCTTCCAGATTGTACTCGAAGCCCAGGCCCGGCCCGTCCGGCACCGCCACGAAGCCGTCTTTTATGATCGGCGCCGGCACACCGCTGACTACCGAAAAGAACTCTTCCGTGTGGTCGCCGTTGTGGAATTCGAGTGCCATGAACTGTTCCGTGGCGGCCGCGGCATGCACCGAGGCGAAGAGCGTCGTGGGGTTGTTATGGTTGTGGAAGCAAGTGGCGATCCCGTACTGGGCGGCGAGATCGGCGATCTTCTTGGCTTCGAGGATGCCGCCGCATTCCGCCGGATCCGGATGAGCGATGGAGATCGCCCTCTTCTCGAACAACTCCTTGAATCCCGTGGCGAGGTAGATATCCTCGCCGGTGAGGATTGGCGTCTTGCAGGAGTTCTTGATCCGCACGAGGTCGTCGGCGAACTGCCAGGGTACCGTATCCTCCAGCCAGGCGAGGTTGAACTTATCCACGGTCTGGGCGAGCTTGATGATGTTCTCGACGTTGAAGCTGCCGTAGTGGTCCGTCGCAATCGGAATCGTCCACCCGACCCCCTCGCGAACCGCGGCGCAGTAATCCTCGATCGCCCGCAGCCCCTTGTCGGTGATTTGACCGCCGCTGAACTGGTGGGGGGACCGCGGCATCCCTCCCAGACCGGTCGCGGTCATGGCTGGCGGCCGCGCCACGTTTCCCGCCCCAGCCAGTCCCGCGACGCCCAGGTCCATCTTCAGGAACTTGAAGCCTTGGGTGATGCGTCCCTTGAGGTGAGTGACCATTTGCGCGGGATTTGGCGACGATGTGGTGTCGGCGTAAAGCAGAATCCGGTCGCGGAACTTGCCGCCCAACATTTGCCAGACCGGTACCCCCCAAGCCTTGCCGGCGAGGTCCCAACAGGCCATTTCCACCGCCGACACCCCGCCGCCCATGACCCCGTGATCGCCGTGCTGCTTGATCTTGTAGAAGATCGCGGCAACGTTGCAGGGGTTCATCCCCATGATCCGGCTCTTCAGCATGAGCGCATACGTCTTGCTGGCACGTCCACGCACATCGCCCCATCCGGAAATGCCCTGGTTCGTGTCGATCCGGACGAGGCACCGGGAATCAGCCTCATAGGCCGGCGAGGCCACGACAATCCGCATGTCGGTGATCCTCAGCCCCGACGGTTTCGAGTTGGTATTCATCTGCCCCGAAACAGCTTCGAGATCGGCATGCGTGATCAGGCTTCCCGCTACAATCGCCGAGGTTGCGGCGGTGGTCCTATTGAGGAAGGTTCTCCTCGAAACGCCGAGAGCTTTACGCAGCATGGTCGCTCCTCTTCTCCTGGAATTCTATTGTACTGTCCTCGCCCCCGGGGACAGTACACTCAAACCCCATTTCCTGGGGTGGCGCAGGCGATCGTATTTCGTCGCCTGCGTCGGCTGGCCAGAATGCCGCGCTTCACCCCCCGTACGGCATCAAGGGTACTTTTCCAAGCAACCGGGAGTACACCGTCAGGGCGCCGCGGTGATGCGCGGTGTGCTCGACCATGGACCATACGATGTCGCTGATGGGTTGACCACCCATGACCGGGCCCGGCGGCAGCGGCCCGGCGAGCTCCTCCGGGCTGCGCGAGCGGATGAATTGGATCGCGTTCGCGTACGCCGCTTCGAGCGCCTGGCGGGCCGCGGCGAGGGAGGTCACACTCCCAAGCGCCTTGGCATGTTTCTCGAAATCGAGATCGAAACCTTCTGGCCGGCAGGCGCCTTCGATGAACCAGTCGAGGGTCTGTGCCACGTGCGCAACCTGCTGCGCGGCGGTCATCTGGCCTTCCTGCGGACGGAATCCGGAGTCGGCCTCTTCGAGCACCCTGGTGGATCGCTCGAAGAAATCCTGGCTGGCAAGCAGTTGGTTGGCGAAATCGTACGACAGCGGTTTTGTGCTCATACGCGAGACTATACCAAAAGGCGAACAAAAAGAGAACGGAGGGGCCAGGCGCTTCCGCCTGCCGTCAGCGCGAGAACATCGTCGCGAAGGCGTCATGTCCCGGGCCCACCGCGAATGAACATGGCGCCGATAGCCGCGTTCCCCGCGTTGTCAGATGATGGCCAGGGACCTTGCTGGGGTCGCTCCATCGGCAACAAGGAAGGCCGAACAATCCAGCTCCGGTTCTCGTATGCGGCTGTATTAAGGTCTTCCATAGGGATGCTTCAGAGACTCGACGCCCCGAAATTTGTGGCGCGGACCGATCTGATCGCGCAAGGAGAAACCGAATAGGAGCTCAGCAGTAGGGATGGAGCGGATTGCAGAAACGTCGCCGCGTCTGAAGGCCAGAATTACGGGTGTGCTCTATCTCCTCACCATACTGACGGGAGTATTCGCCCAGGCTTTCGTGAGCGACAGGCTGGTAGTAGACGGCGACGCCGCGGCTACGGCGAACAACATTCTGGCGCACACGGGCTTGTTTCAGTTGGGTTTCGCAGTTTACCTCATCGAAATGGCGTGCCAGATCGCCTTCACGGCTCTCTTCTATGACTTGCTTAAGCCGGCGGGCGGGAGCGTCTCTTTGCTGGCGGCGTTCTTAGGCCTCGCAGGTTGCGTCATCAAGACTTTTAGCCGCCTCTTCTTCATCGCCCCGTTGTTCGTCTTGGGCGGCCCGCGCTACTTGAGTGTCTTCAGCGCGGAACAGTTGCAGGCGCTGGCCCTCCTCTTTCTCAAGGTGAATGACCGGGGCGCCGCGATCGCCTTGGTATTTTTCGGATTCTATGCACTCCTGACGAGCTACCTCATTATCAGGTCCACCTTCCTGCCTCGGATTCTGGGCGTGTTGGGGATATTTGGAGGTTTGGGTTGGCTGAGCTTCCTGTATCCACCGCTCGGATACCGTCTGTTCCCCTACATCGCAGCCCTCGGCCTCCTCGGGGCAGGATCGCTAATCCTGTGGCTCCTGGTGTTCGGCGTGAACGAACAAAAATGGAAGGAGCAGGCCATATGATGGAACAGATCGCCGCTGTATCGCCGCGCCTCAACGCCAGGATTGCCGGAGTCCTCTATCTGATCACGATACTGGCGAGAGTGATCGCCGACGCCTTCGTTCGTAACCGGCTGGTGGTATCGGGCGACGCCGCGGCGACGGCAACCAACATCATGGCGCATGAGCCGTTATTCCGGTTGGGCTTCGCAGCCGACATCATCGCGTTCGCGAGCTATATCGCTTTGACGGCTCTCTTGTACGAGTTGTTCAAGCCTGTGAACAGGAGTCTCTCTTTAGTTGCAGCATTTTTCAGCCTCGTGGCATGCGGTGTTCAGGCTCTTAGCAGCCTGTTTCATCTCGCTCCCCTGGTGCTTTTGGAAGGCTCGCCGTACTTGAGCGTATTTACCGCGGAACAGTTGCAGGCGCTGGCGTTCGTGTTTCTCAGACTGCGCGCCGCAGCCTACCACAACATCGGCTTGGTATTTTTCGGGTTGTATTGCTTCCTGGTCGGCATACTCATTCTCAAGTCCACCTTCATGCCGCGCATCCTTGGCGCACTGATGGTGCTTGCCGGTTTGAGCTACGTGCTGTTTCTGTCACCACAGCTCGTGCGGTCTCTGCAGCCCTATATTCTGGTTTTCCCTGGCGTTGGGCAAATATTGCTGTGCCTCTGGCTTCTCGTGGTGGGCGTGAACGTTGAACGATGGCAGGAGCAGGCCAACGCGCGGATAACTTCCTGACCGTAAGGCCCGTCGTGTATGGGTACTACAATGCGGCGAGCCGCCGCCCGGAGCGACTCACGGGAGTGAATCCATGAATTCGATCGGCACCATCGACGAGTCACAATGCAAAGCTGCGGGAGTTCCCACTCTGCCCTCCGGCCGATTGGCCGCTTAACAGTCACTCCTGCCCTTCGAGAATCTCCCCCTTCCCAATCAACCACTTGCGCCAATCCCCCAGCTGGAACCCGCTCCACCCGTGGTAAGAATAGGTCGAGGACTGTCCCTATGCCCGTATTCTCTCTGTGCTCTCAGCGTCTCAGTGGTGAAGCCTCGAATCACCGGCTGCCAAGAAACCTCAGACTGCAAAACGAAAGTGGATGACCGGGAGACGGCCACCCCCGGTAATGAAAATGTGGCCGCGCACCGGCGCACCGGGGATATGCTGCAAGAAGGCTGGAGAAGGCGGCCGGAATAGGTAATGGTGCGCAGTTGGGCCCGAAAACGAAACTGGCCAGGTTGACGTGGTGAATCCCCGAATGGAGCAGTCGAGCCGTGGAAGAACATATCTCAATAGACGTCAACCGTTCTCCCGCCAATCAAGGAGAACCATATGATTTGCGCAGCAGTAGAGCGGTGTGCCGGAATCGACGTAGGGAAGAAGTGGTTGTCGGTATGTGTGATGATCGGACCACTCGAAGGGGAGCCCCGAGTCGAGAAGCGGCGGTTTGGCACGACGGTGGCTGAATTGGAGCAACTGCGGGACTGGTTGCAGAAGGAAGCGGTCACCCATGTCGTGATGGAGAGCACGGGATCGTACTGGAAGCCCGTGTTCAATGTGCTGGAAGACACCGTAAAGGTGTATTTGGCGAATGCGCAAGAGGTGAAGGCGCGCAAGGGGCATAAGACGGATGACAAAGACGGGTGGTGGCTGGCGCACCTGCTGCGGCACGCCATGATCCATCCGAGTTTCATTCCGCCGCGCTCGATTCGGGAGTTGCGGGACCTGACCCGGCGCAGAGAACGTCTGAATGGTGCTGGGACGGCGGAGAAGAACCGTGTGCAGAAGATCCTCGAGGACGCCAACGTGAAGTTGGGCAATGTGCTTTCCAACGTCTTTGGCGTTTCCGGACAGTTGATGCTGGAAGCGTTGCTGAAGGGGGAGGCGAAACCCGAGGAAATCGCCCGGTTCGCGCGAGGACGGGCGAAGAAGAAGGTTCCAGAGATCATGGCGGCGTTGGAGGGACACCAGATGAGTGAGCATCATCGAAAGATGATTCGCTACAGTTTGGCCCACATGCGGTTTCTAGAAGAGCAACTGGAAGAGTTAGACCGGGATATCGCGGAAAAAATTCGGGCCGCGGGGTTGGATCGGGAATGGCGGCTATTGCAGACGGTGCCGGGGATCCAGGAGCGTAGTGCGGCGAAGATCCTCGCCGAGACGGGGCCGGACATGGCGCAGTTTCCGTCGGAGAGACAGATCAGTTCCTGGGCGGGAGTCTGTCCGGGAAACAACCGGAGCGCGGGCAAGAACCGAAGCAGCCGAACAACGGGAGGTAATCCATGGCTGCGCAGCACCCTGACCGAGTGCGCGTGGGCCGCCGCGGCGAAGAAGAACTGCTTTCTGAAGGAGAAGTTCTGGCGCATGGTCACCAAGTCAGGGGGCAAGAAGCCACCCGCGCTGATCGCAGTGGCACACACCCTTTTGATTTTGGTTTACTAGGTTCTGCGCACCGGCGAACCCTACAGGGATCGGGCAATGTGCGCCTCTCCCGGATACCCAAACGGAGCGTCTGATCCGGCACCACATTCGAAGGTTGGGCAGACTCGGCGTTCGAGTGTACTCCGACCGACCGGCACCGGCAAAGGCCAACTCTCAGAACCAAGGATTACCTTCCCCTACCAAACGAACCCAGCAAACTCTTGAAAACACAGGACCGCACACATGAGGGGGTGTCTATTTTCGGAA
>CAWDER010000033.1:0-221869 GCA_963801345.1 Bryobacteraceae bacterium
AAGCAGAATCCGGTCGCGGAACTTGCCGCCCAACATTTCGCCGGAGACCGGTACCCCCCAAGCCTTGCCGGCGAGGTCCCAACGGCCATTTCCACCGCCGACACCCCGCCGCCCATGACCCCGTGATCGCCGTGCTGCTTGATCTTGTAGAAGATCGCGGCAACGTTGCAGGGGTTCATCCCCATGATCCGGCTCTTCAGCATGAGCGCATACGTCTTGCTGGCACGTCCACGCACATCGCCCCATCCGGAAATGCCCTGGTTCGTGTCGATCCGGACGAGGCACCGGGAATCAGCCTCATAGGCCGGCGAGGCCACGACAATCCGCATGTCGGTGATCCTCAGCCCCGACGGTTTCGAGTTGGTATTCGTCTGCCCCGAAACAGCTTCGAGATCGGCATGCGTGATCAGGCTTCCCGCTACAATCGCCGAGGTTGCGGCGGTAGTCCTATTGAGGAAGGTTCTCCTCGAAACGCCGAGAGCTTTACGCAGCATGGTCGCTCCTCTTCTCCTGGATCTCATTGTACTGTCCTCGCCCCCGGGGACAGTACACTCAAACCCCATTTCCTGGGTGGCGCAGGCGATCGTATTTCGTCGCCTGCGTCGGCTGGCCAGAATGCCGCGCTTCACCCCCCGTACGGCATCAAGGGTACTTTTCCAAGCAACCGGGAGTACACCGTCAGGGCGCCGCGGTGATGCGCGGTGTGCTCGACCATGGACCATACGATGTCGCTGATGGGTTGACCACCCATGACCGGGCCCGGCGGCAGCGGCCCGGCCAGCTCCTCCGGGCTGCGCGAGCGGATGAATTGGATCGCGTTCGCGTACGCCGCTTCGAGCGCCTGGCGGGCCGCGGCCAGGGAGGTCACACTCCCAAGCGCCTTGGCATGTTTCTCGAAATCGAGATCGAAACCTTCTGGCCGGCAGGCGCCTTCGATGAACCAGTCGAGGGTCTGTGCCACGTGCGCAACCTGCTGCGCGGCGGTCATCTGGCCTTCCTGCGGACGGAATCCGGAGTCGGCCTCTTCGAGCACCCTGGTGGATCGCTCGAAGAAATCCTGGCTGGCAAGCAGTTGGTTGGCGAAATCGTACGACAGCGGTTTTGTGCTCATACGCGAGACTATACCAAAAGGCGAACAAAAAGAGAACGGAGGGGCCAGGCGCTTCCGCCTGCCGTCAGCGCGAGAACATCGTCGCGAAGGCGTCATGTCCCGGGCCCACCGCGAATGAACATGGCGCCGATAGCCGCGTTCCCCGCGTTGTCAGATGATGGCCAGGGACCTTGCTGGGGTCGCTCCATCGGCAACAAGGAAGGCCGAACAATCCGAGCTCCGGTTCTCGTATGCGGCTGTATTAAGGGCTTCCATAGGGATGCTTCAGAGACTCGGCACGCCCCGAAATTTGTGGCGCGGACCGATCTGATCGCGCAACAAGAACCGAATAGGAGCGCAGCAGTAGGGATGGAGCGGATTGCAGAAACGTCGCCGCGTCTGAAGGCCAGAATTACGGGTGTGCTCTATCTCCTCACCATACTGACGGGAGTATTCGCCCAGGCTTTCGTGAGCGACCGGCTGGTAGTAGACGGCGACGCCGCGGCTACGGCGAACAACATTCTGGCGCACACGGGCTTGTTTCAGTTGGGTTTCGCAGTTTACCTCATCGAAATGGCGTGCCAAATCGCCTTCACGGCTCTCTTCTATGACTTGCTTAAGCCGGCGGGCGGGAGCGTCTCTTTGCTGGCGGCGTTCTTAGGCCTCGCAGGTTGCGTCATCAAGACTTTTAGCCGCCTCTTCTTCATCGCCCCGTTGTTCGTCTTGGGCGGCCCGCGCTACTTGAGTGTCTTCAGCGCGGAACAGTTGCAGGCGCTGGCCCTCCTCCTTCTCAAGGTGAATGACCGGGGTGCCGCGATCGCCTTGGTATTTTTCGGATTCTATGCACTCCTGACGAGCTACCTCATTATCAGGTCCACCTTCCTGCCTCGGATTCTGGGCGTGTTGGGGATATTTGGAGGTTTGGGTTGGCTGAGCTTCCTGTATCCACCGCTCGGATACCGTCTGTTTCCCTACATCGCAGCCCTCGGCCTCCTCGGGGCAGGATCGCTAATCCTGTGGCTCCTGGTGTTCGGCGTGAACGAACAAAAATGGAAGGAGCAGGCCATATGATGGAACAGATCGCCGCTGTATCGCCGCGCCTCAACGCCAGGATTGCCGGAGTCCTCTATCTGATCACGATACTGGCGAGAGTGATCGCCGACGCCTTCGTTCGTAACCGGCTGGTGGTATCGGGCGACGCCGCGGCGACGGCAACCAACATCATGGCGCATGAGCCGTTATTCCGGTTGGGCTTCGCAGCCGACATCATCGCGTTCGCGAGCAATATCGCTTTGACCGCTCTCTTGTACGAGTTGTTCAAGCCTGTGAGCAGGAGTCTCTCTTTAGTTGCAGCATTTTTCAGCCTCGTGGCATGCGGTGTTCAGGCTCTTAGCAGCCTGTTTCATCTCGCTCCCCTGGTGCTTTTGGAAGGCTCGCCGTACTTGAGCGTATTTACCGCGGAACAGTTGCAGGCGCTGGCGTTCGTGTTTCTCAGACTGCGCGCCGCAGCCTACCACGACATCGGCTTGGTATTTTTCGGGTTGTATTGCTTCCTGGTCGGCATACTCATTCTCAAGTCCACCTTCATGCCGCGCATCCTTGGCGCACTGATGGTGCTTGCCGGTTTGAGCTACGTGCTGTTTCTGTCACCACAACTCGTGCGGTCTCTGCAGCCCTATATTCTGGTTTTCCCTGGCGTTGGGCAAATATTGCTGTGCCTCTGGCTTCTCGTGGTGGGCGTGAACGTTGAACGATGGCAGGAGCAGGCCAACGTGCGGATAACTTCCTGACCGTAAGGCCCGTCGTGTATGGGTACTACAATGCGGCGAGCCGCCGCCCGGAGCGACTCACGGGAGTGAATCCATGAATTCGATCGGCACCATCGACGAGTCACAATGCAAAGCTGCGGGAGTTCCCACTCTGCCCTCCGGCCGATTGGCCGCTTAACAGTCACTCCTGCCCTTCGAGAATCTCCCCCTTCCCAATCAACCACTTGCGCCAATCCCCCAGCTGGCACCCGCTCCACCCGTGGTAAGAATAGGTCGAGGACTGTCCCTATGCCCGCATTCTCTCTGTGCTCTCAGTGTCTCAGTGGTGAAGCCTCGAATCACCGGCTGCCAAGAAACCTCAGACTGCCAAACGAAAGTGGATGACCGGGAGACGGCCACCCCCGGTAATGAAAATGTGGCCGCGCACCGGCGCACCGGGGATATGCTGCAGAAGGCTGGAGAAGGCGGCCGGAATAGGTAATGGTGCGCAGTTGGGCCCGAAAACGAAACTGGCCAGGTTGACGTGGTGAATCCCCGAATGGAGCAGTCGAGCCGTGGAAGAACATATCTCAATAGACGTCAACCGTTCTCCCGCCAATCAAGGAGAACCATATGATTTGCGCAGCAGTAGAGCGGTGTGCCGGAATCGACGTAGGGAAGAAGTGGTTGTCGGTATGTGTGATGATCGGACCACTCGAAGGGGAGCCCCGAGTCGAGAAGCGGCGGTTTGGCACGACGGTGGCTGAATTGGAGCAACTGCGGGACTGGTTGCAGAAGGAAGCGGTCACCCATGTCGTGATGGAGAGCACGGGATCGTACTGGAAGCCCGTGTTCAATGTGCTGGAAGATACCGTAAAGGTGTATTTGGCGAATGCGCAAGAGGTGAAGGCGCGCAAGGGGCATAAGACGGATGACAAAGACGGGTGGTGGCTGGCGCACCTGCTGCGGCACGCCATGATCCATCCGAGTTTCATTCCGCCGCGCTCGATTCGGGAGTTGCGGGACCTGACCCGGCGCAGAGAACGTCTGAATGGTGCTGGGACGGCGGAGAAGAACCGTGTGCAGAAGATCCTCGAGGACGCCAACGTGAAGTTGGGCAATGTGCTTTCCAACGTCTTTGGCGTTTCCGGACAGTTGATGCTGGAAGCGTTGCTGAAGGGGGAGGCGAAACCCGAGGAAATCGCCCGGTTCGCGCGAGGACGGGCGAAGAAGAAGGTTCCAGAGATCATGGCGGCGTTGGAGGGACACCAGATGAGTGAGCATCATCGAAAGATGATTCGCTACAGTTTGGCCCACATGCGGTTTCTAGAAGAGCAACTGGAAGAGTTAGACCGGGATATCGCGGAAAAAATTCGGGCCGCGGGGTTGGATCGGGAATGGCGGCTATTGCAGACGGTGCCGGGGATCCAGGAGCGTAGTGCGGCGAAGATCCTCGCCGAGACGGGGCCGGACATGGCGCAGTTTCCGTCGGAGAGACAGATCAGTTCCTGGGCGGGAGTCTGTCCGGGAAACAACCGGAGCGCGGGCAAGAACCGAAGCAGCCGAACAACGGGAGGTAATCCATGGCTGCGCAGCACCCTGACCGAGTGCGCGTGGGCCGCCGCGGCGAAGAAGAACTGCTTTCTGAAGGAGAAGTTCTGGCGCATGGTCACCAAGTCAGGGGGCAAGAAGCCACCCGCGCTGATCGCAGTGGCACACACCCTTTTGATTTTGGTTTACGAGGTTCTGCGCACCGGCGAACCCTACCGGGATCGGCAACGTGCGCCTCTCCCGGATACCCAAACGGAGCGTCTGATCCGGCACCACATTCGAAGGTTGGGCAGACTCGGCGTTCGAGTCTACTCCGACCGACCGGCACCGGCAAAGGCCAGCTCTCAGAACCAAGGATTACCTTCCCCTACCAAACGAACCCAGCAAACTCTTGAAAACACAGGACCGCACACATGAGGCGGTGTCTATTTTCGGAAGAACCTAGTCCCATTTTCGGACAGTGCGCCTCAACGGCGTAGATCACCAGCGGGGGAAGGACCCGCCAAAGGAGTTATCGGTATGCCTTTGTAGCTGACGGGCGATCCGGTCGGGCAACCGGACGGATCGGAGCCTCGTGACAAAGTCCACTTCAGGTGGGCGAGCAACCTTGCAGGCCGTAACGCGAGTAAAGCCTGAGCAGGCCTCGAAAGTGAAGATGCGGACGCCGACCCTCCTGTTCGACGGGGAAGGCCGCGCGGTCCAAGGAAGAAACCGATGAGCACTTGGCCGGTCCGCCGGGGTAGTGGGCACGGCATGCAAGGAAGGTGGCCTAGGTAATTGAGGGAGACCCGGTACTGGCGGGAGGTCGCGGCTCCCACGCCGTTGAGTAGGGACGGCGGCCAGGCCGGGAGTCGGAGAGGGCCAGAGGTACCGATGAGGCCGGGTAACGCCGGCGGAGGGAAGGGCCCTCACTTCTGGTGCGCTTGTGAAGAGGCAAAGGTGAGGTGATTGACGATGAGTCTGAAAACACCATTCAAGATCCGGAGGCTTCAGATCAAGCTGTACCGTAAGTCGAAGGAAGAGCCGGAATATCGCTTTTATCAGCTCTACGACAAGATCTACCGGGAAGACATACTGCGCCACGCCTACGCTCTGGCGAAGTCGAACCAGGGCGCGCCTGGCGTGGACGGGCAGAGCTTCAACGAGATCGAGTCGGCAGGGTTGGGAGAGTGGTTGACCGGACTTGGGAACGAACTGCGCAACCGAACATACAAACCGGGGCCAGTGCGACGGGTGATGATCCCGAAGCCTGGCGGCGGCGAGAGGCCGCTCGGTATTCCGACCATACGGGACCGGGTGACGCAGACCGCTGCTAAGTTGGTGCTGGAGCCGATCTTCGAGGCGGACCTGGAGCCATGTGCCTATGGCTATCGACCGAAACGAAGCGCGCAAGATGCAATCCAGGAAGTTCACCAGCTACTCCGAGCAGGCTACACCGACGTGGTGGACGCCGATCTGTCCAAGTACTTTGACACCATTCCGCACTCCGAACTTCTACAATGTGTGGCTCGGAGAATCGTCGATCGGAAGGTGCTGCGTCTGATCAAGATGTGGCTAAAAGTTCCGGTCGAGGAACGGGATGAAAATGGGAAGCGGCGGTTGACCGGCGGTAAGGACAAGTCCTGCGGAACCCCGCAGGGAGGTGTTGTGAGTCCTCTGTTGGCCAACCTGTACATGAACCGTTTTCTGAAGTACTGGCGGATCACCAAACGGGGTGAGATTTTCAGGGCGCACGTCGTGAACTACGCGGACGATTTCGTGATCCTGAGCCGCGGAGCGGCCCAGGACGCACTGGAATGGACGCGGCAGACGATGGGCAGATTGAAACTCACGCTGAATGACGGGAAAACCACGATCCGGCAGGCTCGCCGGGAGAGCTTCGATTTTCTGGGGTACACATTTGGCGCGGATCGCTTTCGCAAGGATGGCGGTTGGGTGATGGGAGCCAAGCCGTCGAAGAAGAGCATCTCTCGTGTCCGACAGAAGGTGGCCGACCTCCTGCGGCCGGGAAACCAAGCGCCCTGGGTGGAGGTGAGAGATCGACTTAACCGCATCGTGCGGGGCTGGTCGAATTACTTCAGCTATGGGACGCGGTTGATGGCCTACCGGGCGGTGGACTGGTATGTGATGAAGCGGGTTCGGCAATTCCTGAGGAGGCGCCATAAGCTGCCGACGTCCGGCACGAATCGCTTCTCGATGGAGGTGATTTACGGGGAACTGGGCGTGATACGCTTGCGCCGGGTTCACCTGGGGCCTCATCCGAATCTCTTATGGTGAAACCAGTCGGAAAGCCGGATGCTCGAAATGGGCACGTCCGGTTTGATGAGCGGGGATGGGAAACGGGACGGCGCTCGGCGTCCGCACCCGCGCCCATCCTCGACTCTACGTGCCCGGGCCGGATGAAGAGGGCATCCACACCTCGCCCGCCCGAAACGAGTCTGCGATAGAATGGCAACGCTATGCTAAGACGAGACTTTTTCCGTTCCGCTCTGGCCCTTCCGTTCGCCGGCCTCTTCGCCCCCTTCGAGAGGCTCACCGCCGCCGACCTCGGCAAGGTCCGCATCACCGACGTCAAGATGAGGCCCTCCAGCAGCCACACCATGATCCGCATCGACACGGACGCGGGCATCTCCGGCTTCGGGGAATCCGGCGTCACCATGTCGATGATGAAGGCCTGGATGGAGGTGTACAAGCCGCTGCTCGTCAAGCAGGATCCGCTCGCCATCCAATACCACTGGCACCGCATGTCCACACTCATGCACACGTACATGTCGCGGATTCCGGCTCTCAGCGGGATCGACATGGCGCTGTGGGATTTGGCGGGCCGTTTGACGGGCCTGCCGGTGTACCGGCTGTTGGGCGGTCCTTTCCGCGAGAAGGTGCCTTTCTTCATCAACACCGAACCTCGCAACATGCTCGACAAGGCAGCGGTCAAGGCCTGGGCCGACCAGTTCAAGGCGAATCCCTTGGGGTTCCGGGGCGCCAAGATCAACACCCACTCGGTGTTCGGCGTGCCCATGGGCCGCTACACCACTTCGTTGAGCACCCAGGATCTGCACAAGCTCCGCACCTCCTTCGAAAACGTCCGGCAGGAATTGGGGTTCGACTACGACATCATGGTCCACTGCCACAACGAGTACGATCTTCCCAGCGCCAAGGCCATGGCCCGCGCGGTGGAAGGCATCGAGCCCAAGTGGTTCGAGGATCCCCTGCAGCCGCAATTCTCCGACAACTGGGTGGCCCTCAAGCGCGAGTGCCGCGTGCCGCTCTCTGACCGGCGAGAAGTGCGAGATGCCGCAAGGATTCTATCCGTTCCTGAAGGAACAGGCGGTGGACTACATTTACCCGGACATCGCGTTTTGCGGTGGGATCACGGCCTTCATGAAGATCGCCAATCTGGCGGCGATCTACCGCATCCCCGTGGCGACGCACAACGTGGGCGGCATCTGGCTGACGATGTCCTGCATCCACGTGGGCCTCTCGATCATGGACTTCCTCACCAGTGAAGGCGCCATGGGCGGCGCCGGCGGCGGGGTTCTGGCGATGGCCAAAGTTCCGCCCGAGGTGAAGGGCGGGTTCGCCGCCAGGCCCGAGGCGCCGGGACTCGGTGTGGATCTGAACGAGGAGAACTACAAGCAGCGGCAGGGCGGGCGCGGTGGCACTGCTGCACCGCTCGACTGGATCTGACCCATTTGTAGCGCACGCACTCATGCGTGCAGCGTCGAGACTCATCTCGACGCCTGGCTGGTGCTCGTCGAGGGCACGGCTCTCAGAGGAGGTCTCTCATGCTGTCTATCGTCCAAATGCGGAGGACGCGGTTGATGACTCTAACCGCGGCCCAGGCCTCCGCCGCGGCGGCAACCCGCGATCCGGGGCTGGAGATCTCCGATCTCACGGCCTTCCCGGTACGCGAGCCCGTCTCGCGGCGCGCTTACACCATCGCTCGCCTGCGCACGCGCTCAGGGGTAACCGGCTACGGCGAGTGCGCCTTGGCCACGGCCGCGGACTTGGCCCAAGCGTCGCAGGCCGTCAAAGGTCAACCGGCAACGTCCTATGAGGTGATCGCCCGCAGCCTTACTGCGCTCGGCGGATTGCGCGCGGCCATCGACTCGGCGCTGCTCGACATCGTGGGCAAAGTCGCCAAGGCGCCCGTCTACCAGGTGCTGGGAGGGCCCACGCGATTCAAAGCGCGGGCGCTGGCGCCTCTCGCCGGAGACTCGGACGCCGCGCTGATCGCCGCCATGCAAAGGGCGCAGGCGGCCGGCTATCGCGCCTTCCTGGTTCCGGTTCCGCCGCCCCCCGCCCGCAATCAGGGCCAGGCGTGGGTGGTCGCTACCCGCAAGCGGCTCGATGCTCTTCGTGGCGCGGGAGGCCCGACCCTCGATTTCGTTCTCGACGGCGCAGGCAGCCTGACGCCGGGGGACGCCGCGAGCGCGGCCACCGCCCTCGAGAAGTTCCACCTCTTATGGTTCGACGAGCCCTGCCCGGGGCTGAACCTCGGCGCCATCAACAAGATTGCAGCCGAGAACGTAACGCCGATCGGCATCGGCAGACACATACGCACGGGAGGCGCGTTCCAGGACCTGCTGAGAGAAGACGCCATCGACGTCATCCGGCCGGACATCGCGCTCAACGGGATCACCGAGATCCGGCGCATGGCGGCCATCGCGGAAACTTACTACGTCGCCGCCGCGCCCTACCATGACGGGGGTCCGGTGGCCACCGCCGCGGCGCTGCAACTGGCGGCGTCGCTGCCCAACTTCTTCATCCAGCAAATCCCGCTGCCGGAAGCCGAGGGGGACCGCCGCATGCGGGCGGAGATCGCGGGGGCTTCGGTGGAAGTTGTCAAAGAAGGGTTCGCGGCTTTGCCCACGGGCCCGGGGCTCGGAATCACGGTCAGCGAAGCGGCGCTGGACAAGTACAAGGAGCGTGCGGCATGAGGCGGCGAGAGTTCTTCGGCGGGATTGCGGGGACGCTGGCGGTGGGCACGACTGCGTTCGCCGGTGGTTGCGACGATTGCCAGGTTGAGTTGCTGGCGCAGGCGAGGCCTCCGGCCACTCCGGGGCAGGTCCCCAGGGGCCCGGCGGCGGCACGCGGCCCCAGTGACGCCTTCAAGGAAGTCGGTTCGAAAGTCCGCGTCACGGAGATGAAGGTGTTCGGCGTCTCGCTCACGCCGAATTCGGACCGCCCCTACGTCTTCGTCAAGCTGGAAACCAACGCGGGCCTGGTGGGTTGGGGAGAGGGCACGCTGGAGGGCAAGGCCGGCGCGACGATGGCCTGCGTCAACGACTTCCGCGAGCACATCATCGGCGCCGATCCCATGCAGGTGGAACACCACTGGCAGTCGATGTACGTGCACAGCTTCTACCGCGCGGGGCCCGTGATGGGCTCGGCGATTTCCGGCATCGACCAGGCCCTGTGGGACCTGCGGGGGAAGATCCTCGGCATGCCCGTTTACAAGCTGTTGGGCGGGCCTTTCGACCCGCGCGGCGTGCGCGGTTACTACCACGCTACGGCCAGCACGCGCGAGCAACTGGCCAAGCTGCGCGAATCCGCCATCCAGCAAGGCGTGAGCTGTTTCAAGACCGGAATTCCGGGCTACTACGAGTGGCTGGAAAAGCACGTCAAGATAGACCGTGCGATACAACCCCTGGCCATGGCGCGCGAAGTGCTGGGGCCGGACATCGACATCGCCTGCGACTTCCACGCCAAGCCAAGCGCCACTGTGGCTGCCATCATGGTGAAGGAAGTCGAGCCGCTCAACCTGTTGTTCGTCGAGGAACCCTGCCCTCCTGAGAACATGAAAGCGATGGCCCGCGTTTCCCGGCGCTCGACGACGCCGATTGCCACGGGGGAGCGCCTGGTGGCTTCCTACGGCTGCCGCGAGCTCATCGAGCAGGGCATCGTGGACATCCTGCAGCCGGACGTCAACCACGTGGGTGGCATTACCGCGCTGTGGAAGGTGGGGGCCATGGCGGCGGCCTCGGGCATCTCCATGGCGCCACATGCCTGCGAGGGTCCCATCGGCGGCATCGCCTCGCTGCACGTGGACGCCGCCATGCCGAACTTCCTGGTTCAGGAAGTGTGCGGCGGGGTCAACCGGTCCAGTCAAGACAAGGTGTGGGAGGAGTGGCTCGGCTTCCCGGCCATGCGCATGGTCGACGGACGGTTCCCGTTGCCGGATAAGCCCGGCCTCGGCTTCGACCTCACCGAGGAGGCGCTGAAGAAGTACCCCTTCGGAGGCACTCGCGCCATGGCTCGATCCTTCCACGAAGACGGTTCCGTCGCGGAGTGGTAGAAAGCCCTATTTTTTAGCCGGCTTGCGGAAAGCGCGGGTGGCTTGCTCGATGTCGTTGCCGCGGGTCCAGATGTAATCCGTGCCAGGGGTGCCGAAGTCCCCGCTCTTCTCGGCGAGCGCAAAGTACGGCACTTCCTCCGGCTTGAAGCCCATGAGGAGCGTCGCCATCGCGTCCACCGACAAGGCGTTGGTTCCCGTCACCAGCAAGTTGTGATGCACCGCAACCGCGCCGGGCCCATCCGGACCATCGCCCTCCACGCCGAACGGCCCGCCCAGAATGCAGTAGTCGGCGGGGTGGTAGCGGAACAGGTCCACCATCACTTCTTCGGGACTGCCGAGCTTCAACAGCGCGCTTTTCGGAAATCCGTACTTCGCGCCAGGCGCGATGCCGAAGTAGTTGTTGAATGTCAGCGCCACACCGGTACGGGCGTCGGTCTTGAGCGGTGCAATGCTGATGAGCTTGTCGCACTGCTGGATCAGCTTGGCGATGGCGTAGGCGCCCGAGGGGTTTTGCCGCGCCAGGGCCTTGCCGGGCACGGGCAACTCCAGGCTCTCGCTGAAGTTCAGGTCGGCGATCTCGAAGCGCACGCCGGGGTGCTGCTTTGAGAACTCCGCCACCATCTTCCGATAGCTGAGCCCGCCGAACGCGCCGCCCCATTCGGTGGTCCAGCCGTCCACCGGCGACTTGGACTTCTCCACCGGCAGCCACTGCTCCGAGCCTTCGGCGATGGTGATGCGCGCGCCGCATTTGTTCTCAACCAGGTAGCGGATCACCGCCCGGACGACGCGCAGGTCGGTCACCGAGCCGGCGATATACGGCTGGTGCGCGCCGCCGTCCTTCACCGAAGGCGCCAGCCCGTAACAGGTGGAAATGTTGGTCTTGATGACCACCCAGTCGTCGGGGGCGACGATCTTTGACAGATCGGTGGCGCGCGGCGAGCCCATTTCTATGGCCTTGCGCACCCAGGCTTCGATGAACTCGTCGCTGAGGTCGGCATCCTTCGGTTGGGGCGAAGCCAGGCCCGCGAGTTTGGAGCCGTCGTGCTCATCGCCGCCCGCGAAGCTGGACAGCACCACCCCGACGCGCGGGGTCGTGTCCTGAGTAGCGGTGGCGATCACCTCATCCTGGGGATTCTTCTCTTGGGCCATCGCCAGGCCCGCCGTGCACAACCCGAGGAACTGTCGCCTGAGTAAGCTAGTCTGGTGCATTGCCATTGCAGTCCATCTTAACCCACGTTTGCGCTCCGCGCCGTTTTGGATACAATAGCGAGGCGGATCGAACAGGAGGAGGTGCGCCTTGCAGTCTGCGGTTCCATCCTTGCCGGCGCCGCGCAACCTGGCGATCGACACGTACCGCGGCCTCGTGATGCTGCTCATGATGGCCGAGGTGCTGCGGCTCGCCCGGGTGGCCCAGGCCTTCCCTGGCAACTGGTTCTGGAGTTTTCTCGCCTACCACCAGACCCACGTCGATTGGGCCGGCTGCTCGCTGCATGACACCATCCAGCCCGGATTTTCGTTTCTCGTCGGCGTGGCGCTGCCCTACTCGATCGCCAGCCGGTTGGCGAAAGGCAAGACGTTTGGCCCTCTGTTCGGGCACGCACTCTGGCGTGCGTTCGCGCTGGTCGCCCTCGGCATCTTCCTCCGCTCCATGTCGAGCAAGCAGACGTACTTCACGTTTGAAGACACGCTCACCCAGATCGGCTTGGGCTATCCGCTTCTGTTTCTGCTGGGCTTCTGCCGGCCGCGCTGGCAATGGACCGCGCTCGCCGCGATCCTCACGGGCTACTGGCTGGCTTGGGCTGTGTACCCCTTGCCCGGACCGGGATTCAACTGGCAGGCCGTGGGAGTGCCGCCGGACTGGCAACACCACTACGCGGGATTCGCCGCGCACTGGAACAAGAACGCCAACCTGGGGAACGCGTTCGACCAGTGGTTCCTGAATCTGTTCTCGCGAACCTCGCCGTTTGTGGCCAACAGCGGGGGGTACTTGACGCTGAGCTTTATTCCCACGCTGGGCACCATGATCCTGGGGCTCGTGGCCGGCCGCTGGCTGCGCGCGTCCGCGCCGCGGATCCCGATGCGCCGCCTGCTGGCAGCCGGGGCGATCGGCGTCGCCTCCGGTCTCCTGCTGCACGTCGCCGGGATTTGCCCGGTCGTGAAACGCATCTGGACGCCGAGCTGGACTCTGTTCAGCGGAGGTCTGTGCTTCTTCTTCCTCGCCGCGTTCTGCTGGCTGACCGAGGTGCGGGGATGGAGGAGGTGGGCGTTTCCGCTGGTGGTGATCGGCACGAATTCGATTGCCGCTTACGTGATGGCGCACTTGTGGGAGCGGTTCATTACCGATTCCTTCCGCATTCACCTGGGGCGCGGCCTGTTTCAAGTGTTCGGAACGGGAACCGAACCCTTGCTGCGGGGCATGGCAGTGCTTCTGGTGTACTGGCTGGCGCTCTTCTGGATGTACCGCCGAAAAATATTTCTGAAGGTGTGAACATGCACTATACGTTTCTCGCTCTCATCGTCGTGTCGATGGTTGTGGTTGCCGGCTGCGCGCCTCAAAGCGGGCCTTCCGCCCCGAACTGGCAGCAGAAGCTGCAGGAAGCCATCCCCGTATTCGGCCACCGCAACTGGATCGTCATCGCCGATTCTGCCTATCCCGCTCAGTCGCGCAGCGCGATTGAGACCGTGGTCTCCGGCGCCGATCAGCTCGAGGTCGTCGAAAAAGTGCTGGCGGCCGTCGGGGCGTCCAAGCATGTCCGGCCGATCATCTACACCGACCAGGAGCTGAAGTTCGTCCGGGAGGAAGACTCCCCGGGCATCTCGGCCTATCGCGAGCAGCTTGCCAAGCTGCTGGAAAAGCGCGAGGTGAACGTCATGGAGCACGAGAAGATCATCTCGCTGCTCGATCAGGCCGGCCAGACTTTCCGGGTCTTGATCATCAAGACCAACATGACGCTGCCGTACACCTCGGTCTTTCTGCAGCTCGACTGCGGCTACTGGAGCGCCGAAGCGGAACAGCGCCTGCGCCAGGCGATGGTTCCGAAGCCGCCCAGCCCCGTGAATCGATCGCTGTCGTAGCGAGTCCATAGTCGTCAGCCGCGTGGCCGTCAGCGTGGCCAAGGGAATAGCCGCCTGACTGTCATGCAGCGAAGCAGAGGTCAACAAACAACTGATCGGGATCTGGCCGTCGGCCACATCCAGATGCAGTTTGTATCCGCGCCAAGTCTCTTTGCGGCCGTGGCTATTGGTCTTGCAGCCGATGGCGCAGTGCCGCGGCAACTCGGCCAGCATGGCGGGCAACGTCATGATCACCTGCCGTTGGATGCGCGCTTGTTCACGCGCTTTCTTGCCCCGGCGCCGGGGGCGCGGCGCTTTCGCCCGCGCGGCCTTCTCGCGGCTCTCTTCCGCCGTTTCGGGTGGTTTTACCGGCCGCTCGCGCACCGCGATCGCCGTCGAATCCCGGCTGACATGCCCGATCAACCGTTCCGCTTGCGTTTTGGCGATCAGCGCCGCGTGGACCTGCTGCGGCAACTCCGTCTCGGCAAAATCGGCGAAAGCGCGCGAGAACACCGATTCGTCGGGAACCTTCCGAACATTTTCCCAACCGCAGATCCGGCGCAGTGTGGCATCCGTCCGCAGATGATCTCGCAGCGCACTCGTGGTCCCGAAATTGCACACCGCCTTGGCCACGAACGCCCGGGCGATGGCGCGCCGGTCCCGCTGCGGTCTCCCCACCCGCCCCCGGCGGCATGGAATCCACCGGTCGATCTCCAGCAAGCCCAACACCTTCACCAATTGCTGGTGCTTCTCCGACAGTGGCCCCAGTTCTTCTTCCAAGCGGGGAAACAACCAATCCTGCAGAATGCTTCCGTATTGCGCCAGCGTCTCCAGTAGGCTAATCTGCATGAGGGACTCGCTCTCCAAGTAGGGTTTTGGCTGAGAAACATCATTCTACTCGGTTCGAGTCCCTCTTCAAAACATTTTCTGCAAAATTGTTCCAGCGCGGTCAAATCGGGAATTCTGCAACGACCCGGGAGTCTTACCCTACCGGCAACTTCACCACCGGAATGCGCTCGGCAACCGGGGGCAGCGCCGGGAAATCGGTATACGGCGTGTTTTGGTACCAGTAACAGGCCGAGAACCAGTTGTCGCCGCGGTCGTTGCCGTGGCCGTGTTCCATGGTGTGCTTCAGGTACCTGGTGAAGGTGACCGGGTTGTCGCCGTGCCAGCGGTAGCAGCAGTAGCGGCCGCCGGTGCGCTCGGCCATGATGATGAGCGGCGCGCCATAGTAGCGGTGGGCAAAGGGCACCGCGCCATCCCGGCCTCCGAAGTTCCAGCTTCCCAGTAGATAGTCTTCCGAGCCGGTTCCGACGATGGCGGGCTTGGCCTCGTCGTCGATGAAAATCATTTCGTCGCCCTCGCCCATCCATCCGTCCGCGTTGAGCAGCACTCCGATCGTCACTCCCATCAGGTGCCCGCGTCCCCGCGTCTCGGCGTAGACGTAGTTCAGTTTGCCGTCGGGATTCAGCTTGGCGGCTTCGCCTCTGACCGGGACACAGGGGGAAGCCTGGCGGTACTGGGCGTGGAAGTAGAGCGCGTCGTCGGGGAGCGACGGAACCGTCATATAGTCGATGTTGGAGTAAAATGCGCCGACCTGCTGCCGCCCTTCATTGGTGACCGTCATGCGCGCGGACTTGCGATAAGGCATGGCGAAGTAGCAGTTCAGCGATCGGCCCGGCGAGCAGGCCAGATAGGCCGACTCGTAGATCATGTACTGGTTGAGATTGAGGCCGAAGAAGTCGCCGATGGGCGTCTCGACGCTGGGCTTGGCATTGCCGTCCCAGTAAATGCGCAGCACCAGCTCCTTCAAGTGATTGGCGCTCTGTGCGGAGATGGTGAACCAGATGTGCGAGATGACCCCCGGGCCTTCGGCATTGAACAACTCCTGCGTGGCGCCGGGCTGCATGGGCCAGCGGTCGGCGTTGCCTCCGGTGCGGTCGAAGCTCGATTGCTTCAGCGACTTGTAGTCTTGGCCACGGACGTAGTCGGGCAGAATGCTTGCGCCGGCGGCCCGGCCGGCTTGCGCCAAACCAGCGGCGGGCGCGGCCGCGGAGAGACCTCCGAGCGCCATCAGCCGTTGCAGGAACCCGCGGCGGTTCCGATCGTTGTCATTCATGGTTTTCATAGTGGACTCCCGGATCCTGCTCAGTTTACACCCAGCCGCCATTTCTTGCTCTCCGATCCTGCGCGGTTCTTTGGTATTCTCGTCGCTGATGAAGAAAGCATTCTGTTTCCTCTTTTCGGTGGCCTGTCTGTGGGCGGCAGAATCCGTGCCGCGCCCCGAGTTTCCGGAGCCGCAGTTCCAGCGCGAGCAATGGCTCAACCTCAACGGCCGTTGGGAATTCGAATTCGACGACGCCAACGCCGGGCTCGCCGAGAACTGGGCGAGCGGCGCGAAGAAGTTCAGCCGCAGCATCGTGGCGCCCTATTGTTTTGAGAGCAAGCTCAGCGGGATCGGCGATACGTCCTATCATCCCTGGGTCTGGTACCGCCGCTCGCTCACCACGCCCGCCGAATGGAAGGGCCGCCGCCTGCTGCTGCACTTCGGCGCGGTCGACTATCGAGCGATGGTGTGGGTCAACGGCAAGTTCGCCGGAAACCACGAGGGCGGCTTCACGCCGTTCGTGCTCGACATCACTCCGCTGGCGGCCGCCGGCAGCAACGTGATCACCGTCCGCGCCGAGGACCCGCCCACCGATCGCTCCATCCCCCGGGGCAAGCAGTACTGGGGCCCCAAGTCCCAGAGCATCTGGTACACGCGATCGAGCGGCATCTGGCAGACGGTCTGGATCGAGCCGGTCGCGGAATCGCACCTCGAAAGCGTGCGCATCACCCCCACCAATGACGGTGTGGTGCGCTTCGAGCCCCGCATCGCGGAACCGCAGGCGGCGCTGGAGTTCCACGTCATCATTCGGTCGGCCGGCGAAGTCGTGGGTTCCGCGATGACTCGCGTCGGGGGCCAGACTTCCCCGTTGATCACCGGCGTCGCATCGCCCAGGCTGTGGACCCCCGAGCGGCCGACTCTCTATGACGTCGTCTTCGAACTGCGCCGCGGGACCGAGGTGGTCGACCGCGTCAGTTCCTATTTCGGTTTCCGTTCCGTGTCCACCGAGAACGGCCGCCTGCTGCTCAACGGCAGTCCCATCTACTTCAAGTCCGTGCTCGACCAGGGCTTCTGGCCGGAGAGCGTGCTCACACCTCCCACCGACGAGGCCATCCAGTACGACATCAAGATGACCAAGGAGATGGGATTCAACGGGGCTCGCAAGCATCAGAAGGTCGAGGACCCGCGCTATCTCTATTGGGCGGACCGCCTGGGCTTCCTGGTCTCGGGCGAGATGGCCAACGCGCAGGTGTTCGACGAAGCCGCCGTCGGCCGCTTCACCAGGGAGTGGATGGACGTGGTGCAGCGGGACTACAACCATCCCTCGGTCATCATCTGGGCGCCCATCAATGAGAGCTGGGGTGTGCCCGACGTGGCGCGCGACCCGCGGCAACAGAACTACATCAAGTCGCTTTACGTTCTGACCAAGACCCTGGACAACACGCGGCTGGTCATCGACAACGAGGGCTGGGAACACACCGCGATGACGGACCTTTACGCGGTACACAACTACGCGCGCACCGGCGACCTGCTCTACGAGGCCTACAAGGACATGGGCGGCAAGCCCGGCGAGCGCGTGCCGCGTCTGGTGCCCGGCGCCGTCTACAACGGCTCGCCATTCTATCTATCCGAGTTCGGGGGCATCGCCTACATCCCGGCCGGGGCGAATGTTCCCGCCGAGGCCTGGGGCTACTCCGGCGTCGAGAAGACCGCCGACGACGCCCTGGCCAGGCTGCGCGGCCTCTATGAGGCTCTGCGCAAGATGCCCAATTTCATCGGCATCTGCTACACGCAACTGACCGACGTCGAGCAGGAAGTGAACGGCCTTATGACCTACGACCGCAAACCGAAATTCGACAGCAAAGCCCTGCGCGACCTCAACCAGATGCTGCGGTGAGGCGGACAGGCGAAACCGCCTGTCCTACCTGCGCCGCTTGGCCCAAGCGGTTTTTGGGGCAGGTGCTATTGGATCTAAAGGGTTTCCGGCTCGACGGCCGCTTGGTACAAGCGGAAAAGGGGACGAACCGATCAAAGCATTCCTTCTTGGCCCATGGTTCTCCTCCTCCGTTCTCATGATTGCACGAAGGTTGGGGGAGGCCGCGACGGGAGACGCCGGCAAAGGCCGGGAGGAGCAATAGAATCAAGCTCCTAAAAAAGCATGCGGAGTCGCGCCCCTTTTGCCGTTACAATCATGGGACAGCGGCCCCATGGACAAGACGGTCTCCCATTACGAGATTCTCGGCAAGATCGGCGAGGGCGGAATGGGAGTGGTTTACAAGGCGCGGGATGTTCGGCTCGGGCGCTTGGTGGCGCTCAAGTTTCTGCCGGCTTCGATGGCGGAGTCGGAAGCGTCGGCGGGCCGGTTCGAGGACGAGGCGCGGGCGATTTCGGCGCTGAATCACCCCAACATCGCCACGATTTTCGAGCTCGATATCGAGGGCGCGGAGCGTTTTCTGGCGCTGGAGTTTCTGCCGGGAGGGACGCTGAACAGCCTGCTGAAGCGGAAAAAGACGTCGGGCGAACTGCTGCCGTTCGACAAGATCCTGGAATACGCGTGGCAGATTGCGGAGGGGTTGGCCCACGCGCACGCGCACGGGATCATCCATCGCGACATCAAGGCCGACAACGTGATGCTCACGGCCGAGGGCTCGCTCAAGATCACCGATTTCGGCCTGGCGAAGCTGCGCGACAGCGCGGGGCGGACGGGCACGGGAAACATAGTGGGAACGGCTGCGTACATGTCGCCGGAACAGGCGTACGGGACGGAGGTGGATCACCGCACGGACATCTTCTCCTACGGCGTGCTGCTCCACCAGTTGACGACGCTGGAACTTCCGTTCCAGGGACCGAATGCGCTGGCAGTGATGCAGGCCGTCTACAACAAACCGGCGCCCAAGATCTCCGCGACGCGGGCGGACCTGCCGGAGACCTTCCAGCAGATCGTGGACAAGGCATTGGCGAAGGATCGGGAGCAGCGGTATTCCAGCATGGAAGAGTTGCTGCGCGATCTAAAGGCGGTGAGCGGCAGCCCGATTTCGGTGCGGGCGACCGGCCGGGTGGCGGAGGAAACGCCGACGCTGACCATTGTCTCGCCGCTTTCGACGGGGTTGCGGAAGCAAGTGCGGAGGCGGCGGATCTTGCGGTGGGTTGGAGCCGCGGCGCTGGTGGCCGGCGCCTCCGCGGCGTGGGTCTGGCGCGACACGTTGCGGCTGAACGAGGAGCGGCACATCGCCGTGCTGCCGTTCACGAACATCGCCGGCGACCGGGAAACGCAGGCACTGTGCGACGGCATGGCGGAGACGCTGACGGCCAACCTGGGACAGTTGCAGCGTTTTCAGGACGCGCTGTGGGTAGTGCCCTCGAGCGAGGTACGCCAGCAGCCGGTAACCAATGCGGCGGCGGCGCACCAGGTGTTCGGCGCCACGCTGGTGGTGACGGGAAGCCTGCAGCGGAACGGGGACCGGCTACGGCTGATCGCCAACCTGGTGGACGCGGTGAAGCGGAAGCAGATCGCCTCCCGAACCATCGATGCGACCCTGGCCAACATCACCGAGATTCAGGACACGATGGCGGACCGCGTGGCGGAGATGCTGGCGTTGAATTTGAATCCGGAGATGCGCCGCGCGCTCGCCGCGGGCCGGACCACGGTCCCAGCGGCGTATGAGGCCTATGCCAAGGGGCTGGGCTATTTGCAGGGCCGCCGGGCCGACGATTTCGCGCTGGCCGGCGGCCTTTTCGAAGTCGCGGTGCAGAAGGACGCCACCTACGCTTTGGCCTACGCCGCGCTGGGGTCGGCGAACCTCGGCCGGTATGGCGTCTCGCACGACGCGAAGTTTTTCGATCAGGCGCGCGCGGCCTGCCAGCGCGCGCTGGAGTTGAACGCGGACCTTCCGGAGACGCGGCTGGCGATGGCGCTTCTGTATAGCCAGACGGGGAAGTTCGAAGCGGCGGTGCGCGAACTGACACGCCTGATTGCGATCGACCGGACCAGGGCCGATGCGTATTACATGTTGGGGGACGCGTACAACGGAATGGGGAAGCTGGAGGACGCCGAGGCGACGTACAAGCGGGCGATCCAAATGCGCCCAGGGCACTGGGCCGGGTACAACGTGCTGGGTAAGTTCTACGCGCTGCACGGGCGCTACGAGGAGGCGGAACAAAATTTCCGGACGGTGACCGTGCTGACGCCGGACAACGTGATGGGCTACAACAACCTGGGCGGGATGTACCTCAAGTGGGGGCACTACCCGCAGGCGGTGGCGGCGCTGCAGAAGTCGCTGGCATTGAAGCCATCGGGGCCGGGGTATTCGAATTTGGGGTCGCTTCTCTACTTCCTGGGGCGCTATGACGAAGCCGTGCCGAACATGGCGAGGGCGGTGGAACTGGTGCCGGCGCGTTACACCTTCTGGGGCAACTACGGCGATGCGTGCCGGTGGTCCTCGACCTCGCGCATGAAAGCCGCGCCGGCGTACCGGCAGGCCATCGAGCTGGTGAAGAAGGAACAGGAGCGGCGTCCCGCGGACTCGATGCTGCTGGCGTGCGAAGCGGAATACCATGCGAAACTGGGTGAGATGGCGCCGGCGCTGGCGGGGATCGGCAAGGCGCTCGAGCAGAGTCCGCTCGAAGTAGCGGTACACTTCAAAGCGGGGATGGTGTATGAATTGGCCGGGCAGAGGGAACGCGCTCTGGCGGAACTGGAGTCGGCGGTCAAGGCCGGCTATTCGTCGGAGGAAATCGTCAAGGAGCGGGAGCTCGAACGCATGCGGTCAGACCCCCGGTTTCAGAAGCTGGTGGCGGCGAAGGTGCCGGCGCCAAGTCCAAAACGGTGAAAGCCAAACAGGAGATAGCAGATGCCGGTTCCACATGCAGTCAACATCCATTCTAGCGGGAACGCGACCCCCAATAGCCAACACGCATTCAACGGCGATACGGTCACGTTCACCAGCAACCAAGGCGCCTGGAGAGTCACGTTCGAAAATAATTCGAGCCCGTTGCCAAAAACTAGCTACAGCGGGGCCAAGGGCACCAGCGACGGAGGGGTAGTCAACGGGACGGCAGGAAAGACGTACAAGTACACGTCGTGCTGCACACCGGATGGGGGCAAGCAGAGCTGCCAGGATCCGGAGATTGTGATTGACAGCACGGCTTGAGGGGGGAAGACGGCGTATTAAGGCGGAGACCTCGAACTCACCGGAGAGCGCCGGCCCCGGAGGGACTCCGGGGTCCAATGAATAAGGTAGCTTTGCGTCACGGACGGCCGCAGCAGAAAGCGGGACCAGCCATCCCGAGAACGGGTCGATTCCGCACTTCGGGATGGAGTTACCGGAGAGGCCAAACAGGCAGATCCAGTTTTCGGACCGTACGGGGCATAATTGTCGCTCTGTTCGATCGCGTGCGCCGTCTTCTGACGGATGCTGTTCCCTCCCACCGACGAAACCATCCAGTACGACATCAAGATGACCAAGGAGATGGGATTCAACGGCGCTCGCAGCCAGCGTCGAGCGCTTCACCAGGGAGTGGATGGACGTGGTGCAGCGGGACTACAACCATCCCTCGGTCATCATCTGGGCGCCCATCAACGAGAGCTGGGGTGTGCCCGATGTGGCGCGCGACCCGCGACAACAGAACTACATCCAGTCGCTTTACGTCCTGACCAAGACCCTGGACAACACGCGGCTGGTCATCGACAACGAGGGCTGGGAACACACCGCGATGACGGACCTTTACGCGGTGCACAACTACGCGCGCACCGGCGACCTGCTCTACGAAGCGTACAAGGATATGGGCGGCAAGCCCGGCGAGCGCGTGCCGCGCCTGGTGCCCGGCTCCGTCTACAACGGCGTTCCGTTCTACCTCTCCGAGTTCGGCGGCATCGCCTACATCCCGGCCGGGACGAATGTTCCCGCCGAGGCCTGGGGCTACTCCGGCATCGAGAAGACCGCCGACGCCGCCTTGGCCAGGCTGCGCGGCCTCTATGAGGCTCTGCGCAAGATGCCCAATTTCATTGGCATCTGCTACACACAACTGACCGACGTCGAGCAGGAAGTGAATGGCCTGATGACCTACGACCGCAAACCGAAATTCGACAGCAAAGCCCTGTGCGACCTCAACCAGATGCTGCGCTGAGGCGGACAGGCGAAACCCCCTGTCCTACCTGCGCCGCTTGGGTACAAGCGGAGAGGGTGGCGAACCGAAAAAAGCAATTCCCAAAAAAAGTGGGCGGAGTTGTAAACGTGAACCGGGCGGCCTGCGTTTTCTTTCATGGCTTTAGGCCGTTTCTGGACGGTATGCCTAATTGTTGTGGTATGGGCTGTTATCGACAGCGATCGGTGTCATTGTCAGCGCGAAGAAAGTGTGTTTTAATCATTTCGGTGTCTGGCGCCCGTGTCGTGCTGCAGATCCTAGGCGCGTGAAGCAATAGCCGCCACTCGGTAAAGGCCGGCGGAGGGTGCAGTATCGTAAAGAGGAGGCGCAATGGCCCGCTTCTATGCCACCTATCGGCATCATGGCGTTGCGCTCGCCCGACAATCGGTCTCGGAACTCCGCGGGCGAAACCACGACCTAACCCTCGACCACGATTACCTCGTGTTGGGTGAACGGAGGCGGCGAGCTTTGCATAAAGCACTCATCCCAGCCGATGCCCTCTTTGTGCTGTTGACCGCTAATTCGGTCGATGGCACATCAAACGGAGATCCGCAGTTTCGGCAACCGGCTCCAGTTTTGGCTGTTAAACCAACCGAATCGAATACCGAGTATGCGAGACGAAGTCGGGACTGGATGACGCCCGCCTGTGCGCGACGTGCAAAGAGAGCGGGCTTTATCCGGAAAAGAGCGTCAGCGCTAACCGCAGAAAGCGTCAGAGGAGCATGACGATGGTGCCAGACATTTTCCTGAGCTACGCCAAGGAGGATCTCGCCCGTGCCCGCGCCCTGGCGGAGTCGCTGCAATCTGTCGGGTGGTCCGTCTGGTGGGACCGAAGACTACGCCCCGGAGAAGACTTTGCCAAAGTGATCGGGACTCAACTGCAAGAGGCTCGCTGTGTGATCGTTCTTTGGTCTCAGATTTCGGTCAACTCGGGCTGGGTGCGGGACGAAGCCAGCGAAGCCCTGAAGCGCAACGTGCTGATTCCGCTACTTATCGATGTAGTAGAGCCCCCCTTGGGGTTTCGAGCTATTCAGACGGGCGACCTTTGTGGCTGGCGTGGAGATGTATCGGACTCCAGCTTCCGTCAGCTTATCGCCGACCTCGTGCCGATGTTGGGAGATCCGGCTGAAGCACTGCATGCGTCGAAGTCCAATGCGCCGCCACCGATGCCGCCTTCCTTAGAGCCCGCTAGCGGCAGCACGCGATCCCCAGCGTTAGGTGCAGGGATGAGGCGATTGATCGCACTAAGCGGAATCGGAGCGACTCTCGTCGGCGCAATCGTATGGGCGGGCTTAGCCTATATCGCCAGGATAGATCGGAAAGCGAGGGAGAGTGCGACGCAGGAGCAAGCCAAAATGGCGAAGCAGCGCCCAGAACCGGGCTTGGCACGGAAGCCTCTGGTAGACCCGAATGCTGTCGCGGCGGAAGTGTTCGTACCGAAGCAAGGTAAAAAGAAGGCAGGAGGGGCAAGATATAGAAAGATGGACTTCGGGTTCAACGGATGTAGCGCACAATTCGGGGAGACATTCAAGGGAGTTACTGAAGCGGAAATGATCAAGAGAGCTTCCGCCGCTAATTCGAGTGGATTCACGTTTCATCCATCACTTGGGTACGGAGCGCTATTGCTAGAGGAGTACCCTAGGGATTGCAGATCTCCAAGTAACCTGTCTTGGCCTCTCTATTTGCGAGATTGACAGAGCCCGCCCGCTTCTTGAGGTCTCTTGAGACCGGGCGAAAACGGTTAGCATTGATTCACGCGTGCTTGCTGGCCCCAGAAGAATTCCATCGCCCACGTCCATTGGCGAGAAGGGCTGTTCCCGCAAGCTATCCTCCGGGCCGCCCCGACGCGGCGTTCGCACCTTCCGGATAGCCCGTCACGCGGCCGGTGCCGGCGGCATCGTGATCTCCTGGAAGACCGCATCTCGGGAGTTTGAACGGTTGCTGCACTTCTACGAGTCGGCGACGTCCACATGAATTGTCTCTAAGTGGCGACGATACGCTCACCTCAGATGAAACCCGTCCGTCGTCACTGTCAGTGTCCTCGTTAGTGGTGGTGCCAATTGCGGCTGGCGCAGGTGGAGCCCAGTGAGTATAAGGGCGGGTCGCTGCGGCGGCGCTACCTTGCCGTCGTCGCGGCGGCGATTAGCTTCTGGTCGTCGTCCGTGGCTAATTCGAACGGGTAGTTGTGGCGCGCCAGGACGAAGGTGGCGAACTCCGTGCCGTTCGGGAAGTCGCCAACGTGCATAACGCCGACGGCGTTGTTCTGGTCGATGATCTTGATGGTGTCGTATACCTGGCGGTAAGGATCGTTTCGGTAATGCAGAAGGAGGATCACCTGATCCTTCCGGAAATAGGCTCGCTGGTCGTCTGGATACGACACGGTGCGCACCTCCGGATCTCCGGGCAGCCATTCCATGGTGTAGTTGACCACCTGTCCGGTTGCAACTCCGTTTTCGACCTTGTCGAAGCGTTTCCAGAAGCTGCCGCCGGCGAAGATTTTGCCGTGCTGGTAGACTTCCGGATGCAGGTTCTCCGTCCGCACCCGTTGCTCCCACCCAAGCAGGCTGTCCGCCGCGAATGATCCTTTCCAGTAAATGTCCCGGAAAATACGCTGATTCGGGACATCGATCCGGACCGTGCCGGTGTTGACCAGGTTTTCGATAGGAAGGGTCTGACTGCTGCGCAGGATGGCCTGCAAGTCTCGGGTCGGCACCGTGCTGAAGAAGTCGGCCGTCTCGGCGCCACGCAGCACTTCCGCGCGCACACGGCCATCAAGTGATATGCTCGGGTCCCTGGGCATCGCTCTAACCGGGATTTCCATTTCCAATCCCGTCCTTTGGCGAGTATACACCAGCGTCGCTGGAACGGCTGGTTTTGTCTCGCACCATTAGGCGTCGGACTCCGGAGGCTGTGATACCGGCTTCCTTGCCCCTGCGCTCCCGACATCGGATGATTCGCTCGATACACAGGGGCTGTCGCGCGGTACGTCGCGTGTTCCGGAGGGTAGAGAGACTGTTGAAACCAGGTAAACGCCGGTCCGTCCATCGAACTGGCTCCCTCGGTGATCCCACCGCGATGACGGACCTCTACGCGGTACACAACTACGCGCGCACCGGCGACCTGCTGTACGAGGGGTACAAGGACATGGGGGGCAGGGGGTGTGGAGCGAAATTCGGTGTTTGAGTGTACTGTCCCCGGTTGGCCACCGCGTCCCGCAGGCGGACAGCGTCGTCCCACAAACGGACAGCCGGCCCATCGAAATCCCGCGCTTGTAATGACTTACGATTGGAGTTCGAGCTGCAAGTCCTAATATCGCAATGTCTACCATCATGAAAGACGTGTCGCTGGGACTGCGGATCCTGGGACGCAGCCCCTGGTTCACGACCGTGGCCGCGCTCACGCTGGCGCTGGGGATAGCGGCCAACACCACCGTCTTTAGCTGGATCGACTCCGTGTTGTTGCGCCCGCTCCCGGGGGTCAGCGACGGGCAGCGGCTGGTCACGCTCGAGACGGTGGCGCCCAGCGGCGACTTCATGACCACTTCCTATCGCGATTACCGGGACTACCGCGACAGCTTGAAGCAAATCTCGGGAACGGCCGCCTCGCTGATGAATGCCTTTACCGTCGGCCGCGACGAAAATGCGCAGCGCATCTGGGGCGAGTACGTGTCCGGCAACTACTTTGCCGTGCTGGGCGTCAAGCCGATCCGCGGGCGCGTTTTTCTGCCGGAGGAGTCCGGCGATGCACCGGGCGGCCACCCCGTGGCGGTCATTAGCCACCGCTTGTGGTGGAAGCTCTTCCAAGCGGATCCCCGCGTCGTAGGCAAGACGATTCGCGTAAACCGGTATGAGTTGACCATCGTGGGCGTCGCGCCGGCGGATTTCCGCGGCGCCGTCCCGGGCCTTACGCTCGAGGTCTGGTTGCCCGCCGCGATGGCCCCGCAACTGAACGGCCAGGGCGAAGGGATCCTCGCCAGTCGAGAATCGAGGCAGTTCGTCGTCACCGCCCGGTTAAAGCCGGGTGTCTCGATCGAGCAGGCGCGGGCGGAGGTCGTGGCTCGATCGCGCCAGTTAGCCCAGATCGACCCTTCAGCCAATGGGGGCTTCAGCGCTACTGTGCTGCCGATCTCGAAGGGCCATTTCGGTGCGCAAACTCTTCTGCTGGCGCCCCTGCAGATCCTCATGGCGGTCTGCCTGGTGTTGTTTCTGATCGTCTGCGCCAACGTAGCCAACCTGCAACTGGCCCGCTCCATCACGCGGCAGAAAGAGTTCAGTATCCGGCTGGCGCTCGGCGCCGGCCCAGGGCGGCTGGTACGGCAACTGCTGACCGAGTCCTTGTTGCTCGCCGGCATGGGGGCAGTGGCAGGCTTGCTGCTGACGCAGTGGATGGGACCGGCGATTGCCTGGCTGTTCCCACCCCTAAGCATCCCCGTCGGGCTCGATTTCAAACTCAACGGTGACATCCTCGGTTTCACGATCCTGATGTGCGTGGCGGCCGCCCTGGTGTCTGGCGTACTACCGGCTCTGTATTCGATCCGGCCCGATGTGAACCGAACCCTCAAAGAAGGCGGGCGCAGCGTGACATCCAGCGCGCATTCTCACCGGCTGCGCGGACTGCTGGTTGTCTCCGAGGTAGCCCTCGCCCTGGTGGCGCTGGTGGGTACGGGGCTGTTTGCCAGAAGCTTTCAGAACGCCAGGAGCATCTACCCCGGCTTCGAGGCGCGCAATGTGTTGCTCTCGCAGTTCTATGTCGCCACATTCTGTCAAACTGCCGACCAGCGGGCGCAGTTCTGTCTCCGTTTGCGCGACCGGCTGGCGTCGGCGCCGGGGATCACCGGGGTGAGCTACTCGGATTACGTCCCGCTCGGATTCGGCACGGTCCCGTGGTCGGATATTCATGTCGAGGGCTACCTGCCGGGCCGGAGCGAAGACATGCGGATCGCCGAGAGCGCCGTCGCGCCGGGCTACTTCAACGTGATGCGCATCCCGCTGCTGGAGGGCCGCGACTTCACCGAGCGGGATGACCGGGGCGCCACGCCGGTTGTCATTGTCAACCAGGCTTTCGCGCAGCGGTTCTTCCCGGCCCAGAACCCCATTGGCCGCAAACTTCTACATTCTGGGGCGTGGTGCACCGTGGTCGGTTTGGCAAAAGACAGCAAGTATCATACCCCCACCGAAGCGCCTCGACCGTATTTCTATACTTCCATCCGGCAGACGCGCGGCGAGGCGTTCTGGATCGCCTTCTTCATCCGGACTGCCGGTGCCCCCCAAGGAGCGATCGCGACGGTTCGCCGCGAGGCGGTTGCGATCGACCCGAACGCCGGCGCCTTCGACGCCCTGCCGCTCCAGGAATACATGGGCTCCTCGATGTTTTCTCAACGGGTCGCGGCGAGCCTTTTGAGTGTGCTGGGGGCTATGTCACTGCTGCTGGCGGCGGTAGGCTTATACAGCGTGATGGCCTACGCCGTAAGCCAACGCACACAGGAGTTCGGTATCCGCGTGGCGCTGGGCGCGCGGCCCTGGGGCCTGCTGGGCATGGTAGTCCGACAGGGAATGGTGCTGACGGTAGCGGGCCTTATTATCGGCACTCTCGCGGCGCTTGCGGCGGCGCGACTTGTGGCCGGCATGCTGGTGAATGTCAGCGCTTCCGATCCGCTCACATTCGCGTCCGCGGCGGCATTCCTCGCGCTGGTGGCCGCGCTTGCCAGCTACCTGCCGGCGCTGCGCGCCATGCGCGTGGATCCCGTGGTCGCGCTGCGTAACGAGTAGCGGCCGACGGTGCTTCCGCTGCGGAGTCAGCTTTCGGCCCATGGGGGGCCTAGTGCCGCTCTGTTCGATGGCCTGCACCGTTTTGTTAGGGATGCCGAAAACCGAGATTCGACAGCAAAGCCCTGGGCGACCTCAACCAGTTGCTGCGGTGAGGCGGACAGGCAAAACCGCCTGTAGAGACGCCGGCTGAGGCTGTGTGGAGCAATAGAATCAAGCAACTAAGAAAATCATGTGGAGTTGTGAACGGTCCTTCTTTGTCCGACAAATCCACCGAGCCACCCCAGCCCCACGCAGATTAGAAAGAAAACTAAGTTACGCAACCCGAGCCGCCCGCCGAAGGCCAGGGTCACCGCCAAGCTCAGAAGACCAGCCAAAATACCTATCAAGAGGCCGTGCATGAGGTGGGCCTTCCGGGCTCGTCGAGCAACGCGAAAAGCCATAACCAAGGTGAACAACATCTCGAGCCACGGCATCAACCTTGGGCTAATCCTCGCGGCAAAGTGGTTAATGAAAGTCTGGTCGGGAGCGCCCCGCGCCTGAAAGGCCAAGACCAGCGCGTACACGGTGATCATGACCATCAGGGCGAGGAAACTTAGCGCAACGACCGCAAGTCCGGCGCCAAATACGCGGAGCCATCGAATTCCTGACGAGGAATAACTCATTCCTGACTGCTCCCTCAGGCGGTCCCGAAAAAGTGGTGGGCAGGCGGAAGCGCCTGCCCTACTCGGCACGCTAGAACAACTGCGGCGCGAACTCGATCAGGTAGTTGCGCCAGACGATCCAGGTGTGGGCGCCGGGGCTTTCCTTGAACACCGGGCTGAAGCCGTGCTTCTTAAGCATCTCCACGGTGGTCTTGGTGTTCGCCATCAATCCATCGTCCACGCCGGTACTCAGCCAGATCAGTTTCGTGCCCTTCTTCAGCGCGGGGTTCTCCAGATCCGCCTTGTGGATGGATTCAAAATCCGGCCGCGCGGCCTGCCCGGTGGTGGCTGCTGCCGCGCCCCGACCACCGCCGCCCAACGATGCGCCAGAGCTGAAAACGCCAATGTAGGCGAACTTCGCCAGGTTCAGGAACGCGATGTTCATGGTCTGACTTCCCCCCATCGACAGGCCGGCGATGGCGCGATTCGGACGGTCGGTGAAGACGCGGTAGTTCTTCTCCACATAGGGCATGATGTCGGTCACGAAGTCCTGGGTGAACTCGTCGAGCGGTGGCGCCGCGCCGGCCGCGACCGGGGTCGCTCCCCTGGCGCCAAAGCCCGCGGCGCTGGTGTGCCCGGCTGGCATCACGATGACCATCGGTTTGGCTTTCTTGGCGGCGATCAGGTTATCCACGATGAATCCGGCGCGCCCCACGCTGGTCCAGGAGTCGTCGCAGTCGCTTGCGCCGTGCAAGAGGTAGAAGACCGGGAATTTTCCCTTGCCCAGCTCATACCCAGGCGGGGTGTAGATGTGCATGCGGCGAAATCTCTTGAGCGCGGTCGAGTAGTAGGTCACACTGGCCACCGCGCCTCGGGGCACTTGCTTGGTGTCCATGAACTCCGAGCCCTGAACTTGCACCAGACTCCAGACGTTCGTGTTCGACTCGCTGACCGACGGGTTGCGCGGGTCGATGACCGTGACGCCGTCCACGTTGAAGTTGTAGCGGTAGGCGCCGGGGTCGATGGGGCCGACGGTGACTTCCCAAACGCCGTTCGCGTTTTTGGTCATCTGACCAGGAAGCGGGCCGCTGGGGGCCGGCGCGCCGCGGCCGGGGCCGGCAAGGGCAGGCATATCGCCGCCCGAAAGGCGCACGCTCTGCGCCTGGGGCGCAAGAATCCGGAATGAGATCCGCCTGTCGGGCAGGACTTCCGGAGAGACCACCTGCGGGCCCTGCTGCCCCCGGCCCGCTCCCCTGCCGGGGGCGGCCGCCGGCGGCGCCTGCGCGGAGGCCGTAAATACCAGCACGATCGTCGCCAGAACCACGGCGGCGACCATCCCAGCAATCATCCTTCCACGATTCATAAATATTCCCTCCTATCGAATAAATTAAGAGTTACTGACACACCGGCGGCGATCGACTCAATTAGCCGCCGGCCGAACCTTCCATGACCTGCAAGAACCTGGCCAGCCAGGCTGGATGCGCGGTCCAAGCCGGCCCGCTCACAAGGTTGCCATCCACATGCGCCTCCGTCCATCCGACCGGCACATACTTGCCGCCGGCACGTTCGACTTCCGGGCCGCAGGCAGGATAGCACGCAACCGATCTGCCTCTGACGGCATCCGCCGCGGTGAGAAGTTGCGCGCCGTGGCACAGCGCTGCAATTGGTTTGCCGGCGCCGGCGAAGTGCCGCACCATCGCGAGCACGCGCTCATCCAGCCGCAGATATTCCGGCGCCCGGCCGCCCGGCAGCACCAGCGCGTCGTAGTCCTGCACTGCCACCTTGTCGAAATCCGCGTTTAGGGCGAAGTTGTGCCCGCGCTTCTCGCTATAGGTTTGGTCGCCCTCGAAATCATGGATCGCCGTGCGGACGCTCTGGCCGGACGCCTTGTTCGGGCAAACCGCATGCACCGTGTGGCCGACCATCTGCAGCGCCTGGAATGGCACCATGACCTCATAGTCCTCCACGTAATCTCCAACAATCATGAGTATCTTCCGAGATTTCACGATTCATTCCTCCTTCCGGCTACTGCCCCGCGCAGTCCGGGAACATGATCTGCGCCGTTTGATACAGGTAGCGGCGCCAGTTGGGCCATTCGTGCCCGCCGGAGCTCAGCACCCAGAAATTGCGGACGCCGTACTGGTTGAACAGGGCGAGATCCTTCTGGCCGTTATTCAGAGCGATGTCGGTTTCTCCGGCCGCCATGTAGTATGGCACCCGGAACAGGTCGTTGGTCTTCGGGTCCTTCAGCATCGCCGAGAAGTTGTCGTCGAACTGCTTCAGCGCATCCGCGCTGGTGTGCCCGGAACTGTAGACGTACAGTTCGCTGAAGGTATCCAGGTGCGGCAGCCCGGTGTGCATCACTACGAAACCGCCCATCGAGAGCCCGGCCAGCGCCCGATATTCGCGGCCGGTCTTGGTTCGATAGTGGCTGTCCACGTAAGGGATGATGTCCTTCAAGTACTCCTGCGTGCAGGCATCGTCTTTGCCAGGCGCCGAAGGGGTGGCGCTGGCGCAACCGCGGGTGCTGGGCATCACCACGAGCATGGGCTTGGCTCTGCCGGCGGCGATCAGATTGTCCAGAATCAGGTGCGCGTTGCCGCCCTGTTTCGGATCTTCGGACGACCACTTGGAATCGTCGTCGCCCCCGCCGTGGTTCAGGTAGAGAACCGGGTACCTGGCGCCGGTGTTGCTCGCATAATCCGGCGGAAGATAGACATGCATGCGCTTGTCGTCGCCATTGTAGTTCTTGTAAGTCGCCTGCTCCACTTTCCCGTGCGGGACGCCGGTCTTCGCAAAGAAAGCGCTATCCGAGTAAGCAGGCAGCGCCGGCAGGATCGGGAGCGGGCAAACTCCCTTTTTGGGCATCGCCGGCATCCCCCGGCCTCCGCGACCGGGCGCCTGGCCAGGGGTTTGGGCCAGCACCGCTGCGATCATACCGAGCACCCAGAACAGGGCCAAAGGTCGCGTCCAGCTTCTGTCAAGCGGTCGAATCTGCGGCATTCGGAATCTCCCCACGGGGAAGATCCTATCGCGGTGCGCTCCAGAAAACAAGTTCTTGCACGCGGCGCGTTCGCTTTCCGCCGGGCTGGCGATCCGGGCGCGAGACGCGTCATAATCTGTCCATGCACCGAAGGCAGTTCCTGGCTTGTGCTCTGGCACCCGCAGCCGTCCGCGGGCAATCCGGCTCTGTTGAGCCGCTGTACCTGCTGACCTACGACCATGGCGGGCTGGTCTTGTGGGGCATCGATCATTTCACGAAATACCTGCACTCGGCCGTCGCCTGGCTGGAGCGCTATCCGAGCTTCAAGATCGGTCTGGACAACGAAGCCTACACTTACGACTACATGGCCCAGGAGGCGCCCCAACTGCTGGATGAAGTGCGGGGGCTGCTGGCGCGCTATCGCGGCCGTTTCGGCATCGGCACCTGCACTTACGGCCAACCGCTCTCGCAGTTCATCAACGAGGAGTCGAATATCCGCCAGATCGGTTACGCGCTCGAAACGGACCGGCGCCTGCTGGGCGCCGCGCCGGCCATCTACCTGATGAGCGAGCACGCCATGCACAGCCAGATCCCGCAGCTCCTCGCGGGCTTCGGGTTCCAAGGCGCGATCATGCGTACCCACTACATGATGTACGGCTACAACCCCACGTTCGATGCAGCGATCGGCTGGTGGGTGGGCGTGGACGGTTCACGCGTGCCCGCCATTCCGACCTACAAGGGTGAGGGCGCGGAGTTCGGCAAGACCACCGTGGATAGCTGGATGCTGACGCGCTACCCCTCCGACCAGGCCAAGATATCGCCCGCCGAGTTTCGCAAGCAGTTCGCGCACATTCACCCCCTGATCGCCACCCGCGCCGACGATAGCGGGTTGCGTCGCGAGGAACTGGTGAGCGAAATCGAGGGCCAGCCGGGATACCGGTGGATTCTACTGGAGCAGATCCTGCCGGACTTTCCCAAGCCCCAAGTGGAGTTCAAGACCAAGCCCGACGATTTCGTCGTGCGCATGCCCTGGGGCTACTGCGGAAATGAAATCTGGAACCTGAGCCGTAGCGCGGAAGTCTCGGTGCTCACCGCGGAGCGGCTGGCGGCCATGGAACTGCTGTTGGGGGGCGCCAATCACGAAGCCGATTTGCGGGAGTCCTGGAAGAAACTGCTGGTGGCGCAGCACCACGATATCCAGATCTGCGGCCTGTTGAAAGAGGCGCGCCAATTCCTGCCCGCATCCCTGCAACGCTCCGGGCGGGTCGCGGATGCCTCCCTGCAGTTCATCGCGGCCCGCATGCAGGGCGGCAAGTTGGGGCAGATCACGGTCTTCAATCCGAGTTCCTGGCCGCGCCGGGAATGGGTGGAGGTGGACGTCGAGATTCCGGCAGGCACGCCTGACGTGGCCGCGCGGCAAGGCGGCCGGCCCGCCCCTTCGGTAACGCTCGAGCGTAACGCGGGTAAAGTGCGCATGGCAGTGCTGGCCGAGCTTCCGGCGTTGGGGTTCGCCTCCTTCGCGCTGGGGCCGCAGACGCCCTCGCAGCGCAAGGCGGAACTCGAAGCCGAAGGGCTCAACATTCGCAACGCGCACTGGAACATCCGGCTGCACCCGGAGGGCGGAATCGAATCTATTGAGGACCGCCGTACCGGGCGGTCGCTGGTCAAGCGTGCGCTCTTCGCCGGCAGAATCGAGGGCCGCGAGGAGCAGTCGAAGGGCGTTTGGCGCATCAGCACCTCGCCCAGCCGCGCGCCTTGGGCTGTCGCCACCGAGGAAGGCGCAATCGGCGGCATCCCCTACCGGCTGGAGATGACCGTGCGCGTCGACACGCCGCGCATCGATTGCCGCGCTACCTTCCGCTTTGCCGGCCAGAAGATCGGCGTCCTGAGCAATAATGAGCGAGATGCCCGCTCGTGCTTCCTGCACGAGGAAAAGCTGCGCTTCAAGCTGTTTCCGGCCACCGGCGCGAACGCGATGGGAGTGCGCGACCTGCCGTTCACAATCGCCGAGACCAAAGGTCCATATGTCGAGGGGAACTACTGGAGTGCGATGGGTGACGGACGGGTTGGAGTCGCGATATTCAACCGCGGCAATATGGGCTCGGTTCTCGAGAAGGACGGTGGCTTTTCGGTGCCGCTGGCGCATGCCATGTACTACATCTGGGGCACGCGCATGCTGGACGGCGACTTCAGCTACGATTTCGCGTTGTACCCGTTCACAGGCGACTGGAAGACGGCCGGCTTGCACCGTCGTGCCTTGGAGTACACTTATCCGTGCGTGGCTCGCTTCTCAGCGGCCGGGAGCGGCAGCTTGGGCTCGGAGTTGCGACTCATCGAAGCTGCCTCTCAGGACGTGCTGGTTTCCGCGCTGTATAGCGAGGCTGGAAAGATTCACGCCCGCATGCACGAGCACGGCGGCGGCGCCGGCCAGTTGACCTTGCGCTATCTGAAAGGTCCGGCGAAATTCACGGAAGTCGATCTGGCGGGTCGCTCGAGCGGGCAGGCCGCTACGCAACTCCAGTTCCGGCCGTGGCAGATCCGCACGATCCGCATCGACTCCGCCTGAGCCGACCAGGGGGCCTGCCCCACGAAAACTAACTACTGCACGACCGGCGGCGCCACCCTGCGGATCCAGATATTGCGGAATCTGACCGGTTGATTGTGGTCCTGCAAGCTCAGGGAATCTTCAGGGGCGTGCGGCGTATAGGTTCCCACCCGTCTCCAGATCGTCGTCCCCAGGTAATCCCGGTGGTTTTGAACCAGGACGCCGTTGAAGATTAGCGTCAGGTAGGCGGGCTTCAGCAGCTTGTCCCCCTCGAATCGCGGGGCTTCGAAGAAGATGTCATAGACGTTCCATTCTCCTTGCGGACGCGCGGGGTTCACCAGTGGCGGCCAGACTCCGTATATCGCTCCTGCTCCGCCGTCGGCGTATGTCAGATTCTGGTTCGACTCGAGAACTTGAACCTCGTAGCGGGTCATCAGCTCAATGCCGCTGTTGCCGCGGCTCTGGCCGGCGCCCGTGGCTTCCTTCGGCACCATCCACTCGACATGCAACTGGCAGTCGCCGAATTTCTCCTTCGTCACCAGCCGGCCGGTGCGGGGAACGATCTCGATGTAGCCGTTCTCCACCTTCCAGGTTGGCGCCTGCATGGTTCTCCCCCGGCCCATGGTGGCCCATTGCGAGAGGTCTTTCCCGTTGAAGAGCACGATCGCGTCCGACGGCGGAGCCGCGCTCCCGAGAGGCAAACCGGGGGCGACCTTCAGCGGACGCGGCCGATCGATGTCGTGAACTCTCCACTTCTGCCCCGGTATCCGGGGGGTGTCATTGTAACCGCGAACGTCGTCACCGGCCTCGGGAGACGGCTCATTCGATGACTTCTTCTGCGGTTGCTGCGGCGTCTGCGGCTGCTGCGCCGCAAGCCCCATGGCCACGGCGGCGATCAGGACGGCCTTCATAGGTCGATCTCTTCCTCCGCGCACAGTCTATCACACCGCTGGGCAGGCGCTTTCGCCTATCCAGTGTGCGTTGACACTCCGGAACTGCACTGATGTAATGGGGCACGGAGCGGAAGCCAATGAAATTCGGGGTGCATGCGTTTCTCTGGGGCGAGACCTACTGCCCTTCCGTGGAAGCGGTTCTGCCGGCGATCCGCGAGCACGGCTTCGACGGCATCGAGATTCCTATCTTCCGGGCAGCCGACTTCCCGGCGAGTGCGATCCGGCGCGGGCTCGATCGGACCGGTCTCGAGTGTACGGTCTCAGCCGTTCTCCTGCCAGGGCTCAGCATGTTGAGCGACGACGCCGCGGTCCGCCGGGCGACGCGAACGCACTTGGAGGAATGTGTCCAGGCGGCGGCCGGCGTGGGGTCGCGGCTGCTGGCCGGTCCTTTGTACTCGCCGGTCGGCTACCTTCCGGGCCGGCGGCGCACCGCGGACGAATGGAAATGGGCGGTCGAGGGATTTCAGGCGCTCGGTCCGGCGCTCGTCGCCCACGACGTCAGCCTGGCCATCGAACCGCTGAACCGGTTTGAAACGTACTTCCTGAATACCGCGGCGGATGCGGTGGCGCTGGCGCGCGAGGTGGACCACGCCAACGTCGGCGTGCTTTTCGATACCTTCCACGCGAACATCGAGGAGAAGGACGTGGCCGCGGCCTGCCGTCAGGCGGGCGGTTGGGTCAAGCACGTACACACTTGCGAGAACGATCGCGGGACGCCGGGCACCGGCCACGTGGACTGGGCCGGCGTTTTCCAGGCGCTACGCGAAATTCACTATGACGGCTGGCTGACGATCGAGAGCTTTGGATTCGCAGTGGGCGGCATCTCCGCGGCCGCTTCGATCTGGCGCGACCTCGCACCCACGGCGGACTCGATCGCGTTCGACGGCGTCCGCTTCCTGAAGCAACAGGCGGCGCCGGCGCGCGTCAGGGAAGACCGCTCGCTGACGCTCGCGGCTCGGATCACTAATCCCAGCCGTGCGCGTCGCGGACCGCCAGCATGGTTTTCAGACACGTCATTCCAGATCTTGCGGACCGGTCAGGACCGCGTTCGGGAACATGCAGCCGTCCCAGCAGATGTGCGCGAAGGCACGCGTGGGCTGTCCATCGTCGCCGCGCATCCAGGCGCCGGCGTCACGCACGATGTCGAGTTTGCCGTGGGGGTCGAACGGCTGGCAGTGCTTGCCGGTCTTATCGTGGGAGCCCGATCCCTTCACGGTTCCATCGTTCTGGGCAATATGTAAATCGATGGTCCACGGACGCAGGGCTCTCGCCATCGTGCGATAGGCCTCGGCCAACTGGTCCGTGCGCGCCCAGTCGAAGTTCTCCGGCAGCAGCCGGTCCTCCGGCGCGTTGTAGCCCATGGTGAAGAGCATGGTGTGCGCCATGTCGGCCTGGAAGCCCAGCGTTTGCGGCCGGTCCACAAGTTCCAGCAGCTGCACGTTCCGCCGCCAACTGTGCATGCCACCCCAGCAGATTTCGCCTTCGGCCGCGAGCCGCTCGCCGAAATCCTCCGCTATGGAGCAGGCCTCCCGAAACGTCTGCGCGATCCGCTTGGTGTTCTCCTCGGGGTCTTTCGCCCATTCTTCGGGGCTGGCCGCCGAATCGATGCGGATGATGCCGTACTGCCGGATCTGAAGGTCGCGGAGCTTGCGCCCGATCCGACAGGCTTTCTTCACCTGGATCAGAAAGCGGGCGCGTTCGGATTCGTCTCCCATCGCGGAACCGCCCCCGGCCGGCGGCCAGACGGGCGCGACCAGCGAACCGGCGCGCAGATTCCTCGACGCGAGTTTTTCAGCCAGTGCCTTCAAGTCGTCGTCGGACGAATCGATGTCCGTGTGCGGCAGCGAGAGGAACAGATCGACGCCGTCAAACCGCACTCCGTCGACGCTCGGCGGCCGCGGTCAAATCCAGCATGGTGTCAAGATCGATGGGCGGCTCCGAACCGGGACCCTTCCCCACCAGGCCCGGCCACATCGCGTTGTGCAGGGCCGGATATGCGTGCGCGGATGCGCCGCTCATGCAGTCACCTCCATCCAGCGGCCGCTGCGCGCGCTTTCCAGCACGGCGTCGCACACGCGCTGCGTCCGCAGCCCGGTGCGGAAGTCGGGCTGCGCCGGCGTGCCGCTTTCAATCCCGCCAATGAAATCCGCCAGTTGGTTGAGGAACGTGTGCTCGTAGCCGATGCAGGTTCCGGGAACCCAGTAGCGGCTCATATAAGGATGCTCCGAATTGGTCACATGGATCTTGCGCCAGCCGGTCAGATGCGATTCCACTTTCTTGGCGGACTGCAACTGCTTGTACTCGAAGAACTGGAGGTACTCCGGTTCCTCGAGGTCGAAGTAGACGCTGCCGTCGGCGCCGTTCAGCTCGAAGGTGTTGAAGTTCTTCCGGCCGCGCGCATAGCGCGTGGATTCGAACGTGCCCATGGAGCCGTTGGCGAATATCGGCGAGGAACATGCACGCATCGTCGATGCCCACGGGCTCGACCTTCCCGCTCACCGCGTGCTTGCGTTCCTTGACGAAGGTCTCGGTCTTCGCCACCACGCGCGCGATGGGGCCGTTGAGCCACATGGCGGTGTCGATGGAGTGCGCCAGAAGATCGCCGGTCACGCCGCTGCCGGCGACCTTGATGTCCAGCCGCCAGAGCGCGTCGCCGCCCTGCGGGACGTCGGCGGAAATGGTCCAGTCCTGCAGGTATGTCGCACGGTAGTGGAAGGGCCGCCCGATGCGCCCCTCGTCGATGATCTGCTTGGCCAGCGAGATGGAGGGCACGCGCCGGTAGTTGAACGAGATCATGTTGGGGACCCTGGCCGCTTCCACCGCACGCACCATCTCCTCGCCTTCGGCCGCATTCATGGCCAGCGGCTTTTCGCAGAGGATCATCTTGCCGGCCTGCGCGGCGGCCATCGGCGATGTCCTTGTGCGCGAAGTTCGGAACGCAGATGTCGATCAGGTCGATATCCTTCGCCTCGACCAGCCGGCGCCAATCCGTCTCGGCACGCTCGTAGCCCCAGACGTCCACGAATTGCTGCGCCTTCTGCAGGTTGACATCGCAGATGGCCCGCAACACCGGGCGGTGCTCGACCGGGAAGAAGTTGTGCAAGCGCAGGTAGGCGTTCGAGTGTGTGCGGCCCATGAAGCCGCATCCGATGAGACCGATTCCCAGACTCTTGGTAGCCATTTCTTGTTCCTTGCCGGATTTCGAATTCAATTCACGATCAAGGCCGCGGCGTCGGGGTTGCCGGGGCCGAAGTGCTTCAGCATGACGAGATTCTCCTTGTCGCTGCCGTTCGTGATCTTCACGCCGGCCTGCGCCGCCCCGGCCGACACGAAGACCTCGTCCTTGGTCATTTCACCGAACCGGATCATGGTGGGAGTCTCGACTTCGAACACGCCCAGCGCTGCCGCGGCCCTGTGTCAGGATCACTCCATAGGCAGCCGCATCCGAGATGGTCACGGAGCGGCCCGGAAAGACGGTCAGTTCCTTGGCCGAATAAGACGGCCTGCCGTAGCAGATCCACATCTCGCGGTAACCATCCTCGGCCATCCCGGCTTCCGGCCGCACCGGCTGTCGGGAAGAGCTTGTTGTGTTTGCCGAACTCGGGATCGACGTTCTTGTCCCAGTCCAGCATGGAGATAATGTAGTCCAGATCCTGGCTGATGCTCCGGCGGGACGTCCTTCACCAGCAGGTCCCACGGCACGGGCCGGTTTTCCACCATCGACTGGAACATCCCGAACACGTCCGAGTTCACCTGCGGCTCGTAGGTCACCAGAGAGCCGGGCGCGTGCAGCACGCCGGCGTCCACTTGCCATCCGGTTCCGGGCTGCAGCTTGTAGGCCCTGGCGTGGTACAGGATCCCGTTGTCGCCCTCATTCCAGCGCTCCAGGCAGCCGCGGACGTCGTCTTTCGTGGTCCCCGGCTCGAGCCCCATGTAGGTGTGGGGAAAGTTGTTTTCCGCGAAGTTGTACTGCGGCGGAAAGTAGTACGCCTCGGGCTTGCCCTTCTGTCCGACCATGGCCGCGTGCTTCTCCATCTGGTGCATGTGGTGCGGAATGGGCCCCAGGTTGTCGAAGAACTTGCAGAAGAAGTTCCACCCGCCCTGCTCCGCCATGACCTCCGCGCCCAGGAACTGATCGCCCAGCGTGTCGATTGCTTCCTTGAGCAAGATCCGTTTGCCGTCGATCGCGATGTAGCTGAGCCCCTCGTCCGGCGGCGTGCCCGGGCCGTTAGCGGCGTTGGTGGTGGAGGCGAACCAGCGTTCGTCGATGCCTCCGCGGTGCGCTCCCAGCGCATACAGGTCATGCGGGTCCAGTTTCAGGCGTCCGCCGGGCATCAGGAATGACCGGGGGACCCAGCACGGCGCCAGACGAACCACGCCTTCGCCATAGCCAAGTGCATCTTTGAGAATCGTTGCGTTGCTCATATGCGCCTCCCGGACAGGCGGAAGCCTGTCCCACCGCCGATATCTTACCGTACGGACGCATGTATAATCTATAAACGTCGGGAGAGTGACGATGACGGAGAACACAGCAGTAGTCTCACGCCGAACGTTTCTGAACGTTGCGGGGGCGGCGGTAGCAGCGCCCATGATTGTCCCCAGTTCCGTGCTGGGGCAAAGCGCCGGCGCGGTGGCGCCGAGCGACAAGGTCGTGATTGGCGGCATCGGTATCGGCGCTCGCGGCATGTCTTCGGTGAACGCGATCCTGAGCTACAGGGACGCACGGTTTGTGGCCATCTGCGATGTCCGGGTCGCGCGCCGCGAGTCCGTCAAGAACACGGTGGACAGGCGCTACCAGAACTCGGACTGCATGATGTACACGTACCAGGAGGAACTCCTGGCCCGCGACGATATCGACGCGGTGGTGATCGCCACGCCCGAATTCTGGCACACGCCGCTGTCGATTCAGGCGGCCCAGGCGGGCAAGGACGTCTACTGCGAGAAGCCCTGCGCATGCACGGTCGAGGAGAGCCAGAAACTGCGCGCCGCCTTCCGCCGCTATGGCCGGATCTACCAGGCCGGTACGCAGCGGCGCAACGGCCCCAATTTCGTATGGGCTGTCGAGATGGCCCGCGGCGGCAAGCTTGGCAGGCTGCAGGCGGTCCACGCCAACGTCGGCAGTTATCGCCAGTGGCCGCCCATCCCGAGCAAAGACTGGCTGCCCGCCGAACCGGAGCCGCCCAAGCAAGAGCTCGATTGGGACCGCTGGCTCGGTCCGAGTCAGTGGCGGCCGTACAATCCCTGGTACGTGACCGGCAGCGGCGGCTGGAACAACTGGTGGGACTTCCATGGCGGCGGCATCCTGGAGTGGGGCTCGCACACCGTGGACCTCTGCCAGTGGGCCGCCGACTGCGACGACACGCACGCCGTCGAATACGAGCCCAACGGCGCCAATGGCGCGCCGTACAGCGTGAATTGCCGCTATCCCAACGGCGTGAACCTGGTGATGCGCGACGGTATCGAATTGGGAGGGAACATTCCCCCTGTCGGCTGGTTGGGCATGGGCTCATGCAGCGTGCGGTTTGAAGGGGCCACCGGCTGGGTCGAGACCGGCGACGGCGGCAAGATCCAGGTTTCGGATAACCTCAAGTCGCAGCTCCCTCCTCCCGACAACAGCAGCGACTTCAATCTGGCCTTGCACTACCACTGGCGGGATTTCATCGAATGCATCAAGACCCGCTCGCAGCCCCGGGCCAACGCCGATCACGCCGCGAATGCGCACATCACCTGTCACGCGGCGTTCATCGCCATTCAACTGGGCCGCAAGCTGACCTGGGATCCGGCGAAAGAGGAGTTTGTGGGTGACGCCGAGGCCAACCGCATGCGAGCGCGGGCGATGCGGGAGCCGTATCGGATATAGGGTTCAGGATTCGGGATAAGGAGATTCGACATGCAAAACACTGGACAGCCGGTTCCCCCGGCCAAGGGGCCTGGCGGCACACCCGTGGCGGCGCGTCGTCCCAGTAAGCCTGCGATCCCGCCGGAGTTTCAGGCGGCGAGCATCGAGAAGATGGACCAGCCGGCGCTGATCCGGATTCTGAAGGAACCCGGTTCGACGCCGGCGTCGGTGTTTCAGAAGGGGAAGGCCTGCCACCGGTTGGCGCAGGTCGGCACCGCGGAGGCCGTGGCGCCGCTGGCGGCGCTGCTGACCGACCCGCTGCTTGCGAATTACGCCCGCTTCGGGCTGGAGGCGATTCCGGATCCTTCGGCGGATGAGGCACTGCGGGCCGCGCTGCCGAAGGTCAAGGGAGCATTGCTGGTGGGTGTGGTCAACTCGATCGGGCAGCGCAAGGATGCCGCGGCGCTGGAGCCGCTGTCGAAGTTGCTCTATGGCGCGGATGCCGATGTGGCCCAGGCGGCGGCTTTCGCGCTGGGGTACATCAGTGGTCCTCAGGCCGCAAAGACGCTTCAGGACGGGCTCTCCAAGACCAAGGGAGCGGTCCGCGCGGCGGTTGCCGCAGCCGGTTTGATCTGCGCCGAAGGGCTGATGGCGCGCGGCGACCGCAAGGGCGCTTTCGCGTTTTACGACGTGCTGAGCCGCCTGGATATCCCCAAGCCTGTCCGACTGGCAGCCATGCACTCGACGATTGCAGCGGAGACTTCGTTGACCCGGCCCCGGGTAATTCCGACGGCCTCTAACTGATCGCAGGAGGAGACATGTTCTCACCATTCGCGAAACGTCGTTCGATGATGACGATTGTTCTGGCGATCGTCGCGGTCTTCGCGGTGGCCGCCCAGAGGCCGCCGGCGCCCGACGACAACGCCGGATTCGAGCCGATCTTCGATGGCAAGACCCTGACGAACTGGGATGGTGAGCCGGGTTTCTGGCGAGTGGAGAATGGAACCATCGTCGGCGAAACCACGCCCGAGAAAGCGCTGAAGCAGAACACCTTCCTCGTGTGGCGCGGCGGCACGGTCAGGGACTTCGAACTCAAGCTCGAGTTTCGCCTGACAGCCTCGGCGAACAGCGGCATTCAATACCGAAGTGTGATCTTGCCGGAAGTCTCGAAGTGGGCGATGAAGGGCTACCAGGCCGACATGGACGGCGCCAATACCTATACCGGAATGGTGTATGAGGAGCGCGCCCGCGCATTTCTGGCGCCGCGCGGCCAGTTCACGCGGATGTTCCTGGGCCAGTTGCTCGAAGTGATGAACCTGGCCTCGCGGACGACCGAGGTCCGAACGCTTAAGTTGATTGCGACTCTCGGCGAGCCCGATGCTCTTAAGGCATTCATCAAGACTGGTTCGGAATGGAACCAGATTCATGTCATTGCCAAGGGAAACACCCTGATGCATTTCATCAACGGGCATTTGATGGCGGCGTTCATCGATGAGGATTCCAAGGGCCGCTCCATGGAAGGGCTGCTAGGCTTGCAGTTGCACACCGGCCAGCCCATGAAGAACGAGTTCCGGAATATCTACTTTAAGAAGCTGTAGCAGGCGGCCGAAGAAGTCGCAACCTCCCCCGCGCGAAGTGACGTGAAGACGACTCTCGTAATTCCGGACGGCGTTTTCCGGCGTGCCAAGGCTACGGCCGCCCAGCAAGGGATCCCCTTGCGCCAGTTCGTGAGCGAGGCGGTGGAGGAGAAACTGGCGGCGGCGGTGCGCGGCGAAGGCAAGCCATGGGTGAGGTTGGCAGGCGGCCTGCGCCACCTGCGCGCGGAGAATTTGCGGATCCGCCGGGCTGTGGAAGCGGAGTTTGAGCGAATCGAGCCCGAGGACCGGCAGTGATCCTGGACACCAACGCGTTGTCGGCCGTCGCCGACGCGGAGTTGGTGATGGCCCGTGGCCGGAGCCATGACGCGGGCAACCATTGCCGTGGACGCTTTCAACGCGCGAAACCGGGTATACTACTCTGGCTATGAGACCGTTACTCATCCTCCTCGTGTTCTTCAGCGGGCTGAGCGCCCAAACCTATCAACCTACTTGGGAGTCGATTGACAAGCGGCCCACGCCGGCGTGGTTCACCGACGCCAAATTCGGCATCTTCATCCATTGGGGCGTCTACTCGGTCCCAGCCTATGCTCCGGTGATTCCGGGAAGGCTGGCCTACGCCGAGTGGTATTGGAACGCGATGACGCGCGGCAAGGACGACCCCAAAGCCAGTGCGATTCAGACCGGCACCTGGGCCTTCCACCAGAAGCAGTACGGCGCGGATTTCCCGTATCAGAACTTCGCGCCGCAGTTCCGCGCCGAGCTATTCGACCCGGATCACTGGGCCGACGTCTTCGCGCGCTCGGGCGCCAAGTATGTCGCGTTGACCTCGAAACATCACGAGGGATTTGCGTTGTGGCCCAGCAAGGAGGCCTCCGCGACGTGGGGCCGGCCGTGGAACGCGGTCGAGATCGGGCCGAAGCGCGATGTGTTGGGCGACCTGACCGGCGCGGTCCGGAAGAAGGGCCTGCGCATGGGTTTCTACTATTCGCTTTACGAGTGGTACAACCCGCTCTGGCTGTCGGACAAGCCGCGCTACATCCGGGAGCACATGACCCCGCAGTTCAAGGATCTGGTCACGCGCTACCAGCCCTCCATCATTTTCAGCGATGGCGAATGGGACCTGCCTTCGGCCGATTGGCGCAGTCCGGAACTGCTGGCCTGGCTGTTCAACGAATCGCCGGCGAAGGACGAGGTGGTCATCAACGACCGCTGGGGGAAGGACTCCCGCCACAAGCATGGCGGCTACTGGACCACCGAATACACGCCCGGCATGAGCGGCATGGATCACCCGTGGGAAGAGAGCCGCGGCATGGGCTTCAGCTATGGCTACAACCGCGCGGAGCGGCTGGAGCACTACCGCACGGGCCGGGAACTCGTGATCATGCTTGTGGATCTGGTGAGCCGCGGCGGCAACCTGCTCCTGGACATCGGACCGGATGCCGACGGGACCATCCCCGTGGTGATGGAAGAGCGGCTCCTTCAGATCGGCGACTGGCTGAAGGTCAACGGCGAAGCGATCTACGGCACGAAACCCTGGAAGTCCACGCGGCAGTGGAGCGTCGGCGAAGTGCCCAAGGTCGATTACAACAAAGAATACGAGACGGCCTACGACGTGACGAAACTGGCCGCCAAGCCGGAGCCGGGCAAGGCGGGCATCGAGGCGTTCTTCACGTCGAAGGGCAGCGACACGTTCGCGATTCTGCCGCGCTGGCCGGGCCGCGGTTTTCAGATCAAGGATGTCACCGGCGTCAAGTCGGTGACACTGCTCGGATCCACGGCGCCGCTCAAGTTCAAGGCGGCACAGGGGGGCGTGTCGGTCGAGCTTCCCGACCTCCCCGAAGCGTTGCTGGCGCAGCCGGCTTGGGTGTTGAAGATCAGCCGGTGAGCCGGAGCAGAACGCAGAACACAGAACTCAGAACACAGATTCAGGAGTCTTACCCTGCCTGGCTCTGCACTGTAATGCTTGCCGGTTTCAGTCCGGGGGACGTTGCGGTGATCCGAATTGGCCCCGGCTTCGCGGTGGATTGCACGATCGCCAGGCACATGCCGTTGAATGCCTTCCTGGTCCGGGCCTTCATGTCGGCAAGGTCCTGCATGTTGCCGTTCTCCACGCCGATCAGCTTGCCTTCGCCTTGGACCTCGAAGGTCACCTCACTCGCGGCGTCGGGCACCATGCGGCCCTGCGCGTCCACAATTCTGATAACGACGTGCGTGACATCCTTGCGGTCCGCCGCAATCGTGCCCCGATCCACTTTGAGGTCGATCGCCGCCGCCTCGCCGGACGTGAAGACCTCGGCGACAATCTGCTTGCCGTCCTTGGCGCCCACGGCGCGCAGCGTCCCCGGCTCGTAGGGGATGGTCCAGCTCAGGTGCAGGTCGGTCGTGGTCCCGCCCCGTCTGGAAGTCGGTCCGTAGTTGCCGTACCTTTCGGTCATGCCGTAGCGCGGGTACGCATAGCTCTGCGTGCCCGCGGATTTTCCGTTGATGAATAGCTCGACGGAATCGCAGTTCGTGTAGACGGTCACCGGGACGAACTGTCCCTCACGGCCCTTCCAATTCCAGTGCGGGAACAGGTGCACCATAGGCGTCTTGGTCCACTGGCTCTGGTAGAAGTAGTAGCCGTCCTTCTCGAATCCACAGAGATCGATGACGCCGGAGGTGGCGCCCCGGCTCGGATACCTGGACTCGCCCAGGTAGTCGATCCCCGTCCACATGTGGTCGCCGGCGACGTAGTCATACGTGGAAACGAACTTCCAGAGTTGCTCGGTTCCCGTGTTGGGCCGGCCTCCTCCGCGTCCGCCGAAGCCGCCCATCATTCCGCCGCCGGGCGCACCACCACGGCCGGCGAGCGGCGCGGTGGCTGGGGCAGCGGGCACGACCGCGCCAGCCGCGGGCGCCGCCGCGGGGAAGATCCCGCCATAGGATCCGCGGACCCCGCCCATGCCGCTGCTTTCCGTGCCGATCATCCGTCGTTGCGGATAGGCCGCGCGGTCGATGCTGTAGTACTTGTCGATCCGGTCGCGCCAGCGATCCACGTAGTTGTAGCCGACCACATCCAGGAGCGCGAGGAACTCCGGCCGCGCCCGGTTGGACTCCGGCTCCGACTCGATCCGGTCGCAACCCACGGTCACCAGGCGGGTGGGGTCTTCCCGGTGAAAAACTGCGAGAAGCTGTCGCAGGGTCTCCGCCCCGTTGGGAGCGGCTTGATCTCCCACCTCGTTGCCGGCGCTCCAGAGCACGACCGACGGGTGATTCCGGTCGCGACGGACGAAATCCGTCGTGTCCCGCTCGTACCAATCGTTGAAATGGCGGGCATAGCCGTTATTTCGGGTCTTGGACACCCTCCACTCGTCATACGCCTCGTCCATTACGAGGAAGCCCATCTTGTCGCAAAGATCCATGAACTCCGGCGCCATGGGGTTGTGACTGGTGCGAATCCCGTTGCAGCCCATGGCCTTCAGAATCTCGAACCGGCGTTCCCACATTCGCTCGGGAACAGCCGCGCCCACGGGACCGGTGTCGTGGTGCAGGCAGACGCCGTTGATCTTCACACGCTTCCCGTTCAGCAGAAAACCCTTGTCCGCATCGAAGATGGCTTCGCGGATTCCAAACGGCGTGTCGTACACGTCCTCCACTCCACCTGCGCCGCGGACCGTGCTGCGGACATTGTAGAGGTAGGGAGTCTCTACCGACCACAGGTTGGGCTTCTCCAGCTTCACGAGCTGCACGAATTCGTACTCGCCGTTGGCTCCCACGTCCTGGCTGGCTTCCGAGGTCTGGACCGTTCTCCCGTCCCGATCCAGAATGGCGGTGACCAGCGTGCACTTGGCCACGGCCTTTCCTTCATTCGCAATCCTCGTCTTCACTTGTACCGACGCGGCGTTCTCGGAGACCTGCGGCGTCGTGACGAAGGTGCCCCAGTGTGCCACGTGGACGGGGTTCAGGGTAGTGAGCCACGTGTGCCGGTAGATCCCCGAGCCGGTGTACCAGCGCGAGTTCGGTTGGTTGGAGTTGTCCACCTTCACAGCCAGGATGTTGTCGCGCGCTCCAAAAGACACGTGTGGGGTTATGTCGTACTGGAAGCCGATGTAGCCGAAGGGGCGCTTGCCGAGGTACTGCCCGTTGATCCAAACCTCGCTGTTCTCGAAAACGCCGTCGAATTCGATGAAGATCTTCTTGCCCCGGCTCGACTCGGGCACCCGGAAGCGCTTGCGGTACCACCCGATGCCGGTCGGCAGGCTTCCCTGGGCCGTCTCCTGCTGCGAATACGGCCCCTCGACGCTCCAGTCGTGGGGCACGTCGAGGCTGCGCCACGCGGTGTCCGCGAAACCGGGCTCTTGGGCGCCTTGCGCCTCGCCTTTGAAGAACTTCCAGTCGAAGTCGAAGGCGTCCTTGAGACGCGGGGCCGCGCCTTGGCTCGCCGTCTGCGCCGGAGCCTGCGCTGCCGACGTAAGAGCCGCCGCCAGACCCGTCGCGCCCACTGCCTGTCCCAGCAGACTCCGGCGTGTGACTGATTCCGAATTACTATCTTCGTGGTTCATATTGTTAGGCCTCAAGAGTTAATTGCGTCGACACGAGTGTCGACGCGGCACCGTGGGCGCGTGCGCTACGTGGTTGCGAATACCGATCAATTTGCATGACCCACTACTTTCAGAAAAATCGCCTCGGTTTTGGTCATCCCTGGGACAACCACCACGGTGGTTTGATCCGCCTTCAGCGCCTCCACCTTGGGCGCCTCCGGTTTGCCGTCCCGAAAAACCTGTATGGAGAAGTTGCCCGCCTTCATCGCGACAACCTTCACGAAGACATCCAAAGGGCCGGAGTCCTGTTTGACCTGAGATGCTGACCACAGCGAGTATGCCCGCGCCTGGTCCCAGTCCAGCGGGCCCAGCCTGCGAAAGTGGTGGCAAGCTCCGCCGCCGTCGGGGGCTTGGCCCGCCAGTACAGCGCCACGCCGCACGCCTTGGCTCTGTAATCGGGATCGAAGGGGGCATAAGCCGGCCCCTGCGCAAGAACTGGTAGGAAAGAACCAAGCAGGAGGATGACCGCAATGCCCAAATGTTGCTTTGCACAGTGCCAAACGTCTGCCGTTCATTGAAATCGACGTCCTAGGGACGGACCTCGCCCCGCGGCTGCGAGGCGAGGCCGCCTAGATGGTCACACTACCCTGAGTGTCTCAGAACTGAAACCGCGCCACGAGTTGGCCGTTCCGCTGGCCGCCGATGTTGCTGGAATTCGTGATGTAGCCAAATCCGGCGGTGGGTACGCCGGCGGAGTTGAAAGTTGCCGTAGCCAGCGGATTGCTCGCGGACGGCGTGGGCAGATACAACCGGTTGAACACGTTGAAAAATTCGGCCCGGATGTTCAGCGACATTCTTTCCCGGATCTGGAACGTACGGCCGAAATTCATTGACTCCGTCGCCTGACGCTGCCACCGGTAGTCGTTGTAGTACGCGGCGCCGGCGCCCCACGTTCCCGTGGGCGTATCGGCCCACGCAGCCGGGTTCAAGATCTGCTGGTTGATGTTCGGGTTGATGCACCCGCAACCGGGATCCGCCAGGAACAGGGGCACTCCGGGGACCCGGTTGAAGCGGGTATTCGAGTTGAACGTGTACGTGTTGAGATTGGTCCGGGACGAAGCCACACCGATCAGGCTGCCGCTGGCGTATCGCAAGATTCCACCCAGAGTCCAACCGCCCGTGATCAGCCGGATGTACTTGCTCGAAGTGATCCGCGGCGTCTGGTAGGTGAACGCGGTGACGGAAATGAACGGCGTCGCACTGCCAGGGAACCCTTTGTTCACGTTCCGATTGAACGCATCGTTGATGCCGGAATTTCCCAGATTGAGCTCCTTCTGGTAGGTGAAGTTGGAACTCACGTCAAGGCCGTGAGAGAAACGCCTGAGGAACTTCACCTGCAGGGAGTCGTACCAACTATTGCCCAGAGGAGCAAACCACGTCGCCAGACCGTCGTTGAATTGGGGGAAGGGCCGAAGAGTCTGCGCCACGCTGGCGTTGGTGGGGTATCCGGCGTACGGCAGTTTGTACCCGGCTGCTGCCGCCGTGGCAGAACCGATCTGAGAGGTCAATAACGTCCGGGTGGCCGCGTTTGTCAAATCGAGCCCCAAAGCCTGCATTCTCGCGGGCGAGTTGGCGTTCAGCGCGGCCAGACCGCGCGCCTCTTCCCACACCCCGCGATTTCCCACGTAGGCCGCTTCGAGCGACATGTCCTTGGTAAGCTGCCGCTGCAACGAGACATTCCATTGGCTGATACGCGCTGGCCGCCCGCCGTTGGGATCCCGGAACTGCGGACCCCACGCTGGCGCCGCGGCCAACGAACCCGGGGCAGGCGCAACACCGGGATTCAACGTAGCCGTGTACAGAGCGCCGGGGGTGTATTGGATGCCATTCTGGAACTGGGAGACTGCATAGCCGAATCCGGTCGAGTTGGTCACTGAATTCATGCCCAGTCCCGCCACCGGCATTCCGCCGTTGATGTAGCCCCAGCTATCTCCAGCGCTGTAGGTTATGCCCCAGCCGGCGCGAAACACGGTCTTCTCGTCGATCTGGTATGCCGCGCCGATCCGGGGCCCGATCGCGTAGTAATATGTTTTGGAGAAAAGGCAGTTGCACCTCCCGGGACCATAGCCTTCGAAGATGTACCCGCCGGGGAGGCCGCCCGCGGCCGGATTCGGGGTCGTCAGCCCGATTTCGGCTGACCGGTAGTGAAGCTCGTGACCCATAGGAGTCAGGTCCCAACGCAGCCCGTACTCCAAGCTCAGCTTGCGGGTGACCTTCCAGTTGTCCAGGGCGTAAAGGCTCCAGCTGATCTTCCGCATCTGCGTCTGCTTAGGAGCGTTGACGTTCGAATAGGTCACCTGGCCGAGCAAAAAGCTCGCATATCCAGCGCCGATCGAACCGCCGCCGACCGAGGAGGTCTGGAGGAATGGCATGGCAGTCGGGCCATTGCCAAACGTGTATTGTCCCTGCGAACCCTGGACGTTTTGGTCGCTGTATACGTCCTGTTTGGACTCGGCGCCAGCCTTGAAGGCGTGACTGCCTCGGATATAAGTCGCATTGGCCACGAAGGAAAGCTTGTTCGTGACCTGGCGATCGGCCGTACCCGGCCCATACGTCCCTGCACCTCCCCTGTTGTTCACGCCCAGACCCGAAATCTGCGGAAAACCGGCGGGATTGGTAGCGCTGCCGACCAGGCCCAGCAGTCCCACCGCATCGTAGTTCAGTACCCCGGCCGGGGAACTATCCGGATTGATGAAGCGATAGAACCCGGCCCCGACGTGCACGATCAGGGTCGGCGAAATTGTGCGGTCCACATTGACCCGGAACTGATTACCTTGGACGAGTTTGGGGCGGGAGGCCGTGAGCGGCTCGGGCAGCCCATCCGGAGCCGCTATCTGATTGGTATGCTGCTGGGTCCAGTAGAAGCTCAGCTTAGTCTTGTCGCTCACGCTCTGGTCGAGCTTGAGGCTCGGGATCTGCTGCTGCGTATTGGTCACAATATTCGGCAGCCAGTTCAGGGTGGTCTCGGTGTTCACCGGCGCCGGTATCAACTGCTGGATCTTTAGTGCAACCGGATCCCTGGCTTGGCTTGGCGGGATGATGTTCCCGGGGAATTGCGTGCGGATGACCCGGCCGTTTAGGGTCTGGGTCGAGTTGGGGTCGTAGATCCCGTTCTCCGGAAACGTCATACCCGAATTCGTGTCGGTGAGCGTTTTGCCGGTCAGCGCCGCGCTAAAGTCCCCCAGGCGGTAAGCCGCCGTCGGCACAGTGCTGTAAGCGGACGAGGAGAGCTGATTGTTCGCGAACCTCTCCAGGCCGAAGAAGAAGAAGGTCTTGTTCCGGCCATTGTAGATCTTCGGAAGCCACACCGGTCCGCCGACCGTGAAGCCATAATCGTTTTTCCTGTCTCTATCCAGCGCGTGGCTGAATGGACGCCGCGCATCGAGGGCTTCGTTTGCCCAGTACTCGTAAGCGCTGCCGTGAATCTGGTTGGTTCCCGACTTGGTGGTGAAGTTGTAGAATCCGCCCGCCACCTGGCCGAACTCGGCGGAGAAGTTGGACGACTGGACCGCGAACTCGTTGATGGTCTCCACGGAAGCTGCCGCGACACTGCTGGTCCAATTGGGGTCGATGGCGCTTGTCGAATCCTGGCCCTCGAGGTAGACCTTGAAGTTTCCGTAGCTTCCAACCGGTATGCCGTTGATCGGGGCGGTATAGCTGGTACCCGAAACGCCCGGCGCCAGAATGATGAAGCTCAGCCAGTTGCGAATCCCACCTCCCGCGGCGCCGCCGCCGCCAAAATTCAGCGGCAGATCGTTCACCTTGCCGCCCGTGATATTCATGCTCTGTTCCGCGTTCTCGGTGCGGAGCAACGGGCTCTCCGCGGTTACCGTAACGGACTCCGTCGTCGCTCCCAACTGCATGGTGACGTCAACTCGGGCCGTTTGCGCAACCTGCACACGGATGCCGGACTGGGTGGTCTTCTTGAATCCGGCCGCCTCCACCGACAGTTCGTAGAGGCCCGCTGGCAGCCCCGGCACAGTATAGTTGCCAGTTTCCGTGGTGGCCGCCGTTGAGACAGCGCCGTTCTCGGTGTTCTGTCAGGGTTATTTTGGCCGCGGGGACGACGGCGCTACTCTGGTCCGACACCGTTCCCGTAATCGTTCCGCGGTCGCCCTGTGCCCACACGCTGGTCGCTAGCACCAGGAGACACGCCATGACCAAAAAACACCTCATACACTACCCCCTTTGTGATCTAGGTCTAGAGATCTTTCGGAGATGCTACCACGAAACGTCGAATCGGGAACCGATCTTTCGTTGGCGCCGGGCCTGTCATGGTACTCTCAGGACCTGGCGTGGCCACCCGTTACGGACGCAACTTCGGCACGAGTTGAGGAGCCTTCCTACCTATTGATAGGGGCGGCGGGCCCCGGGCTAGAATACAATTTTTCTACGGATCATGGGACACCTCTGTTGAGGATGCCCTATAATCAATTTGCAGGGGTTTTGCCCCAGGGCGGACGAGAGATTCCGCGGCGGGGCGGGCTTCTGCGGGGTCAGGGGCAGTTCATGTTTCAGCCCAGGCGCGGTGCGCCGTGTGGTCTTACGGAGCGAGAGGGTGTTGTCCCGGCGCTGCGGTCGCCAGCCCAACCTCAGGAGTCTTTAACTGTCATTTGTGAGAAGCAGTACTCAACAAGGAGATGAAACCATGAAGCTTCTTTGCCAAGTCTTAATTTGTCTTGCGATTTTCACAACTTATGCCATGGGCCAAGCCGCCCGAACGGCGACGCTGGTGGGTACCATCACGGATGCCACCGGCGCGCGCGTTCCCGATGCCAAGGTCACAGTGACGAATACTGATACCGGCTTCGTCTCCAACGGCACGACGAACGCCGAGGGAAGCTACTACATTCCGTTTCTTGCCGTCGGCAACTATCAACTGGGCGTGGCAGCCGCCGGCTTCAAGACATACGCTCAGAAGGGGATTGAACTGCGCGCGGGGGAGACGCCGCGCATCGACGTGAAGCTCGAGATCGGGGCCACCAGCGAGTCTGTTGAAGTGACAGGATCGGCCCCGCTGCTTGAGACCGAAACTTCGCAAGTCAGCCAGACGGTTCAGGCGGCGACGATTGAGGCGCTTCCGGTCCTGCAAATGAAAGCCCACCGTATTCTCTACTACGTCGAAGGGCTGCAGATCCGAGGAGCCGAGGCCAGCGTGGTGGGCCAGGCTTCGAGCGCGTTGGGTTTCACCTTGGATGGCATCAGCGGCAAGACGTCGGTCCGGGACTCGATCGGCGACACCAATACCTCCGTACAGCCGGCCCTGGACGCGCTGTCGGAAGCCAAGGTGTATACCACCGGGGCGCCGGCCGAAATGGGCCATGCGTCCGGCGGCATCATGGCCTTCACCTTCAAGAGCGGAACCAACGAACTGCACGGTTCGATCGAAGATCGCTGGACCAACAATACGATGACCCACCGCGGTTACCTGGAACAGGGCAAACGCTCCTACCCGTTGTCGTTTCACCAGTTGCAGGGGACCATCTCCGGCCCAGTAGTGCTGCCCAAGATTTACGATGGTAGGAACAAGACCTTCTTCCTGTTCGCTTACGGCCGGCACGACGAGCGGTCCAAGGAGCCCCAGACCGGGACCGTGCCGGATCTGAACATGCTGAATGGCGACTTCAGTTTCCCGCAGGCGACCGGTGGAGGCTACCCGATCTACGATCCCAAGTCGATGACCCAGACCGGCACGACGTGGACGGCGACTCCGTTCGCAGGCATGCAGGTTCCCAAGGACCGGTTTGACCCGGTAATCCGCAATTTTCTGGGCATAGATCCCTGGCAGCCGCCGAACAATGCGGGGGGGACCACGTATAGCCGCACCGGCCCCACCAACAACTGGCTCGGTACAACCCTCTATCGCGCCTTCCGCAACCGCTTCGACACCAAGTTCGACCAAGAGATTAGCGCGAACAACAAATTCTTCATCCGGAATTCGTGGAACCGGCACCGGCAGCCCTGGAACCGCAACCAGTTCTCCGTTAACAACATATTGCTGGAGAGCACCACCGGTGGCAGCTCGCGGCCGAGCCCCGTCGACCAGCAGAACTGGGCCTTTGCCGACTACCACACTTTCAGCCCCACGTTTATGAACGAGTTGCGTCTGGGCTTCGGGCGGCGCGTGAATACCACCAACCCGCCCACGGTGGGCGAGGGCTGGGCGGCGAAGTTAGGCATCCCCAACGTGGGGCCGGAGAACTTCCCCAGCTTTGGCCAGTACAACATCGGTCCCGGCTCGTACTCACGGACGATCCAAGAAGACCTGACTTTCCAGAACAACGTGACCAAGGTCACCGGCCACCATACGATCAAGTTCGGCTATGAGGTGATCCGCACGCGGGAGAACAACGTCGACCAGACCCTGCCGTCGGGCAGCTACAGCTTCGGGACGGGCGGCACGGCGCTGCCGTTCACGCCGAACACGGGCAACACCTTTGCCTCATTCTTGCTGGGCTCGGTCAGCTCGGCCACTTACACGCAATCGATCTGGAACCGGCTCCCTCGCTGGTGGAGCCATTCGGCTTACGTTCAGACCGACTGGAAGGTCAGGAGCAACCTGACGCTGAACCTGGGTATGCGCTACAGCCTGGAGACGCCCTTCCGCGACAAGTGGGATCACCAGTCGCGGTTCGACCCAGCCGTGGTCGACCCACTGACGGGCAAGATGGGGGCGATCACGCATCCCACCGGGGCGCTCTATAAGACCGACAAGAACAACTTCCAACCGCGCGTCGGAGTGGCCTGGACCTTCCTCAAGGACATGGTGTTCCGGGGCTCCTTTGGCGTGCTCACCCAGGACCTGATGCCCAGCGCCGGCTTCCAGGACTACACGGCCACAGCGGTAGTGCAGCAGGTGACTGGCGACCCGAGGCCGGCGTTCTATCTGTCCCAGGGTCCACCCAATCGCAACTTCATCATCAATCCCGACGGCACGTCGCAATTCCTGGGCACCAACTACAGCAGTCGCGGCGCCAGCTACATCGATCCCAACCTGCGCATGCCCTACGTCATGAACTGGTCGGGAAGCGTCCAGACCCAGATGGGTCCGTCGTGGATGACCGAGTTGTTGTACCAGGGCTCATCGGGTGTGCAGTTGAGCGGAAGCCCCAACATCAACCAGTTGGCCAACTCGTACTACACCTCCACGGACCTCACGCTGCTCAATGCGGTGTACGCAGCGACCCAGAACTACAGGCCCTATACCCAGTTCGGCACCATCTCCTATCTTACGAATCCTGGCCACAACACCTACCACGGGTTCACCGCGCGCGCCGAGAAACGCTACTCACCGAACGGGCTGACACTCAACCTGCATTACACCTGGAGCAAGAACCTCTCCGGCTCTTCCGGTGACGGCTGGCAGTATTACGACTGGAGCTTGACCAAGGCGCCGACCAGTTTCGACACCCGGCACCGGTTCATCTTCCAGGGCATGTACGATCTGCCAGTCGGGAAGGGCAGGAGATTCCTGAACAAGGGTGGTTGGCTCAACGCCGTAATAGGCGGCTGGAACGTGGTCGTGATCGAGACCATTCAGTCGGGGCCGGCGGTCACATTCAGCTTCTCGGGCAGTCCCAACAGGTACCTGTCGGGTGGTCCGTCTCGACCCAATCAGCTAGTTTCGAACGATCAGGTCAGGGTGGAGGGCTGGAGCATGGGGGCGAACCGCTTCCCGCAGAGTGCACAGAACCCGCTGTACGACATCACAGCCTTCGCGTATCCGGCGGCGTTTACTCACGGCACGCTGGGCGCGGGGACGCAACGTGGGCTGTGGCTGATTTGGCCGCAGTACTCGATATCGAAGAGCTGGAGAGCGGGCGAGCGTAAAAGGTTCAGCTTGCGCGCCGACGGCAACAGCATCCCCACGCGGCTGCAGTCAACGACGCCGGACGTTGCGGTGAACCTCACCAACCCGGCGACGTTCGGGAAGTTCGGTCTGCAAGGGGGCTCGAGCTACTCCACGATGGGCTCGTCTAACGGCCAAATCATCATCAGCGGCCGTTTCGAGTTCTGAGGTAGTCATAGTTTTCTCAGGATAGGGGGTGGCTCTTCGTCACCCCCTGTTTTTTTGAAGGCAGATCATTCTTAGGGGGTGCAGTCCAAATGCCGTACGAAAAGAAGTCCTGGAGCCGGCGAAGCATGTTCCGGCACGCCGCCCTCGCGGGCGGATTGGGTGCGATCTTTAAGATGACCGAAGGGTCTGCCGCTGCCCAGGCCCCGCCGGGCGGCGCTGGCCGCGGCGGAGCCGGCGCCGGTCGCGGGGCTGCCGGAGGCGCCGGCGGCGCCGGGCGCGGCGGGCGTTATCGGCAGTGGCGGCAATTTTCCAGGCGGCGGACGTGGAGCCGCCGTTCGATACGGCCCCATCAACAAGCTCTCGGCCCCCAGCGATCTCCGCATCACGGACATGCGGGCGCTCACCGTCGCCTCCAACTACGACTACCCCATCATCCGCGTGGACACCAACCAGGGCGTCTACGGATTGGGCGAAGTTCGGGATAACGGCAACAAGAACGCCGCCTTGATGCTCAAGCAGTTTCTCGTCGGCCAGAATCCCCTCAACATCACGAGTATCCTCAGAACCATCCGGCCCTACGCCTGGCACGGCCGTCAGGGCGGCGGCTACTCCGCCGTGGACCTCGCCCTGCACGATCTCAACGGCAAGGTCTTCGGGGTGCCCGTCTGGCGGCTGCTGGGCGACAAGAACCGCGATCGGATCCGCATGTACTGCGACACCGCGCAGGCAGTCGATCCGAAAGTCTACGCGCAGCGCATGCAGAGGCGCAAGGCCGCCGGCTACACCTTTTTCAAGATGGATCTGCGCACCCAGCCCTTGATCGGAAACCGGCCCGGTGCGCTTGACTCGCGCGGCGTGGCCACTGTCAAGGGACTGCGGATACATTTGCGAGTACATCGCGGCGATTCGGGACGTCATCGGCTTCGAGGCTCCTCTCGCCGCCGACCATTTCGGGGCGCTCGACATCTCCGACTCCATCAACTACGCACGCGCCTTCGAGCCCTACCGACTTGCTTGGGCCGAGGACATCCTTCAGGTCAATACCCTGAACCGTGGCGACGCACCCCTGAACTGGCGAGCTTACAAGCAGATCAAGGACGCTACCACCACGCCGCTGGCGATGGGCGAGAGCCTGTTCGGGCTCGAGGAGGGCTTCAAGAATTTCATCGACAACGACGCCATCAGCATCATCCACCCCGACCCCGGAACCTCCGGACAGTGCCGCGAGACCAAGCGCATTGCCGACTACGCCGCGGCGCGCGGCATCCCTACTGCGATTCACATGGCGGGATCGCCGCTCGGGACCATGGGCGCGGTGCACACCGCCGCCACATTCGAGAACTTCGTGGCCATGGAATGCCACGCCGTGGATTTCATGTCCTGGTGGCAGGAACTGGTGACCGGAATCCCCAAGCCGATTATCGACAAGGGCTACATCACCGTGCCGGACACGCCCGGACTCGGCATCGAACTGAATGAGCCGGTGGTAAAGGAACACCTGCGCTATCCGGGCTACTTCGAACCGACCACCGACTGGGATAAGGCCACGCAAAGGCCCGAGGGCGGCACCCAGGGCTATCCTCACTTCAACGCCGAAGGCGAGTGGGTATACATTCAAGAAGAAGGGTAGACTGCTGAAGTTGAAGGCGCAGTTTCTTGTAGCCCACGCACTTATGCGTGCAGCGTCGAGACTTATCTCGACGCCAAGGCGTCGACACGAGTGTCGACGCGGCAAGCGTGGGCGCTTGCGCTACGTCGAGCCGACATGCGCGTCTTCATCGCTATTGTCGGTCCGCAGTCGCGGCCGTAAGGAATGAATTTGCTGCGCCTCAGTCCCGTGCTGTTGGTCTTCTTGGGACTGCTAGGTGCGGCCTCCCCGCCGGAACCGCCGAGCGAATATAGCCGCCGCGTGTGGCGGATTCAGGACGGCCTGCCCCAGAGCAGAATTCAAGCCATTTCGCAGACTCCGGACGGGTACTTGTGGATCGGAACATCCGGCGGCCTGGTCCGGTTCGACGGCGTCCGCTTTGTCATCTTCAACCGGTCCAACACGCCCGCATTCAGCGACGACAGCATTCTCGCACTTTGCCCGGCCAAGGATGGTTCGCTGTGGGTCGGCACCGAGGGAGGTGGATTGCTGCATTACGGGAAGGGCTCGTTCCAGGCCTTCGGCGCCGATCTGGGACTCACCAATGGCTTCGTCCGTGCCTTGGGTGAAGACCGTCACGGCACCTTGTGGGTGGGGACGGACCGCGGATTCTTCCGGCTTGAGACCGGCAAATTCGTGCGCCTGGATGGGCGGGACGGTGTGCCGGTCCTGTCGGTTCTCGACATCTTCGAGACCCGCGATGGACGGCTCTTTGTGGAGGGTCCCGGCCCTCTCTGGCGCTTGGACGCTGGAAAGCTGCGGCCCGGTCTCCCGGAGGAGCCGGCGCGCCGCGTTTTCGGGCAACAGATCTCGGAGACCAAGGATGGCACGCTCTGGCTGGGAACCCAAGCGGGCGTCTCGCGGTTGAGAGAGAATCGCATCGATCCGTATCCCGGGTTGGAGAAGACCAATTCCCGCACGCTCTTTGGGGATAGCGAAGGAAATCTCTGGATCGGCACACTCGCCCAGGGCCTGATCCGACTTCGCGCCGGGATCCTTACGTCTTACCAGGCGCCCGAAATGCTGCCCGACAACACCGTGGAAGCGGTGCTGGAAGACAAAGAACGCAGCCTGTGGATCGGGACGCAGGACGGCCTGGTGCGATTTAGTAGGAAGATCGCGAGCGTGCTTGCCGCCCGGGAGGGACTCGCGGATGAGAACGTAGTCAGCACGTACGAGGACCGCGACGGCGCCCTCTGGGTCGCCACCATCTCCGGTCAGCTCTACCGAGTCACCGGCCGTACCGCCGTGCCTTTTGCCGTGCCGGTTGAGGGCTTTAGGGCCAGAACCGTTTTCCGCGACAGCCAGGGCAGCCTGTGGATCGGGAGTTACAACCGGGGCGTTGTCCGGCTCTCGGGTGGTAAAGCCATCTCCTACACAACCGCGAACGGTTTGCGCAGCAGCAGCATCCGGAGTTTCTGCGAAGACCGGCAGGGGAACGTCTGGATCGCGACCGGCAGCGGCCTGAGCCGCTGGGACGGGCGCGCCATGAAGACTTACTACCTCGAAGACGGCTTGGCCTACGGCAGCGTGCGCGTCGTCATGCTCGACCGTGGCGGAGATCTTCTGGTCGGCACCGATGGCGGAGCGAATCGCATGCGCGATGGGAAGTTCGTGCACGATGCCGCGCTTGCTCAGGTGGGCAACGAGCGAGTCTGGGCCATGCTCGCGGATTCGAACGGAGGCTTGTGGCTGGGAACCAGAAGCGGCGGGCTTTTCCGGGTGAAACAGGGGAAGGTCACCAGATTCACCACCAATGACGGGCTTCTGAGCGACTCCATTTTCCAGTTGCTGGAGGACGGGGATGGCCGGATCTGGATGAGTGGTTCCACCGGGATCTCATCCGTGAACCGGAAGGAATTGGATGCCCTGGCGGAGGGGAGGTCAGGCCCGCTGGCGGTCTTCCCCTACGGGGCCGCCGAGGGATTGGAGTCAAGCCAGATGAACGGCGGCATCCAGCCTGCCGGATGCCGGACGATCGCCGGCGAGCTTTGGTTCCCCAGCGTCAAGGGAGTGGTCCGGGTCGATCCGAAACAGCTTCGCGCTAGCACGCTTTCGCCGGCGCTCATCGAGTCGATGCTGGTGAATGGCCGCCCCATCCCGTTGTCGGGCGAAGTCCGCATCCCGGCCGGCCGGGCCAGGCTGGAGATCCAGTATACCGCCAGCAACCTGTTATCGCCGGAGCGAATTGCGTTCAAATACAAGCTCGAGGGTTTCGACAAGGAATGGACCGCCGCCACCGCGCGCCGCACGGCGTATTACACCAACCTGCCACCGAGGGCATACCGTTTTCGTGTGCTCGCCAGTGATGCTGCCGCTCCAGGAAGGGCCTCGGAGACCTCTTTGGCCTTCCGGTGGGAGCCCTTCTTCTATGAGACCAACTGGTTCCTGGGCTTGTGCGCCTTGCTGGCTGGCGCTGGCGTCTGGGGCGGATTTCGACTGTACGGGCGGCAAACGCGGGCGCGCTACAATGCGCTCCTGGGCGAACGGGTCCGCCTCGCCAGAGAAATGCACGATACTGTAATCCAGGGGTGCGTGGGAGTCTCCACTTTGTTGGAAGCTGCTTTCAGCGTGGACCGGGCCGAACCCGGCAAGACCAGGGATCTCCTGGACCAGGCGCGGACTCAGGTCAGGCTGACCCTGGAAGAGGCAAGGCAGGCCGTCTGGGACCTGCGTCGTGAGACTCCCGGGGACGACCTTGCCGTCACCCTGTCCGATTTTGCCCGCCGGCTTAGCGGTGAGAAAGGCATCTCCGTGGAAACCGAAATCGTGGGCCCGCCGGCCCCCCTCAACGAAGGAACCGAGAGGAATCTCCTGTTGGTAGCCCGGGAAGCCCTGCGCAACGCCGTGGCGCATGCCGCTCCCAAACAGATCGGCATACGCCTGTGCTTCGAGCCGAAGGAGGTCCGTCTGGAGGTCACCGACGACGGCGGCGGATTCGTGCCTTCCGAAGTGGGACTCGCCGAGAGCGGCCACTATGGGATCGCCGGAATGCGGGAGCGAATCGCGCAACTGCGAGGGTCCTTCGAGGTGAAATCCGCTCCCGGGGCAGGCTCCAAAGTCATTGCTCGCGTGCCTTTGGCGGGTCATCTCAAGAAGAAAGAAACACTACGGGGGAGCCATGAGCAAGCCTGAGCGGATTCGCGTTCTGGTGGTGGACGATCATCCCGTGGTCTGCGACGGGCTCTCGGCGATGATCGGCACGCAGTCCGATATGATCGTCGTCGGGCAAGCCGCCAACGGCAGCGAAGCCATTCAGTTATTTCGCAAGCTGAAGCCCGACGTCACCTTGATGGATCTCCGCATGCCGGAGATGGGCGGACTGGAAGCCATTCGAGCGATTCGCGCCGAATTCTCCAACAGCCGGTTCATCGTGCTCACCACCTACCAGGGCGACGAGGATATCCATAAGGCCCTTTCGGCCGGAGCGCAGGGTTACCTGCTCAAGGGCATGTCCCACGACACGTTGTTCGACGCCATCCGCAGCGTCCACGCGACCTTGCGCTACCTGCCTCAGCCGGTGTTGCAGACGCTGGCGAACCGCCCGCCCAGTTTCGAGCTGAGCAGCCGTGAGCTGGAGATCCTGCAACTGATTGTCAAGGGCTTGAGCAACAAGCAGATTGCCGAGCGACTGGGCATCGGCGAAGGGACCGTCAAGTGGCACGTCAACATCATTCTGGGTCGCCTGAATGTTCGCGACCGTACCCAGGCAGCGGTTGCCGCCCTCCAACGTGGCATCGTGGAGCTCTGGCCGGCCTGAGCGCTTGCAGACACTTTGTGCTTTCTTCTTCTTTTCGTGCTCCAGCGCTCAGGATCTTCAGGTCACCATGATCGCCACCGGCAAGGATGGCGCCGTCGTGCGCGGCAAGCAACAGAAGGTCCTCGCCTTCGAGAAGGTCACTGCCAGGGAAAGCGGATTCGCCTTCACAGACCCCGCCAAGACCGGTCTCAATAACATCGTGCTGCTCGATGCGCTCAATACCGTCTATAGCGACAAACCCGCCATCCGCCTGGAAATCGCGCGCATCCTCGGCGAGTCGGAGGCCGCCGACGGTCTCACGTTCCTCATGCTGAGGAACAACCTGACCGTCCTGCATGATTCTACGGGCGCCGGCCCGAGTCTCCTCCGCAAACTGGCCGCGCAAGGAGTGCAGGACCTCGCCGCCCCCAGCGCGAATCTCGATCCGTATGCCTGGCTCTTCGGCCAGGAGTGCGGGCTGGGCCAGTTCTTTGTACCGTCGAAGATAACGGTGCGGTCTTCGCGAGGGACATGGAAATGACGGGGCGCATCGTGAACAACGCCAATCTCACCGTCTACCCGGTGGACGCCCGCACCCGGGCTACCGGGAACTCGCCGGTCTCGGACACCGGGCAGCTCAAAGACCTGGCCAAGTTCACCGGCGGCATCGCCTACCCTGGCCGGACGGACGTCGCCAAGGCGGTGCGTGAGGCGCTCAACGACGGCAGCGTCACCTATGTGCTCAGCTATCAGCCTTCGGATTTCAAGGCCGACGGCAAGTTCCACTCGATCAAGATCGAGACGACGCGCAAGGATGTGAAATTCCGCCAGAGTGAGGGATACTGGGCGCCCTCCCAGTCGTCCCGGTGACGGGGGGTGGGGCAGACCATCGCAGTCCGTGGTCTGCCACGCGCTGCAACGCAGGCGACAGAAAACGATCGCCTGCGCCATCTACCGGGCGCGTTCCGCCCAGTAGACCTGGATCTCCTTGGGCGCGTCCAGTGCGATCTTGCCGCCCGCGACCACGGCTTCCGGCGATCCCGCCGCAAACGGCTTGAACCGCAGACCCTCCGGTAGGGACAGGTCGTCCACGTCGATCTGAATGGGCTTGGCGCTGCCCGCCCGGTTCAAAACCACAAGCACATGCTCCTCGGGCGAAGTGCGCAGATAGGCATACTGATCCTGGTTGGACAGCAGCTGTACCAATCCGCCCCGCCGCAGCGCGACATGCGTCTGCCGGAAGCGCAGCAGATCCCGCGTGAAGTTGAACACGGTGGCGGCGTCGCCGGTGCGCCCCTCCGGCGTGAAGGCGTTCACCGGGTCTCCGGGCCAGCCCCCGGGGAAATCCCGGCGATTGTCCGGATCGTTGCCGCCCTGCATGGCGATCTCATCGCCGTAGTAGAGGTGCACGACCCGCCGTGTAGTCAGAACGAACGCCTGTGCCATCAGCAGCTTCGAGATGTCGCCTTTCACCAGCGTCGTCAGGCGCGCCTGGTCGTGGTTTCCAGGGAACACGACCAACATCTCGGGCCGCCGGTAGAGCGAATCCTGGGCCAGGATTTCCACCAGCCTGGTCATGGGCTGGCCTTGGGCAAACACGCTACGCAGTGCGCTTTCCAGTGGAAAGTCGAGCATGGTGGGCAGCTTCGTGTCGACTCCGTAGCGCCGCAGGCCGCCTTCGAAGAACGCCAGCGAGCCAGGGGTTGGAGCCGTGATTTCGCCAACCACTACCAGGTTCGGGAACTGGCGGTCGATGGCCGTCTGCCACTTCTCCCAGAAGGGTCGGTCCACGTAGGGGTAGGTGTCCTGGCGGATGGCGTCGATCCCGGTCATCCCCACCCACCACAGGGCGTTCTGGATCAGGTAGTCCGTCATCAGCGGGTCGTCCTGATTGAAATCGGGCAGACTGCCCGCGAACCAGCCGCGCAGCGGCAGGTCGCGCCGCTTGGGTCGCGAATAGGGATCGGCGAGGCCGGCGATGTCGAAATTGTTGCGCGGCCGCGGGGTGCGATCCAAGTAGTTGAACCACGTCTTAGTCGGAGGATCGGCGACCCAGGGGTGCCGCGGCCCGCTGTGGTTCGCCACCTGGTCCTGAACCACCTTGATCCCCATGCCGTGCGCGGCGTCGACCAGCTCTCTGAACTCCTGCATGCTTCCGAAGCGGGGCTCCGCGTCGTAGAAATCCACCGTGTGGTAGCCGTGATAGGGACTGCCCGCGGGGTTTGAGTTCTTGTAGGCGGGCGTCATCCAGATCCCGTTCACGCCGAGGTCTTTCAGATAGCCCAAGTGCTCGCGCACCCCTCTCAGATCGCCCCCGTGGTACGCCTGCGCGGTCTTGCGGTCCACCGGACGGCCATACTCGGGCGGGCTGTCGTTCGATGGATCGCCATTGGCGAACCGGTCCGGCATCAGCAGGTAGACTACGTCGTCGGGACCGAAACCCTGGTAACGGCCGCGAGGGTCCAACGGCCGGTCCAGCCGGAACTGGAACGCGGTCGTTCCGGAGGCGCTCTTTATCCGGAAGCTGTGCGTCCCAACTCGCGCGTCCTTGTCGATGTTCAGGTAGACGAACAGGTAGTGCCCGTTCTCGGAGGCGCTTCGAACCTCGATCTTGAAGCCCCTGGCCGACGTGGTGACGGTCGCCCCCTGAAGATCGCTCCCGGTGAGGAGAACCTGCACCGGGTTGTAGGTGTGAGGCACCCACCAGTTGGGCGGCTCCACCTTGTCCACCGTGGGCGCCGCGGCCGCCCACGTCAGACACACGAAAGTCAGCCCGATTGCTCTTCTGAAACCGCGCATCTCGTATTCCTCCGACCTGGAAACGATATCAGAATCGCACCGGCCAGCGGTATCCGGCCGGCTTGGCCGCCCCGCTTTCAGGGTCGGACTTGTATAGTAGAGGTTCAGCGAAAGGAGGACAGTAAGTGAACGGAATGGAGAACACGCAGGCGACTCGTCGCGGCTTCGTGGGCGCCGCGGCTTTAACCGCCGCATCCTACAGCCGGGTGCTCGGGGCGAACGACCGGATCGGTCTCGGGGTCATCGGATTCGGGCTGATCGGCAAACAGCACATCAGCGACTTCAAGAAGTTCAACGATGTCGACCTGGTCGCGATGTGCGACGTGTACAAGCCGCGGGTTCAGGAAGGCCTCGCGTACATAGGGAATCCCAACGCCAAGGGCTATAGCGATTTCCGAAAAATGTACGAGGACAAGAACGTCCAGGCGGTGGTTGTCGCGACACCCGATCACTGGCACTGCCTGCTCACCATCATGGCGTGCGCGGCGGGCAAGGACGTCTACGTCGAGAAGCCGATGACGGTGTTTATCGACGAGGGCAAGTGGATGGTCCAGGCCGCCCGCAAGTACAATCGGGTGGTCGTGGTCGGAACGCAACGCCGCCACGGCAAGGCCGTCGCGGAAGCCAGGAAGATCGTCGCGAGCGGGGTGCTCGGCAAGATCAGTCTGGTGCGCAGGGCGGAGGCCCGCAACATCTACCCTGGTTTCGGCAAGACGCCGGTCGAGAACCCGCCTGCCGAGCTGGACTACGACATGTGGCTTGGGCCGGCGCCGAAGAGACCCTATCAGGCTCACCGCGCCATCTACCATTTCCGCTGGTTCTGGGACTATTCCGGCGGCCAGATGTCGAACCTGGCCGCTCACGGCATCGATCAGATGCTCTGGGTCATGAACGTGAAAATGCCGACGAAGGTCCAATCGAGCGGCGGGCGGTTCGCCCTCGAAGATGATGGCGAGACGCCCGACATGCAGGAAGGCCTTTTTGAGTACCCCGGGTTCGTCCTGTCGTACGCCATCCGCGAGACCAATGCGCATCGGGAGGATTCCGCTACCAGGGGCCTGGTCTTCCACGGAACCAAAGGCACCCTGCTGCTGGGCGGGGGCGCCCAGGTGCTGACCGAGATGCACGGCGATCCGATCAATTCGATTCCCCGCTTTCTCGGACATCCGGTGGGCGGGCCGCAAGCCTCGCAAACCAAGCCGGAGCCATGGATTCCTGGAGCTGAGAGCAGTACTCCAGCGGGTGGCGGCCGTGGCGGCGGGGGCGGCGAAGACGTCATGGCGCTGAACAAGCGGGACTGGATCGACTGCATCCGTTCTCGCAAGCGTCCCTTGTGCGATGTGGAAGACGGCCATCACGTGGCGGTGGCATGCAACCTCGCCAACATGGCCCTCCGCCTTGGGCGCGCCATTCGCTGGGACCCCGACAAGCAAGTGGTGATCGGTGATAAGGAAGCCGCCGCAATGTGCGTCCGGCCCTATCGCGCACCCTGGGATGCCGTCCTGAAGAGTCTCGTAAAGGTATAACGGGCAAGCTTGCGCGCACTGTGGCGGCCTGGTTACGCGGCCGCCACAGGTCTCATTTCTCGTTGCGCTTTCGCTACTGTCGGCTCCGCTCCGCGCGGCTCTCGGCCTCCGCGAGCATCGCCTTCACGGCAGTGACGTTCGTCGTCGGGGGAACGTGCTGGATGTAGTTGCGAAACTGCTCCGCCGCGGCCTTGTGGTCACCCCGCATCGAGAACAAAACCCCCAAGAGTTGCTCCGCCAGGGGAACCGTGTGGGCGGTGTCCAGTTTGACGGCCTGCTGGGCGTCGTCAAACGCTTTGTCGTTGTTGTCCAGGTTGTAGTGAGCGACGGCGCGGTAATAGAACGCCTGTGGGTATTCGTGCGAATTGATCTGCAACAGGGCGCCCGCTTTGTCCAGGACGTCCTGCCAGTTCTTCTCGACCGCCGACAACGCCGTCAGGCTCAGGAATGGCTTCTCAAAGCGGGGGTCGGAAGCGATCGACTCCAGATAAGCCTTGCGAGCTTCCGCGAGTCTTTTCTGCGCCAGCAGAACAGATCCTAATTCCTGCCATGCCTCCGCGTACTTTGGGTACAACTGGACCGCCTTGGCAAACTCCTTCTCGGCTTCCGCGGGTCTCTTTGCGGCAACCTGCTCCTGCGCTTTCTGAAAGGCCTTCTTCGCGCCGGCGGGCGCGTTCAAACTCGTGACGCTGACGGTCCCGCCTGAAGCGCCCGACAATCGACGCAAAATGATGGTGCCAACATCATTCGTGTCCCCCGCTCGGACGCGGCTGAGGTCCGCCGATTCCGAGACATAGCCTCTCAGAGCGCCCCGCAAGGAGCAGCCCATGAGGGACATCACGCTCCCCCCGGGCACCTGGGTTTGACCGCTGAGCGCGCCGCCGAAAGTGGCGCCGGGGGGCGAAGACGCACTGGCGCTGCCGGCCCCCTGAGCCCGGTCGGCGCCCAGTTCGAGCACGAAGCCGCCCTTCGAGTCGGTCTTGCCTTGAGGCTGAACCTGGGCTTGGCAGACCAACTCGATCTCGACCTTATCCGGTGGAGGTTGGCCGTCCGACAGGAGGACCTTGCCGCGCACGTAAACCGCCCCTTGTGCCAGCGCGGCGCCTGTGACGACGCTCACCAGCACCCCTGCCGCTCTACGGATGGACACGGACTGCAATACCGGAACCACCATTTGGCCTCGCGGTCACCATCAATCTTACATCCAACCGCCCCCGTCGGAGCCGCTCTCTCACTCCCAAGTTCCTCCCTATCGACTGCTTCGGCTCAGCACGGGGGGGCGTCTTTCGGGCTTTCAATCGTCAAGTCCATGGCATTGCGATAATGGGAGAGAAACCATGCCGCTGAGTGTTACGCTGCCCGAGGGCCTGTATCAACGGATTGCCGACTTGGCGAACCGCCGACAGGTTTCCGTCGAGCGGATGGTAGCCGCCGCCCTCGCCGAACAATTGGCAGGCTGGAGCCATGTGGAACAGGTGGCGGCTCGCGCCGACCGCGCCAGGTTTCTTGCCGCCCTGGACAGAGTCCCGGCCGCCGAACCTGTACCCGAAGACCGGCTCCCCTAATCCCGATCCCCGAATCGCATCCGCACCTGATTCGTATAGCCCGGTTTCGGCGTGATCGGGTCCTTCGCCCAATTGCCCCAGGCGATGTTGGGGACGTTGTACTCGTTGTTGATGTTGAAGCGTACGCTCCCGCGGGCCTGGCCGGCCGGAGCGGCAAGCACCTCCATGCGCACGGCGTCCTTCCCATCCGACACCGCCTGGAGCCGGATCTCCGAACCACGCAGAATGGCGGAGGCGGAGTAGATGTACTCCTTGGTGCTGCGGAAATCCTTGGTCCCGCGCCCGCCCGGGTCATTCCGCGTGAACAGGATGAACTCCCGCTCGTCCTCGGACCAGGGCCAGGCAGGCTTTTCCCCGTACTTCTGGGAGTGGCCTTTCCCCTCGCGCGCCGCGATCCCCACGTTCCTGCCGATGTGATCCTCGGGGTAGGCGGACCACAGACCTTTTCTCCGCCACGCCAACCGGTCCACCTCATTCGTCAGGACATAGGCGACGCCGAGTTCCCAATAACCGCCCACGTCCTTGTTGTATCCCTCGTCGACCAGTCGCCGCGTGAGCGGTGGCAGCGTGCCCAGCGTGTATCGCGTCGTGATCAGTCCCTGGCCGTCGATTCGCACCTGGAACTTGACTTCCACCGTGGCGTAGCCGCCCGCGATATTCACCACCGCTTCGGAACCCTCCGTCGCGGCGCCGATGCTCTTCAAAGCCCAGTCGCCCAGCTTCTGGCCCACCAGATTCAGGCTGGGTCCGCTCTCGATGATCTTGGTCCCCTTGTAGGAGCCGCTGGTGATGAGTCCGGTTTGGCGGTTGAAGACCAGTTCAAATGTGGTGCCCTTGACGGCGATGCTGTCGGCACGCTCCTCGACCGCCGGAGCCGGGCCTCGGGGCGCCGGCACGGCCGCTGGAGGAGCCGGATTGACCGGCAGGTTGTACTCGTCCACCAGGATGTCGCCCATCCGGAAGAACTTCAGGTTGACCACATCCCCGTCCTTCCAGACCCGCGGCGGAAGCCGCAGCAGGCCCAGAGTGTGCGGTTCCACGCTGGGACCCGACAGCTTGCCGGATTCCCGCCCCACCGTCCACTGGACCGAGATCTCCTTGAGATTGGTGTGGTCGAACCAGTTCCGAATGGGAATCTGCAACTCGCCCTTGCCGGGGTTCGGCAGCGCACCGTCGTCAACCCGAATCGGAGAATAGGCCTTCTTTGTAAGCCAGTACTCGGGCTTTTCACGCCTCCAGCCGTCGATCACGCCCCAGTCGTTGCGCGAAACCACCAGCCGGTCCTCGGGCGCGATCGAGGAGTTGTCCACGCTCCCCCAAATCGCTCCCCCCAGGGCGCCTTCGGTGGGGAACATCCTCTCCCAGAACATCTTGATGCTGTGGCCCCAGAAATTGTTGATGCCGGGGTCACGCCGCATGTCTTCGGTGAGATAAACCGGGACGTGCGCGTACTCGTCGTGGAGCACGGGATAGTTGGTGGGGTCCGTACCCCTTTCACGATTGGGCTCCAGGTTGCCGCCGAACACCGGTCCGCCGGCCGCCAAATCCCGGCGCGTGGACGGATAGTGGAAGCTGTAGATGTCCTGCACAAACGCCTGAAGCTCCGGCGGAACCAGGTGGCTCCAACTGAACTTCAGGGGCCGGGAAGTGTCCTCGGCCCGAGCGTACTTCGCCGATTCCAAAACGTTGTTGCCCCAGTTGGACTCGTTCGCCAGGGACCAGATAATCACAGACGGGTGGCTGCGGTCCTTTTCCATCATCTCCGCGAGCTGGCTCAGGTAGTGCTTGGTGAGATCGGCGTTTCCGGAGGCGGGACCCCGAGCCATCGAAATCGAGTTCTCCGATTCGACGTACATCCCGTACCGGTCGCACGCGTCGAGGAACTCCTGGTTGGTCGGGTAGTGGGAGGTCCGGACGTAGTTGATGTTGCCGGCGCGGAACAGGCGCACGTCCATATCCTGGACATCGAGCGGCACGCTGCGGCCCGTGAGCGGGTAGATGTCCTTTCGACAGACGCCGCGCAGCTTTACCTCTTTGCCGTTGACCAGGAGCAGTTTGCCAACCCTTTCGACCTCGCGGAATCCGACCATCTTCGCCACCTTCTGCTGGGCGGCGCCGCCTGCGACGACGCTGGCCTCCAAGGTGTAGAGGTTGGGGTGTTCGGCATCCCACTTGACCGGGGAGGCCACCGGGATTTCGACGATGGTTTCGGGCTTGTCGCGCGTGAGGTCGATGCTGGCGGGCTTCAAGGGGACGCTCTTCCCCGCTGCGTCCTTCAGGGTGAGGCTGACCTGCGCGCTCTTGCCCTGGTTGAAGCTCATCGCGACCCAGACCTTCAGGACGGCATCCCGGTAGCTCTTATCCAGGTCCGTCTCGATGTTGAGCCGGGTCAGATAGTCCTGGGGCAGCGCGAGGAGCCGAACGCTTCGCAGGATGCCGCCGCTGTTATAGCTCGACAGGCCTTCCGTCGCGTCGGTGGCGGCTACGGCGACCCATGCCTCCTTGCCCGGCGAGACATGCTCCGTGATGTCGCAGTTCCAGGTTGTGAACGCTCCGAAGTGATCGCGCAGGAAGACGCCGTTGATCCAAGCCTTGGCCTGGCCGGAGACGCCGTCAAACTGAAGCAGGATCCGCTTTCCGGCGAAATCCGCGGGAATGGTGATTCTCTTCTTAAAGCCATATTCCCGTCCGCGCGGCACGACGATGTTCTGCGGGACCACATGGCTGGGGATCTGAATGTCCGGCCAGGATGCAGGGTCAACCGAGTTGTTCCAGAATTCGGCGGGCGGCGCGGGATTGACTTTCCAAGCGCCGTTCAGAGACACCACGGCCTGCTTGACTCCCAGGGTGGCGGCGGGTCTCGGTACAATCACCGGCCGCGGCCAGATCTTATTCTCCGGAATCACTGCCGCGCCGAGCAGACCGCTCAGCGTAACCATCAGCAACGTCAGCCTGCGAGTAATCGTGGAAGGGAAGGGATGGATGGCATTCATGTTTGAACTCCAAAGGAGCCTCAGTATACACCGGGATTTTCTTCCAGACACCTGCCTTCAGGGCGGCTCCGCCTCCTTTCCTTGCAGGCGATACCCAGCTTGAACCACGTGTGCGGAAGCTCCGGTTCTTGCTTTTGCGCCTTTCCAGCTCCAGGCCGTAGTTCAGCCGTTCGCGGAAGAAGCTTGGGGCCAGGTCCAGCGCCGCCTTTAGCTCCCCGACGCTCTGCGAGATCGTGGCCGGATTCTCGAAAAGCGAATCCTGCTATTCGGGAATCGCCGGCGGGATGGCCCGCAAAGCCTCGGCATGCTGGCCGGCCAAGTCCTCCCGACCGGTCTCCCGGTAGGCCCGAACCAGCAGATAGTGGATCTGGCTGTCCGTTGCGCTTCCGCCCGTGAGGCGCAGCGCGGATTCGGCTTCCCCGGCCGCGCGCCCCGCATCACCCTTCGTCAGTAAAAGGCGGGCAAGCTCAAAATGGGCGTCCCGGGACGCCGGCTCCGATTTCAGGGCGGCCCGGACCCAGCCTTCGCTCTCCTCCACACGCCCGAGCAGCAGCAGCAGGCGCGAGCCGACCAGAAGCGTGTCGGCATGGGCTTGGCCGGAGGCTTCCTCAAGCCGCCGGGCCTCCTGATAGAGCGTGAGGGCCTCGGCGGTCCGCCCCAGACTCTCATAGGTGAGCCCGAGATAGAGTGCGGCGCGGGGATCACGTGGGTTGAGACGGCGGGCCTTTTCGAGAGGGTTCAACGCAAGTTTCAAATCGTTATCGAGGTAGTACTGTAATCCGTAGAGGAACTGCGCGTACCAAAAAGACGAATCGGCCTCGATGGCACGTTCCAGGCTCTCGCGGGCAGCCGCGAATTGATGCGAAGCCATGGCCAGCTTGGCTTTCAGAGTGAGCGCCGGCAGAAGTTTCGGATCCAGCCGCAGAGCCTCTTCGAGAGCCGTCTGGCACTCGGGGAATCTCTGGGCGACAAACAGCGCGTTGGCGCTTTCGTACGCCCGGTAGCCAGGGGATCTCCGATCGGCCGGCCGCACGACGGAGGCCGCGGCTTCCCCCTGGCTGCCATCGCCAGCGGCCGTTGCCAGGAGGATGAGCAGGGCCGGGGCGATCCAGACTCGGCTCATCGCTCCTCCACCACGTCCAAGACGCGGTCGGCCTCGACGTTGGCGAGTCGTTGGATTCGCCCGCCCGGCCAGCGAATTTCGACCGCCGCCGCCTTTGGATTTGTCCCCAGCCCAAACCGGACCAAGGGTTCACTCGAGGAGGCGTAGCCAACGCTGGTTGTGGCGTGGCCGTGGAGAACTCGTCCGTCTGGCAGGGTTACTCGCACGACCGCTCCGAGGCCCTGGCGATTGGCGCGCGTGCCGCGGAGCTTCAACGCCAGCCAGTGAGCGCCGCCCGCGGTGGTATTGCGGAACAGCTTCGCAGGACCGTTCAGCACCGAGACGACGACGTCGATGCGGCCGTCGTTGTCAAAATCGGCGAAAGCGGCCCCGTGATGCAGCGCCGCTTTCTGCAGGTCGGCGCCCGCGCCACTGGAGACGTCCTCGAAGCGGCGGCCCTCCACGTTTCGGAAGACACGGTTGGCGAGTGCGGCATTCCTGCCGATATAGCGGTCCAGTTCGGTGAAGTGCGCCAGAGCGAAGAAGAGATCCTTCCAACCATCATTGTCGAGATCGTACATGCCGAGGCTCCAACCGGTTAACTGGCGCGTGCCCATCAGCAGACCCGTGCGCTGTCCCCAGTCTTCGAAGCTCCACTTGCTGCCGCGGTTGCGGAAGAGCTGGAACGCATCGTTGATCATCCCGGAGACGATCAGGTCGGGCCATCCATCGTTGTCGAAATCCCGAAAGTCCGCTCCCATGCCGGCGATCGCCGCGCCGTCTTCGCGGAGCGCAACTCCCGCCTCGAGAGCGATTTCGCGGAAGGTCCCATCACCTTGATTGCGGAACAGGAAGTGCCGCACCGAGTCATTCGCCACGAAAATGTCCGTGAATCCGTCCCCATCGAAATCCGCAAAGGTGGCACCCATCCCCTTCCCGATATGGCGGGCGATGCCGGATGCCTGAGAGACATCCGTGAAAGTGCCGTCGCGGTTATTGTGAAAAAGTTGATTCGGAAGACCTTGGTACGCGTTTGGATGGCAATAGAACTGCTGCTCGGCCGTGCCGCAGCGGATTTCAGTGGTGGGGTCCCAGACAACGTAGTTGGACACGAACAGATCCAGCCAGCCGTCGTTGTCGTAGTCCAGCCAGCCGGCCGAAATGGACCAGGGCTTTCCCAGTCTGGGGTCGACCCCCGACATCCCGGCACTCACAGTAACGTCCGCGAACCTGCCGTTGCCAAGGTTGTGATACAGGATGTTCCGGTTGACCCCGGCCACGAAGAGGTCGGTCCAACCGTCGTTATCGAAGTCCCCGCTCGCCGCGGCCATCGAATACCCTTCGCCGGCTACTCCGGCTTGGCCGGTGACGTCGGTAAAGGTCAGGTCGCAGTTGTTTCGGAACAGCCGGTTGTGAAACTCAGCCCCTGTCTTGCGCAGGCTGGGGATGGCCGCGCCGTTTGTGAAAAATACGTCCGCGCACCCGTCGTTGTTGAAGTCGAGCGTGGCCACCCCGCCAACCATCAGTTCAATTTGATGGAAGCGGCCGTCCGCGGCATTTCGCAATTCGAATCGCAATCCCGCTTTCTGTGCGATCTCTTCGAACCGGATAGGCGGGCCTGGCGCGCCAGTTGCCGCCCCAGCGGCCAGGGCAGCCGCTAGCAGGATTCGCTGCATGCAGCACCAGTATAGGCCGATCTCGCCAAACTGGGGCGCCCAGCCGGCGGGTTGGAACGTCGAGGTAATCGGCGAGACAGGTTGAAGATTATCATTCGTTAAACATTTATTTTCTTGATTGGTTGCTCCGGTGGTGATAAGATTCCGCCGGGGGGTTTTCCTACATTGGGCAAAGCCACAGTTGCATTCCTCTGTTTGCTTTCGGCTGGACTGCTTCTCGCACAGAGCGACCGCGGTACCATCACGGGTACTGTTTCGGATCCGACCGGTGCGCTGATTCCTGCCGCGAAAATCACGCTAATCAACGTCGAGACCGCCGCAACATACCAAACGGTCACCACCGCGACTGGCAACTACACACTGACATCTCTTCCCGTCGGAACGTACAAACTCGACGTGGAACAGGCCGGCTTTAGCCGGCTTGAACAGCTCAACATCCGGGTCCAGGTGGCGGTAACCACGCGCGTCGACTTGGTGCTGAAGGTAGGACAACTGACGGAGTCGGTCCAGGTCACGGCCGAGGCGGCCATGCTGAAGACCGAAAGCGCCGAGCAGTCGACTACCATCTCGGGAGATACCATTAACACCCTGCCCCTCAACTTCGGCATTGGGGCGGGTGCCATCCGCAACCCTCTCTCGTTCACGCAGCTCACTCCCGGAGCCAGCATTTCCGGATGGAACACAGTCAAGGTAAACGGAAACCCATCCGGCACTTTCCGTATTCTGTTCGAAGGTCAGGAGTCGAGCAGCGGGCTGGATGCGCGTGTTTCCGACGAAACGCAGCCTTCGGTGGAAGCCATCCAGGAGTTTACGCTGCAGACCTCCAACTTCGCCGCCGAGTTCGGCATCGTCGCCGGCGGACTGTTTAACTTTACCTCCAAGGGGGGGACGAACCAGCTCCACGGCAGCGGCTACCTGTACCTTGTCAATACGGCCTTCAACGCGGGAATCCCTTATACCGACGACGGGACTGGACACCACTTGCGCCCCTCCAAGCACCTGGCTGACGGGGGGATTGCTGTGGGCGGGCCAATTTGGCTTCCGAAACTGTACAACGGAAAGAACCGGTCGTTCTTCTTCTTCAATTGGGAGAAATACCGGGACCGGCAGTTTGCCTATATGGGAATCACTACAGTCCCGACCGCCGCATACAGGACCGGCGATTTGACTGCAATGCTGACCGGACGAAACCTGGGCACGGACTTCGCTGGGAGGGCCATTCTTGAGAATGCCATCTACGATCCGGCCACCACGAGGACCGACTCCAGCGGCAGGCTGGTACGCGACCTGTTTGCCCCGATGAACGTGATCTCACCCACCCGTATCGATCCGGTCTCCAAGAAGATCCTTGCCGAGGTGCCAGGGACGAACCTGAATACGAACCTGGTGAACAACTACTCGCTGCGCTCCCCATTCCGGAAGCTCCAGACCATCCCTTCGATCAAGATCGATCACAGCATCAACGACCTCTCCAAGATCAGCGGGTACTACTCGCAACAGTCCACCGTTAAGGACGTCGGCCAGGACGGCTTGCCGGATCCGATTTCGATCCGGCGCGATCTGTACATCATGAGCCGCACCCTCCGGATCAATTTCGACCAGACCATTACCCCAACACTCTTGCTTCACTTGGGTGCGGGTGTTCAGCGTTATAGCAACCCGGACGCCACTCCGACTGTGATCGCGGATTATGATGCTGCCTCGAAGCTTGGCTTGCAAGGAACCCCTGGAACGGGCTTCCCCCGCATCGGGTCGCTTGGCGGCAATGTCTATGGCGGAATGGCTCTGCAGATGGGCCCCACCAACCGCGGGCTTTACCTGCAGGTAAAGCCGACAGCAGTCGCCCAGGTCACCTATGTTCGAGGCAACCATACCTACAAGGCCGGTGGCGAGTGGAAGATTGATACGTTCACGAACCGTTCGGATATCGGCCTGAGCCCGAGCCTCGGCTTCGGGAGCGGTGTCACGGGACAGCCGCTATACGGCCAAACGCTCCCCAGCGGCACCGGCATCGGCTACAGCTTTGCCACCTTCCTGTTGGGTCTGTACGACAGCGGCTCGATCGGAAACTCGACGGATCCTCAGTACCGGCGCTCCTCCTGGGGCTTCTTCGTCCAGGACACCTGGAAGATCAGCCGCAAGCTCACCTTGGATTACGGGATCCGGTACGACATTCAGAAGCCCATGCGGGAACTGTGGCGTCGCACCAGCACTTTCGACGCTAACATTGTTAATCCCAACGCCAACGGCCGGCTCGGCGGCGTCCTCTATGAAGGCACTGGAGCCGGCCGGTGCAACTGTCTGTTGGTTGACACCTATCCGTACGCGGTGGCTCCACGGATTGGCCTCGCCTACCAGATGAACTCCAAGACGGTGCTCCGTGCCGGTTGGGGCCTCAGTTATTCCACCGTTAACAACTTCGGCTACGTGGGAAGTGGTAATAGCCTGGGAATGGGCTTCAATTCCATCAACTTCACCGCGCCGCAGTCGGGCGTGGAAGCTGGCAAGCTGTCAGATGGCCTGACCTGGGATCCAGCGGCGTTGTATGGTGCCAGCTATGACCCCGGCTTGCGCGTGACCCCCAACGGGGCAGTCCAATCCTCCCCCTCACGGATCGATCCTAATGGCGGACGGCCGCCACGAATCAACCAGTGGAACGTTTCAATTCAGCGGGAACTCTTGAAAAACCTCGTCCTGGAAGCGTCCTACGTCGGCAACCGGGGCGTTTGGTTCAACGCCGGCAGCAACCTGTTCAACTACAACCCAATCTACCCCTCCTTGTATACCAGCCGCGGCATCGACATCACCAATTCGACCGACCGTACGCTGCTCACTTCGACGATCACCTCATCAGTCGCTGTGGCGCGTGGCTTTACGAAGCCCTATGCCAATTACCCGAACTCCGGCAGCGTCGTGCAGAGCCTCAAGCCTTATCCCCAGTACAGCGGCATTGGTGCGACCTGGGCTCCGCTGGGCAGGACGTGGTTCGACTCCTTGCAGGTGAAGGCGACCCAGCGTTACTCCCATGGGCTGGTGTCCACGCTCGCCTACACTTTCTCCAAGACCCTCAACAACTATCAGGGTGCGGGCGACCTGCTCAACCGAAGCGATTTCAAGGGCCTGGCGAGCGACAGCCTGCCGCACATGCTGACCCTCAGCTTCGACTACACGGTGGAGGCCTACGGCTTCGTCAAGAACAGCAAGGTTGCGCGCGCGCTGCTCGCGGACTGGTCCATCGGCTCCGTGCTCCAGTACCAGAGCGGCCCGCTGCTCAGCACCCCCTCTTCCAACAACAGCCTGGGGACGTACCTGCCGGGCTACGGCACGCGGCAGTTCCGCAACCCTGACGTTCCCTTGTATCTGAAGGACATCAACTGCCACGGATGCTTCGACCCGACTGTGGACACCGTCCTGAACCCAGCGGCATGGACCGATCAGACCGCCGGCGTTTTCGGATCCGGTGCAGTGTACTACAACGACTTCCGGGGCAAGCGGCGGCCGGTGGAGTCCATGAGTTTCGGGAAGAGTTTCCCGATCAAGAGCTTCCCGTTCTTGGGTGAGCGAACCAGCTTCAGTATCCGGGCTGAGTTCTTCAACATCTTCAACCGGTTGCTCTTGGTCTCCGATCCCGGCACGGGGAGCCCGTCGAATCCGCCCACACGCAACGCCGCCGGCCAGCTTACGGGTGGCTTCGGCTTCATGAACTACCTGGCGGTCAGCACTAACAACCAGAACAACACGTATCCCGCGAATCGATCCGGCCAAATCGTTGTCCGGCTCTCGTTCTGACAACGCAACGTACTTCAACAACGCCGGGGGCCGCTTCTGCGGTCTCCGGCGTTTTTGAACTCGTCTCTCGCAAAGGCGCAAAGACGCCAAGACAACCAATCTGCCGCTTGCCGCAGCCTACGGCGCCACCCGGAAGGGTAATCCCTTTTCGTATAGCGCGATTCTCGCCTTGACAGCTTCCACCAGAGTCGCCTGGTTCTGTTGCCTGGCCAGGGACAGGGCCCGGCCGGCGGTTTGGGTAGCTTCGGCGTACCGCCCCGTCTCCGCATACGCCGCCGCTAGCGTGTCGAGCATGGCCGGCTCCCGGCCCCCGGTAAGTTCGACCGCCCGCAACGCCAACTCCACCGCCTCCGCACCCTCTCGGATCGACGCTTCCGCGGAAGTCGCCAGCACCCAAGCCGCTTGGTTCAGCACAACCGATTGACGCGGCTCCAACCGCAGACTCGCGCGCCACTGCGCCAGCGCCTCCGGAATTCTCCGCTGCAGGTAGAAGGCGTTGCCCAGGTTGCGGACAGCCTGGGCGTTCCTCGGATCCAATTCGATCGCTTTCTGAAATTGGACGATCGCTGCATCCGGCTGGCCCTTCCGTAGCAGGGCCACCGCGAGGTCATTGTGCGCCTCGCCGTTCTTCGGGTCGGCCGCCAGGGCTGCCTGATAGTGGGCAATGGCTTCGTCGAGCCGTCCCTTTTGTAGAAGCGCCAAACCGAGGTTGTACTGTGCCTCGCCGTCCTTGGGGTCCGCCGCCGAGGCTTTCTCGAGGTGTTGGATAGCCTCGTCCAGTCTCCCCTTCCGTAGCAATGCATATCCCAGCTTGTCGCGCGCTTCGACATCCTCAGGATTGATTTCCAGGGCTTTCTGCCAGTGCGTGATTGCCTCGTCGAATTTGAGCTCCTGCAAATACGCACGCCCCAGGTTCTTATGCACCTCGGCATATTCGGAGTTGTCCTGCAAGGCGGTTCGCCACTGTGAAATCGCATCCTCCGTCCTTCCCACCTTGGCCAGGGCGAACCCGAGGTTGTTGTGGGCCTTGGCGTCGGTAGGATTGAGTTTCAGGGCCCGGTTCCATTCCGCGATGGCCGCTGCATACTGACCTTTCTGCGCCAACTTGCTCGCCACGTCGAAAAGCCGGTAAAACTCGGTGGCCGGCACTTCGATTTTCAATAGGCCTCCGGCGGCGACGTTCACAAACTCGGGGATGTTCACGGCGCGGTTGGCAGCGGTCGCGTTCTCGATCAGGATCGGAGGACTGTCGTGCCCCTCTTCATCCACATGCGTCAGATACATCTGCGTATACGGGGAGCGGCTCTTGGAGGAGAACACCAACCAGCGCCCATTCGGCGAGAAGCTGTGCCAGGAGTTCATCAGGGGAGTATTGCACCGCATTCGTCGCGCCTGTCCGCCTTCCGCCGGAACGATGTAAAGCTGGCTGTCCGGGCGCATCAGCAGGCCGTTGCGGCACTGCACGAACACGATCCAGCGGCCATCCGGCGACACCTTCGCAAAGGAGTTGCTCATGCCGTTCCGCGAAGCGCCGAGGATCGGCTCCACGCGGCCGCCTCTGCCCTCGTTGAAGGGGATCCGGTAGAGGTCGTACTGAATCGGGGTTTCGTTCGGATCGTTGGCAAACGCGGCCATCTTCAAGCCTTCGGGATAGGCGTCCCGGGCTTCCGCACGCGCGAAAACCAGGTATTTGCCGTCAGGGCTCCAGACCGCGTTGGTCTGGACGTACCGCGGGTCGTCCGCCCCCGGCAAGGCCTTTCTCAGGCCGGTTGCCCGGTCGTACCAGACCAGGATTCCACGAGTCGCGTAGAACACCTGCAGAAAACGGTAATCCTTGAAATTCGCCACGTAGTAGTTGCGGCTGAGATCCCCATTTGTCCCGCCTACGGTAGTCACGACGTACTTTCCGTCGGGCGAAATCTGCGACATGAACCCGACCCGCATTTGTCCCGCTGGCTGGTCCCGGAAGGAACTCCATGTGATGACATCCTCGTTGCGGATCACCGTTTGTGGCGCGATGCGGGTTAGGGCGTACAGGCCTTTGTCATTTTGCGGTCCATCCAGATCCATCCCCAGGGTCTTGCCGTCGCGAGAGAAAGAATGGCAGTTGGCACAGGTGGGCAGGCCCTCCACAAGCAAGCGGCTGCGCGGCTCGCCGATGCTGCGCAAGCGCCAGGCGATGAGCGGCAGTGCGCTCTCCGCCAGAGGCTTGATCACGCCCTTCTCCAGTTCGGAAGGCATCAGTGGCACGTCGCGGTAGAAGATTGGGGCGCCCACAAGGTCCTTCGAGGTCCGAATCCTGACCCGGCCGCTCGAAACCGCATGGCGGGCGCCCTTCTCCTGGAAGCCGGTGATGGTCACCGTGGCAAGTCCTCCCACGGAGCGTCTCTTGATCGTCGCCCAAACGCTCGCCTCGGGTGTCCAACTTCGCGACGCGGCCTGCTGAGGCGTCAGTTTGGGGAGTTCATTGGTGGGTCCGACAGCACGCGGATCTAGCTCGCCGATTCGCATCCGCGGACCCGTCGACATCACCCGCACCCCGCCGGAGCCGTCCGCGAATGTCACTTCGATCAGCCACTCCAACGCGGAGCCGGCTGCGTCGCGCCACAGGAAGACGGGGGCTGTCATTTCGGGTGGAAAAACCGACTCGTCTTCCGGATAGTCGATCGTAATCCCGGCCAGTTCCGCTGCCGCCGACCTCGACGACGAGCTGGCACTCTGCTCAGCGGCGATGCGCCCGATGACGAGCGGCGCTGCAATCACGGCACCGATGATCAGGACGGTGATAGCGAGCCGCCTCACGATTCCCTCCCCCCTTACTCCCTCACTCCCACCCTCCGAAGATGGGGTCGAACCAGGTTCGCCGCTTTGGGCCCCTAGATGGAAATCATCATACACCAGGCCGCCGCCTGTGCTCGATGAGCTCCCTGAACCCCTGAGCAGGGCTGGGAAACCCGATCTGCTCCTTGATCACACCGGTGGCGTCTGTCTGTGCTGCCAATTGACTGGACTGCATTCTTGCCCAACGTCAAGTGTTTTCTCGAGCCGCGGTAGTACTCGAAATACCGGCCAAGGGTTCGACGGACCGAGGCCTCGGTGAGTACGACCGCTGCCGCCGCCGTCCGCTATTCAGCGTGTCCTGGCCGCCGCGGATTCTTTCGGATGTACACTTGATAGGGCTGGGGCGTCAAACGGGAACCCTGGCCAGGAATGCCGCCAGCCCGAATGACAGCATCCGCTCGGCGCGCTTGAGGTTCTGCGGGCGGGACGATTCGCCAATACAGGCTCAGGAGATGCCATGAATCGCAGATCGTTTCTACATGCAGCGTTGGCCGGCGCGGGAGCGACTCTCGCCCGCCCCTCGGTGGCGCAGGCCGCTTTGCCGAAGGCCAAGATCACCCGGATCCGCTACTACAGGGCGCCGACGGACGCGGCCGGGCGGCCCAACACGCGCCAGCCTCTGTTCAATCAAAGCTCGAACGTCGTGGTGGTCGAAACCGACGCCGGCCTGGTCGGCATCGGCGAGGGCGGCGCGCACGACACCATGGAGCAGACCGCCGGCATGCTGATCGGCGAGAACCCCTTCCAGATCGAGCGCCTCTGGCAAATCATGAGCCGCAGCTACTTCTACCCGGCCGGCCGCGAGAGGCTGCACGCGATTGGCGCCCTGGACATGGCCCTCTGGGACATCAAGGGCAAAGCCCTCGGCGTGCCTCTTTACGACCTCCTCGGGGGCCTGACACGCGACTACGTCGAGTGTTATGCCACTTCTTTCCCCCGTCAGGGCGACGAGAAGGAAACCGCGCGCGCCTGCATCGAATTCGGCTACCGTGTCTACCGCACCCAGGTCACCGGGGGAAGGGTTTTCGATCGCTTCGAGGAGATCCCCCGCACCTACGAGCAGTGCAAGTTGGCGCGAGAAGGCGCCGGCAAAGACGGCGCCTGGGCCGTCGACTACCACACCCGCCTGGATATGACGGATGCCGTGACCCTCAGCAACATGATCGAGCCTCTGCGTCCGTACTTCGTGGAGGACCTGATTCGCACGGAGAATCCCGGCATCTATCGCACGCTGCGCGGGCAAGTGAAGGTACCTATCGCGGTCGGCGAACAGTACGGCAACCGCTGGGACATCAGCGAGCTGGTGGAGAGCCACCTGATCGATTACGCGCGAATCACCGTGCCCAACACCGGCGGCATCACCGAGTTTCTCAAGGCCGCCAACATATGCGAAACGCACTTTGTCGGCCTGATTCCCCATTTCACCGGGCCGATTTCAGAAGCGGCCATGGTGCATCTCTGCGGCATCTTTCCGGGTACCGCCTTGATGGAGATGCTCGGCAAAGGCGACCGGAGCTGGCCCTATTTATTGCAGGGATACGACTTCCGAAAGGGCAGAATGTATCCCGTGGCGAGGCCCGGTCTCGGCGTTGAGGTCGACACCAAGCAACTGGAGATGATCCTGGACGTCAACGAACGGTACGCACCAATGCCGACGAACAGTCGCCCCGACGGCACGCCGACGAATTGGTAAGGACGAGGCGGGCTGCGCCCGACGATCCACTTCTCGACCGCCCCCCGCCGCCGCTCACGCGGTCGCAGGTGGTCTGTTACTACTCAGCCGTTCCCATATCGTGACCGGCGGAGCGTGCCTGGAATAATCATCTCCACCATGCGGCAGAGGCGCCCTGTGTGTCCGGCAGTTGTGGCAAGCTGGTGGGGACGAATCATGGCGAGCGAGTTCGCGACTAGTGTGCGAACTACGACGGCCACTCTTTGTGTGGCGGAACGGTCTTTGTACGCGGAAAGGTTGGCATGAACATAGCAACTTACGCTTCGCGGAGAAGCTTGCTCGGGTTGGCCTCAGCAGCAGGCTGCCTACCCGCGCTTTCGTCTTCTCTCATGGCTTCATCCCAGTCTTCGCCTGTGAGCTACTCCCGGCCGGGAAGCCTGAAGATCACCAGGTTCGAGATTCAAAAGGCAATGACCGGCAGCCGGCAACTGGTGTTCTTGAAAATACATACGGACGCAGGGCTCGTTGGGATCGGCGAAGGTTCGCTGGATGCTTCTGCCGAGACCGTGGAGCAAGCGCTGAAGAACCTGGAGAGAAGTTACCTGGGCCTCGACCCTATGGGCATGGAGGAGCACTGGAACCGCACATACTACCGCTTTCGGTGGCGTACTGGCCCGGTGCAGCTTGCGGCTCAGTCTGCAATCGACATCGCTCTCTGGGATCTGGAGGGCAAGCGGTTGGGCGTGCCCGTGTGGCGCCTTCTGGGCGGGGCGCTTCGTCAGAGGCTCAGGGTCTACTACAGCCACTGGGCATCTGGAATCACACCGCGAACTCCGGAAAATGTGGCCAAGCGGGCTATCGAGAGCCGGAAAGAGGGTTGGACTGCCGTGAAGATCAACCCAGCCAGGGCGTCGAGCGAGATCGAGACCGCCAAGGCTGCGGCTGCCGAGGCTGCCGCCATTCGTAAGGCGGTGGGGGATTCTCTCGACATCTGTTGGGACGTGGCGGAAGCCTTCTCGCCGAGGTCTTCGTTGCTGTTCTTGAATGAAGTCGCCCCCTATAGGCCGCTGTTCGTAGAAGAGCCGCTCATTCGAGAACTAAGCGGGCCGCTCGGCGAGGTCAATGCCAAGAGCTCAGTGCCAATTGCCACGGGTGAGGGACTCCTCTCGCGCTATGAATTTCAGCCCCTTTTCGAGGCCCGTGGCGCCTCAATTATCCAGCCGGACGTGCTGCACTGCGGCGGGATCACTGAGATGCGCAAGATCGCGATCGTGGCCGAAGTCCATGGTGTGGAACTTGCGCCTCACATGTGGTTCGGGCCGATAGGGCATGTGGCCTCGCTCCACGTCTCCGCCGTCTGCCGGAACTTCCTAATCCAAGAGTGGGACGCAGTGATGGACAAACAGTTCGTCGAAGTCACTGGCGGAAAGTACCCAGTCCAGAAGGATGGGTACGTTTCGCTGCCGGACGGACCGGGGCTTGGAGTCGACATTGATTTCGAGCAGCTCAGGAAACAACTTGCTTGGAAGAGTTGAGCCCTCGGTCCGTGCCGGCGATCTCCATTCATGCGAATGACGCGGCCAAATCGCGCGCGGATACGATCCGCATGGCTTGGTGACAGGTAGGGCCAGAAGCCCGCATTGCCCCATGGGCAAATGATAGAGGGTCTTGCCATTGTCGACCCGTTCCGCTGACCATTCCTTTGCCTCCCATAGGAATAGCGCCGCGGGTGGCGATTGGCAAATGGATGCGCTCGCGGAATTGGCTCCCCGGCATGCATTCCAACCACGGCTCACATAATCCTTGTGGAATATTTGACCCGCAGCTTCTAAGAAACCGTTCGTCTGAACCGCCGGCGTGACGAAGATCCTGGAGCAGGCCAATCGTTGTAAAGGCATTTTGGAGGCACCAACCCAGAAGCACAACCCGTGGTGGCGTTTCCCCGTCAGGACTCCTGGTCCAGTACATTCCGCGCAGGAGTACTGTGCCAAAGTGGTGCGTCAGACCCCTTCCCGGAATCCTCCCGTTGCCACATTGTGAAGGGGACAGGCTTTTACCAGGGAATGGTCTTGAAGCTCGCCAGCAGTTGTTTGTTCACCGCGTCTTGTGGCGCTGGATCGACCACCCCTTCGAGGATTCGCCCCAGCCGGTGGGTGACGCGCTCGAGCTAGTGGCGATTTCCTGGTGAGGCGGTCTCGGACAGCATACGGAGGAGCAGCGGGGGACGGCACGTGAGTGCGTACTAGGACTCACAAATCGGACCAAACGTCTGAAACGGGAGCTCGTTGACGTATAATCCCTACGCGGCCAACAGTCGAAAACTGAAATTCTGAATTGAATCGTTGACTCGGTGCTATGCGAGTTTCGATCATCATCCCCGTCTACAATGCGGCTGAGCACCTGGAGTCTTCGCTAGCGCACCTGACGGCTTCGACGGAAGCGCCGCTGGAGTGTATTGTTGTCGACGACGGTTCCACGGACGGCTCGGCCGATGTCGCCCGGCGGCGCGGCGCAAAGGTGCTCTCCACCGAAGGCCGCACAGGCCCCGCGCACGCCCGCAACCAGGGGGCCCTCGCCGCGAAAGGTGACATTCTTTTCTTCCTCGATTCGGATGTGTGCGTCCACCCCGACACACTGGCTCGCGTGCGGCAAGACTTCGAAGGCGATCCTGGTTTGGACGCCTTGATCGGTTCCTACGACGCCACTCCCGGTTCCGGCGATTTTCTGTCGCAGTACAAGAATCTGATGCACTGCTATGTCCACCAGCACGGCAAGCGGGATGCCTGCACGTTTTGGAGCGGCTGCGGCGCGATTCGGCGCGACGTGTTCCTGCAGCACTCCGGGTTCGACGAGTCCTACTCCCGGCCCGCCGTCGAGGACATCGAGTTAGGCTATCGGCTCCGCAGCGCCGGCCGGAAAGTAGTCCTCGACAAAGACCTCCTCGTGACGCACCTGAAGCGATGGACCTTCTGGGGACTGCTGAAAACCGACATCTTGGACCGCGGCATCCCCTGGACCGAACTGATCCTGCGCGACCGCTGCATGCCCAACGACCTGAACCTTGAGCTAAGCCAGCGCGTGAGCGTGGCCCTCTCGTTCATGCTCCTGTTCGTGACCTCCGCGGCCGCAATCTACTGGGGAGGCTACTTCCTGACGCCGCTGCTAGCGCTGCTGATGCTCTTGCTTTCCAGGTACTGGCTGGAGTTCGCCGCGGGCCCCCGCTCGCCGGTGGTCATCGCAATGATGGTCGCCATCGTCTCCCTCATCGTCTGGCTGGCGATTCACTACCGGATGAAGGACATTCTGCCGCCGTTGCTATTGGGCTGCCTACTGCTCCTGCTGCGCCACCGGCGCGGCCCGCCCGCGGGGTGGAAGCACCGGATTTCGGATGTCGGCATCGGGCTGTACATTGTGGCGGTCACCGTTTACATGGTCATGCATCTGCCGTATCACTATTGGATCTTCGCCTTCTTTGTGGTGGGTGCGCTGATTGTGATCCTGAACAACCGCTTTTACTTGTTCCTGGCCGCCAAACGTGGCCGCTTATTCGCCCTGGCTGCCTTGCCGTTCCATATCCTTTACCACCTCTACAACGGCTTTTCGTTTATGTTCGGCCTGATCCACTATTCCTGGACAATCTTGTGGCGAAAGAAGACGACGGTTGCGTGCGCCGCGGCCACGCGGCGAGTGGTGTGAAATGCCGACGGGAGCAGCCGTGACGTTCTGGGGAGACGGAATGGCAATTTGCCGCCGACTGAGACTCGCAGCCGAGGCTAGTACTCGGGTGATCTTGGCGGGGCCTCGGCGGCGTCTGGCGATAGGTGCCATCGTCATATTCTTCTGCGCTGTGGTGGTCGCACTGCAGTGGGCCGGTGGAGCGTACGAAACCGACATTGGCGGACGGGGTGATGACTCCGCTCATTACGTGACCGGACTCATGGTGAGGGACTATGTCGCAACTCGCGCACCCGTGCCGCCCATGCAGTTTGCGAAGGACTATTATCTTCATTATCCAAAGGTGGGACTGGGGCATTGGCCGCCCTTGTTCTACCTTCTAGAGGCTGGATGGATGCTGCTGTTTTCGCCGTCCAAGATCTCCGTGATGCTCCTGATGGCATTGCTGACGACGTTCCTCGCCGCTACCGTATGTCTTGTAGTGAACGAAGAGTTCGGCTGGATCTCGGCAACGGCCGGAGGTCTGCTTCTGGTTTGTCTGCCGCTGGTTCAGAGGAGCGCCAGCTCTGTCATGTTGGAGATCCCCGTGACGTTGCTGGCGTTCTGGGCCGTGCTGTTCTTTGCGAGATTCCTGGATAGTCGGAGATGGACGGACTCCGCCTGGTTCGGTGTCCTCGCATCGCTCGCAATCCTGACTCATGGCGCCGCACTCTTTCTTGCCTTCGTTCCTCCAATAGGCGCGATACTTCAACGGCGAATTCGCCTGCTGGCTCACCCCCACTTTTGGCTTCCCGCGGCGATCGTGCTTGTGCTCTGTGGGCCTTGGTACTGTCTCGCCCCGGGTGCCAGGCATGAGTACGTAGTATCTCTTGCAGGTCTGGGCTTCTGGCCGTACCTGGTCTGGCGCACGCCTTTGGACCTTCTACGAATGATGGGTGCGGCGCTCTTCGTCTTGATTTTGATCGGGCTCCTTGTTCAGGTCCTGCTTCCGGTCCTGAAACGAAGAGCACCGGGCGCGAGGTGGGCGAGTGCGGCAGCTACGATCCTGGCCTTTTGTTTGTTCAGGGCCATGGTTTCTCCGGCTACGGATCCCAGGCATTTGGTCATGATCGTTCCATCGACAATAATGCTTCTGGTCGCGGGCCTAGTTTGGCTGGCCTCCAGGATTCCCATGCCCGGTCTGGGCATTGGCAAGAGGCAAGTGATACTGGCTCTTATAGCCGGACTTGCTTCTGGCATCGAGGTCTTCGCTGTGCCAAAACCGACCTCTCACGGACTTTGCACCGTCGCTCAAGATCTGGTGACCAAACCGCGGTTCCAAGACTCGGTCTTCTTGATTTCTTCGGATGAGAACCATGGAGAGGGTCAGTTCATCGCGGAAGTGGCTATGCACGAGAGACGCCCTGGCCACTTTGTGCTGCGTGCCTCAAAAGTCCTCGCCAGGGACGGCTTCCTCGGCGAAGGTTATAGGCTGCTGTATCCGACGCCGGCGGAGATGATGCAGTACCTGGAGAGCGTGCCGGTAGGCGTCCTCATCATGGACAACTGCCTCGCCTGGGGCAAACTGGAGCACCAGAATCTCCTCCGGCAATTGCTGCAACACTATCCCCGAGAGTGGAAACTGGTCGGCTCCTATCCCTGCGAGCGGAACAACCCCGAGGATAAGAATAGGGTCGTCGTCTATCGCTTACTCGGGCACGAAACAGGAACGGCACCAAAGCTCCGCCTGGACATGCGGGACCGGTTGAACGAAGTCCTTGTGAATCGACGTCCCTAATGCGACGCAATCCTGAGGGTATGGACCCGCCGGCTGGCTCTTTTGATGGCTTGGCGGCGGGAAAATGAACAGGTCGAGGAAGGAGGGGGGACACAGTGGTGCGCGAGACATCGCTTGAAATGAGGCGCTGCCAAGAGATCGGAGATCCGGTCAGCCCTCGTGGAGGCCGGAAGCCTAACATGAAAACGCGATGCGAGGATAGGACCGAGGACGCGAGGCTCCTTTTCTTGGATCTGATGAAGCGGTGCCTGGCGCGCACCCTCTTCCCGCCACCCGCGAATTCTGTCCCTCTCAAGCCCGGGCTCCGCAAGTACCCGCTTGGCTGGGTCGTCTACTCCAAAGTCCGCCCGGTTCTCGGCTGGATGGGCATTGAACTGGGCGGACCGAGCAAGAAAGATTTACTCGAGGGCCGAGTTTGGCCGTCGGAGGCCGAGACCATGATCGGCATGGCCCGTCTTGAGAATCTGCAGAGTTGCGTAGTGGATGTCCTCCAGAGAGGCATTCCCGGCGACATCATTGAAACCGGTGTCTGGCGCGGCGGCGCCTGTATCTTCAGTCGCGCCATTCTCCGGGCGTACGGATGTACGGACAAGACGGTATGGGTCGCGGATTCTTTCGAAGGGTTGCCAAAACCGGACGGCCGGTATCCCCAGGACGCGAATGATCGGCACTGGCGGCGCTCCGAGGTCCTGGGCGTTCCCTTGGAAGTGGTGAAGGCCAACTTTGAACGGTACGGCATGCTGGACGCACAGGTCCGGTTTTTGAAAGGCTGGTTCCACAGAACTCTTCCCACCGCTCCGATCCAGAGGCTCTCCGTGATGAGGCTCGACGGCGACATGTATGCATCCACCATGGATGCCTTGGTCCACCTCTATCCCAAGTTATCCCCCGGAGGGTTCGTGATTGTGGATGACTACGGCGCGGTTGCCGCGTGCCGGAGCGCCGTTGAGGACTACCGCCACCAGCAGTCGATCATGGAACCTCTCCAGAAAATCGACTGGACCGGGGTGTTCTGGAGGAAGAATGAGACCGCGTAGAGCGGATTCGCCGGAAACCGCTACCTGCCCCGTGTGCTCGAATGCCGGGACGCCGGTCTACGTCCAGCGCGACTTGATTTGTTCCGTCGACGGCGAGTTCGGTCAGCGGAACTGCCCCGATTGCGGCTTGTTCTTCCTCTCCCCGAGAGTGCCTGAGGAGGATATCGGACGCTACTATCCCGCTAGTTACCTGCCCTATCGCCCCGTTCCAAAAAAGGGACTGATCTACCACCTCGCCGTGGCATGGGGCCTGCCTTTCCGTCGTAGAAAAATCTTGGAACGGTTTGTCACGGGCGGCCGAATTCTTGATGTGGGATGCGGCAACGGATCTTTTCTGGAAACGTTGGAACCCGCCAGATGGGAGCGGCACGCCATGGACATTGCGCAGTATTGTAAATTCGACGGCGATGTTCGTTTCCACGCTGGCCGCTTCGACCACGAAAAACCTCCATTAGGCCAACTGAATGTGATCACGCTATGGCACGTCTTTGAGCACCTTTACCATCCTCGGCGGGCTTTGCATCACGCGGCAGAGCTGCTTGCCGAGGGCGGATTTCTGTTGCTTGCCGTGCCGGACTTGCAGTGCATTGAGCGGCAGCTCTTCGGTAAAGCCTGGGTAGGGTGGGATCCGCCGCGGCACGTGGCCACCTATTCGCGCAAGTCGATGGAAACCCTGCTCACAGGCGCGGGATTGCGCCTCGTTTCAGTGGTGCCCGATTACTGCAACAGCCAACAACTTGCGCTCAACATCGAGATGGCACTCCGTTCCGTCGGAGTGGAGCAGAGGTTGCACCAATCCGTGGCACTGCGCGCGGCGCTGACGCCAGTGGCGGAATTGCTGAGCCGCGGCGCTCTCGCGCCGGCCAAGGTTTATGTTGGTAGAAAGTGACATCCGCCTGTTCGTTATCGTCCCGGTATATGGAAACTGGGGCGATACACTGGACTGCCTCCGGGCCCTGGATGCTCAGGATTGCCGGAGTTTTAAGGTTCTTGTCTTCGACGACGGGTCTCCCCAGCCGGCTCCCCCGGAGGTTCAACAGTTTGCCATCGCGGAATGCCATCGAGGGCCGAACCTGGGCTTCGCCGGCAATTGTAACCGCGCCGCCCGGATTGCCCTGGAACAGGGTGCGACGCACCTGCTCTTTCTGAACAACGATACGACCTTCTCTTCGGACTTCACCGGCGTTTGGCTGAAGGCAATTGCGGCTAGGCCGGAGGCTATCATAAGCCCCATTATTTACTGGAGCGACAAGCCGAGCAAGGTGTGGATATCCGGTGGCAATGCGACCATCTTTCGGCCCTATTTCCGTCCCGCAATCGAGTACGCCAACGCGACCGAAGTGGAGCTTGTTTGCGGCTGCGCGCTTATGGTCCCATCCGCCGCTTGGCGGTGTCTGGAAGGTTTTGATGAATCGTTCGTCACCTACTATGAAGACTACGACTTCACACTGCGCGCTCGAAAGATCGGCTTCGGTGCGTTCGTCTTACCCGACGCCGGCTTGCGCGTCTGGCATAAGGTGTCCGGCTCGTTTCGAGGCAAGAACGTCTGGGAGCAACAGTACCGCCTGCTGACGTCACGCCTGCTGTTCATCCGGATGCACTATCGGGGTATCCGCAAGCGGATGTGCCTGGCGCTTGCGGGCGCGCATTTACTCGCGCAGTTGGTGTTGAATTTGCCCGAGCTGCCGGATTCGTCACTACTGCGAAGGTCGATTGCCGAGGGCTTACGCCGAACTTAGAGCGAGAAGTTCCGCGGCTTGATAGCGTTGCATTCACTGCCAGCGCCACTGCGGTCGCGGTTTAGGACGCCCAAACGTAAGCGTCAAGCCAGCCCATCTGTTCACGCGGGCGATCCAGTGTTGAAGTGGAGGGATGACTGAGGGAGAAGTGGGAAGGCCGCGGCGGCGCCGGAGCCGGGCGGAGGTCGAGCAGTTGGTCGTCGACTACGGAACCAGCGGGATGAGCCGGGTGGAGTTTTGTCAGGAGCATGGGCTGGCTTTGTCGACACTGGCGCGGTACCAGAGGCGGCAGAAGCAGATGCAGGATGAAAACGCCGGCCCCGGGCGTGGCTGACCGTAGATCTTTCGGGCGCGCACCCGGCGGACGCGAGCGGCTTGGCGGTGGTGCTGAAGGACGGACGGCGGATCGAAATCGGGCGCGGGTTTGATACCCAGACGCTACAGCAGTTGGTGAGCCTGCTGGAGCCGGTCTGATCACGTTCGGTTGGGGTCCGGCCGTGCGGATCTACCTGGCAGCCGGGGCCACCGACATGCGCAAGGGCGTCGAAGGACTCTACGGTCTGGCGCGCGACCGGTTGCCGAGCGATCCACTGAGCGGGCACATTTTCCTGTCTACGAACGCACGACACAATCGCCTGAAGCTGTTGTTCTGGGATGGCAGCGGGTTGTGGGTGTGCACCAACTAACCGTCTCCACACTACACCTCCTTCGGTTCCAGCCCAGCACGCGCTGCTTGCATCAAAATGACCATTGGCTCCCCATCGTGGACACGTTTCGATCTTGGGTGGTCGCGCCTCCGGTGGGGTGGAGCCGACTTCCAGCCTGTGCCATGGCATTTGTGATACTGTGAATGCATGCGCAATATCACAGTCGCAATTGACGACGAGACTTACAAGCGCGCCCGGGTCGCCGCAGCCGAGCGCGATACGTCCGTCTCCGCGCTGGTCAAAGCCTATCTTCAGCAACTCGCCTCGCACGAAACCGAAATCGAACGTCTGAAGCGCCAGGAACGCGAGATCCGGAGCCAAATTGCAGCATTCAACGCTGCCGACAGGCTCTCTCGCGAAGACCTGCATAGCCGGTCCCAATAATGCCCCACTTTCTCGACACGAACATTCTGCTCTACTCCATCTGTCAGAATCCGGCAGAATCGCTCAAGCGAGATCGGGCAATCGCTCTGTTAGCCGATGATTCGGGGGCTTTGTCAATTCAGGTCCTGCAGGAATTCTATGTTCAGGCGACCCGGACCAGCCGTGCCGACGCCGTTTCCCACGAACTCGCTGCTGGTCTGATCGAGGCTTGGTCGCGATTCCGCATTCAGGACATGACCCTTCCAATTCTCCAAACGGCATTGCGGATTCGCAAAGCCCATGGGTTTTCATTTTGGGACAGCGCAATCGTCGCCGCCGCTCTGGCCCTCGGCTGCGACCGGGTCTACACCGAAGACTTGACCCATGGGCAAATGGTAGAGGGTCTTGCCATTGTCGACCCGTTCCGCTGACCATTCCTTTGCCTCCTACAGGAATAGCGCTGCGGGTGGCGGTTGGCAAATGGGGGCGCTCGCGGAATTGGCTCCCCGGCATGGGATTCCAACCACGGCTCACATGAGCCTTGTGGAATATTTAACCTGCAGATTCTAAAAATACCGAGATTGCCGAAAGGGACACGCCATACCCCCATCGGTGCCGGCCGTGAGGTGGCAACTCGTGCCTCCGTAGCGAAGCGCGTGCGGCATTGGAGATTGCGGCGGTACTCGCACAGAAGGCGATGGTCCGCCCCCTACTTCCCGAGTGTGAAGTTCATCCGCACAAAGGCGGTATCTTTGACCTCGAGTTCCTGCTCGCTGCGCGGGTAACCCTCCTTGACGACCGCGATCACGTGCTTTCCGGCCGGCAATTCCAGCGTCGCGGGCGTGGTCTCGGTCTGTCGCCGCTCATCGACCAGTATGGCCGCTCCGGGCGGATCGCTCAGCACCTGGACCTGTCCGCTCATCCGCGTCAGGTAGATAGACAATTCGGGTTCTTCCGGAACGCGAAAGATGCGCAGGCCTGGCCGGTAGCCCTCCAGGGTAGCGGAGACCGTGTGCCTGCCCGGGGCGACGGACAACGAGCAGGGGGTGGTGCAAGCGAGTTGCGGGGAATCGTCGAGAACCACGTTCGCGCCAGGAGGCGACGTTCTGACCATCACGGCGGTGGTGGGAGAAGCGGGCAGGCTGGAGGCGGGCTGCGTCCGGGGCGGCGCAGGTTCCGGCTGGGTGGCCGGAACGGCGGTTTCTGCCGCGGTCGCGGCAGGCGTCTGCGGTTCCGCCTTTCCGGACGCCGGACCGGCCGGACTGGGGCGACCGGGCGAGGAGGCCTCCACAGGCTGCTCTCCGCCTTGAGGAAGCTGCGGACTCCGCTGCGGCCGGCCGGCATTCCATATCAGCGCCATGCTGATAAACACGATGGTGGCCATAGCGGACAGCACAACGACGGCGACGGTCTTTCGACGGTTTCCGCCGTCCACTGCGGCGGGCGCCACCAGCGCGACCGGCTCGGGCGAGGGCTCGACCGCGGCAACCTCCAAAGGCAGGGTGGGCAGGTTCTGGCCGTGGCCGCGGGGAATCGGCGCCCATCCTGCGCAGGACTGGCAGGCCGCTTCGAGAGCGGAAACGAACTCCGTGCAGCTCGAATAGCGCGCCGCCGGACCTTTCTCCATAGCCCTGCGGAGCACCACCTCCACCGGCCAACCCAGCTTGGGGTTCAGCGTATGCAAAGGAGCCGGCCCCTCGTGCGCGATCTTGTAGACCAGCGAAGCCAGTTCCTCCGCGACGAAGGGCCTTTCGCCGGTTAGCATCTCGTAGGCGATCACCGCCAGAGAGAACTGGTCCGAACGGCCATCCACGGGTTTGCCCAGGGCCTGCTCCGGAGACATGTAACTGGGCGTGCCGAGCACCACGCCGGCCTGTGTGGCAAGCTGAGAGGCGGAAATCTTCGCCACGCCGAAGTCCGTGATCTTCACCGTGCCGTCTTCGTGGATCATGATGTTGGCGGGCTTGATGTCGCGGTGGACAATCCCCTTCTTATGGGCGAAGTCCAGGGCGGCCGCCGTCTCGCGGAGAATTCGGAACAGGGTAGCCGGCTCCAGCGGCTGCTCCCCACTCATGAGCTGATCCAGAGTCGGGCCGTTGACAAACTCCATCGCGATGTACGCCAGCTCGCCTTCTTCGGCCACATCGTAGATGGTTACTATGCCGGGGTGCGACACCATGCCGGCCGAACGGGCCTCGTGGAAGAGGCGGTCGCGCAGCCGCTTGCGCTCGACCGGATCCGTGAGTTCCCCCAGGCGGATGGTTTTGATGACGACGGTTCTGCCGATGGCGGAATCGACTGCGCGCAGAGCAATCCCCATGGCGCCGCGGCCCAATTCGCATTCGATCTTGTATCGCCCGATAAAATCCATTCCGCGCAGTTATTGTAACTCAGCGGGCGCTCATGCCAGAACCAGATTGGCCTGGGCTTTGAGGGTAGCGTCGCTGAAATCGCCGTGCGCAAACTTCGGGAAAGCCGCAGCGGCGATCATGGCGGCGTTGTCCGTCGAGAGCCCCGGCGAGGGAAAGTGAACGGGAAATGTCAACTTGCGCGCTTGCGCGGCGGCGTGCAGGCCGGCGTTGCAGGCCACACCGCCGGAAATAATCGCCGAGCGCGCCTGAATCTGTTCGCCGCTCGCCACGACATGGCGCAGCAACTCCTCGATCACGGTCCGCTGGAAGGATGCCACAAGGTCCAGCGTCGTCTTAGGCGTCACCGCGAGCCAATCCTCTACCGAGGGGTGGGGATTCCTCCGCAGCAACTCGCGCCGCACTTGGATCTCGCGAGTGAGGTCGCGCTGCTGGGTCCAGCGCAGGACGGCCGTCTTCAGACCACTGAAACTGAAGTCGAGGGCGTTGCCCTTCATGCGAGCCAGGGTGAACCGGATGGCCTCGGGATTGCCGTGCGGCGCCAGAGCATCGAGGATGGGCCCGCCTGGGTAGCTGTACCCCAGCAGTTTGGCCACTTTGTCGAAGGCTTCGCCCGCGGCGTCGTCGCGAGTCTTCCCCAGCAACCGGTAGCGGAATCCCTCGCGCACCTCGAACAGGTGCGTGTGGCCGCCGCTCACCACCAGGGCCAGGGCGGGATACTCGACGGCCACGGTCCTGCTGGCCCGCCTCCATCACCACGGCGTGGATATGACCTTCGACGTGGTTGACGGCGATGAGCGGCAGCTTGTGCGCGAAGCATAACGCTTTGGCGTAGGTCACGCCCACGAGCAGCGACCCGACCAGGCCCGGTCCCGACGTGACGGCCACCGCCGCCAGCCCGCCGTAGCCGCAGCCGGCGCGTTCGAGAGCCGTCGTCACCACGGGCACGATGGCCCGGAGGTGCTCGCGCGAAGCCAGTTCCGGCACCACTCCTCCGTACTTACCGTGAGTATCCATCTGGGAGGCCACCACCGAGGAGAGCACACGGCGGCCGTCTTCCACCACGGCGGCGGCGGTCTCGTCGCACGAACTTTCAATCCCGAGGATGCGCAAGCTGGTATCCTGACCTTCGCGACCCATGCAGCTCTCTAGCTTCGATTATCACCTGCCGGAGGACCGCATCGCCCAGCAGCCCCTGGAGGACCGCGCCGCGTCGCGGATGCTCGTGCTCCACCGCGAGGAGGGGCGCTGGGAAGACCGCCAGTTCCGGGAGTTGCCGGACTTCCTCGGGGCGGGCGATTGTCTGGTGCTGAACGACTCGCGGGTGTTCCCTTCCCGCTTGTATGGCCGGCGCTCCGGCGTTGGATCTCTTCCCATTGGCGCGCACAACCCCAAGCGCCACGAGTTCCTCAGCGGGCAGGTGGAGGTGTTCCTGCTGCGACCGGTTTCCGGCGACCGGAAGACCTGGCTGACGCTGGTTCACCCAGGACGCAAGATGCGCGTGGGCGAACGGGTGCACTTCGGCGAGAACCTGGAGGCCGAAGTCCTGGCGCGGGGCCAGTACGGGGAACGCACGGTCCAATTCCGTTGCGCGGGCGATATCTACGACCGCCTGGAGGAGATTGGCCATGTGCCGCTGCCGCCGTACATCCGGCGACCGGACACGGCCGCGGACCGACTGCGCTACCAGACGGTCTTCGCGCGGGAAACCGGGTCGGTCGCCGCGCCGACGGCGGGCCTGCACTTCACGCCGGATGTCCTGGCGCGGTGCCGTGCGGCGGGCGCCGAGGCGGCCCACGTCACGCTGCACGTCGGGCTGGGCACCTTCCAGCCGATCCACACCGAGGTTCTGGAAGAACACCATCTGCATTCGGAGTTCTATCGCATTGCGCAACCGGAGGCGCGGAAGATGCGGGCGGCCTCGCGCCTGGTGGCTGTCGGGACCACCGCGGTCCGGACGATCGAGACCGCCGCGCGTCTGGGCGCGCTGCACGAGTCCCAAGGCGAGACGGAGCTGTTCATCTACCCCGGATTCGAATTCCGGGCCGCCGGCGCGATGCTCACCAACTTCCACCTCCCGAAGAGCAGCCTGCTGATTCTGGTGTGCGCCTTCGCCGGCACGGACTTCACCCTGGCCGCCTACCGTCACGCCGTGGAGGCCGGCTACCGCTTCTACTCCTACGGCGACTGCATGCTGATCCTCTGAGTCCCTACAGGGAAACCACCCCCCGAACGACTGCGACCAATTGCGGGAAGATCTGCATGCCAATTCTCGGCAGGACAAGTACGATGGGGGCAAGGTCGCTCCAAGTGCGGCGCTCCAGGCTGCGCAGGGCGAGAAGCACGAACAGCGGCGAGAGCACTCGCGCGTGTCCATACACGCTCACCCAGACGTCTCTCGAACCGAAGAGCGCCAATCCCAGTCCGGCCACAGCCGCGACGAGGACCATGTACTGCAAGAGAGCGCCGGACCGCTTGACGCCAAAACGAAACGCCAGGCCGATCGCCGCAAGGGACCCGGCAAGCGCAAGCAGATCCGCCAATATCACGACCGCGTTCTTCACCGGGCTCCAGGGGTAAGCGTACGGCTGGAGGATGACGCCGGCAAGATCCCGCAGCAAAGGGGCCGGCAGCCAACCGAAGTCGCGGGCGCCGAAGTGCAGTTGCACGTAGAAGCACCACCCGGCAAAGGGCAGGGCGGTGAGAGCGCCGTAGATGGCTCGGCGTCTCTCTCCGCCGAGGAGCGCCCATAGGCAGTATGCGGCCGTCAGCGCCAGGCCGGTCTCGCGCACCAGTGGGGCCGCGATCAGGAGCAGTAACAGCGGGCGGTCCCGCCCCTCGGCCGCAAAGGCGGCGACCCCCACGCACAGGGCCGCCAGAGCCACGTCGACGGTCATCCGGTCGATGGAAATCAGCACAGACGGCGCCGCCAAAAACAAAAAGCCCCAGAGTGGATGCCTGCGATGTAGCACGGCGAAGCGGCTGGTCCAGTAACAGCCCAGGAACACGAACCCGAGCACGACGGCGAAGTAGGCCGCGTCGATGAACCTCTCTTGCCCCCCGGCGATGAGATACGCCAGTGCGGGGACCAGGATGCGGCGGTAACGGAGTTGCGGCGCGTCGATGTAGCCGGGCAGTTGGGTGCGCCCGAGGGGATCGTGCGCGATGTAGTGGTAGAACTGCCCGTCGTATCCCCAACTCGCGGGGAAGGTATGGATCTTCTCGGCGAGGAGGCCCGCCGGGACGCGCTGACTGGCGCCCGTACAGAACAAACCCGTCCAGTTACCGCCGTAGTTGTAGCGGACGGTGAGCGCCAGCCAGAGCAACACCAGCGCCGTCCCGGAGGCGGCGACGGCGAAGCCCCTGACGCGCATCGCCTTAGATGATAGCCGTCGGCGGTGCGGGCTCTTCCGGCCGGCCGGCATTCGCCAGAGGCACCTTAACCATCAAGAAACCGAGGGCCACGAGCACCGCGAAACCAACCAGGATCGACGGGCTCGCGAAGACCTTTGGCAAGGGCCATTCGAAGAAGCGGAAAGTGGCGACGAGCAGTCCGGCCAGCGCCTCGCCCGCAATCAGCCCGGAGGCCGTCAGCACGCCTGCGTTATCGACGCGCGCCTTTTGTGCCTCGTTGCAAGCCCTCTTCTGCGCCAGGCTGTCGGTGATCCAGCGGACCACGCCGCCCAGAAAAATGGCGAAGGTCGTCTCCAGCGGAAGATACATGCCGACGGCAAACAGCATGGGGCTGCGCACCTGCACCATGATGAGCGAGATGCCCATGAAGATGCCGACCACTACCAGCGGCCATGGCATATTGCCGCCCACGATGCCTTGCGCCAGCGACGCCATCAGGCCGGCCTGCGGGGCCGAAAGCTCTTTGTCGCCGAAGCCGATGCCGCCCGCGTTGATGTTCCCCTGATGCAGCACAAGCAGCGGGAAGTAGAGCAGGGCGCTGGCGACGAAGATCCCCAGGAAGTCGCCGATCTGCATGCTGCGCGGCGTGCCGCCGAGAATGTGGCCCACCTTGAGATCCTGCAGCATCTCGCCGGCGACGGCGCTCGAGACGCAAACCACGGCGGCCACGCCCAGCACCGCCGCCACTCCACTGACCCCCGAAACGCCGATGGCGACCATCAGCAGCGCCGCCACAATCAGCGTCGAGAGCGTCAACCCCGAGACGGGATTGTTCGAGGAGCCGATCATCCCCACGAGGTTGCCCGAGACCGCCGCGAAGAAGAAGCCGAGCACCAGCATGACCACCGCCGCCACGATTCCGCCGGCGAGCGTGCCCGAAAAGTAGAAATAGAGCATAACCATGCAGATCAGCGTTACCACCAGTCCGCCGGCCACGAACTTGGCGCTCAGATCGAGGTCCAGGCGGCTGGTGGCCTCGGTCTGCGCCTTGGCCTTCTTCAGGTCCGAAATGGCGCGCTTGATCCCGATGCCCAGGCTCTTACGCATTTTGAAGAGCGTGTAACTGGCGCCCACCAGCATGCCGCCGACGGCGATGGGCCGAACGATGAAGCGCCAGATGGCCGTCGCCAGGCCGCTCCAGGACTCCTCGCCCGCGCCGGCCGGGAGCGTCGTCTGGAGCTGCGGGCCCGAGGAAGTACATCAGCAGCGGTACCAGCAGCCCCCACGCCACCACGCCGCCCGAGAAGTTCAGCGCCGCCAGCCGCGGGCCGATGATGTAGCCCACGCCCAGGTACGCCGGGCTGATGGCCGGCGCGGAGACCGTCGTGATGCCCCCGACACCGAGCGTATTGGCCTCCGTGCCGCTGCCCAGGCTGACCGCGCTCCGGCCCATTTGGCCGACGTTCAGGAAGAACTCCTTACTCGCGGCGAACAACTGGAATACGCCGAGCAGGTACACGCCCGCGCCCGAGGCCCATGTTGGAAAAGAGAATCTTGGCGGCCTGGCTGCCGCGCTGCCCGGCCTTGTGAATCTCGGAGGCGGCCACCGATTCGGGGAACGGCAGCTCCGGATCATTGACCATCACGCGGCGCAGCAAGGTGACGAACAGGATGCCCAGGACGCCGCCCACGGCCATCAGCACGCTGGATTTCCAATAGGCATGCTCGAAGTCGAACGAGGGCCACGCTTTGGAAATCACGAACGCGGGAATCGTGAAAATGGCGCCCGCGGCGACCGACTCGCCGATGGATCCAACCGTTCGCGCGATGTTCTCTTCGAGGATGGAGCCTCGAAACAGACGCAGCACGGCCATGCTGATCACCGCCGCCGGATAGGTAGCGGCGATGGTCATGCCGGCGCGCAGGCCCAGATAGGCGTTGGCCGCGCCGAGGATCACGGTCATTATCAGACCGAGCAAAACCGCGCGTAGCGTAAACTCGCGCATCTGCACGCTTTCAGGAACGTAAGGACGGAACTTTTGGTCGCTCATGCCAGGCTCCCCTCGCAAACGGACATGATATCAGTCTCGCATGGGGTGGTAGGATGCAGTGTTTGGGAGACGCGTGAGGGGGAGAATTTCAAGGGGGTTGCTCGCACTCGCCTGGCTGGCGTGCGCGGTCGCGGCGCAAGCCGCCGTCATCGAAGGCACGGTGCTCGAAAGGCAGACGGGACGGGCGCTGGCGCGTGCCCGGGTGATCCTGATGCCGATCTCGGCGGGAGGCGCGCAGACCAGCGTCTTCACCGATACGCGCGGAGGATTCTCCATTCAGGTGGCGGCTGGGGCCTATGTGCTCAATGTGGAGAGACGCGGATACGCGCCGTCTTACTACGGTCAGAAGACTTGGAACTCACCCGGAACGCCCATCGTGGTGGAGGGCGAAAGCCGGTTCGCCGCGAACCTGCAACTGAGCAGGCTGGGCGCGATCCTCGGGCAGGTCCTCGACGAGAACGGCGTGGGCTTGCCGGAATTCCAGGTGTACGCCTACCGCGATACCAAACCCCTCCAGTTGGCGGCGCAGGGCGTCACCGACGACCGGGGCGCATTCCGAATCGCCGGACTCACCCCCGGCCGGTACCGGGTACGCAGCGGCCCTAAAGAACTTCCGGACGGCGCCGGCATGCTGCCGGCCTTCTATGGGGGCTCGGAGGCGGCGGAGGGCTCGCAAACGGTGGGAGTACGTCTGGATGCCGAGACGGAAGGGATCCGCATATCGCCCGTGCCGGGACGGGTCTTGCGCTTGGGCGGGCGGGTCGCTTTCCAGGGCGTCGACTCGGTCTACTTGTACTCGGACCTGGGCAGCAGGGTGACCCGGGTGGACGGCGCAGGCCGCTTCGCGTTCGATGCGCTCGCTCCCGGCCGCTACGACCTGATCGCCGAGTCCAACATGGGCGGACAGAAGCTGACCGGTTACGCCACGGTCTGGTTGAAGGAAGACGCTGACGACGTTCAACTGGAAGGGGCCCCGGCGCCCATCATCCAATTTCGCTGCGAGGACATCGAGGGCAAGCCGCTGGCAACAAAATCCATGTCGATGATGGTTACCAGAAGCTCGCCGCCGGACGACTCCCGGACCCAGCAGTTGTCCTGCGGCGAGGCCGCCACGGTGAGTGTGGGCACGTGGCAGATCGCGGTTTCGCCATCCGGCGGCTTCTACGTTGCGAGCGTGTCGGTCCAACGCGAGCTGCTCGAATCGAGCGAGATTTCGCTGCTCCCTGGCGACCGGATCGAAATCGCCGTGGCCGCCTCGGACAAGCCCGCTTCCCTGAAGGGTACGGTGACCGGCCAGGATGATCGGCCGGCGATCGGAAGCATGGTGTTTCTGCGGGCGGTGGACGCCGGAGTCGAGCGGCGCCTGTTCCGCAACGGATTCACAAGGACCGGCCAGGATGGCGCGTTCGTGTTGACGGGCCTGCCCCCGGGCCGCTACATGGTGGCGGCCTCCTTCGACGTCCAATCCGCGGACGATATCGATTGGAGCGATTCGTCCGTGAGACAGGTCGATCTCGAGGAAGGCAAGGAGGCCTCAGTAGCGCTGGAGCGGTGAGGCGCGCTACGGCTGCAGCAGCTCGCGGATCTTGTTGGCGATGGCGCGCGCCATGCGCTGGTTCATGTCGCCGAGGGGCTGGTCGCTCGACACATACGCCCAGGTGGCGCCGCGGTTGTAGCCTTCGGGAGCGCCGCATTCGTCCGGGTTCTCGACCGCTTCATTGATCTGGCGCCAGACGCCGGAGAACACCTCCTCGGCGCGGTGGATGAAGGTGTTGAACGGATCCTTGCCGCCGAAGGAAATCCAGTGGATGCCCTCCTTGAGTTCGGCGATCTCGGCGAGGTAATCGGCCCACAGCTCATCGATCTTGAGAAGCGCCGCGGCCGTTCTCGCCCGATCCTCCCCGCCGGTCAGCAACTCCATCCGCAGGTGGTACACCATGCGACGCTGGTTCTCGATCAGGCCGTCGTACTTCCAGAGCGTCCTGCGGGTCTCGAGGTTCTCGCCCTCGATCACACGCTGCACATAGTCCATGGCTTGGGGCACATCGTCGTCGTACTTAACCAGAACGGCGGCCAGCCCATAGCGCTGCATGAGGTCGTCTTCCAGGCTCAGGAGAAACCGCGACTCGCCGGGGTCGCCCTGCCGCCCGGCGCGCCCGCGAAGCTGATTGTCGATGCGCCGCGCTTCGTGACGCGCGGCGCCGATGACGTACAGCCCGCCCAAGGCCGCCACCCCCTCGCCCAAGCGAATGTCGGTGCCGCGGCCCGCCATGTTGGTGGAGATGGTGACGGCGCCGCGCTCTCCGGCCCGCGCGATGATGGGCGCCTCCTGGGCATCGTTGCGGGCGTTCAGAACCTGGTGCGGCAGGCCCCTGCTCTTGAGGCGCTCGCTGAGACGCTCGGAGTCCGCCACGCTCGAGGTTCCCACCAGAACGGGCCTCCCGGCTCGATGCGCGCGCGCGATCTCATCGATCAGCGCGACATCCCGGTCCGCGCGCGAAGGAAAGACGATGTCGGGGTGGTCCACGCGGATGACCGGCCGGTGGGTCGGGATGGCGACCACCTCACGCCCGTACACCGCCTGAAACTCCCGCGCCTGCGTCAGCGCGGTGCCCGTCATGCCGCAGAGGCGCTCATACAGCCTGACGAAGCTCTGCAACGTAATGGAGCCGAGAATGCGGCCCTGCTCGCGGAGTTCGAGTCCTTCTTTCGCTTCCAGCGCGGTCTGAAGCCCGGCGGGCCAGCGGCGTTCGGCGGCGACGCGGCCTTTGAATTCATCCACCAATTGGATCGCCCCATCCCGCACCAGGTAGTCCACGTCGCGGCGCAACAGCGCCTCGGCGTGCACGGCGTCGCAGACCGCGGTGTAGAGCACGAGGTTCTGCTCGTCGTAGAGATTGGGGCAACCGGTGGCCGCCTCGACGCGCGCGGCGCCGCGGTCGGTGAGCGCCACCTGGTGACCGCCCGAATCGATGCTGTAGTCGGCGCCGCGGCTGAGGGTGCGTGCCACGGTAGCCAGACGGCGGACCAGACCGGCGGGCGGCGCCTTGCCTCCGGCGATCACCAGCGGAATGCGCGCTTCGTCGATGAGGATGGAATCCGCCTCGTCGATGAGAGCGGCGTCGAACGACTGCTCGACCAGTTCCTCCGGCGACAGGGCGAGGCCGTCGCGCAGATAATCGAAGCCGGCTTCGTTGGGCGTCGCGTAGGTGACCTCGCAGCCGTAAGCGGCCCGCCGTTCGGCGCGCGTGGAACTCTGGGCCGACCGCGGCGACGGAGATGTTCAGGAAGCGGTAGACCGCGCCCATCCAGTCCGCATCGCGCTTCGCCAGGTAGTCGTTGGCGGTGAGGACGTGTACGCGGAGGCCTTGCCAGACGTGCCAGGCGACGGCTGGAACGGCGGCCAGCGTTTTGCCCTCGCCCGTCTGCATCTCGACGATCTTGCCTTCGGTCATCGCCAGCGCGCCCAGGATCTGCACGTCGAAGAGCCGCAAGCCGAGGGTGCGTTCGGCCGCCAGCGCGGCGAGCGCGAAACACTCGCTGCGATCCTGGTTCCGGCGTCGAGCCAGGAGCTGCAACTCCGCGTCGGAGAGCGTCTCCAGCTCTGCGCGGCGTTGCACGACGGCGGCCAGCGCCTCCGCGTCGAGCGCCGGCCGCGAAGGCGTGCTCACGAGTTCGGACAGCCTGCGCGTGAAGTTGCGGAACATCCTACCTCCACACGACTAGCTTGGTCTCGGTCATCTCCTCGATGGCGTACTTGGGACCCTCGCGGCCCGTGCCGCTGAGTTTGACGCCGCCGTAGGGCATCTGGTCGAGGCGGTAGGCGGGCACTTCGTTGATGAGGAAGCCGCCCACGTGGACTTCGCGCGCCGCGCGGAACGCCTTGCCGATGTCGCGCGTGTAGATGCCGGCCTGCAGGCCGAAGTCCGAAGCATTGACCATGGCGATGGCCTCATCCAGCGTGGCGTAGCGGTTGATCGCGACCAGCGGACCGAAGGCCTCCTGGCAGGAGATCTTCACTTGCGCGGGCACATCGGCGAGGACGGCCGGTGCGACGGTGGCGCGCTGCCGCGAGCCCCCGGTGAGCAGTTTCGCACCGGCCTGGACGGCTTCTCCAATCCAGCTCTCGACCCGCTCGGCTTCCTGGACGGTGATGAGGGAGCTGATGTCGGTGGACGCGTCGTGCGGATGGCCGGTCTTGAGCTTGCGGGCGCCCTCGACCATGCGTTCGGTGAACTCGCCCGCGACATCCTGGTGCACGAAGATGCGCTGCACGGAAATGCAGACCTGGCCGGAGTTGGCGTAGCTGCCGGCCAGGCAGCGCGGAACGGCTGCGTCGAGATCGGCGTCGTCTTCCACGATCACGGCCGAGTTGGAGCCGAGTTCCAGCGTGACCCGCTTCAGGCCGGCGAGATTCCGAATGCGCAGGCCGACCTCGGGGCTGCCGGTGAAGGTGACCATGGCCACGCGCGGGTCCATCACCAGCAGGTCGCCCACCACGCCACCGGGGCCCGTGATCACGTTCAGCGCGCCCGCCGGCAGACCGCACTCTTCGAAGATGGCCGCCATCATCAGAGCGGTGAGGGGCGTGGCGGAGGCGGGCTTGTGGACCACGGCGTTGCCCGCCGCGATCGCGGGACCGATCTTGTGCATCGCCAGGTTCAGGGGGAAGTTGAACGGGGTGATGGCGGCGATGACGCCGAGCGGTTCGCGCAACGTCATCCCCCAGTGGCCCTTGCCGGCGGGGGACGCTTCCATCGGCACGACTTCGCCGCAGAGCCGGTGCGCTTCCTCGGAAGAAAAGAGCAGCGTCTGGGAGGCGCGCTCCACTTCCGTCCGTGCTTCGCGGATGGGCTTGCCGCTCTCCGAGCTGAGCGCCAGCGCCAGAGCCTCGCTGCGGGCCAGGACGGTCTCCTGCACCCGGCGCAGGATGGCGGCGCGCTCCGCCAGCGTCATCGCGCGCATCACCGGCGCCGCGGCCCGCGCCGCCGCGACCGCCGCATCCACCTGCTCTTTGCCCGCTTCGTAGAAGGTGGCCACTTCCGCGCCGTCGTACGGCAGTTCCACCTTGCGCCGGCGGTCCGTCACCACAGACCGTCCGTTGATGAACATGGGGTAGTCCATACCCTTATGGTAATCAGAAACGGAGTCCGCTCCCTCAGGGCGTGAAAGGACAGGCGACCGTCAGGCACTGTTCAGAAACGCAAAGCCGAGGTCAAAAGGTGGCCGGCGCCGTCGAATGTGGCTCTGGCCGTGAAGTGGGGTTGGCCGGGGCGTCCCGAAGCGGAGGTCGAGCGCTTCCACCTGGACGCCGTTTTCAGGGTCGGAAACGGGCGCGACGCGCCACAAGGTCCACTGCGAGAACTCCAGGAAGTCACGGAAGGCCGCTGTGTCGCGAGCCTTGTCGATCTCGGGCCTTGATTCCGGCTTGTAGTAGACGGACCCGGCGGACGGATCGAATTCCTCCCGGAGGTTCAGGTCGGGAAGAACCTGGAAGAACTCCCTGCCCTCGACCACGCCGGTCCATCGGAAGGGATTGCCCAGCGTTGGAAACGCACCCACGCGGAGCGGCGCCTGGCCCTGATACAGGCGCGAATCGAGCATCGCCACCGCGCGCTCGTGAAGCAGGTAGCGCCCGAATCCGTAACAGTGCAATCACGCACAGCACGAACACGGCCATGCCGCGGCCGGTGCCCTTCTTCGCGCCGATGTCCGAACATCACGAGGTCCAAGAACCACGGAACTAGAAGCGCGGCCGCGAGCAATACCAAGATCCACGGATCCAGGATGGGGATGAAGTCCGCGTGCATCCATCGCGAGGAGAACGGCCACAGAAGCTTCACCCCGTAGGTGTTGGTGTAATCGAACAAGGGGTTGCTGGCGACTCCGATCAGGGACACCATGAATGCGCCCGGCCAGGAGAACCGCTTGCGGACGAGCAAGCGAACCAGCGCCACAACCAGCAGCGCCAGCACGGGCATGGCGACGAACGAATGCGACGGACCGCGGTGGTAGTGCAAGATAGGCGGCGGGGCCGGCCAGAGCCGCCGCAATATCCAGGTCGGCGACATTCACCGCCACCACCAGCAGCAGCGTGGCGTGAGGGGAGACGCGATTCAGACCCGCCCGGCTGAGCACCAAGCCGGTCAGCGTATGGGTGAGGTTGTCCACCGGGCTCTATTGCCTCGCCTGCAGCGCGGCGTCGATGCTGGCGATGTTCTTGCGGGCGTAGTCGGCTTCCGACATGTCGCTGTTGATCTTCAGCATGGCCACGAAATGCAGGCGGGCCGCGGGGAGGTTCTCGACGTTGCCGGTGGCCTGCGCCTTGCGCGCGTAGATGAGGCCCAAGGCGTAGTGCACATACGCGTCATCGGGGGTGTAGGAGAGCGCCTTCTGGCAGTTCTCGATGGCGGTGTCCCAATTCGAGAGCTTGCGCTGGCAGTCGCAAATCCCGAAGTAGGCCAGGCTGCGCAGGTCCTTCCAGATGTCCTGCTGCGCCGCGCGCTTCTTCTTCCCGATTCCCGCCAGGTAGCCGAGCACGTAGTAATTCATCTTCCCGGCCAGCTTGCTGTCGAAGTCGCTCAGCCGCAGATACACGGCGTATTCGGCCGCCCCCTTGTCGTACGCTCCGCTCAGCCGCAGGCTCTCGGCGAGCCAGAAATGCGGTTCCGGATTGCTGGGAGTCAGTTGAATCGCCGCCCGCGCCGCTTCGATCGACTGCGGATACTGGTCCTTCATGCGGAACGCCTGCGCCAGAAGGTACTGCCCCATGGCGTTCTTCGGATCGCGCCGGGCGACCACGGTCAATTGCCGGATGGCTTCGTCGGCGTCTCCGATGTCGAGCAGCATGCCCGCGAAACTGGCCCGCGCTTCGAGATAGTCGGGATCGATTTCGATGGCCTTCCGAAAGCCTGTTGCGCCTTCGGCTCATCGAAAAGCGCGTTGTAAGTGCGCCCCAGATACAGCGCGGCCTGGCTGTACTTGGGGTCGGCCGCGAGCGCCTTCTCGAAGTTCTCCGCGGCCTTCCGGTAGTTCTCTTCGAAGCCCTTGTTGTAGAACTCGAGGCCCTTATCGAACAAGTCCCCGGCGGCTTTGGTCCGCCGGCGGAGGATCATGATCCGGATGCTGACCGTCTTCTCCTGTCCGGGATAGACGGTCTCGTCGCGCGGGCCGTCGGGCTCGTAGCCCATCTTCACGCCCTGAATGGTGTGGCTGCCCGGCGCGAGCCCCGGCAGGCGCAGCGGCTGGCTCTTGTTGACGACGCCCACCGACTTGCCGTCCAGGAAAACTTCGACTCCGTCCATGTTCGATTCGAGGATCAGCGCCCCGAACTTGGGGGGCGGAGGCGCGCCCGCCGCGGCCCTGGTGGGAACGTAGGCCAGCAGCATGTCCGGGATCGAAGCTGCTGCGGTCCGAGGTGGGATTCTGCTTGGCCTCGGTGGCTTCGCGCACGTTCCGGCGAACGTACTCCGCCAACTCGTCGGCGGTCACAACGCCGTTGTGGTTGTCGTCCGCCTCGCCTTCCAATCCGCGCACCACATAGTAAGTGAAGATGCCGTGGCCGCCGCCCCAGTCCGGACTCTCGAAGGAGCGCTCGCGGTCGCGGCTGGCGGTGAGCGAGAACACCGACTTGGACACGTCGATCAGCGAACGGTTGATGGTCTGCACGTCGCCGTCCGGCGTCACCGCGCCACTGTGGCAGGAGTCCGTCAGCAGCACCTTCCACTTGGCTTTGATCTTGCCGAACACCGAGCCCAGCGTCGCCATCGGGATAGGCCGTCTTCGAAATCTGGTCGACAACGATGTCGTAGGGCGCCAGGTACGCTTGTCCCTGCACGACGAAGCCGTGGCCGGCGAAGTAGACCAGCACGCGGTCGTCTTCCTTGGCGGCCGCGGGCAGCCACTCTTCGAGCTCGCGGCGGATATTGGCGAGCGTCGCCTTGGGGCCGATGAGCGTGTGGACGTTCTCCGCGCGGAAGTTGCCCCCCTCCGGGCTGATCAGGACCGAGTAGATGTCTTCCGCGTCGCGCTCGGCGTACTGCAATTGCTGGCCTTGGGTCAGATTCTGGTACTTCGAAATGCCGATGACCAGAGCGTAGCTGCGCGGGATCACGACCGCCGCGGGTTTGGCGGCGGGCACCGCGGCCGTCGGCGGCGTGACATCCTTCTCGATCTTCAGATCGCGCTGCGCGGGCGGCGCTGTCTGGCTCCAGCCCAGCCACGCCGTCAGGAACACCAGACCTGCGATGGTTCGAATCATGACGTCACTTGTGAGCCAGCCGGAACTCGTACACCACCGGCCCCGCGAGCGGAACCGGAGAAGAGATCAGCGACTGCTCATCCTTGCGCACGATGATCAGTTCCCGGGATCGGGCGCGCGGCACGCCCTTCAGATTCTCGGGAAGTTCCTCGGCCTCGGGTACACCGCGCAGGCCGGCGCTCGAATCGATGCACAGGCCGCGGGCGCGGAAGATGGAATCGTCGCAACGGGGCAGCAGGATCTTCGGCGGCTCCTTCTGTTTCGGCAGCGGGGGGACGCCGGTGCCTCCGGCCGCCAGCGGCAGCGGGCTCACCAGCCAGTACACGATGTCGTGCCCGGGCGGTCCGTCGATGCGGAACCAGGCTTCGGTGGCCGGGATGCGGTACTCCTTGCCGGATTCGATGCGGTTTTCGCGGCCGGTTTCGTCGCGAGGAAAGAGCAGGCTGTAATTGCCGCTCGTGCCGTAGTTCATCACGTACAGGTAGCCGTCGAAGTTGGCGCGAAAGCGGAAGCGGAGGCGGTCGCCTTTCTCGAAAATGAAGCCCGGATCGACAGGCTTGAAGGCGGCGCCTTCCTGCCGTTCCAGGGTGACCTCCATGCGCTGCGGGGCGGGCGGGGGCGTCCCGCTGCGCTGCTGCGCAGCCAGTCCGCATGCGAGGAATAGAACGACGAGTACCGGCTTCATATTACTTGTGGGTCAGCGTCACATCCGCCACGACCCGCGAGTCGCCGCTGCGCGCCGGATTCACCACGTAGACGGCCTTCTCCTTAGGCGGCGCGGATGCCACGGCGGGGGTGGTCTCGTCCACCTTCTCGATGATCAAGTCGCGAGCGTAAACTTCGCGCAAGCGGTCCACCACCCCGTCCCGAATATTGACCATATTCTGTGCCAGCAGTTCTTTTGACTGCGGCGGCTGGGCCGGTTCGGTGGGCCTCTGGCTACCGCTCAGGGAGTAAATCAACCCTTCCAAATCCGACTCCGTGCGGCGCGACAGGACAATGAACAGTTTCTCTTCGCCGGGCTGTTCGTCGAAGGTAAAGACATATCCGGCGGGAATTTCGTAGGACTTGCCCTTCTCAATCCTGTTACTGCCGCCAGCGACCTCGGAGGAAGGGAACAGCGGCTTCCAAACGCCGCTCGATCCGCGGTGGACGATGTAGAGGAAGCCGTCGGCGTTGGCCTCGACGCGCAGCCGGATCCTGTCCCCCGATCGAAAGACCGCGCCGGGGGCGACCTCCGTGGATTCGGCGCCCTCGCGTTTCAGAATGCTGTAACGAAGGCCCAGCGGATAAACCGGCTCGTTTCCGTAGGACGCCGGGATCACCTGGCCCCCGGAGGGCGTGCGCGAGGGGCTGCCCGCGGGCGGCGGAGGGGGAGTAACCGGTTTGGTCCGGGTGACTTCGACTTCAGTCTTCTTCTTCACGGGAGCGGCGGGCTTGGGCGCCGCCTTCTTGGCGGGTGGCGCTTCCGCGGGCGCGGAGTAGAAGACCTCGCGCGCACTTAGTCGCTTTTGAGTTTGAGGCCGGGCGGGTCCGCCTGTAAGAAGCACGAGGGTCAGGAGCGAGCCCAGCAACATCGAGAGTCCCCGGAGTGGCATCGGAAGCCTCCTTGTGCTCCCAGAATACCAGCGAGCGGGTTCGCGCGGGAAAAGGGCGGTGTCTGATGAGTGCGGTGATGCGAAGCATTTGGGACGACTGGGAGATTCAGATGGAACCGCTGGCGTCGACATGATTGTCGACGCGGCACGCGTGGGCGCGTGATGCCGCAAACTTTTTGGTGGGGCGGCCCCCCCGACCCGCAAGCCGACCCCCTGGTCGGCTTCGGAACTGATTGAAAAAACAGGCCGGCCAGGGGGCCGGCCGCAGACGAGGGCGTCTGCCCCACACCGATGGATCGGGCCCCTGTTGGAAAAGTTTGCGGCATTGCGCGTGGGCGCGTGCGCTACGTCGAGCCTGTCGAGCGGGGGTTGGGGGGTGGAAATGGGTTCGGGGGCTGCGGGTTGAAGTGGTTTCTTTGGTTCGGGTTGGGGGTCGTAATTTGGTTCGCCTGGTAATTCGGGCCGCAGGGCTTTGAGCCGGTCGAACTCCTCGACGGCGCGGCGGTAGTGGCGTTCCGCCTGGGCCTGATAGCGGAGGGCCAGGGACCAAGTGTTGGACTGTTTCATCAGGTGGTGGAACCCTTCGGCCAACGCGTGGTTGTGGTTCTGGGCGGGGGTGATTTCAATATCCCCCTCACCGGTGAGTTCTGGGGCCATGTAGACCACAGGAGCGACGCAGGGGTCGAGGGCCTCGTTGAGGCAGGTGATGAAGAGGCCGGATTCGAGGCGCGCGGCGCGGAGGATGGCCTGCTGGGTGAGGGCGAGGCGCTCGATGGCGAAGAGTTCCTGGGAGTTGACGGGCTGGTAGACGGCGATGAGGTCGGCCCGGAGGTGGGCGATCTCGTCGAGGTCTTCGAGGCGGACGACGGCAAAGGTGGAGGCGGTGAAGCCGTGTTTGCGGCCATTTTGTGAGGAGCGGGCCTTGCCTTGGGGGTACGGGGCCCGGTGGACTTGGCGGCGTTGGCGCGATTGGCGTCGAGTTGTTTCTGGGAGACGGGTTTCTTGGGAGTTGGCATACGATTGGCCTTCCATTCGGAGATATAGCACACGGAAGTGGTCAGGCCCTCGGCGCGGTTTCGTTAAGTAATAGAGGAGGAAGGGTTTATTTCGTGGGGTTGGGTTGTGATTCAGTGCGTCATCGAGTACAGGACGTAGTTGACGCCCATGCGAAAAGCTTGTGAGGCGTACATCTCGGGATAGCGGGGATCGTCGGCGAATTCCCACGCGTCGCCCAGGTCCATGTTGAAGCAGATGGCCACTTGGACGCGGCCCTGCGGGTCTAAGACCGCCCTCCAATGCGGTTCGACCCCGCCCCGCTCGACTTGCCCTCCGTAGACCACGTTGGCCCCCGGTACCCGGACTCGCTTGGCGAGGTCGTACACCACGTGAAAGATCGGCGAATCTTCTTCGAGCTCGATGACCTGGTGGCCGGGCACCACGCTGCGGATCACGGCCATGAAGTCGGCCCACTCCGGCTCCCCGTGGAAATCGTCGACCATCAGGAAGCCCCCGCGCGCGAAGTACTCGCGAAGACGCGCCGCCTGCGAGTCGCTCACCACCATGTCCCCGGCAGCGACAGCATAAAGAAAGGGCCAGTCGTAGATTTCGTCGCTGTCGATATCGACGATCTCCTCCACCGATCGGACGTGGAGCCGGGTAAGCCGCCGCAGAGCCGTGCTGAAGAGCCGGTCGGACTTGTTGGCGTCGATGCCCCAACGCTGGTAATAGCCGCCGCGCTGGAGGGAACGGAAGCGCAGGCGGGCGAAGGCGAACTCGGTCTTCTCCCAGGCGTCGGGGGGGTCCTCGGCGGGAGTCTGCATCTCGCGTTCGTACATCCCCCAGCGCCGGTCGCGAGAGCCGTGCTGCGCGCCCAGAAGCACAACGCTCAGAACCAGTGCCGCCAGCATCCACCGAGCGGCCATGCAATCAATTCTACCGTCCTTCGGGGTCTCACTCCCAGTTTCCGGTCAGGGCACAGAAACGGAATCCGCGTCAGCCGGGAAATGCATCTCGCCTTCGGAGCGGGCAATGGCCGCCGCGCAAGCCAGATCTCCGGTGACGTTGACCGTGGTGCGAGCCATATCCAGAATGCGATCGACACCCAGGATAAGTGCGATGCCGGACTCCACATGGGCGCCGAGACCGGCCGATTGCAGCACGACGATCAGGGTGATGATGCCGGCGCCGGGCACGCCCGCGGCCCCGATGGACGCGAGCGTGGCTGTCAGCACCACAATCAACTGATGCCCCATGTCCAATGGCATGCCGTAGATCTGAGCGATGAACATGACGGCCACGGCCTGGTAGAGGGCGGTACCGTCCATGTTGATGGTGGCCCCGAGCGGCAGCACGAAGCCGGAGATTCTTTCTGAGATGCCCAGCTTGTGCTCGGCCGTCTCCATGGTAAGCGGCAGAGTTGCGTTGGAAGACGACGTCGAGAAGGCGAATAATTGAACCGCCGCAATCCTGCGGAAGAACTCCCGCGGGCTGAGGCGCGCGGCAAAGCGCACCAGCAGCGACAACGTAACGAGCGTGTGAAACGCCAGCCCCGCCAGGACGACCAGCGCATAGATGAGAAGGCTGCGCAAGAGATCGAGGCCGAAGCGCGCGACGACGGCGGCAATCAGGGCGAAAACGGCGTACGGGGCCAGCTTCATGACCCACAGGACGATTACCGTGCAGGCCTGGTTGACCCCCTCGAAAAATGCGAGTACGGGTGTCCGGGCATCCCGGTGAAGGGTGCTCAAGGCAGCGCCGAAGATCACCGAGAAGAAGATGAGGGGCAGCAGCTCGAAATCGGCCGCGGCCCGCACTGGATTGCGAGGGATGATCCCCAGCAAGATGTCCTTGACGGAGGGCGCCGTCTGGGCCATCTTGACGAACGTGGTGGCCTGCGAGGAAAGCTGGGATGCCAGCGCGTCGCGAGTGGAGGCATCAATGCGGCTGCCCGGCTGGACCAGGCCGGAGAGAACCAATCCCAAGATCACGGCGGCCGCCGTGGTGAGCAGGTAGTAAACCATCGTCTTGCCGCCGATGCGGCCGAGCCGGCGTACGTCGCCGAGAGAAGCGGCGCCGGCCACGATGCTGGCCACGATGAGCGGAACCACGATCATCGTGATCAGGCGAATGAAGGCCGTGCCCGCGGGCTCGACGACGATCAGAGTGGAGCGGAGCCATCCGATGTTGCCGAGGTTGGCTACCCCGCCGGCAATGGCGCCCAGGGCCATGCCGATCAGAATCTTGTTGTGAAGTGCCACGCCTTACCGTCCTGCCAGCGTTCCTTGATTCCTAAACCACAATTCGTTTTTTGGCCTTGCGGCGGGCATCAGCACGATTTGGTCCCCGGGTAGCTGCCAGTGTACCACTGCTCCGCGCGGTTCCAAGCCGGTGGCGGTGGCTTTCCCCGCCTCACTCCGCGGTCCTCCGCGAGGTGGAACTCGACGTCTGACACCGTGTACCTTCTTCCTGACCGAGCCGTCGGGACCTGGGCACCTTCGCTCACTGGTTCGACTGGAGTCTTCGCGTTTTTGGACGCTTCGCGACCAGAAGCTGGTGGATGATACCCATGACAACAAAACGAAATGTGTGTATCCTTTCGTAAGGAGTTGTCTAACGAAAGGATCGTGCAGTCTGTGAAGGCGGAACGTAATCGCCGGCTTGGTCGCTACGTCGTGAAGGGGACCGAGCAAGAGAAGTTCCAGGCGTTTGTTCCGCCCCCACTTCCGCCGGACCCTCCCGTGCGTCTGGAGTCCCTCCAAACGCTCCTGGAGCAGGCCAACCAGGCTCTCGGTCGATTGGACGGGTTGGCCTCTCTGCTCCCGAACCTCTCTTTGTTCATCTACGCCTACGTGCGGAAGGAGGCGGTCCTTTCGTCGCAGATTGAGGGGACGCATTCTTCGCTTTCGGACCTGTTGCTCTACGAGAACGACGAGGCGCCGGGCGTTCCCATCCAAGATGTGCAAGAGGTCTCCAACTACGTCGCTGCGATGACGCACGGCCTGGAGCGTATGCGCGGCGGGTTCCCGCTTTCGCTGCGGCTGATCCGCGAAATCCACGAGATGCTATTGTCGAAGGGCCGCGGCAGCCACAAGCTGCCCGGTGAGTTCCGCAGTAGCCAGAATTGGATCGGCGGTACCCGGCCAGGCAACGCCGTGTTCGTGCCGCCGCCACCGGAGCTGGTCCGAGATTGCATGGGCGCCCTGGAGATCTTCTTGCACGACGAGCGCCCGGATCTTCCGCTCCTTATCAAGACCGGTCTGGTTCATGTGCAGTTCGAGACGATTCACCCCTTCCTGGACGGCAATGGCCGGCTCGGCCGCCTCCTCATCACGTTCCTATTTTGTGCGGCGAACGCGCTGCGTGAACCCATCCTCTACCGAGTCTCTACTTCAAGACGCACCGCTCCGCCTACTACGACCTGCTCGACCGAGTCCGGACCAAAGGAGACTGGGAGGCATGGCTGGACTTCTTCCTCACTGGCGTGAGGGAGACTGCCGACCAGGCCGCGAGCGCCGCCCGCCGTATTGTGGCGCTCTTCGAGGCGCACCGCCGCCAGATCGAGGCGCTGGGCCGCCCGGCGGGGTCGGTGCTGCGCGTCTTCGAGCACATGCAGCGCAACCCAATCGTGTCTATCCCGGCGACCGCCCAAAAGATCGGCATCTCGGCGCCAACTGTGGCGAAGTCGCTCGAACACATGCGCAGCCTCGGCATCCTGCGCGAGATCACTGGCCGCCAACGCCACAGGCTGTTCGTTTACGATCCTTATCTCGCCATCCTGAGCGAAGGGACGGAGCCGATTCGATGACGAAGACGGCTGAACCGAGCAAACACAGTCCGCTTTGTCGACCGACTGCTGGAGAAACTGCTTGCGGCTTCCCAAACCAAGGAAGCCTCACCGACGCAGGGGAATTCGGAAACACGTTCGTATCCCATGGACGTCTCGCCTGGGGTCTTCACTCGGCGGTGGTCGATCTCTCCGACGATTCGCAGGTAATCCGTCTCACCCGTACCTCGGCTTGTGGAAGCGCGACCGAGCAGCGGGACTACCGCTCGACCCGGGTTGTCATCTTCTCGAGAATGCCGTAATCGATCTCGAAGCCCAGGCCAGGCTTGGTCGGTGCGTAGACATATCCGTCTTTGGCGATGCGGACAGTGTCCTTCATGTAGGGACGGTCGCTGCCGCCCTGCGGGACCGTCATCTCGAACCAATTGCAGTTGGGCAAGGCCAGCTCCAGGTGAAAGTGCACCGCGTGGTCGAAGATTCCTCCCCAGTTGTGCGGCGCGACCTCCATCCCGAAGCACTCGGCCAGGTGGCCCACTTTGATGCCTCCGGTGATCCCGCCGATATTGTCCGTGATCAGGCGAAGCACGTCGCAGGCGCGGCGGCGGATGTACTCGGGATAGTCGTAGATGGAGAAAATGAACTCGCCGATGTGGATCGGCACGTCCAGCGCGGCAGTCAGTTCGACCAAGCCATCCACGTCCGTCGTCGGAATCGGATCTTCGTAGGCCACGTAATCCAGATCCTGCACGACTCGTCCGACTTTGATGGCCTCCTCGCGCGTGTAGACGCCCACGGGGTCGTGCAGAAGCGCGTAGTTCGTCGCCCGCGGCTTCGCGGACCGCCTTCAGGACCTCGATATCCAACTTGTAGTCGTGGCCGCCGCGCGGCGAGGGCGGATGGATCTTGTACGCCGTGAACCCATCGGCTTTTGCTTTCCTGACGTCCGCGACGAAAGCCTCGACGGTCGCCAGGTGCTGGGAACTGGCATATGCGCGAACTCTGTTCCTGTAGGCCCCCAGAATGCGATAGATCGGCAGTTTTACGGCCTTGCCGAGAATGTCCCACAGGCAGCAATCAATCGCGGCCGCGTAGGAACTCTGGCCACGCCGGCGTTCCTCGGGCACCCACTGGGAGGTGATAGCGGGCAGATCGAGGGCACTTCTTCCCTTCAGTACCCTCCGAGCGTATTCGAGCCACCCCAGGTTGCTCCAGTTGGGGTGCCAGTAGCTATTCCCGAGCGTGTAGTTGCCCTCGATCCCACTATTGGTGACGATGGAGGCAAGTTGTGTGTAGGGATAGGTGCCCCCACCCACCTGGGCACGGTCCAGGATGTAGACCTTGACCTCTTTGATCGTCAGGTCCGGCAGGTCCGCCGGCTTCACACCGGCCGCTTGGGCGGCGGCGAAAACGGGCTGCATGCCGGCCAAGGATGCGACTCCTGAAGCTGCCAGGAAGTCGCGCCGGGGTACTCCGTTCTTCGACACTTTCGTCTCCTTCCCCCGACAATTCGTCGGTTGCCTGGCCCCTGCACGCATACTCCGGACTCACTCGAAAGCTGCCGGGACCGCCGCCCATGTGGGGCGCGTACCGAGAGTCGCCTCCCCCTGCTCCTTAGATGAGCCGTAAAGTCGTCTGGCCAAAAGTAGGTTGAGGCCCATCGTGGTCAAGATGCGCAGATTCGGATCGAGGGTAGCACGAATTCGACCCCGCTGCTCCGGTCCCGGCGGCTTTGGGTCTCCAGTGTGGATAGCAGCAAGTGCATTTTCAGGAGCACGGGCGCTCGGAGCGGACGCTACCGCGTCACCCTGTAACGTACCGTGAGGTGCGGAGTCTCCAGACGCTTTTGGCCCTGCGCCCGCGAGAGGAGACAGCTCTCCAGAATCCCACTCACGATCAGCGTACGCTCCACCGGGTAAGGGGCCCGCCCGGTCTGGAAGAGCTCTTCGATCTTGCTCACCAGGCGCGCGGAGTACGTCACGTTGGGCTCGGGCGTGAGGAGAAACTGCAAAGACTGGACCCCCAGGCCCTTGACACGAGCGGCGAAGTTGTAGTCCTGCAGCGCGCCGTCGAGCATCAGTAGGGTGGTCTTGAGCCCGTCGGTGTGTTCGATGAAGTACGCCGACGGGTTCTTGACCAGCTTCGGCAACTCGCCGTTGGCGAGCATGTCTTGGGTGCGGCCGTCAGTCACGGTGGGGCCCTGCGGCGTGTCGCTGCGGGAGAGCGCGGCGGTAAGCAACTGCTTGGACCAGCGGCCCTCCTCGCCCGCTTTCCAGACCGCGTCCCCCTGAATCAACTGCACGGCGCGCACGCCGCTCTCGCCGCCCCTGCGCCGCTCGATCATGCACTGCATGGCTTCCAGGGCGTGATAGTCCATGGCGTCGGACCCGCCCACGCCTACCATCAGCGCGTCCTCGATTTGGCAGCCCAGTGGTAGCTCGATCTCGGGCAGACGCCAGGTGACGGGCAACGCGGAGCCGGCCAGCACGGGGAACTTCAGGCGGCGTGACTGGTCCACCATCCACTTGGCCTTCTCGAAGCTGTAGGAGAGGTGCTTGTCGTTGTAGACGGGCACGGAGCGCCCGTCCTTCTCGAACACTTCGACGCACTGCTTGAAAAACTCATAGCGCGGATAGAGCACCTGACCCAGGCCGTTGCGAGGATAGTCGCCGTGCTCGCCGATGATCAGCACGGCGTCCACGGCGAGCCTGTCGCCTCCGCAGCGCAGTGTTTCGGCGATGGTGGGGTAGACTTGGAAACCGAACTCCTTGGCGCGGGCTTCGGCTTGATCGCCTTCCGGCCTCTGGTCCCTGAATAGGGAGACCACCTTCGTGTCCGGGCGGTGCCAGCGTCCCTCGCGCGGATACCCCACCAGGAAACGGTCCCCCATGTGTTGTGCGTGCGACAAGTACTTGTAGACAGTGGTGACGATGGCGATGCGTTGCATCTAGGTTCTCCAGAAGGTGGACTCGCCGGTGGGCTGGTAGTGGATGGCCAGATGCGGCGTTTCGTAGCGCTCCTGCTTGCGGAAGAGGCTTTCGATGCCGGCAGCCGTCAGTCCGGTGGTAAGCAGGGTGCGCTCCACGGGGTAAGTGGGCTTGCCGGAAAGGTACATCCTTTCCGCGTTGTAGACCAGCGGGCTGAAGAAGTTCGCGAGCGTGGTGCGGCCGTCCGGCATCGGCAGGTACATCTGCGTCGAGAAGAGTTCCTGGCGTCCCGCCAAGCGGGCGGAAAAGTTGAAGTCGCGCACCAGGCCGCTCATGAGCAGCATCGTGCACATCAAGCCGTCGGCGTGCTTGTAGCGGTACGCGATCGGGTCCTTGACGATGCGGCGCATGTCGTCCGTAGTTGGGAAGACGTGGTTGAATCCCGCGCGCGCCGGCGTCAGGGTATGGCTGCGGCACAGCGCGGCTTCCACCAAGTCGGCCGGCCAGACCCCCTCCTGGTGTGCCTTCCAGAAGTTCTGGCCGCGGTAGGCCTGCACCCACTCAACGCCGCTCTCTCCGCCTGCTCGCCTCTCGACCATGCACTGGATGGTTTCCAGTCCGTGGAAATCGTAGCTGTCCACGCCGCCGTAGCAGACGCACATCGCCTCTTGAACGCGCGCACCGTCGGGCATCTCAAGCGAGGGCGTGCGCCAAGTCACCGGCAGGCTGGAACCGGCCATGAAGGGGAACTTCAGCCGGCGCGCGGTGCCGTACATGGCGTGCGCCCATTCCCAGTTCCAAGAGAGGTGCTTGTCGTTGAACAACGGGACTGCGCGCCCGCTGGACTCGTACACCTTGACAACCTCGCGGAAGAACTCGTAGCGCGGATACTGGGTCTGGCCCTTCTCGTTGCGCGGGTAGCGCCCGTGTTCACCCACGAGCATGACGCCGTCCACCGCCAGTTTGCTGCCGCCGAGCGCGAGCGCCTCGGCAATTGTGGGATAGACCTTCATGGAGGGAAACCGCGCGGCGCGGTCTCCGGTGAGGTCACCGTTCGGGTGCTGGTCAACGAAGAGGGAGACAAGGTCCATGGGCGGGTGATGGTGGGTGCCATTCCAGCCGTACCCTTCCAGGAAGCGGTCCACGATGTGCTGGCCATGCGAGTACTTGCGGTACTCGGTGACCAGCGCGGCGATCTTGGGCCGTCCGGCGGCGCGCGCCATCGGTACTGCGCCGGCCGCGGCCAGCCACTGTCTGCGGGTGATTCGCATACAATCAAGCTACAGGAGTTTGCTATGCGATGGCTACTGGCATTTGCCGCGGCGTGCGTGCTGTGCGGGCAGGTTTCCGAGAGAGCACGCCAGGTACATGCGCGTGCCCTGGTCTTTGACGGCCACGTGCACGTCATCAACCGGCAGCTCTATCACGGAGGCGACATCGGCGAGCGCGTGAGCGACGGCCAGTTCGACTTGCCGCGCGCCAAAGAGGGCGGAGTCGGCGCCATGTTCTTCTCGGTTTTTGTCACCGAGGAGTACTACCCCCAGCGCATGGAAACCAAGCAGGCGCTGCGCCTGGTAGACCTGGCGTTAGCACAGCTTGAGAAGAACCGCGACAAGATCGAGTTGGCGCTGAACGCCACCGACATTGAGCGCATCCACCGTACCGGCCGGATCGCAGCGGTTCTGGACCTGGAGGGCTGCTTCGACTTGGACGGCGACCTGGGAGTGCTGCGCACGCTGTATCGGCTGGGGCTGCGTTCGGCGCAACTTCCGGCGCATAACTGGGCCAACAACTTCGCCGACTCCTGCTGTTCGCCGCCGAAGTATCACGGGCTGAACGAGCGCGGACGCGCCGTGGTGCAGGAGATGAACCGGCTAGGCATGATCATCAACGTCTCGCACGCCTCCGACGAGACCATTGCGCAAACCATCGAGTTGAGCTCCGACCCGGTGGTGGCTACCCACCATGGGCTGCGCAGCTTCAACGACATTCCGCGCAACATGCCCGACGACCTGCTCAAGAAGCTGGCCGCCAAGGGCGGCGTGATCGGGTTTCAGATAGGCAACGAGTTCCACAACCGTAAGGCCTTTGAGTGGCGCACGGAACACGCCGGCAAGCCCTTCTGGGACACCTCGGAAGTTGCGCGCCAGACCACACCCACAACCATCGAGGAGGTGGACCGCCGCGTGGCGCCGCAGTTCCCCATGGTGGGGCTGGCGGACATGCCGGAAGAGATCAAGTTTACCCCCCGTCAATGGCTGGACGTAGTGGAGCGAGCCACCCAACTAGTGGGCGAGGACCACGTCGCGCTGGGCACCGACTTCGACGGCGGACCGACCCCGCCGCGGGGCATCCGCGACATCCGTGACCTCCCTCTCCTAACCCAGGCGATGCTCGACCGCGGCTGGTCGGAGGAGCGCATCCGGAAGTTCCTGGGCGGGAACCTGCTGGGGGTGTTTCGGCGGATTACAGAGCGCAAGCGGTAGTATTAGCCCAGGGCCATGCCGATCAGAATCTTGTTGTGAAGTGCCACGCCTTACCGTCCTGCCAGCGTTTCTTGATTCCTAAACCACAATTCGCTTTTTGGCCTTGCGGCGGGCATCAGCACGATTTGGTCCCCGGGTAGCTGCCAGTGTATCACCGCTCCGAGTGGTACTTCGGGCCTCCCGAGCGGAATGATATTTGTAAGCGGCCGTAATCTCCGGCGATCCGGATTCCATGGCCGGATCCTGGAAGCAAGGCCGGCCTCCCGGAACAAGATCTATCCAGCTTGCTTTCCAGCGTGCACCCGGAGCATGTCCTCGGCCTCCTGGAGGGAGAATCTGCTCAACTGGACAATCTTGGTATCGGCTCGGAACGCCGGCGGCACGATGCGCCGGGCATCGTCTTTGGAGTCCACATCGACTGTCAGCCATGCCTTGTGCTCGCCGTCGTTGCAGCCCCAGTCCGCGTGGGTAATGTAATGGGAGCCGCTTGCGAGCAAGGCGTGAATCGCGAGTTTGCACGCCCTCTCCTCTGAGGAATGGGGAACTTCAATCAGGAATCTGGCCATCGCACATTCTCCGGTCTGGAAATTTTCAGCAGTACCGTTTAGACCCGCCCAGGGTTGGGTTTCGCGGGCCTTCGAACATCCCAGCTACTTCAAGAATACACCCGAGATTTCCCTGGTGGCTTCCGGTCCACCGGCCACTACGTCTGAGCACGTTCTGTCGATTCCTTCGCGAGTCCGGCAGCGGGCCGAATGCCCGACCTCGCCAGCGCGCCCCGTCTTGGGACATACACCCTTGCATCGCGCACTCAGAAGTTGCTTGGGGTTTTACTTTGTGGGCCCTAGGCGCATAATGAACAGGTACGTAATGAACTGGTACGTAGGAGGAGTAGCTCATGCTAAGCCAACCCCGGGGCACCATCCTCCGCCCGGTTCTGACTTTGTTCCTGGCTATCCTGATGGGGTTGCGGATCGCGCCCGCTACCGGGCAGGCGCAGCCAGTGCCCGCCAACTAAACATCCTGATTGTCGAAGGCGAGGGCGCCATCAACAACGTCCGGCAGCGCACGGCGCGCGAGCCGATCATCCAGGTGGAGGACGAGAATCGTCGGCCTGTGGCCGGGGCAGCGATCCTCTTCATGCTGCCCGATAGCGGTCCCAGCGGCGTGTTCGAGGGCGGTGGCCGGACTCTCGCCACCAAAACCGACAGCGCCGGGCGGGCCGTGGCCAAAGGCCTCAGGGTGAACCAGGTCCAGGGCAAGTTCCAGATCCAGGTGGAGGCCACCTACGAGGGAGTAACCGCCACCGCCACGATTGCGCAAGTCAATGCGGTCCTTACGGCGGGCGCCGCGGGTGGGGGCATTTCCGGCAAGATGATCGCGATCCTGGCCGCGGTAGGGGCTCAGGCATCGCCGCAATCGCCGGCGTTTTCGCGTTGGCGCTGTTCCCCGCGCTGGCACAGAAGGGGCAGCGAATCGATGGTCCAGTGTTGGGCTTCTCGGTGGATCGAGCGGCCGGAATCCGGCCGATCCTGGGGCTGCCTGGGGCGGCAACCCTGGGGCCGCCGGTGATCTCGGCGGAGGGCCTGGAGGGCGTGACGCTGTCGCCCGCTCGGGACTACGCATTGGCTCTGCTTGCGCGCGGGGGCGAGGTGGTTCTGTTGAAGAACCTCCGGGCTGCGGCCGGCGCAACGGTTCTGGATGTAGCGCCCGGCCCCACGCGGATTGCGATCAGCCCCTCCGGAGACGCGGCGGTTCTCTACTATGCAGAGACGGGGCGGTTGCTGGTGCTGGCGGGCTTGCCGGATTCACCATCGGCTTCCTGGCGTCTGGAGCTCTCCGGCCGGTCGGGCCGCGTAGCGGCGTTGGCCGTCAGCGACGGCGGCAGCGCGGTTCTGGTGGCGTCGGCGGGCGAACCGGCTTCGGTGTGGCTGGCCACGCAAGCCGCGGGCCAGCGGTTTCTGTACGCCGCGGCGGGCTCTCCGAGCCTGGCCTTCCTGGTGGGCAGCCAGGATGCGGCCATCGCCGACGGGGCCGCGAGCGCCATCGTTTTGGTGCGCGAGACGTCTGGACAGCCGCAAGTGACGCAGATCGGCGGGCAGGCCGAGGGCGTTTCGCAGCCCCTGGCGATCGCCGCGGCGCAGGATAACAGCAGGATCTTCGTGGCCAATGCGCGCCCCGCCGGCGTGGTGAGTCTGAGCCTCACCGGAGAAGCCCCGGCGACGCAGCCTTGCGCCTGCGCACTTACGGGATTGGAGCGGATGGCGGGTGGCTCGGTCTTCCGTCTGAACGAAGCGGGAGGCGGCCCGGTCTGGCTTTTGGACGCCACGATCGCCTTGATGCGCGTGGTCTTCGTGCCGGAGCAGATGCGGTTGCAGCGTGACACCGGCCGCACGCCTACGCCGCGGAGGACAGGGGGCGACCGGTGAAACGCTCACGCCTTCTCCTCGCCGGATGCGCGCTGCACCTGTTTGCGTCGTTCGCAGCAGCGCAGGTCTCCATTACCATACGACTTCCCCACTGCCATCTGGGCTCTTGGGAACACCCTATTCCCACACCCTGGTCGCCTCGGGAGGACTGCGTTTCTGGTCGATTGTGTCCGGCGCGCTGCCCCCGGGCTTGGCGCTAAACTGGATCGACAGGTGCGATCTCGGGCACTCCTACCTACACGGGGTCCTACAACTTCACCATTCAGGCCGCCGACTCCGTCCTCCCATACCCCCCCGAGGCCTCGTTCGTTACCAAGGTTTTCACCCTTGCCATCGGCCAAAGCGGAAGTTCCTCGGCTCCGGACGGTCAGGTGGGTGTGCCCTATCCTGCCGTGACGCTCTCGACTCAGGGGGGAGGGACCCCTCCGTGGACGTGGGCCATCACCCTTGGGGGCCTTCCGCCGGGCCTGGCTCTAAACAGCGCGACCGGTCAGATAAGCGGCACGCCCACTACGGCTGGCGAGTTTCACTTCTCGGCGGTGTGGACGGATAAGAATGGAGCGACGGGCTACCCGTCCGAATTCGTCATTCGGGTCCAGGCGGCGGCTCTGACGATCACTACGGACAGGCTTCTCAACGCATGGACGGTGGGTGTGCCGGTCTCACAGCGTCTTACCGCAACGGGTGGTACACCGCCATACAGTAATTGGCGGGTGGAGAGCGATTATTATGTTCTGCCGCCTGGCCTGGCCCTTGATGCGGCCACGGGCGTCATCCATGGAGTCCGAACCGAAACGGGCGGCGGCGTCTTCACCGTCTACGTTAGCGACAGCGCCGGGGCGTCTGCGAACAAGACTTTCAACTGGTATGTCAGCCCGGCAGTGCTGACGATCATAACCGTTTCGCTCAACACCATGCTCAGCAATAACGCCCCACTGAATAATGGGGTCCTGGGCAGTTTGTATTCGCAGACGTTCGCAGTCGCGGACGGGATCGGGATCGCCCCTTACACCTGGTCCATCTCGTCGGGCTCCCTGCCCTCCGGCCTCACGTTAAGCGCCGCGGGCGTTTTGAGCGGCACGCCAACAGAGACCTGTTATCAACGCGCCTTCACGGTGCGGGTGACCGATGCCGCGGGCTTATCCGCGACCAAGGCGTGCACTCTCGACGTGGTGATTCCGTCGACGCCCCAGTTGAGCGTCACGGGTTTGTTCGTAACCGCGAGTCCGGCCCTGCAGCCCACTTTCGGCGTTCGGGTTGAAGCGCCCTACTACCAGACCATCACCGGGACAATCACACTGACCTTTGAGCCGATCGCAGTAAACCAGTTGGACGATCCGGCGATTCAGTTTTCGACAGGAGGCAGGACGCTGAACTTCACTATCCCCGCCGGCCAGACCAGCGCATTTCCCACGAATCCGCCATCGATACAGGTGGGGAACGTTGCCGGAAGGATCTATGTGACGCTCGACCCCATCATTACCGGCGGCTATGACATCACGCCCATACATTGGCCGCCGAGTGGAGTCGTTTTCATCCCCCTGGTACCGCCGAAGATGAACGCTGTGCAGTTGGTGAAGGTTTCAGGCGGATTCAACGTCGTGGTGACTGGCTACTCGACTCCGCGGCAGGTGACGCAGGCTGTTTTCACGTTTACTCCGACAGCGGGGGCCAACTTGCAGACCACCCAGGTGACTGTTCCTGTGGAAAGCGTTTTCACCACCTGGTACACGGGAAGCACGTCGCTGCAGTTCGGCAGCTCGTTCGTCTATACGCAGCCCTTCACAGTGCAGGGCAACGTGAGCGACATTGCCTCGGTGTCGGTGACTCTGACGAACGATAGTGGAACTTCAGCGGCGGTGAGCGCGAACTTCTGAGGCGCCGGCGAGCGGCCGCTTCCGGGTTGAAAAGTTACATGGGGGCTTTAGCTTTCCCGCACCTTGCCACATAATGGATGAATACGATCGAGGAGGAGCAGTTCATGCCAAGCCGACGCTGGGGAGCGACGCTTCGACCGGTTCTGACTTTGTCCCTGGCTTTCCTGATGGGGTTGCCGCAGGGGATCGCGCCCGCTGCCGGGCAGGCGCAGCCAGTGCCCGCCAAACTGAACATCCTGATTGTCGAAGGCGACGGCGCCATCAACAATGTCCGGCAGCGCACGGCGCGCGAACCGATCATCCAGGTGGAGGACGAGAATCGCCGGCCCGTGGCCGGCGCGGCGATCCTGTTCATGCTGCCCGATAGCGGTCCGAGCGGTGTATTCGAGGGCGGCGGCCGGACTCTCGCGACCAAGACCGACAGCGCCGGGCGGGCCGTGGCCAAGGGCCTCCGGGTGAACCAGGTTCAGGGTAAGTTCCAAATCCAGGTGCAGGCCACCTATGAGGGAGTAACCGCGAGCGCCACGATCGCGCAAGTCAACGCGGTCCTCACGGCGGGCGCCGCGGGCGGGGGTATTTCCGGCAAGATGATCGCCATCTTGGCCGCGGTTGGGGGAGCGGCCGCCGTGGGCGCGGTTGTCGCCACGCGCGGAGGGGGTAGTACAACGACGCCCCCATCCAATCCCACAACGATCTCGCCTGGCACACCGACGGTGGGTGGGCCATAGTCGCTATCCAGGAGAAACCTCATGATCACTTCAAGGATCTCTGGCATCGCCGCAATCGCCGGCGTTTTCGCGTTGGCCCTGTTCCCCGCGCTGGCACAGGAGGGGCAGCGAATCGATGGTCCAGTGTTGGGCTTCTCAGTAGATCAAGCGGCTGGAATTCGGCCGATCCTGGGGCTGCCTGGGGCGGCGACCCTGGGGCCGCCGGTGATCTCGGCGGAGGGCCTGGAGGGCGTGACGCTGTCGCCCGCTCGGGACTACGCATTGGCTCTGCTTGCGCGCGGGGGCGAGGTGGTTCTGTTGAAGAACCTCCGGGCTGCGGCCGGCGCAACGGTTCTGGATGTAGCGCCCGGCCCCGCACGGATTGCGATCAGTCCTTCCGGAGACGCGGCGGTTCTTTACTATGCAGAGATGGGGCGGGTGGTGGTGCTGGCGGGGTTGCCGGATTCGCCATCGGCTTCGTGGCGCCTGGAGCTCTCCGGGCGTTCGGGCCGCGTAGCGGCATTGGCCGTCAGCGATGGCGGCGGCGCGGTTCTGGTGGCGTCGGCGGGCGAACCGGCTTCGGTGTGGCTGGCCACGCAACATGCGGGCCAGCGGTTTCTGTACACCGTAGCGGGCTCGCCGAGCCTGACCTTCCTGGTGGGCAGCCTGGATGCGGCCATCGCCGACGGGACCGCGGGCGCGGTCGTGCTGGTGCGCGACACGGCTGGACAGCCGCAAGTGACGCAGATCGGCGGGCAGGCCGAGGGCGTTTCCCAGCCCGTGGCGATTGCCGCAGCGCAGGATAACAGCAGGATCTTCGTGGCCAATGCGCGGCCCGCCGGCGTGGTGAGCCTGAGCCTTACTGGAGAAGCGGCGGCGACGCAGCCTTGCGCTTGCACCCCCACGGGATTGGAGCGGATGGGAGGTGGCTCGGTCTTCCGCCTGAACGAAGCGGGAGGCGGCCCGGTCTGGCTTCTGGACGCTGGGGGCGCCTTGATGCGAGTGGTCTTCGTGCCGGAGCAGGTGCAGTTGCTCCGCGACACCAGCCGCACGCCTACGCCGCGGCGGACAGGGGGTGACCGATGAAACGCCCGTTGCTCGCTGCCCTTGCGCTCCTCGTGGCGCTCAGTGGCGTGCTGCCCGGCCAAGCGCAGTTTACCCTCAACAGCATCAACCCGACCCAGACCACAGCCGGCGGCCCCACCTTCACCATGGTTCTCGTGTTCAGCAACATGCCGGCTGGCAGCCGTCTTCAGGGGGTGCTGTTCAACGGCACCCTGTTTTCCGCAACGCTCGTCGGCCCCAGTCAAATCACCGCTCAGATCCCTACTGGCCTGATTCTGAGCTCGGGGACCGTAAACGTCGCAGTCTCCGTTCAGCTTGTTAACGGCAGGCCGTTCTCTTCGACCACGCTGCCGTTCACCATCAACTCGCCGCCGGTGATTACCACGACTTCGCTCAACGCCATGAGGGTGGGGGTTTCCTTCTCCCAGACATTAACAGCTTCGCTAGGCACACCGCCTTACAGCAACTGGCGGGTTGTCGGCGGGCTTCTGCCCGCGGGCCTGACCCTCAATGCAAACACTGGCGCCATCAGCGGGATCCCCACAGCGGCGGGCTCGGACTTCGCCCAAGTTTCCGTCAACGACAGCGTCGGGCTTTCCGCCTCCCAAGTGTGTAACTGGACCGTGAGCCCGGCAGTGCTCACCATCACACCCGACTCGCCGCTGCCCAACTGGACGGCGGGCACGGCCTATCCGCAGCAGACCTTCGCGGTGACCGGAGGAATCTCTCCCGTTTGGTCCGTCTCGGGCGCTCTGCCGGCCGGCCTCACGTTGAGCGCGGCGGGCGTTCTGAGCGGCACGCCTACACAAGGCGGTACATTTAACTTCACCGTACGCGTGGATGCGTCGGGCTCATTCACGACCAAGGCGTTCAGCCTGACGGTGACGGTGCCGGCACCGGCCGCACTCTCCGTCACGGGGTTAACCGACACCGCGGCTCCGGCCGCGCAGCCCACCTTCGACCTGCAACTCAGCGCGGCGTACCCGTTGACCATCACCGGCACGGTCACAATGACCTTTACCCCGAACGCGGTGAACGCGGCAAACGACCCCGCGATTCAGTTCTCGGGCGGCGGGGGCAGAACCCTGACCTTCACGATCACTGCGGGACAGACCAGAGCCTTCCCGACCACCTTGCCATCCATACAGACGGGAACCGTGGCGGGCCAGATCGACCTGACTGTGAGTTACTCCGCCGGTGGCCAGGACATTACGCCCAAGCCAGCGCCTGTGCGGTCGGTGACCGTCGCCCGGGCGGCGCCGAAGATCAACACCGTGCAAGTGGTGAGAGTCACGGGCGGGTTCAACGTCCTGGTGACCGGCTTTTCGACGCCGCGGCAGGTCACGCAGGCTGTTTTCGGCTTTACGCCCGCATCCGGCGGCAACTTGCAGACCACCCAGGTGACCGTCGCCGTGGACCCCACTTTCACCACCTGGTACACGGGGAACTCGTCGCCCCAGTTTGGCAGCTCGTTCCTCTACACCCAGCCCTTCACGGTGCAGGGCAGCGTGAGCGACATCGCCTCGGTATCGGTGACGCTATCGAACGCGAATGGGACTTCGACGGCGGTGAGCGCGAGCTTCTAGCAACAGGACAGGCGAAACCGCCTGTCCTACCGGCCGGAGGAGCCGAAGCCTTCCGCGCCGCGGCCGGTGGCATTCAGATCGCCTTCTTCCCACACCACCTGCTCGTAGCGGGCGATCACGAGCTGGGCGATCTTGTCGCCACGCTGGATGTGGTAGACCTCGCGGCCGAGGTTTAGCAGAATGACCTTGATCTCGCCGCGGTAACCGGGATCGATGGTGGCGGGGGCATTCGGCAGCGTGATCGAATGATGCAGCGCCAGACCACTGCGCGGGCGCACCTGCGCCTCGTAGCCCGGCGGCAACTCGATGGCGATCCCCGTCCGAACCGTTCGCGCCACGCCCGGCTCGAGCGCGGCGTCCTCCAGGGCGCGCAGGTCCATCCCCGCATCCTCCGCCGCGCCGTGCGCGTAGGCGGGCAGAAAAGCTTCCGGATCGATTCGCTGGATTCTCACTCGCATGGAACTTAGCTATCATAGCGTGTCATGGCCCTGGAACAACCTCGCCGCGTGGTGACACTCGCCCCGATGCCCCCCGAGAAGTGCGCGTACGCACTGGCGCGCTACAGCCGGTCCCCCGATTCCATCGGCCAGTCCATGGATTGGGTCCGGACGCACGACTCGGCGAAGTTCCTCCAGCACTTCTACTTTCAGTACGGGCATTCCTCGATCGCCGACCTGGGCCACGTGGCGTTGTGCTTTGAAGGCATCTCCGAAGTGGCCGCCATCGAAATCGAGGACGAACAGCTTTGGGACGGGCAGGCGAAATCTTCCCGGTATCAGGACTTCTCCCGTTGCGGCTCCATCACGCCGCCGGAGTTTCGGGCGCCCGAGGCCGCGCGGTATCAGGCTGCCGCGGGCAAGCTCCTGGCCGCCTACAATCAGGTCCACGCCGCCGTCGCCGCGCACCTTGCGGAATCGCTGCCGCGGCCGGCCGCCATGCCGGAGGACGCCTACCAGCGCAATATCGCCGCGCGCGCGTTCGACGTCGCCCGCTACCTTCTCTTTCTGGGCATCCCGACCAACGTGGGCCAGATCACCAGCATCCGCACGCTCGAGAAGCAGATCCGACGGTTGAAGGCGTCCGAATACGCGGAGTTGCGCGAGTTGGCCGGCGAAGCGGCCGGCGCGTGCGCCGCCGCGCCCGGCTGCTCCTGGGATACGCATGCCGCCGCTGAGCCGGTGGCGCCCACGCTCGCGCAATGGGTTGATGCCGACAGTTACCTGCTGCAATCCCAGCGCGATCTGAAGGAGTGGGCCGAGGCAAACCTGCCCGCGCCATCCGGCATCACCGTCGATTCGGTGGATCTGCTTCACCCCGCCGACACGTCGGCCGATCTGGCGGCCACGCTGCTGTACCCTGTCTGCGACCGGCCGTTTCGAGAACTCTACGAGCTAGCCCGAAGCTGGAGCCCCGCACGTCGGCGGGAAGTGCTGGAGCTGGGCGCGCGATCGCGCACGGATCGGGATGAGTTGTTGCGCGGGTTTCGCGGCGGCTTGTTCGCCTACGACATCGTCATGGACATCGGCGCCTACCGGGACCTCCACCGGCACCGCCGTTGCCAGCAGTTCCGCCAGGCATTCTCCCACCGGCTGGGGTATGCGACACCCAAGGCGATTGGCGAGGCCGGTGTCGCGGAGGTCTATGAGACGGCGCTACGCGAGGCCCTGGCCGAGGCGGATTCGCTGCCGGCCCCGGGCTCGCACTACCTGCTCCCCTTCGCCACCCGTTCACGCTTTCTGTTCAAGATGGACCTGGCGGAAGTCGAGTACATCTGCCGGGTTCGCAGCAGCGTCAAGGGGCACTTCAGCTACCGGGACATCGCCTGGCGCATGAAGTTGAAGATGGCGGAACTCGAGCCGGAACTGGCGGGCTTGATCGAAGCCACGCCGCCCTGGGTGGAAGATCCGCTGCGGCGGTGACGCGTACTCTACGAGAACAGAAAGCGATAGCCCGGGTCGATCCTCTGACCCGCAATCAGGATCTCTCGAACGTCGTAGGGGTTGGTGGGCCCCCGGACGGCGTTTCGCATTACCTCGAACAGATGCTCCAGGCCTTGGGCCTCGTCGATGTCGGCGTCCACCAGATAATCTTCGCCCGCCTCTTGACTCCGGAAACACGTGAGCTGCAGACTGCCGTGCACGTCTTTGGTCTTGAAGCTCCTGGTGCGCCGGTAGCCGGCGGGAGCGGCGTGCAAGACCGCGTCGGCGTTTTCGAACAGCGGCGACGAAGCGGCTGCCTCTTCCAGCGCTGCGGTGGTGCGTATGAACAGGCGGTCCTGCTGGATGCGTAGAATCCGAATCCAGTGATCGAGGCACGCGGCGCCGCCGCCGAGGATGGTGGCCGCAGCTTTGGCCGCGAGGTTGAGCAGGCAGGCTTTTTGCAGAGGCGCAAGAGACGCATAGACAGTCTCTGGGAGAAGCCGCTGCAGCGCGGGGGGCAGCCGGGAGTGAGGGGGCGCTTTGATGCCGGAGACTCTGCTGGGCTCCACAGCGAAGGCGATCCTGCGGCTGGCGGTCTCGCCCTCTTGAAGCGAGACGAAGAACTGCCGGGGGCGGTAGCGTTGCGGAGCGATGCGCACCCGGTGGAGCGCGGCGGGGGAGCGCCGGATGCCGTCGAGGGTCAGGGCGCGTTGTACTCGCTGCTCGTTCCGGTACCGGCGTGAGCCGCCGGTATCGGCAAGTTCGATCAGGGTGTAGTCGTCGAGGTCGTGATCGAGGATGTCCGTCAATTCCAGCTTAAGGGCGAGTCCGCAATTCCTGGCCACCAGCATCGACTCATTCCCCCCCGGCGCTTTGACGCTAGCACGCAGATGTCGCCTGCCCACCCCCCGCAAAGAAGGGGCTAGGCAGCAAGTCCAGGATTTGCTAGAATTTGGGTGCAGGCCGACCTTTGCGGCCGGCTTGTGACCGATCTTTGAGCGTGACCCCCGAGCGGGAGTAATTCAGTGGTAGAATGCCAGCTTCCCAAGCTGGACGTCGCGGGTTCGAGTCCCGTCTCCCGCTCCATGTTTTCAATCACATAGCAGCTTCCTGCCAACTCGCGGTCCGTTCTTAATGGAGACACGCCAAGAGGCGTTTCCTCCTAAATGACTGATTATGAATAGATTGCTCGCAGCGAATGCCAGCTGGCCAAGCTGGCATTCGTTCGGAAACGCCATGCACGGGCAGTTTCCCAGACACGGTTTGGGCTCGACTTCCAGATGGGCGACGGCACGCTCTTCCTTTGCCGGGCTGTGAAAGGGTATGGGCGGCACTTTAGAGGTGTCAGTCGCCCCCGGCGGTCTGGCGGATTTTGCAGCCAAGAGACTTTAGGTCAGGCAGCGTATCGTAAACCGGGTTCTGATGGTCGTCGGAGGGTTGCGGCAACCGGCAGAGGTTTTCTTTTCGAGCAAATCCGAGTAAACAGCCCACAAGACTACAGCGCTCCCACCCACCAGCGGGCGCTGTGCGAAGAGCGGAGCCCCAAGCGACCTGTTGTCACCGGGGCTCGGAGTCTCCCGTTAGGCTCATCCAGAGTCTTCCTATCCCACGGGAGAGGCCAAAAAGGTGCCTGAGGCTGACAAAACCGCCCAGGCGATAGTTCCCGATCGCGGCAAATCCTGCGGCCGCCATGCAGCCGCACTCCGCACATACCGGGCGACCGCCGAACTGGCACGGCGCGATTCGAGACGCGAGGTCGGCCGACATGCATGTTGTGACCTGCGCAAATATGCATTCACCAGGTGACTGAGGCGGATGCAGAAAGCCATCTACTACCGAATCCGGCAGGTGCAACTTGGGGAACTCTTCCCTGATCCCCTGCAGGTCCCGCAAGACATCGAGGCGATCCTGCGGGCCTAAACGTTCCTCGGTCTCCTCGGATTCCTGCGGCGTGTAAAGGCTGAACCAAATCTTGCGGACCTCGTCTCGCGACGACCAAAACTGCGTGAACTCCTTGAGGTCTTCCCGGTGGCCGGCCAAGCGTTTCGTAATCGTACAGTGCACGGTGACAGTATGGCCCGAAATGTTCTCGAGGATGCGGTTTTATGTTGCTGGAGTGCGCCGCAGATCGTGCTCCGGTTGAAGGCCGTCAACCGACACCACCAGCTCGAGGTTCTCGATCCTATTCCAGCTTGTGGGGATAGGCCGAACGGCACTGGTGACCAACTGCACCTCGCGGCAAAGCCGGCCGAGCTCCGGCAGGAGTTCATCCAACTCGCGCCACCGCACCAGCGGTTCCCCGCCAACGATCGACACATGTATCGGACGCAATTGCCGGACCAACGCGAGACACCGTTCGATCAGGTCGCTTCCACGGAGATCGGCGAGCTGTCCCAGCGCGATGCCTTCCCCAACGTGATCCGGCTGGTAGGAATAGCATCCCGGGCACCGCAACGGACACTCTTTAGTGATTTCCAGCGCCAGGAACGGCCTGTGGCCGGACAGAATGCGACCCCACGCCGGAATGATATCCCGAGTCTTCATATCCTCCCGTCGAGCTGGCCAACGGTGCGGGCTCCGGGGTTCACTCGAGCCGGACCCGCTTCAGCGACCGCATCCCGCGTCACAGCACTGTCAGCCGCTTTGGCTCCAATGAGTCCGAGAATCGCACGCGGCTGCACCAGGAATAGTGCGGCTGCCACTGCTAAGTAGATTAGGGTAAACACGGGGTGAACCTGCTGGGAGCCCAGACCGAAAGCCAGCGTGGGGAACCACTGGGAGAACAATGGCAGCAGAACTGGCCGATGAACAAACCGAACAGCAGCAGTGCTCCGCCCACCGACAGCCGCATCGCGGAGAGCAGAACCACGGCAAGCAGAGACTGCGCGGCGGTCAGCAGCAACTCCGACATCTGGAACGATCCCATCGGGATAGGGTGCTGCAGGCTCTGGTGGGAAACCGCGAACACGCCGGGAATCATGCCGACCAGCAGGGTCCATTGGTTGAGCTTGGCGGAAAGCAGGCTTCCCAGCGCCAACCCGGCCTGCCCACGCCAGGCGAAACCCAAGGCAACGACAAACTCCGGTGTCTCCGACGCAATCGGCGCAAGCCACTGCACCAGAAGGAACTCGCTAATGTGCAGCATCTTGCCGGTCCCAATAAGACCTTCACAAAACGGCTCACTGTTGGCCAGAATCACGCCTGCGGCGAAAAGGAACATCAACAGTATCCCTGTGCGCCGCCGCGGTCTGGACAAGCCGGCCAGAACTGCGGCAGGCCCCTCTACGTGACATTCCGAACAAGGCCGGCGCCCGGAAAGGATGATGTACCAGGTGTACAACCCGATAAAGACCACGGCGTCATACCAGGTAAGCGTTCCTTTGAGCGGAATGGTGAAAGCATACGCCGTGGCCAGGCCCAGAAAGAGCAGCTCAGTACGGCGCTCAGCCTCAAGATGCACGTCCCGCCTGAAGCGGAACCAGTACAAGGCGACAATCAGTCCCCATGCGACTCCGATCAGCAGGCGGTTGGCACCCGTCATGTTGGCGATGGCGTACTGCGCGTAGGCGCTATCCGGGTTCTTTCCTGCCTGCCAGGTGAAATACATGTCCACCGAGTACTCAGGCAGCACAGCAATCAGCGCAACAGCGGCCAGCGCCAGTGCCTGGGAGACTTCCGTCTGCGCGGCGTCACAAGCCCACAACAGAAGGAAGGAGGCGCCCATTATGGACATGCCTGAAAGCAGCGCCGTCAAAGGAGCGTCGAGGTGGACTCCGGCGATCCGGGCGCAGAGTCCGGGTGCTGTGGCCAGCACAGCCACGGAGATCGTGAACAGGTGTTTTCGTCTCATCTTCCGGGTGCGTGGCTGGAAACCATCGGCCACGCGTCAAAACCAAAACGCGCAGCCAAAGGTCTGACACCCGGTGGAGTCCGGTCAGGAGGCCAGGAGGAAACAACCCTCCGTGATTGTTGGCCCGCCTGGGACTAGCCAAGGCTAGCTCTGCTACTCCCCTCTGGCAGTACAAGTCGATGGTAGCACCGGTATATGGGGTCCGCAAATCTGCGATGGTAGGCCGCCAGAATCACAGGCAAGGCCACGATCAATTTCACCGCCGCGATCCATCGGCTTGTCCTTGGGGATGCGCCAGGTGCTCATACCCAAGGGGACGCGCCGGGCCCGGTGTACCAAATGGGATACCGCGTGACGGGATGGTCCAGCTCCATTGGCCGGAATCCCCAGCCGATACCTGATATTTTGGCCGCCTTCAAAGGGTTGGGCGCATGGCCAACGAAGTGCAAGGAGACCCGGCGTACTCGCACCATGAACCGGTCCAAGCCGACGCGGGTCGCCACGTCCGCAACGCATCTCCCGGTCGCCGCAGCCGCGAATGCCGGGCCAGGGTGCCTGCTTCAAGTTGTGGCATTCCCGGGAACTCTCGATTGGGCGCGCCATGCAAGCGGTCCTTCCGGATCCATCCGTGCAATAGAGGCAGGTTCGCGCAGTTGGAGGACTTCACGGAGCGCGTCGGTCGGAGTGGCCCATTAGATGCTGAAGGTCTGGAAGAGACTGCGACGCGGCGTTGGACTGGTGTTGTTGATCGCCGGGGCAATCGCGTGGATGCTCCCCCTCATTCCAGGTACGCCCTTGCTTGTTCTGGGAGTCGCGGTATTGGGGAAAGAGGATCCCTTGGTGGCTCGACTTTGGACAATGTGCCACCACTGGCTGTCATGGTTGAAATGCTCAAGGAAGACAAAAAATGAAATGCCCAGCGTGTGATGTTGAATTGACGATGTCCGAAAGACAAGGCATCGAAATCGATTATTGCCCAAAGTGCCGCGGTGTGTGGCTGGACCGCGGCGAGCTCGACAAGATCATCGAGCGCACGGTGACACCAGCAAACGTGCAGCCCGAACCCTATCGGGAGCACCACGAAAATGAGCACGATCCCCATTACAAACACGGTTATGGGAAGCGCAAGAAGTCGTTCCTGGAGAATATTTTCGACTGACCCGAGTGCGGACCAGGTGAGCACAAGCGGTCTTTCGGGGAACGAGCCGGGCGTGTCTGTTCGCGCTTACGACATCGCAGGCGGATTGGTCGCGGAACTCCGATGTCGCTCGATGCCCGGCGCAGGCTCAACATGAACTAGCACGTCTGCAATCCAATCCAGCCGTTCTTGAATGCGGAGGCGTACCAGGGTGGCGATGTCGTGGGATTCCCAGACGGTGAGATTGGGATTCACTTCCAGGTGAAGGTCGACATGGTACTGAAGACCCGTCTTACGAGCGAAGCACTTCTCGATGCCCATCACCCCCTGAACGCTGAGAGCAGCGTCCCTGACCTCCCCAGTGAGCTTGCTCTCCGGCATCGTGTCTATCAATTCGAGGGATGTATCCCGAATGACTCGCAACCCCGTGAAGACCACGACGAATCCTACAGTGAAGCCCCCATAATGGTCAGCCGCCAGGAACGTGGATGGGTTGTGGATGGTTAGCCCGAGAGCGACCAGTGCGGCACCGGCTGACAAGATGTCCACGGTGTCGTTCCAGGCATCGGCCACTAGCGAAGCACTCTGTATGCGCCTTCCGATGCGGAATTTGATTCTGGACATGATACTTCGGATGATGATGGCTCCGACAAGCGGCCAGACCGCGTAGCTGGCGGGTGCAACGTGGACCTCGCTAACGTTTAGCAGGGAACGGTAGCAGATCCCCGCGCCACCGGCGCCGAGAATGATGCCTACCAGCAAACCCGCCAGCGTTTCTACGCGTCCGTGCCCGTAAGGATGATCTGAGTCGGCGGGTTTGGAGGCCGCGAACATCCCGAGTAGCACGAATGTGGATGCCACGACATCTCCAGAGAATTCGAGGCCGGCTGCCACAACCGAGGTCGAGCCCGCCAGGAGGCCAACGATCACGTTGCCCGCAGCCAAGAGGGCACTGGCCGCAACACTCAGGAGAGCCACCCTGCGCCCGAGTTTCAGTTTGTCTTGTTGAATGGAATTGGTCAGACGATGCTCCCGATGGCGATTGTGCCGCCCCATGCGTCACGGTACCAGATCAGGATGACCTTTTCGCGACTAATCTTTGCCCCTAAGCAGTCATGATCTTTTGTGCCCCCCACCTCACGGTCATGCCGCCCTGTCGTTGACCTCGACCTGATCGGGGCCGCTGCAGATGCGCTCTTCGCAACGAATGCAACGGCTCGCCCAGGGGATCGCCTGTAAGCGTTTTGGTGAAATCGGCCGCTCACATTCGACGCAAATACCGTAGTCTCCTGAATGCAGCTTGGCCAGAGCCGTGTCGACTAGTTTGAGCGTCTCCCGTTCCCAGTTTGTGAGTCTGATGGCGACGAATTCGTCGTGTAGAATCATCGCCTGGTCCTCGGGAGGCGGGTGCCCGGCCTGAGCCAGCATGTCGAACTTCGTTGGACGCCTTCTGAGCAGCTCCAACCTTTTCGCCAGCAGGAGCGCCCGGCAGTTCTCGATCATGTCCCGCTTGGAGTCTGTTGCCCTCATGTTAATGCACCACCTTCGCTAGAGACTTGGGTTGCGCCCAGGGATGTTCTCGAATCGTTGCATCGAATGGAACTCCTTGGTTTAGGAGGCCTTCAAGTGTTGCTCCCAGGCCAAGTACCTCAGAAGGCAACCCACGCCGCCGAGTTGCATCAAGACATCACTGTGGTTCACGACCTCGACCTTGCAGCCTGCTCTTTCAGCCAATCTCACCATGTCTTCCTTCACGTTGAACTCGCGGATCGCACGTTTTCCGCACCAGAGACACGAATTCGGAGCAGGGTGCTCGACTTCCGTGGCGCCGCACTTTCCGCACGTCCAGCCGGCGGGCGGATCGTAGGCCTTTCCGAGAACCAGGATGTCCACCCGCCCGTCCTTGAGAGCCTGGTAGCTGGCAGCGGCGCCAGCCACCGCGAGGCCGTGTTTGTGAACCTCGCGCTGAAGCCTTTCCACCACGGCAAGCGATTCCTGTTCTTCCGCCTCTATGAAGGAAGCCAGCGTCGCGGCTACCACATCCGAGATCTTGTCATTCTGAGAAGCGTGGACAATGTCGATCAGCCTGGCTGGCCAGGTGCCGGGGAAGCGCCTTTCTCGATCTGCGCTGTCACCCGCGGATTGCCCGCCAGAATCAGGTGCGCGTAGCCACCCGAGGACATCTGGTGATCCAGCATTCTGATCTGCTCGTTGACGAACTGATTTGTCCGTTCCGCACGGTGGCTCTGATAATGTTGTTTCGTCCATTCGCGGCCCACGCGCCGGCGCAACTCCGGCCGCGTTCGCCAGACTTCCTCGGTTACCGCGCCAAGATTCACACCGAGAACGCGCACACTCTCTTCGGTGGAGATCATCACGACGTACCGGTGGTACGTGTCCTTCAGTTCGACGAGATGATAGATGTTTGGGGTGGATGCGACCGCCACCCAGTTAGGCAACGGCACCCGAAACTGGAGCTGCCGGAAGAACGGGCGCTCGCCGCCGCGCGAGAAGATGGCAGCCCCCTTCGCGTCGGCAAGCAGACCCGAGCCGAGGAACGTCTCGATCTGGTGCAGCCCTTCGTCAAGATGCCCCCGCGACGCCCCAGTCAAGCTTGCCTTTAGCAGGCGAACCCGTTCTTCATACGCGTTGCGCCAACCTGGCTCGCCCGTCTCCAGGTTCAGGTAGCAGCTGATGACAGGCGCTTCAGTCTCGCCCAAGGATCACCAGCGTCATTATGTGCAGCTTCAGATTGAGTAGTTCCACGGCAAATGCACTCTCCTCGTTTCGATTCCAACCTGATCTTGAGACTGCCATCAAGCGACTTACTCCATAAGGACTATTGCCAGGTACAGGCCGCCGAACAGCAAGATCGTGACGAAGAGCACTCCGACGTAACGGAGCACCCGCTGAGTCTGAGTGGTTGTCCTTCCCTGCACTTGTTCGATTTGGTCTTCAATGCTGGTAAACATGTCTTCACCTCCTGTTGCTGCTTGTTTCCGTTATGCCGCGCAGGTTGTTGACTGGCGGGTCGAACCAGCTTGGCGCCGCTGATAGTCCCACTGCCTCCACGCGGAGCTGACGGAATGGAATACCTCTCTCGTCTCGAACGGCTTGGCGAGCACGTCCCACCCACCCACGTTGAGCACCTCCGCCCAGAGGCGCTCGTCGGCAAGCCGCGATGCCACGATCACAGCCGGCGGGTGAGCGGCTGCGGCGGCAGCTTCAAGGAAGTCTGTCCAGATCCCGTCCGTCAGGTCGCGCTCGCAGATGACTACGGGGATCACGTGTTGCCGCACGTGGCTCAGCGCCTCTCGGCAGGTCAATGCACCGCTCAGTTTCCACGCCGAGCGGTGAAACATGTGCCCAAGACTGACGTGGTCCTGTTCGAACGGACTGACTAGCAGGATTGCCGCGGTGGTCCGTAAACTGGCGTCACTGCTGGATGCGTGACGTTCGATCTGACCCGTCAACATGTCGTAGCCATTCCCCTTCGCAGGTTGGTGTCTTCGCTTCACCTTGTAGCCCTCCCACAAGGCTATTGCCTAGTTGTGCCAGGTGCCGATCACGGGATCGCCTGGCAGAGATCTTCGCGCATGGCGATCTTCTCCAGGACCCGAGCGATTCGGGTCTGAAGCTTGATCACCGGGATTGTGGTCTCGACAGGGATGTCGGGACCGGCCGGGCTGGCGGGCCGGAAGACGTGTAGAATCGTTTGCGGCCCTCGCCCGTAAACAAGGATGTGCATCGGCAAGCAGGACCGCAGCCGAGCCGTCAAGCGTGATTGCTTCCAGCAGGATCAAAGGGCAGTCCACGCCCAGGAGCCGGCATGGTGCCAGACCTATCCCAAGTTCGCGGCTGATCCTGCCGGATACGTCCAATTCCATCGGGGTACGCAACTCGTCCCTGGCAAGGGCTTCTCGCAGCAGCTTGACTGCTTTCTCAAAGGGCTCGGGCAGCCGGTACGTGGCAATCATCGGTGTCCGGGTCGTCATAAGTCGTCCTCGCCTCTTCAGAAATCAATGTGGCAATTGCGGGGCCATTGCCAGACGGGCACGCGAAAGCGGTTCTCTTGCCGGTTCTCCGGTTGTATCCAGGAAGAAAGCAGGCCATCCTAGCATCCCGGCTGTCCTAATTCGGTGAAAGCTGTCCGTTTTGGGATGGACGTCTGAGTGATGGATGCAGATCGGCCGCCTTCCGCAGCTGTGATCAGAGCGGCCTACGATGCGAGCTCTCCCAGACCTCGTCCTCCACGAATTGGTGCACCGATTGCATGGAAGCAGAGAGGCCCCACGAACTCGACTGTGAAGGGGGCCTGCGAGTACAAAGGAAGGAAAAGCGAAATGAACAAGCAATTGGTGGTTCTGTTACTTTGCTTTGGCTGGATGCTGGTGGCAGCTCGTCCGGCGATGGCCGACACGAAACAGGAGATGAAGCCGGGAAAGAAGGGCCAGGTGACATTCTCGTCGGAAGTGAGGATCGGAGACCTGCTCCTGAAACCGGGTGAGTACACGGTGCAATGTGTCCCCGCGGGTGAGGGGAGGGTCATGCGATTCACCCGTACATCAAGTCGCCCACACCGAGGCAGTGCGGCGACGGATCGTGCGGACGTAACGTGCCTGAAGGAAGCGCTGCCCTCGAAGTCTTCCAGGACGAAAGTGGTCCTTAACACGGCCAGCGAAATCCCTCGGGTCACCCGCATCGAACTGAACGGAGAGAGTGCCGCTCATCTGTTCTGATCGTCCGGCCATGCGCTGCCGGCGTTTACCGCGGGACGCCGGCAGCGGAATCGGGCGCATCGCGAGTGCGAGAAATCAGAAGAATGTCCGGACAGGTGTGAGTGCGGCTGGGTAAGGCGGTTCCGGCGAAACCGCGAGTCAGACCAGCCTCAAGCGCAGCGGCACACCGGAGTCCTCGAAGCGCTGGTTGATCTGTGCGATGCGCTCCCGGACGCGCGTGACGTTCTCCGCTGTAGCAGGTAGTTGCTCCAGGCGGACCAGAATCGGCTTCGCGGCCCACCCTCCATCACCGTTCTCACCGGCGGGTTTCGTTACCAGTTGCACTTGTTCGGGCATTGCCAGAAGCCTCGAGCGAGAGAACCATCCAACGCCAGCGACGGAGACCAAATGGTGTCACACCCTTTGCACTGGAGCATCAAGCCGTACCTGTTCAGTTTGTTCACACCGAGCCTCGCTAGATGTTCCGCTGTCAGTATGCTGCGCCGATCGCTGAGAGCGGCTGGGCGACACCTTCGGGGCCGCATTGCATCCACCCCTGTGCAACTCCACTCCGCCACCCAGCACCCTGAACCGTGTTGAGCATTCGGCTGAGCCATCACCAAGCTCCTTCGGGGAGAGTCCCCCAGCGCTCATCTTGAGCACGTCAAGGACCACGACTGAGGCGCCCAGCGCGCTGGCCAGTGATATTTCGGTGAGAGGGGAAGCTGCACGGACGCGTCGCAATCACCCGCAAGCTCAGCCCAGGCGGTTCCTGTCCTTATCCAGGTTCGCCTGCGCTGGGTCTTTCCGGATTCCGTGCTTCTCCATTCGATAGATGAGCGTACGGCGGCTGATGTCCAGGTACCTGGCGGCGTGCGTCTGGTTCCAGTTGAACTTCGCCAACGCGCGCTGGAGAAGTTCCTTCTCAATCCCCTCCAAGCTGATTCCTTGGGGCGGGAGATCCAGTTGCAGTGATTCCGTGACGGATTGCTCGCGCCGGAGAAATTCCGGCAGGTCGTCGAGGGTGATCTCGTTTCCGGCGCTCAGTACAACTAACCGCTCAACTACGTTCTCCAATTCACGAATGTTCCCCGGCCAACGGTACCCGCAGAAGTGCGAAACGAGCGAAGAGGGTAGCTTTAGGTCCGGTTTGCCGTGCTTGTCCCGGATCTTGACGAAGAGATGCTGCACGAGCTCCGGGATATCGTCAGCGCGCTCGCGGAGCGGTGGCAACTCAAGAGGAATCACGGCAAGCCGATAGTAGAGGTCTTCCCGGAAGGCGCCGTCTTCGGTCATCGCCAGCAGATTACGGTTCGACGCGGCGATGATTCGGACATCAACCGTGCCGGAAGCGGCCGCTCCGACTTTCTCGATCTCGCCCTGCTGGATCAGCCGGAGCAGCTTGACCTGCAACTCGAGGGGCAATTCGCCGATCTCGTCGAGAAAGAGCGTCCCGCCGTCAGCCATTTCGGTCTTGCCCCTCTTGTTCGCGACGGCGCCAGTGAACGACCCCTTGACGTGGCCGAACAGTTCGGATTCCAGCAGATCCTTCGGTATCGCACCGCAGTTGATCGTGACGAAAGGTTTTTCCTTGCGGCGGCCGTTAAAGTGTATCGCCCGGGCCAGGAGTTCCTTCCCGGTGCCGGTCTCGCCCCGGATGAGTACCGTGGAGTCCGTCTGAGCCGATCGGGCCGCAAGATTCAACAAGTTGAGCAGGGTCTTGGAGTGCCCGATGATGTTTTCGAACCCGTACTTCTCGTCGAGGGCGCTCCGGAGCGTTCGAACCTCATCCAACAACTGCTGGCGTTCAAGCGCCCTGGCCACCAACAAGGCGAGCTCATCGTGGTCGATGGGTTTGGTGATGTAATCGTAGGCGCCGGCTTTCATGGCTTCCACCGCGCTCTGAATCGATCCGAACGCGGTCATTAGGACGACGGTCGTTTCCGGAAACCCTGCGCGGATCTCCTTGAGCAAGTCGAGACCGGACATCCCTGGCATCCTGAGATCCGTGATGACGAGTGCGGGCTTCCAAGACTCCAACGCGGAGATCGCTTCTCGTCCGTCGGCAGCCGTCCTCACCTCGTAACCGACTTCTTCAAGCTGGATCTGGGTGACTCTCCGCAGGCTTTCGTCGTCGTCTACGACCAGTATGCGCTTCAGGTTCATACCGCTTTCCGATGTCCGAATGGCAGTGTCACCGTGAACGTCATCCCCCGATCGGGGTTCACCGCCGCGGCGAGTACGCCGCCGTGCTGAGCGACGATCTGGTGCGCGACGGACAGTCCAAGTCCCGTTCCATTCTCCTTCGTCGTGAAAAAGGGGTCAAAGACCCGATCAAGGTGCTCGGGGTTGATGCCGCCGCCCTGATCCCGGATTGCGATGACGGCCTTCCCCTCGTGGCGGTGCGCTGAGATGAGTATTTCTCCTCCATCTGGCATTGCCTGTATGGCGTTGATGATCAGGTTGAGGAGGACCTGCTTGAGTTGCTCCGGATCGCACTCTAGAGCAGGCATCCCCGCTTCTACCTGTTTTCGTATGGCGATTGGCCGCCGATCGACGGCGTGAGCAGCCAGTTCGATGATGGAGTCAAGAACGACGCCGGCATCGACAATCTGGTATTGCGGTGGACGAGGTTTGGCGAACTCCAGGAATCTGGTTAGCAGATGGTTTAGCCGGTGGGTCTCCTTGACCACGATTTCCAGGCATTCGCGTCTCTTTTCCTCCGGTGCCTGGCTCCGTTGCAGGACGCCAGTGGCTCCCAAAATGCTGGCCAGCGGATTGCGGAGCTCATGGGCAAAACCAGCAGACAACTGCCCGATCGCATACAGCCGCTCCGAACGCTTCAACCGTTCGAAGTTCTCCTGTAACTCTCGGTACACTGCGCTGAGTTGGCGGGTAGTTCGCTCCAGTACTCGCTTCTGTTTGCTTTGCACGTCGGCAAGTACGCCAGTGATGAGTCCCACCGCGAGCATGTCGATCATTTCGGCAACTTGATCCACCAGGTAGCCTTCCGGGACGGCCTGGCCAGACTGAGTCTTGAGAACGTGTGGCAGGAAGCAAATGGCGGCGAAAGCTGCTGCGGCCAGACCGCCTCGCCAGCCGAAGAAAAGCCCGGCGATGACCACCGGCAACACAAACAAGTGCTGAAAAATGCCGTGCCACAGCGCCCGAGATTGTGGCGTGAGGTACTGGAGGACACCGATAGCGAGAATGCCCAAGCCGATGACCAGCGGCCTCACTCGATCGGACTTTGCTGTTTCAACCACCTGCACATATTCTCCTATGGGCGTAGCCTCCGTCGGTTAGACGTTCAATGCACGGCGAGGACCAGGCGTCAAGGTGGCTCTTTGATGTCATTTTGGTCCGGCCAAAGCGAATGAACTCGAAGTGGGCAGTGTCCCAAATGGAACACTGCAGTACGAAAACGGCAGGCATCGGATCATGGTTCTCCTGGCCATGCAGTCTCCGCGGGGCCATTCGCTTACTGGAGAACGGCTGCATCGAGATCCCAGTCGCCACGAATGTCCTGGAACGCGACGTGCTCTCCGGAACAGTGTCGGATCCAATCGCGCAAATGGCGGAAGTCCTCCGCCCTTAGAGTTGACGATGAACAGACTGAAGACGCTGATTCTGCTGGCAACACTCACCGCCCTGTTGATCTGGGCCGGCAACGCGCTGGCGGGCCGAGCCGGTTTGGTTGTTGCGCTCGGGATTGCCGCGCTCATGAACTTTGGCACGTATTGGTTCTCCGACAGGATCATCTTGCGCATGTACGGTGCGCAGGAACTGCGAGAGACCGAAGCGCCATGGCTGGTCTCCGCCGTTCGCGAGTTGACACTCCGCAGCAACCTGCCGATGCCGAAGCTTTACATCATCCCGGAAGACGCCCCTAACGCGTTCGCGACCGGCCGCAACCCGAATCACGCCGCAGTCGCGGTAACGCAGGGACTGATTGGCCGGCTCGATCGCGAAGAGGTCACGGCAGTGATCGCGCACGAGCTTGGACATATCAAGAATCGGGACACCCTCATCATGACGTTGGCGGCAACGATCGCCGGTGCTCTGAGCATGCTGGCAAACATGGCGATGTGGGGCGCCATCTTTGGCGCGGGCCGATCCTCCGAGGATGAAGAACAGGGTAGCCATCCACTGGCCGGTTTGCTGGGCGTCCTGATTGCCCCCATCGCTGCTGCGCTCATCCAAATGGCAATCTCCCGTTCCAGGGAGTTCCTTGCCGACGTGGCCGGCGCGAGACTCACTGGCAATCCGATGGCGCTGGCCAGCGCTCTGCGAAGAATCGAATACTGGAGCCAGAAGTCGCCCATGCAATCAGGCTCGCCGGCGACCGCGCACCTCTGCATCGTGAATCCCTTCTCGGGAGGCGGGATGGCGCGTCTGTTCAGCACGCACCCGCCCACGGAGGTTCGCATTGCGCGCCTCAAAGCAATGGCTCTCAGGGGCGCCGGCATGCCAGCCTGAGACGACGGCCTAGCTCTGACCCTTGGGCGAAAGATAAGCCATCGGGCGAGCACTCGTCGAAGTGAAACTGAATCTGGCAGGAGTTGGGCGTGATCTCAATTAAAAGTGTGGTTCAGCAGTGACCATCGATCTGTTTCCGTTTTCGAACTACTGGTGGTTCTACGCTGCCTTTACGGGCTTCGTCCTTTTACTGCTTACCCTCGATCTGGGCGTCTTTCATCGGAAGGCACACGCCGTCTCGTTTCGCGAGGCCGCTGTATGGAGCACAGTTTGGATTTCGCTCGCACTGATCTTCAACTACCTGCTGTATCAGTACGCGCTTTGGCGATTCCCCTTGGATCCACGGCTTGCGCAGTTGGCGGGGTTCGATCCGCAGGTGGCGGCACGGCAGGTGGGTCTGGAGTTTCTGACCGGTTACATCGTCGAGAAATCGCTATCGGTCGACAACATCTTCATCTTCGTCCTCGTATTCAGCTACTTCGGGATTCCTTCCAAGTACCAGCATCGAGTGCTCTTCTACGGGATTCTCGGGGCCTTGGTCTTCAGGGCTGTCTTCATTGCACTCGGCTCGGTGCTGATGCGGCACCACTGGGTCGTGATCTTGTTCGGAGTCTTCTTGCTCATCACGGGAATCAAGATGTTGTTCGTTCCGGACAGGCGGGTAGATCCGTCGCAAAACCTGCTGATCCGGCTGTTCCGGCGTTTCGTTCGGTTACCGGGGAGTTCCATGGCCAGAGCTTTTTGGTGAGAATCGGCGACGTCTGGCATGCCACGCCGCTGCTGGTGGCCCTGCTCTTCCTGGAGTCGACCGACATCATCTTCGCGGTCGATTCGGTGCCGGCGATATTTGCCCTGACCGCCGAGCCGCTGATCGTCTTCACATCGAATATCTTCGCGATTCTCGGCCTTCGCGCGCTCTATTTCATGCTGGCGGGCGCAATCGACAAGTTCCACCTGCTGAAATACGGACTCGCCGTGGTCCTGATTTTCGTCGGGCTCAAGATGGTCTGGCTCAACCAGTTGTACGGAGGCAAGTTCCCTATCGGGCTTTCTCTCGTTATTATCGGCGTGGTGATTGCAGTCTCGGTTCTCCTGTCGTTGGTCTTTCCCAAACCGCGTACAGACAAGGCCAGCGACGCACTGGTTCTGCCGGAAGGCGTTTCCCGATCGGAGTGACAAAGCATGGGATCCACGTTCGTCCAGACGCTGCTGCCCGTCAGGAATCAAGACGACTGTCTGCCCGAATATCGGAATACGCCCGTTGAGGAGTTGCTTGCCTATCACAACCTGCGGCGGCCGTACCGAAACTACTCGCAGGCGGCGATCCTAATAGGCACTTGCATGGACTACCGCATTGCCCTTCGAGTTCCCGACAAGTTTGCATACATCCTGCGTGCTGCGGGTGCGAACCTCCGGGGCATGGAGTTCATGGTTTCGTATGCTGTGGCCATCGGTGGAGTGCAGGCGATCTGCCTGATCGGCCACGATGAGTGCGGGATGGTAGATGTTCTCGCGCGGCGCGACGCGTTCGTGAGCGGCCTTGTCGAGACTGGCGGTTGGGAGCGCAAGGCGGCCGAGGGCCACTTCGCACGGCTGTCGGCGGGGTGTGAGGTCCGCGACTCGGGGGAATTTGTTCGCGGCGAGGCACGCCGCCTGAGAGAACGGTATCCGCGCGTGACAGTGGCACCGCTGTTCTATCGGGTATGCGATGGTCTGCTGTACCAGATCGCTGAGGCAGAGAGCGTGGCGCAACGCACCCGTAGTGTAGCCTGTCAATCTAGTGGTCAGGAGCCATGATCTACTTGCCCGTTCACCTCTCCGATTTGCACGGCCGTCTCCCGGAGCGCCGTGAAGCTGAGTCTCATGGCTGAATTGCCGACCGAGGTCCAGTCGATGAGAGCGCACCACAATCAGTTTCCGGCGGTGTTCCTGGACCGGGACGGGACCCTCATCGAGGATCGTGGACATCTGTCGGAGCTGGCCGAGATTTTGGTCTTCGACGAGACGGTTCCCGCGCTCCGCGCCCTTCAAGAATTCTTCTTGCTGTTCATCGTGACAAATCAGTCTGGGATTGGAGAATCGAAGCTCGACTGGCACCAGGTGGACCGCGTGAACAGTTGGCTCCTGGCGCATCTGGAGGAGAAGGGAATTGCCATCGCGGCTGTCTATGTCTGTCCCCATCGCCGGATGGATCAATGTGAGTGCATCAAGCCGAAACCGTACTTTTTGTGGCGAGCATCACGCGATTTCGGCGTCGATCTCTCACGGTCGTTCGTCATCGGCGATCACCCCCATGATGTGGAACTCGCCCGGGGCGTCGGCGCACGGGGCGTTTACGTTAGGACGGGACACGGGATGAAACACCTCGATCAGGCTACTGTCGGCACTCCTCTGGCAAATCACATTGGGGATGCGGCCCGCTGGATACTCGAACGGGCGAGATGCGAAGACTACTGGCTTCTGAATCCGTCCAAATCCGATTGCCTATCGGATTCGACCAGCGGTGGTTAGTTCGATCAATTGAAATTGAAGGTTTCCACGCCGTTTTCTCTTGCCCATTCACCGGTTCAAGCTTTGGCCGGGATCAATAGCACGGCGTCCGCTCTCAGTACCCTCGTCACGCCGATCCGAAAAGGCACCGCTCCCGTCGAGGCCTCGTCGACAGGCGCAGCGGCTGCGGCTTCACTCTTTGGCCTCGGTTGTATCTCCGGGACTTCCAAGCAGCCGGAAGAAATTCGGATCGCGACTGAGCTGCGCGAAGGCTTCAGTCCCCAAGAGATGGAGGACAGCCTGGTTCGCGGTCCCGGCCTCTTGCCCGCCCACAGGGGCGGCCTTGAGTGCCTGTTGGACCCGGGTCACCGCGTCTCGGACCTCCGGGGAAACCACCTGCGCAAGGTTGACGGCCGCGATTTGCGGCACATTCTGGCGGAGTGCTTCCTGGACCGCCTTCTGGTAGGCGCCATCTTGCAAAAGCGGCGCTAGGGCGGGTACGGTCTCAGTCATCTTCAGCAACTGCTGGAGGCCAGGCTCGCCGGCCAATGCCGCCAACGCTGCTCCATCCAGGCCGCTCCGGCGGAGTTCCTGTAGACGTGCAGTCAACTGTGCGACCCGTGAACTTAACGGCGCATCGCGCCCACCGAGCGCACTTTCGGTCCACGATCGCACCACCGGCCACAGCCTGGCAACTCCCGCTACGAGCGCGGCCGTCAGACAAACACCCAGGACAAGGGAAGTGAGAGCCGCGATGAGCAACACTCTCCGCTTCAGACGCATGGTTGAGCTCCGATAGAAGCATCTAGCAACTGCTCTGCCAATCGAGCGATGGGCCGTGGACAATGGCCTCCGTAGGCCCGCTCGCAGACGACTTCGCAGCCGAGTGTCCCATTTCGTGCACGGCAATCTTGAGCGCATTCGTCAGCCGCGACCTCATAAGAGTCGTAGGTTGATCGACCGGCCAATGTGGCTCCAAGGCGATCAGCCATGCAACTTCGAGGGGCCTTGAACTTGCCTTGATCGGCCACGAAGAGTGCGGGGGGCGGATGTGCTGGCGTAACGCGTTGCTGGGTTTGTGCGGAATCCGGCGGGCCTGCAGTAGACTCTAATCAAGGGGAGGCGAAATGAGGGGTTTCTATGTCGCATTGAGCGCCGTACTGCTGGTGTCAGGACTTTTCGGGCAGGCAGTTCAGCCACCCCGCACTCATCTGAAGGTCGGCGACGTGGCGCCGGATTTTGATCTGCCTTCAACCAAGGGTGGACGGGTGACGCTGTCGGAGTTTCGCGGGAAGTCTCCGGTGGTGCTGGCGTTCTTCCCGGCAGCCTTTACCGGAGGCTGCACCAAGGAGATGCTAGCCTACCAGGCGAGCCTGGCTAAGTTCCAGGGGCACACCGCCCAAATCTTCGGCATCAGTGGTGACAACACGCCTTCGCAGAGCGAGTTCGCCAAGCAACTAAAACTAGAGTTTCCTTTGTTGAGCGACTTTGCGTCCCGTGAAGCGATGGCGGCCTACGGCGTACTGATGTCCGGCCGCGGCATTGCGAACCGCGCGACCTTTGTTGTGGACAGGGACGGCAAGATCGTCCACATCGAGGAGGGCAGCGCGGCCATCGACGTCAGCGGTGCGGAGACGGCTTGCAGCCGCCTGGCACACCAATAGCGCGGCCGCTGCGTCACCTTCAATCCAGGCATGGCCGTGCGGTCAGAATACACAGCCAAATCTTGGTTGAATGCCTACCGCCCAGACTCCGGCTCTCCGATCCGGAGCGGTGCATGGTTGCTGAGATCGGAAAGCACCTCGGACGCAAAGCGCTGAAGCAGGTGGCCTGCACAGCTAAGCCGGCCACCACTATCGAGGTGCCAAACCCTCCGTTAACCCTCCATTAGCAAGCCGACGAAAACGGGAATGCGTTTATGGGCATTTTTGGTACCCCCAAATCAACGCCATGCGCATTCATGTTATTGAAAACACAACATTGCCCATTTTCCCAAGCTGGACGTCGCGGGTTCGAGTCCCGTCTCCCGCTCCATGTTTTCAATCACATAGCGGCTTTTTGCCAACTCGCGATCCGTTCTTAATGGAGACTCTCCCAAAAACGCTTGCTGCCAAACTCCTGATTTCGAAGAGGTTGCGCTAGTGAATGCCAGCTGGCCACGCTGGCATTCCATCGGAAACGCCGTGCACGGGCAGTTCCGCAGAAACCATAAGGGTTCGACGTCCGGATGGACAACGGCGCGCTCTTTCTTTACCGGATTGTGGAAGGGTACCCAAAGGCTGGCGCCTAATGTGACATGGAGCCGAGTGCTCACCCTTGGCCAATTGGCCCAGCGCAGCCTTGAAGCCAGTTGCAAGCGTCTCGGCGGGACCCCTCGCCCAGTAGTGCAGGAAAATAATCTCCGGTGTTGAGCCGATCATATGCTGGTGAATCGCCACGACGTTGAGACCATGTTCGCGCAGCGACTTGAGAACGGGCTGCACTTCGTTCTCAAGCATGGCCACGTCACCGGCAACCATGGCGTCCATTGCACTGCCGGTGAAAGCCGCCCAGGTGTTCAGCCCCATGCGGGTGTTGATCGCCGCGCCCATCTCCATCACGTGTAAGTCATCCCGGCCGACGGTGATCTTGTAGACCGCCCCGCTCTGCTCCCCAAGGTGCCCGACAATCCGGGATATCGCGGCGGAATCGAGTTGCCCCTGCGCAGCGGCCGTCACGGGAGGGTCTCCACTCAATTGGGCGCTGTGCCCCGCTATGTGGCCGATCAGATCCAGGCCGGGCCTGGCTCGGCTCGCCAAGTCCTCCGGTGTTCCGTGTCCCATCACGTGCATGTAGAAGATCCGAGGGCTTTCAAAGAAGAAGTGGTTGTGGAGAGCGGTGACCTCAAGCCCATTTTTCAGCATCGCCGACATAACCGGGTTCACCTCTTCCTGGAGCAGGACCAGGTCGCCCATCATCACGTCCTGGCCGCCATTGGCCGGGGTCATGGCGAGCCACCCTCCAAAGCCGAACGGCGTCGGCGCCGGCAGGCCGTCAATCGTCACCTTCAGGTCGTTCCTCGGAATGTTCACTTTCAAGACGTTGTCCTTGTAATCGCCCGACTTGCCCAATGTAGTCAGGACGTCCTGATACTGCTTCGGCATCTGCTGCACCTCGGCGCCGAACGTCAAGGCCGAGACAAAAAGCGCAAACACACTGAAAGCTGTTACCTTAAGTCGCATCGCATCTACCCTCTCCATTCCGGTTCTGGCGGACGCCCCAAGATCAATCTCAACGTTCCGAGAGCGCTCGCCGGATCGTGTCCTGAACGCTGGCGCCGTTCCTGTTGGCTAGCGGGCCAAAAGCATCCTGCTCTTCCGCGATATCGTCTCCTTCGCCCGGCGCGAGGAACAGGTTTTCCTCGACGCCGTGCTGCTTCGTGTAAAGCTCCCAGTAGCGGCCGCGCTTCTCGAGCAGCTCGGCGTGCCGGCCACGTTCGACAATGCGTCCCGCTTCGACGACGAGGATCTGGTCCGCGCGCCGGATCGTGGAGAGCCGATGAGCGATCACGAAGGTCGTGCGCCCGTGCATCAAGTACCGCAGTCCTTCTTGGATAGAGGCTTCGGATTCGGAATCGAGGCTGGAGGTCGCTTCATCCAGAATCAGGATGCGCGGATTGGCGAGAATGGCACGTGCGATCGAGACACGCTGCCGCTGGCCGCCCGAAAGCTTTACCCCGCGCTCTCCCACCAGGGTCTCGTACCCATTCTCGAAGGCTTCGGCGAATTCGTCCACGTGCGCGATCCGACACGCCTCGACCATTTCCTCTTCGCTGGCTTCGGGACGCGCGAAGACAACATTCTCACGGACTGTGCCATCAAACAGGAAAGTGTCCTGCAGCACCACGCCTAATTGCGTCCGGTAGGTCTCCAACCGTACCGTGGATAGCGAGGCGCCATCCACGCGGACCACGCCACTGGTTGGTTTGTAGAACGCGGCCACCAATCCGATGATGGTCGATTTGCCCGAGCCGGACGAGCCAACGAGAGCGGTGACCTCACCCGGTCGAACGGCGAATGAGACGTCACGCAAAACCGGCTTGCCCGGTTCGTACTCGAAGCAGACGTCCGCGAATTCGACCCCTCCTTGGATTTCCCCGGCCGCAATCGTGCGCTCGGGGTCCGCATCTTCCGCGGCCTCGCGCAGCACCTCCTGCGTGCGCTCCAGGCCGGCCAAGGCCTCCGAAAGCTGAGTGCCGATCCCCACAATCTGGAACACCGGCGCGACGAGGAACGCCAGAAACGCTGTGAACGTCACGAAGCCACCCAGCGTGAGCGCGCCGGCAAGTATCATCCGTGCGCCCACGTAGATCACCAGCGCGCCCACCAGCCCTAGCATCGCTGTAGCGGAGAGGCTCATGAGAGAAGTGGAGTCGAGAGTGCTCAGGGCATTGTCCAACAGCCTCTGAACTCCGTCTGAGAACACGGATGCTTCGCGCGCCTCGGCGTGATACCCCTTGACTACGCGGACGCCGGCGAGCGATTCCGTCAGCCGTCCCGTCACCTCGGCGTTCAGCTTGGCGCGCGCGCGGAAAATCGGACGGATGGTCCGGAAGGCACGCCTCAGGAACAGCACGAAGACCAGGAGGAGCACAAGAGCCAGGCCCGTCAGAACCGGGCTAATCCGCAGCAGCATCACCAGGGCGAGAGCCGCTGTGAACAATCCGCCCAGAAACTCAATGAGTCCAGTGCCTACCAGGTTGCGGACCCCTTCGACATCGCTCATGACGCGAGAGACGAGCGCACCGGTCTTGTTGGCGTCGTAGTAGGCCACCGGCAGCCGTCCGACGTGCGCTTGCACCTTGCGCCGCAATTCCGCAATCAGACGCTGCGCGGATTTCGAAAGGAGCTGGGTCAGTGAGTACGACGTGACACCCTGTATGATCGTAGCCGCGACGATCGCCGCCGCGATTGGTGCCGAGCACGTCCAAATGCCGTTTACCGACCACGTCGTCGATCAAGTACCTTGAGGAAGCCGGCAGCACCAACCCGGCCGCGCGATTGACCGCGATGAGGACCAAGCCGATGGCGATTTGTGCGCGCCTTGGTTTGAGCAGCGCCCAGGCTTGAGGCCAGAGCGACCTTAGCCCACCGGAGTGCGACATCCCTCGACTCTGCTCCACCCTTGTTGGATGCCAGGCCCTGCCGGCAAGTTGCTCACAATGAGGAGCCAGCCTTTACAGCACTTTTACACCGCCGCAACGACTGACATGCCACGCGGGCAATAGCCTGTTCTTAGGGGGTCCAATCACCTTGAGTACCCATGCTGGTGTCGACACTGGATACCGCGAACTAGCTTTGGACCTTTCCCCCGTAGCAAGCCTGGAGGACGTGACAACCGGCTTCGCAACACGTGACCGTTCGTCGCTGTGGACGCTGGTCTGCGGCAGGGGAGCGGGTCTCTGCGTTTGTATTGTTGCTGCTCCTTGCGCCGTTGCTGGCTTTTACCGCGCTGATTATATGGCTGCTCTCTCGCCGTGCTCCTCTGGTGGCTCACGCGAGGGTCGGCCGGAATGGCAAGGAGTTCTGGGTAGTGAAACTCAGGACCATGTGGGGTGCAGGCGCGGTGCACTGGTGTCCCAAGAGCTACCTGATCGAACGGCTATTCGCGGCAGCGGCCCCGGAAGTTAAGAGCGCCCGCGATCCGAGAGTCACCAGCACCTTCGCTGCCTTCTGCCGTAAGTACTCAATCGACGAGTTGCCGCAACTGTATCATGTGCTGCGCGGAGAAATGTCATTCGTGGGCCCCCGGCCCTTGACGCGCGATGAGTTGTCGCAGCACTACGGCCCCGCGGCCCGCGAGGTGCTTCGCCTCAAGCCCGGCTTGACCGGCCTTTGGCAAGTCAGGGGCAGGAGCCGGTTGAACTACCGGCAGCGGCGGCGGCTGGATCTGTTTCTCGTGCGGAAGTGGTCTTTTCGACTCTACGTGCTGCTCCTCCTGACGACGATCCCAAGGGTTCTGATGGGCACGGACGCCTGGTAGGCGCAGGGCGCCCGTGGCCATGAACATTTTATTTCTCGATCAATTCGGGACCATCGGCGGCGGGCAGCGGAGCCTGCTGGAGTTGCTGCCATCGGTGCGCCAGCGCGGTTGGAGCGCGCGCGTGGCGCTTCCGGCGGACGCCACGTTTGCCAGCGCGGTTCGGGCAAGCGGCATTCCGGTGGATTTCATCCGCTGCGCGACGTATACGCCCGCAAAGAAGCGGCCCGCCGATTTTGCCCGCTTCGGCTGGGAACTCCCGCAGTTGACCAGAGCCATAGCCGCTCTGGTTCACAGACATCGAATCGGCTTGCTGTATGTGAACGGCCCGCGGTTGCTCCCAGCCGCGGCGCTGGTAGCCAGGGCCGCATCGATTCCCCTGGTGTTCCAAGCGCATCACCGGCTGCTTCAACCCATCGCAGTGCGTCTTGCCGCCGAATCGCTGCGGTGGTCGCGTGCCCGCGTGATTGCGTGCTGCGGCTTCGCAGCGGAGCCGTTGCGGCCCTATCTGGCCGGCGACAGGTGCCGCGTTGTCTACAACGGAGTCGCGGCTCCGTCCTGGGCCCGGCGGGGCTCGGACTTTCCGAAGCCTTGGAACATTGGTGTGGTTGGACGGGTCGAGCCGGAGAAGGGACAGATGGTGTTTGTGGCGGCCGCGCGGATTCTATCGGCCGAATATGCGGCTTGCCGCTTCATCGTCGCCGGCGCCCCAATGTTCTCTGGGCCTGAGTACTTGGCGAGAGTGAAGGAAGCCAGCCGTGCGCTGCCGATCGAGTTCCACGGATGGCAGGACGACATTGGGGCGTTGTTCTCAAGGCTGGATATGTTGGTGGTGCCATCTTCCGACATCGACTCCACGCCGCGAGTCGTGATCGAAGCCTTTTCCGCGGGGATCCCCGTCGTGGCGTTCCCATCCGGGGGAATTCCTGAGATCGTAGAGGACGGCAGGACGGGGTTTCTGGCAGCGGCCGCGTCTCCGGCGGCGCTCGCTGAGCGAATCCGGTCTGTCATGTTGATGCCAACGGGGAAGCTGCGAGAAGTGGTCGATAGCGCCCAGGAAGCCTGGAGAACAACGTACACACTCGACCGGTATCAAGATGAAGTCGCCGAGGTGATTGGGCGAGCCTGTTCCTGAACCAGTACTCGGAACAGAAACGCCGCCGCAGCCAGCAGCGATGCAGCGGCTATCAGCACGGATGGATATCCGAACCGCACCACGGCGCCTCCGCCAAGTATCGCGGCGACGCCTCCCGCAAGGGAGATGACCAGAAAGTAGAGCGCAGAGGCGCCGCTGCGTTCACCGGGTGCGACACGGCTCATGAGCAAACTGAACAGACCCGGTTCACTCATGTACTGGAAAGACATGTAACCCAAGTAAGCTACGACGGCTAATCCAGCGGTCGGGCTGAACGCCAAACACAGCAGGGCCAAACCGGTAGCGAGTTGCATGGAAGTAATGCCTCTCACCTGTCCAAGTCTCCTCAGCACTAGCGGCGCCGAGAGCATCGCCAGCGCTTGTGAGATTTGGGAGAAAGAGAGGACCAGGCCGATGCGCTCCACGCTCATCCGCATACGCTGTGCGAAGAAGACCGTGAAGAAAGGGTTGAACGCGCCCGCCGCCAGGCTAAAGCACGAGAGCGATATCAGAAATCCGATCAGGAACCGGCTGCGAGGGTAGATCTTCGACTGGCTCTCCTCCGCGCGTTGGAACCGCAGGCCCGCGAGGGGCCAGACTGCGATTGCCGCGATCCCGGATGCGACCATGAGCGCAGCCCGATCTGCCGGCAACGGCCCCCCCAAGTGGAGCAGGCCGCCCAGCAGGCCAGGCAGGCGCCCTCCCATGACCCCGCCTAGCACTCCGGCGCACACACCGGACGAACACGCTATGCCGAACGCGGACTGGCGGTTTCGCTCGTTGGTCAGGCCAGCTACGGCCGGCGAGAAAGAGATTGCCCACAGAGAGAGAAACAGTCCATTGAGGAATGCGGTTGCCAGCAGCCAGGCTGGCTGGGCGCCGAGAGTACGCGTGAGAGCGGCGACGGCGGTTCCCAGAATCGCGATCCGCATCGCGTTCCTAAGACCTGTGCGGCGAGTAAGGATTGCCGAGGGCATGGCCCCCAACACCGTCCCCAGGCTCAAGCACCCGGCGACTCTCCCTAAGAAGTCTTCCCGGTATCCAAGCTTCATAAGATACAGGTTGTATAGCAGGAAGAAGATGGACACTCCAAAACAGAAAAGGCCAGAGGCGGCCAGGTACCGCAGTAAACCGCCGCTAAACTCACCGCGGATCCAGTACCACCGCGCGCCGCTGTACAGCGATGGGAACAAGGTGCGAGCGTGATGCAACGTTCTGGAGCCTAGGTACAAGACATGCCGCTTCACCTGAGTCGGAGTAGGCGGCTCTTTACGTACGGTGCCTTCATCAATCCGCTCAGGTACCCGCAATGGCAGAACACGGCGCAGGAAGATCGCGCACTTGTCGCGCGGAGAATCGACCATTGAGAGCTGTAGCCAGATTTCGTCCTTGTTCGGCTGGAAGAGCGCTTCCACAGGCGACAAGGCGTACCGCTCCATCCAGAGCTTAACGTCGCCGGGGAGACGGTCGATGGCTTCCTCCGCCTCCGGCGCCAGATCCGAGCCAAACCAGGCTGACACCAGTTGGAATACGATCGCTTCGAGCCGCTGCAGGGAATCGTCGTGACACCGCGCCCATTGTGACCAGAAGGCGCCATTGTGAGAATGCATTTGCAGGAAGTGCGCAATCTCCCAAGCCCGCTGAAGGCGCAAGTCACCGTGCAACACGTGCATCAGCAAGTGCAGCGAGGCGAACGCGAGCCGATCCGGCATGCATAGGACCGGCAACGTGCGACCCTCTAGGGACAGGGAGCCGCGTCTGTCCCAGAAGAGGTCCTCACCCGGCGCGCGAATCGATTCGGCTTGTTCGTCCCAGAGTTGGTAATGCACTTCGATGGGGATGGGGAGATCCGAGGCGAAGTAATCGCCGAGCCATTCCCAATTCGTTTCTCGGACCATGGGCGGCAGGTGACGGCCTTGCGAGCCGCCCACCGCGCGGTAGCCGAGGTCGCATAGCGCCTCGCGCGCCGCGCCCACGGATTCCCCTCGGCACCAGATGTCGATGTCGCCCTGCGCTCGCAGCAGGGGCTCTGGAGTGAAATGCGGCGAATGCGAGATGCCCTTCAATACGACAAATTCGATTCCGCGGTTCTCCAGCCGGCCGGCGATTTCCAGCAGCGCCGATTGCAGGCGATGGAAACGCTCCGAATAGGTACGGATATTCCCATCAATGCGGTTTCGCACCCAGTTAGGAAGTGCGTCTCGACACACATGATTGAGGGTCAGAGTGAGTTGGGCCCGGTCACAGAATGCAAGGACCTGTTTCCATTCCTCGTCCGTCAGCGCCTGGAGGCGCCCGTTACGGGCCTTTCCGAAACTCAACGCCTCCATCACGGCAAGCGCATACCGAGGAATTCGCGCGGTCGCGATGGCGGACAGGCCTGGCCTGTCTGCTTCGAGGATCCGGGCCGAGGACGCCATTAGAACTCGATCCGCGCGGCGAATTGAGCCCGCCTCGGCTGTCCCGCAATGAGAATCTTGCCGAAGAATGGACCCTGGTCCGGGAAGGGATCGGGGTAGCCGAGGTTCGGATGGTTGAAGACATTGAACCCCTCGGCGCGAACCTCGAGGCCAACGCGCTCGGTGAGTTTGAAACGCTTGTGGAGAGCAAGATCAATTACGGCATTCCCCGGGCCGGGAATGATATTGCGGCCGGCGTTCCCGAAGTGAAAAGGCGCCGGAGCGGTGAAGGCGGCGGTGTTGAACCAGTGGTCCGCCGTGCGCTGGCTGGCCGGAAGGCTGATGCTCTGCCCCGGAACGATATCCGGCCGGGTGAACGTGCCGGCGTTGGCCGTGTCCGAAGAGATGTACAGCGGATCGAGCGGCGACCCGTCCTGGATGGTGATCACTCCACTCAACTGCCAGCCATGTAGCAGATGGGGGAACATGCCCGTGTTCGGGAGGTTGTATACGAATGCCCCACTGAGTCTCCTACCCACATTGAAGGCGGACAACGCTCGTTCGAGCCGCAGATTTCTTTCGTCCTGCGCTCCGCCGCTGTCGAAAAGGCTGGGGACCACAGCCGACGCATCGTCGATGGACTTGGACCAGACGAAGCTGCCCAGGAAGGTCAGCGACCTTCGGAAGCGTTTCTCCGCCTTGATCTGAAGGGAATGGTACGAGGAATTGGCGATGTGCTCAAACTGGAAGATCGTGCCCAGGTCAGGGAACGTCCGCATGGACTGAAGGTCGCCTGGCCGTGGGTCCAGATTCGCGCCGGTTTCGGTGTTCAGCGCCGTATTGAAACGGCGGAACCGCGCCAGGTGCGTGCCTTTGCTTCCAATGTACGACGCCTCGAGCACGATGGCCTCCGGAAGTTCATGCTGGAAGCCGGCGTTCCATTGCTGGACGTAGGGCGTCGGGAGGTGAGGGTCGAGTCCAAAGTAGCTGGGGAGACCGGTGCTGGCGGTGGTCGGGAAGCCATCGCGCGTGGTCAAAATGGGAAGCCCCGTGCCGTCGGTGCTGTTGATCTGGTTACTGATTCCATTCAGAACCAGTTCGTAGCTCTCCAGTGCGATAGCGGGGCTGAAGTAGACGCCGTAGCCCGCGCGGAACACGGTGTCGCCGCGGGATGATAGGAAGCCCGGAAGCCGCCATGCGAGCCCGACACGCGGCGCGAAGTCCTTACGGTTCGGCTCACTCGCGCGACTCACGCGCACAAGTGCTGGGGACTGAGGCAGGCTCGAATAGTCGAGGTTCAGTAGTGCGCCGCGCGTCTCCGTGAACGGTGAGAAGTACTCGTAGCGCATCCCCAGCGTCAAAGAGAGGCGGTTGGTGATCTGCCAGTCCTGCTGCGCGAATCCGCCCAGGTCGCGCCGCCTGAGGTACCCTTGCGAGTTCCCGACACTACGCTGTGTAAATTGCGGAAACCCCAGCATAAAGTCCGCCAGCGCGTCTCCGCTGTTGGGGTCCGTGGCATTGGCGGTGAACGCGCCGCCATAGGTATAAGACCCTCGAATCGTGTTGCTCTGGCGATAGTTGAATTGGAACTCCGAGGCGTGGAAGCCGAACTTGTACGTTCGCCGGCCGCGTACTAAAGAGGCGCTCTCCGTGATGCCCCAGGTGTTGTCACGCTGTATCTGCGGCAGCGTGGGGTCGTCGGTGACGGTGGAGAAATTCGACAAGAAGAAATACGGAAGCCCGAAGGAGAACGGGTCGCTGGGAGGGTTGAGGATGCCGAGGTCCGCCGCGACGTTCTTCTGCGAAGCACTGAGGGGGACATCGAACAACCGCAAGCGAGTGAACGATGCCCGAAGTTCGTTGGCCCAGGCGATGCCCGCCAGCGTATACCCCACGACGGCTTGCTGAGAGCGGAGTTTCTCGGAGGTCGGCCGCAAGGGGAAATTGCCCCCGATTCCACCGCGTTCGGCGTTGAGCGTATAGCGGCCGAACAAGAGGCCGCTCCGCCGGAACTGGTGGTCGATCCGTCCGGAGACTGCGTCGTGGTCGCTGGTGCTCGGAGTTGTGTCGACGTAGTTACCCGAAGGGTTCCCCGGCACGTTTGGAAGCGGTTCGTACAGGTCGAGGTACTTTCGCGCGATTGGATCGATTCGATCGGCCGGGATGATGTTGCCCGAGAAGGGCGCACGGGCGCCCGAGGGAGTCAGATTCAGCGGATCGTAGAGGGCGTTGCCGCCTTGAAAGTTGCCGGCACGGAGTTGAGCGTCTGGGACCAGTTGCAGTGAAGGGGAAGCCGACTTGCCGCGCAGTCCCTCCCACGTCACGAAGAAGAAGGTGGAAGGCAGCGGCAGGGGACCACCCAAGGACCCACCGAACTGGTTCCGACGAAACATGGACCTCGCCACTGACGAATTGTCGAAGAAGTTCCTGGCGTCTGTGGCTTCATTTCGAAAGTACTCGAAGGCGCTCCCATGAAATTCCCGGCCGCCTGATTTGGTGACCATATCCACTACCCCTCCTCCGGCCTGTGAAAAGGCAGCGGGCGCCATGGAGGACTGAATGCGGAATTCCTGAACCGACTCCATCGGCGGAACGACGGCGATCGCGAAAGTGTTGCCATCCGTATTGTTGGCGCCATCGAGGAGAAAGGAGTTCATGTCGGAGCGGGCGCCATTGATGGGAGGATTCAGAGCGACGGAACCGCGCGAGCCCTGTTGGATGTCGTTGTTGGCGTCGTGCACAAACCCCGCCAGTTGTCTCGGGATCGCCCCGGGCCCAATCGTGACCAGCGACATTACGTTGCGTTCGTCGAGCGGCAATTGCGTGAGAGTCTTGGAATCGACACGGTAGCCGACGCTGCTGTCCTGGGTTTGGAGGGGCGACACGGCTTCCGCGACGACGATGGAATCGTGCACCTCGCCAACTTTCAGTTGCAGGTCCACGCGTGCGTATTGGTTGACCTCGAGCGTCACCTGCGGCGCAATCGAGACTTTGAAACGGGCACGCTCGGCGCGCACCGAATACGTCCCGGGCGGCAGGTCCGCGAAGCGATAGGCGCCGGAGCTATCGGTGACGGTGGCTCGCACAAAGCCGGTACTCTCCCCTTGCGCGGTGACCGCAGCCCCAGCCACGACGCCACCGGATTCATCCTTGATCTGCCCGAAGATCGAGCCGGACGAGATCTGGCCCTGCGCCAGAGGCACAAGAGCCAACAGCAGCAGAACGATTCTCATTGTGAGCCTCCCAGAACAAGCTGTTCGAGACAATTCACGGCAATGTCCAGCTCCCGGTAACGCATCTCATGCGCTCCGGCCTCAGCTAGGCGCCGGATAGCCGTCTGCCGCCCCTCGTGGGCGGGCAGCTCCGCGGGCCAAGGATCGACGAGCAAGCGCGCTTGAGCTTCCTCTCGGCTGACGGGCACAAGCTGTGCATGCCCTCGCGTCGTCTCGCACCGGTTCAAAAATACGATGTGGTCGACCCGGCTCTCCAATGCCGTTCGGATTTCAGGCAAGTCCGCCGTTCGCACCTCAATGGTGGGTTTGCCATTGCCGCGCCGACTCTCTTCCATACCCTTGAACTCCGGAAAGAGATCCGCTACGGTTTCGCGAAATCGAAATGCGCGGGGGGTGCCGAGTACCGAGCGGCCAGTCCCGAGCCTGACTAGCGAGCTGGCGTCATCCGAACAGTAGGTCCAGCCGCGCCGCGCACAAGCGTAAGCGAGCGAGGACTTGCCCGCCCCGGAGTCTCCCGCCAGCAGCACGCCATGCCCTTGGAGCGCCACGCACGCCGCATGGATTGCGACCAGGTGCAGCGAGTCCAAGAGCGAGTATGCCAGGGCTTCGATGATGTGGTACCGGAAGTACTCTGTGTCGGCCACCACGGCTTTAGTTACCCAGGCGGAAGCAAAGCCCGCGGCCAGATCGCAACTGCAGAAGTTCTCCGCATCGGCCACGGAAACAAACAGGTTGCTTTGCGCGCGCACCACCGGAGGCGGCGGCAGGCACTCCGACGCGCTCTCCGAAACCAGGCACCTCAGCTTCAAGGGAGCCGTCGTGAAGCGCCGTTGGAGATCGCCCCAGCTCTCTTCAGCGGCCGCCAGGACTTGGCGTGAGTTCGACTTGATTCGCAACGGGAACCCGTACGGATAGAACTGCCGCTCGTAGGGAAGGGGGACAAAGGTCAACAGGGGATCCTCAGCCCGGGCAGGAGCAACTTCACATTGAACGGTCATTTACTCCGAGAATAACCGGACCCGCCGTTTTAGTGATCAACAACCTGTAAAAATCCGGTAAAAGCTGGGGGCTTGCCAGGACGAGGCGTGGCGCTCCAGCCCGTCAGTCCGAAGTTGTAAAAGTTGTGTGAATCTCCTGCTCCTTATTGATATATTCGCCGGATCTCGCTGTACACTTACGGGTGACGGGATGCGACAGCGGAGGGCACTTACTCAATGCGAGCGGCGATTGTCCACTATTGGCTGTTGAATATGCGCGGAGGCGAGAAGGTCGTGGAAGCCCTGTGCCGCCTCCTACCCGACGCGGATGTGTTCACACTATTCTATGACGCCGAGAGCGTCTCACCGGTCATCCGCGCCCACACGGTCAAGGCGTCGTTCCTCAATCCGCTCCGGCGCCATTACCGCTCGTTGCTGCCTCTGGCTCCGCTGGCTTTGGAGAGCTTCGACCTTCGCGAGTACGATCTCGTGATCAGCAGCGAGTCGGGCCCCGCCAAGGGCGTGCTGACGTCATCCAACACCAGACATGTTTGTTATTGCCATTCCCCCATGCGGTACCTGTGGGAGTTGTACCCCGCTTACCTGCATGACTGGACGCGGCTGGCATGGAAGCGCGCGGTACTGGCGGCGCTGGCCTGCCCGCTCCGTCTATGGGACTACTCGACAGCCGCACGCGTGGACGACTTCGCCGCCAACAGCCTAAACGTGCAGAGGCGGATCTGGAAGACGTACCGGCGGCAGTCTCAAGTGATCTATCCTCCGGTCGCGGTGGAAACGTACGCATGGCTGCGTCCTCAGGATTACTACCTGGTTGTTTCGGAACTCGTGGCGTACAAGCGGGTCGAGGACGCCGTGCGGTGCTTCTCCAGGACGGGACGCCGCCTGAAGGTCGTGGGAGAAGGGCCGGAGTTTAGATCCCTGAAGCGGCAGGCAGGCCCAAACGTAGAGTTCTGTGGAAGGGTCCTCCCCAGCGAACTGCGGGATCTGTACGGCCGGTGCCGGGCGCTGTTGATGCCTGGAGAGGAGGACTTCGGCATGGTCGCGGTGGAAGCCATGGCGAGCGGGAAAGCCGTGATCGCTCTGGGCCGGGGAGGCGTGTTGGAGAGCGTTCCGCCCGGAGCCGAATTGGGAGGCGTTTTCTACGAGCAGCCATGCGAGGCGGCGCTGGAGGAGGCCGTGCGCCGTTTCGAAAAGATTGAAGCCTCTGTGCGGCCGGCGCAGTTGCAGTCCTGGGCGGCCCATTTTTCCGAGGCCCGTTTTCGATTGGAAATGAGCGAGTTGATGGGTCTCGATGGGGCGGAAGTGGCCGTCGCAGAGACGGCGCACCGGCTCGCCAGTTAGGAGGATGAGGGTGCGATTTTTGGTTAGAGGGCTCCTGTGCGCCGGGTTGTTTTTGCTCGCTGCAATTGCGTACCCACAGTCGCAAAGCCGCGTTGACTGCACCTCTCCCGGGGGCTTCGGCGACCCGCGCTGCCAGGGCGAGGTGAGGCCTCCAAGCAACGCGGACAGGCCGGATGGTACGGCGGCGTCTCCGCGCATTCCCATCATTCGCGATCAGAACCCGCCACAAGGCCAAATGGAGCGTGACGAACGCGGCCAGACGGGCACGCAAGCTGCTCCCACGTTCAGGCCGGCGCCCCCGCCAGAGCAGCCGACCGAATTCCAGAAATTCGTCGAGCAGTCCAGCGGCCGTTTGCTGCCCGTCTTCGGGCAAGATTTGTTTCGAGATGTGCCCAGCACTTTCGCTCCGGCTGACCGCGTTCCTGTCATTCCTGAGTATGCGCTCGGCCCGGGCGACCAACTCCTGATTCGCGGCTGGGGCCAGATCGACCTCAACGTCTCCCCAGTCGTGGACCGGACGGGATCGATCTACATTCCCCAGGTTGGCGAGGTGGCGGTCGCCGGACTGAAGTTCGGGCAGATTCAGGATTACCTGAAGGCTGCCGTCGGCCGCGTCTTTCGAAACTTCGACCTCAGCGTCAGCATGGGCCAGTTGCGATCCATGCAGGTGTTCGTGGTGGGCCACGCGCGGCGGCCCGGAGCCTACACGATCAGCTCGCTGAGCACGCTGGTGAATGCGATCTTCGTCTCCGGCGGCCCGGATTCTCACGGCTCCATGCGCGACATCCGGCTCATGCGATCGAACAGCGTTGTCACCACGTTCGACTTTTACGATCTGCTCCTGGGCGGTGACAAATCCAAAGACCGGCCGTTGTTGCCCGGCGACGTCATCTACATCCCGCCGGTGGGGCCCCAAGTGGCATTGACCGGGAGTCTGAACAATCCCGCGATTTACGAGTTGCGGGAAGCCAGTACCCTGCAAGAAGCGCTGCAATTTGCGGGCGGGTTCACTCCCGTCGCGGCGACACAACGAGCCGCCATCGAACGTATTGAGAACTCTTCCCGAAAGGTAGTCCTGGTTTCCTTGGACGGACAGGATCCGGCCGCCATCCAGCTCAAGAACGGTGACATCGTAAACATTCTCGCAATCGTGCCGAAGTTCGAGAACACGGTGACTCTCCGAGGAAACGTCGCGGACCCGATTCGGATGCCGTGGCATTCGGGCATGCGGATTCGGGATCTGATTCCAAACCGCGAGGCACTCCTGACGCGCGAGTACTGGCGCGACCGCAATCGATTGGTGTTCGGCGAGCGGCCGTCGCGAGAGGGCGATAGCAGCAGCCCCGACGTACCGGATTCAGCGGTTATCTCAGCGGCCCCCCAGGCAACCCCTCGCCAAGGGAACGGGTTACGCGACGCGGGCTATGTATCGTTGACGGGCCAAGAGGATCCCCTGGCCCGGCCGGCCGGGGGAGCGGGAGGAAACTCGCCCGGCTCCATCGCCGCGAACAAGTCCGAAAGCACTTTGGCGCGAAACCGGGTAGACCGCAACGTGCTCGAAGTGAACTGGAGCTATGCGGTTATCGAACGTCGGGACCCCAAGGACCTCAAGACGAGCCTGATTCCGTTTCGTTTGGGGAAGGCCATCATCGACGGTGACGATGCGGAGAACCTGCCGCTCGAACCCGGCGACGTGGTCACCATCTTCTCGACGTCCGACCTCAAAGTTCCCCAGGGCGTGCAGACCCGGTATGTCCGTTTGGAGGGCGAGATTGAATCGGCGGGAGGCTACAGTGTCCGGCCCGGTGAGACGCTGCAGCAACTGGTGAAGCGGGCCGGCGGGCTGACTCCGCAGGCTTACCTGTTCGGCTCCGAGTTCCTGCGCAAATCGAGCCGGCTTGAACAGCAGCAGCGGCTCGACGACCTGACCAACTCCCTCGAGCGCCAGGTTGCTTCCTCGGCGGCGAATGTCCGAGGCGCCGTGATTTCGCCGGAGGAAGCGGCTGCGGCGACCAGCCAGATCAACGGTCAACGCGAACTGGTTCAAAAGCTTCGCGAGGTACGGGCAACCGGGCGAATCGTCCTCGACCTCGATCCGCGTATCCCAGGAGTGGACAGCCTGCCCGACCTGCAACTGGAGGACGGCGATGTGTTCACGGTCCCCAGCAGGCCGTCATTCGTAAATGTGGTGGGGAGCGTTCCCAACGGCACCTCTTTCCTGTACCAGGGTGAAAAACGAATCGGCGACTACCTGCGGGAGGCCGGAGGCCCTGGCCGTACCGCCGATTCGCGGCACATATTCCTCATTCGGGCGGACGGTTCCGTCGTCAGCAAATCCTGGGGTGAGGGTCTGCTGACGGCGAGCTTTGAGGGCCTGCGCCTCAATCCGGGAGACACGATTGTGGTCCCCGAGCAGATCAACAAGACAACTTTTCTGAAGGGGCTGAAGGATTGGTCGCAGGTCTTCTCTCAGTTCGCACTGGGAGCGGCCGCCATCAACATCCTGCGCTGAGGCCACATGGCACTGCTGACAAATGCGGAGACGGCCCGGCCCATGAGTCCGCTTGCGGCCGAAATCTCGCTGCTTGACCTGATCCCTGTCCTGGCAAGACGCAAGTTCTGGATCGCAGTCGCAGCGTTGCTCGCGATGGCCTTCACCGCCGTCGTGGTGTTCATCATGCCACCCAGCTACACGGCCGAATCCGTCATCATGGTGCCGCAGCCGGAGCAGTCCTCGCAGTCCTTGTTGATGGGACCGCTTGCCGGCATGAGCGGCATCAGCATGCTCAGCGGAGCGGCAGGCAGCAGCCTGTGGCGGAATCCAGCGGACCTCTACATCGGTGTGCTGAAGAGCCGCACCATCGCCGACTCTCTCATCGCCCGGTTCCACCTGCAGCAGGTGTATCGGGGTAAGACTCTGATCGGCACGCGCAAGGCTCTCGCCCGGCATTCGACGATTGCCAGCGGCAAGGATTCGCTCATCCGGATCGAAGTGGAAGACCACGACCCCCGGCGCGCCGAGCAAATGGCGAATGCGTACGTTGATGAGCTTCAGGAGCGGACTTCGCGTCTTGCTCTTACCGCAGCATCCCAGCGCCGCCTGTTCTTCCAGCAGCAGGTGGCAAACGAGCGAGAGGCTCTTTCCAGCGCCGAGATTGCCTTGAAGAACACGCAGCAGGCGAGCGGTCTGGTGGTCCCTTCGGGGCAGTCCGAGGCTCTCATCCGCGCCGTGGCTCAACTCCGTGCGGAGATCGCCAGCCATGAGGTGCAACTGGATAGCATGCGCTCCTATGCCACAAACGAAAATCCCCAGATGCTCTTGTTGGCGCGGGAGACCGATGCCCTCCGCAACCAGCTAGAGAAGCTCGAAGCAGGCAGCGGCGCGGGCGGCGATCTGGTGGTGGCGACCCGCAACCTTCCGGCCGCGAGCCTCGAGTATCTCCGTAAGCTGCGCGACCTGCAGTACCACCAGACGCTCTTCGAGCTGCTTTCAAAGCTGTATGAATCCGCACGCATTGACGAGGCCCGCTCGGCGCCTCTCATTCAAGTCGTGGACAGAGGCGTGGTGCCTGACGGAAAGAGCTGGCCGCCCAGGACTGCGTTCGTACTCGGCGCCGGGCTTCTGGGATTGCTGGCAGCCTCTTTCTTCGTACTGATTCAGGGCCGCCCGAAGGGAGGAAGATGAACCGCTCCGGCCCGGCTGTGGGAGAACATCGCCAGTCTGTCCACCCTGCAGGCGCTCAACTACGCGGTGCCGCTCGCCACCGTCCCTTACCTGGTTCGCGTGCTGGGGTCCGCCCAATTCGGATTGCTGTCGTTCGCGCAGGCGCTCATTGTCTACTTCGACCTGATCGCGGACTATGGGTTCAACCTCAGTGCGACCAGAGCGATTGCCGCCCACCGGCACGAACCTGAGCTCCTGGCCCGCATCTTCTGGCACACCCTATCGGCCAAAGCCGCTCTGATGCTGGCGAGCGCACTGGCACTCGCAATTCTGGTTGGGGCGATCCCCCGTCTTCGAGAGACACCTCTGCTCTACGCCGCCGCCTTCTTGACCGTCGTGGGGACAGTCACTTTTCCGGTCTGGTTCTTCCAGGGAATCGAGCAGATGAAGTTCCTGACCATCGCCCAGTCCTCGGCACGACTTCTCACGGTTCCTGCACTCATGCTGTTCGTCCGGCAGCCGGACCATTATTTGAGAGCAGCAGTGATACAGGGCGCTGTTCCCCTCGTGGCGAGCCTCCTGATTGCGCCGGTTCTCTGGAAGAAGGTGCCTCACGGGTCTTACCTGCCGAGGTTGCGTGAGGTTCTGGCCGTAATGCGGGAAGGCTGGCACGTGTTCATTGTGAATACCTCACTGGTGATCAACGCCTCGACGACTACGGTTGTGCTGGGGCTCGTCGCGGGCAACGTAGAAGTCGGCTACTACAGCGCCGCGGACAAGGTGGTGAGAGCAGTGAATTCCCTCCTGACGCCGATCGCGCAGGCGCTGTATCCCCACTTGAACAGTCTGAAGGCGAGGTCCGCGGGGATGGCCTTCCGCCTCATGCGGAGGAGCTATGGCTGGATTCTTCTGGCGGCTGGAGCAGCTTCGTTAGCGACGTTTCTGCTGGCGGCCCCGGTGGGCCGTCTTCTCTGGGGCGATGCCTTCATCCCCTCGATCGCAGTCTTGCGCTGCTTGTCGCCGCTGCCGGTTCTTCTCGCACTGGTCAACATCATCGGTACTCAGACGATGCTGGTGTTCGAAATGGACGCCCAGGCGAGCCGCATCCTTCTGCTTTGCGCCGCGATCAACATCCCGTTGGCCGCCGGCCTGTCGGCCAGCATGGGAGCACTAGGCGCGGCATCGGCGACGGTGGGCACCGCGCTGTTGACGGTTCTCTCGCTGGCGTGGGGTCTCCGGCGCCACCGGGTCGTGCTCTGGCGGGCCATCTCCGAGAACACATGCGTCCCTTAGTCACAGCGGCGGCCGATAGGGTGCAGGCCTGGCTTGTGGCGTGTGTGATTCTGAGCGCAATGCCCGCCCTGAAGCTTGGCGACGTGCAAGCGCTGGAACTGATACAGGTGCTTTCCCTGTGCGTCGCCGCGCCACTATTTGTTTACTTTGGCATGAGGATCCCGGCGGGCGGCCTTTGGCGGGAGTACGGCAAAGGCTACCTGCTGTTTCTCTGTCTTTCTGCCGGTGTGTCTATCCTCGCCCTGCGGCTCCCCTTCTACCCGCCCCCGGACATCTCCTTGCTCAAACGGCCCCTAATCCTCTCCTTGTCGCGCATTTTTGAGTTGTGCCTCGCGATCTACTTCATGCTTGCGATCGCCGAAACAATCCGGGGGCGCCCTGACCTCTCTCGCCTCGCCTTAGGCCTCTATTCCTGGGTTGGTTCGCTCAGCGCATGTGCTTCCATCGCGGGCTGGGCTCTGGCGAAAGCTGCCGGGATCTCAACGCCTATGGTCTACGGGCCCGACAGCCGGGTGCGAGGATTCTTCAATGAGGGCGGCCCCTACGGCATGTTCCTGGTGAGCGTCGTGCTCGTGGTTCTCCTGCGGCGCCATCTCTTCCCGCCGGTATATCTGTTTCTGAGTAAGGCTGTGCTGTGCCTCTTGCTGGCGGCGCTCTTGTTGAGCGGATCGAAAGTCGGCCTTCTCGCTGCCCTGGGCCTATGCGGGATCGGCGTCCTGGTTTCGGGGAGCCGCAAGCAGAGACTCGCGCTCGCTGGCGGTTGCGTGGTGATCCTGACAGGGTTCTCAGCGCTGTTCGAGGGCAGACTTTACGGTTACGCCTACGCTTACCTGAATTTTGAAGAATCGCTCTACTACCGCCCGGAAGATCCTAGCTTGATCATGGGTCGTCTGACGGCGGCCATGATCGTACCGCGGATGATCGCGGCCCATCCATGGGCAGGGATCGGTGTGGGGAACTACTCGCTGATGAGGAATGATCCGGACTATCTCCAGGGCTTGCCCACAGTGGATGAATGGGACCTGGCGGGAATGGGCTTGTTGGGATCGACGGCGGAATTCGGGATACCGCTAAGCCTCTTCCTGCTCGCTCTCTTGCTTCGGCCGAGCATCCGGGCCGGAAGACGGAAAAGCCCGGCAATCGTGGCCGTCACCGCCGCTTTTCTGCCGCTGGCGTTCCTGCTGGGTGTGAATCTCAACTTCTTCTACCCCTGGCTGGTCGCCGCTTTCGTACTCTCACTGGAGCCGGCCCCGGACGGCCGGGCGGGGACACTCGAGAATTGACTGGAACACTTTCAAGTACGCCTCGGCCATTTCACGGGTCCCGTATCCGGTGTTCTGCCGCAGCCTTTGCGGCCGGCCGTCCCGAAGCGCTTGCCTGGTTTCCGCCAGCATTCGTAATGTCCTGGCAAGCTGCTCGGTGTCGCCGGGAGGAATCAGTTGGCCCGCTTCCGCGCTGTCGATGTCCTCTGGAATCCCCCCTACCCGGGTGCCGACAACATACAGACCGCACTTCTTTGCCTCGAGCAGGCTCAGCGGGGCATTCTCACGGCACTGGGAAATTTGCAGGAAGACGTCGGACATGGAAAGCAGTTCGAGTTTCTGCGCTCCGGTCACGAAACCGTGCCAGACCACATTGGCCGACCGGCGCGCGAGGTCCGAGAACCGGCGCTCATAGTTGCCTCGTCCGGCCACGTGGAATTGGACGCCGGCGCATTCCCGGAGGGATGACATGACGGCCAAGAGCATCTCACAGCCTTTCTCGCGCTCTAGCCTGGACATGAACAAGACGCGGAGCGGATCTGAGGGCGATACGTCTGGCAGGCGGATGGCGTCAACATCGACGCCGTTGCGGATGATCTCGATGGCAGGTTCCGTCCAGCCGGCTTCCCGATGCAATCCGGCTATGGCGGAAGTGGGAGCCACCAGGACGCGCACAGATCTCTGGAAAAGCCGATGATAACGCGCGTACAACCGGCAGAAGCGGCACAACTCTTCGCAGATCGTGCCATCGCGACGCTGCATGGTCGCCCGCGGGCAGACCAGATGGTAGTCGTGCAGAGTGTGGACGACGGCGCCGGTGCGATTCTGGGCCACCCTCCATACCGCCGGCGAGAGACCGTCGATGTTGTGGGTATTAATGACGTCAGGCTGGACGTGATCCAGGACTTGTCGCAAAGGGCCAAGGATCGATGGGTTCCACAGATCGACAGCGTGCCAGCCGGCGCGAACCAGGCGGTTCGGGTGCCCGTCTTCTTTGTCGAATCGCCAATACAGGTTCAGGGGAGCGATGCGCCAGACTCGAATTCCTTCCCATTCATCCGTCCGATAGCGCCCGCTGCCAAGTTGATCCTTCCTGCACGTGGAGATTACTTCGACGTGGTGGCCCAAGCGGTGGAGTGCGAGTGCCAGTTGGGAGGCAACTTGCTCCGCCCCGCCGATGGCGAACGGCGGAAACAGGGACGATATGATCGCGATTCGCATGCAGTGCTCAAGGCCATTCTAAGCTGTCGTGATGATCCGGAGGACCGCCGCATGACTCGGGCCCCATCTCTGATTCTCTCCGATGCCCGCTGGACAGGACTCCACGGCATTGGGCGATTCGCGCGCGAAGTTCTGGGGCGGCTTCCGGAACACGTGCAACTTCGGAATGGGCCGAGACCCCTTTCCGCCGCCGACCCGCTCTGGCTTGCATGTCAGGTGATGGCCAGGCGACCGCCGGTCTTCTTCTCTCCAGGCTTCAACCCGCCCCCTTTGTGCCCCGCTCCTTTCGTGTTTACGATACATGATCTGATTCAACTTCAGGTGCCCGCTGTGGCGACTCCCGTTAAGCGCCTGTACTACCAGTTGATCGTCAGGCCCGCTTCTCGCCGGGCTTTCCGGGTACTGACTGTCTCCGAGTACTCGCGCGCCCGCATCCTGGAGTGGTCCGGCCTTCCGGAAGAGCGCGTGGTGAACGTAGGCAACGGCGTGGACCTGCCGTTTACGGCCGAAGGACAGCGGCATGAGCCGGGCTTCCCCTATGTCCTTTACGTCGGCAACGCCCGCCCTCACAAGAACCTCCACCGCCTCTTGTCGGCCTTCAAAGGCGTGGACTACCCGGAGCTGAGGCTCCTGCTGAGCGGAGCGCCGACCGAGGAGATTGCAGGACGGCTGCGGCAACTCGGGATCGAGAACCGCACGGGGTTTCTTGGCGCACCCTCGGATGATGCCCTGGCTCGTCTCTATCGAGGCGCCCAATTGCTCATCCTGCCGAGTCTGATCGAGGGTTTTGGCCTGCCGGCTCTCGAGGCCATGGCCTGCGGCACGCCGGTGGTCGTGTCGCTCGGAACGGCCTTGCCGGAGGTCGTGGGAGAGGCCGGACTCTTCGTTGACCCGCTCGATATCCAGGACATGAAGCGAGCCATGGAACGCCTCTTGGGTGACCGGGAACTCCGCACCACCATGGGCCGGCGCGGAGAGGAGCGCTCGCGTCAGTTCTCTTGGGCCAAAGTCGCTGCCAAGGTCAACACGGTGCTCGATGAGGCAGCGGGCTGTGGGTAGCCGCAATTCCGGCTTTCACAGAACCTTTACGATTCAATCACGACAGAGGGACAAGATCGGCTTTAGAGTTGAGTTAAGGGGCGAGGGAACTCGAACTCCGAGCGGCAAGATCAAGGCGGGAGGTTTTCGAGTCCGATGACTATGGCGGCTGCGGGATTCAGCAACAACAGACTTGGCGCCGTAGTATTCGGTTTGGCTGCCTGTTGTCTGATTGGGCACGGCACGATGCGTGCCGCAACTGGCTACACCGTGAACCATGCGAAGTCCTACCTGCTGGTGATAGTCGACAAGCAGGGAATCTTGAGCTTTGCTGGTCACACGCATGCCGCGCTCGCGACGAAGTGGTCGTTCGAGTCGGCCATGGATGCGTCCAACTTGAAAAACTCCGCTGTCACGATTACGATCCCCGTCGCCTCGCTGGTAATCGATACCGCGGAAGCGCGTCGTCTGGCCGGATTGGACGCCGGCCCGAGCCCCGGTGATGTTCGCAAGGTTCAGGACACGATGCTCGGCCCGGAGGTTCTGGATGCCCGGAACTACCCGACTATCGTGTTCACATCAAGCTCAGTGGCAGCGGGCGCCTCGGAGCTGCGTGTGACGGGACGGTTCCAAATGCACGGCCAGACTCGCGAGATCACAGTACCGGTCCGCTACACGCGGAACCCGGATGGGAGCTTGGACTTTTCGGGCGAGTTTCAGCTCAAGCAGACTGACTTCGGAATCAAGCCGGTATCAGTTGGCATGGGCACGGTCAATGTGAAAAATGAGCTACGAATACGCTTCGCAGTCACGCTGCTTCCGGCCCCCTGAGATGATCCGTGCAGCAAGCTCCCGAGTCGAAGTTAAGCTTCCTGCTGGAGGGTGATAAATGGATACGAGTACGCCTCAATTGACGCTTTCAGACATTCGACCGGCAGACAACCGGGCGATGCGGCTGAAAGGGTTGAAACACGTCCTGGCCTGTGTGGTGTGCTTACTTTGTTGGGCTTCCGCCGGGCCCGCGCTCTTTGCCCAGCAGATATTCGAAGGCGAAGAAATCCTGGCAAAGGATCGGCCGGAAGCGTGGATCATGAAGCTTGTTACCTCAGAGCTGGAGATGCTTACGGGGGTGGCACGCGACGTAAAGCCATGGAGCGTCGAGTTGGGTCTTGAGTCCGGCTGGATCCCCTCGCTGGACGCCAGGCAACGCCTGATCGGCTTCAACGGAACGAAGGAAGAGAATGTCAACCGGACTCCGGCCTATGTGCGTCCGCGGGTCTCGGTCGGCCTTCCTGCGAGCTTTTCCCTTAGCTTGGGGTATATTCCCCCGGTTCGACTCGGCGGAATTCGCCCAAACCACCTGGCTTGGTCGCTCGGCCGTCCGATCGTTTCACGCTCGTGGTGGCGTTTGGGCGGGCGCGTGCACGGCCAATTCGGCAATCTGAGAGGGGACATCACTTGCGACAAAGCAACGGCGGCCGCTGGACACGACCTGATCCGCAACCCGTTCGGGTGCGAAGCGCCGTCGAACGACGAGATGCGAGTGCGAGCGGTCGGACTTGAGTTGGGCGGCGCCTTTGCGGTTGGCAAGCGGCTCGAGCCCTATGCGACTGTCGGCTGGAACTATTTCAAAGGGGAATTTCAGACGGATGCTCACTACTCGGGAGTGCATGACATATCCCTCCTTAGTACCTCCGGACCGACCTTGCCACTGTCGGCAGGCGCCGGCTACCGCATCTCTGAGCGAATCAGAGTCGACGCGAGTGCGTTCTACACGCCATTGCAGGTCAGACGTCTAGGCATCCGTACAAGCGACGGCATGTTCAACCTGCGCGTCTCTGTCTCCTATCGCATTCGCTGAAGCTCTTTGCGAACCGCCAACAACCGTCATGTATGCATTTGAATTTTCCGATCACAAGCGGAACCTCCTGATGATTCACATGTGCTGTTTGCCCGAAAAGTGAGGATTGGCCGTGCGCGCTTGCCGCCGGACTAGTCGTTGGGTCGCGATATTGATGTTGGCCGGGCGGGTTTGCTGTGCCCAGACTCCCGCGGAAGACAGTCGACTACCGCCGCAACTCCCGTCCAGCCTGTCCCTGATGGGCACACCGGAGCGCGTGCTCGGCGACCAGAAGCGCCTCTTCACGAACCCGTTCGGCGCCCGGAAGCGCGACCTGCGTTGGATCGTTCCCGCCGGAATTCTCACCGGTACTGTTCATCGCGAGTGACCGAAACACCATGAACGTGCATGTCAGGTCCAACCCATTGGCGGTATCCCGAAGCGACCTGGTCTCGAGCGCCAGTCTCGCCGCTCTCGCAGCCATCCCCGTAAGCATGTATGGGCTTGGGTGGATGCGCCAGAACCCGCACTTACAGGAAGCCGGAGTCCTGGCCGGCGAAACTCTCGCGGACAGCCTCATCCTGAGCCAGATCCTGAAGTACTCCTTTCGGCGGGAACGGCCCACTCAGGATCGAATCCGCCGGCAGCTTCTTCCAGTCCTCCTGGGGCGCCACTTCATTTCCCTCCGCACACGCCATGCTCAGTTGGGGCCTGGCCTCCGCCATCGCTCACCGATACCCTGGCTGGCTCACCCGGTTGACGGTCTACTCATTGGCCGCCGCCGCCAGCGTGCCCCGGATCACCGCGGAGAAGCACTTCCCTTCGGATGTCGTCGTGGGGGCAGGACTGGGCTGGCTCATTGGCCGGGATGTCTTCAACCAGCGGCACTTGAATTGGAGTCCCGTGACGTTCCCGGCGCCCACGCCTGGGGTGAAACCCAGCGCCCGTAGCGCGCTGCCGCCCGCGTTCTATGCGCCCGAGCGAGAGAGCCGGAACGCAGCCAGAGGCCCGGTTCTCGTTCCTCTGGATAGCTGGATCTACCCGGTCCTCACGCGGCTCGCGGCCTTGGGTTACATCTCCGATCAAGCCAGCGGTCTTCGTCCGTGGACGAGGGAAGAGTGCATTCGACAACTCGACGAAGCGGAGAGCACGCTGACTTATGGAGCCGAACACTCAAGTCGGAACAGCGTCGCCGAGGCGTCGCGTCTGATTCTCGCTCTGCGCACTGAGTTCGAAAGGGACCACGACTCCACGGAGTTCGTGGAGTTGGAGTCACTGTACGGCCGCTATCTCGGCGTCGCCGGCCAGCCTTTGATCGATGGCTATAACTTTGGCCAGACCGTGATCAATGACTACGGCCGGCCCGTCGCCGAGGGGAACAACGCGATCGGTGGATTCTCCACCCAAGCCGTGTCCGGGCGCGTGTCTTTCTATACGCGAGGCGAGTTTCAGCACTCTCCGCCATTCTTCAGTCCGGCCGGCGCGCTAAAGGCGGACGCGAACCAACTCGAGCCGGTGCTCCCCGCCGCCGGGAACGGCGCGGACCGTTTCCGCCCGCTCGAGATGTACGCTGGCGTGCAGCTTGGCGGTTGGGCACTGACGGTGGGGAAACAGGAACTCTGGTGGGGCCCGGGCGAATCCGGCCCCCTCTCATTCAGCAACAACGCCGAACCGTTCTACGCGTTTCGCCTCACCAGCACCTCGCCCATCCGCCTCCCGGGAGCCTTGCGTAGGCTGGGCGGCTTCCGGTTCGACCTCATCGGCGGCAAGCTTTCCGGGCATCAGTTTCCCCCGCGACCTTTGGTGAATGGGCAGAAGATCACCTGGAACGTCACGCAAGATATCGAGTTAGGCTTCACGCGGTGGTCCCTGTTCGACGGCGCGGGGGTCCATGGTTTCACCGCAGGTTCGGTCATCAGGAATCTGCTCGCAAACGGCCCTACAAACGCCGCCAACGACCCCGGCGATCGCAAGAGCGGCTTCGACTTCCGCTGGCGCCTGCCCGTGCCCGGGCGCTTCATCACCCTCTACAGCGACTTCTATGCCGACGACGAGCCTTCTCCGCTCACGTCGCCGCGTCGTTCCGCATTCAGTCCAGGCCTCTACCTGGCCCGGCTGCCTGGGTTGTCACGCTGGGACCTCCGGATCGAAGCGCCCTCCACCCGCCTGGCCATGGACGACCACGGAGGGTTCTTCCTTTATTGGAACAATGTCTACAATGACGCAAATACCAACAAGGGCTACCTGTTGGGCAACTGGGTGGGAAGAGATGGCCGGGGGCTTTCCGTCCAGTCCACCTATTGGCACTCACCCCGCACGCGGCTGATATTCGGCTACCGGCAGAACAGGATAGGGGCGGCCTTCCTGCCTGGAGGAGGAACCCAGACCGACGGCTCCTTCGAAGCGCAAGTCCAGGTGAGCAGGGTCTGGACCGCATCCTGGTCGACCCAATTCGAACGGTACAACGTTCCTCTACTTGGCGTTCCGCGCCACGATGTCACGGCGTCGATCAAGGTCACCTACACCCCTCGCTGGAGGCTGTTTCACAACTGAGAGTCCGGCGCCCCATCCGTTACCCGATTCAATGCATCCAATAAACCGTATGAGATCAAGCGCTTTGGCTGACACCCGCGACGATGACCGCTGGCGGTTCGACAGCCGGAAGGGCGAGGGCGTGGAAGCCCTGCAGACACGCCCTGGTACGGCGAGTGGCCGCATTCAGACCGTTCTCGTGATCGACGATGATGACAATCTCCGCGACACGGTCGCGTTGCTGCTCGAGAAAGAGGGCTTTCGGGCCCTGGTCGCGGCGGAGGGTCGAACCGGATTCGAGCAGACTCTGATGCTGCGGCCGGATCTGGTTCTGGTGGATCTGCGCTTGCCTGGAATGAGCGGAATTGAGGTGTGTAAACAACTGCGGGCCGCCTTTGTGACCACCCCCATCATCGTTCTGAGCGCGGTAGGCGATGAAATCGATAAGGTGCTGCTCCTGGAGATCGGCGCCGACGATTATGTCGTAAAGCCGTTTGGCACCAGAGAGTTGGTCGCTCGGATTCGCGCCGTACTACGCAGGTCATCCACGGAATCAAAGCGGGTCGTCAACTTCGGCCAGGTAGAGGTGGACCTCGAACGGCGTGTAGTGACCCGCGACGGCGAGGAAATCAGGTTTACACCGGCCGAATACAACCTGCTTGCCTACTTCCTGCATCATCCTGATCGTCCTCTCACGCGCGACATGATCCTCAATTCGGTATGGGGATACGACTTCATGCCCAATACCAGGACCGTCGACGCGCACGTTCTAAAACTCCGGCAAAAGTTGGAAGCGGATCCGAATGTCCCCCGCCACATATTGACCGTTCATGGTGTGGGCTATCGATTCCTGCCATAAATTGGGGACTGGGCGGCTGGAATGGACGATGCCAAGGACTCGGGCGAGGCGTTTCACAAGAGAGCACCATCCACGACTGCTCTGTTGATCGTCGATGACACGGAGGAGGGCAGGGCCGCAATGGAGCAGGCTTGTACCGCGATTCCCGGAGTCGACGTGTGTGTGGTTTCTTCCGCTCTGGAAGCCGTTCGAATCCTGGAAGATCGGGACAAATCAATCTGTGCAGTTGTCACGGACATTCGGATGCCACGCATGGACGGCTTTGCGCTGATCGAGTTCATTCGCGCCCACCAAAGGCACTCTGCCATGCCAATCGTCGTCGTAACCGCCGACACCGACCCAAGTACGCCTCAGCGCGCTTCCCGCATGGGCGCCAATGCGTACTTTGCGAAACCCTTTTCGCCACGAGCGATACAACGCACATTGGAGGAACTTCTCCATGCGAAGTGAAACTCACGGAGCACCTTGGCGAAGGCGCCATGGGCTGCCGAGCATGATTAGGAATCTTCTTTTCGTCATTGGGATGTCCGCATTTTGCGGTGTCCCGGCACCGGCTCAGAGTCCCGATGCTCTGCGCCAGATTCTGGATCGCCTGGACCGCCTCGAGGCCCAGAATCGAGAACTGCTGGACGAGGTGCATTCCCTCAAGGACGAACTGGCCGCCGCCCGCAGCAACCAACCCGCAGCAGATCCGTCGGTCCAGGAGCGCCTGGAAGTCCAGGAAACCCGTGGCGCGGAGCAAGCTCAAACGAAGGTGGAGGCGTCACAGCGTTTCCCAATTCGGATCACCGGGATGGCGCTATTCAATACTTTTCTGAACTCCAAAGGAAGCGGCGGCAGCGAGTATCCAACCATTGCGGTACCCGGAGAGGCTGGATCGGCTGGAGCTACCTTGCGGCAGACGATCATCGGGCTCGACTACAACGGCCCGCGTGCGGTTTGGGGTGGCAAGGTTAGCGGCTCGTTGCGACTGGACCTATTTGGAGGGAGCGGACAGTCGCTGGATCAAACCGTACGGCTGCGGACGGGAACGCTAGGGATCGAATGGAAGACTCGTAGTCTTTTCGCCGGTGTGGACAAGCCGATCATCTCGCCCCGGGAACCGGATTCCCTGGCCCAGGTGGGCATTTCTCCGTTGAGCGGCGCTGGCAATCTCTGGATGTGGGTCCCGCAGGCGCGCTTCGAGCAGGATTTTCAGCTCAGTCGGCAGACCGGGATCAAGGCCCAGTTGGGGGTGATTCAGACCCGCGAAACCTCCGCCAGTCCCAGCAGCACGTATGGGGCAGCGAGCGCATCATATGCATATTACGAACCGGCGCGCCCGGGGGTAGAGGCGCGTTTCGAACTGTTTAGCGGTTCGAACAGGCGGATCGAAATCGCCCCAGGGCTGCACCACAGCATTTCCCACATCGCTGGGGCATCCGTACCGTCGGACATCTTCTCACTAGATTGGCTCATTCGCCTCTGGCATCCTCTGGAGTTCACCGGGGCCTTCTTCAGTGGAACGAACGTCTCGCCGCTGGGCACGGGGGCGCTACGTCAGGGCGTGGTCCTGCTCGTGCCGGGCGGTGCGCTAGCGGTCCGGAGTTTGGGAGGCTGGGGCCAGTTCACCTACCACGTCTATCCCCGGCTGTGGTTCAACGTCTTCTCGGGCCAGCAGGATGATCGCAATTCGGGCTTGCCTCCGGGAGGAATCGGGAAGAACCTTCTGTATGGGGTGAATCTTTTCTACCGTCTGGCGCCGAACGTGCTTGCGAGCTTCGAGACTTCCCAGGCTCGGACAAACTACATCTCTGGCGGCACGCTCTTGAACAATCACTATGACCTGGCTTTTGCGTATCTGTTTTAGCCTGCTGCTGCTGGTGCCGGCGCAAGCCGCCTCGGTCTCGGGGAAGGTGCGGCTATCGGATTCCACCATCCCCACCGTTCGCAAAGGGCAAGACTACTCCGGCGCCGTCGTCTGGCTGGAGCCGGTCCCTGCATCAACTGCAGTCTCCCCGAGCGAACAGCGGCCTCCGGCGCGCATGGAACAGAAGGACAAGCAGTTCATTCCTCACGTCCTCGCGATCCAAAGTGGAACCGATGTGATCTTTCCGAACTTCGACCCCATCTACCACAACGCTTTCTCCAATTTCAGCGGCAAGGTCTTCGACTTGGGGCTCTATCCACCCGGAACCAGCCGCACGATCACATTCGATCGCGCCGGCGTCGTGCGTCTGTTCTGCAACATCCATTCCACAATGAGCGCCTTGATTGTAGTTTTGAAGTACCCGTGGTTCACGGTCACGGATGCTTCGGGCGCGTTCACCCTTTCCAATGTGCCTCCGGGCGACTATCAACTGCGCGTCTTTCACGAACGCGCTACGCAGCAGACTCTCCGGGCGCTCGAACGTAGAATCACGGTCCCGGCGCAAGACCTGGCTCTGCCCCTCCTGACGATTTCGGAGACGGGATACGTGGAAGAGCCGCACAAAAACAAATACGGCCAGGACTACACGCCTGCGATGGACATGGACCACAGCTATCCGGCCACCAGAAAATGAGAAACCCATTCTCGCGCATTTCGCTGCTGTGGAAGATCATGCTCTCTACCTCCGTGGCGATCACGCTGCTGTTTGCCGTGACCGGCTGGCTTGCCGTGAAGGCCGCGACGCGGGCCACCACGCAGAGCATCAATCACGAGGTCCAGGCGAGTTTCCAAGCGTATCAGTCGCTGTGGAAGGCGCGCGCCGACCGGCTCTCGTCGATCAGTTCGATTATCAGCGCCATGTCCGACGTCCGCGCTGCCTTCCGAACCGAAGATGTGGCGACCATTCGGGACGTCGCCGGGGAACTATGGTCGCGGGTGTCCGACGCGGGTGCCTTCTTCCTTGTAACCAACCCACGCGGAGGGGTGATTGCTTCTCTAGGGGGACTTTCGAGGGAGTCGTTGCCCAGCGAACTACCGGTTGTGCGAGAGGCCTTTTCTCACTTCCCGGCACAGGCATCAGGCTTCTTGGCTCGCGGCGAAAAACTCTATCACCTCACAATCACCCCGATCTACGTCCAGACCACCGGCGGAACGGCGCTGCTGAACGTGCTGGTGGCCGGTTACGACGTTGACCGAGGCGTTGCCGAGAATCTCAAGAGATCGACCGGAGGAAGCGAGTTTGTATTTCTCTCGCAAGGTCGCGTGGTAGCGGCGACTCTACCAGCCAGCGACGCGGCTGCTCTCCCCCGGCAGATCTCCTTGTCTCCCGCTACGATCCGCGTGGGAAGGACCCAATTTGCCCCTCTCATCACGACCTTGGCGGACATAAACGGAACACCGGTCGGGCAGTTGGCGATCCTGAGATCGTTTGACGCCGCTAACGAGGCGATCGCGGATTTGCGGCGGACACTCAACCTGTTATGGCTGATCTCCATGGCCGCCGGACTCGCGCTTACCTACGTGCTCGCCCGTCGCATCATCGAACCCGTGAAGGAGCTGGACCGCGCCGCCACTGAGGTGTCCCGACAGAATTACGACTGCGAGGTGGTGGTAAGAAGCGAGGATGAACTCGGCCGCCTGGCCGCGACATTCAACGCCATGTGCGCGTCGATCCGTCAGGCCCGCGAGGAGTTGATCCGGTCCGAACGCATTACTACGATTGGGCGCCTGGCGACGTCTGTGGTCCATGATCTGCGGAATCCCCTGGCGGCTATCTATGGGGGCGCGGAGATGCTGGCGTACTCGGACCTATCCCCCGAACAAGTTCAGAGGCTCTCGCGCAATATGTACCGGGCGTCGCTGCACATGCAGGAGTTGCTGCAGGACTTGTTGGAGGTGGGGCGGGGCAAGACCGGTCAACCCGAGCAATGTGATCTCAGGAAGATTGTCGCGGAGGTCGTGGAATCCTTGAGCGGCGCGGCGGAAGCCCAGTCAGCGAGGCTGGTGCTCGAGATTCCGGAAGGCCTCGAGCTTCTCCTGGATGCGCATCTGTTCAAGAGAGTTTTTGCGAACCTCATTGGCAATGCCATGGAGGCAATGCCGGAGGGAGGCTCAGTCACGGTTTCCGCGACGAGGGAGCCGGAATCGGTCCTGGTGGAAGTTCGGGACACAGGCCCCGGCATCGCTCCGGAACTCCGGGACCATCTCTTTCAGCCCTTCTCGACTTCCCGGAAAGGCAAGGGCCTCGGCCTCGGCCTGGCACTGGCCCGGCAGGTGGTGTTGGACCACGGCGGTGAGATGTGGGCGAATTCCAACCCCGGACAAGGCGCGTGCTTCTCTTTCCGACTGCCCGCGAGCGCGCGCGTAGAAGCCACACCTAGTGCAGCCGCCGGTTGAGCCAGATCCGGCTCGATTCACGGGGCTGTTCTCGCGGTCGACCCGGACTCTACGCCCGTTTGACCTGGGGGCCGATAAGCCCGAGGGCCTTGCTCGGCGGTTTCAGAACGTAGCCTCCCTTAAGAACACGTGCGCAGTCGGAAATCCAGCGTGCCCGCACTGTCGCTGAGCCTGAATCGGTCCTTGACGCAGCGGACCTATCCGCCGGCGGTTGGGACGTCGCGGTTTTCGTATTTCGTTGTGATGCGGGGACTTCGGGATGCGGAGGGCGTCAGCTTCCGCACCGGAGCAAACAACTCGGAAGCAGCTCGGAAGTCGAGTGCTTCCCTTTCATTTCGGAGATGGGTTGCTCACAGAACGGGCCGACCTGCCCGAATCGCCTCATATTCTCGATCGGCGCAGTGTCGGCACGCCGAGCTGTGGAGCCAACACTAACGAATTCTCGTTCAGAGCTGCACTTCTGAGTAGGGATCCGAGTGCTAACATAATTGCTACCAAACCCACCAGAAACCAGCCTGAATCAGGCTGAAGCGACAAGAACCACTATGAGGTAAGTGCTTGAAGTATATGAACCAGCATGGACGCAGCACAAGACACTCCTGGGAACACAACAACGGAATCGGCGTTGCCGACCTTCAGGTCGGCGAGGAGTCTCATGGCACTTTAGGTCGCCGAGACTCCGCGTAGCGATGTGCGGGACTTCGGAGGCCCGGTGAACGGATGATGGTTATCCGAGAACGGCTAACAGAACTATGATCAGTTCTAGCATCCACGCCGAGATCCCCCAGAATTTCCGGAGGAATCTGAGGACCGGGTGTCCCTTGGTTTCGGCCACTTCGTTGTAGCCGTGCTGCTTCCGGCGGACGTCCACCTCCGCGTGCGTGAGGCCGGTGTCGAGATTGACATGGAGCGCCGCGAGCGCGTCGGGAACCGGCGCGGAGGCGATGTTAGGGGGCTCGGCGTTTGCTGGCTTCGTCATTCAGCACCTTCAAGTCGAAAGGCGTGGCTATGGTGTTCTCTTACATGTTGTCATGCTCATGTCCTTGCCATTGCGGCTCTGCATTCGCCGCGGCGCGCAGCCCGATTGCACTTGGCTCGATGCACGGTTCGCAGGGCTTCCTCTGTTACTTCGAAGCACCGCTCCAGGGAAGGAAAAAGCCGTAATCCGCCAACTACGGCCCCGTCCAGAGCCGTACATCCCAACGCACCGGCAATGCTCGGCTCGCCCGGATGCGAGCGAAATCGGGATGTTCCTGGTTGATGAGAAGGTTGCGCTCCACCCGCGTGACCACCGAGGGCACCATCAGAACCGACGTACGCCGCTCGTCATACCACCGATCACCGAAGGCTCGGGCTGTTTCAAACGAGGGTGAATCCCACTGCGGCACATCGTCCAGCGTGATTTCTTCGAGGGATAAGCCGGCCGGAATCTGGATCTCGACATAACCCTGGCTCCGTGGGACGCTGCCGGAGGCGTGGACCAAGATCTCCAGTAGCGCACCCGCGTACGTTTCGGTGGCATAGATGACGCGCCGGCCGGGAGAATTCCAGCGAGCGCCGTGGAGCATCGCCCCGCTCCCATCGAAGATGGTGTGCCGCATATCGGCTATGCGGAACGCACGGAGTGGACCGCTACGCCGGGAGCCCATAAATAATGCGGGCCATGACCTCCTCAGCCTGCCGCGCGCCCAGTTCCGTCAGCGCCGCATCGAGGGGTGTCTTGCCACCAATCTCCGGATGAGGAGTCGTCAGAAAGCGCCGGGCCTTCTCGCGATCATGCCAGACGTCTTCGGCCGTAGCCACCACCCGCGCCAAGCGCTCAGTCCGTTCGCTTTCCGCGGGACTCAGACGTTCCCGCCGTCGTTTATACGTCGCCTCCGGAACGATCCGGTGCATCATGGCGCGCTGGTCGGCAGCATCCGAAAAAACGTGCCGCGCCACGTTGCGAAGGGTTGCCTTGGGCAAGCCGCGTCCGACGGCATCATTCAGTTGCAATAAGGACGTCATGGGCTTGCCCAAAACGCGGTGGCCGCCCAGGACTTCTCCAATCTGACGTGGTTCCAGCATCAGCATCATTATACCCAATAATTCGGATCAAGTGATACTGCTGCTACCAATCGCACTGTTGAATGGCCGCTCCGGCGACTCCAGAGACGATGTCCCTCACCAGAATTCCTTCTCATTTGCGGTTCGGCCCGTCGAGCGGCCAGCACCCGCTCTGACGTGATCACGGGAGACCATCAGCCGTTTTCTCCCGCGGCTCGCGCAATCTGGAGCAGATAGAAACGGAGCATATCCTGCTCGCGCGCCGAGAGGGCCTGCTCCTCGATCTTGACAATCCGCTTCACCTCCTTCATGGCTTTCACGACATTCGTGGGAAGCTCCACCGAACCCTGTGGTATTGCCGACAGGTACTCGACCGCCGTCAGGAGAAACTGCTGCAACGAATCCTCCGCGGGGCCGCGCAGAAAAGAGGCAACATCCCGTGGCTTCTTGGGCATCGCGGGGGGCAGCGCCGTCTCTGAGGCAGAGGCCCGCTGCGCCACGGAGTGCAGTGCCGTCGCCACTTCGACGAAGCTGGACACCCGTGCGAACACCGGCTCCTGCAAGAGATTCCATGCCTTTTCGCGCCAAGCGCGGATCTCCTCCGGGACTGCCAGCAGTTGCTCGACTTCCTTCCGCCACACTTCGGGAACCGCGCCGCCGATGCCGTTCAGAAAAACGTCGATGCTGGTGTTGAACAGATCCGGTTGCAGCAATACCGCAAGATCCGGCCGAAGAGTCGGGAGAAGCTGCGGCGTGAAGCGGTCGCCTTCGAAGAACTCGGACACATGCACACCGTGCCTGCGCACCAGTTCCTTCTGAAACAGCGGAACCGTGGTCTGAATCGAGTCGACGTCTTCGCGGAGGGCCGTGAATGCCGAGTTTCCGGCGGGGAAGCCGCGCTCCATGAGCCAGAGCCAGCGCAACTCCACGTCCTGGTATAGGCGCAGGGATTGTAGAATCTCGTACACGGGAAGATGCGGCAGGATCCGGTCGGCCAGGACTCCCGCCCCTTCTCCTTCCGCGGAAGGCGTGCGGGCGAACGCGTTCAGTGTCCGGAACAGTCCGGTGGTCAACTGGTTGACGCCGAGCACAAACGTCTGCGCCTGGTTGTGGCCGATGGCCCGCAGTGAACTCCCGTGCCGGGCAAGCGGTATGGTTGCCGCGATTCGCTCGATGATTCTGTGCCCGCGGCTGGCGGCCGCGTCCGGAGCGGGGCGCACCGTCGGCCTGTCGCGCAAGGGCGGCATGGTTCGCGCGATGAAGTACGAGATCACGTAGATGCCGACGACATCCTCCTCTCCGCCGTACAGTATCCGGCGGAAATTCTCCGCCGACAGCTTCATGAACTCATCGAACAAGCCTTCCCGCATCCCGAGCGTAAGACGCTCGAGTTCTTGCAGCCCGCGGCTGGTGAACTGAAGGCGCGTCTCCGTCAGGGGTTCCGCCGCCCTGCGCAGTTCATTGCCCGAGAACTTCTGAGCCTCCGCTACGTGATGGAGCACTTGCGCCAGTTCAGCGACAGGCAAGTGCCGCAGGCGTTCCGACAGGTTGCTCTGGAAGGTCCTCAGGTCGCCGCTGGCAAACAACCCCATCAGGGGGGTCGTGGCATACCTGGCGCTCCGTTTCGCGGAGGCTTCCACGAACTTACCGAGTGTTTTTTCGTTCTCCGGAGTGAGGATACACGCGGGACGGCCGGAAACCGGCGCGTAGTAACCGCCCTGCCGCTGCATGGGTTCACCGCTGCCCATCTTGATGCGCACCTGCCCGACTAAACCGCGCTCCGCCAACCATCGCACGATCTGGTACTTTGCCTTCTTGAACGCGGCCAGTCCGGCGGTCTGGCCAATCTGCTGGCTGAGATCGGATCCGGCGATGAAGATCTCGCAGCTCATTTCGGAAAGCCGGTCCTCGGTGCTCTGGTTCAGCCTGCGGCTCTGTACGGAATAGTCCCAGAGTTTCCCCAGATAAGCCGATACATTCCGGACGACTTCAACATCCTCAAACAGAGGCACGAGCCAGATGGAAGGCAACACGGGGGAGCCGGAGCGCAATGCCTGTTCGAGTCTTGCCCGCATCTTGCGGTCGAGCGAAATCAAGGCTTCCGCGTCCGACGACATGCTCACCTGGAGAGCCAGAACCATTCCGGGATTTCCGTGCCGCCCGGCGATTTCGTTGATCTCCATGATGTTGTGGACGGTAGTATCGATAGCAAACGGATCCGGCGAGGTCACCATGTTCTGATGAATGCGCGGCGTGATCACGAAGCGGCGAAGAAGATCCCGGTATCCCGCCGCGGCCAGCGCGAATTCCGTGTTCTTGACGTGCTTGTGCACCTCGCCGAGGTTGGCGCGCAGGCATTTGCGAAGAGATCGGTTCAATCCGAAGTAGTACTCCAGGGTGCGCGTGCGTTCACTCCGCAGCTCAACCATCCGCCGTTCGAGCCGGTCGTTGTGCTCCCAGAGCGAGACAACCGGATCACGCGCGATGTGGAGCTTCATTCCGAGATTCCGGAGGACGCCGGGCTGCACGTTATACGGGAGGAGGCCGCGGTAGCGGTGCTCGAGCTGATGAGTCAGTTCCGTGATCTGATCGAACAGCGCTCGGAATCGCCTGTTGGCGAGGGGAAGCCGCCGCACCTCTTCGATCAGGTGCGCATCCACGTGCAATCCGGGGCCGGCATCGACCAGCATTCGGAGAAGGCGCCCCATCCGGGCGACGTTCTCCATAAGGACTGTCGCAATAAGACGGTGCCCCTGCCCGGACGGCCGGTTGCTTCCATCCCAATCTCCCCAGTAGGAAAGAAACGCCCGCGCCTCCGCGTTGGACCTGAGCCGCACGAAATCTTCGGCGGCGGTCACCGCGCCGAGATCCAGCAGCAGTTCGTTGCCTTCTCCCCGCGAATCGATTGCGACGTTCAGGCCAAGGAACTCACGCGCCACTTCCCGCGCCAACGGCTGCGCCAGTTCCCGGACCGCTGGTTTCCCCGCGAGGATGGAGTCAATGGCCCGCTCCCATAGCATCTCGGATTGGATGGAGTACATCTGGGTGGGATGCACGGTCCGGTCGTAGAGCCGCTGCCGGAACAGCGCTTGCCGCAGGGGAAGACTGTCCTTCTGGAGCTCCGGCTCCAGAAGCCGCACGAGGCTCCGGCCGTCTTCCGCCTCGGCCAGGAAGAGCCGCTCATGCATCAGTTCCAGCCGGTCTTCGAAGCGCGTGCGATACACCCCGAGGCGATCACTCAGGAATTTCGCCGCGGATGCCGGATCCGCGTTCCACTGGGAAGGCATCCCAGTCTTCTTCAACTCCTGCAGGATCAGCTCGCGGCCGGAGACGGACACCACTTCCGTGAAGGCGCTCCACTGCCGCTCCAGCGCCGGATGGTCCAGCCTTGGTTGAGCCCGGCGGCAGGAAACCGCAAACGATTTGCGGTTGTAGTGGGATTCCTCTTCCGCGATGAGTCGATTAAGGTCAATCAGAACGCGGCGGGTCTTCGTCAGAAGCAGGTCCGCGCCGTCGATGCCGCCGAGGGTCAATCGAAACGACTTCCGCCCGGTCTCGAAACCCTCCTCCGTGTGAGCGAATGTGGAAAGGGGGATGAGACCGATCCCCTGGCGGGCAAGCCCCGACGCGATCCAGTCGAGGGAGATGCCCGCAGGAAGATGAGTCAGGGTCATCCTGGGGTACATGCTCCCGGCGGGACGCGTGATCGTGATGCCGAACGGGTTCCGCTCAGGGGACAGGTCCGCGGCGGCCTTCTCGAGGGCGCTCATCCGTTCTTCGAAGATGACGTTGCGAAGCCTCCAGTACGAGTTCGTGCTCTGAGCGCTCTGCCGATAAAACAGGTACGCCAGGAACATCGCTCCGATGTTCGGCGCGATAGTGCTGTTGATGGACTCAAACCGTTCGCGTAAGTCCTGGTCGCGGATCTCGACAACGGACAGGCGAGCGCCCGCGAGACAATCGGTTTTCGACAGCGAATGCACGGTTATCAGACGAGCCGCCTGCTCCGCGGAGATGTAACCGAGATGCGCGAGCTCGTCGGCCAGTTGCCTCAAAGTCCTCGGTCCCGCGAGATCCCGGGCAGGAGCGACGTTTTGGTACGACAGATCGTCGATGACGAGAATGCCCCGTTCCAAAAAATGACACAGCAGAGTGCACAGGGCGGGCTCACTGAAGACCTGGCCCGTGGCGTTGTGCGGGTTGTTGAAAACAACCGCGCCGTAGTTGCGCCATCCTGGGTCTTGGAGCACTCTGTCCTCGACCGCACTGATCATTTGTTCCACGTCGAGTTCGAAGGCCAGGGTGAGAGGAACGGAGGTAACGCTCGGGAAGCAGTGTTCGTAAGTCCAGCTGAGATCGGGAATGATGACCTCCCGGATCCCGCAATGGAAGCCTAGCAGACCCAGTGCCGTACGTGCCGATCCGCTGACCACTACGGAAGCATCCAGGTGGTACTCGGGGTGATGGCGGAGAAAAGCGGTCTTGAACGCCAGCATCAACTCGGCCTGCCGGGCCGGAAGCCCGTCCAGGATCTCCTGAATCCCCAGCCCTTCCAATGGGTCGCTTACAAAGGAAGCCCGGCCCACCGGCCCCCATGTCCTGGCCAGACGTTCGGCCGAGCGCTCCACGGCCGAACACCATCGATTCTCCATTCGCGCGCCCTGCGCACTGGCGATACGGGCAATCCTGGTTTCGATTCTGGCGATGACAGCGCCGGCCCTGTGGTGTACGCCCGGCAGGGCCGGAGCGCTTTCCTGGTAGAGCGTTTCTTCCGAGACCGGCGAGGCGTCTCTCACGGGCAATCGCCGTTTCAGCAGAAAGGTGAGCAACTCGACCTCGGCGGCCGACGGGGTCCCCTTAAGCTGAAAATGCACAGTCTCAATCAACCGGATGAACTCCTCATACCCGGCGATGAACACCGTGGACAGCCCATCCAGGAGTGGAGAGAAAACGGCCGGAGTTAGAAACCGCAGCGTGCGGTTCATCATTTTCGCCTCGCGCGCCAGAGACAGATGATTCGGAGCGTCGTTGGCTTCTACGATGAACAGCGGGTAGTCGCGGCTGATCCGGCGCAGCACGCGGCGCGTCTCTTCCGACAGGATCTTGCCCAGCAGAACGAACGACGGGCGGTCGCCACTCTGCGCCAGGAAGCTCTCAAGCACACCGGCGGCGGCAGCTTCGTCCTCGGGAAGCGGGCGGAAATGGAGTGCTTCAAATTGCGTGAGATGGGGTGGAATCTGAATTCCGTGGCTGAAAATGGACGCGGGGAGGTGCTGTAGTTGGCTTGCCAGCGCGTGAAAGAACACCCGCAACGATTCTGTGACGCCTCCCGATGCCAGGATGACTTCCCGTCTGCCGGTCTTCTCTCCGAAGTCGTACGCCAGCGGCTCGGGCTGCCGGGTCAACCAGTCGCCAAAGAGCCGGACCAACTCCCCCGGCTTGTTCTTCAGGAAGCCTCCTCTCGGCAAGTAAGGAGCGCTCTTACGAATCAGGTCGAGCAGGAACTGCACCGTGACCCGGCCCTCTTCGTCCCAGCCGAGTTCGGCGGTCAATTCGGCGGCGAGATCGCCTGCCGCGGAAACCTTCCCCGGCGCCACACCGAGCGCAATTCGGGCGTACAGTTCCACCAATCGCGGGTCCTGAACCGGGTTTCCGATGTGGAAGTTAACTCGCTCTTCAGCGCGGACCGGAGACGAGGCGGTGGCCTCGCTGATCTCCGACACCACCGCGGCCTTGACCGGCCGAAGCGCAAAGGCGTCCGTCGGAGATTTCGGGAGATGAGTTTCACTCATAGGCGGCGACGACCATTCCGAGACGCTCTCGGGCTAGGCGTCTTCGCTCTCGCCTTCGGCTTTCAACTGCTTCTTGTCTCCCTCCAGGACAAGCTTGAGGAAACGCTGCAACACGCCCGAAAGCCCGGATTCCCGTTCCGCATCGGGCGACCAGAGCGAAACGACGGTACGGGCGTTCTTGAGATTCTGGCCCGCCTCGGCCAGCCGCGCCGCCTGCGGGCTCAGCAGGAGCAGTTCGGGGTTGCTTTTCAGCAGGGCCAGTTCCTCGCTTTCGAAAGCCAGCTTCAACCGGCTGCGCTTGAGTTCATCCTCGGTGCGCTTCTCCGCGAGAACCGCATCCTGCTCGAGCTCGGCCCTGCGCAGATCGAACTTCTTCAGCACCAGTGCATGTTCCAAGAGGGCAATCTGCTCGTCCGCATCGAGCTTTGCGCGCGCGGCCGCCACACGGGCCTTCTGGTGCAGCAGTTCGGTGTGCTCCAGAATCCTGGCGGATTCACGCCGCCGAATGGCTTCGGCAATCTCGAGGTCAGTCGCATCGACCGATTGGACCGTAAGGGACACCAGTTCCAGACCGAACTGAGGCGTGCGGACATTGACGCCGGCCGATAGATGTTCGCCCAGTTTCTCGGAAGACAGCTCTTCGATCAGATACCTTTCGGTGAACTCCTTGACAATTCCCTGGATCACCGTCTCGAACTCTTTGGCCGATTTGATGGCCGCATCCCGTCTCCATCCGCCAACCCGGACCAGGCTGGCGAGGTTATCCCGCGAAGGGGCGACCGTTACGACGAGCGTTGTCCTGATCTGGACGCTCCCGCGCGCGACGCCGTCGATCTTCAACTCCATCTGATGGGTGGTACCGGGGAGCGCAAGGCTGAAGTGGCGCGGGTATAGAGCGCCCCGACGAAGCCGGATCGTGCCAGCGGCCTCGTGCAACACAAGCTGGTCGGGTTTCCGAAGCCGGTACTCGTAGGCGGCTAAGGCAATTAGAATTACAACCATGACTCCTGCAATCCACATCGTTCAACTCTCCTGAAACATCGTGATCGACTGCACTTCGGTCCAGCGGATGGCCGCATTAGCTATACGTCCCGACCCCCATGAGTCAGGGTGATCGCGGCGAACCCGCGGTGAGGCTCCAATCGTGACGCTCTCCTGCCCACTGCCCTGATTATCCCCCAGCAGTCGGTAGTTATGGCCGCCGGGCTAGAGGGTCTACAGGGCGAACACGAATGGCTCGAAATCGATCGACAAGATCCGGGCCGCGATCGTCTCCAGGTCCCATGTCAGCAGCCCTCTCCTTCCGTGATCTGGTGCAGAAAGCCTTCGCCCACGTGATAGAAGAGCGGCGCAACCGTCACACGCGGGTAGCGTTCACGCAGTCGTTGCGCCTCCGAGAGGACGAACTCCACCGGGTCGTGGATCTCAAAGACCGCGGAGGAGTGGTCGAAGTGCCGTTCAGCCTCCCCGCGCTCCCAGCCGCCGTGCTCAACCAGGCCGTTCACGAAGACTTCGCGCCGCGCGCGCAGATCGACCATGCCGCACTGATCATGGGCGATGAGGCATATCGTCCGGATTCCGCCAACGGCCACCGCATATGAGACCTTGAATTCAATTCGCTGGAAGTTCGCGCCCCCCGCACGGAGGACGTAGGCGAAGTTATCAGGAATCCGAAGCATTATGCGGTTGTCCATACACATGCCGATGAGAAGGTCCGCCCGGACATGGCTCCGGTGCGGGGTTCTCAGGTTGTGGTAGGCAAGAAGATCCGCGACCGGCGTCGTCCGGTAGGCAGGTAGAATGTCGTCCCAGTGATGAACTGGGAGCAGCGCGCTCATGACTCCGGGCCCCCCGTGGCCGTCGCCTGCGATGGACTCACCGCCCGGCCGCGCCCTCGCTCCAGTGCACGACCAACCACCCGGCCCGCAGAGTCCTCCAGTCTACCATCCGCGGCGCGAAGGTCGGCTTGCGCGTCCCCGATCACAATCCTCTCCTTGAGCAACGGATCTATAGCGGTCCGGCGAACCTTCTGGAGGCCTGTCGTTCGCCATTATTTCGCCTGCCTGTAACAGGTTGACTTGAAACGGGATGAAGGCGAACAATCAGGACGTATGCCAGTTTTCTTCTTGTCCGTCTTTCGATTGGTCCGACCCCTGATAAGCGGCTATCTACCCATTGCTGACGAGGATGCAGCTCTCCGGCGATATTACCAGTGCTCGTTTTGGCAGGATCAGGCCAATCCCGATTGCGGCCGCTCTTGACGCCCTCCTACTTCCTTGCCCTTAATCGAATTCGGATGAAGACACTCACACCCCACGGGTGGTCCCCGTAGAACGGCTTCAGGGCGCTCGCAATCGCGTAAGTCGTCGCATTTGCGCCGAGGCCGGTCTGGAAGTTTCGGAACAGTTCAACATCTCGCGTGTACCCGGCGGTAAATGCACTCACGTTGAAGGTGTGTTGGCCAGTCGACTGGGCTACCTGCTCCCCTAACTCGTGGTTGTACTCGAATAATTCGTCGCGCTGGGACCATTCGAATCTCCCCGTCAGGAAATTCCGCTGCCGAAAGGGGACAATTGTTTCCGCCAAAACGGCGTTGGTTCTCCGAGATTCACCCAGCTTGTAGTTCTGGCCCCACACGAAGCTGGACGCCCAGAAGTTGTTTCCTGGTGCTGGGCGGATGTATTCAAGAGAAGCGGTGGCCCGCACGATACTTCCCGGATGAGATGCTTCGGGGTCCTGGAGGCGGCCTACCGAAACCTGCGCCGCCCAATTCTTGGCTGGAAAGACGCTGACTCTTGTCGACCACGAGTTCATGGCGCCCCAATCGATGTTCCAGCGGCCCTCGTCCGGCTCGCGCCCATGAAACCCGGAAGCCTCCACCCTGAGGCTGGAGTAACTCACGCCTGCGGTGAGGACATTGTTGGCAATATGCGTGGAATCTTGCCAGTGATGGCCCAAACCCGCCTGTGGCAGTTCCATCGCGCTCGCACGATGAGGGAATGCGACGGGACCGAGCGCGGGATCACCGACGGGCGCGTAATAGATGTTCCACGTCCCCCTCTCTCCCAGGGGGTGGGCGTATTGTGCGCTCAATTCCATCACGAAGTCGTGTGGATGCTGTGCATCGACGAGGGGAATGCCGTACGCTGTCTCCCCCGTTTGAAATAGCAGCGGGTAGCGGCGATTCGTTATGCTGGCAGGCTCCAAGCTGAGCATCGAACGGAGCATGATGCTCCCGCCAGCGAGCTTGTGGATGGCGCCAACCATCCCCCAGTTGTTGGAATTGAGTTTGTCGCCACCTCGCGGCCCGGATTGTTGTGTATCGACCAAGAAGGCCTGTCCCATCCACATCAGATGCCAATCGCCCGCGCGAGTCATCAGCATCGGCATGGGCCAGGCGGACGGCTGGAATGCCGTACCCGAGCTCTCTCGCATCAAGAGCATCCCGGAGGCGTTCATGTCGTTATGGCTCATCGAGCCGTGATTCATGTCGGCCATCTCCTGCATGTCGTGATCGTGGTCAGCCGGGCGCGCCTGGGGATCGCCCGGCTGCGCGCTCCTTGGGGCCATCTGGGCCTGATCTCTTCCCTGCATTTTCTCCTGCGCATTCGTGGAGGAGGCAGTGAATACTGCTACCGAGATCGCCGACACTATGGCCGTCCGGATCAGATCGGCTACTAGTTGTCGAAATGCCGTTATCTTCCTCTCAAAGACTTGGCCGCGGTAAACGTCCCATGCAATTGGCGCCCTATACCGCGACATATGTGCCCCGAAGTTCTGCTCGCAGCGGGCGGTGCTTGGCCAGATATCCTCTCATCGCCTCTATGGCTCGCTCCGTGTGCTGCCGGCGATTGCGACCATACTTCTGCGCGACGCCTTGTTCGGTGACAAAGACAGTGGGGTAACGGCGCCCGGGTTTTAGCGGTTCACCGCCTACAAACAACTGCTGGACGCGCTGCCCGGGTGGATTTTCAATCTTAATGTAGGCGTTAAAGCCGAGACTCCGTTTGACGTAACCGCCCATCTGGTCGTATGGGTCGCGTGCAAACGTTCGCTCCAGATTCTCTTCCAACATCGCGGCCATTTCTTCGCCGGTCAGCTCGACCGTTGAAATAGGCGGGTTCATCGGAATCATGTTGTAGAGGTCATTCACGGTGAGCTCCCCGGCAATTATCGGGGCGCCAAAGCGCCAACCATTCGAGAATGCCAATTGCGCGCCCGTGCTTTCCAGCAACGCCTGCAACAGAAAATTGTCCATCGTCGATTCCAGCATGGTGGCTCGGTTGAGCGCGTTCGCCGTTTCACCAACGACCGTTGACAATTCCTCCTGATAAGGTGCGAGGGCTTGGCGGACGAGGTCCTCTACCGCGGGATCGGGGTCTATTTTGGCTTCGACTTCAATCAGTTGGTGCCGGTAGTCAACGATACATCCCCCCTCAACTTCCAGATCCAAGCGCCCCAGGAAAGAACCGTGGCACCCCGACTGGATCACCAATGTCCGCCCCTGGAGAACCGGCCGCTCTAGCCGATTATGGGTGTGCCCGCTCAGACAGAGATCTATACCCTGCGCCTCCGATAGCAACTTCATGTCCTGGGGAAACCCGAGGTGCGAGATGAGAACGATGAGGTCCACCTTTTCCTGGGTGCGCAGAACATCGACGATCGGCGGGAGTTCTTCTCGACCAAGGGTGAAGTGCAGCCCTTCGTTGAAGGAAGCCGGCATGGTCTTGTCTACAATATTCGAGGCGAGGCCCACGAGACCGATCCGCAACCCGCGGACCTCTTTCACGCTGTAGGGTGGGAAAAGTCGCTTCTTCGTCACTTTATCGTAGACATTGATCGCGAGAATCGGATAGCTGAGTTCCGCTGCGCGCTGCTTGAAGGTCGCGGGACCATAAGCAAATTCCCAATGGGCCGTCATCGCATCGAGACCCAATGAATTCAAAATAGGGATCAACGCTTGAGCCTGCGTCTTCAGTGCGGGATAGGTACCGTGGAGAGTATCGCCGCAATCGCAAAAGAGCACACGCCCCTGGTTCGCGGCCCGAATCTGCTTCACGATTGCGCCAATGCGGGCATACCCTCCCGCAGGACGATAGACTGCCTGAGCACCCTGCCAGAACATCTCCTGGTGTAGGTCAACATAGGAATGGCTATCGTTCATTTGAACGACGGTCAGTGACTTCCTGTTTTTCATGCGCTCGACTCCTTATCGGGACTGCGTCCGGGTTTGGCCCAATCCGTAAAGGCGGAGGAACGACACCCTGGGCGACATGCCGGATCCGCGGTTCATTGGAGCGTAATCCACAACACCAGCGTAGCGATGATCAATAGCACGGCCGTCATCAGTATCATGGCGCGCAGCGAAGTTCTGGAGGGGCCCTCTTGTGTCAGTCGCGCGCATGCGCGATGGTAACTAACGATTGCGTAGACAAAGATGCTTGTTCCCAGAATCACGAGCAGCCCGCCAATCACATGCGCCAGCACCTGGTGCGCATAGCTGTTAAAGACGAGAGCGCGCGCGACCGCCAAACCACCGCCTATTGCAGCCAAACCGGTCCGAATCCAGGCAGAGAATGTCCGTTCGGCTGCCAGGAGGGTCCGTTCCGAGGCAAGCGCTTCCTGGCCCGAATTCGGTTGCATCGCTTCTCTCCTTTCCTGCGCCGTTGCGAGAAAGACCATTCGCGCCCGGCGGGACGACTGCCTAGTGGGCCCCCTTCGGTTAAAGCCAAAGGGCTGGTCAGGACCGCTCCCGACCTTATCAACTCAAGGCAATTGCAGGGCCAGTCCATAACCGCCTCTTGTCGCCCGAAGTGCGTGGGCTGGAGACGATAGATGGTTACAGGACCACGCAGGATCACGTTCGGGACCTCCTCGGGGAGAGTCTACGAGAATGCAGTGCCACCGTTCTAGAAATCAGCCTTGAGGCGGTGCGCCCCCAATTGAGGTTCTACCAAGCAGAACTTGCAGTCTGCAAGGAAATTGCTGCACCCGATTATCTGACCGACTCAATGGCTTTCGTTCTCCATCATGAACGACACGCTTGACGAATCCTGCGGCTTGCCGGCTAGGCCGCCAATGTTGCGCGCGCAGAAGAAGGGCGTGAACGTTCTCGACCGCGGAAGCAAGGTCGGATGCAGCGGAAATGCGCGGCCAGCAGTAGTTCTTTGGGAAGGCGCGGTGCACGGAATGACATGGTGCCCCGTATTACACCGACAACCTCACGCACAATCTCCAGACCGGGCGGTTCTTCAAGTCGCATCTGGTCAACGGAATGATGGCATACGGGGATGGGCCGATAAAGACGTCTCCGCTTCGCGGGGTTAAGGATTCGCCGCCGAGTAGTGGGAATCGGCCTGCTGGGCACGGAGTTCTACTTCCCCCTGCGCTACCGCCCGGTCTATTACATCTCCCCGGCCGTGCTCTTCACGATATTTCACAAGACCTCGCTAGATGTCTGACCCAATCGGTTGCGGCAGACGAGGGGGACGGCGAGTGGACCGTGCCATAACCAAGTGGAGAGTTGATCCCGACTGACATTTCGCGCTGAGCCGGAACATGAGAATCCTCGTGCTACTTTGAGGGAGGATGGGTGATCTTCTTCCAACTCCTGGTCCCATGAACAGGTCGGAGATGTACCGCCGCTACCACGCGCATCGAGGGCGGTGGGACATGATCGTCATCGGAGGCGGGGCGACTGGCGTGGGGGTAGCCATCGACGCCGCGTCCCGCGGCTACCGGGTGCTACTCCTTGAGCAGAGCGATTTTGGAAAGGGCACTTCCAGCCGCAGCACCAAACTGGTGCACGGTGGGGTTCGCTACCTGGAGCATGGCAACGTTTCTCTGGTAATGGAGGCTCTCAAGGAGCGTGGGTTGTTGTTGAAGAACGCTCCTCACCTTGTGCGCAACCTGGGTTTCGTGGTGCCGAACTACGACTGGTGGGAGGCGCCGTTCTACGGCATCGGGCTGAAGCTCTACAACCTGCTCGCGGGGAAGTACAAGTTCGGACCATCGCGAGTACTCTCGCGGGAAGAGACCCTGCAACAGTTGCCCAGCATCCGGACCGAGGGTCTCCGTGGCGGTGTTATCTACTACGACGGCCAGTTTGACGATTCCCGGCTGCTGGTCAACTTGGTGGCGACGGCGTTCGAGCAGGGAGCCACTCTCTTGAATTACGCGCCGGTTACGGCATTAATGAAGGACGCTGAAGGCTTCGTGGACGGGGTGCGGTTCCGTGACACGGAGAGCGGGGAGGTACTCGAGGTCCGAGGGCAGGTGGTTGTCAACGCCACAGGACCGTTCGTCGACAGCGTGCGCCGGATGGCGGACGAGAGCGTTGAGCCCATAGTCGCCGCGAGCCAGGGAGTGCACCTGGTGTTTGACTCGTCCTTTCTGCCGGGCGACAGCGCCATCATGGTGCCGCATACCAGCGACGGGAGGGTGATGTTCGCCATCCCGTGGCACGGCCATACGCTGGTAGGCACGACGGACACGCCCGTACCTCTGGCGACTCTGGAGCCCGTGGCTCTGGAGCAAGAGGTGGAATTCATCTTGCAGACCGCAGCGCTCTACCTCGAGAAGAAACCGTCGCGTGACGATGTGTTGAGCGTGTTTGCGGGAATCCGGCCGTTGGTGCGCTCCGGGCAGTCGGAGGGCACGGCCGCACTATCGCGCGACCATGTCGTCCGCATCGAAAACTCCGGGATGGTGACAATCTGCGGGGGGAAATGGACGACGTATCGCCATATGGCCGAAGACGTCGTGGACCTGGCCGCCACGCTGGCGCGGCTCCCCGAGAAGCCTTGCGTGACCAGCCACCTCCGCATTCATGGGTTCCACGTGGCGGCAGAGAAGTTCGGGCGCCTACGGGTTTACGGAGCGGACGCTCCGGCTGTGCGGGAACTTGAGGAGGACGGGCCGGGTCTGGCCGAACCTCTCGCTGAAACGCTCCCCTACACCGGGGCGGAGATCGTCTGGGCGGCCCGGCACGAGATGGCCCGCACGGTGGAAGACGTTCTCGCGCGGCGGACACGAGCGCTCTTCCTCAACGCCAAAGCAGCCATGGCCATGGCGCCACGCGCGGCAGAACTGCTGGCCCGCGAAATGGGGCGGGACGCCGGGTGGCAAACCCGCCAGGTAGAGGAGTTCCGCCGGACGGCCCGGCACTACGCCCTGACGTGAGGGCGCCCAGCGGAGCCCGGGCATCGATCGGCGGCAGTCTGCAATGCCCGGGAATCTTGTAGGCAGTGATGCGCGGCACCAGTAACAGCGTCGTTGGAGCTGAGTTCAGACAGGTCCTCGCAATTCGCTCGAAGCAGTTCTCGCTGGCGGACAGCTTGTCAGTAGGCGTGGACCGGATGCAACGAAACTTCGAGCCGATCCGCATTTGAGTTTTCGGACCATACGAGATCCGAGCATTTGGCCACTACGCCCTTTCGCCTCGGACGTGCATTGGGAGCGCGGCGAACCAGTGACCTTGCAAGGGCGCATGGGGGCGGTCCCGAGCCACGTTTATCGATTCCCAGAGGAGCCCATCCCCTGGTTGAGGCGATAGCCGAGTTCCGTGCGATTATAGATAAACTGTAGCCGCAACCGCTTTCGGAGTCCGGACGTTGTGGACCATGGGCAATAGCTACGCGAGAAAGCTGCTGTTCGCTGCGTTGATTCCTTTGGTTCTGGGCGTATGCCTGGTCGGACAGCGGGGACAATCCCCGCCGAGTGGCGCGGAGATCGTCTTCACGCAGTTGCCCGCCACGGGTGGACAGAACTGGGAGAGTGCGCGCCTGGCGCGTCTGCTGCCCGACGGTTCGGTCCGCGCTCTGGCGGGGGACTTCTATAGTGCCGCCGATCCCAGCGTCTCGTTCGACGGGAAGCGAATCCTGTTTGCCGGCAAGCAGAAAGCCGGGGAGCGCTGGCAGGTCTACGAAATGCAGGCCGATGGGTCAGCCCCGCGGCGGATCACGCAAACGCCGTGGGATTGCCGGAGCCCCATCTATCAACCTGCCATCTTCTACCTGGACGCCGACGCACCTGTGGACCAGATTGGCTTCGTTGGGTACCAGACAACCGTGCCGAGCCTATACTCCTGCAGGCTGGACGGGTCGGGTTTGCGGCGGCTGACCTACAATCCCCATGGCGACAGGGACCCCACGATGTTGCCGGACGGGCGAATGCTTTTCTCCAGCGCGCAGCGGGACCGCGTGGCTCTGTTCGCGGTAAATATCGACGGGACCGACTACGCCATCTTCTCCGGGGAAGAGGGCAAGCGCACCAAGCGCACGCCGCAGGTGACACCGGACCGGCTGGTGGTGTTCGTGGAGTCCGCCACCGGGAAGGGGAACGAGGCCGGGACCCTGGCCACCGTCAGTCTGCGACGCAACCTCCACTCCTATCGGGCGTTGACGCAGCCTTCCGACGGGCTGTTCTATTCACCCTCGGGGCTGCCCAACGGAGAGATCCTGGTGTCCTGGCGGCCGACCAACGGAGCACGAACGTACGGGATCTACCGGCTCGATCCCGCCACCAAGCGAACCACCCTGCTCTACGACGACCCGAAACGGGACGACGTCCAAGCCAGTCTCCTGGAACCGCGGGTGACGCCGGACGGGCGCTCCTCGGTAGTTGACGAAACCGATCCGACGGGCAGACTCTACTGCCTGAGCGCTTTCACTTCCGACCTGGCCAAGCGGGACTGGCTGCCAGCGGCGGCCAAACGCCTGCGTGTCCTGGAGGGCTTGCCACCCGAGCTCGGAAGGCGCTTTCTGGGGGAGATCGATCTGGAGGAGGACGGCTCCTTCAATATCCAGGTTCCGGCCAACACGCCCATCGAGTTGCAACTGATCGATGCCAATGGCATGGCTCTGCGGAGTTGCCGTTGGTTATGGGTGAAGAACAAGGAGAACCGGGGTTGCATTGGCTGCCACGAGGATGGGGATCTGGCCCCGGAAAACCTGTTCGCCAAGGCGTTGACGAAACCCTCGGTTCCACTGACGTTGCCACCGGAGAGGCGGCGCACAGTGAGTTTCCAGAGGGATGTCAAGCCGATCCTGGCACAGAAGTGCGCCATCAAGAGCTGCCATGGGGGTGCGACACCACCGCGCGTCGACGCAGCCGTTCTCAACAAGATGCCGCCCAAAGGGTCCAAGCCGCTGACCGAAGCTGAGAAGCGGACTATAGTAGAGTGGATTGATCTGGGCGCACAGAGGTAGGCCAATGAGACGTCGCATGGGGGTCATGGTGTCGCTCGCTGTCGCCGCCGTTGTGTGTGCACAGACGGTGGCGCAGCAGCATCCGGCCGATCTGCCCGTCTTCGCCGACGTCACCAAACCGGCGGGCATCGCCTTCAAACACAGTTACGGCGACAATCACCTCGACAACATAGTCGAGGGAACGGGCGCCGGGGCCTGTTTCTTCGACTACAACAACGACGGCTGGATGGATCTCTACTTTGTGACCGGCACCTGGACCCAGGGCGTCAGCAGCAACGAATCACGGAACTTGCGGGGCAAGCTGTCCAACCGGCTTTACAAGAACAATGGAAACGGCACGTTCACGGATGTCACCGAGCAGGCAGGCGTCGGCGGCAAGGGCATCTTCAGCACCGGCTGTTCGGCCGCGGACTACGACAACGACGGCTACTTAGACCTGTACGTGCTCAATTACGGGGCCAACATTCTGTACCACAACAACGGCAACGGCACGTTTACGGACGTCTCGGAAAAGTCCGGCCTGGCCGACTCCCGTTGGAGCGTGAATGCCCTGTGGTTTGACTACAACAACGACGGTCTATTGGACGTGTACGTGGGCAACTATCTGAAGTACGACGACGGCAAGTTCCGCGACTACTTCCCGGCCGCGGGCTACCCCGGCCCGCTGAGCTACGGCGGCCTGCCGAGTGCGCTCTACCGCAACAACGGCGACGGCACCTTCACCGATGTGACCAAGGAAGCCGGCATGTTCCATGAGGACGGCCGGGCCATGAGCGTCACCGGCGCCGATTTCAACAACGATGGCTTCCTGGACGTCTATGTGGCCAACGACGCCATGGAGAACTACCTCTTCATGAACACCGGCAAGGGCGCCTTCGTGGACCGGGCTTTGGAACTGGGCGCGGCTTTCGGGCAGCACGGCCAGGGTGTATCGTCCATGGGGCCGGTCGCGGGCGACGTCGACCGGAATGGCCTGCTGGACATCTACACCCCGGACTTGAGTTACAACACCCTCCTGATGCAAGGGCCTCGGGGTTTTGAGGACCGCGCCGACCGGGCCGGCCTGTCTGTGTTCATGGGTCAGTACGCGGGCTGGGGCGCGGTCTTGTTCGACTACGACAACGACGGCTGGCTGGACATTTTCACGGCCCACGGTGACGCGCACCATGAATACGTGCAGGAGGACACGCAGGCACGCAACAAAGGCGACGGCACGTTCGAAGACGTCTCCGACCACTCCGGGCCGTTTTTCCGTGAGAAGTACGTCGGCCGCGGCGTCACCTGGGCCGACTACGACAACGACGGGGACGTCGATTTGGTGGTCGTGAACCTGAACGACTTCGCCAAGCTTCTGCGCAACGATGGCGGCAACAAGAGTAACTGGCTCAGCGTGGAGGCGAAGCTCAAGTTCCCGACCGGCTCGCGCGATGCCATCGGGGCGCGCGTGACGGTAATTACCGGCAGCCTGCGTCAAATCGAGGACGTCCAGCCGGTCCGCGGCTACCTGGGGCAGGGAGATCCCCGGCTGCACTTCGGCCTTGGCAAAAGCCCGCAGGCGGATTCGGTCGAGATCCGCTGGCCTGACGGCTCGGTCGAGAAGCACGAGCAGGTCAAGGCGAACCAATTCCTGAAGTACGTCCATGAAGCTCGGGTAACGAAAGCGAAACCATGAGCGGTCGCCCGACATTGCTGGCTGTGTTGGCTACTCTGCTGCTATGGGCCGCTCTGCTGGCCCTGGGCGCCACGGCCAGGAAGCCTGTGTATGTCGGCGCCCGCGTCTGTGGGACGTGCCACTCGGGCAAGGGCATGGGCAACCAGTTCAGCCTCTGGCTCTATTCCAAGCACAGCCGGGCGTGGGCGGTGCTGGCCCGGCCGGAAGCCAAGCAAATCGCCGCGATCAGCGGCCTGCGGCAGGAACCGCAGGAGGCCGCCATCTGCCTGGGTTGCCATGCTCCGGCGGGACAGGCCGAGCCCTGGGAGAAAGACGACACCTTCCACCTGGAGGATGGCGTGCAGTGTGAAGCCTGCCACGGTCCCGGCAGCGAGTACAGCGATGATGAGATCATGCGGAATCACGAGACGGCAAGGGCGGCCGGTCTCAAGATGCCGGCTCAGGACGACTGCATGCGCTGCCACATCGAAAAGGGCTCCCACGTGGCGGTGGTCAAGCTTCCGCAACTCGATCTTGCCAAGGCCATTCGTACCATTGCGCATCCGTCGCCGCTTCCCGCGGTGAAGGGATCCGTCCCCGACATCGATGGGCCGGATGCGAAAACCAAGCCGGGCCCGAAGTACGTCGGCTCGGCCGCCTGCGGAACGTGCCATCGAGCGGCCTCGCGCGGGTACCAGTTCAGCGTGTGGAGAAGAAGTCCGCACGCCCTCGCGTTCGCCGCGCTGGGGACGCCGAAGGCCGAGGAGATGGCCAGGAAGGCCGGCATCGACGGCGATCCGCAGCGGGAGCCGCGATGTCTGAAGTGCCACACCACGGGCTACGGGGGAGCGCACCTGGAATCGTTCTCCACGGATGAGGGCGTCGGCTGCGAGGCCTGTCACGGCGCCGGCAGCGAGTACACAGCCGAGGCCATCATGCGGGACAGACCGGCTGCCCGCGGGGCGGGATTGAATCCGGAGCCCCGCCAGACCTGCGCGGTCTGTCACCAGAATGCCCACGGCAGCTCCTTCGATCCGGAACAGGCGTTGCTCGCCATCGCGCATCCCACCAAGCTGCCAGAGGCGGCCCAGATCCCGCGGCTTCGCTACAAGACTCCGATCAATTTGGCATTCCGGCCGGACGGGAAGGAACTTTACGTCGCTTGCGAGGGATCGGATTCCGTGATCGTCGTAGACCCGGCGAAGAAAGTGAAGATCGCCGAGATTCCCGTGGGCGGGCAACCGCACGATGTCGCGTTCACTCCCGACGGACGGCTGGCTTTCGCCAGCAACCAGTATGACGACAGCGTGTCGGTAATTGACGTGGCGGCGCGAAAGGCTGTCAAGACACTGGAGGTGGGGGATGGACCGCACGGGTTGCTCACCGACGCGCAGGGCCGGCTGCTCTACGTTTTGAACACGGCCTCCGACGACATCAGCGTCTTCGACGTCGCGACGCTCGAGAGAGTCAGGAATCTGAGCGCCGGTCGCAAGCCCTGGTCTCTGGCGCTGGCTCCGGACGACTCCACGATTCTCGTCACCAACAGTCTTAGCCGGATTCCGGGGGCCCGCGTTCCACTCGTCTCGGAAATCACCCAGATTGGAACCCAGCGTGGCAGCGTCGCGGATCGCCCGCTTGTTCCGGACGCGAACATGATGATGGGCATCGCCTGGCATCCCAGCGGGGAGTTCGCGCTGGCCGCGCTGAACCGCACCAAGAACCTGGTTCCGATGACCCGCCTGCTGCAAGGCTGGACCATCACCAATGGCCTTGGCGTTGTCTGGCGGGACGGCAGCGTGGATCAGGTTTTGCTCGACGAGCCCAATCTGGGCTTTTCGGATCCGACCGATGTCGCGTTCACCCCCGACGGCCGTTTCGCATTGGTCACCAGCGCGGGTACGGACCGCGTCGCGGTGGTGGACGTGGAGAAGCTTTTGGGCATTGTCCGCGGGGCCAGCAAGTACGATAGAGAGCACGTTCTGCCCAATCACCTCGGCAAGCCGACCGAGTTCGTGGCCAAGCACATTTCGACTTTGAACGCGCCGCGCGGGATCGCAGTCGCCAGGGATGGCCGGACCGCCTACGTGGCCAACTCGCTGGACGACTCCCTGACGGTGATCGACCTTCAGCGCATGGAAGCGGCAGGCCGCATTGACCTTGGCGGCCCGAAGGAAATCAGCAAGACTCGCTTCGGCGAGCGATTGTTCAACAGCGCCAATATCACCTTTCGCAAACAGTTCGCCTGCGCCTCCTGCCACCCGGACGGGCACATTGACGGGCTGGCCTACGATATTGAGGCCGACGGTATCGGGGTGAACCCGGTCGAGAACCGAACGCTGCGCGGGATTCTCGACACGGCGCCGTTCAAGTGGGAGGGCACCAATCCCAGCCTTTCGCGCCAGTGTGGTGCGCGGCTGTCGGTGTACTTCACGCGCCTGCTGCCCTTCACGCCGGAGCAACTCTCGGCGCTCGACAACTACATCACTACGATCGAACGGCCTCCCAACCGTTTCCGCGCGCTGGGCGCGCCTCTCAACCTGGCCCAAAGGCGCGGCAAGGAAGTCTTCGAGCGGACCACGACCAACGACGGACGAGAGATCCCGCCGCTGGGCCAGTGCGTCGTCTGTCACAATCCTCCGTACTACACGGACCGCAAGGTACACGACGTGGGCACCAAGCAACCGCTGGACCGGCAGGGCAAGTACGACGTACCCCACCTGAACAACATCTACGATCGGGCGCCTTACCTCCACGGGGGAATGGCGGCCACGCTCGAGGAGATTTGGACCGTCTACAACCTGGAAGACCGGCACGGCATCACCAACGACATGACGAAGGATCAGCTCAACGATTTGATCGAGTATTTGAAGACGCTCTAGGAGGGGTCATGAGAATCTGGGGAGTTGTTCTGGTGGCGCTGGCGGCTGTGATGGGGGCCCGCGGCGCGGACCAGTCTCAGGAACTTCCCTACGTCTACACGAAGTGGAAGCATTTCACGGTGGCGGACGGGCTCCCCAACGATCACATCTTCGCCGTGAAAGTGGACGGGGATCGTATTTGGGTAGGCACCGAAGACGGCCTCGCCCTCATCGACAAGAAGACGGGCAAGATTCGCACTTGGAAGGAAAAGGACGGCCTGCCCTGGCGGGTGGTAACCGGTATCGATGTGGACCCCAAGACCGGCGATGTGTGGCTGGCATTGTTCGGCGGCGGCTTGGCGCGATTGAGCGGCGGGCGGTTCGACCACTTCACGCAAATGAACAGCGGCCTTGTCAACGACGTGGTCTACGGCGTAGCCGTCGAGAACGAAAACATCTGGGCCGCCACGACGGCCGGCGCCAGCCGCTACAACACCGTCACCCGCGAATGGACCATCTTCAACGAGAAGAACTCGCCGATGGAGGAGATTTGGAATTACGCCGTCTGCTACGCGGACGGAAAAGTCTACTTGGGCGTCTGGGGCAGCGGCGTACTCGAATACGACTTGGCCGCGGCGCGCTGGAAAGTCTATCTGGACCCGGACGGGGAGATGGAGATCGACCTGTACCGGGACGACGGGATCGCGCACGTCATTACCACAGGCGTCAGTTATGTCGACAAAATCCTTTGGGTGTCCAGCTACTTCGGCGCCTCGCGCTACGACGGCCGGCGTTGGAGGATCTTTTACAACCAAGACTCCGGCCTGCCCAGCGACTTCGAGAACAATATGAAGGCGCGCAGCGCGAGTGAGGCCTGGTTTTGCACCGACAAGGGACTGGGCGCCATCATGGATTTCGAGACCAATACCTGGGTGGCCTACACGCGGGATCCGAAGACGCTCCGCGGAAAGGCCGTCGTGACCCGCGACAAGACCGTCCTCAAAGAGATCGACATGGACGCGGGCGTGCCGCACGGCTTTGCGATCTCCATCGACTTCGATGGCCAGGACGTCTGGGTTGGAACAGCTAAGGGTCTTGGCTGGGGGATCGGGGAAGGCTACTACCCGGGGTTGCGTGAGAAGCGAGGGGCGCAATGAGCGCGCGGCGGATGGTATGGCTGCTGGCGACCGGGCTCCTGTTCGCGGCGGAGGCTCCCATGGACCCGCGCCTGGCGGCGCTCATCGACGCGGATACCGCGGAGGTCCTGCGCCGGATCGACGCCGCGGGCGCCTACGGCATCCCGGACATCAAGTTGAAAAGCGAGCAGAACTACGCGGCCACGCCGGCAGACGTGGAACCATTTGGCGGGGTGAAGCCATACAAGGAGTTTTTCCTGCTTCAGATGGAATACACGGGCGCCGGACGCGCGATACCGGAACCGGAGGGTTTGAAGTCCGTGAAGATCGGCTTCATTGGGCCCATCATGAGCACGGTCTCGGTAGCCACGGGGGGCAAGAGCCACGAGGAAGTGCTCGGCATCAAAATGCTGCAAGGATCCCAGCTCGCCATCGAGGAGGCCAACGCCAAGGGCGGCTACTTCCGGAGGAATATCCCGTTCGAACTCCTGGTCGCCAACGACAACGGCCTGTGGGGGGCCTCGGGCAACGAGATCGTCAAGATGGCTTACAAGGACAAGGTGTGGGGCATCCTGGGGACAATCGACGGAGCCAACAGCCACATCGCCATCCGGGTGGCGCTCAAAGCCGAGGTCATGATGGTCAACAGCGGCGACACCGATCCGACGTTTATCGAGACCAACATTCCCTGGGTGATGCGCTGCATCGGCGACGACCGCCAGCAGGGCTATCTGCTGGTCGATTACATGCTCCGCAAACTGAATTACGGGCGGATCGGGATCATTCGGGCCAGCAACCGCTACGGACGGTTCGGGGTCCGCGAGGTGATCGACAGTTGCCGTCGGCTCGGCCATCCGGTGAACATCGAGATGGCCTACCGCGTGGGGGCTGAAGATTTTGGCCTGCAACTCGATCGGCTGAGAGACGCCCGGCTGGACGCCGTCGTGCACTGGGGCGACGCCCGGGAGGGCGCTCTCATCCTGAACCAGATGCGCAAGATGGGGATGCAGCAGCCCTTCCTCGCCTGCGATCGCACGGTGTCGGACGAGTTCGTGCAACTTGCGGGAGAAAACGCGCAAGGCGTCATCGCGGCCTACCCATGGAATCCCAAACGGACTGACCCCAAGCTGGAAGCCTTCCGGCAAGCCTTCCGCAAGCGCTTCGGCGAGGAGCCCGACACCTACGCCGCGCACGCCTACGACGGCATGAACATGCTGATCTGGGGGGCGCAGGTGGCGGGTCTGAATCGCGCCAAGATTCGGGACGTGATCGCCTACCGAACGAAGCCGTGGCCGGGGGTGACCGGCGACATTCCTCTCGGTGCGGCGCTGGACGACTTGGGTGACGTGTTCCTGGCCAAATACGAGGGCGGCTCCTGGAAATACTACTCCCGAGAGGAACTGCAGATTCCGCGCGGATTCATTCCGGCGCGTGATCGTGTCAGCCGCACGCTGGAAGAACGATGAATCCCATCGGCATGAGCCTGCTGCTGCTGGCCGCAGCCTGCTTCGGGCAGCAAACCGGCGTCTACAAGGACGCCCGCGAGCAGCCGCGCGGCTACTCCGGACCCGAACGGGACGAGCCTGAGCCCCAGGGCCTGGACGCGGTACGCATCGGGTACTTCGGGCCCGGCGATCCCCAACACCCACTGGGCGGCGCCATGTGGCAGGCGGTCACCCGGGCGATTGAGGAGGCGAACCAGGAGGGGGGTTACAAGGGTTTGCCGTTTCGGCTGGTAGCGGGCTGGTCGGAGAATCCGTGGGCCGGCGGGATCTCGAGCGTCACGCGCATGGCGTACATGGACAAAGTGTGGGCGGTCATAGGCTCCATTGACGGCGCCTCCACGCATCTGGCCGAGCAGGTGGTCGCCAAGGCGCGGCTGACGCTTATCGACCCGGCCAGCACGGACGAATCCGTCAACCAAGCCAACATACCCTGGGTATTCTCATGCGTGCCCGGCGACCGGCCGTCGGTGGCTGCAATCGGCGATTCGCTGTTGAAGGCAGCGCCTGCGTCCTTCAGTCTGCTGACGGCCACCGATCACGACTCGCGCGCTTTGGCTGCCGAGTTCCAGTCGTTCCTGTCGGCCAGGAGGGCGGTGCCCAGGCAACATGTCGAATTCGCGCCTGGAACCACGCAAGCCGCGGAGGCGGTCGCGCCGGACGTGGCCGCAGTGGTGATTCTTGCCGGCGCCGCCGACAGCGCGCACATGGTTCGGGAGCTGCGCAGCCGTGGAGCGAAGCTGCTGATCTATGGCGGGGCCGCCATGGGACGAAAGTCCTTCCTCGAGACGGCGGAGAGCGCCGCCGAGGGCGTCCGCTTTCCCCTGTTGGTTGAAGATCCGGCCACCAAGTTCCAATCGGCCGACTTTGCGGCGCTGCACGCCTACGACGCCGCGCGGATTCTGGTCGCCGCCATTCGAAAGGCCGGACTCAACCGTGCTCGGATCAGAGATGCGGTGGAGGAACTGGCGCCGTGGACCGGCGTATCGGGAGTGATTCGTTGGGACGCCTTGGGAAGAAACAGTCGCCGGGTAAGGCTCGGGACCATCCGCGATGGACTTGTCCGGCAAGCCGATGTCGACTGATATGGTGAATGTGGAGAGATACGTGACGGTCGAGAATCTGTTGAACGAAATCGGAAGTGTGACGAGCATTCAGAAGAAGGCGATGCGCGCGCCGCAGGTCCTCAATGAGGCGTTTGAGTATGCGCGCCCCAGCTCTTTCTCTCGCGGCATGCGAATGGACTTCAACAACGTTTCGGTCCTTCTTATTTCGGGAACCGCGAGCGTCGACGAGAACGGGGCGACCGTACACGTGGGCGATTTCCGCGCCCAAACGCGCCGGACGTTCGCCAATATCACGGCTTTGCTGGCGAGCGAAGGCGCCACTTGGAAGGATATCGTCCGGACGACCTGTTACCTGCGCGATATCGACCGGGACTATGCGGAGTTCAACGCTGAGCGTACCGCGTTTTACAAGGAACAGGGGCTCGACCCGTTGCCGGCATCGACCGGCATTCAAGCCAAGCTCTGCCGCCCGGAACTGCTAGTCGAGATCGAGGCGATCGCCATCGTACTCCGCGGCACGGGCGCCGATTCAAAAGGCGCTTGACATCAGGCGTGGAATCAGCCGCAGCGGCGGGCGGGTGTTGTACTCGCGCTGGTAGGCTTGGTGGACTGGATCGCTCGGAAAGTGCTCGCCGGGCGGGTAGGGATACCGGCTCATCCCGTGGAAGGGCAACGGTTCCACGGACTGCGCATGGGCGGTGTTGGCGTCCGCGTCCTTGGACCAGCCATCGAACAGAAGCAGGAAGTCGCGTCTCCAACCTGCGGGCAGCGCCGGCAGAGCCGCCGCGTCGAAGGCCAGGCTCAATTCGTCGCCGGAACCCATCACCACCAGGCGGTCGTCCGCACCGAGCAGCAGCTCACGCACGTCGCCGAACCTGGTGTAGGAGCCGGCCACTGGATTCCAGCTCGTGGCGAGCAGCACGTGTGCGTAATCATAGGACTCGGGCTGCCGGCGCTCGGGGTGGAGAATCGGTTCGGAGAAGCCGCGGAACTGCAGGGTTGCGCTCTCCGCATCCACCGGCGTCATGCGGACCTTTGGAGCGCCCGTTTCCTCGCTCAGGAAAATCTCGTCCCAGTAGACACACAGGTTGGTCACAATGCGGATCTCCCGCGAGGCGGACAGGAATTTGCCGGTCAGGTCGACCGCAATGGTCCTGGGTTGTCCCGCGGGGATGCCCATGTCCTCGATGACCGTCTTCCATTCGCCCTTGGTGTCCTTGACCTGGAGGTACGGCAGCCGAAAGCCGCCTTGTCCTTCCTGAGCGGCGGCCATGAAGGTGCTGCCATCCGCCCAGTCAACCCAGCCGTTCAGGATCAGGACGGCGCGGTTCTCGCGGGCCGCGCCGGGCCCAAAACCAAGCTCCAGAGTGTGCATTGCCGCCACGCCCCGCAAGTCGCGCTGAAAAGTGTCGGGATACGCATGATCGCGGCGCAAGAGGCGGGGCAGGACGTCCCTGCCCTGATCGTCTCTGGCGACCGAGGGGTAGGTGCGACGGGTGACGCCGAAGAGACGGAACTCCGGGAAAGGGGGAGCCTTAAACTTATCGTTGGTGAAGACGTCGATTCCGGCGGGGTGGTCCACGGCAATCAGCCGCACCTGATCGAGGTAAGAGACCTCGTGCAACTCCTCCGTCACGCGGATCTGGTAGCGCCCGCCGCTCAGAGCCAGATCTTCCGGAGGAATCTGGATGAACTCATCGTTGTCGACGGGGAAGTAGTCGCCGTCGCCGGAACTTGCCCCGAGGGGCGCCACGCCAAGCACGTCCATCAGGAACTTGAACCGTTTGCCGTTCCAGGTGAAGACCATCGGGCAGGAACCGGACAGTTTGGGAGCCTCTCTGTAAGCCAGCGGCTTGCCGGCGGGCTGGTTCGGCTCATTCTGAATCATGCCGTCGGGCCAGGTGATCCGCACCGTGTCAGCCTGCCCGTAGGACCGCATTCCGAATAGCAGAGGCAACCCGTCATAGTTCTTCTTCTGGTAACGAACGCCGCTCTTGACCTCGACCTGGGCGCCAGGGGCCAGCTTGAGGTTCTTGGTGCCGGTTAACGTGACCCGAAGCCATCGATTGGAGGTGCTGGTCACATTCCTCAGCAGGTGCACACTTCCGTCCGAGGCGACGGCCGCCAGGTCGGCGCGTCCATTGCGATCGAAGTCGGCCTCTGCCCACGCTGCGCCCATCGGGAAGCCGGACGGCACTTTCGCTGCGCCGAAGCGTCCTCCCCCCAGGTTCAAGCAGATCGAATTGCCCGCGACCAGATCGCCGAAGGCCCGGTTCTCCAGGTCGGCAAATAGGAACGCGCCGCCGGAAGCAGCCGGCGTCGAAGCGGCCTCGAACTTGCCCCGCTTGTTAGCCAGCAACCCGACCTTCCCCGAGGCGGCAAACGCGAGATCCATCCAGCCGTCGTTGTCCACGTCATAGGCGCGCAGCCCGGTAGCGCGGGTGGGCAGGGTGTCGAGAGGCTCTGCTGCGAATTGGCCCCGGAGCATGTCCCGGTACAGGACGCCGCTCCGGTCCGGGTAAGAGACCACCAAATCCTGACCCTTGCCGTCCGCGGTGACCCGTAGGACGGCCGCATCGGCCACCGGTCCTGGAACGAACGGGAACGCCGGCGTCCGGTCGTTGAACCCGGCCTGCCCCTCGTTGCGCATCAAGAACGACTTCTCACCCAGCAAGAAGAGATCGAGGTCGTTGTCGTGATCGAAGTCCAGCCAAACGGCCTTTTCAAAGCGCAGGGCAGGAAGCTTGACTTCCATCCTTACGTACTTGCCCTTCAGATTGTGAAACAACGCCGGGCCGTTTTCAGTCAGGACGCAGAGATCCTGCAGCCCGTCGTTGTCGAAGTCCCCAGGCGCCACGGCAATAACTCCAGTGAGGCCGGCCAGACCGGACGACTCCACTGGCTGCACGCCGGCCCGGTAGATGCGAACGCCGCTCCGCGACCAGGCCAGCAGGTCGGGACGGCCATCCCCCTCGAAATCGGTCACCACCAGGCCGGCGCTCTTGGGGTCCAGCGTGCCAGGCAGCCTACGCGCTTGGAACCTCGGCTCGACGTTGCTCACAGCATCTTCGACCGCGTACCTTGGATCGATGGGGTCGTAGATCTCCGAGTAGAAGCTCCATTCCATGTCTTCGGACTCGCCGGCCTCCTGCTGGGCCTTTCTTGTCTCCTGGAATACGGCCATGGCGCGGGCTGCTTCCTGCTGCTTTCCCGCAAGACGGTAGGTGTTGTAGATCTGAAAGGTTGGCGCCACCAGTCTCGGGTCCAGTTTCGCGGCGATGTTCAACTGTCCGAGCGCCAGGTCCGGCCTGTCGCTGAGGTTATAGAGCAAGCCCAGGTTGTAGTGGGAAATCGGCTCGTCCGGGACAAGCCGCGTCATCTCCTCGAATTGCGCGATTGCTTCGGGATAGCGGCCCTCCCTCTTGAAGGCGATGCCTAAGTTGAACCAGGTATGCGGAACATTGGGAGCTTGCTTTTGTGCTTTCTCGAGCTCAACCACTCCCTCCTTAACCTTACCCGCCTTCAAGAGGGCGAGGCCGTAGTTGAGTTGCTCCCGGAAGGAATCCGGAGCCAGTTCGAGCGCCTGCCGGAACTCCTCGACGGCTTGAGCGGAGCCGGTGGGGTTCTCGTAAAAAGCCCGGCCAAGGTTCCGATGGCGGAACAGGCGGTCTTCCCGCACGACCGCCGATTCGGCGCCATGCAGGATCAGGAGCGCAGCCGCCGCCATGGCTGCAAGCACGAGTAAGAAGGATGCTTTCTTCACCGCGACGCTTCCACCTTGAAGAACTGCTCGACGACAACTCCGTCTAGCCGCTGTAGGCCGCCGCGCGGCTAGTTCGAGCATCCGCCAGTGGCTGCCATTATACGCAGAGTCTATCAAGAATTGGGGTGCTTCATTGAGTGAGGGTGTGACAGTGTGAAGGCATGCCAGAACAACGAGTGCAGGGACCTGGGTGCGGTTACCCGAAGGCGGCGAATCACCGGCGTGAAGGGCGGGTACCACGTGCCGAGGCATACGTTCGCCGGGAACTACCTGCGGGCTGGTGGCAACGTCTTCTCCCCGCAACGCATCCCCGGTTACAGCACCTTGGAGATGACCGGGGCCGCAAGCCCACCAGTTCCTCGCTCGTCTCGTGCTCGACGGCGCAGTTTCGGCGGCTGACTAGCCGGGGAGGCCGGCTGGATGGATGCCGGTTTGCCAGGATATGCGTATAGCGGCGATGTGTGGATTTGGAAAAAACTCAAATATGAAAATGTAAGGCCGGGCTGCAGACCGAGGGTCGGAGCATGGTGACTTTCGCGTGGTTGGAGCCGGCTCCGCTAGTGCACGACATTGATAGAGCCGCCAATAATCTTGCCGCGGTTCTTGTTGCGTAGAACGACTTGGACCTTGTGCCGTTTCCCGCCGCCGGTAGAGGTTGGATTGAAACCAACCACGTAGTCGTCCTCGATCCGCTTCGAAATCGACTTCAGGACCTCCGGCAGGAAATTGGTGTTGCTGAGAGCCTCAGAGCTGCGTCCTCCAGTGGCGGAACCCAGGTTCTTAAAATCCCCGACGGAGCGCAGGATTGACTGGTCGGGCGAATACTCCGTCATCGTGTTAGGTCCCCGTGCGGACGCGCTTGTGGTCGTGTTGGAGTCGCTGGCCTGGCTTCCAAATGGCGATCTGAGCAGCACGGGATACACGGACACGCCGGACTCCTGCGCGATCCGAACCGTGGGGTTGAATAGATCTCTCTCCGAGCTACGGGGCCCACCCCCCAAGCCGGGTTGCGCTCTGGAGAAGACGACCAGCATGCGGATTGCTGGACCGGTGCCGGCGGCGTCGAGCAGAAGGGTCTGGATGTGATCGAAGAGGAACGTAGTCGGTGAGTGAGGGAAGACCGCCGCGTCCAGGGCCTTCTTCAGCCGGGCCGGGTCCCGGGTCGGCGCGGTGAGACGCACCGGGGTCCCACTGAACCCGTAGATCCCGATCGCAACATTCTGGTGCGCATTGAGCAGGTTCTCCTGGAGTAGCTCAGGCTCCAGCGGCACGCCCGCCAGCGCGCTGCGCTCGCAGTCGAAAACCAGGAAGACGTGAACGGGCAGGGTGCGCGCACGCCCGCCTTCGAACAGGACGGCTGGCTGAGGAACGCCATCTTCCCGGATCTCAATGTCCGCGGGAGCAAGGCCGGTCGCAGGCTGGCCCTTCTTGGGCTCGAACTGGAAGCGAACAATCAGTGGGTTGGCGGTTGTCCGAGGTGCGGCGGCAGGCGGCGCCTGAGCGGTTGCCGTCACGGCACAAAGGAAAAGGACGAGTTGTCTCGTGGACGGCGCCTTTGCGCCCGGAGAGATTCTCACCTGCAATTCCCTCTTCTGACCTTGCGGCCAGCATCAGCTTACCACACCGCAGCATCTTGGAGCCTTTAAACTCCTCACGTTGCTGCTCCAAGACACACCCGTTGTGGTAAGCTGATTTCGGCCGCGAGGCCCAAAAGGGAATCGTGGCTGATGAGCACATTCGTGCGAGGAGACATACCATGATGAAGCCGAGGCTTGCGGTTCTAGCTTTGATGTCGCTTGCTCTTGCTCTGCCGGTGTTCGGCAAGACCTACAAGAGCACCTATCCCGTTTCTTGCGGCGAGGTGTGGGCTGGAGTCAAAGACACCCTTAGCAATCCTGAGAACTACAACGTGGCGAAAAGTGACGACACCAAAATGACTGCTTCCTACCAGGTGAAGCACTCCGTTCATGTCAGCGTTACCGGAACGCTCCTCCAGCGAACCAACCGGGTCACCTTGGTATCGAAGGGTGCAGCGTGTGAGATGCAAGTCGTGTCTAACTTCAGCGGATTCGAGCACAACGACCAGGATGACTTCAGGAAGCGCGTGGATGAATCTCTGGCTAAGCTGAAATCCGCGCCACCTTCCCAGCCCGCTAAAAAGGAGGATCCCGCCAAATGATTTCGGTAGGACCCCGCGCGGGACGCCTCCGGTGACTGAGAGGGCGGGATGCTGCAAATGCGGGCCCGCGCGCCTGACGCGGCTCCGTCCTCCGCATTAGAATGGTGGTGTTCCTTCAGAGGCGAGGGTGGCAGGGCGTGGGAGGAGTGAGGGATTTCAAGGAGGTCACAATGCTCAGCCGTTTAGGCAGCAGCGCGATTGCCCTCGGGGCGGTTCTGATGTTCCTCGTTGTCTACCCATCCGTGCGGGGTCAAGAGCCGCGCCTTACCCCGAAGGTGGCGGCGGAACACCCGATTCTTCCTATCGGTTCACCCGCCCCGGATTTTTCATTGCCTGGGGTGGACGGCAAGACTCACCGGCTCGGGGACTACAAGAAGAGTCCGCTGCTGATGGTCATGTTCATCTGTAACCACTGTCCAACCTCACAGCTCTATGAGGGCCGGATGAAGAAGCTGGTCGCCGACTACGAAGGGAAGGGCGTGGCCTTCGTCGCCATCCAGCCCAACGATCCCCTGGCGGTGCGCCTGTCCGAACTGGGCTATACCGATGTGAGCGATTCGATGGCGGAGATGAAGATCCGCGCCGCGCACCGGAAGTTCAGCTTCCCGTACCTGTACGACGGCGACACGCAGAAGGTCTCCGAAGCGTTCGGGGTGCAGGCGACGCCGCACGTCTTCCTCTTCGACAAGGAGCGCAAGCTGCGCTACGAAGGGCGCATCGACAACGCTCAGCGGGAATCCCTGGTGAAGATCCAGGACGCCCGCCTGGCTTTGGAGGCGGTGCTCGCCGGCAAGCCGGTGGAGGTGACCCATACGCCGGCGTTTGGCTGCTCCACAAAGTGGAAATCCAAGGTTGACGCCCAGATGCAGCAGCGCAAAGCGATTGAGGCCGAACCGGTGAAGCTCGAGACGGTGACCGCCGAGCAGCTTAAGGCGATGCGTTCAAACCCCACGGACAAGCTTCTGATGGTGACCTTCTGGGCCACTGGCTGCAAGTCCTGTCTGGCATCGCTTCCCCCCTGCTCGAAACCTGGCGCATGTTCCGCCGCCGCGACTTCGACTTCGTAACCGTGTCGAGCAACCCGCCGGAACAAAAGGATGCCGCGTTGAAAACGCTGCAAGAGCAGTTCGCGGGCACCCGGAATCTGCAGCTCGCAGCCACGGACGCGGTGCAGTCCACGTTCGATGCGCGCTGGGATCCGAACGCATCCTTTACCATCGTGATTGCTCCGGGCGGACGGGTGGTCTATCAACAGGAAGGACCGGTGGACATTCTGGCGCTGCGGCGCGCGACCCTGTCGAATCTGGAGAATGACACCTACATCACCCACCCCAACTACTGGGCGACGCCATAAGGCCACAGGGTCTCCCGATGCAGGACGGACCGCCGGCCCTGGGGACGGCACAGGCAAGGAAACCGATCGGCGATGATGACGAATCGATTCCGCATGGAGACCGGCGCACTCGGGGCGTATCTGGCGTTACTTGCGTTCCCCATGCCGGCCCCATGCCAGCAACCGGCAGCCCCAGGCGCACGCGCTCCGGAGATCCAGGTGGCCGCAAAGGGACACCCCACTCTCGCAATCGGCTCCCCGGCGCCGGACTTCGCCCTTCCCGGCGTTGACGGGAAGATGCACCGGCTGAGAGAGTACGCCGGCAAGCCGGTCCTGGCGGTTCTGTTCACTTGTGTCCACTGCCCGACGGCCCAACTCTATGAAGGTCGCGTTCAACGGCTCTACGACGACTACAGAAACAAAGGCGTGAACTTCGTGGCCATCAATCCTAACGATCCGGCTGCCGAGACCCACGTCGAGCTGGCCTATACCGACGTGAGCGACGACCTGGAGGGCATGAAGGCCAGGGCCGAGCACCGGCGCATTGCCTACCCCTTCCTGTTCGACGGCCAGACCCAGGCCGCTTCGCACCAGTACGGTCCGGTCGCGACGCCGCACATCTTCATCTTCGGGAAGGACCGCAAGCTCCAGTACGAGGGGCGGCTGGACGACAACCAGAGCGAGTCCCTGGTGAAAGTCCGGGATGCGCGTAGCGCGCTCGACGCCATTCTGGCGGGCAAGCCCGTGCCGGCCCCACACGCGCCGGCGTTCGGATGCGCCACGAAGTGGAAGGGGCCAAGCCCGGCCAGGCAGCAACAAATGGCGAAGATCGCCGCCGATCCCGTTACGCTGAACCTGGTTACGGCCGGTGAGCTCAAGGAACTGCGCGCCAACGCGGGAGGCAAGATATTGATGGTGAACTTCTGGGCCACCTGGTGCGGCCCCTGCATCGAGGAGATGCCACAGCTTCTCGAAACCTACTACCGGTACCGCACCCGCGGCTTGGACTTCGTCACGGTATCCGCCAACTATCCCGACGAGAGGGTGGGGGTCATGAAGACGCTTCAAAGCCTGCGGGTCACCACCCGCAACCTCCTGTTTGGGAGCGACGACACCTCTGGCATGCAGGCGGCGTTTGACAAGAGCTGGGACGCGGGGGTCCCGTTCACGATGGTGATCGCCCCGGGCGGCAAGGTCATCTACCAGGAGCAGGGCGAGATCAGCATCCTGCGGCTGCGGCGCGCTATTCTGGCGAACCTGAATGACGGGGGATATGCGGGTCAGCGCGCGTACTGGTCGCCCAAGTAGGGGCGGGGTTGTAGCGCCGCAATCCGCGCGGCGGCGGACCTACCCGGAGTACCAATTCAAGCTTGCTTCTTGAATCTGAGAGTAGCCGAAATCATGCAGTATCGGAGGTGCGTCGGCGCCGGGCCATCCTCGAAGACGTGTCCCGAATGAGCGTCGCACTTGGCGCAGAGCACCTCGACACGTTCCATGAAGAGACTGCTGTCCGTCTCCGTCCGAATGTTCTGCTCCGCAATCGGCCAACCCGATTCAGCCAGAAGCGATCTGGTTTCCGCCAATGAAGTGGATGTTGGCGAGTCTTGCTGCCAGGGAAGTCCAAAAGGGCGGGAAGCAATTCGGCGGGTGCTTCCCGTCTATGAACCGGGGTCGTTCTAAAGGACTTAGGAGCCCACACAGGCTTATCCGCGTCCCTGCCCGCGCTTTTCGGTCTGCCGCAGCAGGGACCGCCGCTTTGCCCGCTACGGCTTCCGACCCGACACACAGCAGTCGTCCGCTTCCGTGGGGGGGACGCTGCTTTTCAGCCAGCAGTGGCCGGTGGGTCCCTCGAGATCCGCATTCACCCAGGTCCAGGCCCGGCAGCGGGCCTCTTTGCCGCAGGCTTCGGCACACAGGGCCGGGTCGGCGCTCGGCGGAGCAAAGTCCCGGTAGTCCCCGCCGTTGCGATTGACGTTCATTTCAAAGTCGTATCTCCTGGAGGCCGCCGACCGGCCACCGGCTGTCTTGACGCCGGATACACAGCAGTCGTCGGAATCGGGCGTCATCACCGAGTCCTTGAGCCAGCAGTGGGCGCGCTCGCCAGGCCCGCCGGGCTTGACGTAGGTCCACGCGACGCACTGCCCCTCGCCGTTGCAGGCAGCCTGGCACAGGGACGGATCGGCTCTGGAAAGGCTTAGGTCGCGGTAGTCGCCACCCATGCGGTTCGTGTTCATCTCCATCCGGGATCCCGCGGATGACGCGGAAGCCGCGACGGATGCGCCGCCCTTGGGAGCAGGCGGGGCTTGGCCGAGACGCGCCAGCGCCTGGTCGATCCGCTCGCCGATCGTGGGTCTGTCGTCGCGGCGCGGGGGCGGCGTCCTGCCCGAGGGGGTCCTGGATCTGGATACGGACCGGGCGTCGGCCTCGGCATAGCCGGCGGGAATCTCGAACAAGGCGGCGCGCTGCGGGCCGATCGCCAGGTTGCGGTTTTCCTGGACGATGCCCATAGTCTCCAGGCGAACGGGCACACCCAGGATGTCCACCACCCAGACCGTGGCAACCAGAGGCTGGCCATTGGGCAGGCTACCCAGGGTGACGCGTATCTTCGTGCATGCATAACCCAGGACGTTCTCCCGCCCGAGATTCACCCGTCTCAGGGTGTCCAGATCGAGCGTGCTGAGGTCGGGGCTGCCCGGTTTGGCCCCGGACAGGGGTTGCTCGGTGTAGATGCGCTGGTCGGGATAGAGAGTATAGCTGACTCCCCTGTCCCGCCGGACGATGCCGATCATCTCGCCGCCCATTAGCCCTTCGGTACGGGATTTCTGGCCGGACACGTACAGTTTCATGGACTCCACGACCTGGCCGCGTTCGAGGATGACCAATTCACTGGAGTAGTTGGTTGCCCTGGTGGCAGGAAAAACGGCGCAGGGCATGGATAGGAGCAGGAGCACGGGAGCAAGACGCTGCAACATGGTAGTTTCTCCTTCGACGTGAGCGTACATCAAAGACCAAGATGCGGGCAAGGCTGGTTCATGACGAGTGCAGAGTGGGAAGTTGCTCCTCCTCCCGCCGTGCGGGTTGCGCCGATTGCGGCGGACGACGCGCACTGTGCGCAGCCGAAAACCGGTCCGGATCCTCAATCAATCGCTCGGCAGGATTGTCCTCGATGAGGTGGGTGCTAGTCGGCGCGCTGCTCGCGTGCCGTAGCGCACGGAAGCCTGGCCACACCGAACCAGTAATCGGTGAGGGACTGAATGGCCTTGAGAAAGCCCTTCAGGTCGATTGGTTTGGTTACGAAGCAGTTGGCATGCAAATCGTAGGCGTTGCGAATATCCTGCGGCGCTTCGGAACTGGTCAGAACCACCACTGGAATGCTTCTGAGGATGGGATCTTGTTTGACCTCCGCCAGGACCTCGAGCCCGTTCTTCTTGGGCATGCGAAGATCCAGGAGAATCAGATCCGGAGTCGGCGCGGTCGCGCACTCGCCGGCGGGCCGCAGAAACCGAATTCCCTCCACGCCATCGCGCGTTACGCTCAGCTTGGCCTCCGGGGCCGCCATATGGAGGACCTCAGCGATCAGACGAGCATCTCCGAGGTTGTCGTCGATCAACAAGATTTCCGGGGCGGCAATTCTCACCGCGTTCCTCTCCCTCGCGCCCGGCACATGCTTCATCTATCGGCGGGACGGGTCTTGGAGATTACGAGGGCCGTATCAACACGCTCCGATCGCCCCGGAACTGCTTGACATGGGTGCTCGGACCGCGCAGAATCGAGTGGCAGCCCGCCAGAACTTCGCCTGACAACCCGGGAGATCCAAGGGGAATTTTGGATGAGAGTGCCCCACAGCATAGGAAGGCGGGAAACGGTTCGCCCTGGAATTCGGAGGATTAGAAAGCTATGAAATCATTATTTACTATCGTGGCCGCGCTGGTTTGCCTGGCCGCGGCAAACGCACAGAATGTGACCGGCCGTTGGACGGGGAATTTCTCCACGGCCGACAACGGGCTTCAAATCGAAGTGGCGCTCAACCAGAGCGGCAGCACAGTAACCGGGTACATGGTCTCCCCGCGGTTCGAGGGGAATTTCGTGGAAGGGAAGGTGGAAGGGAACACCGTCACGCTGATCACCGAACGGCCCGGACGCGGCGCCGGCGCGCAACCCATCCGCCAGACGTATGTTGGCACGCTCGAAAACGGCAAGATGAAGCTCTCCACAACCACGCCCGGCCGCGGTGGCCAGCGGACGCCGCCTGCGGGAGCGTCCGGAACGCCGGCACCGGCGGCTCAGAGGGGCGCCTCGCCGCCCCAGACGCAGACTTATGAGCTGACCAGGGTTTCCACCGAACCGCCCAAGCCGCTGCCGGTTCCCCCGCCACGCTTGGCGCTGGCGGATCCGGCCCCGGTGAAGTCCAACGGCATGGGTAAGACGCCACAGATGGGTTGGAACAGTTGGAACAAGTTCACAAACAAGGTTTCCGACAAGATGGTGCGCGAGATGGCCGACGCCATGGTGACCAGCGGCATGCGGGACGCCGGCTACATCTATGTCAACATCGACGACACCTGGGAAGCGGGGCGCGATGCCAAGGGGAATATCATGACCAACAACAAGTTCCCCGACATGAAGGCCCTGGCCGATTATGTGCACAAGAAAGGTCTGAAACTGGGCCTCTACTCCTCACCCGGACCCAGGACCTGCGCCGGTTACCTCGGCAGTTATCAGCACGAAGTGCAGGATGCCAAACAATACGCCGCCTGGGGCATCGATTACCTGAAGTACGATTGGTGCAGCGCCACCCAGGTCTACGACGACGCGCAGTCCACCATGGCCGCCGCGTACGCCAAGATGGGCGAGGCTCTGTTGAAGTCGGGCCGCAAGATCTTCTACAGCCTTTGCCAGTACGGGCAGCGCGATGTTGGTCTGTGGGGCGAAAAGGTGGGCGGCAATTCCTGGCGCACCACCGGCGATATCGGCGACCGGTGGCAATCCATGGACCGGATCGGGTTCGATCAGCAGTTGGGCCGCGAGAAGTTCGCCGGACCGGGACATTGGAACGACCCCGACATGCTGGAGGTCGGCAACGGCGGCATGACCGACGAGGAGTACCGCACTCATATGAGCCTGTGGTGCATCCTGGCCGCGCCGCTGCTGGCGGGCAATGACATCCGGGACATGCAGCAGAACATCAAGGACATCCTCATGAACAAGGAGGTCATCGCGGTGAATCAGGACAAGCTCGGCAAACAGGGCGTGCGGGTGGCCAAGGAAGGCGCGCTGGAAGTCTGGTCGAAGCCGCTGGCCGATGGCGGGTACGCCGTGGGACTCTTCAACCGGGGCGCCGGCAACGGCCAAGATTACGGCCAAGTGGAGCGACGTCGGCGTCAAGGGATCGCACGCGGTGCGCGACCTGTGGGCCCACAAGGACCTCGGCAAAATGGCGGACGCTTTTTCGGCCGACGTGCCTTCGCACGGCGTCGTGATGGTCCGGATCGCGAAGTAGGCCCGCATCTCCATTCTCGCCGCCGCTGACGAATCCGCGGACCGGCCACGAAGCGAAAGCCGGGAACCACTCCAGACCGTCTTTCGTTAGAGGTTGTGGGAGGTCCAATGGTGAGAGTCATATGGTCCGCGGCGGGAATGCTATTGCTGGCGGGGTGGGGGGCCCTCGCGCAAAAGGCGGCGGATCCGGGGTCACCGCTCCGTCCGCCGGAGGAGCACTACCGGCTGGATGTCCACTTTCTCCCCGAGCACGGCCAGATGGAGGGTCGCGGCACCATCCGGATGAAGAACAGATCCGGAGCGGCGCTACAACGGCTGCGATTCGCTTGGGAAGGCAAGCAGGCCGGCCTTCTCGAGATCCGTGCAGGAGGAGCGCACCTGGGGATTCGCGGCGTCGAAGGCGAACTTCGGCAAGTCGATCTCCCGGCTCCGCTGGCGGCGGGGGAGGAGATAGAGATCGGTATCCGCTTCCAGCGTGCCGTGAAACTGCCGGACGCGGACTCCGCGCTGCGCCTTGCCAACTGGCATCCGAGGCTCTACTGGGGCTACGAAACACAGGCTTCCTTCGACGTCGGGATCGACGCGCCGGAGGGTCTTCAGGTGGCGGCCAGCGGGCGGCGGGAGCCGGGCACGGGCCGCTACAAGGGCGACGGCATCCGATCCTTCGGTCTGTGGCTGGGCAGGGGGCATCAGGAATTGGAGACGACTGCGGGGAGGACCGTCATTCGGGTCTTTTTTCTGCCGTCCATGCGGCGGTGCGCCGAGACGCTGGCCAGCCACGCGGTGGATGCGATTCAGTTCTACCGGAAACGCTTCGGAATGTACCCGCAGCCGAGCTTGACGATCGTGCAGGGAGAACCGGCGCCCACCAGCGGAGGGTACCCTATTGCGACCAGCATGGTCATGATCCACGGAATGGAGGCGTTCGACGCTTCACCCGCGACCCACTGGCGCTGGATCGTGGCGCACGAGATCGGGCATCAGTACTGGCTCGAACACGTGATGGCGAAGGACTCCGAAGCAAGCTGGGGCTGGTTGATGGTCGGGCTGGGCATTTGGATGGACCGGGAATACTCCCGGGAGCGTGGGATGAGGGAGTTGCATCCCGCCCGTCTCGAGAGCTACGCGAACACTATGCGGAACGGCATGGACACGACGGTGCAGATGCCCCCGGCGAGAATCGGCCAACTTCGCTTGACTACAATTCGCAAGTGACGCACAACAAGGCCTACGGGATTATCAGTGCGCTGGCCGCCATCCTGGGTTCCGAGACGTTCGAGCGGGTGCATTCCCGCTGCCTGCGCGAGTATGGGGGCGCTCGGATGGGAACGGCGGAATTCCGGCGGGTAGCCGAAGTGGAGAGCGCCCAGGATCTGGGCTGGTTCTTCACCCCCTGGCTACAGACCAACGGGTATGCCTCCTACGAGGTGACGGCAACCGAGAACGCGATGGAGGGCGGGACTCAGGTGAGCCGGGTGCGTATCCGCCGAATCGGAGAGATTGCGATGCCCATCCCCGTGGAAGCGCGATTCGAGAACGGCAGTACCGCAAGGTCGTGGACGGAGCGTTCCCTGAAGAACCAGACCCTGGAATGGCGCGGAAAGCCGGCCCTGAGGGAAGTGGTTATCGATCCCGATCGCGAGTTTCCGCTCATCTGGCCACCGCCGACCCCGGAGTACCAGGCGCTTGCTTCAAAGGTTTTGGAGTTGCCCTGGGCCGGGGCCGGCAAGGAAGCTGCGGCTCTGTACGGTCCCGTTGTGAAGTTGAAGGTGGAGGACCCGGACATCCTGTTCAAACTGGGGCTGCTGCTCTACGACGGACGCTACTACGAGCAGGCGCTGGAGATTTGCCGCCGCACCGCGGCTGCAGCCAAGAACACGAACAGGCCAAGGCACTTCCAGGCAGTTGCGTGGCAGGGGATATTGCTGGATCACCTGGGCCGGCGCGCGGAGGCGGTGGAGAACTACCGGCAGGCACTCGCATTGGCGGGAGACATGCGGTCCCAGCACAGTCAGTACGAGCTGGTGATCGATCGCGCCTTTTTGGAACAGCGGCTGACAGACCCCTACGTGCGCCACTAACGGGAGGCCGGCCCGCAGGCCTTGTAGACTTCCCGTTTGGAGAGACCGCGGCGGCGGGCAACGGCTTTGATCGCCTCCATGCGCGGCATGCCGGATTGCACGCACTCCTCGACGGCCTGCGCGAGCGGGGTGTCGTCGCTCTCCGCGTGGAGCGCCTTCCCCACAAGCAGGGTGATCTCTCCCTTGATGGAGGCGCGCGCCTGGAGCAGTTCCTTCAGCTCGGCGGGCGTGCCGCGCAGGAATTCCTCGTGGAGCTTGGTGATCTCACGGGCCAGCACGATGGGACGGTCGCCGAGCACGACCGCCAGATCCTCGAGCGTTTCGAGAATCCGGTGCGGCGATTCGTAGAGGACCAGGGTGGCTTCCTCCGCCTTGAGATTCTCCAATGCCTTCCGTCGGCGGCCGGATTTCGGCGGAAGGAAGCCGGCAAAGTGAAATTCATCCGAAGGCAGCCCGGACGCGGTCAACGCGGCCAGTAGCGCCGAGGCCCCGGGCACCGGCTCCACACGGATCTCGTTTTCGATGGCGCGCTGGACCAGGCGGTAGCCGGGGTCCGAGACCAGCGGCGTGCCCGCATCGGAGACCAGCGCCACGATCAGCCCTTGCCGGAGCTTCTCCAGAAGCTCCGCGGCCCGCGGCGCCTCATTGTGCTCGTGGTAGCTGACGGTGGGTGTTCGAATGCCGTAGTGGTCCAGCAGCTTACGCGTTTGGCGGGTGTCTTCGCAGGCGATCAGGCCAGCTTCTTTGAGGACCCGAACCGCTCGATAGGTGATGTCCTCCAGGTTCCCTATGGGGGTGGCGACCAGATAAAGAGTACCTGCCATCACCCGTCAGTATCCACCATCGGCGAGGGGCGTGGCGGCTTCGATCTCTATGGACAGGTGGTCCTCCTCCTCATCGAAGACGCAGGCGGACCGAGGAACCGGGCGCGATTCCACCACCGGCGACCAGGGCCGCGAGCGGCTCCGTAAGGTGGCGGTGCAGCGTTCGTTTGAGCTCCCTGGCCCCGAACTCGAGGCTGGTTCCCTTGCGCAGAATGGCCAGACGCGTTTCGGGAGGAACCTCGACCTCGAACCCGTTGGGGCCGAGGCGCGCGGCGAGGTGGCGCTGGAACTCCTCGATGTGCTGATCCAGAATTTCGGCGAGCGACTGTTGATCCAGGGGATGGTACGTAATGATGCGGTCGATGCGGTTGATGAATTCCGGAGAGAACTGCTTGCGTGCCGCGCCGGCGCCGATGCTGGTGAGCTTGCGGCCCACGTCGCGGCGCTCCCCGCCGGCTCCCGCTTCGAATCCGAATCTCGGCAGAAGCTCATTCATCATGCTGCGGCTGCCCAGGTTGCTGGTGAGGAAGATCATGCTCCGCTCGAAGTTGACGGTGGTGTTGTCCCCCAGGCGAAGCACGGCCTTGTCGAGGATGCCGAGCAAGAGGCGGGCCAGCGAGGGCGCCGCCTTCTCGACCTCGTCGAAGAGGACCAGCGACAGACTGGATTTCTCGCTGGCCGCCATGCTTAGCTTCTGCTGCGTCAGCATCGGCTGGGTCTCCCGGTGGCCCAGGTAGCCCGGAGGCGCGCCGATGAGCTTGGCGACCTCGTGCTCCATTTGAAACTCGCCGCAGTCGATTTTAAGGACGTTTCTCTCGCTGCCGTGCAGGATCTCGGCGAGCGCCTCGACGGTTTTCGTCTTGCCCGTGCCCGTCGGACCCAGGAGCAGAAAAACTCCCGCGGGCCGCCCCTCTGGCGCAAGACCGGCCTGGTAGACCTGCAGATAGGGCACGATGCCTCCCAGTGCGTCCGCTTGCCCGATAAGTTTCCGGGAAAGCAGCGTGATGATGCCGGGCGGAGGCGGCGAGGACACCGTCTTCCTGTTCTTCCCCGAAGCGACGCCGTTCCTCATGGTCTGTCGTACCCTCCCGGCTACATTATAGGATTGCAATCGGCTGTGACCCCCTTTCGGGAGGGCGTTGGAGGCGCCGCTGCGGCCCCTGGATCAGGTGCTGTTTTACTTGAAGAATGAGAGGATTACGTCGGAAATGCGGCTGCTCGCCTGGCCATCTCCGTATGGGTTGTGAACGCGAGCCATGCGGTCGTACTCCGAGCGGTTTTCGAGCAACAGGGAAACCTGTTCGACGATGCGGTCCGTGTCCGTCCCGACCAGTCGGGCTGTGCCTGCCTCGACCGCCTCGGGGCGTTCGGTATTGTCGCGCATGACCAGGACGGGTTTGCCGAGAGAGGGCCCTTCCTCCTGGACCCCGCCGGAGTCTGTCAGCAGGATATAGGCGCGGCGCATGAGGTCCACGAAGGGAACATAGTCCAGCGGATCGACCAGAAAGACGTTTCCCAGGCCCGATAAGAGCCGGCCGACGGGCGCCTGAACACTCGGGTTCGGGTGTACCGGGTACACGATCTGGACGTCGCGGCGCTTGGCCAGCCGGGTCAGAGCGGCGCAAATCCGCTCGAAGCCGTCACCGAAACTCTCGCGACGGTGGCCGGTGACCAGGATTAGCTTCCGGGCGGGGTCGAGTTGCGGCCACTCCAGACCCTTCAGACGGCCCTGTTCGAGGCCCTCGCGCACGTAAAGGACGGCGTCGATGCCCGAGTTGCCGGTGACCGCGATTCGCTGGCGGGGGATTCCTTCGGCGATCAGGTTGGCCGCCGCACCCTCGGTGGCCGCGAAGTGCAGCGAAGCGAGGTGGGTGGTCAGGACCCGATTGGTCTCTTCCGGAAAGGGGCGCAGAGGGTCGCCGGTTCTGAGCCCGGCTTCGACATGGCCGACCGGAGTCCTGGTATAGAAGCCCGCGAGGGCGCCACACAGAGTCGTGGTCGTGTCCCCCTGGACCAGCACCATGTCCGGCTTCTCCGCCAGCAGCACAGGTTCCAGCCCAGCCAGAATCCTGGAGGTGGACTGGAACAGGGTTTGTCCGGGCAGCATCAGCCCCAGGTCATAGTCGGGAGAGACTCCAAAGGCGCATAGGACTTGGTCGAGCAGTTCCCGATGCTGCGCCGTGACACACACACTCACCTGAAAACCGCCGGAGCGGAGGAGGTGCAGAACGACCGGGCACAACTTGATGGCTTCGGGTCTGGTTCCGAAGATGAAGAGGATCTTCCTGGGCATGTTCTCTTCGGACTGCGGCCACGGGGTTCGGCGGGACGGAACACCGGCTACGGCCAGCAGGGCATGCGGGGATTACTTGTGCCGGTAGGTGATCCTGCCCTTCGTCAGATCGTAGGGCGACAGCTCCATGGTCACCCGGTCACCCGCCAGCACGCGGATGCGATTCCTGCGCAGCTTGCCGGCCAGGTGGGCCAACACGGTCCGCTCCTGGTCGAGCTGCACGCTAAACAAGCCACCGGGAAACTTCTCGACGACGGTTCCCGTGACTTCAATGCAATCTTCCTTGCTCATCCTCCTCCTTGAGGCTGATTCACATCCGGAAATCGGCGAGTCGTCCGTTCCCTGGAAGCACTTCTCGGATCAGGTCCGGCGGGACGAGCCGAAGCCCTCCCCGCCGGCCGCCTGATGCACACAGTCTAGGACACAGGTGCGACGTTCACCGCCGCCAATCCCTTTTGGCCGCGGGTCACTTCAAACTCCACCCTGCTACCTTCTTCAAGCGCTCGATAGCCCTCCGCCTGGATGGCGGAGTAGTGCACGAACACGTCTTCTCCATTGTCGCGCTGGATGAAGCCATAGCCCTTCGCAGCGTTAAACCACTTCACAGTACCAGTTTCCTTCATACACTTCCCTACTATAGACAGTCTTGAGCACTGACTCTCGAACGTGATCGCGGAAAGTACAAAGTGGAGCCCATCAGGCACACCCCCATTCCACAGTTTTCATGGTTGCGGTAGAGAGCGAGCCCCGGGAGCCCTTCGAGACAAACTTGCGAAGCAAAATACAAGAGTCAAACGCCGGGTTTTATTATACACCACATTGCAAGCCTGGCGTTTGCCAAATCGAAAGTG
>CAWDER010000034.1:0-45049 GCA_963801345.1 Bryobacteraceae bacterium
CTTCTGAGCCGGCCATTCGCCCCCCCGTGCTACAATACTCTCCGCCGGGAACCGGGTGCGCCGCCCCCCGGTCCAGGCTCAAAAAGCCTTTTTGACCAATCAAAGCCAATTTCCGTAAACTACCGTGGAATCAGCATGTTAGCCTTTGCGCCTTTGCGCCTTGGCGTGATCCGCTAGACTCAAGAGGACACCTCCCATGCCCCCTCGCGCCAAGCCGGTCACCACCCGTCACTTCTTCTCCCCGCATGGCCCGCTTTCCACCTGGCACCCCAACTTCGAGTTCCGCCCCGGCCAGCTCGCCATGGCCCTCGAAGTCGAAGCCGCCTTCAAGGACAAGAAGCACCTCATCGTCGAGGCCGGCACCGGCACCGGCAAGACCCTCGCCTACCTGGTCCCCTCCATCCTCTCCGGCCGCCGCGTCGTCATCTCCACCGGCACCAAGAACCTCCAGGAGCAGCTCTTCTTCAAGGACGTCCCCTTCCTCCAGCAGCACTTCGACCGCCCCCTGAAGGTCTGCTACATGAAGGGCCGCGCCAACTACGCCTGCCGCCAGAAGATCTACGACGCCGAGAAGGAGCCCATCCTCACCGGCCTCGAAGAGGTCGCCGACTTCGAAATCATCCGCGAGTGGGAGAAGACCACCGCCACCGGCGACCGCGCCGAAATCCGCACGCTCCCCGAGAAGAGCACCCTGTGGGCCAAGCTCGACGCCCGCCGCGAGCTCTGCACCGGCCAGAAGTGCCCCCAGTTCGACCGCTGCTTCCTCACCGCCATGCGCCGCCAGGCCGCCGAGAGCGACATCATCATCGTCAACCACCACCTCTTCTTCGCCGACCTCGCCGCCAAGGAGGACGAGTACGGCGGCATCATCCCCGAATACGCCGCCGTGGTCTTCGACGAGGCCCACGAAATCGAGGACGTCGCCGGCCAGTACTTCGGCGTGTCCATCAGCAACTACCAGCTCGCCGACGTGCGCCGCGACATCGCCGCGCTCGCCCGCCGCAAGGGCTTCGGCTCCCCCGATCTCGACACGACCCTGGATTCCTTCGACGCCCGCGTCGTCCACTTCTTCGACTTGTTCGAGAACATCGAGGGCCGCTCCGGCATCCCCGCCGGCAAGGTCTTCGCCCCCGACCAGGAGGAGCGCTATGCCGATCTCCAGACTGCGCTGAAGCTCCTCGCCGCGCGCCTCGAGTACGTGCCCGAGGCCCCCGAAGAGCTCATCCCCATCCGCGAGCGCGTGCGCGAGCTCAGCGACACGCTGCGCCTCCTGATCGAAGACCGCGACGAATCGAACGTCTATTGGATCGAGCGCCGCGGGCGCGGCTGCTTCCTGCAGTCCACCCCCATCGACGTCTCCACCATCCTCGCCGAGCGCCTCTTCTCGAACGTGGACGCCATCGTCCTCACTTCGGCCACGCTCGCCGTCGCCGGCAACTTCGACTACAGCCAGAGCCGCCTGGGCCTGCGCTCCGCGCGCAGCCTCGTCGTCGAGGGTCTCTTCGATTACCCCAAACAGTCGCTGCTCTACGTCCCCCAGCACTTGCCCGACCCGCGCAGCCCCGGCTTCACCGCGGACGCCGCCACCGAGATCGCGCGCCTCATCGAGACCAGCCGCGGCCGCGCCTTTGTGCTCTTCACCAGCTACGCGCAGATGCAGCAGGTCCACGACCGCATCGCTTTCGATCTCGACTACCCCACGCTGCTCCAGGGAACCGGCCCCCGCAACGCGCTGCTCGAAGAGTTCCGCGCCACGCCCCACTGCGTCCTGTTCGCCACTTCTTCGTTCTGGCAGGGAGTGGACGTGCCAGGCGAACAGCTCAGCCTTGTTATCATAGATAAGCTACCGTTTGCGGTTCCAAGCGATCCTGTCGTGGAGGCCAGGATCCGCACCATCCGCGAGCAGGGGGGAAATCCGTTTTTCGATTACCAGATCCCGCAAGCGGCGTTGGCGCTTAAGCAGGGTTTCGGACGGTTGATTCGCAGCCGGTCGGACCGCGGGGTGCTGGTGCTTCTGGACAATCGGGTTACCAAGCAGCGCTACGGGCAGGTCTTCTTTGACAGCCTGCCGGACTACCGCTTCACGACGGAGCGCAGCGAAGTGGAGACGTTTTTCGATGTTTGAGATTTCCGTGGAAGACACGTTCGCCGCCGGCCACGCCCTTCGGGACTATCGGGGCAAGTGCGAGAAAGTGCATGGCCACAACTACAAGGTTCAGCTTGCGGTGGAGGGCGGCACAGCTCGACTCCGCCGGCTTGCTCATGGACTTCGTGGAGTTGAAGCGCCTGCTGCACGGCGTGATGGACCGCCTCGATCACGAGTTTCTCAACGACGTGGCGCCCTTCGACGCGGTCAACCCCACCGCCGAGAACATGGCCAAGTACTTCTACGACGAGATTGCCCGCGGCCTCCCGCCGGACGTGCGTCTCGCCTCCGTCAAGATTTGGGAGACCGACACGTCGACCGCGACGTATCGCCCATGACCATGTTTTCCGATCTCCACGAACGGCTCTGGAACGAGATTCCCGGCGAGAAGCCTCTCGCCCCCGACGAGGCGCTCTCGCTCGCCCGCGCGGCCGCGCCCGGAGACCGCGCGCTGGCGCGTCTGCTCTTCGCCGAAGGCTTCGGCACGGGCGGCGCGCTCGACGCCATCCTCCTCGAGCGCAGCGAGCGAACCAAGTCCGCGCTCTTCTCGAACACCGTGCAGGCCGTGGTCCCCGTCTACGTCTCGAGCATCTGCAACGAACACTGCCTCTACTGCAACTACCGCGCGGGCAATCATGGCGACGCCGTGCATCGCGTGCGGCTCAGCGACGAGCAACTTCGCCGCGAGGCCGAGTTCCTCATCGACGAGAAAGGCTTCCGCTGCCTGGAACTGGTCTACGCCAGCGACCCGCTGGTACGTCCCGCGGCCATGTGCCGGCACATCGAGCTCCTGAAAGAGCTCCTGGAGCAGCGCGGTGGCGGCGTGGTGGGCCTGAGCGCCGAAGCGCTCGAAGAGAGCGACTACCGCGACCTGGTCTCCGCCGGTCTCTCCTTCTCCGTGCTCTGGCAGGAGACCTACGACCGCTGGCGCTACCAGGAGCTTCACCCGGGCCGCGGCAAGAAGCCTCGCTTCGAGTATCGCCTCGACGCCTTCGAACGCATGCTCTCGGCCGGAGTCCGCGACGTCGGCATCGGCATTCTCACCGGACTCAGCCCCTGGAAGCGCGACTGGGCCATGCTCATCAGCCACGAGATGTACCTTCGTGAGCAGTGCGGCCAGGCCGCCACGATCCTCGGAATCCCGCGGCTCAAGCCCGCGCCCGGCGCTCAAGTGCACACCACGCCATTCACGCCGTCCGACGCCGAGTTCCAGGTCACCGTGGCGCTGCACAACCTGCTCTTCCCCGAGGTGCGTCCGTTCGTCAGCACCCGCGAGAGCTTCGAGCTGTGTACCCAGCTCGCGCGGGGCGGCGGCTGCCTGTTCACTTTCAACTGCACAACCATCCCCGGTGGCTACACCATGGGGAATCCCGGCTGCCAGTTTCCGAGCGGCAGCTACGACGCGCCCGTCTACAGCGAGAAGCTCACCGAGCTCGGCCTCTCCACGGATTGGAACTGGGCGCCGTACGAACAGGCGCTCTACGCCGCTCATATCGAGCATCGGGCCTGACGCCCGACTGTGCCATGTTACTAGCCAAATCAGCACAGCCCTTCAAGAGCAGTAAGAAGAAAGGACACCTCTGATGTCAACGGGTGTGGAAAACCTCAAGATCGAGACTCTGCGCACTCTCCCTGGGGACGATGTTCGCCACATCATGTGGCGATTCGCCGAGCGTTACGATCTCCAGATGATCGTGCAGTCCAGCCGGGCCGTCGCCCGCGGGCCGGTGGCGCGATTGGTCGCCGCGGGCGCGCGGAACTCGCACGAGTGGACCGCGGAGAAGGCGGGGCTGCTGAAGGCTTTCGACGAATCCGGGATCAGCTCCGTGATTCTGGACCCGAGTCAGGGCGGCTTCATCGAAGGGCCGAAGAACCTGGCGCTGGCGCTGGTGGCGTTCGAACTCGGCTGGGTGGATGCTGGAGCGGCAACCAGCAGCCTGGCGAACTGCCTGGCCCTGGCGCCGATTCACGAACGCGGCACGCCCGAGCAGGTCGAAACCTACTTCCGTCGCTGCGCTCCTCCCGCCCCCGGCGAGGATCGCGAAATCTGGCGCGGAGCGTTCGCGCTCACCGAGCCGATCCCTTACGTCGGCGTCGAAACCGGTCTGCTCGGCGGCAAGGTGCGGATCGTCGAGTGGGAAGACGGCAAGGAACCCATCCTCCAGGTGGACAAGCGCGGCCGCTTCATCACCAACATGGCCTTCGCCAAATTCGTGACCGCCGCCGTGGATTCCTCCGACCCGCGCATCAAGGGAAGCTGCATGATCATTCTGGAGGAGACCGATCCGGGCACCTACGACCGCGGCGCGCCCGCGCGCAAGCTGGTGCATCAGCTCTCCTCGACGCGCGATCCCGTCCTCAGCCTGCGCGTGCCCGCCAGCCGCATCATTGGCGGCTACACGGTCCAGGACGGCGTCATCATCCCCACCTACAACCACGGCGAGATCATCGAGGCCGTCTTCCGGCGCACCCGCGTCACCGTGGGGGTGATGACTTCGGCCAAACTGCTCTCGGCGATCGAGCCCATCATCCGCTACCACCGCGGGCGTTTCCGGGGCGGCGAGGTCGCCACTCCGGGTTCTCCCCGTTACGAGTTGGGGCTCCAGATGAAGGAGGATGTGTCGCACCGCCTCATCGACATCTGGGCTACGGGAGAGGCCAGCGCCTCGCTGGGATTCGCCGCCGCGCGCATGTTCGACGAGTTGGACCCGCTCGAACACAAGAAGGAGGAGATCTTCGCCAAAGAGAACGTCGGCCGCGGCACCGCGGCATTCAAGGCCATGCGCCGCTATCAGAAGGAGGCGCTCGATTGCCTCCAGTCCGGCGTCAACTGCGACGACCCCATGGTGAAGTTCGTCATGCTCGATTCGCTGGCCAACGTGCTGTGCCCGGCCTGCAAGCTCTGGAACACGGGCTACGGCGCCAACATGATGCGCGAAGCGGTCAGCCTGATGGGCGGCTACGGCATCACGGAAGATTGCCCCGGTTTCCTCGGGCACAAGTGGATGGACGCGCAACTGGAAGCCACCTACGAAGGACCGGAAGCGGTCCAGCGCCGCCAGTTGAGCCTCACCATGACCAACGAGCTGTTCCTGGCGCACTTCCACCGCTGGATCGCCGAGATGCGCGAGATCGGTTCTCAGCGTCCGGGCACCGGAGCCTGCACGCTCGCCACGGCCATGCACCTGTGGCTGTGGACGCTCAACCATCTCCAGAAGGCCACCGATCCCAGCGGCTCCAAGCTCTATCACAGCTCGCGGCACGGCGTCACGTTCCCGCTGGCGGACGCGCTCTGCTGGCTGCTCGCCGCACGCTACCTGATCCTGGACGTCATCGAACTCGAGGAGAAGGGCGCCGCCAATCCCGTGGTGGCCGAAGGGCTGCCGGGGCTGGTCAGCTTCTACACGGACCTGTGCCACGTGCAGTGCGCCCGGGCCTCCGGTGAAGTGGGCCGCATCAGCGCGGAGCTGGTGTTCGGCTACCGCGCTCACCCCTCCTGGGAGGGGGCCGGCGGTGAAGCATGCTACCGCGAAGAAGAACTTGTGGCTCTCGAAGGCATCATCCCCGGCCTGGCAGGCGCCGCCACCGACGTCGTCGGCGAGGACGGATCGCATCCCGCCAAGGCCGGACCGTGCGCCCGGTTCGAAGGCTACGAGCAGTTCGTGCGGCTGCGCGCCCGCCTCGATGGCTGCCTGACCGGAGCCCAACTCGCCAAGGACCGTGCGGCGGAGGCGCTCACCAAGGTCATGATTCCCGAGGCCCTGGATTATCCTGCATGAGCGATTCGCCCATCGACCGCCAGACCATGGATGTCGACGTGGTCTGTGTCGGCTTCGGCCCCGCCATGGGCGGGTTTTTGACCACGCTCTCGCGGGAGTTGATGAATCCCGACGGCACGCCGCGCTTTGAAAGCAAGGCCGCGCCCGGTCTGCCGCTGCAGGTGATCTGCTACGAGCGGGCCGACGACATCGGCTTCGGGGTCTCCGGCGTGGTGACCAAGGCCCGCGGAATTCGCGCCAGCTTTCCGGATCTCGATCCGGCGCAGATTCCCATGGCGGCGAGCGTCGGGCGCGAGAAGGTTCTCTACCTTCTCGATCCCATCGGCGCCAGCCGCCGGTCGGCATCGCTTCGGGCCGCCGATAAGCTGATCCACACATTCCGCGGCGTGCTCCCCTTCGAAGCGGAAGCGCTGGATCTTCCCTACACTCCGGACTTCCTCCATAAGAAGGGCGGGCTGGTTCTGTCCATCGGGCAGTTCACCCAGTGGGTCGGCCAGCAGGTGATGGCGTCCGGCGTCGTGCAGGTTTGGCCCGGGACGCCTGTGTCGCAAGCCCTCATCGAAGAGGACAAGGTCGTAGGCGTGCGCCTGGTGGATCAGGGAACCGATAAGGCCGGCAATCCAGACGCCGGCTTCATGCCCGGCATGGACATCAAGGCGTCGCTTACCGTGGTTGGCGACGGACCGTTCGGGCCGGTGGGCCGCCAGCTTGACGAGCACTTCGGCATGCCGCCCGGCCATCACAGCCGGGATTGGGCCGTGGGCTCCAAGATGGTCATCGACCTTCCCGAAACCTCGGAACTGGAACCGGGCACCGTCTTCCACACGTTCGGTTACCCGGAGCCCGAGATCTTCGGGTTCCTGTATGTCCACCCAGGGCGCGTCGCTTCCGTGGGTATCTTCGTTCCCTCCTGGTTCTCGAGTCCCATCCGCACCTCTTACCGTTACTTACAGCACTTCATCCAGCATCCGTACCTGTGGCGGTATCTGAAGGGCGGCTCTCTCCGAAGCTGGGGCGCGAAGACCATCGCCGAGTCCGGCAGAATCGGCGAGCCGCATCTGGCGCTGGACGGCTGCGCCCGGATCGGCGAAGGCTCCGGCAGCACCAACGTCCTCACCGGGTCCGGAGTGGATGAGGCGTGGACCACGGGAACGGCGTTGGCGGAAGGGGTTCTCGCCATTCTAGGCAGGGGCGAGCCGTTCACCCGGGAGAACCTCCGGAAAGAGTACGTAAGCCGCCGTCAGGCCAGTTGGGTCGAGTCGGAGGCTAAGGTGGCCGAGCGCGCGCGGGTCGGCTTTCACAAGGGCCTGGTCACCGGACTGGTGGGGATGGCGCTGTCCGGATTGACCAAAGGCGCGATCAACATTCCCGGTGAGCCCCTGCCTCCGCACGAGCACATCACTGGATTCGATGACTACTATCGAGATAAGTTACTGCCCGAGGAGATCGCCAGTATCCGCCGGGAGTGTCTCGCGCACGGCACTTCCGTACACGACGCTCTGATGGAGCGTGCCGGCTGGCCGGCGATTGCGTTTGACGGGCAACTGTTGGTTTCACATCAGGACGCCTTGTTGATGGGGGGTAAGGTGCAGGCCCCCGCGGGCTACGCCGACCACGTGGTGTTCCTTTACCCGAACCTGTGCGAAACCTGCGGCACGCGGATTTGCGTGGAGATCTGCTCGGGCGAAGCGATCACGGCCTCCGCCGAAGGACAGCCGCAATTCGACCGCGAGAAGTGCATCCACTGCGGCGCCTGCGTATGGAACTGCGAGCAGACCCTGCCCGGCCGGCCCGAGAAGACCAACATCGAATTCCGCGCCGGCGCCGGCGGGCTCCATTCAACCGAGAACTGAATCCCGCCCGCCACCAGCCCCAGACTGTCCTACGCGAAGAACGGTACTCCCTGAGCGGCGTACTTGCGCATGCCTTCCTCGTTGATTTCGACCCCGATGCCCGGCTTGTTGGACACCGTGATGAAGCCCTTCTCCACCTGCGGCCCGTCGTAGGTGACGATCTCCTTCCACATCGGCTGAGTGTCGAAGTAGGTCTGCCACTCCATGATCATGAAGTTGGGCACGGAGGCGCACACGTGGGCGGAGGCCATGGCGCCGAGGTAGGAGGCCACCATGTGCGGCGCGAACGGCACGTAGTGCAAATTCGCCAGGTTGGCGATCCGCTGGCCTTCACCGAGACCGCCGATCTTCTGAAGGTCGGGCATGACGATGTCGAAGGCTCCGATCTCCAGCCCCCTGCGGAAACCGTGCGCCAGGAAGATATTCTCGCCGCCGCAAATCGGCGTGCTGGTTTCGTCGGCGATCTTCTTGTAAGCGTCCACGTTCTCGGCCGGAACGGGCTCCTCCAGCCACATGAGGTTGAGCGGCTCCAGGCGTTTGGCCACCTGGAGCCCGGTCGGCAGGTCGTAGCGGGCGTGCATGTCGGCGCAGATGTCGACCTTCGGCCCGACCGCCTGGCGGGCAGCCGTCAACTGGTCCACCATGCGCTGGATCTCGCCGGGACTTGCGGTCCAGTTGACGCGGTCATACTTGTTCGGATCGTTGCCCTCATCCAGATCGAACTTCATGGCCGTGTAGCCGGCCTTGACCGCGCCCTCGGCCCCCTTAGCGAACGCTGCCGGACCGGTCTCGCGGGCTGAATAGAACGCGGTGTCACAGTACACGCGGATCCGGTCGCGGAACTTGCCGCCCAGCAACTGGTACACCGGCACGTTCAGGGCCTTCCCGGCCAGATCCCAGAGCGCCGTTTCGATCGCGCTGAGAACCGCCACGAACATGCCAGACTGAGCGCCCCCGAACACCCCGCCTTTCCGGATCCGTTCAGCCAGCGCATTGACATTGAGCGGACTCTGGTTGCGGAGTTGCCGGCCCATGTTCTGCACCATGTAATAGGTGCCGCCGACGGCATCCACCGCTTCGCCACACCCCCAGATGCCCTGATTGGTGTGGATCTTCACAAACAGGCTGCCGCGGACGTAGCCGCACTTCAGTTCGGTGATCCTCAAGGCAGACGGACTGGAAGCCGTGTTGGTGTTTTGGACTGCCTGTCCAAGTGCTGCAAGCGGCTGCAAAGCGGCGCCAGCTAAAGCGCTCTTGGCGAGAAAAGACCGACGGGTGTTGGCATTTCGCATCGGTTCCTCCGGGCAAGAGCGGCTTGAAACTGCGTTCATTCTATCACGACGTTGAACATCGACAGTACTCGGGTGGGGCGCTGTGTCACCGCGGAAGCGGTGCGGCGCGGGCGGCATTGCTGGTTTCCACGAACCCGAAATCCTGCGGCGACGCCACGCAACGTCTTTGTAGAATGGGACAATGGCTATGATGACACGCATCTCCTTTCTCGGTTGCCTGGCTGGCATTCTGCTAGCCCCGACCCTTTCGGCCCAGAGCGCCGGAGCGATCATGAGGATTGACCCAGCGCTTGACGCCCTGGTCGATCCGAACGCCACGGTCGAGAAACTCGCCGGCGATTTGGGATTTCTCGAAGGGCCGCTCTGGATGCAGGAAGGCCATCTTCTATTCAGCGACCTCATGAAGAACACCGTCTGGAAGTACGTTCCCGGCGGCAAGCCGGAGGCTTTCCTGACGAAGGCCGGCTGGGACACGGACGAGCCCCCGAAAGTAACCCACTTCGGCCCCAACGGGATGGTTCTCGATTCGCAGGGCCGGTTGCTGTTGTGCCAGCAAGGTAACCGGCAGGTGATCCGCATCGAAAAGGACGGAAGCCGGACCCTGATCGCCGATCGTTTCGAAGGCAAGCGCTTGAACGGCCCGAACGATATTATTCGAGCGAAGGACGGTTCGGTCTACTTCAGCGACCCGCCGTACGGGCTCCCGAGGCGAAACGAAGCCGAGTTGCCGTTCTGCGGCGTCTACCGCATCCGCGACGGCAAACTGGAGGTGATGACGAAGGAACTGAATGTCCCGAACGGGCTGGCGTTCTCGCCCGACGAGAGGTACCTCTACGTGGCGGACGGATCCTCGATCAAACGATTCGACGTGCAGAAGGACGGCACGATCGCCAATCCAACCGTGTTCTTCGATTTGACGACGGTTGGCCGGCGCGGTGGGCCGGATGGTTTCAGAGTCGATAGCCGCGGGAACATCTTCACGTCGGGCCCGGCCGGGATATACGTCATCTCGCCGGAAGGCAAGCACCTGGGTACTATCAACGTGCCCGAGAGCCCGGCGAACTGCACCTTCGGCGGCAAGGATGGCCGGACGCTTTTCATTACGGCGCGCACCGGGCTCTACTCCATACAAACGAAGACGTCCGGCGCGACCAGGTAGTCCGTGGTTGGCGCGAACCCGAACATTCCGCCGAGAAGGTCAAACACGTCATCGAGGCCACGGTGCAGAGCCATCCGGCGGATGCGGCGCACTGGAGCGCACGGACGATGGCGTCCACTTGAAGCGTCGGCCCCGCAACCGTACAACGAATCCGGCATGCTCACGACTTGCAGCCGCACTTTGGTACTGCCCAAAACTGCAAGAGGAATAGGCAAAAGATCGGAAGAATCAGGATACCGTTTCCAGGGCACTCGAATCTAATCTGGAGATGGGAGAAGCGGTTCCCAAGGAGAGACAATGCAGAAGCGCAAACTTGGAAATAGCGGCCTGGAAGTATCGGCTCTCGGGCTCGGCTGCATGGGAATGAGCTTTTCTTACGGTCCGCCCAAAGACAAGCAGGAGATGACCACTCTTCTCCGGGCAGCCGTGGAACGCGGCATCACATTCTTCGACACTGCCGAGGTCTACGGCCCGTTCTTGAACGAAGAGCTCGTGGGCGAAGCTCTCGCTCCCTTCCGTGACCGGGTGGTGATCGCCACCAAATTCGGGTTCGACCTCAGTCCGATTCGATCCCCGCGGGAAGCCGGGTTGGCCGGGCCTGAACAGCCGGCCAGAGCACATCAAGCAAGCCGCCGAGGGCTCGCTCAAGCGGCTCAAGGTCGATGTCATCGACTTGCTCTATCAGCATCGGGTTGACCCGAACGTGCCTATCGAAGACGTAGCTGGAGCGGTGAAGGACCTGATTCAGGAAGGCAAGGTCAAGCACTTCGGCCTTTCCGAAGCAGGAGTGCAAACGATCCGTCGCGCACACGCAGTCCAGCCGGTCACTGCTCTCCAGAGCGAATATTCGCTGTGGACGAGGACTCCGGAGAAGGAAGTGATCCCGACTCTTGAGGAACTCGGAATCGGCTTTGTCCCGTACAGCCCCCTGGGCAAGGGCTTCCTCACGGGCAAGATCGACGAAAATGCGAAGTTCGACAGCTCCGACTTCCGCAGCACCCTGCCTCGCTTCACGCCGGAGGCCCTCAAGGCGAATCAGGCCCTGATTGATCTGCTCGCCAGCATCGGGGAACGGAAGAAGGCGACACCTGCTCAGATCGCACTCGCCTGGCTGCTGGCCCAGAAGCCGTGGATGGTACCGATCCCAGGCACCACAAAGCTGCATCGCCTGGACGAAAACATCGGGGCAGTCTCAGTCGAACTCACGCCCGACGATCTCCGTGACATCGAGAACGCCGCCGCAAAGATCACGGTGCAAGGCGCCCGGTACCCCGAAAAGCTGGAGCAGATGACCGGCCGCTGAGCGACCGCCACGCGAAGGAGTTCAAGAAATGGAGATCAAACGAAGCGGTTCACAGCCTTCCGGCAAAGGACCGGCAGACTATTTTACCGGCACGGTGCGCATTGATCCGCTGTTCAACCCGCCCGCTCCGGCGCGTGTTCTCGGTGCCAGCGTCACCTTCGAGCCCGGCGCCCGGACAGCATGGCACACCCACCCGCTGGGCCAGAACCTGATCGTGACGGCCGGTTGCGGCTGGGCACAGCGTTGGGGCGGGCCGGTCGAGGAAATCCGCCCGGGTGATGTGATCTGGTTCGCGCCGGGCGAGAAGCACTGGCACGGCGCCACGGCAACCACGGCAATGACCCATATCGCCATTCAGGAGCAGCTTGACGGCAAGACCGTCGACTGGATGGAACCGGTCAGCGACGAGCAATACAAGGCCTGACGAAGGGCCGAAAAGGAAAATGACAGGAGCACAAATCATGAACAACACGAAGGCTTACTCCGCTACGCAGCGCGACATCGCCGCTTGCCTCCACGACAATCACGCGTCGGGATCCAACCGAACACGACGTGCAGATCGAGATTCTGTTCTGCGGCATCTGCCACTCCGATCTCCATTCGGTCCGCAATGAGTGGAGCGAGTTCATGCCGACGGTCTACCCATTGTCCCGGGCCATGAGATCGTCGGTCGTGTCAGCAGGGTTGGCTCCGCAGTCGCGAAGTTCAAACCCGGCGACCTCGCCGCGGTCGGCTGCATGGTCGATTCCGATGGCACCTGCCCCCGAGTGCAAAGCGGGCCTTGAGCAGTTCTGCCCGAACGCCACCTTCACTTACAATGCCCCAGACAAGCACCTCGGAGGCGTCACCTACGGTGGCTATTCCGAGAGAGTAGTCGTCGATGAGCGCTTTGTTCTGCGGGTCCCATCCAACCTGGATCTCGCCGGAGCCGCGCCGCTCCTTTGCGCCGGCATCACAACCTATTCGCCCATGCGCCACTGGGGCGTCACCAAAGGCAAGAAAGCCGGCGTGGTGGGTATCGGCGGACTGGGCCACATGGGCGTGAAGTTTGCCCATGCGCTCGGAGCCCACGTGGTTGTCTTCACGACCTCACCCAGTAAGAAGGAGGACGCGCTGCGGCTCGGCGCCGACGAGGTCGTCGTCTCCCGCAACGCCGGCGAGATGCAGAAGCACGCCGGGAGCTTCGACTTCATCCTCGACGCAGTCTCCGCCGAGCACGACATCAACGCCTATCATTCAACCTGCTCGGCGCGACGGCAACCTTACCCTCGTCGGCGCGCCCGCGAAGCCCATGGCCGTCTCTGCCTTCGGCCTTCTCTTCGGACGCCGCAGCCTCTCCGGCTCGCTCATCGGCGGCATCCCGGAGACCCAGGAGATGCTCGATTTCTGCAGCGCGCATAACATCACCTCCGATGTCGAGGTGATCCCTATCCAGAAGGTCAACGAAGCCTACGAGAGACTGCTCAAGTCCGATGTGAAGTACCGCTTCTCCATCGATATGGCTTCTCTCAAATCCGAGTGAATCGATAAGGGAGCACGTTCAAAGCGGCCGTGAACAGGGCCGGGAGGGCTTCGATCCGCCGGGGGCCAATTCCAGTGAAGACCACATCCTTCATCTTTGCCTCGTAGGCGCCGGCATGGCCCAGGGCTTTCCAACCGTGCCAGGCTCCGAGTATCATGTGCGCCAGTCTGGCAAAAGTCGCTACTTACGCACTTGGAAGACGGCGACGGCGGCCATGAGGTTGGGGAGGAGTCTGCCAAGGTAGTGGCCGGAGAGGAAGATCTGGCGCTCCACGGTCCAGCCCTGGGCCTTCACCAGTTCTTCGAAATCCTTTACGGTCAGGAAGTGGATGTTGGGGGAGTCGTACCAACTGTATGGGAAGAGCTTGGTCCGCGGCGCCCGCCCGCTCAAGAGGTGCGCCAGCCGCACCGACCAGTGGCCGTAGTTGGGAAAGGTAACGATGGCGTGCCGGCCCACGCGCAGCATCTCCTGCAAGACCTTCAGAGGGTGACGCGACTCTTGCAGCGTCTGGCTAAGGATCACATAGTCGAAAGTCTGCGCGGGATAGTCGACCAGTCCTTCGTCGATGTCTCCCTGATAAACGGAAACGCCGCGGCCGATGGCGCGCTGCACCCGGACGCCCTCGATCTCGATGCCCCGCGCCTCGACGCCCTTGTTTGCGGCGAGCCACTGCAAGAGTTCCCCGTCGCCGCAGCCCAGATCCAGAACCTTGGTGTTGGGCTCGACCAGCTCGCCGATGATGGCGTAGTCGCTGCGTCCCAATACCTCCTGCACGAACGCCCGCTGGTGCGTTTCGGTCGGTGCGGCCATGCTCAGCACCTCTCCTTGAAGGTGCTGGCCAGGAAGCCGCGCAGGATCTCGGACTGCTCTCCGATGTCGACCAGAAACGCGTCGTGCCCGTAGTTGGAGGTCAGTTCGCAGTAAGTCACATCGCGGTTGCGTCCGCGCAACGCCTTGACCACTTCGAGCGCCTGGTAACTGGGATACAACCAGTCGGAGGTGAAGCTGATTACGAGAAAGCGGGCGGACGCGCGGCCCAGCACATCGCCGAGAGAGCCCCGCCCGTTGGCCAGGTCGAAATAGTCCATGGCCTTGGTGATGTACAGGTAGGAGTTGGCGTCGAAGCGGTCGACGAACTGCGCGCCGCGGTAGCGCAGATAACTCTCGACCTCGAAATCGATCGAGAAGTCGAAGCCGTAGCGCTCCTTTTCGCGCAGGCGGCGCCCGAACTTCTCGCGCATGGATTCGTCGCTCATGTACGTGATATGTCCCACCATGCGCGCGACGGCGAGCCCGCGGGCCGGCAGCCGGCCCTCGTAGTAGTTGCCGCCGTTCCAGTCGGGGTCGGCCATGATGGCCTGCCGGCCGACTTCGTTGAAGGCGATCTGCTGGGCGCTGTGCCGCCAGGTAGTGGCGATCGGAATGGCGGCGGCGACGGCCTCCGGGTACGCGGCGGCCCACTCCAGGGTCTGCATGCCCCCCATGGAGCCGCCCGATACGGCCAGCAGACGCGCGATGCCGAGGTGGTCGATAAGCTTCTTCTGGAGCCGCACCATGTCGGGGATGGTAATCACGGGGAAAGCCAAGGCGTACGGCGCCCCGGTCGCGGGATTGATCGAGGGAGGCCCCGTGGTCCCACTGCAGCCGCCCAGCACATTGGAACAGATCACGAAGTACTTGTTGGTGTCGAAGGCCTTGCCGGGGCCGATGCAGTTGTCCCACCAGCCCGGCTTTCCGGTTTCCTGGCTGATGCCGGCGGCGTGAGCGTCGCCGGTGAGGGCGTGGGGGACGAGTATGGCGTTGGATCGGGCGGAGTTCAGCGCGCCGTAGGTTTCGTAAACTACCTCGACTGGCGCCAGCGTCTCGCCGCAGTCGAGTGACAGCGAATCAAAGCGCACGGACTGCTTCGTCACAATCATCGATCGAGAGGAGATCTCCAGAGTAACACGCGATTGACCGTGTTGCCGCTCGTAATCCAGCAGGGCCGCTGCGCCGGAGGCGCCCCGCCGCCCTGCCAAGGGCTCTATGCTAACAGAAAAGGGCGGCGCGCCATTGCGCTGCCGCCCATAAACCGCTGCTGCATCTATGCGTAGGGCAGCTTCATGCCTTCCATGAGGCCGCGCATGTAGCCGAAGGCCAGGACCTTCGCGCCCATGGTGTAGCCGGAGGAACCGCCGGCGCCGACATTGTCGCTGGCGATCGCCGGAGCGTGGTCCGGGCGGATGGGTCCGTCGAAGCCGTTCTTGCCGTAGATCTCAAAAATCTTGGCCATGTCGGTCGGGCCGTTGTCGTGGAAGGTCTCGTGGAACTTGGTCTTGTCGCCTTGCACGTCGCGCCAGTGAATGAAGAAGACCTTCTTCTTGCGGCAGAACTCCTTCGCCACTTCGTAGACGTCCTCGCCCATGAGCTTGAAGTTGGCCTGGCAGTACGTGACGCCGTTGTAGGGACTGGGAACGATATCCATGATGCGGCGGTAGTTCTTTGCGCTCGTGCAAATGCGCGCTATGCCCCGCAGCGGAGACAGGGGCGGATCGTCCGGGTGCAGCGCCATCTTCACCTTGAACTTCTCGGCGACCGGGATGACTTCCTTCAGATACTTGGTGATGTTGGCCCACATCTTCTCTTCGCTGATCTCACCGTAACGAGTGAGCCCCTGCATGGCGGGCGCCGAGGCGTCGAATTCGCTGGTCAACGCTCCACCGCGCTCCGGCAGGCGGGTGTTGGTGCGGGTCCAGCCCAAACCGGCCATGAAGTTGTAGCAGATCATGTTGATGCCGACCTTGCTCAAAGCCTCGATGGCCCACTTGGCCTGCTCGATCTCGGCATCCGCGGTATCCGTCCCGGCCTTGAGACCATCAAATGGGGTCGGGTGTCCCTCCACTCCGGCGATGGTCATCCCAACGGCGTCCCATGTGGCCTTGTGCTTTTGAGCGAGCGCAATGTAGTCTTCCTTTCGACCGCGGCCCAGGCCGCCGCTCGTGATCACATGCGTGACGCCGATCTGCTTGGCGATGGTGATCTCGGGCGCCGTAGGGTTGTTCCAGAGTTCGCAGAGCTTGAAACCAGCCTTCGCCGGCGTGTGGGGAACCGCGAGGGCCGGCAGAGCGCCGCCAACACCCGCTGCGGATAGCCCGGCCAGCGTCCCCTGGATCATGTTCCGTCGAGTTAAGTCTGCCATGATGTCTCCTCTAATTATCAATGCCCGTCTCCAGAGGGTGACCTGCCGGCCCAAAGCTCCGGGACCCCGCCGATAAACTCTCCGGAAACATGATGCTAGCAGGTTTCCCCCTGCGTCTGCCCCGAGGCCGTCGGGCCTGCAGGATTTGTTTACATCTGCAACCGGCCGCGCCAGTGGACTATCGCTTCAGATCCTGTTCGATCTCCATCTTGAGCTCGTACTTCAAATCCTGCTTGAGTTCCTGCTTCAGCTCCTGCTTGAGCTGCTGCCGTAGTTCCGCCGTCAGTTCCTGTTTCAGTTGGATCTTCAGGTCCTGATAGAGGTCGTTACGGGCTTGGCTGCTGCGATTTGCCAACTGCGCCTGGACCTCGGCGGCTACTTGCGAACGAACTTCAGCCAGCACCTCCTGCCTCATCTGCGCCGAACGCGTGGCATGGCTCCCTTCTTGCCGACCACGACCAGCAATCTGAAAGCTGATCCGGCACGGCGGGCGAGACGGCCGCCGCGCGCCACCGCGTGGCGTCCGGCACGGGGGCCGGCCGCCGGCGGCAGCGGCGGCGCCATACTCGACCGAAGGCAGGTAGACGCGATGCAGCTTCGGATCGACGGTCATCGTGCGCGATCCCCGGGCCGTGGGAACCGTATCCACCGCTACGTACTTGCCGTTGACCTCTTTCACGATGGTCACCGTGCCGTCGCCTCCGTTCGAGCTGAAGGCGAGGCCGGTACCGGGATCGAACCCCGCGCCGTCCGTCCCCGGACCAATCGCCACGGTGGTGATCAGCTTGCCGGAATCGGCGTCGGTCACGGCCATGGTGCTGTTGCCGCACACGGAGAACAGGCGCCGGTTCTTCGCGTCCATGGCCAGTCCGCTGGGACCGTCGCAGGGGGCGATGGAGGTGTGCCGCAACACGGTCAACTTGTCGGTGTCGATCACCGCGACTTCGCTGGTGCTCTCGTTGTTGACCCAGATCTTCCCGCTGCCGTCGGTGACCGAGAACTCCGGCTTGCCGCCGAGGGGAATCGTGCCCACCACCGCGCCGGTCTTAGCGTCGATGGCGGTCGAATCGTTCGAGCGTCCGTTGAAGGTGAAGACCCGCCCCGATTTCGGATCGTAGAGTATCGAGTCGGGATTCTGGCCGGTGGCCACTTGTGAGATCGGTTTGAGCGTCTTCAAATCGAAGATGGTCACGTTGTTGGATCGCCCGTTGCTGGTGAACCCGCGGTTCAACTCCGGCGCAATGGCGATTCCGTGGATGCCCTGCGTGTCGGCGATCTCCCCGACCACTTTGCCCGCATCGATGTCCAGTACGACGGCGCGCGTGCCGTTGGAAACGTACAGCCGCCGGGCGGAATTGTCGAGCGTCAGGTAGTCCCAACTCCCCCCGCCGCCGATGTGAATCTTCTGGAGGACGCTGTATCCTTCGGCGGCAATGGCCGCGGAGGCGATCAGCGCGAAACTCAGCAACTTTTTCATCTCTATGCTCCTTGCCGGAATCCGCTCGCTTACGCCAGCGGCTCGGCAGCTCGATCGCGGCCCAGGTAGTAGCGGACGGCGGGCGTCACCACCAGTGAAAGCACCATCGAAGCGAGGATGCCGCCGATCACCGCAATCGCCAGGGGCTGCAACATTTGTGAGCCGGCGCCCCACGCGAGCGCCAGCGGAATCATCCCGGCCACCGTGGCCAGGGCTGTCATCATGATGGGCCGCAACCGGCGTTCTCCGGCCCGCAGCATGCTCTCTTCGGCGGGAACACCCTCCGCGCGGTACTTCTGGTCGGCGTCCAGCAGCAGGATGCCATTCTTGGCGACGATGCCGATGACCATAATCAGGCCCATGAACGAGGAGAGGTTGAACGTGGTCCCGGTAACCAGCAGGGCCACGAAGACGCCCGAGGTCGAGAGCAGGGCGGAGCAAAGCACGGCGATCGGGGCGGCGAAATTGCCGAACTCGAACAGCAGCACGATGAAGACCAGGACGATGGCCAGAAGCAGCACGAAGGCCAGGTCCCGGAAGGAGCGCTGCTGCTCCTCGTAGGCGCCGCCGTAGCCGACGCGAATCGCGGGCGGCACGTTCAAGTCCGCCACGGCCTTCTGCACCTTGACCATGCCGGCGCCCAGGCTGACTCCTTCGAAGCGGCCGGTCACGTTCACGGTGGACTGCAGGTTCTCGCGGAGGATCTCGGTCTGGCCGGGCAGTTCCACGACGCTGGCCAGCGAGCCCAGGGTCGCGGTCTTGCCGGTTCCGCTGACGAGCAGGGTGTTGCGGATGGCGTCCAGGGAAGCACGCGTCTGGCCGGGGAAACGAACCCGAATGGGATAGGCGCGGTCGTTGAGGATCACGGACGTGGAGGCGGGCTCGCCTTGCAGGATGGCGGCGGCGTCCAGTTGAATTTCCTCCGGAGTGAAGCCGGCGCGGGCGGTGACGGCGGGGTCCACCTGGAAGATCGTGGCGGGACCGCTGATGGTGTTGTCGATGCCGTCCATCACGTCCACCACGCCGGGGATCTTCTCGATGGCCGCGGCGACGCGCGGCGCCCACTCGCGCCGCAAGTTGGGGTCTTCGGTGAACAGCTTGATGATGATCGGCTCGGGAGCGTTGCTGAGATCGCCGATCATGTCCTGAAGGAGCTGGACGAATTCCACGTCGAGCGAGGGCGCCTGCTCGGCGATCTTGTCGCGCAGCTCGGCCATGACCTCGTCCGAGCTGCGGCTGCGGTCCTGCTTCAGCTTGATCGCGATGTCTCCGCGATTGGCCTCCGTGACGGCGGCCAGTCCCAGTTCCAGGCCGGTCCGGCGAGAGGTGTTCTCCACCTCCGGCGTTTCGTGCAGAATGCGCTCCACCGTGGCCAGGGCGCGATTGGTGTCTTCGAGCGAGGAGCCGGCCGGCGTGAAGTAGTCGATGATGAAGCCGCCTTCGTCCATGCCCGGCAGCAGGTCCGAGCCGAGGGCCCCGTAGCACACATACGAGCCGCCGATCAGCGCCAGGCACGCCACCGTCAGCCACACCGGGTGTTCGAGCGCAACCTTCAGCACGCGCTCGTAGAAAGTCATGACGTGGCGGAAGACGCGGTGCTGTTGGGCCGTGCCCGCGGATGCGCCGGCGGATGAGGAAGTGACTGAGCGTCGGCGTCCAGGTGAGCGCCAGCACCAGCGAAGTAAAGAGCGCCACGCTGACGGTGATCGCCAGGGCGCGGAAGAACACGCCGGTGACGCCGGTGATCGAGATCAGCGGCAGGAACACCACAATGGGCGTGATGGTGGAGCCGACCAGTGGAACGCGGATTTCGCGAATCGCGCTGCGGATCGCGTCGGCGCGGCTCATGCCCCGTGTCGCGGTGCATGACGATGTTCTCGACCACCACGATGGCATCGTCGATCACCAGCCCGACGGCCGCCGCCAGTCCGCCCAGGGTCATCAGGTTGAAGCTCTCCCCCAGCAAGCGCAGGGCGATGAAGGTGATGGCGATGGTGGCGGGGATCACCAGGCCGGCCACCAGCGAAGTCCCCCAGTCGCGCAGGAAAAGCACCATGATGAGGGACGCCAGAACCAGGCCGAGCAGAATGGCGTCGCGAACGCTGGTGATGGAGCTGTTCACGAGCTCCGATTGGTCGTAGAACGGGCGCAGTTGGACGCCGGGAGGCAGCGTTCGCCGGACGCGGTCTATCTCGGCGTGCACGGCGTCCGCGACGGTCACCGTGTTGCCGTCCGGTTGCCGGTAGACGCTCAGCAGCACCGCGGGTTTCTCATTGGCCGTAACGATGGTGTAGACGGGCTTCACCGACGGCGCGACCGTGGCGATGTCGCCGATGCGCACCGGCACGCCGGCCGGCGTGGTCTTCACGACAATCTTGGAGATCTCCTCCGGCGTGCGCACCTGGCCGCTCACCAGGCCGAGCACGAGCTGATGGTTGTATTCCATCAGCCCCGGCGATTCGATGAGGTTGGTGCGGCCGATCGCCTCCAGAATGTTGGGGACGGTGGTGGCGGTCTGGATCAGCTTGCCGGGGTCCGGCCGCACCTCGAACTCCGGCTCCTGGCCGCCCTGAATCACCACCATGGAGACGCCCGGCATGCGGTTCAGCCGCGGCTTAATGCTCGTAGGTGGCCAATTCCCAGAGCTGCGTCTGCGGAACCGTATCCGACGTCAGGCTGTAGCCCATGATGGGGAACGCGGCGAAGGTCAAGCGGTTGGCGGTGATCTTCACCGTTGGCGGCAGGTTCGGTTGCACGCGGGCCAGCGCGGAGTTGACCAGCTCCAGGGTCTGGAACATGTTCACTTTCCAGTCGAAGAACAGGCTGACTTCCGCCGAGCCGCGGCTGGTGATGGACCACACCCGATCCAGCCCCTGCACGGTGTTGACGCCGTCTTCGATGGGGCGCGTCACGCGTGACCAGCATCTGGTCGATGGGGGCGACGCCGTTGTCGACGCCGACCACCACGCGCGGGAAATCGGTCTCGGGAAAGACGGCCACCGGAATCGTGAGCGCCAGGTAGATGCCCACCGCCACACAAGTGAGGATGACGAAGATGATGGGCTTGGCGTGCCGGCCGCTCCAATGCTGAGCGTCCGGATTCGCCGCCCGCCGGGGGAACTGGAGTAGCGCCGTTCATTTCTCTTCCGATTTCTCCCCAGGCTTGGCGATCTTCACCTTGGCGCCGTCCTCCAGCCCGACACCGCCCTCGACAATCACCAGGTCGCCCGGCGAAACGCCTTCCAGGATTTGCACGTTGCCGGCATCCCGAACGCCGGTCTTCACCGTCTTCTGGTGAGCCACGGAATCGGGGCCGACCGCCATCACGGCCACGCCGCCTTCCGAAGAGGGAAGCAGCGCGACAACGGGGACCACCACAGCGCTGGGCAAAGTGGCGGCGACAATCGCCACACGCACCGCGGCGCCTGGTTTCAGCCGCTCGCCGGGGTTCTCCGCCTGCACCCAGACCTGTAGGGTGGTGCTGCCGGCGTCCGCGGCGGGGCTGACCACGGTGACCTTTCCGGACACCTCGTGGGAACCATCCGACAACGTGATCGTGGCGGGGCTGCCCGCCTTGACGAATGCGGCCTGTTCAAGCGGAACACTGGCGCGGGCCACCACGCTGGAGATGTTCACCACCGTGAGCAACGAAGCTCCGGCGGCGGCCATTTCTCCCGCGTACAGAGGCCTGTCCGCGATGACCCCGTCCATGGGACTGTGAATCTGGGAGTAACCCAACTGGGCATTCACCGACTGAGACCGCCCTCTGGCTGCGTCCACCTGCGCCGCCGCGCTCTTAAGCTGGCCTTCCTTCGAGACCCCCTGGAGCGATTTCAGGTGCGCTTCGGCGCTGCGGGATTGGCCGCGCGCCGTAATGTACGCGACCTGCGCCTCGTCCACGAGCTTGCGGGCGATGGCGCCTTCGGTGAAAAGCTTCTGGCGGCTCTCGACCACCTTCTGCGCGGCGTCCATGGCCTGCCGCGCGGCCTCCACGTCGCCCTGCGACTTCGTGATTTCCTCCGGCAGCGACGCGCCCGAGGTGACCCGGTAGTTCGCCTCCGCCTGATCGAGCTGGCCTCTGCCCTCGGCGGCGGCGCCGGCCAAATCGCGGCTTTCCAGGACGGCCAGGAGCTGGCCCTGGCGCACGTGGTCCCCACGATTCACCAGGAACTTCTCCACCAGAGCGCTGATCTTAGGCGCGACGCTGGCTTGGTCCACCGGGTACAGCACAGCGTCGGCGGTGACGATGCGGCGAATGGACTCCAGCTTGGCGGGCGCCACCTGCACCGGCACAACCGGTTGGGCCTCTGCCTCTTCCGCCTTCTTCGAGCAGCCGAGCGTGGCAACCAAACACACGGCTACGAGCACTGCCATCGCAGTTCTGTAGCGCACGCGCCTACGCGTGCCGCATTGAGCTCATCGACACCGCCCCCGTCTGTCGAGCTGGGAGGCTCTGAAGCGATTCAAGCAGCCAGAGCCGCGCGCGTCAGCAGTCTATGGGCGAATTCTGCAGCTACGTCTACATGGCTAAAACGTCCTGTGATGCGATCGCCAGACGCGATCGCAGCAGCCTCCGCGTTACGAGCCTCAACCTGGGTGGCTTGCGCGTCCACGACTTCGAGCGCCGTGGCCTCGCCCGCCTCGTAGCCGAGCAGCGTCAGCCGGACGCTCTCGGCGGCGAGGTCCGCTGAACTGCGCAGGGAAGCGTGCTGTGCGGCCGCCGCATCCGCCTCCCGGTAGAAAGCGTTCAATTGAGCCAGCAGCCGCCGCTGCGCGAAAGTCAGTTCCGCCTTGGCCTGCTGGAGCCGCAACTCCGCCTGGCGGATCTTGCTGCGCCCCGCGCCCCAGTTCCACACGGGGACGCTCAGCTCGGCTTGGACCGACGACCCCAGGTTCCGCAACTGCTCGCTGTTGCGGATGGCGTACTGCTGGGCGTTGATCCCATAGAAGTAGTCGAACGAGAGCGAGGGCAGCATCTCGCCCCGGGCCGCTTTGACGCCGAAGGTCTGCTGCCGGATCGTCTCCTGCGCCGCGCGGATCTCAGGGTTGCTCTTTCCCGCCAGGTCCTGAATCTGTTGGAAAGGAGGCAAGGCCGGGACCGCATCGAGATCGTCCACAACCGAAAAATCCTGGCGGTAGTCGGTGAAGAGAAGGACCGCCAGACCGATGCGGGCCTTCTCGATAGCCAGTTGCGCCTCTTGTAGCTCCCGGCGGCGCAGTTGGACCTGAATCTGGGCCTTGACGACATCGGCGTGGGCCACTTCCCCGCCCGCCTCCTGCTTCTGGGATGATCCCTAGAAACCGCTCGGCCTCGCTGAGGCTGCTCAGCGCGCCGGCCTGTTTTCGCCCGGCGGACACCAACCCGTAGTAGCCCTCTACGACCGTCACCACCAGGCCACGTACGGCGATCTCCGCTTTGGCGCGGGCCGCCGCCTCGGCCGCCTGCGACATGCGGTAGGAGGCGAGTTTCGCCGGGGAGAAGATCTCGCCGTGCACCACAGCCTGGTTGTTGTAGATATGCGGGCCGTCATTGGATACGAAGACGCCGCTATCGGAACCGTTCGGCTGTGTGTAGATGAATTGGTTGAGCCAGTTGACGCTCGGCAGCAGTCCGGCCCGGGCTTGTACACGGTCCTCGAAGGCCAGCTTCGCGGAGACGTCGGCCGAGAGGATCTCCAGGCTGTTGGCGCGCGCGCGTTTCAGGGCGTCATCGAAAGAGATGGTGAGAGGAACTGCCGGCGGAGCTTGCGGAAACGCCGCTTGACCGCAGGCCAGTCCTATCCCAAGCAACAACAGGAAACGGGACATGATTCCCTCCAGTGTAGGGGGCATTGGATGAACAGAAGATGAATCAGCGCGGCAGCCGCACGACAAATGTGCTTCCTCCGCCCGGACGGCTGGTCATTTCTACCGAGCCGTTGTGGGCCTCGGCGATCCACTTGACGATGGAAAGGCCCAGCCCGAATCCGCCTTCATGCCGGGAGCGCGCCTTGTCGGCACGGTAGAACCTCTCAAAAACGTGGGGAGCGGCTTCCGGCGGGATGCCCGCGCCGGTGTCCGACACGCTCAGACGCAAGCCGGGATTCCCTGTTTCCAGCACCACCGAGATCTTGCCGCCGGACGGCGTATATCGAACCGCGTTGTCGAGCAGGTTCAGAATCATGCGGCGCAGCAGTTCTTCGTCGCCGTGGAACGAGACATCCTCCGGACACCGGCAGTCGAGCGCCAGCCCGCGGGCGGCGGCCACCGGTTCGATCGAGCGGCAGCACTCGGCGACCAGATCGTCGAGATAGAGCTCCGCGGTTCTCAGCTCGACGTGTCCGGCGTCGGCTCGAGCCAGGTTCAACAGATCGTCCACCAGGCGGCTGAGCCGGCGGGATTCGTCCAGGATGACCGCCAGAGAGTCCCGATACTCCGCAGCGGTTCGATCCTTCGCCAAGGCGACGTCGGCTTCCCCGTGGATGACGGCCAGGGGTGTGCGGAGCTCGTGCGAGGCGTCGGCGACAAACCGCCGCATGGTTTCGAAGGACTGGTCCAATCGCGCGAGAAGGTCGTTGAACGAAGCCGCCAGGAGGGTGAGTTCCTCCGCCGCGGACCCGATCTCCAGGCGGCGGTGCAGACTGCTGCCGGTGATCTCCCGGGCCTGGCCGGCCATCCATCCGAGCGGAGCCATGCTGCGAGTGGCCAGCGCGAAACCACCGGCTCCAGCGATCAGAAGCAACAATCCAAGAGACAAATACAGAGTCCGGCGCAAACGTCGCAAGTCGGCGGCCACCGAATCCAGGGACGCCACGGCGAGGGTGACAAGTGTCCTTCCGCCCGTGCGAAACCGGTACGCCGCGGCGCGCGAGCCATTCTTCCCCAGACGCGGGATGTCCGCCGCCAGATCCGTGGCCGCTCCGCCCAATGCCTGCGCGATCACGGCATCGAGAGCGTCCACTTGAGCCGGAGCACTCGCAGCCAGCAACTGCCGCTCCTCGAAAACAGCCAGGAGGATGCCGCGAGGGCGCATCTCCTCAAGGGTCTCGGCCGCCGCTTTCGGAACGTCGCCGTTCAGTTCCTCCAGCTCCGCCTGAAACAGGCTGGCCGCGGTGTTCACTTCCGACGAGAGCCGCTCGTCCAGGCGGCTCACGACCGACTGGCTCAAGAGGCTGTACAAGAACATGCTGAACAGGACCATCAGCACGGAAAAGAAGGCCAGGTACCAGAGGGTCAAGCGCAGGCGGAGGCTCTTAGTCACTGGCAACCCCGGCCTGCGCGGTCAAGACATAGCCTTCCCCGCGGCGGGTGTGAATCAGGCGGGGCGCGAAGCCCGCATCGACCTTCTTCCGCAGACGCCGGATGTACACGTCGATGACGTTGGACACCGGATCGAAGCGCTCGTCCCAAACGTGTTCCGAGATCCTGTGGCGGCCGATCACCTGGCCTTCATGCAGGACCAGATACTCGAGCAGCGAGTATTCCTTCGCGGTCAGAGGGATGGGCTTTCCGGCGCGCGTGACTTGGTGGCTGGCCGGATCGACGGTGAGGTCGGCGACGCGCATGACGTCCGGCCGCACGGCCGCCGGCCTTCTGAGCAGCGCCCGCAGACGCGCCAGAAGCTCCTTGAAATCGAATGGTTTGGTGAGGTAATCGTCGGCGCCGCAATCGAGACCCGCAACCCGGTCGTCCACGGCGCCGCGAGCCGTCAGCATCAGGACGGGAGTGCGGTTCCCTTCCCTGCGCAGTTGCCGGCAAACGTCGTGACCGTCCCTGACCGGGAGCATGACATCGAGAATGATCAGGTCGTATTCGTTGACGGCGGAGCGGTAGAGGGCCTCGGCGCCATCGCCGGCGACATCGACGGCATAGGCCTGCTCACGCAGCCCCTTCGCGATGAAGCTTGCGACTCGCGGTTCGTCTTCTACCAGTAAGATGCGAATGGGCTCTCCCTAGCCGGCTTACCCGGCGTTACTACTTACCTGCCGGATAATACCCAAAATCCCAGACCTGGATGTTACGCTGCCCCGCGGTGTACTCCACGACCGCGTATTCGCCGGGCGTCAGCGCTGCCCGAGGCCAGATCTTGTAGAGGCCGTCCTCAAGCTGGCGGCGGAACACCGGGACTTCCTCCTGGGTTTCGAGGATCTCTTCGGTAACCGGCTCGACATTCCACTTCTGCACCACCCGCGAATCCTTCTTCGACGTCAGCTTGAAGATCGCCGAACGTTCATCGTAGGCCAGCCGGAAATAGAATTCCGGCTCGGCACTTTCCACAAACTGGGAGGCGCGGACGCCTTCGATCTCCACGGTCGTCTCACTAGCTACGATCGGAAGCGGCGTCAGAATCTTCAGAAGGGTGCGGCCCTTGTTAGTGACCGCCTTGGACTCGGCCGGCTTCAGCGGTTGCAGTGCCTTGCCTTCCACCAGATAGACTCCAGGGTTCTGAGGAACGCGGGCCACCTCCTCCTGTTGTTGCCGCTGCGCCGTCTCCTCGACCGTGAAGATCTTGGCTTCCTTCTCGATGACTGCCTGGCGGCTCTTGACCTCGGCCTCGGTGCGCTTGAGATCCACCAGATCGAGAGGGATTTCCTCCCAGTCGCTGCGCTCCACGCTGTAGTAGCGCACCCGGTCCGCCTCAACCTTGTACTCGCGCACGATGTGGGAGGAACCGTCCTTCAAGTACAGCCTGAAGTTCGCGGCCAGGGCGGCGAGGCATGCGACGACAATGATCGCAAGCATCCTGCCGGCTCGCCGGACGTCCATGCCTTCATCATAGCGCGCCCGTATAATGGTTCTCGAATGCGCTACAGAACGCTAGGCCGCACCGGTCTCGCAACCAGCGAGATCGGCTACGGGACTTGGGGCATGGGCGGCGACGCCTGGAAGGGGGGCTCGGATGATGAGGCCCTGGCCGCCTTGCGCCGCTCGATCGAGTTGGGCGTGAACTTCCTCGACACGGCTTTGGTATACGGGCAAGGCCACAGTGAAGAACTGATCGGGCAGGTTCTGCGCGACTCCACCGCGGAGGTTCTGGTCGCTTCGAAGATTCCTCCGCTGGATCGCCGCTGGCCGCCGCTGCCGGGTGTGGGCATCGAAGACGTGTTTCCGGTTCGCCACATCATCGAGTCCACGGAGGCCAGCCTCCGGAATCTCGGGGTGGAGACGCTCGACATCCAGCAACTGCACGTGTGGAACCCGGAGTGGCTGGGCCAGACGGAGTGGGTTCGCGCGCTCGAGGATCTGAAGCGATCCGGCAAAGTCCGCTTCATCGGAATCTCCGTAAACGCACACCAGCCGGATTCGGCGCTGAGCCTGATCGAGACGGGATTGATCGATTCCGTGCAGGTGATCTACAACATCTTCGAGCAGACCCCCGAACGGAATCTCTTCCCGCTTTGCCTGGAACGGAACATCGGAGTCATCGCGCGGTGCCCCCTGGACGAGGGGTCGCTCACGGGCGCCATCACGGCAGACACCGTCTTCGAACCCGACGATTACCGGGCGCGCTATTTCGGCGGCGCTCGCCGGGCCCAGGTCATCCGGCGAGTGGCGGCGCTGCAGGAAGATCTGGCGGGCGTGCCGGGAACGCTGGCGGAAATCGCTTTGCGCTTTTGCCTGTCGCACCCCGCGGTGGCGACGGTGATTCCCGGGATGCGGCGCACCCGCAACGTGGAGGCCAACTGTCTGGCGTCGGACCAGGGCCCGCTCGATCCAAAGGTGACCGGCATCCTGAGGCGTCACGCCTGGGATTGGAGCCTCCGGGCAAAGTAGGGCAGGCGGATTCGCCTGCCCACCGCTCCATAGGTTCTCACGGGGGTGCGTCGGGGAAGCGAACTTCATGTTCTCCGGACCGAGTCGACGTCCCTTGGGTTGCAGCTCTGCTGTTCTGAGTTCTGAGTTCTGAGTTCAGCACCGTGTACAGCCTGCCCCAAGAGCGTTTGGTTATGATAAGTGCTGGCAACCGTGGCAGAACGTGGACGATTCAAAGTGCTGGCCGCGAGCGGGTGCCTGATCGGCGCCATCTCGCTCGCGGAGTTTCTGCATTGGGGCGGCGGTGTGCCGCTGGGCTTCCTGTATTTGCTGCCCATCCTGGTCGCCGCTACCCGACTGACGCGGAGAGAGATCTTCGTCCTGGCGGGGCTCTGTACGCTGCTTCGCGAAGTGTTGGAGCCAGCGGAGCACGATGGACTGGTTCTGAGAACGCTGATCGGCCTGGTGGCCTTCGCGGGGGCGGGTTTGTTTGTCTCCGAAGTGACCGAACGCCGCCGCCGGCGCCACGATCATCAACGGCAGATCGATGAACAGACGGTCCTCCGCGCGGAAGCCGAGCAGCAACTGCGGGTGCTCACCGAGACCAGCCCCGCCGCCATCCTGACGATCGACGCCGGGGGCAAGATCCGCTTGGCGAACTATGCCGCCCACGAGATGCTCGGTTTCGGCCAGCAGCCCCTCGTCGGCGAACCCATCGGGAGTTACCTGCCGCCGCTCGCCAGCGTGCCCCAGGCCGAGAGCAGCGGAAGAATGTTGCGCACGATGCTCGAGTGCAAGGGGCGCCGGAAAGACGGGGAGGTCTTCCCCGCCCACGTATGGCTGTCCAGCTATCAGAGCGCATCGGGTCCCATGCTGGCGGCCATCGTCCTCGACACGTCGGAGGAACTGCGCGACCGGGAGTCGCTGGGCTTCGATCAGCTCATGCGCAGCTCCCGGATCCTGGTGCGGGCCGTGTCGCACGAAATCCGCAACATCTGTGCCGCCATCGCGGTGGTCGACGCGAACCTGCGGCGAGTCCCGGGAATGGAGCAGAACGAAGACTTCCAGGCCCTGGGGAATCTCGTCGAGGGGCTCGGCAGGCTGGTCTCGACGGAGTTGAGGACGGCCTCGCAGAAGGCGCCCGCAGACGTCCATCTCGGCGAAGTCCTCGAGGAGTTTCGGATCATTGTCGAGCCATCTTTCGCCGAGGATGACGCCGTGGTTCGCTGGATGGTCCCGGACGATCTGCCCCGGGTCTCGGCCGACCGGTACGGGCTGCTGCACGTGTTCATGAACTTGGCGAGGAACAGCCAGCGGGCCATTCGGGGCTGCGAGGACCGGCGCCTGATTGTGGGCGCGTCGGTCGAAGGGGATCGGGTGGTCATTCGATTCTCGGACAGCGGTCCCGGCGTCAAGCACCCTGAGCAGTTGTTCCAAGCGTTTCAGCAGCAGTCGGACGGCGCCGGCCTGGGGCTCTACCTTTCCCGCGCTCTGGTGCGCTCCTTCGCCGGCGAGTTGAGATACGAGCCGCAACCTTACGGCTCCTGCTTCGCCGTGCTGCTTCCGTTGGCCGCCCGCGCCCACGCCGCCCCCGAACTCGAATGAACGAGCCACTTTCCCCCAAGATCCGGCTTCTCCTGGTAGACGACCACGCGTTGTTTCGTGAGGGATTGGCCCGTCTCCTCGGCTCCGAACCCGACTTCGAGGTGGCGCCGCCGTGCTCCAATGTCAATGAGGCGCTGCAAGTCCTTCAGTCGACCAAAATCGACCTCATCCTGCTGGACTATGACCTTGGGCAGGAGACCGGCGCGCGGTTCCTGGTGCGGGCTTCGGAGGCCGGCTTTCAGGGGCGGGTTCTGATCGTCACCGCCGGTTTGGCGGAGTCCGAAGCGACGGATTTGCTGCGCCACGGGGCCGCGGGCATTTTCCTGAAGCACAACTCACCCGGCCTGCTGGCCAAGGCCATCCGCAAGGTAATGCAGGGGGAGGTCTGGCTGGACCAGAAGTACCTGCGATTACTCCTCCAGGAGAACGCCGCCGCCCAACCGGAGGAGCGCGGCCGCCGGCTCAGCGAGCGCGAGCGCGAGGTCCTGCGTGGTGTTTTCGAAGGCCTGGCCAACAAGGAAATCGCCCTCCGGTTGTTGGTGTCGGAGAGTTCCGTGAAAGCCACCCTCCAGCAGCTCTTTTTGAAGACCGGAGTTCGCACACGGAGCCAGTTGGTGCGAGTGGCCCTCGAACGCTACCGCGACTACCTGTAGTAAGTGGCGCCAGATCGGGTCGAGTGACGTGGATTGCGCCCCGTCACCCTCCCACCCAAGACCCGATGGCATCGGGAAGCCATAGCGGCTTAACACCGCGTTCGACAAGGCCGTGTGCAAACTGCCGGTACCCGCCAGATGCCACGCCCCACGCGAACTGAATGCCAGCGGCATTTTCGAATCTGCCGTCGAATCCATCCCTCCAGCCGGAAGATCGGGCGGCGGTCCTCAGCCAGCCGGCAGTAGCCCCCAGCCAGCTTGCCGCCTGCATCCGGCCTCTCTGTTAATTTCTGTTTGTACGGTCGGAAGTTCGCCACGCGCTTCCTTCAGCTTCGCCTCGCGGCTACGCCTTGCGTTTCGCTACGGTTGTCGTCACCGGCTCCGATTGGCTCAGTTCATCCGATAGGATTCTGCCCCTGCTGGGGACACTGGCGCGGGCGCTTCCGCCTGCGCTCGCCTTGCTTCCCTCTCCACGCATGGGAGACACTGGTCTCGTGGCCGAATCCTGTACCTGCGGCGCCCAACTTCCGCCCGACGCCCTCTTCTGTCACAAGTGCGGGAAACTGCAGCGCGACGAACCACTGCCGGTTCCGGAGGAGTTGGCCCCGCCTCCGCTTCCCGTCGTCGCCGCTGAACCCGCCGCTCCGCCGGAGATCGGTTTCCACAACTCCCAGGCGGTTCGCGTGGCCTTCCTGGTGGGCAGCCTGGCCTTTCTGCTCTTCTCTCTCCCGTTTCCCATTCTTCTGCGGCTGTTGTTCCTGCTGGGGGCCGGCGCGTTCTCGGTGTACCTTTACAGCCGCCGTAGCGGCCACGCTGTGGAAATCGGCGGCGGAGCCAGGATGGGTTGGATCACCGGCTTGTTTTGCTTCGTGATTTTCGCGGTTCTGTTCGCGGCGAGCATGGCCCTTCTGTTGGTGCTGCTGCGCGACCCAGCGACAGCCGAACAATATCGAAAGCAGATGGGCGCCATGGGCATGACCCCCGAGATGATTCAGCAGGCCACCGATCTCTTTCGAAGCCCAGTCCAGATACTGGCGACCTTGCTCTCCCTCTTCGTGACCTCAACGCTGATCCCCGCACTGGGTGGCGCGCTGGGCGCGCGCCTGCTCCGGAAGAACTAGCCTACCGCCCGCGTCCCAAGCCAGGCTGAGGCTGCGGAGTGCCTCCAGGACCGAATCCGCCTTGCCCGAAGTTAGGGGCACCGCCCGGCATGTTCATCCCCGGCGGGAATCCGGTGCCCGGTCCCTGCGGGCCACGCTGGTTGGGCCCTTGCGGGCCACGCTGGTTGGGTCCCTGCGGACCCGTCAGTGGAACGCTGGTATCAGACCCATTCGGCCCTCTGATCTGCTGGTTTCCAGGCATGGCCGCGACCCTGGCCGTGCGGTCCTGCCGCGGATCGTAGATGAACTCCCACTCGTTGTAGGACGATCGCTCGTTGTAAATCTTGATCGACTCGGACTCGAGCTTGCTCGCCACCCCAGCGATCCCTCCGACTTGCAGCGGTTGCTGCGCGGAGGAGGTCTGGACCGCCGCCGCCATCGCCCGCGGGTTCGGCGCGGTCAGCAGTTGGTTGATCATCTGCATCGCCGGATTGGGGGTCTGCGTAGTCTGCGAGCCCCCCGCGGCGGTCACCGTCGTCGAGTTGGCTGGGTAGGCCTGCCCCTGGTACCCCGGCATCATCCCGCCCGGAACGATCGGCACTGGCGGTTGGTTTCCGGGTTGCGGCGCTACGATCGTTCCCGGTGGCGGGGGCCCCGTGGGCACGGGGGACGGAAGGTTCGTGGCCGAACCCGTCTGCGGTCCCGGAACCAACCCTGTCCCCCCCGGTGCGGCCCGCATCGCCGTCTGCATCGCGACGATGGCCTCGGCCGGAGTCAGGCCCGCAGCATCGGCTGCCACCACCGTCCCCGCGGCCGGAGTCGGGCCCGGAGCATCGGCGGACACCACCGTCCCCGCAGCCGGGGAATCGGACTCGCTCGGAGACTGCGGAGGAGGCGTCTCCTCCATCCCAGGCATCGGCGACGCCGCGCTATCGCCGCCGGCCAGGATCATATCGCTTGGACGCCGTTGCATCCAGACGGGCGTCGCCGGCTCTTCCGAGTTCCCTGCGGAAATGCCCTCGCCCTCCGCCTTCTGCGTTCCCGGAGGAGCAAGCACCAGCGAATCGGTGAAAATTCCCGGCCCGGCCGCGTGGATCAGGCGCCACTCATCCTCTCCGGTCATGGGGTCCTTGTACCGCCGCCGCAGAAACCGCATGTTGTTGGTGTTATCGAGCGCGTCCAGATCCGTCGGATAGCGCTGGAACTTGCGATAGAAAACCTGAATCGCACGCTTGTACTGCGTGCCCCGATCGATCAGCAGCTCCTCACGGTCGCGCTGCGACTCCATCACCACGCGGGGCAGTTCCATGTAGAGCCCAATGGCGATGAAGCCCGCCAGAAGGAACACCACAAGCATCGCAAAGCCCGCTTCCCCGCCGTGTGCCCTCCGCGCCATCATCACACCGCCTGCGGTTCGAGCGGCAAGGTCTGCTCCGACTTGTACTGCAAGTCCTCCATCACTACCGAGTTTACGCCGATCTTAACCACCCGGTAGCGCTTCTTCAGCACCTCGCCCTCGGCTCCGATCAGGATCTCCTCGCCGTCCAGGAAGAACGCGCGCTTGGCTCCCTGCGGAGCCGGCATCGTGTACCCGTAAAACTTCAGCGCAATGCGCGGCGGCGGAGGAGGCGGCGCTGCTGGCGCTGGTGGCGGAGGCGGCAGCGCCACTGTGTAAATCGGCTTGGGAATGATCTTCGGCTCGGGCTTCGGCTGCGGCGCGGAACCGAAATCGAACAAACTGCGCTCGCCGCCCTGCGCCTTGGCGTCCTGCAGTTTCGCCAGCAGGTCCAGCCGAAGCGTGGCGTCGATGGAGCTCAAGTCGACGCTCTCCCCCGGTTTGCGCGGTTTCAAGGACGGCCGGAACTCCTGAAGCCTGGACGGCCTGGTCTTCCGCACCTCGGGGCGCGGCGCCGGCCGCCCGATCTCCGGCGGGATTTCCGTGCGTGCGCGCGCCGCCGAAGATGCGGATTGCGGGGTCGAGCCGGAGAACATATTCGTGATGACGAAGTAGCCAGCCACCAGCAGCAGCACGGCCAGAATCGCCACCTTCTTAGGATCCGCGCCTAGCTTCATTGCGGTTCCACCTCCCCTCGCACGAAGACGTTCAGCCGCAGGGAAATACTCAGCGCCCCTGGCGCCTGCGCGGGAGACGCCTGCAGCCGGTCGATAGTCAGAAAGCGCGACGAGCGGTCGATTGCGTTGACGAACTCGACTAAGTCGGCGTAAGTACCCTGGTAACTTCCGTTCACCGTCATCATCGCCAGGCTGTCGCTGCCTTCTATGGGCTCGAAGTTATAGCTGTTATCCCCAGTTGGCCGGATGCCCGCCTTCTCCGCTGTGCTATTCAGCTCAGCCAGGACCGTGGAAAAAGCCGTCTGCCGGTCCAGAAAGTACTGCTCGAAAAACTGGTCGGCTTGGGCCCGGGTCTTCTCCACCATCTGGACCACGCCCTGCAGACGCTCCACCGCCACCCGCCGCTCCTGCACGTCGATGCGCAATTGCCGCCTCTCGCGCTGCACATCCTCCTCCGACCCGCCCCACGGCTTGAACACGGCCGCCGCCGCTGCCAGGTTCAGCAACAGCAGCAATCCGAGCACCGCCCGGGCCGTCCAGCGCGGGTCCTTGCCAAGCCTCTCCCGCATTTCGCGGGCCAGCACGCCGAGATTAGGATTCATGACCGCCATGCCGTTCCTCCCTTACCGCCCCCGGCTGTAGTTGACGCTCACCTGGTAGCGGTAGAGTGGTTCGTTCTGGCCCGGCGGCAGCCAGGTGTGTACCTCCACCGACCCGAACAAAGGGGAGTTCTCCATGCGCTTGAGCATCTCGATCACCGGCGGCTGGGTCTGGCTTCCCACCACCATGTTCAGGTAGATCTCGTTCCGCGAATCCACCTGAGGCCGGATCGACACCAGCCGCACATTGTAGGGCAGCACGCCTTCCACGTCCGAAAACACCTTCGTCCAACTGATGCCCTTCCTGTACAGCAGCGTGTTGATGAAAAGCACGCGGTCCAGTACGGCGAGGTTTTCGGGCTTCTGCAACAGTCCCGCCAACCGCGCCTGTTCCGCATTCAGGGCCGCCACTCCCTTGCGTAGTCCGGCGATTTCCTGCCGTGCCTCGGTCGCCTGACCACGCTCCACTACCGCCAGGAAAATCAGCATCGCCAGCAGGCCGATCAGAAACAGCCCGGTCGCCACCGATGCCGCCACCATGGACCGGTCCCGCCGGAACGGCTCGCTCGAGAGGTTGAGCGCAATTCGCATCGTCCTAGGACTCCTTGAGAGACTCCAAGTACCCCGACAGGCCAGCGCTGTACTCCCCGGGCTCGCCTTGCGGAGTAACCAGCGTCGCCACCCGAATCTGAAGTTCGGACTCCAACCACGAGCGCGCCGCCTCGGAGTCTTCGCCAAATCCGCACAGCAGCACCACGTCGGGGATGGCCGCGAGTTGGTCTTCTACATACGCCAGCGTCGGGTGCAGGTGCCCCGCGATCTCGCCGGCCGTGAGGTCGGTCAGCTCGATGGAACGGATCAGTCTCAGCGTCCCACCCGCCAGAACCGCCAGGCTCAAAACCCGTCCTGCCCGTTTGGCCAGAACCTTGACCCCCGTCGGCGCCACCAAATCCACGGCCGCCAGCGTCGAAGTGGTTACCCACCCGACGTGAAATCCCGCCATCCGGAATGGCATTTCGTAGCGTGCGACGATTTCGCGCGGCGCAATGGCCACCACCACATCCACACGCTTCCTGTCGCCCTCATCGCGCTGCGGGTGGTAACTTAAGGCCGCCGAATCCACGTCGAACGGCACGCTCCGTTTCATCCGAAAGCGCACCAGGGCGGCCTGCTCCTTCACATCGGTGGGGAACTCGTCGAAATCCAGCACCGTCACGCGCACGGCGTAGTCGGGAAGGATCAACGCGGCCCGCCGGCGCTTGCGGCCGCCGTCAACGGGCGCCACCGCGCGCACCTGCGCCAGCAACGCCTCCAGCCGCAGCACGTTGTCATGCACCGGCGAAATCGAGATGACATCTTTCTCGACCGGCGCAAACGAGATCTTCGGCGTCCGGCCCACCTGAGCGGCAGCCACACCCGCCTCGGATAGTTCGAACGCGTAGGCCGGCGGCGAATCCTTCAAAAACCTGGCTACGGACGTCAGTCGCGGCATATCCTTACGCTCAACCTTCGATGAAGGTGACCTTGTTCAACTCCTTGAGAGTCGTGACGCCCAGGCGCACCTTCTCCAGGCCGGACTCACGCAGAAACGTCATCCCCTCTTCGCGGGCCTGGCGCCGGATCTCCGAGCTGGGACGTTTGTCGAGAATCATCTCGCGTATCCGCTCGCTCAGGTCCAGCAGTTCGCAGATCGCCGTGCGCCCGCGGAACCCGGTCCCGCCGCACTCGAAGCAACCCGCCCCCTCGTAAAACGCGATGTCCTTCCACTCCGACAGGCTCAGCCCGCTCTCTAAAAGGTAGGCGTCGGGGTACGTCACCTGGTGCTTGCAGTGCGTGCAGATGATTCGCACCAGCCGCTGCGCCAGGATGCAGTTGAGCGCCGAGACGAAGTTGTACGGTTCCACACCCATGTTGAGGAACCGCCCCAGCACGTCCAGCACGTTGTTGGCGTGAACCGTGGTGAACACCAGGTGCCCGGTGAGCGCCGCGTTGATCGCAATCTGCGCCGTCTCCTGGTCGCGGATTTCGCCCACCATAATCTTGTCCGGGTCGTGCCGCAGAATCGAGCGCAAGCCGCGCGCAAATGTGAGCCCCTTCTTCTCGTTCACCGGAATCTGCGTGATGCCCTTGACCTGATACTCCACCGGGTCTTCGACGGTGATGATCTTGTCCTCGTCGTTCTTGATCTCGCTCAAGGCCGCATACAGCGTGGTGGTCTTGCCCGAACCAGTAGGCCCGGTGACCAGCACCATGCCGTACGGCTCCTTGATGTAGCGCCGCAGCTTGACCAGCTCACTTTCCGAAAATCCCACCACGTCCAGGCTGAGCTTGGCGAACTTCTCGCTCATCGACTCCTTGTCGAGCACCCTCAACACGGCGTCTTCACCATAAATGGTGGGCATGATCGAAACGCGGAAATCAATCAGCCGGTTCTTATAGCGCACTCGGAAGCGGCCATCCTGCGGCGTGCGGCGCTCGGCGATGTCGAGCTCGCTCATCACCTTCACGCGCGAAATGATCGTCGAGTGCCATTCCTTCGAAATCGGCGGCATGGCGTAGTGCAGCACGCCGTCGATGCGGTACTTGATGGCCACTTCCTGGTCGCGCGTCTCGATGTGAATGTCGCTCGCCCGGCGTTCGAGCGCGTTGAAAATCGTGGTGTCCACCAGCTTGATTACCGGAGCGATGTCGCTGTCCACGGCCGACAGGCGGTCAATCGAGAGCGTCTCGTCCTGATTCTCCTCGTCCGCCACCACGTCCAGCGCGAAACCTTCGGTGACCTCTTCGAGCACGCGCTGCGATTGCTCGGTCTTCTTCAGCAGCTCCGAAATCTGCGAGAGCGTCGCCACCTTCACCCGCAGCTTTTTGTTCAACAGGATCGCCAGCTCGTCGATCAAGTTGAGGTTGCGCGGATCCGCCAGCGCGATCTCGAGGAGGCCGTTCTCGGCGTGCATCGGAACGAAATTGTAGCGGAACATCAAATCCACGGGGATCGAACGGAACAGGTCGTGATCGATGTGCTCGATTGCCAGATCCACAAACTCGCAGCGATAGCGCGCCGCCAGCACCTTCGATTTCTCGGCTTCCTGCTGCGCGTCCTGCGGTCCGGTTCTATCGGTCGCCATGCATCACCTCAGACTATCCGCCAAAGAGAATATCGGCAAATACAAAGCAATCAAAATGAACGCCACGAACAGCCCCATAAAGACCATGATCGCCGGTTCGATCAGCGAAAGCGCGGCCGCCGTGCGAATGTTCACGTCCTCCTCATAGAACTCGGCCACGCTGTTGAGCATGGAAGGCAGCGCGCCCGTCGATTCCCCCACTTCGATCATGTCGATGGCCAGGCTTGGAAACACCCCCGTCGAGCTCACCGCCGCCGACAACGGCTGCCCCTCTCGAACCATCTTCTTCGTTTTGTCGAGCGACTTGCGAATCAACGTGCTCGACATTGACTCCGACGCCGTCTCCAGCGCCTGCATCAGCGGAATGCCCCCCACCAGCAGCGTGCTCAGCACCCGCGCGAATTGCGCCACCTGGTACATGATCCAGATGCGCCCCAGAATCGGCGCCCGGAACTTCATCCTGTCCAGGGTGTGCTGAGCCCCCTCGCTCCGCGACCAAAACCGCAGCGCCAACACGGCCGCTGGCACCCCCACCACCAGCACCAGGATGTACTTCCTCGCCGCCGTCCCCACCTCGATCAGGAATTCGGTCAGCGGAGGCAGATTCGCCGACATCGTGCTGTAGAGTTGCGCGAAATTCGGCACCACGTAGGTGACCAGGAAGATCATCAGACACACCACCAGCACCAGCAGCACGGTAGGATACAGCAGCGAAACCATCAATTTCTTCCGCACCGCAAGCACCATCTTCTGGTAGGCCAGGAACCGGTCGATCACCTCCGCCAGGCTGCCGCTCTTCTCTCCCGCCAGCACGGAGGTTACGTAAATCGGCTGGAACACTCCCTGTCGCCGGAAGGCCTCCGACAGAAGCGCCCCGTTCTTCACCTCGTCGCGTACCTTGCGGATGTGCCGTCCCAGCTTGACGTCCGTCAGCCGGTCCGCCAACAGGTCGAGCGCCTTGAGAATGGGGAGGCCGGCGCGGATGAGGGTGACAAATTGCTGGTTGAAGATCAGGAATTTTTCCAGATCCAGCTTCTCGCGCCGGCCCCTGCCTCCGCCCACCAGCGGCATTAAGCCGCCGCGCGGTCGGACCGAATAAACCAGGTACCCCTGCTCCGTGAACCGGCTGCGCAATTCACGCTCCGAGGCGGCCTGAACCACCTGCCGGTGAATCTCGCCCCGGCTGTCCGCGTACTTGAGTACGAACTCGGCCATGGCTACCGCGTGTCCTCCGGCTCCGAGATCGCATTCACGACTTCAGCCCCTGGCGGAATCTCGAACCGAAAAAGCGCGTCGGCGAGCGGCGGGTTCAGCTTCTCCTTCGAGAAGCGGAACTCCATCACCGAGCGATCCTGGCCGGTGATCTTCAGATAGCGGATTTCACGCGCCGGCGTCACTACGAATTCCACCTGGCTGTACGGAGACCGGTCCGACTTCGGTTCGCCGATGATCCGCACATCCTCTGCCTCGGGCCGCGACGTGAACTTCTGGAAATCCCGCCAGAAGTCCAGCTTGCCGAGGAGGAACCCCAGCGGGGCTCGCAGGTCGTCGCTTTCCTTGACCTTCATCTTCTCGACCCGGTTCGTGGCCGGCGTGTACAGGTACATCTCCTTGCCATCGGACACGAACAGCTTGCCTTTGGGAGAGGTGTACTGCCAGCGCATGCGGCCCGGCTTGCGCAGAAACAGCTCCCCGGCTTCCGTCCGCTGAGGCCGGTTCTGAGCCGTAAACGTCTGTTCGAAAAGGACTTGCACGGTCTGAGCCCGATTGTAACGAGCCTCGACCCCCTTGAGCAGTTCGGTGGTGTCCACCCCCGCCGCCCCCATCAGGCACAACGACACCAAGAACCAGGTCACATCAAGATTGACGTCCCCCACCCCGCCTCCGTGTAGGAAAGTTGTTGAGAAACCGGGCGATGCGGTCGCCTTAGCGCTCAGAACGGTGCACAATGGAGGCATGGCGACGATGGTGGCGGACGAGGCCATCCTGGATGAGATTGTTCGCCGGCTGGTTGACAAGCTGCAGCCGGGGAAGATCATCCTTTTCGGCAGCCGGGCGCGCGGCAATCAACGCCCGGACAGCGACGTCGATCTGTTGATTATCAAGCCTTCTTCGGAACCTCCCCACCGTCGCCTGCGGCCCGCGTATCAGGCGCTCTGGGGTATCCGTGTGCCGATCGACGTCCTCTGGTACACCCCGGAAGAGGTCGCAGACTGGTCCACCATAAGCGGCCACGTCATCACGCGCGCGGCGCGGGAGGGGCGCGTCCTGTATGAGCAAAACGAACCTGCAAGCCGCACAAGCGCTCCTGTCGAAGGCCGATAGCGATTGACAGACCGCCATGATCGGGCTCGAGCACGACGGTCCACGGAATTCGAGAGCTTCCGCAAGTCCTTGCCCTAGTATTACGACGCAACCATGTGGCCCAGCGTCGTTCTGTGCCTGTCGACGCCGGGAGCAGCGTGGCAAGCGGTAGGACAGGCGGTTTCGCCTGTCCTCATTAGTTGTTGACCAGCCCCGACTGAGGGGCGATATGCCCACGCCGCAAGCCGTGCCGATCGGGGCGACCTGCGGGCAAGCCCTGGACGTGGGGCAGCTTGGCACGCTGCGGTCGATTGGCAATCGCCCCCTTGTCGTCGCCAATAAAGGACATCCCGGTAATAATTCGGTAACATTAGCCCTGTAGCCTGATCCTAGCCGGGTACAGCAATCATGCCCGCGAAAGGAGAATCAGCCCATGTTCCTCAGATTCGTCACAGTGGCGATGCTGGCATTGTCGCTTCTGGCAACCGCCGGTTCCGCCCAAACCGCCGCCGAACTCCTCCAAAAGGGGATCTACACACAGGAAACCGCCGGAGATCTCGACGCCGCCATCCAGATCTACCGCCAGGTGATCAGATCCGCCGGGAATCAGCGCGCGCTGGCGGCGCAGGCGCAGTACCGGCTGGCGCAGTGCCTGCGCCAGAAAGGCGCAGCGGCCGACGCCGCCAGGGAATTCAAGAAAGTCATCGAAGGTTATCCCGAGGAGAGGGAACTGGTGGAGAGGGCCCGGGAATCCATCCTGCCGCTGGCAAGCTATCTGGATGAGGACTACCGCGATTCGGTGCTCGGGCTCTCGTTCACTTCGTCCGACTGGCCGGTCTCGCAGAGCACTCGCATCACCGGCGGTAATGGTGAGGTCCAAATCGGTTTGTTTGCCCGATACGACGGGCACCGATTCCCCTACAGAGCCGACTATCCGTCGTCCAGGCACGCAGGAGCAAGATGCCCTCTGTGCAGGCCTATTTCGAAGAACGTCAGAGGCAGATACGCCTCGCTCTCCGCGTCGTTTCGACACGCGAATTGAACGGGTACCAGGTGCTGAGCTACGTTTCCAGTGAAACTCCCAACAGTCTTAACGACGACGCGCCTAGCGTCTGGTACGGTGTGATGATCGAAAGCGGAAAGACCGAGGTGCACATCATGGCCTTGGTGCCGGCTAAGGAGCTCGAGCGCAACCAGGCGATTATCGAGCGGATCGTGGAATCCGTTCGGATGCCCTAGCGAATCGGCATGCGAATCGGAGTCAAACTCGGCAGTGCGAGCCAGGATCGGGGAACCTGGCTCGTACTGCTGTTCCTGCTGCTTGCCGTCTCGATCCCCACTGCCTGCGTTCTCTGGTTTACGAATCAAACCATCAACATTCAGCGGGAGACGGCGCGCCAGAAACTGATCGAGGCCTACCGGTCCCAACTGGCGCTGGTGCGCGACCGGCTGGATGCGTACTGGGACAAGCGCCGGACTGAACTGGATCTGTTGGCGGGGAGTGGCGAAGCATCGGCCGTCTTCGCCCGCGCCGTAAGAACCGGAGTGGCGGATGCGGTCATCTGCCTCAATAGCGACGGCTCGGTGGCGTACCCTTCTCTCCGCATCCGGATAGCGGCCGATCCGGCGGAACACCGGCCGGACTGGCTCGAAGCCCGTGCGCTCGAGAACGGCGCCGACGCGCTCGGCGCTGCGACGGCCTACGGACGCATTGCGGAACCGGAAAACGATCCCTCCTTGAAAGCTCGCGCCCTGCAAGCCCAGGTGCGCTGCCTGCTCCGGGCTGGTCGGACACAAGCGGCGATTCAGGCAATCAGGGAACGGTTCACGAACGGCCCGGCGGCTGGTGGCGTGGATCTCCAAGGCAGGCTAATCTCCGCGGATGCTCACCTGCTGGCTCTCCATTTGATGAAACCCTTCGCTGCCGGCTATATGGAGACAGCCCGACGTCTCCGCGACCTCCTCGCCGACTACTCCCATCCGCTCCCGCCGTCGTCTCAGCGCCTCTTCCTCATCTCGGAACTGCGCGCGTTGCGGCTCGGTCCTGAATTCGATAACGCCCTGACGTACGATGCCGAACGGCTTGCAGCGGATTTCCTGGCCGCGGACCGCGCGCGGCCGGACGATCGCGTTCTGGGCGCAAGCGCTGTGCCCGGTGTCTGGACGATGGCTTCGCCGGCCGGTCGGCTGATCGCGCTATTTCGCTCAAAGACGCTCATCGCCACCATGGGCCGCCTTCTGAACGAGCAGAGTGCGTCGCCGCTTAGCGCCTTCAGCGTGCTTCCGCCCGGAGCCCCCAGCCATGCCGGCGAAACGATGCCGGCCGGACCTATGTTGCGCGGTTGGCGGATCGCCCTCTCTCTGACCGAGGACGCCGGGTTCCAGGACGTTCTTCGACGCCAGACGGTCTCCTATCTCTGGGCGGCGTTCCTGGCGATCGCGACCCTGGCCGTGGCGGGGCTTCTGGCGGGCCATGCCCTCAGGCGGCAAATGCGCTTGGCGCGGCTGAAGACCGATCTGGTGGCCACCGTATCCCACGAGCTGAAGACGCCGCTGGCGTCCATGCGGCTGCTGGTGGATTCGCTGCTGGAGGAGAAGGAGCCGGACCCTACCAAGACCCGCGAGTACCTCGAATTGATCGCCGGCGAAAACGTGCGGCTGACCCGCCTGATCGAGAACTTCCTGACCTTCTCGCGCATGGAGCGCAATCGCCAGCGCTTCGATTTCGCGGACACGCAGCCGTCCGATGTGATTCAACCGGCGCTCGTGGCGATGCGCGAGCGCCTGCAATCGCCGGGCTGTAACGCTGGAGGTGGATGTCAGTCCCGATCTGCCCGCTCTCCACGCCGACGGAGACGCTCTGACGGCGGTGCTGCTGAACCTGCTCGACAACGCCTACAAGTACACGCCGGATGAGAAACAGATTTCGCTGCGCGCGTACAGCGAAAACGGCCATGTGGTCTTCGCCGTGAAAGACAACGGCATTGGCATCACCCCGCGCGACCAGAAGCGCATCTTCCGCCGCTTCTACCAGGTGGACCGGCGGCTGTCCCGCGAAACCGGCGGCTGCGGGCTCGGGCTGAGCATCGTCGAGTTCATCGTGCGGGCGCACGGCGGGACGGTGAACGTGGAAAGCCAGCCGGGCGCCGGAAGCACCTTCAGCGTCCGCCTCCCGTCACAGCGGAGGGCGACCGCTTGAACGGCGCGAGGATCCTGATCGTGGAGGATGAGCCCGCGCTGCTGCGGGGCCTCAAGGACACCTTCGAAGCCCAAGGCTACGAGGTCCTCACGGCCCAGCACGGCGAGAAGGGCCTCGATCTGGCGCTGGCCAGCAACCCCGCCCTGATCCTGCTCGACATCATGCTGCCTCGCGTGAACGGTTACGAGATCTGCCGGGCCGTCCGCGAAAACGGCCTCGAGATGCCCATCCTCATGCTGACCGCCAAGGGTCAGGAAGAGGACATCATCCTGGGTCTCAACCTGGGCGCGGACGATTACATCACCAAGCCCTTCCGCCGGCGGAGAGTTGATCGCTCGCGTCCAGGCGTTTCTCAGAAGAAGCCATTCGAAGCAGGCGGCCGTCTCGAAATTTGGCGACTATGAGCTGAATCTGGCCGCGCACAAGCTCTTCCGCGAGGGCAAAGAGGTTGAGCTGACCGCGAAGGAGTTCCGGCTGCTGGAGTACCTGGTGGCGCGGCAGGGATGCGCGCTCACCCGCGACGATATTCTGAACGTGGTTTGGGGCCGCTCCATCATGGTGACGCCCCGCAGCGTCGACCGCTGCGTCGCCACCCTGCGCTCCAAGATCGAGCCCGACCCCCACAACCCCGCCTTCATCCACACCATCCGCGATATCGGCTACCGGTTCGAACCAGGGCTGGCAGAAACGTGCCGTGAGATGTGACATTGTTTTCGTCATTTATCATGCTAAATGACGATAGCGTCGTCAATGACACAAGGGTAACCGGCCGCCCCGGCCGTGGACCTGCAATGCCGGCGGTCCCGCCGGGGCGCTGCGTCGCCACCCTGCGCGCCACACTCGAGCCCGACCCGCACAACCCCGCCTTCATCCACACCATCCGCGACATCGACTACCGGTTTGAGTTCTTGGACCCTACGCTTCCAGATACGCGATGAGCTCTTCGATGTTGTCGCAGGTCATCCCGTGCGGCGGGCCGGCCTGGAATGGCCGCACTTTGAATTTCCTGGCCGGCTTTGTGGACTGCTGGCGCTCGAAGCCCAGCCGCAAGCACTCGTTGACAACCAGCTTCAACGACTTCCCCGTCCGCCGAATTTCCAGCCGGAGCCGGGCGCTGACATCGTCGTCGAGAGTCAAAGTTATCCGCACATCTTGATTCTTGCAACCAGACATCCTGACGTCAAGCGATGGGCGAAGCTCCATCCTCCAGGACCACTTCACAGGGGGCGTTCCTGCGGCGGTGTTCATGAACGAGGAGCCGCTTGGAAGGACGATGGCAACGGGATTCGCGACGTTTTGTGGCCGCTTCAGTAACAAGCCGTGGCTTAACGGCGAGACTGCAATCGGAGCAAGGTAGACACGAGGAGCAAGGCAACCACGAAGATGACCATCCTTCCTTGCCAGCTCAGTGGCGCCAACCTGTTCCTCCAATGGAAATGCTTCAACTGCACACTAGCGGTCGGCCGGAACAGATTCAACCGGCGAGCCCGCGAAGCTCGTCCGCCTCCTGCAGCGCTCTCACCAGAAGATGCGCACCGGGTAGCGCGCGATCAGCTTGTCGGGGGTCACCAGAGCCAGTCCATGCACGAGGGCCTGGGAGGCCAGCATGCGGTCGAACGGGTCTCCATGGATCGCCGGAAGCCGGGCTACGTGCAGCGCGGACTCCTCGTCCAGGGGCAGAGACTCGATCCCGTGCGCCGCTCTCTGCAGCGGAATAAACTGCCCCGGAGGCTGCGGGAGCGGCAGTCGTCCCAGCGAGTGCTTCACAGCGATTTCCCAGCAGGAAACCACGCTGAGAAACACCTCGTTGCCGGGATCGACAAACAGTTCCGCGGCCCTAACCGAAAGCTGGCCGGGCTCGGCGACCGCCCACAGAAAAGTGCATGTGTCGAGAAGCAGCCTCACGGCCGTTCGCCCCGAAAAGCCTTCACCACCGAAGTGGGCAGGGGCTTGAAGAACTCCTCCGATATCTTGAAGGCGCCCTTCGCCAAACCCAGCGGACGCTTGGTCTTACGCGGCGCCGGCAGGGGGCGAATCTCCGCCACCGGCGTGTTGCGGTTGCACAGTAGGATCGACTCGCCCTTGGCCACACGTTTCAGGTGGCCGGAAAGATGCGTCTTGGCCTCGTGGACATTGAGCCGAATCATAGTCCGCTTGTAGACTAACTAGAGGACTAGATCAAGGCCCATGCTGGCGCCCGCCGTCCTCCCCTACCAGTCCACCACCGACCCGTCGTCGGGGTCGAAGCGCGGCCGGTACTCTCGCGGCTCGCCCACCTGCCCCTTGATCTTCTCTTCGTCGATCGTGATTCCCAGCCCGGGGTCCGTCAGCAGCGGCCGGTGCCCGTTGCGCACCGGGGGCATCGGCTTGGCCAGCAGGTCCGTATACTCCTGGTCGCCTTGTTCCTGAATGAGGAAGTTTGGAATGCTCGCCGCGATCTGGTAGCTCGCCGCCAGCGAACACGGCCCTTGCGGATTGTGCGGCGCAATCGGCGTGTAGTACGCCTCCGCCATCCCCGCGATCAATCGTAGTTCCGTGATCCCGCCCGCATAACACACATCGGGCTGCAGGATGGTGGCGGCTCGCTTCTCCAAAATCTCCCGGAATCCCCACTTCGTGAAAATGCGCTCGCCGGTCGCCAGCGGGATGTGGGTCTTCTTCGCAATCTCCGCCATCACGTCCACATTGAGGGCTTGCACGATCTCTTCGTAAAACCACGGCTGATACGGCTCCAGGGCTTTCACCAGCAGCAACGCCGTCGGCGGCTGCACCGCTCCGTGAAAGTCGATGCTGATATCCACGCCGGATCCGTATTTCTGCCGTAAGGCTTTGAAAGTCTCCACCGCCGCATCCACGTACTTCTGCCCCTCGACGTACTTGATGGCCTGCCGTCCCCCGTTCGGCTGGGTCTTCATGGCGTTCACGCCAGTCACTTCGCTGACCCTGCCAT
>CAWDER010000035.1:0-129136 GCA_963801345.1 Bryobacteraceae bacterium
CCCTGACCGCCGGTCAGCCAGAACAATCCCGCGCCTGAGAGCCGCCCGGAACCGGTTTCGAGGGTGTGCCCCTTCACGGTGCCGGCACGTCGCGCACGTCGGCGCCGGACAGGGCAGCGCCGCAATGGCGGTTCAAGAGTCTAATTGCCAGATGCTCATGCTACGGGCCGCCGTGCTCTGCGCGGCATGCATCCTGATTGCTGGCTGTTCCCGGAAGAATGCGGAGCAGTCGGCAGGCGCGGAAGCCAACGTGATCTACTCGGCCAACGGATGGTCGCAAGCGGAACGTGACCAGTACTACCACCTGGCAGAGGGCAGCGAGCTGATGCCGTACGCCCTGCTCGCCAACCTGAAGAGCACGGCGACCGGCAAGCCATTCCTGGAAGGGATGGAGCGCTTCGGCTTTCTGCCGGACCACGCCGGACCGGCGAACCCGCACGGTCTGCCCGTCGGCGTCACGGTCTCCCGTTCCCGCAACTCCGGGACCGTAGGAATCGAGATTGTCGGTTTCAACTGCGCCGCGTGCCATGTCGGCGAGGTGGTCTATCAAGGCAAGCGCGTCCGGATCGACGGCGCGCCGGCCACCGTGAACCTGCAGCAATACCAGATCGAGTTCAAGGATTCGCTGGACGCCGCACTCCGCAGCCCCGAGAAGCTACTGGCCCTGGTCATCGCCATAGAGAGGCAGCAGAACACCTCTGAGACACCATCCGCACAGGAGGCCGGACGATATGCCGGAGAGCCCGATGTCCAGACTGCCGGCAACGTGCAGGCGGCCCCCAGCGCGGATCCCAACTTCCATTCGATCCCGTCGGCCGCAGCGGACGCGGCTCAGCCGCCGCCGCGCGGAAGCTTCCGCGAGCGTCTCAAGGCCGACATCGCTTTCCTGAAAGCGCGGTTGGCATACCTCAAGAAGGGAAATCTGCTGGTGGACGGAACCGAGCCGGGGCCTGGCCGCGTGGACGCCTTCGGAGCCGCACGCAACCTGCTTTTCCCGCAGTACGCGGTGAAGATGCAATCCCCAGTCAGTTATCCGTATATCTGGAGCGTCCCGGACAACATCGGCCGCAAACCGGAGGAGTTCCAATGGATTCACTATGACGGCGACACGAATTCCATTCTGGAGCGCAATATCGGGCAGTCGCTCGGAATGGGCTCGGTCTTCGATCCCGCTACCTACGAATCGACGCTGCGGATCGGCAATCTCCATCAACTCGAGATCCTCACACATAAGCTGCAGCCGCCCCAGTGGCCGGCCGGCGTTCTGGGTGCGATCGACGACAGCAAGGCGCAGCAGGGCGAGCTGATCTTCCAGCAAAAATGCGCGAGCTGCCATCAGGACCGCTTGATCGCCCAAACGCAGATCGGTACCGATCCGAATCGGGCCAACAGTTTTGGGCAGCCGGTCGGGAACATAGCGTTTCCCAAGGCAATTGCGCCGATCCTGGACGGTCTGAAGAAGAGGGCGTTCGCCGATGACGGGATCGGCCCGGCGGAACAAGCGAAAATGGATGCGAATCCGGCCATCTGGCGAGCCACGGCGCAGTACCTCGCGCGTCCCTTGAACGGCATCTGGGCAACCGGTCCCTATCTGCACAACGGCTCCGTCCCGACGCTATATGACCTCCTCCATCCCGAGCAGCGCCCGGCCAAATTCAAGACGGGTAGCCGCGAGTTCGACCCGGTGAAGATGGGGTATCGGAGCGATCTCTCGGTTACGGGCCCGAACGTGTGGGTCTTCGACACGAGCCAACCTGGAAACAGCAATATCGGGCATAGCGGCGAGGCCTTTGGCTCTACCCTGCCGGAAGATCGGAAGTCCGCTTTGTTGGAGTACCTGAAGAAGCTCTAGCCGATGGCCGCCTGGTCGGCGCTTCACCCTATACTGAAGAGGGAATTGGAGCTGGGTTTGCCTCGGTTTTCGGTGCCGACCTGCCGTTGAGGAGTTCATGGCCGTATTAATTGATGCGATTGACGTGAAACGAAGGACTCTGTTTGAGATTGACAACACCCCGTTCGCCTGCATGGAAGCGCAGGTGAGCACGCCCACCGCTCGGGGCGGCCAGACTCTGGTGCGCCTGAAGATTCGCAACCTTCTCACGAACGCGGTCTTTGAGAAGACCTTCAAGGCGGGGGACAAGTTCAGGGAGCCGGATCTCCATTTGGTTCCGGCCTCCTACCTGTACAGCGATAGCAGTGGTTCTCACTTCCTGGACCAGCAAAGCTATGAGACCCTCACCCTTGCCGCTGAGTTGATCGGGAACGCTCTGGACTTTCTGATCGGCGGCGCCCTGGTCGAGTTGCTCAAGTACAACGGCAACCCCATCGGCTTGGAATTGCCGAAGTTCGTGGAACTGGAGGTCGCCTCCTCGGAGCCAGGTGTGCGGGGCGACTCGTCGAGCGGCGGCACAACCAAGCCGGCCACGCTGGAAACCGGTCTTGAAATCCGGGTTCCCCTCTTTATCAAAGAAGGCGAGAAGGTAAGAGTGTCGACGGAGACCCGGGAGTTTGCGGGCCGGGCATAACTCGCAACGACTTCCAGAGCCGCGACTGCGGGCTCGGCGGCGCAACGTGGCGCGGGCTTCCAGCCGGCCGTGTCGACATTCGTGCCGACATGTTTTTGGACCGCGTCTTCAACGGAGTCCCCATGGCCCTGCGGGCCGCCAATAGCAATGAAGAAGCTCTGGGCGCAACGTAGCGCACGCGCCCACGCGTGCCGCGTCGACACTCATGTCGACGTGTTTTTGGGCCGCGTCTTCAAGGGCGTGGTCTTTCGGTGAATACTGCAATTACCTCAGTTCTTCATCAGATTATCTCCTCGGGTAACTGGGTGAGGGCTTCCCGGCCTCGCCGGACGCCCCGCCGCCACACACACGGCACGGGCCGCGCCGCCGGTAAAGAGCGGCGAGGATGTGAGCCGCTATCAAGACGCAGGGCGCCGGACGCGGCGCTGGCGGCTGCCGAGCCCCTCCGCGATCATGGCAGTGACCAGCGTGTTCAGGCTGACGTTCTCTTGCTTCGCCCGCTGCACCAGGCGTGAGTGAAGGGTCTTAGGAACTCGTTGTCTCCACTGGCCGCTGGCGGCAACGAACGCGCCGGGCGCGGGAATCGAGGCGCCAAGTTCCTTGAGCGTCAGCAGAGCGCACTTCAACGCGTCGCGCCCGTTAACGATCGCCTCTTCGGGGCTTTCGCCGTCCGACATACAGCCGGGCACGTCGGGAAATTCGATCAAGTAACCTCCACCCTCGTCCTCGCTGAGTGGCCGTATGGTGAAGGGATAATCGTTCAATCTCAGAGTCTCTCTCATTCCGCACCTTCCAGCTTGTCGATCAGTGCGACGAACTGCCGGATGTAAACCGGCTTAATCGGGCGAGCGCACGGCACGGATACCAACCCAGCCGATTCGTGTATGAAGACAACGTGGCTAGTCCCCTGCTGCCGGTGCCGGATGGAGTACTTGTCGGCCACTATCTCAAGATCCTCGATCCGCCAGTCCCGCGGGTTGGTCCGCATCCGGCGGAGGAGTTTGGCTGCGTTCGCCATCGATTTATGGTATCGCGGGCGGTACCATTCGTCAACTTCTATTCCTAACAAACCACCCGCCCCTGCCCCCACTCCTTCATCCCACGCTCCCAGTCCCCTTGCTCCGTCCGCTTCCAGTACTCCGCCGCCCCGTACGGGCCGTGCGGGTACCTCTTCCGCGCGGCCCAGCACGCCAGCGCTACCGCCAGCACCAGATCGTCGTGCGACCCTTCCCGCCATGCCCCGAATTGCGTGTTCCCCGCCGTCGTCACCTTCGCCCGCATGTCCGCCATCTCCTCCACCAGCGCCGCGCCGTATGGAATCCCCGCCGCAATCTGCAACCCGCCGCTTTGCAGCAGCACCTGCATCCCCGTCACCAGGTCCCGCTTCGGAACCCCGTAGTATCCACCGTTTCTCGATTCGGATGTCCCGCCCGTAATGTTCACGGGCATCAAAAGGCATCCCGGCCGCTCTCTCTTCAGTAGGTCCACCACCGGCCGCCCGACCCCCGTCGCGTCCACCACCAGGCTGCATCGCCCCGCGATCGCCTCCGACCGCGTGATCTTCACCACCCGCTCCGCCACCGTCGGATAAGCAGTCCCCAAAGGCAGCCGCTCCAGGTGTCGAAGCCGCAGCTCTACATGTTTCCGGCGGGCGTACACAACCGCGTCCCACGCCCCCAATACCTCCGCGCACTCCAGCACCGCCACCGCTGTGAAGTCCTTCGCCTGCCCCAAATCCACGCCCACAAAACACCATCCGTGTCCATCCGTGTTAATCCGTGGCAAGATTTTTTCTCCAGATACCCACTACTCTACTGATGACCCCAACAAAAGGTGTCCACACGTCTATCACGTCCCAGGTCCTAGCCGCCGCCTTCGAAGTCGCCAACACCCTGGGACCCGGATTCCTGGAAAAGGTCTACGAAAGGGCGCTAATCAGGGAATTGACCCTAAGGGGCCTGAAAGCCAAGCCGCAAGAGCCCCAAACTGTAACCTACAAAGGAGAATCAGTAGGAGACTACTACCCCGACGTCCTGGTCGAAGACGCCGTGATCGTCGAACTGAAATGTGTAGAGTGCTTCGCCCCCGAGCACATAGCCCAGTGTCTGAACTACCTGAAAGCCGCCCAAAAGCGAGTATGTCTCCTCCTGAACTTCAAAAATCCCCGCCTCCAATACAAACGCCTGATCCTTTAGATCCGTGTTCATCCGTGTCCATCCGTGGCTAATCAATGATCAGTGGTTCAAATTCCTCCGACATCGCCCGTTCCACCAGGTCCCGATCGAACACCCCGCTGACCGAGTCCACGAACTCGCAAAGGTACTCCTGCCTGTACCACGCCTCGCCCATGTTCCGCCGCTCCTCTTCCAGAAACTCACTGCGTGATGCGAGGGCAAGCCGGAGCCGGCACCGAGATCCGCTCCCACTCCGGCCCGCCGTGTTCCCAAGCCTCCCAGAAGAACCCACGCTTTCCATAGGGAGTGCTCATCAACCAAAGGCTCCCGCCGCTCACTGCCAGCATCGGCCGGATCGCTTTATACAGGTCGTCGTCCACCCGCGCCGCTTCATCCACCAGCAGCAGCGACACCGCCGAAAACCCCCGCGCAGTCGCTTCGTTCCCCGGCAGCCCCACAATCCGCGACTTGTTCGGAAACTCGATCGAGATCTCGTTGTCCCCGTCTCCTTTCGGCTTCACCCCCAGGCGCCGCACGAACCCCGCCGCTTTCCTCACGAACTCCCCGCTCTGCCGCCCGCCCGGGCTCACCACCAGGGTCAGGCTGCCTGCTTCCGTGCATGCCTGGTGTACCGCCTTCGCCGCCGTGATCGTCGATTTCCCCCATTGCCGCGTGCAGTTCAACAATCCGCGCTTGTTAGCCGTCGAAAGCACCCGCGCCTGCCCCTCGTCCGGGTCGAACCCCAGCTTCTCCCGTACCCAGTCCACGGCGCTCCGCTCGGCCGGCTCTTTCCTGTCTCCCGGCCGCTTTTCATCCTTCTCGACAAACCAGTATTCCATCTCGCCCCCACCCTAACACGCCAAACCCGCCCGACCCCCGAAACGCGGCGTTCTTTCTTGGGCTATCTTATTTGTTATCCGTGTTTTCCGTGTTTATCCGTGGCCAGTGACCGTCGAGATTTGGTGTTTCTGCCTGAAAGTCATTCACAACTCTTAAGTCATTTATCAACAAACACTTACGCACATACGCCTATCATCCGCATAGTAAACTGAAAACGGAGAAGCTCAATGTCCTCAAACCGTCGTAAAATCGCCTCAAGAGCCAACGGAGCCCAATCGAGGGGCCCCATCACCCCCGAAGGAAAAATCCGGTCCGCCAGGAACGCCACCCGCCACGGCCTGATGGCCAAATGTGTCGTCCTCGACAACGAATCGAAAGACGGCTTTGACACCCTCCTAGCCGGCTTCGTCGAGCGCTTCGCCCCCGCCGATCCAGTGGAGCTCGGCCTGGTGGAGGAGATGTTTTCCGCCTTCTGGCGCCAGCGCCGCGCCTGGGCCATTGAGACCCAGATCATGAATGGCGCGATATCCACCCAACCCCCCGATCAAGACGAGTTAACCCGTCTCACCGAAGGCTTCATCTCCATAGCCGCCCAGCCGCCCCTGGAGCTGATGCACCGCTACGAAACGCGTCTCCACCGCATCTTCCAGCGCGCGCTAGCCAACCTGATCCTGATGCGCTCCCTGCAAGAACTGACTCCACCCGCCGAAAACATCGAACTACCAAACGAACCTAGTCCCATTTCCGGACAGTGCCCCTCAACCGATAACCCCATTCCTTCCACGCCTTTGAGTGGGGTAGGCTTCAGCCTGCCCTGTTCGTCATGGTAGTCCGCCAGCCCTGTGCTACAATTCGCGGCATGTGGATCGAGGCCGCCGGCGCCTGCGCATGCCTGGGCGCGGGTTCCATGACATGGGCGGTGCGCGGCAAGTCCTCCTCCGTCTTCGGTCCGTCGGTGTACCGCGGAGCGCAGGACCGCCCGTCGATCGCCCTCACCTTCGACGACGGCCCGTCGGAATCCACGCTCGAGCTCGTCGAGTTGTTGAACAAGTACCAGACGCCGGCCACTTTCTTCTGTTGCGGCGCAAGCGTTCGACGGCTGCCGGGCGTGGCTCGTGACTTGGTGCGCGCCGGGCACGAGCTCGGCAATCACTCGGACACGCACGCGCAGGCTCTACTTGCGCTCGCCGGAATTCGTAGCGCGGGAAATCCGCACAGCGCAGCAAACCATCGCCGATGCGGCGGGCGTCCAGCCGGTGCTCTTTCGAGCGCCCTACGGCGCGCGCTGGTTCGGGATGCGGCGCGTGCAGCGCGAGCTCGGCCTGACCGGCGTGATGTGGACGGCCATCGCCCGGGACTGGCGACTGCCCGCCGAAGCCATCGTGAGGCGGCTGTTGCGCTATGCTCAAAACGGCGCGATCTTCTGCCTGCACGACGGCAGGAGCGGCGCGCCGCGGCCGGATATCCGGCCGACGATACAAGCCGTAGGCCGCCTGATTCCCGAGTTGTCGGCAAGGGGCTATCGCTTTGAGACGGTGAGCCAAATTCTATGTCCAACGACCTGACGGAGAGAGTGATCTCCGTGATTGCCGCCACCCAGCGCATTCCGCGCGAGAAGATCTCTCCGGAGAGCACGTTCGAGGAGCTGGGATTGGATTCCCTGGATTCCGTGAACATCCTCTTCGCCCTGGAGGAGGAGTTCAAGATCAGCATCCCCGACGACGACACCCGCGAAATTCGCGGCGTGAAGCAGATGACCGAAGGGATCGAGAAGTTGCTGGCAGCCTCCGGCGGCGCGAGCTAGGCGATGGGCGACCGGCGTGTCGTAGTCACCGGCGTTGGTGTGATCTCAGCCCTGGGTCTCGACGCCGGCGCGTTCTGGGAGGCGCTTTCGCAAGGCCGCCCGGGTATCGCACCCATCGAAGGAGTGGACTGTTCCCCGCTGCGCTTCCGGAACGGGGCGGAGGTGCATGGCTACAACGCCGGAGCCTACTTTGACCCGAAGACCGCCGGCTTCATGGACCGCTTCGCGCAGTTCGCGCTGATCGCCGCGCGGGAAGCGGTGACGGACGCGGGCGTCGAGTGGACGCCGGAACTGCGGGAGCGCGCCGCCATCGTGACGGGCTCTTGCGTGGGCGGGCAGTCCACGCAGGACCAGGGCTTCGTGGACATCTATCTGCAGAAGCGCCCGCGGGTTCACCCGCTCACCATCCCTAAGACCATGGCCAATGCCGGAGCCAGCTACATCTCGATGGAGTACGGCCTGCAAGGACCCGCGTTCACCTTCTCGACGGCGTGCTCTTCGTCGAACCACGCCATCGGGCACGCCTTCTGGATGGTGCGGCAGGGCACCGCGGACCTGGCGATCACGGGCGGCAGTGAAGCGCCGTTCAGCCTGGGCCTGCTCCGGGCCTGGGAGGCGCTGCGCGTGATTTCTCCGGACACCTGCCGGCCCTTCGCCAAGGACCGCCGCGGGATGATCCTCGGCGAAGGCGGCGCCATGCTCGTGCTCGAGGCGCTGGAGGCAGCCCAGGCGCGCGGCGCCCGCATCTATGCCGAGATCGTGGGTTTCGGCATGTCGAGCGACGCGCATCACGTCACGCAGCCCTCGGCGGAAGGGCCGGCACGCGCCATGCGCGCCGCGCTCACCGACGCCAAACTGCCGGTCGAAGCCATCGGGTACGTGAATGCTCACGGCACCGGGACGCCCGCCAACGATCCGGTCGAGACACGGGCTCTCCGCGCGGTGCTCGGCGCGCATGCGGACCGCGTGGCGGTGAGCTCGACGAAGTCGATGCACGGGCATGCGCTGGGCGCGGCGGGCGGCATCGAAGCCGTGGCCGCCACGCTCGCGCTGCACCATGGCCTTCTGCCGCCGACGGCGAACTTCACCGAGGCGGACCCGGAGTGCGACCTGGACGTGATCCCCAACACGGCCCGGCGCGCGGAGGTGGACTGCGCGTTGTCGAACTCCTTCGCGTTCGGCGGGCTGAACGCGGTGCTGGTGTTCCGCCGCTGGAACGGCGTGTGAAACGGGTCGGACTCTGGATCCCCACGGCCACGATGCTGCTGGTCTCTTTGATCAGCTACATCGACCGCAACACGCTGGCGCTGCTCTCCCCCACCATCCTCAAAGAGACCGGCTTGACCGCCGAACAGTACGGCTGGGTCATCTCCGCATTCTCGCTGGCGTACATGCTGGCCAACCCGCTCTGGGGCAAGTGGCTGGACCGCTTCGGCCTGCGGCTGGGCATGTTGCTGGCGGTGTCGATCTGGACCGTGGCTTCCGCGTCCCACGCGGTGGCCGCGGGATTCCTGGGGTTCGCGCTGGCGCGCGCCATGCTCGGGTTCGGCGAAGGGGCGACGTTCCCCGGCGGCCTGCGCACGGTGACGCAGACGCTGCCGCTCTCGCTCCGGGCGCGCGGCGTGGCGGTGGCTTACAGCGGAGGCTCGCTGGGCGCGGTGGTGACGCCGCTGATCATTACGCCGCTGGCGCTCGCGTTCGGGTGGCGGGCGGCGTTTCTGTTCACGGGCATGATCGGTGCGTGCTGGCTGGCGCTGTGGCTGCTGGTCAGCCGGCGCCGGGACGTGCGCGAACGCGAAGCTGTCGTGCAATCGGAGTCCTCGCCCGGCAAGCCGCTGTTCAGCGATCCCCGGCTGTGGAGCTACATGCTGGCGTACGCCTTCGGCGCTCTGCCGATCGCGTTCGTGATCTACGCCGCGGCACTGTATCTCAACTCGTCGTTCGGGGCGTCGCAATCGCTGATCGGAAAGCTGCTGTGGATCCCGCCGCTGGGGTGGGAGATCGGCTACTTCTTCTGGGGCTGGTTGCTGGACCGGCTGCCGCGGACGGACGCGGGCCGGATCGGCGGGCTGCGTCGGTTGCTGACCGCCACCACGCTACTGAGCCTTCCGCTGGCGCTCGCGCCCTGGGTGCACTCCCTGCCGCTGGTGATGTGCCAGATGTTTCTGGCGATGTTCGTGGCCGGCGGGTTTATCATTCTGACGGTGGGCTACGCGACGCACGTGTACTCGACGGCGCACTCCGGGCTGATCGCCGGGCTGGGCGCGGGCGCGTGGTCGGCGGGGGTGGCGGTGGCGATGCCGCTGTTCGGAAAGTTGATCGACATGAAGCGCTGGGATGTGGCGTTCCTGCTGGCCGCGGTTCTTCCGGCGGTGGGTCATGTCTGCTGGCTCGCGGTGAACCGGCGTGAAATGGTGGAGACTTAGTCTATGATTCGGAGAAGGTGGCTGGTGTGCGGCGCGGCCGGCGCGCTGGGCGTGGCGGGTGGTTTCGCGGCGGCGGCGTATCGCGCGCGGCAACCGGAGAGAATCCGGTCCGCGTTCCACATTCTGTATCACCAGCTCGGCGACCAGACCTACAACAACACCAAGTGGCTCGGCATGGAGACGCAGAAGTGCCCGCTCGACATGTGGACGTTCCAGGAGATTCTGTTCGACACGAAACCCGACGTGCTGGTGGAAGCGGGGACCTTCCTCGGCGGCAGCGCCTACTACTACGCCTCGATGTTCGACCTGCTCAAACACGGGCGCGTGGTGACCATCGACATCCAGGACTTCAAGGGAAAACCGGTTCACGATCGGATCACCTACCTGCTCGGGTCATCGACTTCGAACGAGATCGTGTCCAAGGTGCAAGCGCGATCGCTCCCGGAGAGAAGGTGATGGTGGTGCTCGATTCGAACCACAGCCGCGATCACGTCCGCAACGAACTGCGGCTCTACAGCGGCATGGTCTCGCCCGGCTGCTACCTGATTGTGGAAGACACCCACTTCAACGGCCACCCCATCCTGCCCAAGTGGGGCCCCGGCCCCTGGGAGGCGGTCGAGGAGTTCCTCGCCACGAACCAGAACTTCGAGCGCGACCGCAGCCGCGAGCGATTCCTCCTCACCTTCAACCCAGGAGGCTGGCTCAAGCGCGTTAAGTGAGGTCACCGAAGCGCGCGAGATCGACCGGGAGGAATTCCGGGCGGCGGAAGCGGTCCTTCATGCGGTAGGGCACGGTGCAATCGAAGATGGTCTTGCAGGAGACGCCTTCGGCGGGGATCGAGGGGCTGAACTCCGGCGACTGCGAAGGGTCGAGCGGATGGCAGCGGACGCCGGGGATGCAGACGGTGCTGGCGTCGCCCTGGTAGCGGGTGGTCATGGCCCAGAGGACGTCGTTGGTGTCGTAGATGTTGACGTCGTCGTCGACCAGGATGACGTGCTTGAGCTCCGGGAAGGCCGCGAAGGCGGTGAGCGCGGCCTGGCGCTGGCGGCCTTCGTCGCTCGCGGAGAGCTTCCGGAATTGCAGGATGGCCAGGTACTTTCCGCCGCCGGAGGAGTGGCAGTAGACGTTGACCAGCCGTCCGGGCATGCTGTTTTCGACCAGCCGGATGATGCTGGCTTCGGTCGGAATGCCGACCAGGTTGGTGTGCTCCTCGGCGGGACCGACGATGGTCTGTAGGATCGGGTTCAGCCGGTGCGTGACCGCGGTGACCCGGATGACGGGCAGCTCGGGCTGGGCGATGCCCATGTAGCCGGGGAACTCGGGCATGGAGTAGCCGGTGCCGGTTTGGGCGTCCTCGCGGATGCGTTCGCCGGGGAGGATTTCGCCTTCGAGGACGATCTCCGCGCGTGCGATGGCGCGAGCGGTGACGGAGAGGCAATCCACCAGCTCGACGGGGCGGCGGCGCAGACCTCCGGCGATGGTCAGTTCATCGAGCCCGAGGGGCGTGGTGGGCGGCTCGAAACAGGCGGCCAGGTAGATGGCGGGGTCCAGGCCCATGCTGATCGAGACGGGCAGCGCGCGGCCCGCGCGTTCGGCCTTGGCGCGGAACTGGTCGATGTGGCGGCCGGGGACGAAGTAGACGCTGAGGCGGTCCGGCCCCTGCAGGCAGAGGCGATGGATGGTGACGTCGGAGACGCCCGGTTTCAGGGTCTTCCGCGCGCAGCAGGCCCATGTTGAAGTAAGGGCCGGCATCGAGCAGCGTGTTGGTGGGCGCCGGGATCAGCGTGCGCAGATCGAAGGGCGGGCGGATCACCACCTGCTGGCAAGGCGCCGAATAGGCGGGGACGATGACCGGAACCGCGGGGTGATTGAGGGCGTCCAGCAGGTCGAAGGGGAGCCGTTCGATGGTGCTGTTCATGAGCAGGGCCGTGCGCCGGCGGCTGGCCAGTACGCCCACCACGACGGGAATGCCGAAAGCCCTTCACGTTCTCGAAGAGCATGGCGGGGCCGGTGCGGGTGGGCGGCGGCAGGGGCGTTCCGGCGCCGACGAGCTTGTAGACGGCGGCGAGCTCGGCGACCGGGTCGACAAGTTCGCCGCGTCGTGACAAGCTGGCCGGGGATGGAGGCCAGGAAGGCGAGCGCGGTGCGCAGATCGACGATATCGGCGGCGGAGTCGGGAGCGGGCATACGAATATCATGGCAGGGTTGCGCGGCGGCCACACGACCGAGGGCAGCCTCTTCGCGGCGAGAGACCATCGCGCGCTGCCGGTGTTGGGGTGATCCCCGTTCACCCCTCCGGCATTGAGCCGCTCGACGCGGGCGGCATTCTGGCGCTACTTCGTTGGGCTGGCGACGGGCCCGGAAGAAGAATCCGTCGACTGGGCGTTCGGCCCATACGGGCAATTCATGCCACGACCCATGCCGCCACCCATCCCGCGTCCCATCCCGCGGCCCATGCCTTGACCCATGCCGCGGCCCATCCCGCGACCCTGCTGGCCGCCGCCGTCAGCGGACATCATCCGGGCACGTCCCTGACCGACGGGCATGGCCCGTGATGTCACAGATCCCGTCCCCATTCCGGTCACACCATGCGTTCGGTGTGCCCGCTTGGCCCTGACTTTGGGGAGCCGGCTGGCCTGCATTCTGGGCGTATGCCGTCAGCCCCACCGTAACAACGCCAATCGCCAACAAAGACAACAGTGTCGGTTTCATTGATAGCCTCCAACAGACAGGGTGCAGGGCTGGTGCCAGACGGGGACTTGTTTCAGAATGTGGGAGTTCCGGGTTGCGAAGACGGCTCCTGCGCGCGTCTTTTGCGTGGTGAAGCAGATGGGAGCGCAAGGCTTGCGCAAGTGCGGGAAGTCCTGAGCCCGCGAATCACTGGGAGGGTCTGTTCATGCCGGGTCCGCGCCGTCCGCCCATCCAAACCGGCCGGCCGGCTTCGTCCCTCAGCCTAAGGACCTGGCCCGTGGCCGGCAGAGTCACGGTGATCGCGACAACGCCGTCGTTCACCTGGTAGCCTGTGACAGCCACCTCGTCCCCGGCCTTCGGATTGAAATTCTGCTCCATCAGGTACCGCATCGATCCCAGCGCCACCCTGACCGTCTTGTCGGTGGTCCTTACCTCCAGGTAAGGCATCCCCTGACCCATGGCGAGTTGGATCTTTTCGATTTTTCCCTTCAGCTCGACCTTGGGACTGCCCGCGATCGGAGCCTGCATGCGCGATGGCTGTGCAAAGACAGCGCTCGCCACCGCCAGGCCGGTCAGCACCAGGAATTGGACGCGTTTCATGCGATCTCCAGCGTTCTTGGACAGCAAGCGAATGCCCATTCCGCCGATGGCCATGTCACAATGACCAGTCAGGTTGAATCTGACAAAGGTAGCGTGACACGCAAAACCAAGATCGTCTCCCGTTTGCTGCTACCGGTGGTCATCGTAGCACTGCCGCTCGTCCTGTCTGCTGAGTTCGGTGCAGGACCTTGCGAGAACTGGATGAGCAGAAGGGGCTGTATCTGCGGAACCATGTGGCGATGCTTGCGGGCCGCCTGGAAAACCTGCCGGCGTCTGAGACGGGAACCGCGGCGTTCGAGCAACTAAGTGCGGATGAGCCCAGCCTGATGGATCTGCAATTGATCGAGCGTGGAACTACGGGAGATGAGCCGCGCCTTCAGCCGATCTGGGATGGGCTGGAATTGTTCCGCATCGGATTCATCCAGGAGGGCGGGGCGCCGGTCTATCGGGCCTTTGTTCCGTTCCACTCGAGTGCAGGCCTGCGAATCGCGCGTATCGATTTGGATGGCAGGGCCGCCGATTTTCTGGTGGTCCATGCGCGTCACAATGTCATCGTCGCTTCTGTGGGGGCAGTCGTGCTGGTGGTGCTGTCGTTGTACGGGATTTGGGCGACCCGGCGGGCAGCGCTGCTCGAAACGCAGCGACTGGAACTGGAACACCTCGCTCACATGGGCAAGATGGCTGCCGTGCTGGCGCACGAGATTCGCAATCCCCTGGGGACGATCAAAGGATTCGCCCAGCTCGCCGGCGAGAAAACGGACGCCTCTGTCCAAGCTCTTCTGAAACCGATTCTGAGCGAGACAGGGCGGCTGGAGGGTCTCGTCAATGATCTGCTGCTGTATGGCAGGCCCCCTGCGCCTTCGATGCGCATGGCGAAGTGGGAAGAGACGCTGGGTCCTCTCCGGGCGCACGCCCAACAAATCATTGGAGCCCGCGATATCCGGTTCGTCTCCGACAACCCAGGGCTCGAGTGGGAGACCGACCCGCACATTCTTCAAGAGGCATTGCTGAATCTCATCCGCAACGCAGCGGACGCCATCGGTGACACTGCCGGCGGCGAGGTGAGGCTCGAAGTCCGCAGCCGCGAGCCGAAGGGACTCACTCTGTCGGTCATCGATAATGGGCCGGGCCTGTCGGAAGCCGCCAGTTCGAGGCTCTTTGAGCCTTTCTTCACTACCAAGTCCTTCGGGACCGGCCTGGGGCTGGCGATCACCCGGAGGCTGGTTCAGTCACTGGGCGGCGAGCTGTCGATCAACCCTGGCAAGCCGCGGGGCACGGAAGCCATCCTCCGCTTCCCCAGCATCGCGGCCAAGGAAGTTGCATCGGCTTAGAAGGGAATGTATGGAACGGATTCTCATTGTCGACGACGATCCCGGATTCAGGAAACTGTTGGAGACAATCCTTGTGGGCGAAGGCTACGGAGTCGAGAACGCCGCTTCGGTGGGCGAGGCGCTGCGGGCCGGCGCGCGGCGGAAGTACGACCTGGTTGTCGTAGATCTGAAGCTTCCCGACGGAGATGGATTAGCGGTGCTTCGCTGGTGGACGGAGAACATGCCCGAGACCCCCGTCATCATGATCACGGCGTTTGGGACCGTCGCATCCGCGGTGGAGGCCATGAAACTGGGAGCGGTGGACTACCTGGGCAAACCGCTGAGCAGCCCGGACGAGCTGCGCCTGTTGGTGCGCAAGGCGCTCGACCAGCGCCAACTGGCCGAGCAGTTCCAGTTGCTCCGCGAGGAAGACGCCGCTCGCTTCTCCTGCGGCGATCTCGTCGCGGACGACCCGAAAATGGCGCGGGTTCTGGATTTGGCCCGGCGGGTAGCTCCCACAACCACAACCGTTCTCATCACCGGTGAGAGCGGCACGGGCAAGGAACTTATCGCGCGCTGCATCCACACAAACAGCCCGCGCTCACAGAAAATCTTCGTTGCGGTCAACTGCGCGGCTTTGGCGCCGTCGCTGATTGAGAGCGAGCTTTTTGGACACGAGAAGGGCTCCTTTACGGGCACTGCCGGCCAGCACCTCGGCCGCTTCGAAAGGGCTCACGGTGGCACGTTGTTCCTGGACGAAATCGGAGAACTGGACGGGAATCTGCAAGCCAAGCTACTGCGAGTCCTGCAGGAGAAGGCTTTCGAGCGCGTCGGGGGCACACGGGAGATCGCCGTGGATGTCCGGGTGATTGCCGCCACCAACCGAAATCTCAAGCAGAACGTGGCGGAAGGCAAATTCCGCGAGGACCTGTACTACCGCCTGAACACGTTTCCCATCGAGGTTCCACCGTTGCGGGATCGGCCTTCGGACATCCCGAGACTCGTGCGCTTCTTTTTGGGCAGGGCGGCTCGGAACCTGGCCAAGCCCCATCTCTTCCTCACACCGGAAGCTGAGAAGGTTCTGCTGGCCTATGGGTGGCCCGGAAATGTGCGCGAACTCGAGAACACCATGGAGCGGGTCGCCATCCTGTGCGATGACGTGATTGAACCGGACGACCTTCCCGTCACCAGCAGCGGTCCGGCGCGGCCGGTGCTCTTCAGGGACATTGAGCGCCAGGCGATCGAAGACGCCCTGCGTGTCAACGATGGGAACCGGACCAAGACGGCCAGGCAACTCGGCATCAGCCTGCGGACCCTCCAATACCGTCTGAAGGAGTACGGCATCACCCCGCCGAGAGACTGATCTAGACGGACTTGGCCTTCACCGTCAGCACCGCGCACGGGGCGTGGCGCACCACCCTGGCCGTGGTGGAGCCCAGGACGGTGCTGTCGAAGAATAGCCTGTGCCGGGCGCCGATCACCAGGAGATCGCAGGACGATTGCTTGGCGAGAGAAACGATTTCCTCGGCGGCATCGCCCTCGCGTGTCAATTCCTTGATGGTGCAGTGCGACCGGATCTCCTCCGGCACCCAGGCGCACAGATCGCCGATCTGCTGTCCCGCACGGCCCTCATTGACATGCACGGCGACGACGTTGCCGCCGAAGCAGCGTGCCAGGTGCGCAGCCATCGACAGCGCCTCGCGCGCGGCCGGTGTGTTGTTCACGGGACAGAGAATGGTCTTGGGCGGGGTCACGGCGACCGAGGTGCCCTCGCGAACCGTGAGGACCGGGACCTCACTCTCTCGCAGGAGCCTCTCAGTCACGGAGCCCAGCATCAGCCTGTTTACGCCGCTCCGGCCGTGGGTACCCATGACAATCAGGTCGGCTTTGATTTCGCGTGTCAACCGGCGGATGCCGTCGACCGGCATCGCCTCGACGATCCGCACCTCGGTCGCGGAGGCAGCTTCAGCGTCCAGTTCCGCGTCCACGAAGCGGCGCAAGGCGGATTCTGCTCCCCGGAAAGCGTCGTGGAACTGACGCTCCAACTCCCCTACTTGGCGTTCGGTGAAGTAGGGAGGCGGGGAGAACGTTTCCGCGTATGCGACGACCAGCCGGGCATTCCCACAGCGGGTAAGCATGGATGCATATCGCAGGGCATGGGCGGAGAGGTCGCTGAAATCCACTGGAGACAGAATCTGACGAATTTCCATGAGAATGATCGCCTTCACCCATGAGGATGCAAACGTCCGAAAGGGGTGACACGCCAACCGCCTTGCTGCGCAGGGCCTGCGCGACCCAGCGCGGCGTTTGCGCGCAACGGGCCTGCCCTTACTCGCTAAGTGGCAGCAAACATAAGAGCCGATCTTGGGAGTGCGAGTTGCCACTAACAGGGCAAGGTCAAAAAGGAGACCAACAACATGAAGAAGAATTCCTTGGCAATCGCAACTCTGTTCTTATTCGGCGCGGGCTCGATCTTCGCGCTGGATCCCCCTCGGTACGGCCAAAACGGCAATCAGAATTCGAACCGGGGTCAGGGCCCCAGTCAGCAGCAAGGTCAAGGCAACGGCAAGAAGCTTGGACCCCAGGACGGCTCCGGGCCAATCCACCAGCCCGGCACAGGCGGTGGCGCCGGCGCAGGTCAGGGCAACGGCAAGAAGCTTGGGCCGCAGGACGGCTCCGGACCGATCCACCAGCCCGGCACCGGTGGAGGCACGGGCGCGGGCCAGCGTCGCGGCCGCAGGTAGGCGGTTTAACCCTGAGAAACACCCGCAGCGCGGGGCAGTCTTCGCGATGTCCCGCGCTCAGCACGCGCAGGCGGTCATTCGACGTCGAAGTTCAACTTCAACCAGAAAAGGCGTCCCGGTTCGTTGATTTGACGTTGGGCCACGAAACCCGGCACGATGGTCCCGCCCCGGCTGAGATGCTCGGCATAGAGTCCCCTCGGCCCTGGAGTGCCGGCGCGATGCGACTCAATCCTGCTTCTTGAATCTGAGAGCAGCCGAGTTCATGCAGTATCGAAGGTGGGTTGGCGCCGGGCCATCCTCGAAGACGTGCCCCAAATGAGCGTCGCACTTGGCGCAGAGCACCTCGACACGCTCCATGAAGAGGCTCATGTCCGTCACCGTCCGAATATTCTGCTCCGCAATCGGCGCCCAGAAACTGGGCCAGCCTGTTCCGGAATCGAACTTCTCCTTAGAGCGAAACAAAGCGTTTCCGCAGCAAACGCACCGGTAAATTCCGGCATCGTGGTTGTTCCAATAGCGGTTGGCAAACGCGGCTTCGGTGCCCTTCTGTCGCGTGACCGCAAACTCTTCGGGTGACAGAGTCTCCCGCCATTCAGCATCAGTTTTCACAGTTTTCCTCACACGGGCTACCTGCTCGCGCTCGCCGCTTTCGGAGAACATGACCAGGGTTATCTCGGAACCCGTCCCTGCCTCGGACGCATCGGGCAAGGGCCGTTCTTTGCGGGACGACACAGCTACCAGACCGGCGAAGGCGAACGGCATCAGGAGAAACGCGCGCCGTGGCGGACCGTCAGATTTCAATGTCTGGAACCGCAACATAAATGCCTCCTCCAATGCGGAATGCGGTCACGGCGCCCACCTCAAGATCGGGCACCGCAACCGCAAGCCACAGGCTGTTCTGCAATTCCTTCATTCCCTCGGAAGAATCACCGAGTCGATCACGTGGATGACGCCGTTGGTGCACTCGATGTCTGTCTTCACCACTCTGGCTCCGTCTACCTTCACGCCGTCGCTGGTCGAGATCGTGATTCCCTGGCCGTTGACGGTCTTTGCAGACTTCAAGTTCACCACGTCACCCGCCATGACCTTCCCGGAGACGACGTGATAGGTCAGTATGCTTTGCAGCTTGGTTATGTTCTCGGGCTTCAGCAGGACTTCCACCGTTCCCGCCGGCAGCTTGGAGAAGGCCTCATCCGTGGGTGCAAACACCGTGAAGGGCCCCTCGCCGCGAAGGGTGTCCACCAAACCCGCCGCCTTCAATGCCGCCACCAGCGTCTTGAACGAACCCGCCGATACCGCCGTGTCCACAATGTCCTTGCCGGCCGCTCCACTAGCGGAACTGCCCGAAGCCGCCGCCAGCCCAACCGACAGCAAACCGAACGCTGCCAGCTTAGTTAGATTCTTCAATGTCGTCATTTGCTTCTTTCCTCCCTTGGGCTCCTCGGCCCTCTTCATCAGCACCCCGGCGTGCTATACCACTCAGATGGAGCGATCAGAGCGCTGGATTCCGTGATAAGCAAGCTAGTTTCTATAGCACTGAAATATCATCTCTAAATTTAATTGGTGATAATATTGATTTCATGGATGTAGAAACAAGCGAGGGAACCATACGGCGGGTGCTCTCCTCCTATGAACTGGGCGCCAAGCTCCGGCAGTTGCGGCTTCGCAAGAAGATCGGTCTGAAGGACTTGGGCAGTCACACAGGCTTGTCGGCGTCGTTGCTCTCTCAGTTGGAGAACGGGAAGTTGGTGCCAACCTTGCCAACCCTGGCGAGGATTGCCATGGTGTTCGACGTTGGTTTAGAGCACTTCTTCGGCGAACGGCACCCAAAGCGCATGTTTGCACTCGTCCGCGCCGGCGAACGGATTCGTTTTCCGGAGCGGCCGGACGTGCCTTCCCCGGCTTACTTCTTCGAGTGCCTGGCTTATCCGGCCCCAGGGAAGGGGTTGCAGGCTTACCTGGCCGAATTCCCAGGAGGCCCGGAGAAGGTGGCGCAAGCGCACTTCCACGAGGGCCATGAGTTTCTTTATGTGGTCGAAGGCGGGCTCATTCTTCACTGTCAGGCCGAGGACCACACCCTCAGGGCTGGAGACAGCGTCTATTTCGATTCATCCGAGCCGCACAGCTACCGGGGGCTGACCGAACCGTCCGCGCGAGCGGTCGTGATCACGCTGCTGCCGCGAACCTGAAGCTGTTAGGGTTCGCATTCGATTGCCAGCATGGCGACATCGTCCGCGGGGCGGGCGGGCGCGCACCACGCTTCGACGCGCGCAATCACAGCTCCGAGGCTCTCATCCAGCGCCCGGTGGCGATTCCGATCGTACGATTCGAGCAGGTTCTCCGCGCCGAACTCCTGCCCGGCTTCGTTTTCGGCGTCCGTGAGCCCATCCGTGGCGAAATACAGACGATCCCCTGGTTCAAGCCTCGCTGTCCGCTCCTCATAACTTGCGTCCGGAAGCAGTCCAACGGGCAGACCGCCCGATTCCAGGACGAGAGGGGCCTCGCCGCGGCGCACCTGCAACGGGCCGGGATGCCCGGCCGTCACGTATCGGAAGTCACGCGCACTGGCATCCAAAACTCCATAGATCATGGTGAAGTACTGCAATACTTGGGGCCCGATCCTGAAGTGTTTGTTCAATCGCGCAACCACGTCCGCCGGTGGAGCGACGCGATACGATCCCGGACTTTCAGGCACAGCCTGGTACAGGAAGGAACGATCGGCAACCGGGGACAGGACATGGCTGAGCGTCACGGAGAGGAGTGCCGCGGCAACACCGTGTCCGGAAACGTCCAGTATGTAGACCGCCACGTGGCGGTCGTCGAGCGGGAGGACATTGAGAAAATCGCCCGCCAGTTCCTGGCAGGGGCGAAACTTCCAGGCGAATCGGATGCCGGGAATCTCCGGCAACGCCGCCGGCAGCAGGGAACGCTGCACTGCCGCGGCCGCCTCGAGGTCTTGCCTGAGGCTGCGGTTGGCGGCCTCCAGTTGTTGATTGGCTGTTTGGAGCGCGTCTTGTGCGCGCTTCTCGGCAGTCACGTCCGATTGCACGGCGATGAAATGGGTAACGGCGCCGGAAGGATCGCGCACCGGAGTGATCGAGAGACGGTTCCAGAACGTGGTCCCGTCCTTGCGGTAATTGAGGAGCTGCACGGTGATTTCGCGCTGCTCGCGAAGCGCTGCTCGCAGATTGCCCAAAGTGGCCGCATCGGTCTCGGGGCCTTGCAGGAAGCGGCAATTGCGGCCCATCACCTCGGCCGCCGAATACCCGGTGAGCATCTCAAAGCCGACATTGGCGTAAATCAGGGGATTGTCGGGCAGGCGGGCGTCGGCGATCGCGATGCCCTCGGCGGCGGCCGCGAGCGCGCGATCCTTGAGTTCAAGCTGGGCTTTGACGCGCCTGCGCGCCAGGCTTGTTGGGTGAGCCGCCTTCCATCTCATATGGCCTATACGACCACTTTGGCGCCGCCCCGCGCAAGCTGGCCAATTTTGTTGAGCATCCCCGGGAACAGGAGGCGGTGCACCGGGTAGGAAACGTACCAATAGGCGCGGCCCAGGAGTCCGCGAGGGTCGAAGACCGCTGTCTGCCGGATCACCGAATTGGAGCCTTTCCCGTCCACGCGAAACTCCAGCCAGGCTCGTCCCGGGAGCTTCATACGTGCTGCCAGAAGGAGGCGGTGGTTCGCATCGTAGGCTTCCACTTGCCAGCAATCCACGATGTCGCCGACTTCGAGTTGGTCGGGATGCCGGCGGCCGGGATTGAGCCCAGGTCCGCCCATCCAGATGTCCACGACGCCCCGCAAACGCCAGAGCCAGTTGGCGTAGTACCAGCCGGTCGACCCTCCGATCCTGCGGATCGGCGCGAAGGCTTGCTCAGGGGACACGCTAACGGTGATTTCCACGGAGTATACGAAGCGCGAACTGGCCCAGTCATCCGCCTGATCCTCCGCGCGGAGCGCGGCTGCGATGGCCTCGCGGTATCCCATGGGGCGGACCCTGAATTCGGTTAGAGCCGAGCGATCATTTACCAGGGTGGGATGGCGGATACTGTCGATCAGCTTGCGGCCGACTCGAACATAGAGAGGCGTGACCAGTCCCAACCACAGGCTGGACAGCCGGGGAGTGAGAAAGGGCACGGGAAGGATGAGCCGCTTGAGTCCGCGCTGGCGTGCGTATTCCGACATCAGGCCGCCATAGGAGACCTGGTCCGCTCCGCCGATTTCGAAGACGCGGCTTTCCGTGCAGGGCAAATCCAGCGCGGCGAGCAGATACTCGAGCAGGTCCTGGATGGCGATCGGCTGCGCGGGAATCGAGACCCAGCGCGGGGCAATCATCACCGGCAGACGTTCCACCAAGGCTCGAATCATCTCGAAGGACAGGCTGCCCGATCCGATTACGACGGAGGCGCGGAATTCAATCACGGACAGCCCCGAGGAACGCAATATCTCGCCGACCTCATGGCGGCTGCGCAAGTGCGGCGAAAGCGTTGGGGAACTCTCGCCCAGGCCTCCCAGATAGACCATGCGGCTTACCCCGAGATCGCGCGCGGCTTCGGCGAAGTTCCGGGCAGCCCGCCGGTCCTGTTCCTCGAAGGACCCCGCCGAGCCCATGGAGTGAACCAGATAGAAGGCGGTGTGCACCCCGGCCAGGGCCGCACGCAGCGAATCCGGATCAAGAACATCACCAGCCACGACCTCCGCGCCGGCTGTCTCTGCGCTCCGCAGCGCCTCCGGGCGTCGCGCCAGACAACGGACCCGCTGACCCGCCGCCAGCAGGGCCTTCAACAACCGTCCTCCGACGTAGCCGGTGGCACCTGTGATCAGAATCAGTGGTTTCATCTTCTCCCAATACTCGCCAGCGCCGCGAGTGCGCTGTCGCGGGCCTCGCGGTGGTCAACGATCGGACTCGGATAGTCTGCTCCACTTGCCAACTCCGGAACCCAGCGGCGAACGTATTCCCCCTGAGAGTCGAACTTCTCAGCCTGAATGGCGGGGTTGAAGATTCGAAAGTAAGGGGCGGCGTCCGCGCCACAGCCCGCGACCCATTGCCAACCGAATGTGTTGTTCGCCAGATCCGCATCCACCAGGGTGTCCCAGAACCAGGCGGCGCCATCCTGCCAACCGATCAGCAGATGCTTGACCAGGAACGATGCGACCACCATCCTCACCCGATTGTGCATCCAGCCCGTGTGCCACAGCTCACGCATGCCCGCATCCACGAGCGGGTAACCGGTCCGGCCTCGTTTCCAGGCATTGAACCGCTGGGGATCCATGCGCCAAGGGAAGGCGGCGAATTGGCCTCGAAGCGCCTCCCGTGGCGATTCCGGGTGATGATGCAGCATGTAGTACGCAAACTCGCGCCAGCCCATCTGCCTGAGGCAGGCTTGACAGGCCTCGGGGTTGTCGTTCATCATCCCCAGACCTTCCCTCCAAACCTGTCCCGGACTGATCTCGCCGAAGTGCAGGTGGGGAGAAAGCCGCGATGTGCCCACAACACCGGGCCGGTCCCGATTCGCGGGATAGTCGGCGAGTGCTTCCCGCAGGAAGCGCTTCCATTGGCGCTGGGCTCCGGACTCGCCAGGCTGCCAAACCTCGCGGAACCCACTGGCCCAATCCACCGCCGGTTCCAACTGGAGTTCCGAAAGGTCTAACGAGTGCGGCCAAGTTCCGGGCGCGGGCAGGCGTTTCGGTGCGTTCTTCGAGGGCGGCGGAGATTGTTTGGTCAGACAGGCTCGCCAGAACGCCGTGAAGACCTGGAACGGTTTTCCGTTCTGGTTTCGAATCGTGCTCGGGTCGAACAGCAGGCTGCCGTTGAAGCCCTCCGCGAGCAGTCCCTGTGAGCGCAACCCCGATTGCACTTTGCCATCGCGCGCAACCGCCGCGGGCTCGTAACGGCGATTCCAGAAAATGGCGGTGGCGCCTGTCTCCGCCACGAGGCGGCTCAGGGCGTCCGCAGTGGGACCCCGGCGGACGATCAGCCGGGAACCGCGATTCTCGAGTTGCGCACCGAGCTTCGTTAGCGATCGACCCAGCCACCATCGCGAGGCTGCTCCGGGCGGCCAATCCCCCTCTTCCTCGGGCGCCCAAATGAAAACGGGGATCACCGGGGAGCGCCGCTCCACCGCGGCCGCCACGGCCGGGTTGTCCGACAAGCGCAGGTCCTGCCGAAACCAAACTAAAGCCGGCGCCTCGCCCATGTCTGTCAGTTTGCCACTCAAACGGGAACCGCGTGGCGATGGGATTGCAGCGCGAGAAGCCACGGCGCCGGAAGCCGCATCATATAAGAATGCTAATTATGATCCTGATGGCTTCTTCCATGATGTCCACGCTATCCCCAGGCGAGCCGATGCCGGCGCTGAAGGGCGAGTTTCTCACCGGCCGGCCGGCCCTCTTGCCCGGCGCGGCTGCCGGCCGCATCGCCCTGATTGCGTTGGGCTTTACCTATAATTCCCGGTTCGCCGTGGAGGCCTGGATTGGCCGCTTCCGCAAGGACTTCGGAGGCAATCCGGAGGTCACATTCTACGAAGTCCCGATGATCGGCGGCGTGGCGCGTCTGGGAAAGTGGTTCATCGATAGCGGGATGCGCAAGGGTACACCCAGGCAGGACCACGAGAACGTGATTACAATTTACGGCGGGACAGATGTTTGGAAGAAGCGTTTGGAATTCCAATCGCCGGACGCCGCCTACCTGGTTCTTCTCGATCAGCGCGGTGTGGTAGGCTGGCGCCATAGCGGTGCGTTCGACGAAAAGGCCTACGCGACGCTTTCCAAGTCGGTGTCCAACTTGTTAGGAGAACCTTGATGAGCGTCCCTAAGTCCATGTCCACTGCTTCCACCATCCACGAGTTCACATTGAACTCCATAGACGGCCAGCCGACCTCTCTAGCGGAGTTCAAAGGAAAGGTCGTCTTGATTGTCAACGTAGCCAGCCGCTGCGGTTTCACGCCGCAGTACGCAGGTCTGGAAGCCCTGTACAACAAATACAAGGACCGTGGGTTCGTCGTCCTGGGATTCCCCGCCAACAACTTCTTCCGGCAGGAGCCCGGGACCAACGAAGCGATCAAGGCATTCTGCTCCACCAAGTACAACGTTACGTTCCCCATGTTCGCGAAGGTGTCGGTGAAGGGCGCGAACAAGACGCCTCTGTACGAGTTCCTGACAGATAGGGAGGCCAATCCATCCACCGGGGGCGCGATCGGCTGGAATTTCGCCAAGTTCCTGGCGGACAGAAGCGGGAAGGTGATCGCGCGCTTCGCGTCCAAAGTGGCCCCTGAATCCGCTGAGTTAGTCAACGCGCTTGAAGCGGCGTTGAAGTAGCGCTCCAGTCGTCGACATGAGTGTCGACGCAGCACGCGTGGGTGCGCGCGCTACCTCTATTTCGGCTTGCGGACGCAGCCGGGGTACAGCTTCTTGAGCTTCTCGACCTTGGGGTCGGAGACGTTTACGATGTAAGGGTTGGAGCGGTTCAGAGCGGCGTAGTTCTGGTGGTAAGCCTCGGCCGTGTAGAACTTATCGAGAGGCACAACCTGGGTCACGATCGGACTGCGAAGGATATGCGCTTCGCCGATCTGCTTGATGTAGGCCTCGGCGACACGCTTCTGCTCCGCATTGACATAGAAGATGGCGCTGCGGTATTGGGGGCCCACGTCGGGGCCCTGGCGGTTGAGAGTGGTGGGGTCGTGGGCAACGCTGAAGAAGATCTTCAGGAGCTGGCCGTAGGAGGTCTTGGCCGGATCGTAGGTGATGAAAATGGACTCGGCGTGGCCAGTGCTTCCGGTGGACACGATGTCGTACTTGGCCGTCTCTTCAGTGCCGCCGGAATAGCCGGAGACAACCTGGTCGACGCCGTCCACGAGTTTGAATACGGCTTCCAAGCACCAAAAGCAGCCGCCGGCGAGGACGGCGGTCTGTTTGCCCTTAGCAGGCTTGACGTCCATGGCTGGATCGGGGAATGCTGCCTTGTCGGCGGGCATCAAATTACCTCCAGTAGCGCAAAGTGCGAAAACCAAAACCGTCAGCCGGCGGAACACCCATTTATTCGCCATGAGCAAGACCCATCCCCTACATCATTTGGATGAAGCTCAGGCCGGCGGGAGTGCAAGAATCTGTTTCGCACGAATCCTCTCTGGCAGGTCATGCATCTGTTATAACAGCTACTGTTGAAACGGAGGCTTGAGCTCCGATATGACAACCTGGCAGGGCAGCACGGTCGGGAGGGACAAGCAGGGGGCGAGGATGCCGGTGGCGTTCGTCTCGCATGGCTCGCCGATGGTCGCTATCGAGACGGGACCGTACCAGGAAGCCTTGGGGCGGTTCGGCCGGGAGCACCGGCCGCAGGCCGTCGTGGTGATCTCCGCACATTGGGAATCCGGCGACACCGTCCGCGTCACTTCCGCCGCGGAGCATCACCTGGTCTATGACTTCGGAGGCTTTCCCAAGGAACTATACGAGCTGGAATACGGAGCGGCGGGAGTCCCCGAGCTAGCGCAGCGCATCGACGGCATGCTGCGGGATGCCGGCGTTCCGTCCGAGCTGGACGCAGCCCGGGGCCTGGATCATGGGGTCTGGGTCCCCCTCCGGCAGATCTACCCCCAGGCAGACGTGGCGGTTGTGGAGCTATCCATCCCCGGCACCCGAAGCCCCGCCGAGTTGTTCCGGATCGGGGAGTTGCTATCGCCGCTTCGCTCGGAAGGCGTGCTCATTCTCGGGAGCGGCGGTATCGTTCACAATCTGAGGCGGCTGGACTGGCGTCACAGGGACGGGCCCGCGGAAGCGTGGGCGCTCGACTTTGACCGCTGGTTCGCGGCAAAGCTGGAGGCTTGGGACATCGACGGCCTACTTCGCTACCAGCGGACCGCGCCATCCGCGGCCTTAGCCGTCCCCACCAACGAGCATTTCCATCCGGTCTTCATCGTGCTTGGCGCGGCTGGCAAGCAGGGCCGGATCGAGTGCATCCACGAAGGTTTTGAGTATGGCACTCTATCGATGCGCAGCTTTGCGCTCGCATGAAAGCAATAAGGAGAATGTGTATGTTTCGCAAGTTGCTGGCAACGTCCGATGATTGGACGCTGACGCTGATGCGCCTGGTCCTCGGCGTGGTCTTCTTTGCGCATGGCGCGCAGAAGATGTTGGGATGGTTCGGGGGCTACGGATTCAGCGGCACGATGGGGTACTTCACACATGCCGGGATTCCGGCGCCGCTCGCCTTCCTGGCCATTGCCGCGGAGTTCTTCGGCGGCATGGGCCTGGTAGTGGGTCTCCTCAGCCGCGTGGCCGCCTTCGGCATCGTCGTGAACATGGTGGTCGCGGTGCTGACGGTGCATCTGCCCTTCGGCCTCTTCATGAACTGGTCAGGCGCCCAGAAGGGAGAGGGATTCGAGTATCACCTCTTGGCTATCGCGCTTGGAGTCGCGATCCTGGTGCGAGGCGCGGGGGCCATTTCAATGGACCGCGCTTTGGGCCGTGCCAAATCGGCGTAAGCCATGAGCGCCGCCGAGAACGCCTTTCTGAGCGTGGTGCGCGCGGCCGGAGGATTGCTGCGCGGAGTCGAGGTTCTGCTCAACCGGCACGGGCTGACCGCTGCCCAGTACAACGTTCTCCGAATCCTGAGGGGAGCCGGCGAGCAAGGCGCCTGCGGCCGCGAGATCGCCGGCCGGCTGATTACGGTCGAGCCGGACATCACCCGGCTCCTGGACCGGATGGAGAAGCGTGGGTTGATCTCGCGGCGGCGCGACGCCCAGGATCGCCGCTACGTGACCGCGCGGATCACGCCGGCAGGTCTGGAGACTCTCGCCGCACTGGACGCGCCTGTCGCGGAGTTGCACGGCCGGCAGTTCGAGAGATTGTCCGGAGCCGAACTGGCGCAACTGACTGCCGTCCTGGAGAAGCTGCAAGGCTCCGTGGAGTCAGCCTGAATTGCCTTTAAATCACTTGAAGCACGACGCTGGCTGTGGTGAGGCCATCGGCGCGCGCTAGCAGGGTGGCGCTTCCGGCAGTTCCCTTCGACCTCACGATCGCCAGGCACTTGCCGTGAAACGTCCTGGGGCGGGACTGGCGGAAGCTGCGGACATCCTTCGGGTTGGCGGTCCCGGCAGCCGCCAATTCAGCTGCCCCGGTGATGCTGAAGGCTACCGGCACGACCGCGTCGGGCACCAACTCCCCGGACTGGTCCAGCACCTCCAGGGTCACGAAGGAGAGGTCATTGCGATCCCGCTTGATCGTCGGCCGATCCGCTTTCAATCGCAGTCGTGCCGGCTTGCCGGCGGACTTGAACACGAGTTCCGCGATCTGCTTGCCGTCTGACAGGGCGACGGCCTTCAGTTCGCCGGCGGCATACGGCACATCGAATTCAGCCCGCCTCTCGGTTTGCACGGATACCGGCTTGACGCCGATCTCCTTGCCGTTCAGCAGCAGCCGGACCTGGTCGCTGGTGGAGTAGACGCGGACCTTCATCGTCCGGCCTTCGTAGCCGGGCCAGGTCCAACTTCTCAGTTCGTCGGACCAGCCCCAGGCACTGATCGTCTCTGTGCGTCCCGCCGGGAGCGGGCGCTGCACAGCCATCTCCAGCTTGCTGGTCCCCCAGACAACCTTCCGGTAGTACCACTGCGGCTTGGCCTCGCCGATCAGGTCGATATCTCCGCAGTAGCAGTTGAACCAGGGGAAGCCCAGGCTGATATTGCCCATGCTGGCCAGGCCCGAGAATGTGTTAGACAACCCGCCCCGCGCGCCACCGCCTCCCGGGGCGCCGCCTCCCGCTCCGCCGCGTCCCGGTGCGGCTAGCTGCGCGTTGCCGATGGAGGACTCTCCGAGGTGGTCCATACCCGTCCAGACGAAATCCCCGATGACGAACGGGTGCTTCTCAACCAATTGCCAATTCTGGAAAGCATGCTGGGGGAAGGACTCGGTTCCCAAGATGACGCGGTTGGGCAACCGGGCGTGATCCGCTTCATAGTTGCCCCAGAGGTAGTTGTAGCCCCCGACATCCAGGTACTGGAAGGCCGGATCGAGACTTGCGCTCTGGGGGCCCCCGTTGATTCCGGAGGTGATGGGCCGTGACGTGTCCATACTTCTGATCCGCGCCACCATCTGTTTGGCGATCTCCACGCCGCGCGGCTCCGCACGCTCGGGAATCTCGTTTCCGATGCTCCAGAAGATGACGCTCGGGTGATTGCGGTCGCGCAGAACCATGGCGTCGATGTCGCGTTGCCACCAATCGGCGAAGTAGAGGTGATAATCCTGGGCGTTCTTCTGCCGCTCCCAGCAGTCGAAGGCTTCGTCCATCACGAGAACGCCCAGCCGGTCGCAGGCGTCCAGAAACGCGGGAGAGGGCGGGTTGTGGCTGGTGCGGACGGCATTGAAACCGTGAGCCTTCATCAGTTCGACGCGGCGCTCCTCGGCGCGGTCGAGCGCGGCGGCGCCAAGCAGGCCATTGTCATGATGCAGGCAGCCGCCCTTCAGTTTGACCGCCTCACCGTTGATGCGCAGACCGCGTTGGGCGTCCACTTCGATCCTGCGAATCCCAAATGGGGCAGCCGACTGATCCACGACCTTGCCGCCCACCAACAGTTCCGCCTCGGCGCGGTACATGCGCGTGGCCGCCAGGGACCACAACTCCGGGCGGGCAATGGTAAACGGGTGCTCGAGCTGGGCGCTCGCGCCGGCTGCCACGGCTTGCCGGGATTCCCAAGATCCCGCGGCGGCGTTCTTCGAATCGAACAAGCGGATGCGGACGGTCACCTCCTGCGCGGACCCCGTGCGATTCTCCATCGCAACGGTCACCCTCACGGTGGCGCTTTCCGCGGACACGTCGGGTGTCGCGACCTGCACGCCCCAAAGCGGAACGCGCACGCCGCCGGTGGCATTCAGCCAGACGTGGCGGTAAATGCCGGAGCCGGAGTACCAGCGGCTGTTGCGCCCCTCGTTGCGGACGCGCACGGCCAGCACATTCTCACCGGAGCGCCGGAGGTGGGGTGTCAGGTCATAGGCGAACGGGGTGTATCCGTAAGGGTGATTGCCGAGGAGATTGCCGTTCAACCAAACGTCGCTGTTCATGTACACGCCATCGAAGACGATTTCGAGCCGGCCGCCGGCCGGAATGGCGCCCGCCGTGAAGCGCTTGCGATACCAGCCCGTGCCGCCGACGAACCAGCCGGTATCCCGGCCCCCTTGGCTCAGTTCGGTGTCGAACGGACCCACCCGCGTGGGGAGCACATCGCTGCCCCAGAGCGATCCCGCGCCGCTGGCTTCCTCGGGACGGGGCGGCAGGTCCTCCACGCTCCAGTCGTGCGGCAGCGCGAGCGTGCGCCACGCGCTGTCGTCAAAATCCGGGCGTTCGGCGCCCGAGGCGTCCCCGCGGAAGAAGCGCCATCCGTCATCGAACCGCTGACCGCGCTTGTTTGCAACGGCGGCGTCGGATCGGGTGGATGGAACCTGGGTCACGCCCCCCGTCTGCCCGACCAGAGGCGCCGCCAGCATCGCCACCGCTTTTAGGGCGTCCCTGCGCCCCAACCGGCTGGTGCCCGGCTTCCATCTTGGGGTCAATTCATCGTTTCCGTTTCTTGACATTTTCCACCCATTTTCGACCGAGATAAGTTTTTCACCGCGGGTGCTTGCTTTCGTCCCGTAGGAATGCGCCGATGCGCTCCACCGCTTGCATCAAGTTCTGGTACGAGTTCGCGTAGCTGAAACGAATGTAGCCCTCGCCAAAATCCCCAAATGCAGCGCCATCGACGCATGCAATCCCTGCCTCCTCGAGCAGCGCATCTGCCAGTTGTTTAGATCCCCAACCGGTGCCGCGCACGTTTGGGAAGGCGTAAAACGCACCGCCTGGCCGGGCGCAACGGAAGCCCGGCAGGCCGTTGAGGCCGTCGCAGAAAGCGTCGCGGCGGCGCCGGAACTCGGCCACCATTCTCTTCGTCTCGTCCTGGGGTCCCTCGAGAGCCACCAGGCCGGCGCGCTGGGAGAAACTCGCCGTGCAGGAATTCGAATTCACCATGAGCTTGGTGACCGCGGTTACGAGCCACTCAGGCATCACGCCGTAGCCCATTCGCCAGCCGGTCATGGCGTAGGTTTTCGAGAAACCGTCCAGGATAATCGTCTTCTCCAACATGCCGGGGAACGCGGCGACCGAAACAGGCGGCTGGTCGTACCAGATCTCGCTGTACATCTCGTCGGAGAAGACCATCAGGTCACGCTCACGCACCATCCCGGCAATCGACGCCATATCCTCTCTCGAAATCACGCCGCCGGTGGGGTTCTGCGGCGAGTTCAAGATCAGCAGTCGCGTCCGGTTCGACAGGCTGTCCCGCAAGCGGTCCAGGTCGAAGACAAATCCGCGCTCCTCGACTAGCGGCATGGGGACCGGGACCCCGCCCGCGAAACGGATCATCGATTCGAAGATCGGGAAGCCGGGATTGGGATAGATTACCTCGTCACCCTTCTCGATGAGCGCCAGTATCGCGAAAAAGATGATGGGCTTGCCGCCCGGCACGACGGAGACGTGCTCCGGTCCGACCTGGATTCCGCGGCTGCGGCTGATGTAGCGGGCGACGGCTTCCCGCAAGTCGGGATACCCCTGGGTGGGCCCGTAGTGGGTCCAACCATCGTCCAGCGCCTTCTTGGCGGCTTCGACAATGTGCTTGGGTGTGGGGAAATCCGGCTCGCCGATTTCCAGGTGGATGATGCTGCGGCCCTGCGCCTCCAACTGCCGCGCCCGCACGAGCACCTCGAACGCCTTCTCCACACCGATCCTGTTCATCCGCTCCGCAAGGTTCATAGTGATCTACCGATTCTAGCGTGAGGCCGAGGGTGGGGCGCGAACCCACGATGAATTTCTAGAATCTGCAACTGGCAGATTCCTCGTTGCCAGGAGTGCCATACCTGCCAGGGCTCTCGTCGAGCCTTGCCCAAAACCCTGCCGCGGATACAACTGCTGCCCTGCCACGCTCCGCTTCCCCTGCGCCTGGACAGCTCATGATGCCCACCGCACGCCTGTTCTCTCTCGTCAACGTCCGGCTCCACCCTCTCCTGCCAGCAACGCCCTTACCAATACCGAACCTCCAGGCTCCACCGCCGAACAAAACCGATCAAAGACCACCCCCGGCGGTTTACCGCGAAACCGATGAGACTTTTAACAGTCACAAGGCGCACAGATTTATATTTCTTTGATAACAAATGGTTTATCAATCACTCTCCGGGGGCCTGGCGGTTTGCGCGGGATAACCTCGTACTGGGAGGCCGGAGTCCATCCGGCCCCTGAAAGAGGATTATCCGAATGCCCCCGATCATCGTTATTGATTGACGCTAGGCTGCAACGGCCCCGGGGCGATGGCTGGGCTTGTGCGCACCGGGGTAGCAAGACCCCAAAAATAATCGGATTTCCGATTGCCATTTGGCCATACTCTGGTATGATAGTCCCAGAGGTACTAAGTATAGTCTTAGTACTTCTGGGATCACCAGGGCTATAGTACTACTGATGTGAGACGACCCGCTCCGATGCACGGCAAGGCAGCATTGGCAGGGATGTTCCTCTTGATCACCTGTGCTCCGTTCGTTCCCTTCAGTTCTTCGGTGCATCCTCGTCCATCGAACCCTTCCCTGGAAGCGTTTCGAAACCAGGGAAGAAGCCTATTCGAAGCCAAGGAATACGCGCGCGCGGAGCAGTTGTTTCAGGAGGGCCTGCGGGAGGCGCGCCGGCTTAAAGACGAGGCAGCGGCCGCGCGTCTTCTGAATTCCGCGGGCGGCGCGCAGTTTGCGTTGTTCCATTACCGCCTGGCACTACAGTCGTTTCAAGAAGCACGCCGTCTAGCTCTGCGCACGGGACAGGGCGAACTCGTGGTGATGAGTTCCCTGAACCTCTCTACCCTCTACCTCCAGCAGGAGGACCTCAATTCAGCTCTGCGGGCTGCCGAGGGCGGCATCGGCCTTTTGCGGCGCTACGCAGCCACCCGGCGCGGTCCACTTCTCAAGGCGCAAGCGGCGGTTCTCTACGCGCGCGAGGGCCGGCTTGAACTCGCGCTTCGATTACTGAGTGAATCGGCCCAAGAGGCCGATAGCCGGGGGGACTTAGAGACGCTCGCGTTGGTATTAAACCAGATCGGCTATGAGTACCTAAAGGTAGGGGATCTACAGGCCGCCGAAGGTCCGCTCGTGGGCGCTTTCCGTCTTCTCAGGCCCACCCGCTCCCCGAACCTCATGTACTGCTATTACGCACTCGGGAAGCTGCGTCTGGCGCAGGGGGACGCCCGTTCGGCCTGCACGCTGCTGGATCGGGCCGTCGCGCTTTCGGCGAATTCACCCATGACACTGCCGCTCTGGCGGCTCTACTTCGAGCGCGGGAGGGCGCGTCTGGCGAACGGCAAGCTGGCGGAGGCGCTGCCGGACTTGGAGAAGTCCATGGAATCCGCAACACGCCTGCGCGCCGAGTTGCTGCCCACCGACTCGGTTTGGACCGGAGCGGGAACGGAGCAACACGACGTTTACGCGGCTTACATCCGCGCGAGAGCCGCGTTGTACTTCCGTACCGGTGACCCGGCAAACGCCCGGCTCGCGTTTCAGGCCTTGGCCGAGACCCAGGCAACCGGTCTCCGCGCTCTAGTCCATCGTCCCGCGGACTGGAGGGACCGGCTTCCCGCCGAGTATTGGGAAACGCTGGCGCAATTGCGTGCCGCTGAAGCCGGGCTGCTCGCGAAGGCGACCCCTGCCGGGGAGAAAGCGTCCAGCGCCCTTCTGTATAAGCTGACCTCAATGGAGGCGGGGGCCGGACTCGGGCCGGATGCCGCCGAGCCCGGCGCCCCGTCAGACGGGGCCGCCGGCCTGTCTCGCCGCGTTCAGGAAACCCTCGGGAAGGAAGCCGCTCTCATTTGCTTTCACCTTGACGAGCCGGCTTCGTTCCGGTGGGTGGTCACGCGCGGAGCCTTCGAACTGCAACGGCTGCCGTCCGGGCGCCAACTCGGCGATGCCGCCAGACAATTCGAGCGAGCCGTGTGGAACGGAGATCCCGAGGCAGTCTCGCTCGGGACCGAACTCTACCGGAACCTCTTCGGCTCCCTGCCGGCAGGCAGCCAGGCAAAGCGCGATTGGATTCTGTCGCTTGACAGGGAACTCCTCGAGGCGCCTCTCGCCGCGTTGGTAACCGGCAGCGCAGCCGGCAAACCGGTCTATCTGGTTGAAGCGCATTCCACGCGGGTAGTGCCCTCGGCCCTGATGTTGCGGGCAACCCGCCCCAGTTGGGACGGTCCGTTTGTGGGGGTCGGGGACCCGATCTACAATACGGCGGATCCCCGCTGGCGGAGTGGGACTTCTCGATCCAGCCGCACGGGCTTAGCGATACTGCGTCCCCCGCCGACCCTGTTCTTCGGCTACAATTCGCAGCCGACCACTGGCGCTGGCAAGGCTCGCCGGCAGCGGGCGGGAGATCGCTGCCTCCATGCGAGCCTGGGGCGGCAGATCGCCGAATGACCTGCTCCTGTCCGGCGCAGGCGCTTCGGTTGGGCAAATCCGCGACGCCCTCGCCCGGCGGCCCGCGATTCTTCACTTCGCGACTCACTTCCTTCCGTCGGCCGGTCCCCCACCGCAAGCCTTGCTCGCTCTCAGCCTCGGGCCGGATGGATCGCCGGAGGTGCTGGCTCCAGCGGAGGTTTCGCGTTGGCGACAAGACCTGGGAACCGTCGTGCTCAGTGGCTGTGGTTCCGCGCGAGCCGGGATCTTACCCGCCGAGGGGCTCATGGGGATGACGCGCGCCTGGCTCGCCGCGGGAGCGCATTCCGTCGTAGCCAGCATCTGGCCAACCGCGGATGACAATGGAGACCTTTTCGGGCCCTTCTACAGACACCTGGCCGCCCTGAAAACGCAGCCGCGCAGCCGGTGTCGCCGCAGAGGCTCTGCGACAGGCGCAACTGGAGATGCTGCATTCCGATTCCTGGCATGCGCGACCGGCCTATTGGGCCGCCTACTTTGTCGTTGGAAAGGAGTGACAAAAGGTATGGGGGAACCACTTGATGCACGGCGGCAACCGGACTGCGGAGGCCCACCCGACGGCCTCCCCCATCGATTGGGCCGATCTGGTCCGGAGGATACGCCAAGGCGACCCCTCGGGAATGGAAGATCTCTACCGGAAGTTCTCCCGCGGCGTCCGCTTCTACCTCTGCCGGCAATTGGGCCCGCAGGAACTCGATGATCGAGTCCATGACACCTTCCTGATTGTGCTCGAAGCCATACGGCGAGGTGAACTCCGCGAGCCCGAGCGGTTGATGGGCTTCATCCGCACAATTGTCAAGCGCCAGATCGCCGCCCACATCGACCATGCCGTTCAAAGCCGCCGCGATTTTCAGGACCTGGAACCCGACGGATCGCTGCCCGATGAACGAGAAAGCCCCGAGGAAAGCGTAATCTCGCGCCAGAGAGTGGAGATCATGGAAACCGTTCTGCGGAGTGTGTCCCGGCGGGACCGCGAGATCCTGACTCGTTTCTACCTCATGGAACAGACTCAAGAGGAGATTTGCGCCGACATGGACCTCAGCGACACCCAGTTCCGGCTGCTCAAGTCCAGGGCCAAGGCCCGCTTCGGAGAGTTGGGCCGGAGGACCCTGACCCGGCGCCCCCTGCACAAACTTTTCTTGAGAAAGACCGCTGGCTCGCCCCACTAGCGTTACGTGTGATGCTGTGTCGATGCGGCCCTGTAACGGCCCTATCGGAAAGGACGCTGTCATGCTGGCCAGTTTGGAGCACGCCCAGGAAGAGGACCTCGAGCGCTACTCCATCGGAACGCTTTCGGGTCCCCAAGGGGAGGCCCTCGAAGAACACCTGCTAATCTGTCCCGCCTGCCAGGACCAACTCGCGGAAGTCGACGCCTACGTGCGAACCGTGCGGGTTGCCGCGTCCCGGCTTAGGTCGAAGACACCGCTCAGCCACCCCCGCATCGCGGGTTCTGGGGGTTCTTCCCGCAGCCCGCGCTGGCCATTGGCGCGATGGCTGCCGCGTGCCTGATTCTGGCCGTCTGGGTCTCCCTCTCCAGACCGTCCGCCAGTTCCTCCGGCCTCCCGCCGGTAACAGTTCTGCTGCAGACCGCCCGAGGCCCCGGCGGAGCCATCGACGCCAGAGCTCCCCGCGGCCGGCCACTTATCCTGCGAGCCGATCTGTCCGGTCTCCAGCCTCAGGCCGTGTGGGAACTGGAAGTCGTTGACGCGCGGGGTGTGCGGGTACATCGGTCCTCCGGCGCCGCCTTTGAGGGCAGGCTGGAAGCACAGCTCACGACCGGTCTCACCGCAGGCCAATATTGGGTGCGCCTGTACGCTCCGGGCTCGGGGAGCGGACCGCTGCGGGAGTATGCGTTGCGGGTGGACTAGGCCGACCTAAAAGACCTTCTTCTTCAGTCTGGCGACGTTGAATTTCGCGGTGTCGGCGATGGCCATCACCGCCATCACGCCGGCCTGCACGGGGTCCGTCACCACCAGGTCGGCGGCGGCCGGGACGCTGCCCGCCATGTTCAGGCTAATCACAAGCAGCCCCTGTTCGCGGACTTCCAGTACGGCGCGCTCGATCTCGCCGCCCATCAGGGAGCCCGCCAGAACCAGCGCCCGCGCGCGGGGCAGCCGCGCCACCGCGCGCACCGCGTCGGCCAGCGTCTGCTCTCCCACCAGCGGGATGGTGTCTACCGAGATGTGCTCTCCACGGATGTTGTGACGGTCCGCTTCCGAAATGGCGCCAATGGCCACCTGCCCCACCTGCGCTCCCCCGCCCATGATGATGATCCGCTTCCCGTAGATCTTCTGGAACGTCTCCACCAGGTCCACCTCGTGGACCATCGGAAGCGCCCGCAGGTCGCTCGCGAGCGCCAACGGATCGCCTGCCAGCAGCACCTCGAAGTAGAGCCGCGAGAATGGCGTCTGGCTCTCCAGGATCTCCACCAGCGCAATGTCGCCGTTATGCTCGGCGATCACGCCGGTGAGTTCGTGGAGGACGCCGGGCCCGGCATCGCTGCGGATCAGGAACCCGGCTCTCTCTCCCGCCATCTAAACCTCCACCTCGTACTTGCGCAAGATCTCCGGCCAGTAGCCCTGGGCGCGCAGAATCAACTCGGCCGCCTCCCGGACAGCGCCGCTCCCGCCCGCGGTCCCGGTCACGAAATGGGCGATCCGCTTCACTTCCGGCCGTGCGTTCGCGGTCGCAATCGCCAGCCCCACGCGACGCATCACCACTACGTCCGTAAGATCGTCGCCGACATAGGCCACCTGATCCCCCGCCAGCCCGCTCTGCGCCAGGATTTCCTCGAGAATGGGGATCTTCTCGATGTGCCCCTGGTAGATGTACGCGAAATGGCACTGGCGCGCGCGCTCCTCGACCGCCCGAGAAATGCGCCCGCTAATCAGTCCGGCCTGAATGCCTTTCCAATTCAGCCACTGGAGCGCGATCCCATCTTGCGAATCGAACCCTTTGGTCTCGAAGATCTGGCCGTCCGGAGCCGGAACGTTGAATATCCGTCCGTCCGTCAGAACCCCGTCAACGTCCATCAACATCAGCCGCACCCGCGCGGCCCGCGCCTGAATGTCCAAATCAATCTCTCCTGGTGGGACAGGCGGTTCCGCCTGTCCACTTGCTAACGCTGGATGCGCGCCGAGCCCCCTTTAGCAAAGGCTCGAACCTGGTCGACAGTGGCCATCGTGGTGTCGCCGGGGAACGTGGTGATTAGCGCCCCGTGAGCCCAGCCCAGCTTGAGGGCCTGCTCCGGCGGTTCGCCCGTGAGCACACCGTAGAAGAACCCGGAGGCGAACCCGTCGCCGCCGCCCACGCGATCGTGGACGTCCAGATCGCAAGCCGGGGCGGTGTAGGTTTGCCCGTCGATCCAGGCCACCGCGCTCCAACTGTGCCGGTTCGTCGAGTGCACTTCGCGAAGCGTGGTCACGACCACCTTGATCCGCGGGTATTTCTTGACGACCTTGTCGATCATTCCGAAGAACGATCCCGGGTCCAGCTTGGACTTGGCGGCCGCTTCCGGTCCCGCGATGCCGAGGCCCTTCTGCAAATCCTCCTCGTTGCCGACCAGCACATCCACGTTCTCCACGATACGCTCGATGACCTGGCGGGCCTTCTCCTGGCCGCCCCAGATGTTCCAGAGCTTCTCGCGATAGTTCAAATCGAAAGAGACCACCGCCCCGGCTGCCTTCGCCGCCTGCATGCCCTCGGCGATCAGACTGCCCGTCGTTTCCGAGAGCGCCGCGAAGATGCCCCCACTGTGGAACCAGCGCACGCCGCCCTCGAAGATCGCCTTCCAGTCGAAATCGCCAGGCTTGAGAAGCGCGCCCGCCTCGTTCGAGCGGTTGTAGAACACCACCGGCGCCCGCACGCCATGGCCCCGGTCGCTGTATACGGTGGCCATGTTGGGTCCGTTGACGCCGTTGTGTTTGAACCGCTTATAGAAGGGCTTCACGCCCATGGCCCTCACCCGCTCGGCGATCAGATCGCCGATGGGGTAGTCCACCATGGCGGTGGCGATGCCCGTTCGCATCCCGAAGCAATCCGCCAGATTGGCCGCGCAATTGAACTCGCCGCCGCTCACGTGGATCTGGCACGCGGATGCCTTGCGGAACGGAATGATTCCCGGGTCGAGCCGGTGGATGATGGCGCCCAACGACACGAAGTCCAGCGCGCCCTCTTTTTGTAGATTAAGACCGTACTGCATTCAACCTCCTCTGTCTGCCCGTCCTATTCGGTCCAGATCGTATGAAAAGTCTTTCCGCGAGGCCGATCCACGCGTTCGTACTTGTGCGCGCCAAAGTAGTCCCGCTGGCCCTGGAGCAGATTGGCGGGCATCCTCTCGCGGCGGTAGCAATCGATGTACCCGAGCGACGCGGCCAGAGCGAGGCAGGGTACACCTTGCTCGACGGCCGCGCTCACCACCAGGCGCAACGCACCGTTCAGGTCGTTGGAGATTCCGCTGAAGGGCTCCGCCATCAGCAAATTCACCAGGTTCTTGTCGTCCGCGAAGGCCGTCCGGATGGAGTCCAACACCTTGGCCCGGATAATGCAGCCCCCCTTCCAGATGCGGGCGATCTCCTGCAGGTCCAGGTTGTAGCCGTATTCCTTGGACGCCTCGCGCATCAGGACGAAGCCTTGCGCGTAGCAGGTGAGCGTCGCCAAGCGCAGCGCATCGTGCAGAGCCGCCAGGAAGGCCTGCGGATCGCCCGAGTAGCTCCCCGCCGGCCCGCGCAGCACCTTCGAGGCAGCCACGCGCTCGTCCTTGATCGCCGACAGGATGCGCCCCTCCAGGGCGGCATTGATGGTGGGAATCGCCACGCCGAGATCGAGAGCGTTCTGCGAAGCCCATTTCCCGGTGCCCTTTTGCCCAGCCTTATCGAGGATGAGATCCACCACCGGCTTGCCGGTCTCGGGGTCCATTTTGGCCAGCACGGCGGTCGTGATCTCGATCAGGTAGGAGTTCAGCGCGCCCTTGTTCCATTCGGCGAACACCGCATGCATCGCTCCGGCATCCATCCCCAGCAGGGACTTCATGAGGTCGTAGGTTTCCGAGATCAACTGCATGATGCCGTACTCGATCCCGTTGTGGACCATCTTGACGTAATGGCCGGCGCCGCCCCTGCCGATGTAACCGCTGCAGGCTTGCCCGTCCACTTTGGCGGCGATGCTGGTCAGAATCGGCTCGATCAGCCGGTAGGCGTCTTCCGGGCCGCCCGGCATCAGGGCTGGACCGAGCAGTGCGCCTTCCTCGCCCCCGCTCACGCCCGTACCGATGTAGCGGATTCCCAGGGCCTCCAAATCCTTGCCGCGGCGGTCGGTGTCCTGGAAAAAGGAGTTGCCGCCGTCAATCAGCACATCGCCCTTCGTCAGGTGCAGTTTCAAGTCCTGGATGACCGCGTCCACCGGCTTGCCCGCCGGCACCATCATGAGGATTCTTCGCGGCTCCGTCAAAGACTCGACCATCTCCGCCAACGACGGGAAGGTGGCCATCTTCGCCTTGCCGGCCCACTTCTTCGCGGCGGCGGTGGCCTTCTCCGGATCGAGGTCAAAGCCGGCCACCGAGAATCCCCGGCTTTCCACGTTCAAAGCCAGGTTCTCGCCCATCACGCCGAGCCCGGCGATTCCAATGTCGTACCGCATGCTGTTACAGTCTCCTTCGAAAGTGCAGCCGGAATCGGCAAGGCGTCAGAGTCCAGACTTACAATGAGAAAGCGGGTAAGCTGTGCTCGAACAAGTCGCCGAAACCATCTCTCGTTATAACATGTTCGAGCGCGGCGACACCGTTGGCGTGGCGGTGTCCGGTGGCGCGGATTCCGTCTGCCTGCTGCACGTCCTGCTCGAACTGGCGCCCCGCTGGGCTCTGCGCCTCCGGGTGCTGCATCTGGACCACTGCCTGAGGGGGCAGGAATCGCTCGACGATGCTCACTTCGTCCGAGAAATGGCCGGCCGGTTGGGCCTCGAAGTAGACGTCCAGAAAACCGACGTCGGTCTTCTGCAAGCCGCAGAGCGGCGAGAACCTCGAACAACTGGCCCGGCGGATCAGGCGGCAGTTCTTTCGCGAGCGGCTGGAGTCCGGCCTGGTGAATCGCGTCGCGCTCGGCCACACGCGCTCGGACCAGGCGGAGACAGTTCTGTTCCGGCTCCTGCGCGGCTGCGGGACCACCGGGCTCGCGGGAATCCTTCCCGTCACCGGGGAAGGCGTGGTGCGTCCGCTGCTCGATGTGCACCGCCAGGCCGTCGAGCGCTTCCTCCGGAAACGCAACATTCCCTGGCGGGAAGATGCCAGCAACCAGGACCCCGCCTTCGCGCGAAACCGCATCCGCCATCACCTATTGCCCGCCTTGACCGAGGGCTGGAATCCGTCCCTCACGGATTCGCTGGCGCACATGGCCACCCTGGTCCAGGACGAGGAGCGCTACTGGGACGCAGGAAATCGAACGGGTTGCCGGCCGCGTCCTGCTCCGGCGAGGCCCGGTCCTCCTGATGCGTGCCACCGACCTTCGATCGCTGGAACTGCCGGTAGCCAGACGGCTGCTGAGACGCGCCATCCGGGATGCTAGAGGCGACCTTCTGGGTGTCGAATTCAAACACATAGAAGCCATCCTGAGGCTCGCCCGGCAAGCTGGCGGGGAGGGTGGAATCGAGATCCCCGGACTAGAACTTCGGAGGTCGTTCGATTGGATACGGATGGCTCCCCAGGGGGGCCGAACCGCGGATCGCGACAGCGGCTTTCGCCTCGAATTGACCGTTCCGGGAAAGATCCTGCTCCCGGGAGCCGGAACGATGCTGGCGGTTGAGGTCTCCGAAGACCCTCGCGCGAGCCCCCCCGGGTTGGACGGAGACCGGCTACCCGGGAGACTGGCGGTGAGAAACTGGCGCCCCGGGGATCGCTACCGCCCCCTCGGGCACGCCCGTGCGGTGAGCTGTAAGACGCTCTTTCAAAAGCACAAAGTACCCTCCTGGGAAAGGCAAGACTGGCCGATAGTCGTGAGTGGGGAGACCATCGTTTGGACCAGGTTGTTTGGCCCGGCCCTCGAATATGCCGCCAACCCGCTTACACGCCGACAGTTAACGATCACCGAGACCCAGAATCTTGGCGCAACGGGGAACCCGGCATAGGGCATTCAGCGTCTGAATTATTAGGGGACCGCGGAAGACAGGCGGAACCGCCGGTCCTACCAAGCAGGGCTTCAGCCTGTTCGGACTTTTTCAGCCGCCTGTTAGGGATACAATTAAGGATGAGGTCTCTGACAGGGCCGGAGGGTAAATGAATTCGAACGTCAAGACGGCCATTTTCTGGGTGATATTGGTCTGCGTCATCGTCATCTTGGTGGTGGCAGTGCAGACGAACCGGACCAGCGCGGTCCAGCAGCTTACCTTCACGACGTTCCTGGATCAGGTCCAGGCGGGCAAGGTCAAGAAGGTCACCATCACCGGCACCGAAGTTCGTGGCGACTACAAGGAAACGCAAGACGGCCTGCAGACCCTCATTCCCACCAACTACCCCGACATCTACAACCTTCTAAGGGAAAAGGGCGTGGACGTCACCATCAAGGACGCCTCTTCCGGCAATTGGGTCTCGATCCTCGCCAACATCGTCCCGTTTGTCCTCATGATCGGCATCTGGGTTTTCCTCATGCGCCAGATGCAGAGCGGGGGAAACAAAGCCATGAGCTTTGGCAAGAGCCGCGCCCGCCTGCACTCTTCCCAGCACAAGAAGGTCACCTTCAAGGACGTGGCCGGTGTGGAGGAGGCCAAGGAGGAACTCCAAGAGATCATCGAGTTCTTGCGCGAGCCGCAGAAATTCCAGAAACTCGGCGGCCGGATCCCCAAGGGAGTCCTGCTCATCGGGGCGCCCGGCACGGGAAAGACGCTCCTGGCGAGGGCCATCGCGGGCGAGGCCAGTGTGCCGTTTTTCTCGATTTCGGGCTCCGACTTTGTCGAGATGTTCGTGGGCGTAGGCGCCAGCCGCGTTCGCGACCTGTTTGAGCAAGGCAAGAAGAACGCCCCGTGCATCGTCTTTATCGACGAGATCGATGCCGTGGGCCGGCATCGGGGCGCGGGTCTCGGCGGCGGTCACGACGAGCGGGAGCAAACCCTCAACCAGTTGCTCGTGGAAATGGACGGGTTCGAATCAAACGAAGGCGTCATTTTGATGGCCGCCACCAACCGGCCCGACGTGCTGGATCCGGCGCTGCTGAGACCGGGAAGATTCGACCGGCGAGTGGTCGTGAACCGCCCGGATGTCAAGGGGCGCGAGGCGATCCTGGCCGTCCATACCAAGAAGATCCCTCTCGCCGACGACGTCGATCTATCGGTGATCGCCCGCGGCACTCCGGGCTTCGCCGGGGCGGACTTGGCCAACCTGGTCAATGAGGCTGCTCTGGTCGGGGCGCGGCAAAACCGCAAGGTCGTCGCCATGTACGACTTCGAGGTCGCCAAGGACAAGGTCCTCATGGGCGTGGAGCGGAAATCGCTCATCATCAACGACGAGGAGAAGCGCAACACCGCCTACCACGAGGCCGGTCACGCCCTGGTCGCCGCCATGACGCCGGGCGCGGACCCCTTGCACAAGGTCACGATCATTCCTCGCGGCATGGCCTTGGGGCTGACCATGCAGTTGCCCATCGATGACAAGCACTCCTACAGCAAGGAGTACCTGGAAGCCCGGCTGGCCATCCTCATGGCCGGCCGGATTGCCGAGGAGCTCTTCATCAAGAATGTCACGACCGGCGCCGGCAACGACATCGAGCAGGCCACCGACATGGCGCGCAAGATGGTGTGCGAGTGGGGCATGAGCGAAATGGGTCCGCTGAGCTTCGGCAAGAAGGAGGAGCAGATCTTCCTCGGCCGGGAAATCTCCCAGCACCGGGACTACAGCGAGGACACCGCCATCAAGATCGATTCTCAGGTCCGCAAGCTCGTCGAGAGCGGCTACCAGCGCTCGAGAAAGACCATTGAGGAGCACATGGAAGGCATGGTAAGGATCGCCGAAGCCCTTCTGGAACGTGAAGTACTGGACGGCGCCGAGGTCATGCAGTTGATCGAGGGCACCCCGCTTGCGCCGATCCGGGCGCCTGGCAGGCCGGATGTCGAAGAGAAGCCCCAGATCGCTGCCCGCCCGGATGGCGGCCACCGCCTCCCCGCACTGCATGAGGGCGAGCAGCCCGCCTGATCGCCGTAGGACAGGCTTCAGCCTGTCCACTTTTCATGCATTGAGCCCGATCCCGGACAGGCGAAAGCGCCTGTCCTACTCTCTTATGAATTCAGCCCGATCCTGCACTGGTGTTCCGCCAGTGCCTGCCGCTCTTGCGGACGATAGGCGCTGGTGCGCAGAGCAAGCTCGTCGAAATCCACCTGGTGAGCGTCGAACTCGGGGCCTTCGACACAGGCGAAGCGCACCTTCCCGCCCACGGTGACGCGGCATCCCCCGCACATGCCCGTCCCGTCGATCATGACGGGATTCAGGCTGGCGTACGTGCGTACGCCCCATTCGCGGGTGAGATTCGCCGCCGCGCGCATCATCGGGATAGGGCCGATGACGTGGACCAGGGAGGGCAACTCCGGCCGGGCGGCCCGCCACGCCGCCATGTACTGCACCACGTTGCCGTGGAATCCCGCGGACCCGTCGTCGGTGGCCCACAGAACCTCGTCGGCGGCCTGCTTCAGTTCCTCGTCCAGGATGATGTGCGCCGCCGACCGCGCGCCGCACAGCGCCGTCACAGTATTGCCGGCCTCTTTGAAAGCACGCGCCACCGGCAGCACTTCCGCCACGCCGACGCCGCCTCCCACGCAGAGGACTTGCCCTACTTTCTCAACCGCCGAAGCCTCGCCGAGCGGCCCGACCACATCCGCCAGAAACTCGCCCTCGCGCTTGCCGACGGCCACCCGGCTGGTCTTGCCGAGGGCCTGGATCACCATGACGATGCTGCCGCGCGCGGTGTCGCCGGCTACCAGCGTGAGCGGTATGCGCTCACTGTCCTTCTCCGGCCGGATGATGATGAACTGCCCGGGCTTCCAGTGCTTCGCGATGCGCGGCGCTTCCACTTCCAACCAGGCGATCTCCGGCGTCAGTTCGCGCTTCTTCAGAATCCGGTTCATCGCTTTCCCTCCAACGCGAGAGTGGCGTCGGTGGACGCGCCCGCCTCGGCCTCGCGCTTCTCGGTAAGCGCAAGGTGAATCGCCTTGGCGGCATTCCTGCCGTCCTGCATGGCCTGGATCACGGTGGCCCCGCCGCGCACGACGTCGCCGCCGGCGAACACCAGCGGAATGCTGGTCTGGCCGGTCGTATCGACGACGATCTTGCCGCGCTTGGCGATCAGCTCGGGAGTCGCCCGCTGAAGAGTGGGATTCGGGCTCTGCCCGATGGCCGCCACCACCGTGTCCACGGGGATGCGGTACTCCGACCCGGGAATCGGAACCGGCGACGGCCGGCCCGAATCGTCCGGCTCGCCGAGCTTCATCCGGATGCACTCCATTTCGCGCACGGCGCCCGTCTCGTCGCCGAACAGCCGCACCGGCGCGGCCAGGAACTCGAAATGCACGCCCTCTTCTTCGGCGTGCTCGATTTCCTCCAGGCGCGCGCGCAATTCCGCCCGCCCCCGGCGAAACAGGATGGTCGTCTCACTGCCGAAACGGCGCCCCCAGCGGGCCGCGTCCATCGCGGAGTTCCCGCCGCCGATGACCACCACGTGCTTGCCCACCCGCACCGGTGTGTCCACGGCGGGGAATTCGTTCGCGTGCATCAGGTTGATGCGCGTCAGAAACTCATTGGCCGTGTACACGCCGATTAGATTCTCGCCGGGGATGCCCATCAAGTGCGGCAGGCCGGCGCCGGTGCCCACGAACACCGCCTCATAGCCCTCTTCGAACAACTCTTCCAGCGTCGCCGTCTTGCCCACGATGAAGTCGGTGACAAACTCGACGCCCATCTGCCGCAGTCTCTCGATCTCGCGATTGAGAATCGCGCGCGGCAGACGGAAGTTCGGAATGCCGTAGGCCAGCACGCCCCCGAGCTCGTGCAGCGCTTCGAACACCGTCACACGGTACCCGTTGCGGACCAGGTCGTGCGCGGCGATCAGACACGCCGGGCCGCTCCCCACCAGCGCGATCTTCGGACCCTGTGGCTTGAAATCCGGCGCGTTCAGGCAAGGCTGCGTTTGGAGGTTGTAGTCCGCCGCGAACCGTTCGAGCGAACCGATGGCCACCGGCTCCAACTTCTTCCCGAGCAGGCAGGCCTTCTCGCAGAACAGTTCGTGCTGGCAGACTCTTCCGCACACACCGGGGAACGGAGTGTGCTCGGCGAGCACCTCGAACGCCGCGCCGAAGTCGCCTTCTACCATCGGGCGAATGAACGCCTTGATGTCGATATGCAGCGGGCACGCATCGACGCAGGTGGGGTTCTTACAGTCCAGGCAGCGGCGAGCCTCGATCAAAGCCTGTTCCAGTTCGAAGCCCAGAGCCACCTCGGCGCTGCTCTTCACGCGCTCTTCGGGTGCGCGCACGGGCAGTGCCTGGCGGGGCGCCTTCGGGTTCCGTTTGCGGGTCATTTCGCTCATCTCTGGGTCACACCTCACTGACGGGGAACGTTTCGGGTCCGGTTCTGTTAACTTCCAGCGTGGATTCTGACGAGCAGCAATTCTACTTCCATTTTAACCGAAAATCCGGGCAAGATCCGCCAGAGCTAATCGGCCAGTGTAAATTGCCATGCCCAACGCCGCGTGAATGTTCATCCGCTGGAGTTCGTGGATTTCTTCAACAGTGGTGATCCCTCCGGCGGCGGTCAGCTCGAGCGAGGTCGCCGCGCGCAACCGGCGGAACCAGTCGAGATCCGTGCCCTGCAGCATCCCCTCTTTGTCCACGTAGGTACACAGGAAGCCCGAGCAGTAGGGTTCCAGCCGCGCAATCACGTCCTCGGCCGTGAGCGTGGTCGCTTCCCGCCAGCCTTTCACCACAATCCTGCCGCCCATCGAGTCCAGCGCGATCAACAAATGCTCCCGGCCCGCTGCTTGGGCCGCCGCGTCGAGAAACGCCTCGTTGACTCCGTCCGCGCCAAATGCAGCCGTGCCGATGATCACCTTGCGAGCGCCGCGCTCCACCAATTCCCGCGCCCGCTCCGGGCTGCGCACGCCGCCGCCCACACGAATGGCCGCCCGCGACGCCAGGAACGCGACGATCTCGTCGTTCGAGCCGCTCCCGATCGCGGCGTCCAGATCGATGACCTGAATTTCGGGAAATGCCGCGAACTTCCGCAACATCTCCTCCGGCGTGCCTCCCTCGAGCGCCATCCGGCGCCCTTGGACTAGTTGGACCACCTTGCCGCCCATCAAGTCGATGCAAGGAATGATCACGCGCGCCTCACGGGAATTCCGCGGCTGCCGAGGAATTCCTTCAGATCGTCGACGGTATACGTCCCGTAGTGAAAAATGGAAGCGGCCAGCGCCGCGTCGGCCTCGCCCTCGGTGAGAACCCGCAGGAAATCCTCGGGCCCGCCCGCTCCGCCCGAGGCGATCACCGGAATGTGCGTAGCGCGCGACACCGCGCGGGTCAGTTCGCAATCGAAACCGCCCTGCACTCCGTCGGTGTCCATCGAGGTCAGCAGGATTTCGCCAGCGCCCAGGGCCTCCCCCCGTGCAGCCCACTCGACCGCATCCAGGCCCTCATCGTCGCGCCCGCCGCGCGTATATACGGTCCAGCTCGAAGAAGAACCGCTTGCTGACGCGCGCGGCTCGGTTGCGCTCTTCGGAGCCGCGACCGTGAGGGAGCGGTCGCCTGCGATTTCCGCAGCTACCGCCGGCGTCTTGCGCTTGGCGTCGATGGCCAGCACCACGGCCTGCGAGCCGAACTCGAGACTCAACTCGGTGAGCAACTCCGGCCGCCGGATCGCAGCCGTGTTCACGCTGACCTTGTCCGCACCAGCCATCAGAATGCGCCGCGCATCGGCGGCGGAACGAATGCCTCCTCCCACCGTCAGCGGGATAAACACCTTGCGCGCGGTCCGCGCCACGACGTCGGCCATAATCTCCCGGTGGTCGCTCGAAGCCGTGATGTCCAGAAAGACCAGTTCGTCCGCGCCCTGCTGGTTGTAGCGATCGGCGAGTTCCACCGGATCCCCGGCGTCGCGAAGGTTGACGAAGTTCACCCCTTTCACCACCCTTCCGGCGGTCACGTCGAGGCAGGGAATAATCCGTTTGGCCAGCATCGCTTCCTACAACTCCACGAAGTTCTTCATGATTTGGAGGCCCACCGGCCCCGACTTCTCCGGGTGAAACTGCACGCCGAACAGGTTGTCCTTCTCGAGCAACGCCGTGTACTCCAGCGCATACGTACACGTCGCCGCGGCCGCCTCGTTCAACGGCACGTAGTAGCTGTGCGCGAAGTAGACGTAGGGCCGCGGCTTCATCCCTGCCAGCAGGCGCGCAGGGCGGCACGGCTCGAGTTGGTTCCAGCCCATCTGCGGCACGCGGGCCGTCTCCGGAAAACGCCGCACCGTGCCGTCGATCAAGCCCAGGCCCCGCACTCCGGGCGCCTCGTCGCTCCCCTGGAACAGAGCCTGCAAGCCGAGGCAGATGCCGAGGAACGGCACGCCGGCCGCGATCCTCTCGATGAACGCGCCGCGCACCTGCATCTCGTCGAGCGCCCGCATGATCTGACCGAAATGGCCCACGCCCGGAAGCACGATCTTCGACGCGGCCCGCAACCCGGCCGCGTCCCGCACCAGCGTGTACGCGGCGCCGATCTCGGCCAGCGTGTTTTCCACCGAACGAAGATTGCCGGCGCCGTAATCGAAGATGGCGATCACAGGAGTCCCTTTGTCGATGGCAACTGATCGCGCAGCCGCGCGTCCCGCGAACACGCGTACTTCAAAGCCCGCGCGAAGCCCTTAAACACGGCCTCCAGCTTGTGATGGCTCGACCGCCCGTACATCACCTTCACGTGGACATTGGCGCCCGCGTGGGTCGCAAAGCCTCCGAAGAAATCCTCGGCCAGCTCAGCCTGAAAATCCCCCACCAGGCGCGTCCGGACCAAATCGCGGTAGGCCAGCGACGGCCGCCCGCCCAGATCAAGCGCCACCACGACCAGGGTCTCGTCCATGGGCATCACGAAGTAACCCGCCCGGTTGATCCCGCGCCTGTCTCCAAGCGCCTGGGCGAACAACTGACCCAGTACGATGCCGGTGTCTTCCACCGTGTGGTGCTGATCGACGTCCAGATCGCCCACCGCCTTGAGCGTCAGGTCGAAACCGCCGTGCTTGGAGAACAACTCGAGCATGTGGTCCAGAAAGCGGATGCCGGTCGAGATGTCGTAGCGGCCGCGCCCCTCGATCGAGAGGCGGCCCTCAATGCGGGTCTCCTTGGTTTCGCGAAGGATCTTGGCGGTTCGCATCTTAGATCACGCCCTCCAACTGGTTGATGTCCTCGAGCACGGCCACCGCGCCCTCGGCGGCGAACAGCGACTCGAGTTCCGCCCGTCTCGGCGTGGTGGCCGCCGCAATGCCGATGAACGGCACGCGCGCCGCCTTCGCGCTGCGCGCATCGTCCACCGTGTCGCCGACGTACCACATGCGGCGCTCGCCCCGTAGCGGCGGCGATTTCGAGCAGGCCGTCCGGCGCGGGCTTGCCATTTACCACGTCGTCCGCGCTGATCACCGGGTTAAAGGTCAAACCGCCTGCGGAGCGATCGAGCGTCATGCGCGCTTCCTGGCGGGTTCGTCCCGTGAACACGGCGAGATCGTAGCGCTGGCTGAGGCGTTCGAGCAGCCCCGGCCGCGCCACCCACCTCTCGCGCCGCATGAGCCCGTCGTCGCCCTGGCCCAGGAAGATGGTCTGGAACTGCGCGACCACCGCGCCATAATCGACGTCGAAACCCAGATCCTCGATGATCCTGTGCGAGACGGCCCAGTCGTTCGTCCAACCGCCGGCGTTCTTCAGATCCTGGATCCGCTCGTTCCCGATCTCCTGGCCGGTAAAGTAGCGCACCGTTTGCCGGATGGTCTCGCGGTACGACTCGGTCACGTCCACCAGCACCCCGTCCATGTCGAAGACCAGCACGCCGTCCGGCATCACCAAAGCTCCTCGAGGCCGGCGAGAAAGCGGCGAACCTGTTCCCGCGTGCCCACCGTCACCCGCACGCAGCCGGGCAACTCATAGCTGCGGTCGCGCACCAGCACGCCCAGATCGCGCAGCCGGTCGCGCACTTCGATGGCGCGCGCTCCCGCGCGGAACAGCACGAAGTTGGCCTGGCTCCGGTAGTAGGGGATCTTCAGCCGGTCGAACCCCGCGTACAGCAGATCTCTCGCGGCCAGCACTTCCGCGACGTAATTCGACACGTACTCCGTATCCCGGATGGCCTCCGTGGCGGCCAGCGCCGCCAGCATGTTCACGCTGTACGGCGACTGCGCCTTGCGGAGGAAGCCGATGTTTTCCGCCTGCGAGAACACGCAGCCTAGCCGCATCGCCGCCATGCCGAAGACCTTCGAAAACGTGCGGCTCACGAAGAGGTTGGAGGCGCGAGCCACGAGAGGCATTGCCGTGACGCCGCTAAATTCGAAGTAGGCCTCGTCGATCAGCACCGCCGCGTTGGCAGCCTTGCCGAGGATCTTCTCGATCGCCTCCACGCTGACGCCGGTCCCCGTCGGGTTGTTGGGGTTGGCGATCAGCATGGCGCGCGTGGTGGGCCGGATCGCCTCGAGCACCTCGTCGAGCGGAAACGACAGGTCCTCGGGACGATAGTCGATTTCGCGAATGGCCGCGCCCGCGACCTCGGCGTAGAACCGGTACATGGCGTAGGACGGCCGGAGCAACAACACGTCGTCCCCGTCGTCCACGTACGTGTTCACGATCACCTGGATGGCTTCATCGGTACCGTTCGTGAGCAGAAGCTGGTCCGGCGGAACGCCGAAGAACGTCGCCAGAGCCGTTCTGGCCTCGCTGTATTCGGGATAGACCGCCAGCCCCGGCGCCTCCAGGCTGCGGCGCAGAAACTCGATCACCCGCGGCGACGCGCCCACCGTGTTCTCGTTGAAGTCCAGACGCAGCTTACCCGCTCGCCCCGCCGTAGGCGGCGAATACGGCGCCATCCGCCGCACCGCCTCGCGCGGGCGAAGACCGCTGGTTGCCGGTTGTTCCTTCTCAGCCACGGATTCGCACCTCCACGGACCGGGCATGCGCTTCGAGCCCCTCGGCCCGCGCCAGCGTCGTAATCGCGGGCGCCAGCTTCCTGAGGCCCTGCCGGCTCAGCTCCTGGACCGAAATCAGCTTGACGAAATCGGCGGAAGACAACCCTGCCCGAACCCGCGCATACCCCGACGTCGGCAACACGTGGTTCGGACCGGACGCATAATCCCCGGCCGCCTCCGGGCTGTTCGGACCGATGAACACGCTGCCGGCGTTGGTGATGCCGTCGAGCAGGGCGCTGGATGGAATGCTGAGGTGCTCGGGCGCGAACCGGTTCGAAAGCTCCACGGCCATCTCGAGCGACGCGACCCGGATGATCGCGCTGTGCTTCTCGATCGCCACACGCGCGGTCGCAGCCGTAGGGAGCGTCCGCAACTGCTCCTCCACTTCGGCGGCCACGGCCGCCGCCAGTCTCGCGTTGGTCGTGATGAGGATCGCGGAAGCCTCCACATCGTGCTCCGCCTGGGCCAGCATGTCCGCGGCCAGCACTTGCGGATTGCCGTCCTCGGCGATGATCAGGATTTCGGTCGGACCGGCCACGAAGTCGATGCCGACTTCGCCTGCCAGCAACTTCTTCGCCGCCGCGACATAGATGTTGCCCGGTCCCACGATGCGGTCCACCTTGGGCACTGTCTCGGTCCCGAACGCGAACGCGGCAATGGCGTGCGCCCCGCCCATCCGGAATACCCTACCCACGCCCAGATACCCCGCCGTCCCGAGAATCTCCAACGAGGGGCGGGGTGAGGCGACGCAGATTTGCGGAACGCCCGCCACCAGAGCGGGAATCACCGTCATCAGAACGGTGGACGGCAGCGGATAACGCCCCGAGGGAATGTAGGCGGCCATGGCGTCCAGCGGGCGCACGATCTGTCCCGTCCGCAACCCGGCGCCGGAACGTGTCATCCAACCTTTGGGCAACTGTTTCCGGGCGAAGCCGCGGATGTTTTTCGAAGCCTGGTCCAGGGCTTTGCGGAACTCGGGTGACAGGCTCTTGGTGGCGAGTTGGATCTGTTTCGCGGGGATCGCTACGGTCTTGGCCGTGCGCTCCAGGCCGTCGAGCCGCCGGGCGTACTGCACGAGTGCCGCATCTCCGCGCCGCCGCACCCCGTCGAGAATCGGGCCCACCACGGCTTCGATTTCCGTGAGGCGCGCGGTTCTCCTCCGCAGCAACGTCTCCGCTTCGCGTTGGCCAATAATTCGCAGCATAAGGCGCTACATCACGATCTTGTTCAGCGGATACTCGACGATGCCTTCCGCCCCGGCTTCCTTCAGGCGCGGGATGATGGTCCTCACCGTGGACTCGTCCAGTATCGTGTTCACCGCCAGCCAGTCCGCGTCGCTCAGGTGCGAGATCGTCGGCTTTTTCAGCGCCGGCAGCACCGACAGCACGGCCGCCAGATTGCCCTGGCTCACGTTGAGCATGAGGCCCACTTTGCCGAGCGCCGCGATCGCCCCTTGGAGCAACATCCGGATGTCTTCCAGCTTGCGACGCTTGCCGGCCTCGGCCCAGGAATCCACGTTGGCGATCAACTGGGTGTTCGACTCGAGCACGGTGTCCATGATGCGCAACTTGTTGGCGCGCAGCGAAGATCCAGTCTCGGTCACCTCCACGATGGCGTCGGCCAGCACCGGCGGCTTGACCTCCGTCGCTCCCCAACTGAATTCCACCTTGGCCTTCACGCCGTGCTTTTCCAGGTAACGGCGCGTGACGGCCACCAGTTCGGTGGCGATGATCTTGCCTTCCAGATCCTGGACGCTCTGAAACGGAGACCCCTCCGGCGCGGCCAGAACCCAGCGCACCTTGCCGAAGCTCTGTTTGGCGTAAATCAGGTCCGCGACGTTTTCCACGCGCGCGCCGGTCTCTTCAACCCAATCGCGGCCCGTGAGCCCCGCGTCGAGGACCCCGTCCTCCACGTAGCGCGCCATTTCCTGCGCGCGAATCATCATGCACTCGATCTCCGGATCGTCGATGGCCGGAAAATAGGAGCGGCTGCTGGTCGTGATGGTGAACCCGGCCCGGCGGAACAGATCGATCGTCGCGTTCTCCAGGCTGCCCTTGGGAATGCCGAGTTTGAGCTTCATTTTGTGCTCCCGTACACCTGTGCCGGATCGTAGGCCCGGCTCTCGGAAACCACCCACTCGCCATCTTTGAGCGCTCGGTAAAAGCAGCTCTGGTAGCCCTCGTGGCAAACCCCGGGTCCCAGCGCCTCGACCTGCACGAGCAGCGTGTCCCGATCGCAGTCGGTCGAGATCTCCTTCACCACCAACCGGTGCCCGGAGGTCTCGCCCTTCAGCCACAGCTTGTTTCTGGAGCGGCTAAAGAACGTGGCGAATCCCGTCTCCACCGTCCGGCGAAACGCCTCTTCGTTCATGAACCCGACCATGAGAACGCGCCCCGTCGAGTGGTCCTGAACCACGGCCGGCACCAGGCCGCCCAGCTTGTCGAAATCAACATTCATTTGGGTACACCAACAAAAATGCCCGCCTGAACCGCGGCGGGCGTCCTTTCCAGAATCTCGTCCAGGATTGGTCGGAAGTCAGCCCGTCGCGCCGTGGGCGCGGTGATGATGGCGACGATGGACCTTGGCGACGGACATCTTGCTCCCGGATCTCACATTATATCAAAGGCCCGCCCTCCAGTTGAATCTGGCCCGCCCGACCGCTATGATGGAGGTGAAGTATCTTCCTTGGAGGAACAGGATGGGTCCGCTGGGCTGGCAAGAAACTCTGGTCATCTTTGTGCTTGCCTTGCTCCTTTTTGGGCCGAAGAAGCTGCCTGAATTGGGCAAGACTGTAGGCAAAGCGATCACCGAGTTCCGGCGCGCCTCGAGTGAGTTGAAATCCACTTGGGAGCGCGAGATGGTGAGCCTGGAGCGGGAGAACGAATCATTGAAGGAAGTAACGAGCAGCATCCAAAACGAGCTGACCGAACACGATTCTTCCTACACTTACGACGGCGGCTCCTATGAGTCGTCCGCCTATGATTCCCCCGCCGATAATCCGTCCACTGTAAGCGCATCCGCATCTGAGGGCGCTGAATACACGGAGTCTGCGTCGCCGGAAACCGGCGTCGACATGGCCGAAGAAATCGCTGGGTACGAGGGAGGCTCGGAGGAAACCGTGGTCGCCGAGGCCACGGACGAGTCCGACTGGATCCCCGATCCGGCGGCAGTGGCCGTGGCGAAGCCGGAATCGCACGCTTCCGACGCAACAGGCTGAGCCCTATCAACCTAGATGGCATCTGACGAACTAGAGCCGGGAGTGAATCCTCCCGGGGGTGAAGTTGCGCCGCCGGATGACGCCAAGCCTCTCGCCCCTCTTCCGGACGTCGAATCCGACGACGACGACCCCGAGGAGGGGATGCTGCGCATGTCCTTCCTGGGGCACTTGGAGGAGTTGCGCACACGCCTCCTCTTAACGCTGGGAGGCATCGGCGCCTCCTTCGTGGTCTGCCTGTTTTTTGCCAACCAGATTTGGAGGTGGATCACCCGACCGATCATCGACGCGCTGCAGCATATCGGGGCGGAGCCCAACCTCGTGTTCACCAAACCGGTGGATGCCTTCATGATGATTTGGATGAAGGCTCCCCTTCTGGTGGCCCTCTTCGTGGCGTCGCCGTGGGTTCTCTACCAGGTCTGGGGGTTCATCGCGCCGGGCCTCTACAAGCGTGAGCGGCGCTGGGCCGCGCCCTTTGTGATATGCACTGCCGGGCTGTTCGTCCTCGGCGGGGCGTTCGCCTATTTCATCGCCTTCCGTTTCGCCCTCGAGTTCCTGCTCGGCTTCGGGAAGGACATCAACGTCAAGCCCATGATCACGCTGACGGACTACTTCGATCTGTTCGTGAACGTGACCCTGGGAATCGGGTTGGTCTTCGAGTTGCCCGTTCTGCTGTTTTTCCTCACCCTGTTGCGAGTCGTGACTCCGGCGTTCCTGATGCGGAACGTGCGTTACGCCATCCTGGGAATCACCGTACTCGCCGCGATCGTGACTCCGACTCCCGATATCTTCAATCTGATGATGTTCGCGGCGCCGATGTACGTGCTTTTCTTTGTCGGCGTCTTCGCCAGCTACCTGCTAGTCCTGCACCGGGAGAAGCAGCGCTTCCCCTGGTTGAAGGTGTTCTACGGCCTGTTTGTGGTGTTGGCGGTGGTCGCCGCGGTACTTTGGCTGGCGGTGACCAAGTACGGGTACCACCTGGTCCATAGCTGGCCCTTCCTGGTACGCTGAGAGGTGCTCTGCCCTCGACGGGGGGGAGCCGCGGAAGCGGGAATGGACCTTCGCACCACCATACGCGAGCTTTACGAGGAAAAGCAGCGCATTGAGGAAGCCATCGCCTCCCTCGAGGAGTTGCTGGGGGCGAAGGGGCGCCCGTCGGCGCACGCGCCGGCCGAGTCTCCGCGGAAGGAGCGTCGCGGACGGAAGACCATGCCCGCCGAGGAGAGGCGCGAAGTCTCCAGCCGGATGAAGCGTTACTGGGCCAACCGGCGCGCGGGTGCGGTCAAGGCTTCCGGGGGAAGCGGGGGGTAGGAGGGGCAAATGTTGGTCATGTCGTTAAGGATTTCCTCATCGACGTCCATCCGCCCGGAGCCAAAGAAATCCTCGTCGGACCATTCCTGTTGTCCCGTCACGACGTAGAACCGGGCGTTCTCCCGGGCACGCCGGTCCCAGTCGGTCTCCATCTTCTTGAGTTGTGTTTGCTGATCGATGGGATTCATCTGGCGCAATTGCAGGATCGCGCACGTCACGTGCTATATTGTCAGTAGTCGTACAGCCTGTGGGCGGCTAGCTCAGCTGGGAGAGCACGGCGTTCGCAACGCCGGGGTCGCGGGTTCGAATCCCGCGCCGTCCACCACTTCCCCGAACGCCCGCGAACGCCGTGCCGCGCAATTACACCGTTACGATGCTCCGAAGCACCTTGTCCCAAGGTGCCCGGTAAGGTCTGACGCAGGCCGCCTGCGCTTCCTTGTCGCCGATGACCAGTTCCTTGTCGGGATCCCAGCGAATGGCGCGTTTAAGTTTGAGCGACATGTTGGCGAGGTTGCAGACCACCGCCACCCGGTGGCCGTCCTCCACGTCGCAGAATGGGCGATTCCGGCTCTTTATGCATTCCACCCAGTCGCGCTCGTTCATCATCATGGTGTCTTCACCACCGAGGCCATAGCGGTTGTCCGAAGCGACTCCGCCAGCCGTTCCACGCGACTGTCCGGCCGCCGCTGTGGCCGGCGCGGCTCCACGGGCCGGTACCCCGCCGGGTGCCGCGGCTCCACGGCCACCTCTGCCCGCGTTTGCCAATGGGTACTCCGGCAGCCAGGGCACTGGCGGGGTGCGGGGGTAGACCGGCCCCCCAATGGGCTGTCCCGAGAAGGCCGGAATGTCGTCAATCGGATTGATCTTAGTTTCGGACGTGACGGTGTAGGCACCGCTCAGCACCAAGTTGCCCTTGGTTCCGAGGTAGGCCTGGCCGCTGGGCTGCGCGCCGGGCATCGAGTTCGCTTCGCGGATATGCACGTTGAGGACGAAGCCCTGCGGGAACACCCACATGGCATCCTGCAAGTCCGGCGTGTCGCCGTCATCGTCGTCCAGAGCCATGCGGCCTCCCGTGGACATCACCAGCGACGGACCCTTGGCGTTCATGCAGTAGAGCACCTGATCGATCTGGTGAGCCCCCAGGTTGGTCATCTGACCACCGGAGAAGTCCCAGAACCAACGGAAGTGGTAAATTCCGCGGTGGTTCTGATAGGGCTTCTTCTCGGCCGGCCCAAGCCACATGTCATAGTCAAACCCGGGGGGCGGGTTCTCGATAGGGGTCTTGCCGAAGCCGGGGTAGATGTTGCGGACCGCGGCAACCCGGACAGTGTGAATCTTCCCCAGGGTGCCCGTGTCGAGCACCTTCCTGGCAGCCTTGACGCCCGCGCCATGCCGCCGCTGGGTCCCTGCGCACACCACACGCTTGTATTTGCGGGCGGCCTGGACCATCCACTTGCCTTCGTCGATAAAAAGCGTCATGGGCTTCTCGACGTAGACGTCTTTGCCGGCCGCGCACGCCATGATGGTGAGCAGACAGTGCCAATGGTCCGGCGTGGCCACTACGACCGCCTGAATGTCCTTGTTGTCGTACATCTTGCGAAAATCTGCGTAGCCGGTGGTCCGGTTGCCGCCGATATAAGCCAGACCTTCGTCAACGCGGGGCTTGTAGGTGTCGCACAGGCCCACGATGTCGCAGTCATCCATCTTCTTAAAATCGCTGACGTGCTGCTTTCCAATTAGTCCGTATCCGACGAACCCGACACCAATACGGTTATTGGCCCCGAGCACCCGTTGATAGGACGCCGCCGTCATGGCGGCCGCTCCGATAAACCCTCGCCGTGTGGTCTGGGCAGCTTCCAATTCGATTGACACTTGTCGCCCTCCTCTTAATAGGATTCCGCAGGCCGACCTTCCAGCCTTAGGCAAGTATACACCCATCGGGATCTCTCCCGAAGTCAGCGGGAGCGACACAGCGGGAGCGAGGCGGTCCACTGCGTTTCAGGATTGGGTGACGGTCGGGAAATCGCCTTCGCCGGCGGGCGGGGTGATTGAGTGTACTCTCCCCGGTTATGAAGGCGTGGTACTGGGACGGATTGCAATAAGCGCTGGCAGCAGGGGCGGGGGGCGGGCTAGGCCCTCCCCGGCCGAGCGCAGGTGCACGCTCGGGCAGTTCCGTAGATTCGGCCTCATCGAGACCGCTCCACACTCAGATTGCGTTCTATTCTCACGTATTCTCAATAGAGGGAAATGCAGCTTGCTGGCCAACGCTGAATGTGTGCAAACAAAGGCAGAAACCCGAGGCTCCCATAGGCTGTCGATGCAGGCTTTGCCTGCTACAGGCAAGAAGTGCTGTTTCGTACCAACCGCTCCCCGATTGAACTGTGACAGAATTTTACTCATGAAGGTCCTGGCACTCAACTGCGGCAGTTCTTCGGTCCGGTGTCAGTTGATCGAGACGAATTGCGACCGGCGACTGGGGCGCGTGCTGATCGAGCGCATCGGGACGCCGGAAGCGGAGGTGCGCGTGGAGACCGGCGCGGAAGCGCCTAGCAGTTCCCCGCGGAAGATCGCGGACCATCACGAGGCCATTGCGGTTGCGGTAAGCCTGCTGAAAGCCGACCACGACATCGAAGCCGTGGGCCACCGCGTGGTTCACGGCGGTGTGAAATTCTCGGCGCCGGCGGAGCTTGACGACGCGGTGGCGAGGGAAATCGAAAAGCTGAGCGAACTGGCCCCGCTGCACAATCCGGCGAACCTGATGGGCTACCGCGCAGCGCGCGCCGTGCTGCCCCGCGCCCGGCACGTGGCAGTGTTCGACACGGCATTCCATCAGACGCTCGAGCCGCGGGCGTATGTCTACGGGCTGCCCGACGCGGTGTGGCGAAAGTACGGCGTGCGACGATACGGATTTCACGGGTCCTCGCACCGCTACGTGGCGGGGCGCTACGCGCAGTTACACGGGCATGCCCGGGACGACTACAAGCTGATCACCTGCCACCTCGGCAACGGCTGCTCCATCGCGGCGGTGCACGGCGGAAAGTCTGTGGATACTTCGATGGGCTTCACTCCGCTCGAGGGACTTCTCATGGGGACGCGCTGCGGAGACGTGGACGCCGGCGCCGTGCTGCACATCATGGCGAAAGAGGGCCTGACTCCCGAGCAAATGGACCGGCTCCTCAACCGGCAAGGCGGGTTGTATGGTCTCTCGACGGCGTCAAACGATATGCGGGAACTGCTGGAACTTCGCCGTGGGGGCCATGCCGGGGCGCAGTTGGCGATTGACACTTTCTGCTACCGGGCGAAGAAATACATCGGGGCTTACTACGCCGCTCTCAATGGATGCGATGGCGTGATCTTCACGGGAGGCATCGGGGAAAACGCGCCGGCCATTCGGGCGTCCATCTGTGGGCCGCTCGATGCGCTGGGAATCCGCATCGACCACGATCGCAACGCGCGCGCCGTGGGAATCGAAATGAATATCGCCGCCGAGGACTCCCGCGTGGAGGTGTGGGTGGCGCCCACCGACGAAGGGCTGGTCATTGCCCGCGATACCGTTAGTTGTCTGGAGGCGGTGGCGGCGACGCGGCAGGCCGGCGGCGAAAGCTCATAATCGTCAGAACCAGCGCGGCGGCGAGCAGGCCGCTGTCGCGGGCCAGGGTTCGCGGCGAGATGGGGTCCCCCGATCCGAAGCAGCCGCAGTCGATCTGCATGCCCTTGAGGTAGGTGAATGCCATCATCGCCAGGAAGCCCGCGAGCAAGGCGGATACGGCGGCCGACGTAAAGCGCATCCACCTGCCGGCGATCAGCAGAAGTCCCAGCAGCAGTTCGGCCCAGGGCAGCGTGCGCGCCACCAGGATCACGGCCCACTGCGGCAGCAACTGGTAGGCGTCGACGGCCATGGCAAACAGCATCCAGGGATCCCGCAATTTCAGCCAGGCGGCATACAGGAACGCCCCGCCGAGAAACACCCGCAGGGCCAGGCCGATCCACCGGATTCGGTCAGTTCGCCAGGAGGTCATCCAGGAACCGGCGAATCAGATCGTAGTTTGTAGTGGAGAGAGGATACTGCCGCATTCGGAAAGTGACAATCATCGTCGGGGTCTGCTTGAGGGGCACCTTCTCTCCGGCCAGTACGTCGCGTCGTATCTCGGCGGCGATGGTCGGGTCTTTGACGAGGGCGCGAACCTTGGTGGCCTCGAGGGGGCTGAGGACGCTGCAGGCGGTCTGGTCCACCTTGCCGTCCACCGACCAGGAGGCCTGCTGGCCGAACAACGCGTCGGCCACCGGGCCGTACTTGCCGATGCGCGCCGCGGCGGTAGCGTACAACGCCGCCGGTTGTGAGTAGGCGTGCATACGAGAGTGGGAACTCGCGATGGATCAGATAGACTTTGCCTTTGGCGACGTAGTCCTTCATGAGCGAAGGCAGCACCTGGTCATGGAGGGTCTTGCAGGCGGGGCACTGAAAATCGCTATAGAGCTCGATCATGACGGCAGCGCCCGGCACGCCAACCGCCTTGCCCGGCGCGGGAGTCTGCGAGGACGCCGCGAGCGACAGCAGAGCGAACAGGATCACGAACCGCATAACGCGAGCTTAACGCGGCATCCTCCGCACAGTCAACACAAACGCACGGGCTCAGGTGGGCGCTGAGAGAGTGCCGGGCAGGCTTAATCGTCGCCGCCGGATTCACGGGGGCCTGCTTCGTTGAGGATGCGGTAGACGGTGGCCCGGTTGATCCCCAGGATCTTCGCGGCACGGGCCTTGTTCCCGCCCACGCTCTCGAGGACGCGCTCAACGTGCCGCCGTTCCACGTCTTCGAGCGTAAGGAGCTCCCCACCGGAATCGGGAGCCTCCGGCGGCGGAGCGTGCAAGTGTTCCGGAAGATCCCGGACGTCGATCAGGTCGCCTTCGGCCATCATGCAGGCGTTGCCCAGAGCGCTCTTCAACTCCCGCACGTTGCCGGGCCAGGCGTACCGGAACAGCAGGATCTCGGCCCGCGGTGTCAGGCCACGGATGGACTTGCCATATTGCGATGCGAACTCCTGGACAAAGAAGCGCACCAGCAGCGGGAGGTCGTCTCTGCGTTCCGCTAGCCGGGGCAGCTTGATCTCCACCATCGACAGACGGTAATAGAGGTCCTCGCGAAACTGTTTGGCGGCCATCAATTCCGGCAGACTGCGGTTGGTGGCGGCGATCACGCGGACCTGCACCTTCCGCACAACCGGCGAGCCCACCCGCTGAATCTCCCCGTTCTCCAGCACCCGCAGCAGCTTGCTCTGCGTCTCGAGCGGCATGTCGCCGATCTCGTCGAGGAACACCGTCCCGCCGTTGGCGTATTCGAAAAGCCCGACTTTGTCCTGGGAGGCTCCGGTGAAGGCCCCTCGCACGTGTCCGAACAACTCGCTCTCGAAGAGGGTCTCCACGACGGCCGAGCAATTGACGACTGCGAAGCGGCCGCCGGAAACCGGGCTCAGCTTGTGCAGCGCTTCCGCCACGAGTTCCTTGCCCGTCCCCGTGGCGCCCGTCACAAGGGCTGTCCTGAAATGCGGCGCCACGCGCCGGATACGCGTGAACACGGCCAGCATGAGCGGACTGCGCCCCACCATCCCCTCGAACTGGTGGGCCCTGAGGAGCTCGTTGTCCAGCTCCTGGGCCGCCTGTTTCCGGCGCGCCTCGCCGATGAACCGGCTCATGCGCTGGCGCAGGTCGGCGATGGAGATCGGCTTGGTCAGGTAGTCGCAAGCGCCTTTGCGGATGGCTTCCACCGCGGAGTCGGTGGAGTAGTGGCCGGTGAGCAGGACGACATCGGTATCGGGGGCGGCGTCCACGATGCGCTCGAGCAGGTCCATGCCGCTGAGCTTCGGCATCATCAAGTCCAGCAGAACGATCTGGGGCCGCTCCCGGAGAACCATTTCCAGACCGGCTTCCGGGTCGGAGGCGGTCAGGATCTCTAGCGGTTGCTGCTTCAGGGCGGCCTTGACCAGATCGAGAGTGGCCGGGTCGTCGTCGATGGCCACGACGGTGACGCCGGGGCCGAGTGGTTCCTTGTTCATGTTCGGAGCAGATCTTCCACGTACTTTCTGACTTGTACGGCGTTAATGGGCTTGGTCACGTAACCGTCGAAACCCGCGGCGATGGCCTTGTCCCGGTCGCTTTGCATGGCGTAGGCGGTGACGGCAACCACGCGCAGGCCCGCCCATTCCGGCTTGCACCTTACTTCGCGCAACACGCCGTAGCCGTCCAGGCCGGGCATGTCGAGGTCGAGAAGCACCACGTCGGGGCGCTCCTCCGCAATTCTTTCCAGCGCCTCCAATCCGGAAGCTGCCTCGACAATCTCAAGGCCGAGAGGCTTCAGAACGTAGCGAAGCAACTCCCGGCTCACGGCGTTGTCATCGACCACCAGGATTTTCGGCATGGCGAACCAGATTCCTTCACGCGCCCGCGGCGGGCAGAGTGAATGTGAACCGGCTGCCCTGGCCCGGTTCGCTTACAACCCCGATTTCGCCGCCGTGGAGCTCAACAAGCCGTTTCGTGATTGCAAGTCCAAGGCCAGTCCCCTCTTTCACTCCTTTGGTGGTGGTTCCCACCTGATAGAACTCCCCGAAGATGGCCTGCTGCTCCGACTGTGGAATGCCCATCCCGGTGTCCCCGACGGTCAGCGACAGGCGGCCGTCGCCGGGGATGGCTTCGATCCAGACGCGCCCGCCCTCCGGCGTGAACTTCACGGCATTGCTCAACAGGTTGTAGAGGATCTGCTTGAATCGGGTTCTGTCGGCCAGGATGAGAGCATTCTCGTCCAACTGGCTGTCGATGCGGATCCGCTTCACCTCGGCCAAGGGCCGGATGACTGGCAGCACTTCCTCGAGGGCGTCGGCCGCGCGGAATTCCTCCGGGCGGAGCTCGATGCGTCCCGCCTCGATCTTGGATAGGTCCAGGACATCGTTAATGAGCGCCAGCAGGTGGCCGGCGCCGTTGCGGATGTGCCGGACAAACGTCTTGTAGGCATCGCTCAGGGGGCCCTCGGCCTCCTCCGCGAGAAGTTCGGAGAAGCCCATGATGGCGTTCATCGGCGTGCGCAACTCGTGGCTCATGCGAGCCAGGAACTCGCTCTTCAGCCGGTTGGCCCGCTGGATTTCGCGGTTACGCGACTCCAGCTCGGCGTTGATCGCCGTCAGTTCCGAGGTGCGTTCCGCAATGCGTCGCTCCAGATCGAAGTTGAGCTGAAGGATCTCCTCCTCCGACCTTCTTCCGCCGCGCGATCTGCGTAGCCAGAATAGTAGTAGACAAGCAGGAGGAGCGAGAAGCTGAGACCCAGACCCGGCGACCAGCGTCCGGAGCAGAAGCCTGGCGTCGTTCCTGGTGTCCACTAAGCGGGCACGCAGCAGCGTCTCCTCGTCCGTCGTCATCTGCGCCAGGAGGGCGCGAATGCGGGCTCCGAACTGGATCCCTTCGCCGGTCAGGAACAACTTCGTCGCGGCAGCGCTTCCCTGGCTCCGCCGGAGGGTCATGAGTCGTCCGTGGAATTCCAGCTTCTTCCTGCAGAGGACCTTAAGAACATCGATCGACTTCTCCTGAGCGAGGCTGCCGCTCAACTGTGATTCAAGGGCGCTGAGCGTCCGTCCGACTCTCTCGTTGGCCGCCGCAAAGGGCTGCTGGAGGAATTCCTCGCCGGAGAGCACGAAGCCCCGCGCCGCGCTCTCGGATGCCAGCACTTCAATTTCGAGTTCGTGGAGAGTGAGAATCAGCCGGTAGCTGGCCGTCACCTGAGACGCCTGATCGATAAACCCCTGGGTTCTGCGGTAGGTAAGGAAACCGAGCCCCACCAGAATCACGAGCGCCAGCCCGAAGCCGGTGCGAATCAGAACGTCCGTACGCGAGACCAAGGACTCCTCCGGTGAGACTGGGCAGACCAGTTGCTAGCGTGATGCGGCATGCCGATGGACGAAAATTCGCAACCAGTCGGCGTCCGCTGCAGCCTGTCTCTCCGCCGCACTACGCCAAGTCAATAAGGATCGTATCACGTGGTGCGCCGAATCGGCACATACGGGGCCGGTGCTGGTCGAATTTCGAACGCTCGTCGCAGGAATGAACAGGCCCCGGAAACCGATGCGAACAACCTCCCGGACCCTGGCCGCCGTCATGGAACTGAAACGAAAGATGATACGCGATCCGATGAAGGAATCACCCTGTATTTTGGGGGGATTGGCCGATGGCTCTCCACGTGCGCTTGATAAATGGGACGCGCGGAGCGGGGTAGATCATCTTGTCGGCGGAGAATGCGGTTGCGAGGGTGTATGAGCGCCAGGTGGATGCGGAGTCGGTCGTCGCCCGCCTGCAATCCGCCGGATTCGACATGCGGAAGGTCTCGGTGGTGGGGAAGGAAGACTTGGGCAGCCAACAGGTCTTCGGCTACTACCGGGACGGCGGAAGAATTAGGTATTGGGGCAGAATCGGAGAAGTTCTGGGGCCCGCTGTGGGAAGCACTCGACGGCTGGGCATTCTTCTCCGTTCCTGGTATCGGGCCGGTCGTGGTGGCCGGCCCGCTGGCGGGGTGGATTATTGCTACGCTCTCGAACGCGGTCATCTTCGGCGGGCTGACGGCGCTGGGAACGGGGCTTTACAGTATCGGCATATCGCAGGATCAGGTACTTCAGTGCGAAGGCTCGCTTCGCGAAGGCCACTATCTGGTGCTGGCCCACGGCAGCGCCAGCGCGGTGCGTACTGCAAGGGAGATTCTGGGAGTCTGGAAGGCGTCGCAAGCCGCGAACCACTGACGATCCTCCCGACGCAGGCGGAAGTGCCTGCGCCACCTACCTCGAAAGCAGGGAGCGCAGGCCCCAACGCGGGTACGCCTTGGTGGCGATAGCGGGGGAGTCCAGCAGTCGCTGGGCCAGTTCGGCCAAGCTCTTGCCGTACGGGCTTCCGGGAGCAACCGGGCGTCCCTCAATGAGGGCGGCTTCGACTGGTTGAGAGTCGTTCGGCAGGATTTGAAACACGCTCAGCCCCAGGGCGGCCTCGATTTGCTCCCGGTCCAAGCCCAGATCGCGCCTCCAGCGACTGACCACGAGCCGGATTCTGGACCTGGCGACTCCGTGGCTCCCCAAACAGGCGATCCAGCGTTTGGCGCTGTAGACGGCAGCCAGTTCCGAAGTCGTGACCAGCAACACCTCGTCACTCAGCTTGGCCACCTCCAGGCCCAGGCTTTCGCCCAGGCCGCCGGTGTCCAGAATCACTAGATTATACGCGTGTCTGGCGTAGCTCACCAAACCGGCGGCGGCGCCCGCTTCAGCGGTGTAATCCAACGGGTTGTGGGGCGAGAGCAGGACGTCGAAGTCACGGCAGGCCACCACCAGCCCTTTCCAGAGGTCGGCGTCCAGATTGCCGGCGTGCGAGAGAGCGTCGATGAAGCTGTGCTGCGAGTTGAGCTTGAGCACGAAGGCTAGCGTTCCGGCGATCGGGTCCAGGTCGGCCAACAGGACGCGGTCGACGCCGCTGCGCCGGCTGATAAAGGCCAGATTCGCCGCCAAAGTTGTTGCGCCGCAAGAACCTTTGGCGGGAGCCACGCAGAGGACCCTGCCTCTCTCGCCAGGTTCAGGCTCGGTCACCGGGCTGCCGATCCTTAAGAGGACTGGCTGCAATTGCTCCCTGTTGAAGGGACGAACCAGACAGCCGCAGGCTCCGTGGCGGAGGCAGTCCAGGGCCAATTCGTAGTTGCTCTCCGACAAGACGACCACGACTGGAATCCCGAGCGGAGGCTCGGAGATACGACTCACCAGGCGGACCGCCCGCCGCGGGTCCGAGCAGGCATCGAGAAAGCAGACGCTTGGGGTGGCCCCCGCGGCCCACGGGAGGACGGCATCGGGAGCCGGGAAGGCGGGAGCACACTCCAGCCGCAAGGAGGGCGCCTCCCGGGTCAGCAGGTCCGTTAACTCGGCCACCACCTTCCGGTTGGGGCAAATGAGCCAGGCAGGCCCCGACGGAGGAACACGACGTGCGGGCGAAGCATCGGAGCGCTCAAGACGTGTCAATTTGGGATGTCCATTTGAGTTAATCGGCTGCCGTCGAAGAAAACTTGAGAATTGAGCTGGGACGGGCCGACTATTCTTCGTGGCATATCCGGGCAATGCAGTAGGGTTCGGCCCACATCGCAAAGGAGTTCCATGGTTGACATGCTTGGCAGGATGACCGTAGGGGTCTGCGATACGCAGCCGATCACCGCCGCAGGTGTGCAGGCTGTGCTGGGCAACTCCGCGGAAATGGAGTGCGCCTGGGCCGTCTCGAGCCTGGATGAGACGATGCGCCTGATGCGACTGCACGCTCCACAAGTGGTCCTGGCGGACAAGGCTTTTGGCGTCAATGGCTTGCTCCGCTGGATGGCGGACCTGCGGTCCATCGCGGACACGGCAGTGGTGGTCTGGGGGTCGTCGCTGACGGAAGCCGAAGCGCTCCGGTTCATCCAGGCGGGGGCCCGCGGGGTGGTGAGAAAGGTAGTGCAGCCGGAGACGTTGCTGGCCTGCGTGCGGACCGCCGGCAAGGGCTGCACGTGGATGGAGGATGTGATCTTCCGGGGTGCGCCGCAGGCGGTTCGCCAGGCGCACTCGGAACTGACCCCGCGAGAGAGCCAGGTGCTCGCGCTGGTAGAGCGGGGCCTCACGAACGGCGAGATCGCCCGTGAACTGGGGATCCGTCCCGGCACCGTGAAGATCCACTTGAAGCATCTCTACGAGAAGACCGGCATGCGAGGCCGTTACCACCTGGCCCTGGCGGGCCTCCGGGAGAAGGGGCTTCTTACGATGACGGCCTGAGGAGGTTGGAGGGCAGGCGGAAGCGCCCTCCCCGCCGGACTTCTTCACCGGCTTGTGAGGCTCGGGTTTTCGCCCGTGCTATTCTGAGTGCGTGACTCGGCTCCTCAGGGTCTTCTCACTGACCCTCGTCGCGACCCTGTGTTTCGCCCAGTCCCCGGCACTTCTGACGATCCTCTCCGACGAACTGAACCGGAACTTTCAGGCCCTCAAAGAAAAGGGCGATCCCCCGCCGTACTTCATGGCGTATGAAGTGACCGAAGAGGAGGGCTGCACGGTTCAGGCCACCTTAGGGGCATTGCAGGCCAGCATATGCGGCCACACCCGCCAACTGGACGTCACCATCCGTGTGGGGAGTCCCCAACTCGACAACTACCATCGCGTGGAGGGTGCCCGACCGGTCTTTACCTCTGCCGCGCGGCTCCCGCTCGAAGATGTCGCCGGAGCCATCCGGCAGGTTGTCTGGCGCGAAACCGACCGGGTGTACCGCATGGCGGCCGAGCGGTTGATCAAGCTGCGGACCAGCACGCAGATTCAGGTGGCCAGCGAGGACAAGTCCGCGGATTTCACGGTGGAGAAGCCTTCGGTGTTCACAGAGGCGGCGCGGCCGGCGGACTTCCTCGTCAAGCCTTGGGAAGAGCGCGTCGTGCGGTGGTCGGCGGCGTTCTCCGACAAGCCGGGGATTCTGACCTCCGACGCCGGCGTTTCACTGCGGCGCCAAACCAAGTACCTCGTGAGCACCGAGGGCACTCGTGTGGCGGACGGACGGGGCTTCGCTCGAATCGCGATTTCCGCGGAGACCCGGGCCCTGGACGGGATGGACCTGAGCACGGGGGAGACCTTCGAGGCTGAGGATCCCTCGGGCCTGCCCGACGACAAGACGATTTTGGCGGCCGCCGACGAACGTGTCGGTAAGCAATTGGAGAGGCTGAAACTGGCCCCCATCGCCGAGCCGTTCGTGGGGCCGGCGATTCTCTCCGGCCGTGCCGCCGGCGTGTTTTTCCACGAGATCTTTGGCCACCGGGTGGAGGGCCACCGCCAGAAGGACGAGGCAGAAGGCCAGACGTTCACGAAGAGCATCGGGCTCCCGGTGCTTCCCACGTTCCTGTCGATCTACTTCGATCCGACCGTGCGAAAGGCCGCGGGGGTCGATCTGAACGGGACCTACCGCTACGACGACGAGGGGATGCCGGGGCAGAGGCTGACGGTGGTGGACAAGGGCGTGCTGCGGACGTTTCTGATGTCCCGCTCCCCCGTCCTGCAATTCGACAAGTCGAACGGACACGGGCGGCGGCAGCCGGGCTATGAAGTGGTTTCGCGACAATCCAATCTGATCGTCGAGTCGGGCAATACGGTCTCCGATGCGCGCTTGCGGGAGATGCTGCGCGAGGAGATCCGGCGCCAGAACAAGCCCTACGGCTTGTATTTCGAACAGGTGACCGGCGGGTACACGCAGACGCGGCGGAGCGGCTTGCAGGCCTTCGCCGTTTTGCCGCTGGTGGTTTACAAAGTCTTTCCCGACAACCGGCCCGACGAACTGGTGCGCGGCGTCGACATCGTGGGTACCCCCCTCGCGAGTTTTTCGAAAATCCTGGCCACTTCGAACCGGCCGGAGGTCTTTAACGGGTACTGCGGCGCCGAGTCGGGATCGGTGCCGGTGTCGGCGGTGTCGCCAGCCTTGCTGGTCTCGGAGATCGAGACGCAGCGAAAGGAGAAGTCCACGGACAGGCCGCCTCTGTTGCCGCGGCCGGCCCCCACGACGGGACCATGACTTCTCGCCGCCTTGCGTTCCTCTCCCTGCTTTGCGTCTGGGCCCTGGCCGTCGCGGCGCAGGCTCCCGTGCAGGACGACGCGCTGCTGCGGGCGATGCGCGCCGAGGTAGACCGCGCGCGCGACCTGCGGGTGATAAGCCTGGAGCCGCCCTACTACATCGAGTATTCCGTCCACGACTCGCAAATGCTTTCCATCACCGCCACGCTGGGCGCCCTGGCCGAGGTCCGGGAAGAGCATGGGCGTCTTCCGAGAATTCGGGTGCGGGTGGGAGAATACAAGTTCGACAACGGGAACTACATTTACAGCGACTCGCTGGTGGCGACGCGCTACGCCCTCGGCCCGCTCCCCATCGACAGCAATGAACTCGCGTTGCGACAGTACTTCTGGCTGGCCACCGACGTGGCCTACAAGTCGGCGTTGCAGGCGATCGCGCGCAAACAAGCGGCGCTGCGGAATCTGACCGTCACGGATCAGATTCCCGATTTTGCCAAGGCTGCCCCGACTACTCTGGTGCTTCCGGCGAGCCGGCAGGCCATCGACCCGGAGGTTTGGAAAACCAGAGTCCGCAGTCTCTCGGCGCTGTTCACGGCCTATCCGCTGGTGTTCGCCTCCAGTGGCGGAATTCCAGTCCAATCGGGGATCCTTCTACTTTGTGAATTCGGAGGGCTCCACGGTCAGAGTTCCGGAAAACGCTGTCTCCTTCCAGGTCCGCGGCACGGCTCTGGCTCCTGACGGCATGCTGTTGCGCGACTCAACCAGCCTCCTGGCCCTCGACGCCGGCAATCTGCCGGCCGAGCCGGAACTGAGACGCGCTACCGAGGCTGTAGCGGAGAACCTGACTGCTCTGGCGCGGGCTCCGATCGGCGAGAGCTACACGGGCGCCGTGATGTTCGAGCCGCTCGCGGCAGCCCAGCTTCTGGCCGATCTTTTCGGCCGGAATCTCGGGCAGAGACGTCGTCCGGTGACTGAGCCCGGGCGCGCGCTCTCCTTCACCGAAAGCGAATTTGAGGGCCGCGTAGGCTCCCGGATTCTGCCCGACTGGATGGATATCGTGGACGACCCGACGGCCAAGGAATGGAACGGGCGTCCACTGTTCGGAAACTACCTTGTCGACCTGGATGGAGTGGTGCCCGCGCCGCTGACGATCGTCGAAAAGGGAGTGCTCAGGAACATGCTGGCGACCAGGCAACCGGTCAAGGGGCGCGAGGAGTCCAATGGCCGGGCCAGACTCTTCGCCAATTTCGGCGCCAACGGGCCCGCCTTCGGAAACCTGATTGTGCGCGCCGCGGGAACCTCGACGCTCGCGGAGCTGAAGCGGAAACTCATCGACCTGGTCCGGCAGGGCGACAAGCCGTACGGCCTGTTGATTCGCAAGATGGACTTTCCCTCGACGGCCTCCGGCAGTGAGCTCCAGCGCATCGCCGCGAGAATGGCGCAGGACGGCGGCGGCGGTCGCCTGGTGAGCCTGCCGCTCCTGGTGTACCGCGTCTACCCCGACGGCCGTGAGGAATTGCTCCGGGGAATGCGTCTGAAAGGAGTTTCCACTCGCTCCCTTCGGGACATTGTTGCCGCCGGGGGCGATCCGGCCGTGTTTGACTACCTCGAGAACGGCGCGCCCTTCGCTGTGTCGGGCGCGGCGTCGTTCGTGGCGGAATGCTCCGTTGTGGCTCCAGGACTGCTCTTCGAGGAGCTGCAGCTAGAGAGGTCGGAGGAGGAAATGCCCAAGCTCCCGATCGTCCCTCCGCCTCCGCTCACCGTGGCTCGGTAGGCATGGGCTTGCTGAGTCGAACCGTTTTTCGCGAGACCCTCTCCGCCACCCTGCTGGGTACGCTTCTGTTCACTTTCGTGCTGTTTCCTGCAGCGCGCGGACAAGCTGTTTGAGCTGCTGGTCAGGAGCTCGGCGGACCCCGCCACGGTGGCCTATCTGTTCGCGCTCGCGCTGCCTCCGGTACTGGTGTTCACGGCGCCGATCGGGATACTGGCCGGGCTGCTGGTGTGTCTCGGCCGAATGTCGAGCGACGGGGAGATCACGGCAATGCGGGCGGCGGGTCTCCCGGGCCGGCGCGTCGCGCCTCCGGTGCTGGTGCTGGCGCTGCTGGCGGCCTTGGGAACGGCCTGTTGTTCGCTGTGGCTCAGCCCCTGGTCCTACCGGGAAACCAACCGAATCGCCCGAGGGCTGTTGGCGCAGCAACTCACGGCCGAGATCGCCCCGCGAGTTTTTCAGGAGCAGTTTCCCAACACGATCCTGTTCGTGAGAGAGGTCAAGCCGGGAACCGTGGTGAAGTGGGAGAACGTCTTCCTGGCGGATCTGCGGCCGCCCGGCGAGAGGGGCTCCGGCGCGCAGGAAAACGCGGCAGGGCCTCGGATCACAACCGCCCGGGAAGGGTTTGCGACACCCGATCCCGCCCGCAACCGCATTCAGCTTTCCCTGGTCGACGCACGCACCTACGAAGCGGGCAAGGACCCCGGAGACTACTTCTACAACAGCTCTACGAGCAGGGAAATGGCGGTGGACGCGGCGAAGCCCAGAGAGGCCCCCAGCAAGCCGGTTCTTGAAACCGACACTCTGCCTCTGCTCCGGCTGGCGCGGAACTCCGTCGAGGCCCGCGTGGAACTGCATCAGCGGTTTGCGTTTCCCCTGGCGTGCCTGCTTCTGGCTTCGATCGGCATTCCCCTGGGGATCTCTTCGAAGAAGGCCGGCAGATCCGCGGCGATGGTGACAACGGTGTTTGTGGCATTCCTTTACCAGACCTGCATGATCGGTCTCACCGGGCTGGCGAAGCGGGCGATGCTGCCGGTCGGCGTTGCCGTCTGGACGCCCAACATCGTGCTGGCGATCGTCGGCCTGCTGCTTCTGGTGAGGTTGGAGCGGCCTGGAGACAGGGACGTGCCCGGGGCCGTCGGACGATGGCTGCGAGCGCGCTTCCGGCAGGTTCGGGCACTATCGCCGGCGCTTCAGGCTGGCAGGCTCTTCAACGGCCGCGCCCGGCAGTTTCGGCTTTTGCCGCAGGTGCTCGATACCTACATTCTGTCTTCGTACTTCCTCTATTTCCTGCTTTTCCTGGTGAGCTTCGTCTTGATGACCGAGGTATACACGTTTTACGAGCTGTTGAGCGACATCATCAGGAACAAAATCCCCATGTCCCGCGTGCTCACCTACCTCTACTACCTGGCGCCGATGTTGATTTACGGCTCCACGTCGATGAGCGCCATGGTAGCCGTGCTGGTGACGTTTGGGGTCATGACAAAGAACAACGAGGTAATCGCCTTCAAGAGCTGCGGCATCAGCCTCTACCGGCTGTCGGTGCCGGTGATTCTGGCCAGCCTGTTGTTGAGCGCCTCTCTGTTCGCCTTTGACTACTACTACGTTCCCGAGGCGAACCGGCGCCAGGACGCCATACGCGCCGAAATCAAGGGAAGTCCGGTCCGAACCTATGACCGCCCGGAACAAACCTGGATTTCCGGCCAGGGCTGGCGGCGATTCTACTACTACAAGTACCTGGACTCCTCGAAGGGCGAGATGGGAGGGGTCATCGTCTTCGAACTGGAGCCCGCTTCGTTCCGCCTGCGGCGGCACATCTCGGCCGACCGGGCGTACTGGTCGCCAGCGCTGAAAACCTGGGTGTTCGAGAACGGCTGGCGCCGCGACCTGGAGGGGGTCAGGAAGTACGAGACGTTTCAAACGGCCACGTTCCCGGAACTCAATGAGCCTCCCAGCTACTTCGTGAAGGAAGTCAAGCAGGATAAGCAGATGAATTTCCGCGAACTGGCGGACTACATCGCCGACCTGCAACGCAGCGGCTTCGACACCGTGCAACTGCGCATCCAGTACTACAAGAAGTTCTCCGTTCCGCTGTTTGTGCTGATCCTGGCGACGCTGTCGGCGCCTTTCGCGTTTCTCACAGGCAACCGGGGGGCGCTGGCGGGCGTGGGCGTGAGCTTCGGGATCGCCATCGCCTACTGGAGCGTGAACCAGCTCTTCGAACAGATCGGCAATATCAACCAGTTAACGCCGACCGCAGCCGCCTGGGCCCCCAATGCCGTCTTTTTCCTGGCCGCGGTTTATCTCATGACCAGGATGCGGACCTAGGCGGCGGCTGGAATCGTCAGGCGAAACCGCCTGTCCTACCACTTCACTTCGCAACCGAGAAGCGATACACCGTCGAGGTCTGGTATTTCCCGCCGGGCTTGAGCTCGGTCGAGGGGAACTTCGGATGGTTCGGCGAATCCGGAAAATGCTGCGTCTCCAGGCAGAGGCCGTAACGCTTCGGGTAGGTCTTCCCGCCCTTGCCGGTTAGCGTGCCATCCAGGAAATTCCCGGTGTAGAACTGGATGCCGGGCTCGGTGGTCAGGACCTCGAGCACGCGCCCGGTCTTAGGCTCCTCGACGCGCGCCGCCAGAGCCAGGGCGCCGCCACCGCTATTGAGGACGAAGTTGTGGTCGTAGCCGCCGCCGAACTGGAGTTGCTGGTCCTTGGCTTCGATTCGCGCGCCGATCGGCGTGGCCTTCCGGAAGTCGAACGGCGTGCCTTCCACGCTGCGGAGTTCTCCGGTCGGGATCAGCCCCTTGTCGACCGGTGTGAACCGGTCGGCGTAGAGCGTCAGTTCGTGACCCAGGATGTCGCCCTCTCCCGCGCCGGCCAGGTTGAAGTAGGAGTGATTGGTGAGGTTCACCACCGTGTCCTTGTCGGTGGTGGCGCTGTAGTCGACGCGCAGTTCGTTCGCGTCTGTCAGCGAGTAGACCACCACGACCGAGAGGTTGCCCGGATAGCCTTCCTCGCCGTCCTTGCTCAGGTAGGTCAGCTCCAGACGCGGCAGCGGCCCTTCGGACACGTCTCTGGCGTTCCACACGACCTTGTCAAACCCTTTCAGGCCCCCGTGCAGATGGTTTTCACCGTTGTTGACCGCCAGCTTGTACTCGACGCCGTCCAGTTTGAACCTGCCCTTGGCGATGCGGTTGCCGTAGCGGCCGACTATGGCCCCGAAGAACGGATTGTCCTGGAGGTACCCGTCGAGGGAATCGAAGCCGAGCGCGACGTCGCCGAGTTTCCCGCTCCGATCCGGCACCCGGATCGAGACGATTGTGCCACCGCGATTCATGATGCCGATCTCAACGCCGTTCTTGTTCGTCAGGGTGTAGAGGTCGATCTGTTGCCCGTCCGCCGTCTTGCCGAAAAGTTGTTTTTTCAAGGGAGTGATAGCTCCTGTCTGTGTCTTCTGCCCGCAAGCCGTCAAGAAGACTAGGCCGATGCCGAGCGCTGTTATCGATCTAAGGCTGACCATTTTCCCATTCTCCTACGTTTCGGGGGGAACCGGGAGGCCGGTCGGCAACTGATTTTTTGCCGGCCACCCCCCCAGCCCCTCACCACCTTACCGCAACCCTAGTACTTCTACCCCAATCGGGCCACGTTTTATCTCTTGACATTCTAAGGCTTTGGGATTTAATATATTTACGTTGTACCCTGTACTGCCTCGGAGGTGAGGACATGCGAAAAGAGATGTGGGTCGGACTGGTGGTGCTCTCGATGGCGCTGATCGCGCCGCTTCAAGCGGGATTGATCGGCGTTGACGGTACGGCTAATATTTTCGCGGCTGGCCTTGCCACCGCGCCTGCTGGTTCGGGTTCGACTCTGCCTCCTTCCGTCGGTTTTACTCTGGGCACGGTGTCATCGATCACCTTCTCCAGCGTTGGGACGGTGGGCTTCGGACCTGTCCCCCCCTACGCGATGAATACGGCGGACGGCCAATCCGCCGGCTTCCCGGGAACCAACATGGACGGTTATGCAGGGGGCGGGATCTCCGGCATTCAGTTCAACGGACGCCAGATGTTCCTGGTGGGCGTTTTCCTGGGACCCGGCCCGGCCACCGGAGGCACTGCGCCGGGGAAGTTGGTCTTATACCGATTCTTCGGCCCTTGGTCTTAGCTTCAGCCCGTTGCTGGCCCAGACGTTTTTCATTGGGGACGGACTGGGGACCGGATCCGCTCAACAGACGTTCAACGTTCCAACCGGCGCCACTCGGCTGTTCTGGGGGTTTGCGGACGGGGCGCCGGGCTTTGGGTCGCCTTCGGCAGCGGTCCTGCCGAGCGGCTACGGAGACAACCTAGGCTCCCTGAGCGTCACCTACAACCTCAATTTGGTCGGAGAGCCCGGCGGGGAGATCCCGGAACCTTCAACCGTGGTGCTGATGGGCTTGGGCATCGCGGCGTTGACCTTGCTTCGTCGCCGCAAGGCTTGAGAGTACCCTGCTTGCAGGGCTGCGGATTTCACTGCTAGACTAAGCCGGCGAAGTTCCCATAATTCCAAAGGAGACTTGCGTTCAGGCGAGGGGTTTCGCTTGGAAAAGCAGGACCTGGATCACGCAATGCGCTGGCTGCTTTTCAGCCAGAGGCAACTGGAAGCTCGTCTGGTCAGGCTGGAATACAGTCGTGTTTTCCGCTTTCTGCGTTACTCCGGGCATGTCCTCGCTAGGTTATCAAAGGCCCTGCGTCAAGGGCTGGCGCCCCTCTCCGGCCATGGCGACGCACGTTCGATCGAGGACGCCGAATACGCCACCTGGACCGAGCTTGAGAAGAAGCAGATCCCTCCCGACGAACGGCTCCGGGCCGAGTCCGAGGCGTGGGACCATCGTCCTTCGATCAGCCTCCTCATGCCGCTCCGCGATCCCCGCCGGGATTGGCTCGAGGCTGCCGTGGGCTCCGTTTTGTCTCAGACTTACACTCATTGGGATCTGTGTCTCTGCAACGACGGCAGCCGGCAGGACTGGCTTGATGAATACCTCTCCGGCCTTGCGGCTCAAGACCGGCGCGTGCGCTGGATACGTCTAGATCGACCCCAGGGGATGGCCGCCTCCCTAAACGAAGCAGGACGCCTGGCATCTGGCGACTATGTTGCATGGTTGGACCCGGGCGGGTTGCTGGCCCCACATGCACTCCACTATGTCGCGGAGGCGCTGAGGAAGGGATCCCCCGACGTCCTTTACTCGGACGAAGACGAAATCGATTCGGACGGAAGGCGCAGGCGGCCCGTATTCAAGCCTGCCTGGTCACCGGCGCTGCTGGATGCCTGCATGTATCTCGGCCGATTGTTGGTCGTCTCCCGTCGCAGGATCGACGAAGCAGGATGGTTTCGAAGCGAGTGCGAGGCCGCTTGCGACCATGACCTGATGCTGCGCCTCGCCGAGAGACCATTGCAGGTGCGCCACATCCCCCGGGTTCTATACCACGGTCGGCAGGGGCAGGACGTCCCGGCGAGCCGGAAGAAAGCGCCCCTTCCGGCTGCCCAGGGCCGCGTCAGCGTGATCGTCTGCTCGCGCAATGCCCGGCTTCTGGGCCGTTGTCTGCGAAACCTCCGCCGCGTGACCCAATTCCCCGACTGGGAAATCGTGCTGGCGCTCCACACGTCTGGTTCCGGCACGCGGCTGAAACAGGTCGCTGAAGACCACGGATGCCGCTTCGTGACCTACGCCGGACCCTTCAACTACTCTCAGATGAACAATCTGGCCGCGGCCATAGCGACCGGAGAGTACCTGCTTTTCCTCAACGACGATGTCACCCCCTCGCAGCCGGGCTGGATGACGTCTCTCAGTTCGCAGTTGAACCGTCCGAACTCGGGCATCGTCGGCGCGAAGCTCTTGTATCCGAATGGGACGATTCAGCACGCGGGGATTGTCGTGGGATTGCCGATGGCGGCCTGGCACGTGGGTCGCCACGGCCTTGGGAACGGGTACTGGAAGTGGCTGGACTTTCCTCGAAACGTTTCCGCGGTAACCGGCGCCTGCCTCGGAATCCGGAGACCGCTATTCGAGCAACTGGGCGGATTCGACATTGGGTTTCCCGTGAATTACAATGACGTGGACCTTTGCCTGAGAGCCCTCCAGGCGGGCCACGAGGTGGTCTGCGATCCGGGGGCTACGCTGTGCCACCGGGAGTGCAGCAGCCGGACGCCTCTGGTTACCTACGACGAAATGCTTTCGCTCTTCAGACGTTGGTCGCACAGGCTGGGCCAACCCGATCCCTTCTACAGCCCCTGCCTCCAGCCAGACAGCGAGGATCCGCGGCTGAGTTTCGATTGGGACGTCATGCAGACGGGGTTGGACGCGCGGTGAAGCTGGAACCGGAATCGCCAGAGGCGAGCCCGCACCCGGATGAGTCGGCGGCAAGCCCGGCCCGCAATCGCCTGCCTGCCGGCAGGGACGCCGTACGAAAGCTCAAAGGCGAGATTCGTCTGCTGCGGGAGGAACTGCAGTCGCTCTACTCGAGTCCTGCCTGGCGACTGGTTTCCGTCTATCGCAGGTGGTTGCGTCGCACGGAGGAACGCTGGCCAGGTGTCTACCGCCTGTACGCCTCCCTGGCGAACCGGTTCGCCCTCCGGTTCGTGGATGCACAGCCTGCCGCCGGCACAGACAGCACAATCACGGCTCTCTACCATGAATGGATTCAGGAGACCGAACCCAGCGCAATCGAACTCGAATTACAGCGGGAGCATGCGAGCCAGCTCCCCTACCAGCCCTTGATCAGTGTGTTGCTCCCGGTCTTCCGAGTCCCACTATGGGTTTTGCGCGCCGCAGTGGATTCGGTCTGCTCCCAAACCTATCCGAACTGGGAGTTGTGTCTCGCGCATGGAGACCCCGACGACGCAGAGGCTCGCGACTACTTGTTGCGACTGTCCCGGAGCGAGCCGAGGATCACGGTCAGGCTGCTGGATTCGAACCTGGGTATTTCGGGGAACACCAACGCGGCTCTCTCCATGGCCACGGGAGAGTTCGTCGCGCTGCTGGACCACGATGATACGCTGGCGCCGTTCGCCCTATTCGAGGTGGCCTGTTTCCTGAACGGCCGGCGGGAGCTGAACTTCATCTACTCCGACTCCGACATGCTGGATGACGGCGGACAGTGCCGGTTCCGGCCCTATTTCAAGCCGGGCTGGTCCCGGAATCTCATACTCTCCGTCAATTACGTCACGCACCTCTGTGTCATCCGCAGCCAAATCGCACGCGAGGTTGGCGGGTTCCGCCCGGAATTCGACGGCGCCCAGGATTGGGATTTCTTCCTCCGGGTGGCCGCCGACGGTAGCCGGGTGGCGCACATCGCGAAGGTGCTCTACCACTGGCGGCGGGGACCCACATCGGTGGCCTCGCTGGGATTCACCGTAAAGCCTTACGCGGCCGAGGCGCAAATGCGGACACTCGCAAGTCACTTCGCCGCGGAAGGAAAGGCTGTAGAGCCAAGCCTCGTGAGAACCGACACGGTCCATCTGAGATGGGCCTCCGAGGAGAAGCTGTCGGTCAGCGTCGTGATTGTCTCGGCGGGTTTTTCCGCGAGGGCCGCGCTCCTGGCGGAGCGGCTCGCCAGAAGGGCAGGCCCGGATCTGTTGGAAATCGTCGTCCCCGTGCGCGGGAGAGCGCCGGGAACGAGTTCCCGGGTTGGAGTCGTGGAGATCGAGGAATCCCAGTCCACTGCGGAAGCACTGAACCGGGCGGCGGCGAAATGCCGGGGCGACGTGATCGTTTTCCTGGATCAGACTGTGACCTGCCCGGAAGGCTGGTTGAAGGAAATCACCGGTCCTCTCCAGGACCGCGCTACGGGTGCGGTCGGCGCGAAACTGCTGGACTCCCGAAGCAGCAGGATACGGCACGCGGGCATTGTGTTCAATTCGGATGGAGAGGCGCGCAATCTGTTCTCCGGGATGGAAGAGGGAGGGGAGGAGCCCTTTGGCTCGGACCGCTGGTCCCGCGATGTGCTGGCGGTGAGTGGCGCCTGCTTCAGCGTTCGACGCGACGTCTTCTTGAGGGTGGGCGGATTCCACGCTGTGCCGTTGTACCCCCGGTTGGATATCGACCTCTGTCTCCGGCTGCGCCTGGAGGAAGGGCTTGGGATCGTGAGCAACCCGTATGCCCGGATGACCCAGAACGGACCCGCACTCCTGGAGAGTTGGCTGTCACGGGGAGCCGAGCAACAGGGGAGAGAACGGTTCGAGGCGCTGTTCCCCGACGGGGACCCATTCTTCAACCCCAACCTGGAGCAAACAGAGGGGAGCATTCAATTCCGTACCCCGCGCATCATAGGCCCGTCTTCGGCAGCGGAGATGGAGGTTTGGCCGGACTCCGCTCTGGCCGCCTTCGACTTCACCCAGGTTGAGTTGGCGGAATCTCGGGCGGCGTGTGCCCGCCCTGGGTTGGGAGTGGTAAAGAAGCTCACATGGTTTCTTCCCGGCATCCCCTATGCCTTCTACGGGGGTGCCCATACAATCCTGCGCTTTGCGGATTTCTTCCGAAGGGCACATGGAGTGGGTTCGACGTTCGTACTCCCGCCGCCGGCGGAAGGATCTGTAATCAGGGGCCGCATCGCCGAGGCATTCCCGGATCTTGCGAGCGCCAGCCAGATCCTGGTCTTGGAGGGCCCGAGTAGACTCCTCGAGCTTGAGTCTTCCGACGCAGGCATTGCGACGCTCTGGAGCACCGCGTACGATCTCTTGAGGTTCAATAACGTGCGCCGGAAGTTCTACTTCGTGCAGGATGATGAGTCGCTTTTCTATCCCGCAGGTTCCACGAGCGCTTATGCCGAGGCAACCTGCCGGTTCGGTTTCGCCGGTATCTGCAACAGTATCGGAGTCAGGGACCGGTATGTCACGCGAGGCGGGACGGCAGAGTACTTCGATCCCTGTATCGATACGTCGGTATTCAACCTTGACGGCCGGGAGAGCGAGCCGGGTGCGCGGGATGTGAGCACGCTATTCTGCTACATGCGTCCTTCACACCCCCGCAATTGTTTCGAACTCATGGCGGACGCACTCCGCCTCGTCAAGTCCCGGCTCGGGAAAAGAGTCCGCATCTTGTCCGCGGGAGCCGATTGGGGTCCCAAGTCTTACGGGCTGGAGGGAGTCTTGGAGAATCTCGGACTGCTTGGCTATCGGCAAACCGCCAGCCTATACCGGAAATGCGATGCCGGGCTGGTCATGATGATGACCTGCCATCCATCCTACCTTCCGCTGGAACTCATGGCCTGCGGTGCGCTGGTGATCAGCAACCGCAATCCCCATACGGGCTGGCTCTTGCAGGACCGGGTGAACTGCTTTCTTAGCGAGGCGAGCCCCTCCAGCATCGCCGACGCCGTAGAGGAGGGCCTGGAAGACCGCGAACTCCGCGAGCGGCTTACCCGGGAGTCCCATCGGCTCATCCTCGAACGCTACAGCCAGTGGGACGAGCAGGCGGAAAAGATCTATCGGTACATTTGCAGCCAGTCCTGATTCCACCCACCAACCGCGTCACACCCGCAGCATCGGCGACTCTTGCTCCCGTGGCGCATCCGCTCAGCAACTGGGTCCGTTACTACTGTTGACTTGAAGGAGACCGTGCCACAGAATGAACCCTGGAGGGCGGCCCGAACCTCGCGGTTCAGGGCATGCCCGCTTGATCCGCACGCAGAGGCCGCCAAGACGATGGATTCTCTCGTACAACGAACGCGTCGCATCACCGCGGGGGCGAACCCCTCCTACGGGGAAGCTTCAAGAACTCCATGACCATTTTCTTTGTCTTCTTCTTCCTGTCTGGTTTCTGCAGCCTGGTCTATCAAGTGGTGTGGTTGCGGGCGGCCATGGCGGACTTTGGAGTGACCACGCCGCTGATCTCGATTGTCCTCTCCGTATTCATGGCCGGTCTGGCCTTGGGAAGTTGGGGCGGAGGGCGGCTGGTGCGCCGCATGGAAAACCGGCCGGCGGCGTACTTCGTCCGGCTCTATGGAATCGCGGAACTAGCCATTGGCATCTCGGGGTTGGTGGTGATCGGACTGCTGCGATGGGGGCGCGTGCTGCTGGTGGGCCAGTGGGGCTCGTCCGGCTATTACGTGGTGTCGGCCGGTTGGATCGCGCTGGCGCTGTTACCGTTCTGCACCGCCATGGGGGCCACGTTTCCGCTCGCGATGGCGGGGATCCGCGGGGCTTTCCGCGGCGAGTCGCCGAGGTCGTTCAGCTATCTCTATGTGGCGAATGTCCTCGGCGCCATGGCCGGCACGCTGGTCTCCGCCTTCCTTCTCATCGAACTGCTGGGCTTCAGCCGCACGGTCCTGGTAGCCGCGGGGTTGAATGCCGTGGTGGCGCTGGGGGCCTTCGCCGTAGCCGCGCGTCTGGGCGAATCGCGTACCCCTGCCTCGGAACCCGGAGCCAAGCAAGCCGCCTCTACGAATGCCGCCATTTTGCCGTTGCTCTTCACCTCCGGTCTCTCGAGCCTGGCCATGGAAGTGGTGTGGACGCGGCAGTTCATGCCGTTCCTAGGGCCAGTGGTATATTCTTTCGCGTGCATGCTGGCGGTTTACCTGGCGGCGACCGCCGCGGGCTCCCGCCTCTACCGCGCGTGGGTGCGGCGGGCGCCGATCCATCGCGCCAGCGTAGCGGTCCTGGCCGGCTGCTGCGCGCTGCTTCCGCTGGCCGCCGCCGATCCGCGCCTGCACGCCGATGGGTTGGCGATGGGAGCCCTGCGCATGGTTCTAGGTGTGGGCGGTTTCTGCGGCGTGATAGGATTCCTCACCCCCATGCTCGTGGACCGCTGGTCGGCCGGAGATCCCGAACGCGCCGGCAGGGCCTATGCGGTGAACGCCGCGGGCTGCATCATCGGCCCGCTGCTCTCCGGCTTCGTGCTGCTTCCGTGGGTGGGCGAGCGTTGGACTTTGGTGCTGCTGGCGATTCCATTCTTCCTGTTCGGCCTCCGGAGCAACCGGCGGCTGATAGCCGCGGCATTGCTCGTATCGCTGGCGCTCGTGATGCTCACTCTGGATTTCGAGCGCCGTTACCCCGGCGCCCTCGTGCGCCGCGATCACACCGCGACGGTGATCGCCGCCGGCGAGGGGATGCAGAAGCAGTTGCTGGTCAACGGCATCGGCATGACAGTTCTGACGCCTGTCACCAAGATGATGGCCCACCTGCCGCTGGCTTCGCTCGACCATCCGCCGCGGGAGGTTCTGGTGGTGTGTTTCGGAATGGGCACGTCGTACCGCTCGGCTCTCTCTTGGGGCATGGATGCAACCGCCGTCGACCTGATTCCCAGCGTGCCCGGACTTTTCGGCTTCTTCCACACCGACGGCGCCCGGTTGCTGAACTCGCCCCGCGGTGCCATCGTGATCGACGACGGGCGGAGATTCCTGGAGCGAACGCAGGAACTTTTCGACTCGATCATTATCGATCCGCCACCCCCTGTGGAGGCAGCCGGTTCCAGCCTGCTCTATTCGGTGGAGTTCTATCGGGTGGCCGCCCGGCGCCTGCGGCCGGGAGGCATCTTGCAGCAGTGGATCCCGGAAGCGGAGCGCAGCACGATTTCAGCGGTGGCGCAGGCACTGGGCCGCACGTTTGCGGAAGTGCGGGTGCTTCCTTCCGTGGAGGGATGGGGCGAACACTTCCTGGCTGGTAACCGCCCGATGAATCGGTACACCTCGGCACAGTTGGCGTCTCACGTTCCACCCGCGGCCGCACGCGACATGCTGGAATGGGGACCGGCCGCGACCGTGGAATCGCAGTTTGAGACGATGCTGCGCGGAGAAGTTCCGCTCCGCAAGCTCATCGACGCCGATCCCAATGCGCCCGCTCTCACGGACGATCGTCCGGTCAACGAGTATTATTTCCTCCGGCGCCTGGTACACGGCCCGCGGAATTTTGCGCCTTAGGCTGCTCAACCGGTCCTCCGATCGCCGCAGGCAGCCTATTCTGGCCGGAAAACTGGCAACTTTACCTTCGCGAAATCATCCATGTACTTGGGAGACGGTATTCAAACTCGTTTCCGGAGGAAAATCTTGACCACCCGACGACATGTTCTCGCCACCTTTGTTGCTTCGGCGACCGTGGCAGGGCTGAGACCGCTCTCTCTGCGCGCTCAAACCGCGGCGGCGCCCGCCGGCCCATTCACGCTTCCCGCGCTCCCGTACGCCTTCGACGCCCTGGAGCCATACATCGACGCACAGACCATGCAGATCCACCACGACCGGCACCATGCCGCCTATGTGAACAACCTGAACGCCGCCGTGGCCAAGTATCCGGACCTCGGCAAGAAGACCGTAGAGGAATTGGTTGCCAACCTGGATGCGATTCCCGAAGCCGTCCGCACCGCCGTGCGCAACCAAGGCGGAGGCCACTCCAACCACACCTTCTTCTGGCAGGCCATGTCCAAGGGCGGCGCCCGCGCGCCGGTGGGCGAATTGGCGAAAGCCATTGACGGCCGTTTTGGCAGCCTCAGCGCATTTCAGGATCAACTCACGCGCGCTGCGACCGGCGTGTTTGGCAGCGGTTGGGCCTGGCTGACCCTGGACAAGAACAAGCAGCTCGCCATTGTGCAGACTTCCAATCAGGACACGCCCCTCTCCATGGGGCAAACGCCGCTCGTCGGCATCGATGTGTGGGAGCACGCCTACTATCTCAAGTACCAGAACAAGCGCCCCGATTACGTGGCAGCCTTCCAGAACGTGATCAATTGGGACTGGGCGTCCGACCGCTACAGCCGCCTCGCCAGGTAAGCGCCCCCGCGGACCACCGTCACTAGAACCGGAAGTGGTGAGATTCGATCCCGATGCTATCATGAAGGCACATGAAGCAGCCTGTGAGCCTGCCTGTGGTGGCCATTGTGGGCAGGCCCAATGTTGGGAAGTCCACTCTTTTCAATTGCATCCTGCGCGAGCGCCGCTCGATCGTCGGTGACGAGCCGGGCATCACGCGGGATCGCATCCACGGCGAGGCATCCTACCAGGGCCGGCGTTTCGAGTTGATCGATACGGGCGGCATTCTCCCCAACGACCGCGAGTGGATTGCGAGCGAGATTTTCCGGCAGGCCCGCGTGGCGCTCGAACGCGCGGACCACATCATCTTCCTGGTCGACGGACGGAGTGAGCTCACTTCCTCGGATTATGAACTCGCCCGCGTGCTCCGCCGCCTCTCGCAACCGCTCTCGCTGGTCGTCAACAAGATCGACAGCCCCGCTCGCGATAATCTGGTGCACGAGTTCCATTCGCTCGGCATCGCCAACCTGTTCCAGGTGTCCTCGGAGCACCGTCTCGGAATCGACGACCTGCTCGACCACGTCACCGAAGGCTTTCCCGTCACCGAGACCACCGGCGAGGAACCGCGCCAGGAACAGATCAAGATTGCCATCCTCGGCCGCCCCAACGTGGGCAAGTCCACGTTGCTGAACAAACTGGTGGGCGAAGATCGCTCCATCGTCTCACCCGTCGCGGGCACCACGCGCGATGCCGTGGATCAAACCATCGTGGTGGACGGCGCGCAGTACACCTTCGTGGACACCGCCGGCATCCGGCGCAAAGGGAAGACCAAGCTGATGGCGGAGAAGCTCAGCGTGGTGATGGCGCGCCGCAACATCCGTCTGGCGAACGTGGTGCTGCTCATGCTGGACGCCACCGAGGGTTTGCTCGGACTGGACGCCACCATCGCGGGCTACGCGCATGAAGAGGGGCGTGGCGTGATTCTGTGCGTCAACAAGTGGGACGCGGCGCTTAACAAGGACCGGGTCGTCTTCCTCGAGAACGTCCGCGATACGATGAAGTTCCTGGACTATGCGCCGGTGGTGTTCCTTTCCGCGAAGACGGGCGCCGGAGTGCATAAGCTATTGCCGCTGATCCGCCAGGTCTACGAGTCGGCCTCGAAGCGCGTCACGACAGGCGAGTTGAACCGGTTCCTGGAGGGGTTGTCGATCGAGACCGAGCTGAAGGTGCTCTACATCACCCAAGGTTCGGTACGGCCGCCTACGTTCATTTTGTTCACGGATCACCGCGGCCAGCTCCACTTCTCCGCGGAGCGCTACGTCATGAACCGAATCCGCGAGCGCTTCGGTTTCAAAGGAACCCCCATCGTCGTAAAGACGAAGTGGCGGCACGCGTAGCAGGCTGCTGAAAAGGCCCCGCTGGCGGTCTGCGGAGCGCGACGGGAACGCCGCAGACAATGACAGGACGAGGCCCAGCATCGCATCCGAGCGGCCGACCATGCGCTCAGAGTGTACTGGGACCAGAGGATGGAAGCGCCGAAGTGCGATTCGTAACCCAAGCAAACCGGCGCAGCCGCCACGTTTACAGGAGACGAGGCTTTGCTCGAATCGACCGGCGCTGTCGCCCCTTTCCTGCGATGGCGCGGGCAAATTGGCAATTCGATTGCTCGTCAAGAAGCATGTCCAAGATCACTGAAGCTAGGCGCGATCATCTCTCCGATGAGAGCTTCGCTTTTCCCAAGGAACGTAAAGAGCCCATCCATGACGCGGCTCACGTGCGCAACGCAATCGCCCGCTTCAAGCAGGTGCAAGGGGTGACCGACGCTGAACGCGACGCCGCCTGGAAACGCATCAAGTCCGCTGCGAAGAAACACAACGTGGAGTTGAATGAGCAAGACTGGCGCGAGCTTACGTAACTGTTCGTGTGCGGCCCCGCTTGCTGCGAGGTTCACATGACCAGGTAGCCGACGCGGAATCGATCGAACCATCCGCGGAAGGTGGCCAATCTTGGCTACCGGGGGATTCATGCGGCCACCGGCAGTGCCCACGCCAGCCCTCAGGCGTTCTGTGGTGAACGGCAAATGATTCCTATTCGCCGGCCCAGTCGAGCAAACACAAGCATTGTTCACTGTTGTATTGAACTGGACGGCGGCAATGAAGAAATGACCATGAACCCAATCGCGGGCGTCAGAATGCGGTCCGAATCGTTTCTGAGGCCTGGTTCCCTGGGGCGTCTTGTCGGGTTCCCGTAAGACTTACCCGCTCAGGGGTTCGCTGGCTGGTGTTTCCGGATCACGGCGCGTCTTGAAGCTGTTCCGGCGATTCTGGTCCGGTGGGACCGAGGGTCAAATGCGTTTGCGCCACGGGGCCCACTTCACCCGCCCTGCGCGTCGTGCTTGCCGGTGCCGCCGATTTCTTCGACCTTGGTGCCGTGACAATCCACGCGCTGGGGGATCGCCGCGCGTGCGTTCACCATGCCTTCGGTGGCGCCGGGCCCCGCATCGCGCGCGGCGGCTTTGGCCTGTCCGGCGGCGGCCCGGCGGCCGACGATTCAACCGGAACCGGCTGGGAGGCACTTCTACGCGGTGGGCGTTCCCATCCATTTGGAGGGCCCTCGGATCGATTGACCACGAAGTGAAAGTGCCCCAGCACTTGAGAACATCCGGCCCGGTGTTCAGACTCGCGGCGTCCCCAGCACCGGACTGGACGGGTCTTGAGGACTCACTGCTCGGGCGGGCGACTTTGCAGACTCTGTCGCAAGAACTCGATCACCTTTGGCGTCGCGTCGATTGAGGATTGCGCATCGCCTTCCGCCGAGCCACCCAAATCGCTCTCTCTTCCCGATACGGCCTGCATGACTCTGGCGTGCCAGGCAGGAACGATTCCCGGATTGCCCGCCAAGTGGCCGGCCTGAGGGTACTTCAGGTGTTCGAAGCGATAGGGGAAATGAGCCTTCTTGAGGCGGGCAATCACTCCATCCGACATTGCCGACGAACTCCAGACCCCATCGTCTTCTCCCGAAATCAGCAAGACCGGCGCCTTCGCGTTCTCAACGGCAATGGTCGCTTCCGTCATCATCCGCGGATCGCGCGTGAAACGCAAAGGAAGATACGGCAGTGGGCTTCCGCGCCAAGTCCAGGCGTACGGCACACGGGTGTTCCCGCCACAGCAGGCTGGGTAGCGCACGCCGGCTGGCACGTAGCCCACAACCGCTCCGATCTGAGGAAACATGGAGGCCACCTGGAGTGCGAGTTCGCCACCGCGCGACGTCCCTAAAATTCCGAGCCGATCGCCCTTGATCTCGGGCCGTTGCGCCATCCAGATCAACGCACGCTCGAAGTACTCCAATGGAATTCCCTCGAGCATTGCCGGCAGATCTCCATAGCGGAAGTACGCCAGCGCAAGCGCGGCAAATCCGTGGGACGCCAGCCAGGCCGCTTTCCGGCTAGGCACGCCGCCATTCGAGCCTCCGACGACCAGCACACCAGGTTTGCGTTCTCTGCTACCAGGCAGGAAGAGCACCCCTCGGAGAGTTCCGTCACGCACCGGAATCTGCTGGACCCCTTCACTGATCGTCACCTGCTCCAGCCGTGCGGTCGAGATCCGCTCCCCCTTTCGCATCAACTGCAATTCGATGGTCTGCGGACCCAGACTCCTTGGGGCTTGATACATGGCCACCGTTTTTTCAAGCGGCCGCATGGACCAGATCAAGCCCATAGCGGAGACTCCCTTATAGGAACCCCCTACGGGGGCTTGTTTCGATACGTCGACGGCTCCCTGTGCATCCGCGGTGAATTCGGCCTGCGACGCCCAACGGTGGCCAGTCCCGTCCTCCAATTCCGCCCGAATCGTTGTGCGTTCGTTGGGCTGGAGTCCCTTCGCGCGAATCACGGCGGTCCCGTCTGCCATCACCACTGGGGGGCCGATCTCAAGCGTCTGCGCGGGAAGCGCGCCCAGTCCACCCGTCCAAAGACAGGCGGCGGCAATCAAATTCCGCTTCATCGGGTGACCGCCTCCATCCGTATCTCGGAGCTTCTATTCTACTGTTACCTTAAGTCCTGCGGCTGCGAATCCTGATGCAACGGTCATTCAGGGGACGGATAGCCGCCGAGTCGTGGATGTGTCTTCTGGCGATAGCCGGGGATCGTGATCGGTCGACGGCGAATCTGGAAGCTGTTCTGGCGATTCTGGTCACGTGGGCGCGACAGTCAGATGCAGCCGCGCCACGCGGGCTTCTTCAGCCCCCCTGGGCGTCGTGCTTGCCGGTGCCGCCGATTTCTTCGACCTTGGTGCCGTGACAATCCACGCGCTGGGGAATCGCCGCGCGTGAGTTCACCATGCCTTCGGTGGCGCCTGGCCCCCCATCGCGCGCGGCGGCTTTGGCCTGTCCGGCGGCGGCCGGGCGGGCGGCTTCCTCCATGATCTCCCTCAGAAACGATTCGAGAGGCGCGGCCACCGCTTCCAGATCCCCGCGGCCCAGCAAACCGCAAATCTCCGCGGGCGTCAGCGCTTCCAGCGTCACCGAGCCTTCTTGTTCGAAGGCCATGATGCGGCAGGGTACGAAGTTGGCGAAGCGGACATCGGCGGCCAGCAGAGCGGCGCTCAGGTCCGGCCGGCAGATCGTGAACACAATGGCGTCACGCGCCGGCTTCGGCGTCTTGTCCTGCAGCAGACGGCCAAGGTGGATGACGGAAAGCACGCTGATCCCGCGGTGTTGCGCGGCCTGCACCAGTGCCGGTCTCGATGGCAGCCAGCGTCTTCGGAGAATTCACCTGCAGCATAGCGGTCGGTCCCCGACACGATCATATCAGACGCTACTTCAGAGTGGCGCCCGCTCGACGAGGAACTCCACGCTCTCCAGCCGCCCGAGCCGGACCTGATTCTCCAGGCTGGTGTAGCAGAGGAGTCCCGCGTTCTCCCGAACTCGCCGCGACACCTCGCCCGTGACCTTCAGCCGAAACCGGTCGGCACGCTCCTTGTAGGAGTACCCCGCGTACTCGAGCCCGCCCCCGGCAACTTCCTCCATTAGCACATCCCAGAAGCTTCGCCGGCGCAGAAGGCGTCTGCGAGTGAGGGCCGCCGGTGGAATTGCGGCTCTTGGTGCGACGCCCTGCATCAAAACCTGCACACAACGGTCCGGAACGAACGGTCGCGCCGGGTCGGGGCCGGGCAGCGACGCCAACAGTTCCCCGAGATCCCCGAGGTCGGCCTGCCATCCCGCCCACCGGTAGCGCGAGGCTCCGCTGACGAGCGTGCCGCGCAGAAGCAACTCCCGGACCCGTGCGCCGTCCTTGCCGGTGAGGTCCAGCATCAGCGCGACGAGTTCGCCGAGCGGCATCTCGCGCACCACGACCGGCGTCACCGCGATCGCTCCGGCCTCTTCACTGCTGAGCTTCACTCGGATTGTCGCCGGCAGCCCCATGGCACGTTAAGCTGTATGGCAAACTGGGCAGCCGCCGGCGACTCAACATGACTCCCGCCGCATCCATCCTCCGTGACGAAATCGCGCGACTGGGACCGGTCCCGCTCCACCGTTTCATGGAGGTCGCCCTGTACCATCCCGATTTCGGGTACTACCGCCGGCCCCGCGATCCGTTCGGGAAACATGGAGACTACTTCACCGCCGAACAGATCCAACCCGTATTCGGCATCCTGATCGCGGCCCGCATCCGGCAGCTCCGCGAAGAAATGGGGAACCCGGCGGACTTCGCCGTGGTGGAACTCGGCGCGGGGAGAGCGGAGATGGCCGAGGCGTTCGCCGGTTTTCCCTACTTCCCCGTGGACGTCGCCGCCGGCGAACTGCCTGCGAAGTTTTCAGGAGTTGTTTTCAGCAACGAGTTCTTCGATGCTCTACCCGTAGACGCCGCCGTGCGCCGCGGAGATACCTTCCGCGAAATGCGCATCGACTGGCGAGAGGAGCGTTTCGTGTGGGCGGAAGGGCTGCCGCTCTCAGGCGAGAGCGCCGAGTACGCGGACCGCTACCTCGCGTCCGTGGAGGATGGATGCTGGGTGGAGATCAACCTGGAGGCCCTGCGCTGGATGGAGCGCATCGCCGCGCGCCTCGATCGCGGCTACGTCTTCACCATCGACTACGGCTACACGACGCGCGAACTCGCACGGCATCCGCGCGGCACCCTCATGAGCTATCTGCGGCATGCCGCCACCGAGGACATCCTCACGGACCCGGGCGATCGCGACATCACCGCGCACGTCGCCTTCACGGCGCTTCAGGACCATGGGGCGCGCCTCGGGCTGGAGACCGTGCGTTTCGAGAGGCTGGCGCAAACGCTCATCGCGGCCGGCGAGCCCGACAGCTTCGCGGCGGCGCTTGCGCCGGACGCGGCGCGGAGCGGCCTGCAGCGCAGGCTCCAGCTCAAGACGTTGCTCTTCGGAATGGGGGAGACGTTTCGCACGCTGCTGCAGCGGAAGGCGGGAGGACCATAAAAAAAGGCCCCGATTTCTCGGGGCCTCGGTAAATCTTGCACTCACTGCAATCCCGATACGGGACGCCGCCGCTTACTTCTTTTTCTTGGCGGGGGCTTTCTTCTTCGCGGGCTTTGCAGCTTTCTTGGTTGCGTTCTTCATCGATTGATTCTCCCAAACATCAAATTTGCGCGATCTCGAAAAGATCGCAGCGTGATTCATATATAAAGTGGTTCTTGAAAAAAGTCAAGAGAAAAATGCATGCGGCCCGTTCTTTGGTCCGGGAATTGCCGGGAGAAAAACGGGTAAAAACGTTGGCGTCGAAAATTGTTTTAATAGAAGGTATGCGTTCGAGCCTTATCCTGGGCCTTCCGGACGATAGTCGCCGTCGCGCGCTCGCCCTCCTCGCGGCGCCGCTGCTTGCCATTTCCTGCGCGAAAAAAAAATCCGTGCGGGTTCCCCCCGCGCCCCGTGTTGGAGGGCTGGAGACCGGAATCGCCAGTTGGTACGGCAATCCCTATCACGGCCGCCGCGCCGCCAGCGGAGAGATCTACGACATGGAGAAGCTCACCGCCGCGCACCGCACGCTTCCCTTCAACACCTGGGTCGAGGTCACCAACCTCACCAATGGAAAGAAGGTGCGAGTGCGGATCACCGATCGCGGACCGTTCGTCGAAGGACGCATCATCGATCTCTCGCGCGCCGCCGCGCGGGAAATCGACCTGGTCGGCCCCGGCATCGCGAAGGTCCGCTTGGAAGTGATCTCGCCTCCGGCGAATCCTCCCGAGATTCCTCCGGCAAATCCTCCGGCGGCGGGTCTCTACGCCGTGCAGATTGGCGCCTATCTCAACCGCGCCGGCGCCGAGCGCATGCTGAAGACTCTGCAGAACCGTTACCAGGACTGCCACCTGGTGCGCCGCGATGGCCCGACCGTGGTGTGGCGCGTGCTCATCGGGAGGGTGACCACCGAGGCGGCCGCCCAGGAATTGGCCGGCCGCCTGCGCCTGGAACTCGGCGAGGTTTTCGTGGTGCGATTGGATGAGCCCGCCGCGGATGGCGTATAATCCAAGCAAGCGATGTTTCCAGCCCGCGCGGACTCCCCGCCCGTCTTGGTGGGCAAGTCCTCCCGGATCCGTCAGGTCCTGCACGTCATCCAAAAACTGGGGAAGTCACGCGCCCCGGTTCTGATCCTCGGCGAAACCGGCACGGGCAAGGAAGTTGTGGCGCGAGCCATTCACGCGGTTGCGAGCGCCGGCCCCTTTGTGCCCATCGACTGTTCCGCGCTGGCCGGCCCGCTCATGGAAAGCGAACTGTTCGGCCACACGCGCGGCGCATTCACCGGAGCGGCGGCTTCCAAGAAGGGTCTGGTGGAAAGCGCCGAGGGCGGCACCGCCTTCTTCGACGAGATCGGCGAACTGCCGCTGGACTTCCAGGCCAAACTGCTGCGGCTCATCCAGGCGAAGGAATACCGTCCGGTGGGATCCGTGGAGTGGCGCAAGGCCGACTTCCGGATTCTCGCGGCCACCAACCGCGACCTGGCGCGGGAGGTGGAACGCGGCGCCTTCCGCCGCGACCTCTTCTATCGCCTGAATGTGATCACGCTTCGAATGCCTACCCTGCGCGACAGGAAGGAAGACATTCAGCCTTTGGCCGAGCACTTTCTGGAAGAGCACGGCACGCGTCATCTGCTCACACGCGAGTGCCTCGACGCCCTGCTCGCCTACGATTGGCCCGGAAACGTGCGAGAACTCGAGAACGCCGTCGAACGCATGGTGGCCATGAACTCGGGTCCCTTGCTGCACACCGCGGACCTGCCGTCCTCGCTTCAGAACGACATCGACGCGCGCAGAGCCGCGCGGTCCTTCGCGACGGCGGCCGTCGCGCAGACCCTCCACGGCAATCCCGCCTCCTCTTCCGGCCCGGGAGCATTCCACCCCGGGATCGCTTCCCTCCCTGACGGATGTCGAACGAACCGCGATCATCCGCGCTATCGAGTACACAAAAGGTGATAGAGTGATGGCGGCGCACCTGCTTGGAATCGGCAGGACGACACTTTACCGGAAGCTGAAGGAATACCGCTTAAACGATTGACTCTAGCGCTCGATGCCACCTACAGCCTCGGCGAGAACCTGTCGGGGGTAGGTGTCTATTCCCGGCGGATTCTGTTCGGGCTGGCGCGCGCGCACCCCGAGGCACGGTTTCTGTTCTCCTATCGCCCGCACCGCTTCTTCCGGTCCCTGCGCGACACCCTGCCAGCCAACTGCAGCCGCCGTCTTCTCCTGGAAGCCCGCGCGCCCCAGGCGGACCTGTTTCACGGGCTCAACCAGCGGCTGCCTCGCGCTTGCCCCCGCCGGACCGTGGCCACGTTCCACGACCTGTTCGTCCTCACCGGCGACTACTCCACTCCCGAGTTCAGACGCCGCTTCGCCGGGCAGGCCCGCGACGCGGCGAACCGGTCGGACCTCGTCATCGCCGTTTCCGAATTCACCGCCGGCCAGGTGCGCGATCTGCTGGGAGTCTCCGCGGACCGCGTGCGGGTGATCCCGCATGGAGCCTCCTCTCGCGGCGTGCGCACAAACGAGGCGCCGCCCGCCCGAGAGAAAATGATTTTACACGTGGGCGCCATCCAGCGCCGCAAGAACCTGGTGCGCTTGATCGAGGCTTTCGAGCGGACCGAACCAGGCTGGCGTCTCACTCTGGCCGGTTCCTGCGGATATGGTTCCGAGGAAATCCTTCACCGCATCGAAGGCAGCCCGCGAAGGCAGGAGGTTCAGATTCTCGGCTACGTGTCTCGGGCGCAGTTGGACGACCTGTACGCGCGCGCCGCTGTCTTTGCTTTTCCCTCGCTCGACGAGGGCTTCGGAATGCCCATCCTCGACGCCATGGCGGCGGGCGTGCCGGTGCTCACCTCGAACCGCTCGGCAACCGCGGAAGTGAGTGGCGATGCCGCGCTCCTGGTGGCGCCTGAAGACACCGAGAGCATCGTCGAAGCCTTACACCGTCTGACGACTGAGGAGAATCTCCGCGAGGAATTCGTCGTGCGGGGCCGCCAGCGGGCTGCGCTGTTCACTTGGGAAAAGGCCGTCGAGGCAACTTGGGCGGTGTACGGGGAACTACTCCGGTGATTCCCTGGACGGAGTCCAGCAGGCGGTCAGGCGTTGCGCTCTTCGTCAACCGTGATCTTTAGCGCGCGGAGGAATTTCTGGTCTTGCGAGGTCCACTTGATCTTGCCCGCGGTTTGAAACTCGCGCATGGTGATCTTCGGGGTCTCAGCGGCCTCCGACTCCGGCGCCTCTGCGTCTTCGTCGCGCTTGTTGAAACCGATGGTGGCTTCCAGGACGAGGAAAACCTCATAGCCGGCGACCTTGATTTCCTCGATCGCCGACGAGATTCGTTCCGATTCGGACAGGGACTCGTTGATCGCGTTCCCTAGTTCCTGCATCAGCTCCTTGAGCCGCTCTTCCACGATTCGCCTCTCTTTCAGAATAACACCGTTCCGCTGGTCAACCCCTGCCGCAACTGGACGGAGCGACATCCTGTCCTACTCAATTCATCGGCCCCTTGGGGACGGGGCTCCAGGGGGCGCGGCGTGTTTGTCCAGGTCTGCTAGGATAGGGACTCAGAGCATCATGCCCCGACTTGTACAAGAGTTTATCCGGCACGTCCTTCCAGGGATACTCAAGCCGCTCCGCGCCTTGTGGAATGAGATCATCGGCTTCGTGTTCCTGTGCTTGGCCCTGCTCCCGCTCCCCCGGGCCATCGGTCAGTGGCGGCAGTTCAACGAGACGGGGGAGGGACTCTCGCGGGTGGCGGTCTACCTCTGTTTCATCGTCATGATGGGGACCTTTGGCATCCACTCCTTTCTGCGCGCGCGCAAAATCACCCGCTCCTGAGCGGAGCGCGCCACCGCGGCGGGAAACGAGGAAGTGCGCATGAACCCGCAAGTCGTCCACATCATCGGCGGCGGCTTGGCGGGATCGGAGGCTGCCTGGCAGGTCGCGCAGGCCGGCTTCGATGTCGAACTGCACGAGATGCGGCCGTCCCGCTCCACCGCCGCGCACAAGACCGACCGGCTCGCCGAGTTGGTTTGCAGCAACTCGCTGAAGAGCGAACAGGTTTCCAGCGCGCCCTGGCTCCTGAAGGAGGAACTTCGAAAGCTCGGATCGCTCCTGCTTCGTGCCGCCGCCACCGCTCGCGTGCCGGGAGGCCAGGCGCTCACCGTGGATCGCGAGGTCTTCTCCACAGAAGTGAGCGCGGCCCTCGAGAATCACCCGCGCATACAGGTCCGGCGCGAGGAAGTGACCGCGCTCCCGAGCGGCGGGATCGTCATCATCGCCTCGGGCCCCCTCACCAGCGACGCGCTGGCTTCCGAGATCGCACGGCTGACCGGTTCCGAGAAGCTCTACTTCTTCGACAGCATCAGCCCCATCGTCGACGCCGGCACCGTAAACCTCTCCATCGTGTTCCGCGCCTCCCGCTATGACAAGTCCATCGACTCCACCGGCGATTACCTCAACTGTCCCTTCGACCGGCCGCAGTACGAACGCTTCGTCGACGCCTTGCTCGAGGCGCAGGCCCATGAGCCGCACATCCCCGGCGACATTCCCTGTTTCGAGGCCTGCCTGCCAGTAGAGGAACTGGTCCGCCGCGGCCGCGAGACTTTGCGCTTCGGCCCCATGAAGCCGGTGGGCCTGGTCGATCCGCGCTCCGGCCGCAGACCCTACGCCGTCGTGCAACTGCGTCAGGAGAATCTGCGTGCCTCCAGCTACAACCTGGTGGGATTCCAGAACTACCTGCGGTACTCCGAACAGGCCCGGGTGTTTCGCATGATCCCCGGTTTGGAGGCCGCCGAGTTCCTGCGCTTCGGCCAGATTCACCGCAACACCTACATCAACGCGCCCGCCCTGCTCGCGCCTACTCTGCAGTTGCGCGCCGAGCCGGGAATTTTCTTTGCGGGCCAGGTGTCCGGCGTGGAGGGCTACGTCGAGTCGATCGCCACGGGCCTGGCCGCCGGACGGCACACTGCGGCCCTGGCCTCGGGCGCACCGCTGGTCCCGTTCCCGCGGCAAACCGCCATCGGCTCGCTGTGCGCGTATGTTTCCGGCGCCGATTCCCGGCACTACCAGCCCGCCAACATTACCTTCGACCTGCTGCCACCGCTCGACGACGCCACGCGGGTCAGGCTGCGCCACGACAAGCCGGCGCGGCGCGCCGAAGTCTGCCGCCTCGCTCTCGACAAGCTCGCAGAGTACTTGGAGGTGTATGCCCGACCCTAGCCCTGGCCCGAGCCAGCCCTCCGCTCTTGAGGCGCAGATCGTACGCTTCCTCGATTCACTCCGTCGAGAGAACGTGTCCGCGCACACGCTCCGCGCCTACGCCTCGGATCTCGAGCAGTTTGCCGGCTATCTCACCTTCACCGGACGCGCTGTGGAGAACCTGGAGAACATCGACCTCCTCACGCTGCGCTCCTGGCTCAGCGACCTGTACGCGCAGCGACTGAGTCGCGTATCCCTCCGGCGCAAACTGGCCGCCCTGCGATCGTTCTTCCGGTTCCTGGTGCGTGAAGGCGTGGTCCGGGCGAACACCGCCCGCCTCCTCGCCACTCCCAAGGTCTTCCAGACCGTTCCCCGCGTCATGACGCCTGAGCAAACCAGCAACCTGCTGGATGCCTCCGCCGGCCACTCGGAGCGGAGCCAGCTTCCCCGCGACATCGCCATCCTCGAGCTCCTTTATGGATGCGGAATGCGCGTGAGCGAACTGGCCGGTCTCAGTCTGGAGGACATCGATTTCACCGAGCGCTGGCTGCGGGTTCGCGGCAAGGGCCGCAAGGAGCGCCAGATCCCCATTCCCGCCAAGGCCGCCTCCGCTTTGGAGCATTACCTGACCGTTCGCACCACCGCTCCGGGAGAAACCGCCGTCTTTCTCAACCGCCGGGGTTCCCGGCTAACAGATAGATCTGTAAGGACCCTGGTCAAGTTCTATGCCCGGCTCGTGGCGGGAGATTCCTCCGTCCATCCTCACAGTCTCCGTCACGCCTACGCCACCCACCTCCTCAGCGACGGCGCCGATCTCCGTGCAATTCAAGAGCTTCTGGGGCATGCCAGCCTCTCCACGACGCAGAAGTACACCAAGGTGTCGCTCGCGGACTTGATGGCCGTCTACGACAAATCGCACCCCAAGGCGTAGCTATACTTGACAACGGCACGCTAAAGTTTGATAATGGAAGTGCGCTAAGGTGAGGGCGGAAGATCTGTCCGGAACCCCTCTCTGCCGCCGAGTTGCCCGATTTCAATCGGGCACTGTCAAGTAAGGAGGATGCCAACGTCATGAGCAAGATTATCGGGATCGATCTGGGGACCACCAACTCCGTCGTCGCCGTCATGGAAGGCGGCCAGCCGGTCGTCATCCCCAACCAGGAAGGGGCGCGCACGACGCCTTCGGTTGTCGGCTTCGCAAAAAGCGGGGAGCGGCTAGTGGGCCAGGTCGCCAAGCGGCAGGCCGTCACCAACCCCGAGAACACCGTTTATTCCATCAAGCGGTTCATGGGACGCCGCCTCGGCGAGGTCAGCGAGGAGATGAAGATGGTCCCCTACAAGGTCACCCGGGAGACCGGCGACGACGTGCGGGTGGACATCAGCGGGAAGAAGTACTCCCCTCCCGAGATCTCGGCGATGATCTTGAACAAGCTCAAAGAGGCGGCCGAGTCCTACCTCGGCGAGAAGGTGACCAAGGCGGTCATCACCGTGCCTGCCTACTTCAACGACTCGCAGCGGCAGGCCACCAAGGACGCCGGCAAGATCGCCGGCCTCGAAGTGATGCGCATCATCAACGAGCCCACGGCGGCCGCGCTGGCCTACGGGCTCGACAAGAAGAAGGATGAGACCATTGCGGTCTTCGATTTTGGCGGCGGCACCTTCGACATCTCGATTCTCGAGGTGGGCGACGGCATCGTCGAGGTCAAGTCCACCAACGGGGACACGCACCTGGGCGGAGACAATATCGATCAGCGGATTATCGACTGGATCGTGGAGGAGTTCCGCAAGGAGAACGGCGTCGAGCTTTCCAGGGACCAGATGGCGCTGCAGCGGCTGAAGGAAGCCGCCGAGAAGGCCAAGATCGAGCTATCCACGCTGCTCGAGACCGAGATCAACCTGCCGTTCATCACGGCCGACGCCAGCGGCCCCAAGCATCTGGTGATGAAGCTCACGCGGGCGCGTTTCGAGCAGATGGTGGAAGACCTGCTCATGCGCTCCTCGGGCCCCTGCAAGCAGGCTTTGACGGACGCCGGGTTGAACCCCTCGCAGATCGACGAGGTTGTGCTGGTGGGCGGCTCCACCAGAATTCCCCGCGTGCAGCAGATTGTCCGCGATCTCTTCGGCAGAGAGCCTCACAAGGGCGTGAACCCGGACGAAGTTGTGGCGATCGGCGCCGCCGTGCAGGGCGGCGTGCTCGGCGGCGAAGTGAAGGACGTCCTACTGCTCGACGTGACCCCCTTGTCTCTGGGCATCGAGACCCTCGGCGGAGTTTTCACCAAACTCATTGAGCGCAACACTACCATCCCCACCCGCAAGAGCGAGGTTTTTTCGACCGCCTCCGACAGCCAGACCTCGGTCGAGATCAAGGTGTATCAGGGCGAGCGCGGCATGGCGGGGGACAACCGGCTGCTCGGAGTTTTCCAGCTCGTGGGGATTCCTCCCGCGCCGCGCGGAGTTCCGCAAGTCGAGGTGACCTTCGACATCGACGCCAACGGCATCCTGAACGTCAGCGCCAAGGACCGGGCCACCAACAACGAACAGAAGATCACCATCTCATCCTCTTCCGGGCTCAGCAAGGAGGAAGTGGAGAAGGTGGCCAGGGACGCGGAATCCCACTCTGCCGAGGACCGCAAGCGCAAGGACGAGGTCGATGCGCGCAACCGGGCCGACTCCATGGTTTACAACGTGGAGAAGATGCTCAAGGAACACCGCGACAAGATCGGCGATTCGGACGCCAAGGACATCGAAGCCGCCGTTGCCGAAACCAAACAGGCCATGTCCGATGGTGACGCCGCTAAGATCAACGCGGCAGCCGACAAGCTGACGCAGGCAAGCCACAAACTCGCCGAGGCCATGTACCGCACTACTTCGCAGCAGCCCGGCCAGGGCGCTCCCGGCGCCGGCGCCGAGGAGCCCAAGCCGGAGACACCCAAGGACAACGTCGTGGACGCCGAGTTCGTGGACGTCGACGACAAGAAGAAGTAAGCTTATTCGCGGCGGCGGCGCGCGCGGCCTCTTGCGCGGGCGCGCCGCCCGCCAGGTGATTCCGCATGCCGAGCCAGGACTATTACGGAGCCCTCGGGGTATCCCGCGACGCGAAATCGGAGGAAATCCGAAAGGCGTACCGGCGTCTGGCTCGCAAGCACCATCCCGACTTGAACCCCGGCGAAAAAGCCGCCGAGGATCGCTTCAAAAAGATCCAGGAAGCCTACGACGTCCTGAGCGACCCAAAGAAGAAGCAGATGTACGACCAGCACGGCTTCTACTCCGCGAACGCCTCCGCTCCGGGGGGCGAAGGCGCGCGGCAGGGTCCCGAGATGGGCTTCGGCGGGTTTGATTTCTCGGACATTCTCTCGCAGGCCAAGGCGTGGTCGAGGCGCCGGCGCAAGCGGCTCCCGGGGCGGCTTTCGCGACGTGTTCAGCCAAATGTTCGGACGGGGAGCGCAGCCGGGAACTTCGCCCGAGCCCGAGCCGGGCACGGACCTCGAGTACGCCCTCGAAATCGACTTCTGGCAGTCCATCCGGGGCACCCAAGTTCCGCTTTCCATCACGCGTCTGGAGCGCTGCGAGACATGCGGGGGATCCGGACGCCAGGGCGGGGCGAACTCGGTTTGCCCCGAGTGCAACGGCAGCGGCAGCGTCACTCAAATGGCGGGCGCCATGAAATTCAGTCTCACTTGCCCTCGCTGCGGAGGCCAGGGCCGGCTGCGGAATGAGTGCGCCGCGTGCCATGGGGAAGGCCGCTTGCCGCGTACCGAGACGGTGGAAGCGCGCATTCCCCAGGGCGTCCAGCCCGGCGCCAGGCTCCGCCTGCCCGGCAAGGGTAACTCGGGTACCGGCGGTGCGCCCGCCGGAGACCTTTACATTACGGTGCGCGTCTCGCCCCACCCCTTCTTCCAGCGCGACGGAGACAACATTTTGATTCAGGTCCCCGTGACCGTCGCCGAAGCTTCGCTCGGAGCCAAGATCGAAGTGCCTACCATCGACGGACGCGCTCTGCTGAAGATCCCCATGGGCACGCAGAACGGCCAGAAGTTTCGGTTGCGGGAAAAGGGAGTTTTGAACACCCGCAAGGGCCTGCGCGCCGATCAGATCGTGGAAGTGGTTGTGCAGGCATTCAAAGTCCGGGATGAGAGGACCAAAGAGTTGCTGCGCGAACTGGCCTCATTGAATCCCGAGGACCCGCGCGCGGAGATGTGGTCAAAGGTGTAACCGATGGCGAGGACTCGATCGAAGGCCGCGTACATGATTTCAGCCGTCGCCGACCAGTACCAGGTGCATCCTCAGACGCTCCGGCTCTACGAGCGCGAAGGATTGCTCAAACCCTCGCGCAGCGAGGGGAATACCCGGCTCTACACCGACGAGGACCTGGAACGCCTGGAGGTCATTCTCGATTTGACGCGGCAGCTCGGCGTCAACCTCGCCGGTGTTGAGATCATCCTCAACATGCGCGAAAAAATGTTTGCCATGGACAGGCAGATCAGAGAGTTCGTCAACACGCTGAACGAGGAAATGGCGGATCGCCGGAGACAGCCGGAATCGCAGGCGCGAACATCTTTGATTCCCTTCGTCCGCGCCACCCCCATCCCCCCGTCGAAGCCTGCGCGCAAGAAGTCCTCCAAGGGCGCCACGCCGCGCAGTTGAAGGCCAAGTAGGGCAGGCGGTTTCGCCTGCCCGCTACTACCGCATCGTCTCCAGATACATGCCCGCCGAGCTGTCCACGAAGATCGAGAACGCGCTCGTCGTGACCGACTCTCCCCAGACCACTCGCCAGGCGGGAAACTGGTGCCGGCGTGTCCACTCGAGCAGGAAGGAGATCGGCATGTTGGGGTTCTTCTTTGCATAATCCGCGCCGTGCTGGAGGGCGATCTCGTAGGCCTTGTCGCTGTCGATCTTCACCGCGCTCGCGGGAAAAGGCCGGTTCTGCCCGCTGGGCCCCCTATAGCTCTCATCCGGCGCCGCGAACACATCCTTGTGTAAGTTCCCCCCGGCCTCCACCACGGAGTAGGTGTAATATTTCGAACGGCCACGGCTCAACGACACGAAAGTGGCCTCCCAAGCGCCGGCCTTGCCCGGCTCGCTCTTTACCTCCTGAAGAGGAAGGCTCCTCAACTGCAATGCCTGCGCATCCGGAGCCCAATTGCGAGCCACGCTGTACATCTTGTAAAACGCCGACTGCCCCGTGACCGGCTCGGGCGGCTTGACGGGCTCGGCCTTCTTCTCGGCAGCGGGTGGAGTCCCTGAACACGCCGCCAGAAACACAGACAGGACCGTCAAAAGTATGATTGCCGTTCGGTTTGATCTCATGAAGCCATGCTACCTAAAACCGCCCTCCCCGGGCAAAGGCGGAGAAGAAAACGGCTCTGTTACATCGCTAGAATCTTGAGCACGATCACAAGAAGCGACGAGGTGGACCTTGGAAGCATCTGGTAAAGCAGAGGCCTCCCATGGCACGAGTAGGATTTGGCGGGATTGCCGTCGGGGCAGCTTGTCTTCTTCTGGCGGCGACAGTCCTCTCGGCCCAAACACGCGGCTCACTCCCGGGCTCGTCTGATCCTGGTTCCACCCCCCCACCGGCCGGCTCCTCACGTTCGAACAGTACCTGGCCATCCAACGGAAACGGACAGGGTAGCAGCGACAATTCCGCGCCCCGGCCCCCCTCCGATCAACCTGCGCCGATTTACCTTTCCGGCAAGGTGGTGCTGGAGGATGGAACGCCGTCGCCCGACCCCGTTGGGATCGAGCGCGTCTGCAACGGCCTGGCCAGCCCCGAAGGCTACACGGATTCCAAAGGACGCTTCTCGATCCAACTCGGTCAGAGCACTCGCGCCTTCAGTGACGCCAGTGCGGGAGAGAGCAATAACCCGCGCGGTTTCGGTTCATCCTCCGGCGCTGCCCTCGGACCCAATCGCGCCGGCGGAATTAGGGAGCGCGATCTCGCGGATTGTGACCTCCGCGCCTCCCTCGGCGGCTACCGCTCCGACACTGTCAGTCTCGCCGGGCGCCGGGCGATGGACCGGGCCGATGTCGGCACGCTCATCCTGCATCCCTACGCTCGCGCGGAAGGCGACACCGTCAGCTTCACCAACCTGGCTGCGCCCAAGGATGCCGCCAAGGCCCTCCAAAGGGGACGGGATGCCGCCGGGAAGGAGAAGTGGAACGAGGCCCGAAAGCAGTTCGAGAAGGCCGTACAGATCCATCCGCGATTCGCCTCCGCCTGGTTTGAATTGGGAAGAACGCTGGAAACCCTGCATGACGAATCTGGAGCCTTGGACGCGTATCGGCAAGCCATTGACTCCGACGCGAGATTCATCCCGCCCTACGTTCAGCGCGCGGCCATCGAGCTTAAACACGGAGATTGGGTCGGTTTAATTGAAACCAGCGATCGCATCGTGGGGCTGGATCCCGTGAATTTCCCCAACGCCTACATTTACAGGGCCATCGCTCAATACAGCTTGCGTGATTTGGAGGCAGCCGAGAAGAGCGCCCGTCAGGCCCTGGATTTGGACACCGCCCGCCGGTTTCCGATCGCCGACAAAGTGTTGGGCGTGATCCTCGCCCAGCGCGGCGATCTCAGCGGCGCCGCCGCTCACCTGAGAGCCTACCTCCAGGTCGCCCCGAACGCCGCTGGCGCACCCCTAGCCAGAGTCCAACTTGCGCGGATCGAGCGGCTGGTCCGATCCACATCGACCCTGCCGGGCACGCCTTAGACGGCACGACCCCGCAAATGAGCACCCCCTTCCGCGGGTTGGCCATCTCCGGGCCTTACCCCGAGGTGCCGCGGTAGGACAGGCGGTTTCGGCTGTCCTACCTGCTTTAAACGGGCTTCGTCGCGCGGATAAACGCGCTCATGAACTTCCCGTCCGCCTCCGCCGCAATGGCATCCACGTCGACGCCCTTCTCCGCCAGGAAAGCACGCGCGTCTTCCACACGGTAGATCCGGGTCGGTTCGATGCCGATGTCCCCGAATCCGGCCGCCGCCAGCTTCGCGCGGTATTCGTTCTCTTCGAGCGCTCCAGATACGCAGCCCGCCCACAGCAAGGCACACTCTCGGATTTCGGGGTCCATCGCGCCCCGGGTCACGATGTCCGAGACCGCGAACCGCCCGCCCGGCTTCAGCACTCGGAACGCCTCGCGCAGGACGCGGTCCTTGTCGGCCGACAGATTGATGACGCAGTTCGAGATAAGGACGTCCACCGAGTTGTCGGGCAGCGGAATGTTCTCGATTTCGCCCTTCAGAAACTCGACGTTTTCAATGTCGGCCTTCTGCTGATTCTCACGGGCCAGGGCCAGCATCTCGTCGGTCATGTCCACGCCGTACGCCTTGCCGCCGGGCGAAACGCGCCGGGCCGACAGCAGGACGTCGATACCGCCCCCGCTGCCCAGATCGAGCACCGTCTCGCCGGGCTTCAATTCCGCCAACGCCGTTGGATTGCCGCAGCCGAGAGAAGCCAGAACCGCGGTGTCCGGCAGTTCGCTCTTTTGGAGTTCGTCATACAGATTCGATGTCATCGGGTCCGGTCCCGATGAGCACGACGACGGGCTCGAACAGCAACTGGCATTTCCCGCCCCCGATGTGACCCGCAGCGCGGCCGCACCGTATCGCTCCTTCACCACTTCCTTGACATTCATGACTTGTCTCCTCGCCTATTTCGAGAGCCGCACGATGGCCTCGGGCCGAACCGCGCCGCTCCGGGTACAACACTCCGCGTATAGAAACGTGAGCAATTCCTGCAGCGCCTCCGCGTTGGCGCCGTACCGCAAAAACGTGCTTTCGCGCTGGACCGTCACAAGGTCTTCGTTCTTTAGCTTTTCCAAGTGATGCGAGAGCGTCGATGGCGGAATTCCGAGTTCCGCCTGGATCTCACCCACTACCAGTCCGTCCGGATGCGCACTGAGCAACAGCCGTATGATCCTCAGCCGGGGCTCGGTCCCCATGGCGGCCAGCATGTCCGCAAAGCGCGCCACCTGTTCCGTTTCCGTCCTTCGCATCGATCGCTCCCTTCAAGCGCCGTAAACTGCCCATTCCATATTTCTATTATTACCGAAATATGGAAATTGTCAAGAGGCAAAATGCCGAATTCTTGGCCCTGCCACGCCAGACTGTCCAACGGAGTCGCCAGGGGATACACTAACAGCAGCCAGGCCGAATGGATATTCGGGGAGATTTGGCAAGACGAATGCTCAAGTTGGGATTGCTGGCGGCTGTCACGATGCTGCCAGTTGGCGAGGAGGCAGTATGAACGCAAGTTCACGGAGGCATTTGGCGATTCGGCTTTTTTTCGCAGTGTTTCTGCTGCTGGTGGCGGAACCGCGTGTCTTCGCCCAGGACAGCCATCCAAGGGCTGAGATTTTCGGCGGCTTCTCCTACCTTCCAGCGGACGGATCTGATTTTCCCCGGAGGAACTCCTATGGTTTTCAAGCCAGCCTGAGCGGTAACATTAGCCGGTGGTTCGGTATTGTTGCGGATTTCGGGGGTCAGTATAGAAAAGTCAGCGACCTTGGACCAGGTTTCCCCGGCGTCACGGTTAACACTTCTGTGTTTGAGTACATGGCCGGACCACGCTTTGCGGTGCGACGGGAGAGATTCACCTTCTTTACTCACGCTCTGGTCGGCGGAGCCACGGGTCACAGCGGCCTCTCGGGGTTTTCCGACAGCAACTTCGCACTTGGCGGAGGAGCTGGTTTGGACATCAACCTTGGCGACCGCGTTGCCCTGCGTACGTTCCAATTGGACTACGTCGGGAGCTTTGTCGATATTCTGGAGAACAACACCCGTCTCGCCTTCGGCGTCGTCGTCAAACTGGGCAAATAGCACGATAGAAGCGCTGGGGAGCCGGGAGGCGAGTCACGGGCACTGGTTGTGCAGCCGGCCACGTAGCAACGACGTAGCGTTTAAGATCGTGAAGAAGGGAGTCGCGATCCGGCCTCGGTAGGAGAGTCGGGCGGGCCTCTACGAAGGAGAATGCTCATGCGCAGAATGATCCTCAACTCCATTCCACTGGCGGTAGCGCTGGCGGTCTTCGCCGCGGCCGGCGCGCTTGCCCAGGAACCGAAAACCGTGCCGCTGCCGAAACCCCAGACTGTCGGCGGAAAACCTTTGATGCAGGCGTTGAACGAGAGGATGAGCCGCCGTGAATTCAGCCTCGAGAAACTGCCGCAGCAGGTGCTTGCGAACCTCCTGTGGGCCGCGTTCGGCGTGAACCGCGCGGATGGCCGGCGAACCGCGCCATCCGCCTCGAACATGCAGGAGTTGGAGGTCTATGCGGTGATGGCCGACGGCGTTTACCTGTACGACGCCAAGGCGCACGCTCTCCAGCTTCACCTGAAAGAGGACCTGCGGGCGGCCACCGGCAATAACCCCTGGATAGCGATGGCGCCGCTGAACCTGCTCTACGTCGCTGACTATTCGAAAATGGGACAGCGATCCGAAGAGACCAAGCGCGTGGACTCGGGAACCGACTCGGGTTTCATCGCCCAAAACGTGTACCTGTTCTGCGCCTCGGAAGGACTCGCCACGGTGGTGCGCGGAGGCATCGACCGCCCCGCTGTGGAAAAAGCCCTCAAACTGCGCCCGGACCAGCACGTCGTCCTGGCCCAGACCGTGGGCTATCCGCCGAAAAGGTAGCTATTGACCGTTATGAGTTTCTATCTCAGCCACTTACTGTATTCCTCGCGCATCCGGAGGACGGTATTGCTCGCGGAATCCTCACCCGTGCGCTTGTTTCTGGCGCGACCAGGGGGTAAGTGTGGTGTTTTTCATCGGCAGCGGAGGAGCCGGCTTGCCCACCGGCACGTGCACACGAAACGGGTAGAAGTGGTCGCACCCGCAGAATCCGCCTGCTTCCTTGTGCATGCAGGCACCGGTGTTTCGCAGATGCTCTGTGTCAAGGTGTTCGCAGGTGCAGCGCGGGTTTGTAGCCATTTGATTATAACTGTACCATAATTCTATGGTCCGCGCCACTATAAGTCCCGCACCTATCGCTGGACGCTAACCTTCTCCTCGAAGTGGGACAGGCGCGATCGTCTGCCTCTTCCTCCCCTGATTGGGGGATCGCAAGCTCCATCGATTGCGCGATGTAAACGGCAAGCAAAGGCCGTAGACTGAGGGCATGCGTAGCTACTGGTACCCCGATGCGGTCAGCACGCGGACGGTCTTCTGGACCTATGCGGCGCTGGCGTGCGTGAGCGGATTCGTGCTGGCGAGCTGGGGCGGTTTGTGGTTTGGCGTCGACATGGGCGGCGAGCGTTGGGCCAAAGTCGCGCTCATCCGGGTGTTCGGAACCATCCTGGTGGGCGCGGGCCTGCTGGCGATCGCGTTCGCGAAGGTGGAAGACCCGTCGTCACGGCGGCGGGGCCTCGCCTACTTCGCGGCGGCGCACGGGGTCGTCTGCCTGATGCTGTTTGCGCAGATCAAGGGTCCCTGGGGAGCCGGACTCGGGTCTGCAGGCCGCCGGGGTGGTTCTTTCCATGACAGTAGTCCTCCTCTGGTTCTGGTTCAGCGCGGACAGGGGGCTCGGCTGGCGGCCTCTGCAGCCCTTGGTCGAGCCTGTTCGGCGGCACAGGCCAGCCCACGACAAAGCAGCTACGCTCCGAATACGAGCAGCAGATCCGCAGAGCGGCCAGCCAGGAGGAGCGCGCTCGCCTGGCGCGCGATCTGCACGATTCCATCAAGCAGCAGATCTTCGTCATCCAGACGTCCGCCGCTACGGTGGAGGCCCGCTTCGATGAGGACAAGCCCGGAGCTCGCGAAGCGTTGGGCTTGGTGCGCGGCGCGGCGCGGGACGCCATGAGCGAAATGGAAGCCATGCTCGACCAGCTTCGGGCCGTGCCGCTCGAAAACGCCGGCCTGATCGAGGCGCTTAAGAAGCAGTGTGAGGCGCTGGGGTTTCGTACGGGGGCCGAGGTCGAGTTTCAGCACGGGACGCTGCCCTCGTCAGTCGCACTGGCGCCCGGCACGCAGGATGCTGTCTTTCGCGTGGCGCAGGAGGCTCTGTCGAACATCGGGCGTCACGCACGGGCGACCAAGGTCACTGTCTTTCTGACTGCGGGCGGCGGCCGCTTGGACTTGATGATCCGGGACAACGGCGCCGGATTCGACCTGGAGAAACAGCAGCGCGGCATGGGCCTCGGAAACATGTCCGCGCGCGCCGCCGAAGCCGGCGGCACCCTGGACCTGAACAGCGGGCCCGGCGCCGGCACAAAGGTGGTGCTCTCCATTCCGTATAGGATGACGACCGCCAGAGACTACAAGATCGCGGCTTGGAGCTTCGGTATTCTCACTATCACTGCGCCTTTCCTCTATCGGGAGGATAACCCGATGATGCTCATCGTGGTCCTCGTGTGCGGGACCGGCTTCGTCAGCTCCTTGCTCGCCTATCGGAAGATACGGAAAGAGGAGACGAAGTGAGCCGGATCCGGATCGCGCTTGTGGACGACCATCGCGTGGTGACGCGCAGCCTGAAGGCGTACCTTGAGTCCTTCCCCGATTTCGAAGTGGTGGGGATCGCAGCGGGCGGCGAGGAGGTACTGCAGCACCTTTCCGAGTGGCGCCCCCAGATCGTTCTGCTCGACCTGCTGATGCCGGGCGGATGGGATGGTATCGAGACCACGCGCAGGATCCTGGAGCGTGCGCCCGACGTCCGCGTGATCGCGCTTACGGCCTCGCTCGACGAGCCCCGCATGATGGGCGTGCTGCGCGCTGGCGCGGCCGGCTACATCCGCAAGGACGCCGAACCCGAGACGCTTCTGGCGGCGGTGCGCGCGGTGGCGCGGGGCAAGACCTACATCGATCCCTCGGTGGCCCGGCAGGCGCTGGGTGCGGCGCCGCGCGAGGAGCTTACCGCGCGTGAAACCGAGGTGCTGCGGCGTTTGGCCCAGGGCCTCTCGAACAAGGAGATCGCGGAGGCGCTCGCCATTAGCGAGGAGACCGTGAAGACGCACGTGAGCAACGTCCTCGCCAAGCTCGAAGCGGAAAACCGCGCGCAGGCCATTGTGCAGGCCCTCAAGCGCGGGCTGGTGTCGCTCGAAGAGCTACAGTGACGCCTACTGCAACGCTTTCTGGATGGCGGCCGAAGCGACCGGGACCATCAGCTCATAGCCCGCCGCGTTCGGGTGCAGGCCGTCAGCCGAAATCGCCTGCTTCATGAAGCCCTTCTCGTCGGCCAGGGCGGGGAAGTAATCGGCGTAGATGGCGCCGGCCTTCGCCGCGTAGTCGCGCATCCAGGCGTTGAGCTTCAGGATGTCGGCGGGTGGACGGCCCACGGTCTGCTTCGCGCGGCCGTAGTCGCTGATCGGCGTGACGGAACACAAGATCACCTTGATGCCGTTCGTTTTCGCCAGGTCCGTCATGGCCATGAGGTTTCGCTGAATCATCTCGGCGGTCTGCGGACCCGTGTTGCGGGCGATGTCGTTGGTGCCCGCCAGGATGATGACAGCGGCGGGCTTCAACTCGATCACGTCCGGATAGAAGCGGACCAGCATCTGCGGCGTGGTCTGCCCGCTGATGCCGCGGTTCACGTAAGGCTTGTCCGGGAACGAATTCGCCAGGCGCCATCCGTCGGTAATGGAATCGCCGAGGAAGACCACCCTGCCCGGAACGGCTGGCAGCGCCTTCAGTCTCTCGTTGTCGGCCTGATAGCGGCTGAGCTGATTCCAGTCCTGCATCTGATCCGCGAGCCGCTGTACAGCGCTCGGGAGGCAGCAGGCCTGGGCCGGCGGCTTGAATTCATCTACCAGTTGGCACTGCGCGGCCACCGGGAACAGCGTCAGCGCAAGGAGCAGACACACAGTTCTAGTGTTCATGGCGTTTGACGAGAATTCTATCACGGCTGCCCCGCGCTGCTACCGCTTCCGGACGAAGTCGAAACTATCGGCCGATTCCTTGCCCTTCTCGCGGTAAGTCCATTCCTGACGGAAGTGGTCCTTGTCGATGAACGTGAAGGTCACGCGGCGCATGTGTCCATCCTCGGGATTACGCAGATTGGTCACGTCCAGAAAGTCGAACTTCAGCGTATTTCCGTCACTGCCCGCGGGAACGAAAACCATGCGAGGCTGGTTCTTCGCCGCGCAGTAGTGAGTCGCCATCAATCTGTCCCCGTCCATGTGAAACAGAGTCGGCATCTCCATGTCCGTGCCTTCCCCCAGCATCTGCATCACGGTTGAACCGCCGGCAGTCACACGGAAGCTGCTCGTAGCCGCCATGCCACCGGACATCTTGCCGGTCCACTCGCCAGTGAGCGACTTGATCTTCTCGAAGGCGCCCAAAGGCCCGGACTGTGCCGGCAGTAACGTGGCTACTAGCAACTACCAGCAGCAGGCAGATCCCCAGGCCGGCGAGCCGGCGAGATGTTGTTCCCGAACTTGTGGCATTCCCCATTTCGCTCCCCTCCATGCTTCCATTATCGTGCGTGGATTCACGGTTTGGCGACAACCGGAACGTAAGTTTCCGCGAAGCCAGCCGAGTTTACCTCGATCAACCGGAAGCCGGGCGGAATCGAATCGTTGTTGAACAGAGCGGACGGCGTCACCAGCAGCGAAATTCCCCGGTGCGAGCCCGTCGTGTTCTTGTGCAGGTGCCCCGCGATGCAGGCGGTAATGCGCGCCGACTCATAGAGCTTCAGCAGGCGCGACCGCCAGGCCAGCGGCGTGTTGTAGTAGTCGTCCTTCTCCTCGGGGTCGTGCAGATAGATCGGGTAGTGCTGCAGGATGAAAACGAGCCGGTACTTGTCGCGCTGGCGAAGCTGCGCCTCCAGCCAGGAGAACTGCTTCTCGGCGGCGCCGGCGTCCTTGCCGCTCCAGAGGTTGCTGTCGAGGCCCAGAAAGAGACAATCCTGGTGTACGAAGGAGAATGTCCCAGGCGTCCCCTCGGGACTCGGATCGTGATTCCCGGGAACCGAATACTGTGGAAACGCCAGGGATTTGCGAATGGTGTCCACAGCCGTAACCTGCGCTTCGATCTTCGCGTCGTTGAACAGATCCCCGGCGAGGAGCACGAAATCGGGACGCGACGGCCCCCGCAGCGCATTCAGCGCAGCGGCCACGCGAACGAACTGTTCGCGGTCCGCGGCTTCCACCTTCCAGCCAACTTGCGGATCCGCCACCACCGCAAACACGAAACGGGAAGGCTGCGCAAAGAGAGAAGCGGCGCACAGCCAGAGCAAACCGGCCAGCCTGCGGAGAGTCATAGGGTCAGCCCCTTAGTTTGGTTAGGACCCCGCGCATGTAGTCGAAGGACTTCTGCATCCCGGGGAGGGGGTTGGCGGCGTCGATCTCGTACTCCAGCGCAACCAGCCCCCGGTACTTCATTTTCATGAGTTCCCTGAACATGGGCACGATGGGCACGGCGCCGTCGCCCACCGGACACTGACTCTTCGCGTCTTTCAGATCGCGCAAGTCCTTGACGTGAATGTCCAGCAGGCGGTCGCCCGCCGCGCGGATCGTGCCGATGAGGTCCACGCCGGTGCGCACGGTGTGACCCACGTCGAGGCAGACCCCGATCCGAGGATCCATGTTGCCCATGAGCTTCAGAGCGGCTTGCGGATTAGGGAAGACCTTGTCTTCCGGGCCGTGATTGTGGACGGCGATCCGGATGTTGTACTGTTTGGCCAGCTTCTCGATGATCGGCAAGGTCTCCGGGGTGGCCCCGGCGATGATCATCGGCATTCCGCAGTACTTGGCGTAGTCGAAGTACACCTTGATGGCGGCTTCATCGCCCTTGTCCATGTAGATGACGCCGCCGCTGGCGATGTGGAGACCCGCGGCATCGAACTCGTCGCGGCCGGCGACCATTTCCTCGGGAGTGCTCTTGTAGAGGAGGTGGACCTCCTTGATGCTGACCTCGCGAATGCCCAATTGCTTGATCATGGCGATCGCCTGCGTGCGGGGGAAGTTCCGCAAGGAGTAGGTGGCGACGCCCAGCCGGATTTCGGTGGGTTTTTCGGCGGCGATGCCGGGCCGAAGCAGGGCAGCCGCCCCAGCGGCTGCTCCAAAGAACTGACGGCGGGTTGGCACTGTAGGGTTCATCGTTTTACGCTCTGGGAGGATTGTACAACACTCAGGGAGTACTTTCAGTGTGAGGGCCCGGGCGGCTCAAGTGCTTGTAGAAGCCGAGGTCCTCGCCCGTGAGTTGCTTGGTGGCGAAGACGATCTGGCCGGTGTGCTGGGCGAAATGCTCCACCACGTGGTAGATCGCTTCGAGCAAGGTGACTGAGTAGCCTTGGACCACGACTCCCTCTGCCAGCCGGGTGGATGGGAATGTCCGCAGGATCGCCAGCGCCTCCTCGACTGTCGCCTGCAAGCGGCCAGCCAGGTCAACCGCTTGGACATTGCCGCGCGCGGAGAATTCGGCATCCCGCTGCCGCGCATCCGGAGCGCCGCCCACCGCCGATAGGATCCACTGGCGCACGTTTCCGCACAGGTGGAGAACCAGATTGCCGATGGCGTTCTCGTTCTCGCTTCCGCGGGCCCAGACCTGCTCCGAATTGAGCTTCGCCAGGCATGCCGCGATGCGGCCGGACAGTTGGCCCAGGCGGCTGGCCGAGCAATCCAGGAAGAGGCGACCTAGGTCGGTGTCCATACAACCGATTGTAGACCTGCGCACTTGTGGGACACTGACGGTGAGCCTTGCATGCACAGTTGGTCCTCGTTTTGGCCGGCCAGCGTGGCCTTCGGCTACCCCAACTTCCGCCTTTTCATGAGCGCCCGGTTTCTGCTCATCGCCGCCACCGAGATGCAGGCGGTGGCGGTCGCCTGGCAAGTCTACGGGCTGACGCACCGGCCGCTCGACCTCGGCCTGGTGGGCTTGGCGCAGTTTCTGCCCGGCCTGCTGCTGTTCCTGGTCTCCGGCCACGCCGCGGACCGGTTTCGGCGTGAGCGCATCGTGATCGTCTGTGCTGGAGCATGGTCCCTGTCTTCGCTGCTGCTCGCCGGCCTTACGCTGCATGGACTTCGATCCGTGTTCCCGATTTACATGATCCTCCTGCTGAATGGCGTGATCCGCGCTTTCAATGGACCGGCCGGACAGGCGCTGCTGCCGCAAGTTGTCCCGATCGAGCACTTCCAGAACGCCATTGCCTGGCATGCATCGATCTTCCAGACGGCGACCATCCTGGGGCCGATGGTGGGTGGTCTGCTGTACGCTTTCGCCGGTTCGCCGGTACCGGTCTACTGCTCGGCGGCGGTCGTGTACCTCGCCGGCATGCTGCTCACGTGGGCCATCCGCGTGGAACGGGCGGAGCGCCGGCCGGTGGGCGCATCCCTGGAGACGACTCTGGCGGGAATCCGGTACATCTGGCGCAGCAAGCTGGTGCTGGGCGCGGTCTCGCTGGATCTTTTCGGCGTGCTTCTGGGAGGGGCGGTGGCGCTGCTGCCGGTTTACGCACGGGACATCCTGAAGGTGGGCGCCTCCGGGCTTGGGCCTGCTGCGCAGCGCGCCCGGTCTCGGCGCGGTCATCATGGCGATCCTGGTGGCTCACTGGCCGCTGCGGCGGCGGGCCGGCGCCAAGATGCTGGCCTGCGTATTCGGGTTTGGTGTGTTCACCGTCGTATTCGGGCTTTCGCGGAATCTGGCCGTGTCTCTGGTCGCCTTGGTGCTGCTGGGCGCTTTCGATATGGTCAGCATCATCGTGCGGCAGACCATGGTGCAGTTGGCCACGCCGGACGAAATGCGCGGCCGCGTCAGCGCGGTCAACAGCGTCTTCATCGGCGCCTCCAACGAAGTGGGGCAGTTCGAATCGGGGATCACGGCGCAGTGGTTTGGAACGGTTCCGGCGGTGGTCCTGGGCGGAATCGGGACGATGCTCATCGTGGTGCTTTGGATGCGCCTGTTCCCCTCCTTGCGGAGGATTCACGACCTGGCCGCCCCGTCGCTCGTGCCCCCCACCAGTTGATTTGCACACCGCCGGAAGGCTACACATGAGGTATGGACTACGTCAATCTCGGATCGGCGGGCGTGAAGGTTTCGCGGCTCTCTCTGGGCTGCATGACCTATGGCTCGAAGAAGTGGCGCGAATGGGTGCTCGAAGAAGAGGAGGGACGTCCCTTCATCGGCCGGGCGCTCGAGCTGGGGATCAACTTCTTCGACACGGCGGACATCTACTCGCTGGGCGTGAGCGAGGAGATTCTGGGACGCGCGCTGAAGCACTACGGCGTGCCGCGCGACCGGGTGGTGATCGCAACCAAGTTGTACGTCCCCATGAGCGACGATCCGAACGACCGCGGCCTGTCCCGCAAGCACATCATGCACTCGATCGACAACAGCCTGCGGCGGCTGGGAACCGATTACGTCGACCTCTACCAGATCCACCGGTTCGATGGCCGCACGCCCGTCGAAGAGACGCTCGTCGCGCTCGATGACGTGGTGCGGGCGGGCAAGGCTCTCTACCTCGGCGCCTCGTCGATGTACGCGTGGCAGTTCGCCAAGATGCTGTACAAGGCGGACCAGTTGGGGCTGACACGCTTCGTCACGATGCAGAACCACTACAACCTGATCTATCGCGAGGAGGAGCGGGAGATGATTCCCCTGTGCCGGGAGGAGAAAATCGGCATCATCCCCTGGAGCCCCCTGGCACGCGGATTCCTGGCCGGCAACCGCCGGCGCGAGGATCTCGGCGAGACGCTGCGCGCCAAGACCGACGACTACGCGCACAAGATGTACTACCAGGATTCGGACTTCACGGTGGTGGACCGGCTGAGCGAGATCGCGCGCAAGCGCGGCGTAAACAATGCCCAAGTGGCGCTGGCATGGGTGCTGGCGCAGCCCGGCGTCACCGCTCCCATCATCGGCGCCAGCAAGATGGAGCACCTGGAGGACGCCGTCGCCGCCTTGAGCCTCAAGCTGGACGACGAGGAGTTGAAGGCGCTGGCGGAACCCTACACCCCGCACCCGGTGCTGGGTCACTCATAGAACCTCAAAGAACATCCACCACAAAGACACAAAGACACAAAGTCTAACCTCTTCATTTCTTAGTGCCTTTGTGCCTTTGTGGTTAGACTCTTCTACAGCACCTGCTCCGACCACCCCTCCAGAACGCTTTTCAGCTTCAAAAGGAACTGGTCGGCGAGCGCGCCGTCGATGAGGCGATGATCGAAGGTCAGGCCGATCAGGGCGATGAATCCACCACCAAGACACAAAGACACAAAGTTTAAACTCTTTGTTTCTTAGTGTCTTTGTGCCTTTGTGGTTAGACTCTTCTACAGCACCTGCTCCGACCACCCCTCCAGGACGCTTTTCAGCTTCAGCAGGAACTGGTCGGCGAGTGCGCCGTCGATGAGGCGATGATCGAAGGTCAGGCCGATCAGGGAGATGCTGCGGATGGCAATGGCGTCGTCGATCACCACGGGCGTTTTCTCCACCACGCCGACTCCGAGAATCGCCACTTGCGGCTGATTGATGACGGGCGTACCGAACAGCGCGCCGTTCGAGCCGAAGTTGGTGATGGAGAAGGTCCCCCCTTGCACCTCCTCGGGCTTGAGCTGCTTGGCGCGGGCGCGCGTGGACAAGTCCACGATGGCGCGCTGGAGGCCCAACACGCTGATTTCGTCCGCGCGGCGAATGACGGGGACGATCAGGCCGCCCTCGAGCGAAACCGCGATGCCGATGTTGATCTCCTCGTGGTAGACGATGTTGTTGCCATCGATGGAAGCGTTGACGAGGGGAAACGCGCGCAGTGCCTCCACCGCGGCGCGCGCGATGAACGGCAGGAAGGTGAGCGAATAGCCGTGGCGAGCCTTGACCTCATCCTTGTTGCGCTCGCGAATCCTCGCCACCTTGGTCATGTCGATCTTGTGGATCGTCGTGACGTGGGGTGAGGTCCGCATGCTCATCACCATGTGCTCGCCGATCTTGGAGCGCATCACGCTCATCGGCTCGATGCGGGACTTGAGCCCTGGCGCGGGCGGCACTGCCGCGGGTTGCGGCGCCTCAGGCGTGGGGGCCGGCGGCCCTTGGAGAGTGCGCTCGGCCTGTGCCGCGATGTACGCCTCCACATCCTGCTTGGTGATGCGTCCGCCGGCGCCGGTGCCCTTGATCTGACCGAGATCGATGCCGTATTCGCGGGACATCCTCCGTACGAGCGGGGAAAGGGGGCCGAACGAGGCCTCTTCCTCCGCAGGAGGCTGCGCGGCCGGAGGCGCGGAAACGGGGAGGCTGGGGGGCGGGGCGGCCGGAGGAGCTGGCGATGGGGCGACCGGAGGAGCTGGCGATGGGGCGACCGGGGGAGCGGGCGATGCGGCCGCCGGAGGACGCGGGGCTGCGGCGACGGCAGCTTCGCCCTTTTCGTCGATGCGGGCCACGATGGTGTTGATGGCCACGGTGGCGCCCTCCTCGACCAGGACCTCGGCCAGGACACCGGCCGAAGGCGAGGGGATTTCCGTATCGACCTTGTCGGTCGAGATCTCGAAGAGCGATTCGTCCCGCTCCACGCGCTCACCGGCCTTCTTCAACCATTTCGTCAGCGTACCTTCCACGATGCTCTCGCCCATCTGGGGCATGACGACGTCGATCATATTGCCTTCTCCATCTCCAATGATGCCGGCACCATTTCACGCTCGAAGACGCGGCCGAAGTTCCGCGTAACGGCAGCGGCCACTCTCTGCCAGCCGGCGCGGCAGCCCAGTTCCGCCATCGAAGTGACGGGCTTCGTAAGCCCGCAAGGAATAATGTACCCGAAACAGCTCAGGTCCGTGGTGAGGTTCAGGGCGAAACCGTGCGAGGTGACCCAGCGGCCGATGTGAACACCGATGGCGGCCACCTTCTTCTGCTCCACCCAGACGCCGGTCCAGCCGGGGATGCGGCCCGCGGTGATGTCGAACTCGGCCAGCGTATCGATCAGCACCTGCTCGATGGCGCGGACGTAGGCGGTGACGTCGCGCTTCCATTCGCGCAAATCCAGGATCGGATATCCGACCACCTGGCCGGGGCCGTGGTAGGTAATGTCGCCGCCGCGGTCGGTGTGATGAAAGGTTATACCGGCGCTGCGGAGGACGTCTTCACTGGCCAGCAGGTTCTCCATGCGGCCGCTGCGTCCCAAGGTGATGACGGGCGGGTGTTCCACGATGAGCAACTGGTCGGGGATCAACCCGCGCTGGCGCTTCTCGACGAGAGAGCGCTGCAGTTCGAAGGCCTGGCCATACTCCAGCCTCCCGAGGTCGTGAAACTCGCACCTAAGCATTGATCGCCAGCCCGTAGACAGCGTTGAAGGCCTCGCCGACGACCTCGGAAACCGTGGGATGCGGATGGATCGCGTTCATGAGCGTCTCGACGGTGGCTTCGGCTTCCATGGCCACGACGGCTTCGGCGATGAGGTCGGTGGCGGAGGGCCCGATGATGTGGACCCCGAGGATCTCGCCGAAGCGTTCGTCGGCCACTACTTTGACGAAGCCGTCGTGACGGTCCAGGATGCTGGCCTTGGCGTTCGCCAGGAAAGGGAACTTGCCGGTGCGGACCTGAAAGCCCTCGGCGCGCGCCTCGGCTTCGGTAAGGCCCACGCTGCCGATTTCCGGCTCGGTGTAGGTGCAGCCGGGGATGCGCCGGTGGTCCATCGGTTTCGCGGGACGGCCGGCGATGTGAGCGACGGCGACCATGCCTTCCCGGGTGGCCACGTGCGCGAGTTGCGGCGAGCCGGCCACCACGTCGCCGATGGCGTAGACGCCGAGTTCGTGAGTTTGCATGAGCTCGCCGGCCAGGATAAAGCCGCGATCGAGCTGGACTCGGGTGGCCTCCAGACCGATGCCGTCCGTGTTGGGTTTGCGGCCGATGGCGACCAAGAGCTTCTCCGCTTCGATGGTCTCCACCTTCCCGCCGGAGAGGGTGGCGCGAACGCTCACGCCGCCGGAGGTTCGTTGCACCTCTTCCACCTTGGCCCCGGTCTCGACGCGGATGCCGGACTTCTTGAAGAGCCGCTCGAGTTCCTTCGAGATCTCCTCGTCTTCGACGGGCACGACACGCGGGAGCATCTCGAGGAGCGTCACCTTCGACCCGAAACGGTGGAAGATGGAGGCGAACTCGACTCCCACGGCGCCCGCTCCGATGATGGCGAGCGACTTCGGAACGGCCTGCAGGTTGAGAATCTCGATGTTGGTAAGGATGGAGTCCGAGTCGGGAGTGAGACCCGGGAGCATGCGGGCCTCCGACCCAGTGGCGACGATGACGTTGAGGGTCTCGAGAACCTGGACGCCGTCAGCGGTTTCGACTGCGACCTCGCCCGCGCCGAGCAGCTTGCCGCGCCCCTTGATCCAATCCACCTTGTTCTTCTTCATGAGGAACTCGGTGCCCTTGGCGTGCTTGGCGACGACTTCGTTCTTCCGGGCGATGATCTTGGGAAAGTCCAGGCGCGGGTTGTCGCACAGGATGCCGTGGCTGGCGGAGCGCTGGATCTCCTGCCAGAGGGAGGCGCTGTGGAGCAGGGCCTTGGTGGGGATGCAGCCCACGTGGAGGCAGGTGCCGCCGAGCTTGGGGTCCTTCTCGACGATGGCGGTTCTCAGGCCGAACTGGGCAGCGCGAACGGCGGCCGAGTAGCCGCCCGGTCCGCTGCCGATAATGACGAGGTCGTAGGCCATCGTTCCCATGCTAACATCGGGCCGGAACCCCAGAAGTCGGGAGAAGTGTCGACTTCTGTCGAGTTGTGTCGAATCTGTCTACTTGGACTGAGCCGGCCGGCCCGGCGGTGCGGCCTGTGGCGGCACGGTCGAGGCGGGCTTACCGAAGTAGGTTTCATCGAGTACCGCCTTGCCGGAATTCTTGAACGCCAGCAGAGCCTTCTGCGCGTTCTCCGTCTGGAGCTGTTTGTCAATATCGGCCTTCGCGGTAGCGAAATCCTTGACGGTGCGAGCTTGCACCTGGATGAGATGCCAGCCAAACTGGCTCTTGACCGGCTGGCTGACCTCGCCGATGGGGAGCGTGAAAGCAGATTCCTCGAACACCGGCACCATGCGCCCGTGGCCGAACGTGCCGAGGTCGCCGCCCTGGGCGCCGCTGCCGGTGTCGTCGGATTCCCCCTTGGCGACGGCGGCGAAGTCCTCACCCTTTACGATGCGTTCCCGGATGGCCTTGATCTTGGCGAGGGCCTCCTCTTCGCCCAGTTCCTGCTGATTCGGTTTGAGCGGCACGGCCGAACCCTTGAAGCGAATGAGGATGTGACGCGCCTTGGCTTCCTCATAGTCGGCCTTGTGCGCATCGAACCACGCCTTGGATGCACTCTCGGTGGGCTTGCTGGCCTCCAGCGTCTGCTGGTACAGCAGGCCGGCCAGAAAACTCTGCTCCTGGAGGAACAACTGGACCTTGGCCGTGGGCGTGGTGTCGAGGTTGCGTTTCTTGGCCTCGGTGGCGTACAGGATAACTTCGCCGAACTGCTCCGCGAAGCGGCGCCGGGCTTCGGGCGTGTCGCCGCCGAGTTGTGTTCGGATTTGGTCGGGCAGGTTCTTCAACAGCCCATCAAACTCGGACTTCGTCATCTTCGTCGAGCCAACGGTGAACACGACCGGATCGGAGGCACCGGTCGCCGGCGAAGCCGCCGGCTTGGCTGGCGCCGGCTCGACGGGGGCGGCCGGCGTCTGCGCCCAAAGGGAGCCGCAAATCAGCAACAGCAGAAGAACTCTCATTTATATATTGTACTGGCTGGCAGCACGGGGGCGCGCGCCGCCTTTGAAGTCCAGCTCATCCGTGGACGCCCCCCCTGAAGTAGCAGAAAGTGTCGATTTCTGTCGAATTGTGTCGGGCGGCGTCAAATCAGATCTCCCACTGGGAGTATAGCGCAACATGGGCCCAAGGCCTCTCGGATGAGAGTGAATCGGCCTTATGTTTCAATGGGATACAGCCAGGAGAGTGGATGTGACCGTTTAGCGGCCGGGTGCTCCGCTTAGCCTTTCCCGGTACCGGCGAGTCGCAGATCGCCAGTGACCGGCAGTTCGAAGAGGTCGGCCCGACAGGAGTGCGATGTGGATGTCGGCCTCGCGGTCGTATTTGAATTTCAGATTCGCGTCCATATGCTGCCGAAACCTATCGGCGCGCTGCCAAGCGTCCGCGTTTTCCGGCGGTCCGCTTCGGCCGCCTATCGGCTGCGCCGGGCGAACGACGTGCCGTGCCTGCCGCCGCCTCTGCTGTATCGAGTAACAATTGCAGGGCCCGATTCACCGACTCCGTGTTCGGAAACACATCCGCGAGCTCCGGCTCGATCAAGACAAGGTTGGTCCCGGCGATGGCCTGCCGGTAGTACTTGCCACGGACTCCCCCCTTGATCTGCGAGAGGTCATACTCCGGCCGCAAACTGTCAGCCTGTCTCTTTGCCGATGCCTTCCTCATATTGCTTGCGCAGGTTGGCCTTCGCCTTCTCCGCATCCCAGCCATAGATCACAGGTCCAGTCTACCGCGCTCCAGCGGCGTAGCCTAACGGCGGGCCGACGAGGCATGGCTCGATCTCGGCCGCCCGGCGGGGGCGAACGGCACAGGCGAAACCGCCTGTCCTACTTCTTCTCGGGCCCCATGAGCGATAGCGAGAAGCCGCCCTGGAAGACGGAGGTTGGGGTGAGGTCCAGGCGGTATTCGGGGGCTTCCGGGCGGCGGTTCTTCTCGGAGCGGCCCACCACCGAGGACAGGACCCGCAGGGCTCGCCCGTCGACGCGGATGTAGGGGCAGTCCGCGACCCGAAGGCCTGCGCCCTGGTCTGTCGCCAGCTCCGCCCAGCGGATTGCCTTGTTCCCCTTCGCCGTGTCGCTCCCGGCACGCCCGGCGTATTGGCCGAAGATCGGGGCAGTGTGCTCGTTCGGGTAGGCGTCCAGCGGGCCCAGGCCGAGCCAGCGCAGGTTGTCCACGCCCGCCGCCGTCTGAAACTCCATGCCGATCTCGGGCAGCCACGCGAATTCGATCTTCGGCTGCACTTCGTAGCGCACCCGCAGCACGCCGTCACGGCCGATCTCATAGGTGTAGGAAACCGTGAAAGAGTTGCGGTCGTTCGCCTTGTGCTCCGCCTCAGCGTCGATCCGGACGCCGGTGGGGCCCTCCGCAACCTTCCAACTCTTCACCGTAGTGGTGTACTTGTTGAGATCGACGATGTCGGCCGGCCTGATCCTCGAAGACAGAATCAGGTCACTCTGGCCCAACGGCCGCCAGATCGTGAACTTCGATCCGGTGACCACTTTGGCGGCGCCGACCGAGGCCGAGACAAGGGTTGCGGTGGCCGGATCGAACTCATAGCTCGCCGTGCCCACCGAGACGACCACGGTTTTCCCCTGCCGGACACGGATCTGAGCGGGGACTGCCGGCGCCTGGGCCGCCGGACCGTTCACCACGAGTTCGACGCTGCGCTCAACGATTTCCGAGTTGTCCGGGCGGAGGAAGGAATAGTGGACGTAGTGGGCCGTGCCGGGTTCGATGCTCTTGATTGCGTCGATGGGTTGCACGAAGTACCCGGTGGCGTGCGGCGCGGCATTCACCCGGCCGTCTCCCTTGGCGAGTTCCTTCTCGCCCGCCATCAGCGACCAGCGGACGGTGACGGTGGAGAGGTCGGTGAAATCGAAGTCGTTGCGGATGGGCACCCGCACGGAGGCCTGTTTCGGCCAGAAGGAGACGGAATCCACGGGGATCAGAACAGGCGCGTAGACCGCCCTGGTCTCCCAATAGTCGCGCTGCGGCTTACGGTCCGCACCGACGATGCCGTCGCTGCCGTCGACGGTCAGATGCAGGTACTTCTCCGGCTGGCCGCTGGCGTTGGTCCGTGTGCGGTACAGGCCCTGGTCCTGCCACATCCAGATGGCCCCGCCCGCGCCGCTGGGGTGCCGGGTGAGGGCGCGCCAGCATTCCTCCAGCCCGCCGAAGCCCTCTTCGGCGAACGCGTGCGTGTACTCGGTGGTGATGACGGGGCGGGTAGCGGTGGCGGCGAGGGCATCATAGCCGGAAGGGCTCCGGTAGTGCGGCGCGAGGATGTCGATTTCCGGCGGCAGGTGCGCATCGGCTCGCCAGGGCATCAACAGGGGGCGCGTCGGATCGGAGCCTTTGACGGCTCGCATCACGGCCATGTGCATGGCGGTGAGGGGGTCCTCATTCCCGATCGACCAGATGATGACGGAGGGATGGTTCCGGTCGCGGGCGATGGTTTCCTGCGCCCGCAGCAAACCGGAAGCCATGAACGACGGATCCTCGCCGAACTCGCCCCCGAAGCCCATGGGGACCTCGTCGATGATGTACATCCCCAGTTCGTCCGCCAGTTCGATGAAGCCTTCCGCGGGGGGATAGTGCGAGGTGCGGACGGTATTGATGTTGGCTGCCTTCATCAGCTTCAGGTCTTCCAGCCACTGTTCGGGGCGCGTGGCGCGGCCCACGTCCGGATTTTCGTCGTGGCGGCAGACGCCGCGGATTTTGACCACCTGACCGTTAATTCGAAGCACGCCGCCCGCCGTCGATACCTCCCGGAAGCCGACCCGGGAAGTCCGGGAATGGGCGACGGTGCCGTTGTTGACCATCTCGACGTTGAGGCGGTAGAGGTTGGGCGTCTCAGCCGTCCAGTGCAGTGGCGCAGCCAGGTGCATTGTGATGAGGGTGTCGCGCGCCGTCCCGCGGTGCGCCGGCACGGCCAGGGACATGCGCTGGACTTCCTTGCCGTCGGGGCCGGTGAGGATCGCACGCAATTCGTACGGCCCGGCCTGGCTTCCCGCCACCAGCGTGCGGATCTTCAGGTCCGCCTCTCGGAACTGGTCATCGAAGGTGGTGGCGGTCTCGATGTGATCGATGAAGAGGCCGGCCGGCATGGATTCGAGCCAGACGTCCCGGTAGATGCCGCCCAGGGACCAGTCGTCGTTGACGTCGAGTTCGTAATCCTTGGTGATCTGCCGGACGCGGACGGCGAGTCGATTCGCCGCGCCGGGCTTGAGCGCTCGCGAAACGTCAAACGCAAAACCGGTGAACCCGCTGTCGTGGCGGCCGAGCGGCTGGGAGTTCAGCCAAACCTCCGCCGAAGCCCAGACGCCGCCGAAGTGGAGCAGGACGCGCCTTCCCTTCAAACTCTCCGGGGCATTGAAGCTGTATAGGTAAAAGCCCTCCCCGGCCTGCCTCAGGCGGGAGTACATGGGTTCTTCGAAGCCCTGAAGGGCCCAATTCGAGGGCACGGGGATGGGGCGGAAGCCGGCCGGTTGGAAGTTGGCCTCGGAGAAGTGGGACAGGCGCTCCAACCCGGCAGGGTCGGAACCGAGGGCGAATTCCCAGTTTCCATTGAGCGAGATCAAATCCGGGGTTTGGCCCCAAGCTATTGAAACCGTGGCAATTAGGAGAATCCATTTCGCATAACGCATCGGAATCGAGCACCTCGCGAAGTCACCCTCTATGAGACAACATTCGGGCCCGGAAGGCAACGGCCAGATGGGATTGCTGTTTGGGCCGGTTCCAGGAGTCCCAGTGGGGGAAAATGGACCTTGACAGACCCTATCGGGGGCTGGTAGAGTTACAGCTTCGTTAGCGGAGTACCCGCGTCCAAACCCGCTGAGATGTAAACGGTGGGGTACGCAAGGTCGCGGGCTGCCAAACGACTGAGCACTTGCTGTAAGGACGTCCGATGAAGCAGCCCTATTTCGTAGTAGTACTCGCGCATTCCCTCCACGGCCGGTTACGTCGCGTCCACATCCCTCAACAGGCTCTCTACGCCGTCCTGATGCTGGCCGTCCTCGGGTGCTTCACGCTGGTTGTCGTGGTTTCGAGCTACGCGCGGATGGCCTGGAAAATGGCCAGCTACAACTCGCTCCGCAAGGACGCCGCCTCGGTTCGCGCCCAGTACGACACTTTGAATAAGGAGTTCATGGAGACCAAAGGGCAACTGGCGGCGCTGCAGTTGTTTGCGACCGAGGTCTCGAACGCCTACGGCATCAAGCGAAGGCTGGAAGGCCCCTCCGACATCTCGGGTGAGGGCCGTCTTGTGCCGACCTATTCGGAGTCTCTGGAGGAGTACAACTTCCTGAGGAACGCGAACGTCTCCCGGTTCCGTCGCTCGTATCCGATGTTGTGGCAGGAGAAGGTCAACCCGGATCTGTGGCCGGTTGACGGGCGGTTGATCGGCTCGTTCGGCAAGCGCAGCGATCCGTTCTCGGGCGAGCAGGCCTTGGCATTACGGGGTGGATCTGTCGGCGCCGATGGGATCGCCGATTCGCGCGGCGGCGGACGGCACGGTGGTGGAAGCCTCCTACAGCGGCGGCGGCTTCGGCCGGCTGGTTGTTATCGACCACGGTGGCGGCGTCCAGACGTTCTACGCCCACCTCTCTCGCATTGATGTGATCGCCGGGCAGGGGATTCGCAGAGGGGAGATCGTAGGGGCGCTGGGCAGGTCAGGCCGTACCACGGCGCCGCATTTGCACTACGAAGTCCGCATCGGCGGCAATCCCGTGAATCCTTACATGTTCCTGTCGCGCTCAAACGTGGCAAGAGCGGCCGGGAAAGACCTACCTTTCTAGCCCGCACTTCCCGATAGAAACGATTCCAGTCTCCCGGCAGGCAGACGCACGCCGACGTAGAACGGACCGAATTCGGCATAGAGGGCGGTGGCTTCGTCGAAGCGCATCTCATAGATCAGCTTCTTGAATACCACCGGATCGTCGGCGAACAGGTCCACGCCCCATTCCCAGTCGTCGAAGCCGATGGAACCGCTGACGATCTGCTTCACCAATCCAGCGTACTTGCGGCCGGTTTCCCCGTGCTCCCGCATGAGATCGCGGCGTTTCGCCATGGCGAGGCGGTACCAATTGGCGGAGGCGTCGCGCTTCCGGTTCATGGGATAGAAGCAGATGTGGCGGCCCGGCGGAATGGCGGGGTACAGACGCGGCGCCATGGCGGCGCGCTGACGCTCGAGCGTCTCCTGGATCTCCCGCTCCCATTCTTCGCTGCCGGGAGCGATCCCGCGCTCCGCAAGGCTGGTATAGAGACGCAGAGTCGAATCGTAGAGACCTAGTTCGACCACCGAGAGATACGAAGTAGTGGGTTCCAGGTAGTCCGCGAAGGGGAGGCGCGCCAGCCGCAGTTCGGCCTGCAGCAACTCCTCAAAGCTCGGGCGAAAGTGCAGGAGGAGCAGGTCGCCCTTGTGACCCAACAGGGAGTAGAGGGCGCTGGCGCCCTCCGCACGTCCTTCCATCTCCTCCAGTGCGCCGGCGGCTTCCGAAACCGCCTGACGGCGCCGATCCTCCGGTGCGGACCTCCAGGCGTCCCATCGGAACCGGAACATCTGGTGAAGAACGGCCGATCCTTCCAAGGTTAGCGGGACCGCGGGCAAGCCTTCGACAACCCCGGGACGCGCTTCCGGCTTCTCTGGTTGCATGCACTACTACTCTAGCGGGTTGGGACAGGCTGAAGCCCGTCCTACTGGGAGGCGTGCCAGCTCCAGTTTCCCCTCGCGGAAGGCGCGCAGGTATTCCACGCAGTATTCGTCGCGCCCGAGCAGCGCCTCGGCCGCGGCGATGTTGGCCATCAATTGATGGTCACAGGGGTCGACGATGGCGGCGTCGAGGCCCCGCGACATCAGCAAGACCAGGAAGACTTCGTTCAGCAGCTTGCGCGAGGGAAGCCCGAAGGACACATTGCTGAGGCCGACGCTGGTGTGTACCCCGGGATAGTGCGCCATCACCTGGCCGACGGCTTCGGCCACCGACCGGCCATGATCGGGCCCGGTGCTGACGGGCAGCACGCAAGTATCCACGTAGATGTCGTCGAGAGGGACGCCCTCGGCGGTCAGTCCGTCCACCAGCCGGCAGGCCGTGGCTACCCGGTCCTCGACGTTGCTGGGCGGTCCGGAAGCGCCCATGCACAGGGCGACCACCTTGGTCCCGTACTGCTTGACCAGCGGCAGCACCGCCGCATAGCGCTCCGGCTCATCGCTGATGGAGTTGATCATCGGCGGCTGCTTGCAAAGAGGCAGGGCGGCGCCTAGCGCCTGCGCGTCGGAGCTGTCCAGGCACAGGGGCAAATCGGTCGTTTCCTGTACGATGTTGACGAGCCAGGCCAGGCACTCGGCCTCCTTGCCGGGGACGCCGCCGTTCACGTCGAGCATGCATGGCCCCCGCCTCGGCCTGCTTGCGGACCACTTCCTTGATGTACTCCGCGTCCCGGCTCTCTACCGCCGCGCGGATGCGTTTTCTGGTGCTGTTGATTAACTCACCGATGATGAACATCGCCATCCTCTTCGTTCGGAGAAATTCGTATTCGCTTGGACAGGTTATCCAGACCCGCCAGGCGGTTGACCAGTGAATTGGTGCCGTCCAGACGCCAGTCCCGCGGCGGCACGATGACGCGCGCGAACTTGCGCGGATCGTCGCCGAGGGCACGCGCACCGAGATAGACCCGGTTCCAAATGCAGGGCAGCTCGGGACGAGCCTCGCAGGTTCCGTCAATTCTGGACCCGCCGCAAGGGCCGTTGCGCAACTCCTTGTAGCACCAGCGCATGGAACAGCCGACGTAGTCGAGGTGCTCCTGGATGCAGTCGCCGCAGCCGGCGCAGCCGAGCAGCGCCTTCCGGTAGAGGGAGGAAGGCGCGAGCAGCTTGCACCAGCCGCCCTCCCGCCAGTGATCTTCGGAGGGTTTCAACCGGGATCGGAAGAAGCGCGCCCCGGCAGAATCCTCGGCGATCAAATACCGGTGGGCGAGAGCCGAGAAGCGCTGCCCCCAGGCCGGCCGGGGTCTCTCGGCCGTAATCCGATACTGCGCCACTACCGTCACTGAGCCCGTCCGAACCCGCCGGCAGCAGATAGAACTGCCCAGGGTGCTCGAAGACCAGCTCGTCGAGGCGGCCCCGCCAGTCCTTGCCGATGGTGGCGGCGCGCTCCAGGATCGTCAGAAAATCGCGGTGGTTGAGGCCGAAGCCGCCGATGTGGGCTCCGGCGAACCCCAGATCCTTCGTGGCGGCGACCATGAGGGCCGCGCGCTCCAGCCGCTGCGGTTTCTTCTCGGTCTCCAGCCTGCGGATCAGCTCATCGGGGACCACGCAGCCCGCCAGTTCGCCGCCCTGCATCATGCGCGCGATGGTAGCCGTCGGAACATAGACGTTGGCCAGCACGGGGATGTGGCCCAACCCCTCGCGGTTCATGTACTGCTTGAGTTCGTACAGCTTGCGCAGGTTGAAGCCCAACTGCGTGATGATGAAACGGGCGCCGGCCGCGATCTTCAGCTCGAGCTTGTAGAGCTGCATCATCAGGTCCGGCTCGCGGACCTTGAACGGACCGACCACCGCCCCGGCGAAGAAATCGAAAGGCGTGGTGAGAACCGTTCGCGAGCCGAGGTTGTAGCGGATGCCGCCGCGCATGGCCTCGATCAACTGGAGGATGAGCACGGAATCGAGGTCGTGTACCGGTTTGCCCCGGCCGGCGAAGCCCTCCTTCTGCGCATCGCCCGTCAGGGCCAGGACGTTCTCATTCCCGAGGCGGGCCAGAGCATAGAGGCGGCCCTCGAGAAACGAGCGGTTCCCGTCCTTGCCCGTCACGTGCGTGATCGGCGTGAGCCCGCGCTCCGCGATGAAGGAGGAGAAGGCCTCCGGAAGGAAGGCGGGGTTGCCGCCGGGAAGGTCCGTGACGCTGATGACCTTGATTCCGGCGGGCTCCTGGGCGGCGTCTTTGACAAACGTCTCCGCCTCGGCGAGGGCATGGTCGCGGCCCAGAACCAGCTCAGCCGAACAGACGAACTCGCCGCTCGCCAGCGCCGACTTGAGAAGACCGGGATTCATCCGTTTCAGCAGAACTCATCATAGCGCGGATGAACCGCGGGTTACCGTCTATCCATTCTGATAGGATGATAATTCTCTGGTGCCGCTGGAGGAACCACAAAGTCAAATGGCTGACCTGAAGAAGCTTTACAACGCTGTACTGAATGGAGATCTGAAGACCGCGGTCGCGGCCACCAAGGAAGCCCTGGCCGACGGGAGTCGATCCCCTCGATCTGGTTTCCGACCACATGGTGCCCGCCATGAGCGAGGTGGGAAGACGCTACGAGTGCGAGGAGTATTTCGTTCCGGAGCTGCTTCTGGCGGCTCGCGCCATGAAGGGCTCGCTCGAGTTGATCCGTCCCCTGCTCTCCGCCCGGGGCGTCGAACCGGCGGGCCGGGTGGTGATCGGGACGGTGAAGGGGGACCTTCACGACATCGGCAAGAATCTGGTCGCATCCCTGCTGGAGGGAGGCGGGTTCGAAGTGGTGGATCTCGGCGCGGACGTGGCTCCCGAGAAGTTCGTGCAAGCCGTTAAGGATCGCAACGCGAACATCGTGTGCCTCTCCGCGCTCCTGACCGTCACGATGCCGTCCATGAAGACAACCATGGAAGCGCTGAAGAGCGCCGGTGTGCGCGATCGGATCAAGGTGATGATCGGCGGCGCACCCGTCACGCAGCAGTACGCGGACGAAATCGGAGCAGACGGCTACGGTGAAAATGCGAGCGTCGCGGTGAACCTTGCGCGCCGGCTAGTGGGCATATGACGAACATCATTCAACAACTGCTCGCGGGAGGTCCGGTCGTCACCGACGGCGCCTGGGGAAGCCAGTTCCTGGAACTCGGCCTAGGACCCGGCGAACTCGGGGACGCCTGGAACCTCACCCATCCCGACCGCGTCGAGGCCATCCCGCGCGCTTACGTGGCCGCGGGCAGCCAGGTGGTCCTCACCAACACATTTTCGGCGAACCGCATCAGTTTGACCGGCCACGGGCTGGAAGGCCGGATCCGGGAGATCAACGAGGCCGGCGTGGCGATCTCGCGGCGCGCCGCGGACGGCCAGGCGCGCGTGTTCGGCTCGATCGGGCCGACGGGCAAACTGCTGGTCACGGGCGATGTCACTCCGGAGCAACTCCTGGAAGTCTACCGGGAACAGGTGGGCTTTCTGGCGGGCGCCGGCGCGGATGCCATCATCATCGAGACCATGGCGGACCTGACCGAGACCAGCCTGGCGATTCAGGCCGCGCGGGAAACCGGGCTGCCCGTGGTGGCCTGCCTGGCATACGCCTCCGGGAAGAACCGCGACCGCACCATGATGGGAGTCACACCGGAGCAGGCGGTGGAGGCCCTTACCGCCGCTGGAGCGGATGTGATTGGCGCCAACTGCGGGCAGGGCATGTCCGGCTACGTGGAGATTTGCCGCCGCTTGCGAGCCGTCACCGACCGGCCACTGTGGATCAAGCCGAACGCCGGTCTTCCGGAGTTGGTCGATGGCCGCACCGTCTACCGCACCACGCCCGACGAGTTCGCCGCGCAGGTACCCGCCCTTCTGGACGCGGGCGCCAATTTCGTGGGGGGCTGCTGCGGCACGACCCCGGACTTCATCCGGGCGGTCGCGGAAAAGGTCCGGGCCATGTCCCTGTAGCGCACCCAGGCTGATCGTGAGTTCCAGCCCCGGCTCCGGTCCCATGCTCTTGTTTGATCATCCGACCAGCCGGACTACCACTCCAACGTGATCGCTGCGAGGGCGTCCGGCGTCACCTGTAGATGGGCATCACAGGGATGGTAGTAAAGGATACTCCGTTGAAACGCAGGCCCAGCACGGTGATGGCGCCGCCCGGAGGCGTGCGGAATTCCACGCTCCCCACCTTGCCGCCGGTGTTGCCGATAATGTTGGCCATCGCGCCCGAGATGTGGCCCAGGCCAGCTAATGGCACTGTCTGCGTGTAAATCTGTGCGCCCGCCCCATCGCGCACGATCGCCTGCACGCTGGCCGGCGTGGTGGTGTTGTTCACCACCGCCAAGCCACTGACAAATGTGCCGGTGTTGTCGAACCACTGCAGCCAGGCGTCCGGGTTCCCGATCTCCATAGGCACCAGGGCTTCCTGTGCGCCGTCCACGTCCTGCCGGAAGATGGCGAAGCCACCCACGTCGCCGTCGCTCGACAGCCGCGCCCAACCGACTGTCTCAATGTTGACGGGGCCTGTGGAGGAGAAGGACAGCGACGCGCCCGGCGCCAGCGTGCGCTCCAGCGTCGACATCATCACCGCCGGCACGCCCGGGGTAGCCGGGAAGGTGACCGGCAGAACCAGCGGACTGCCCTGGTTATCGAAGAAGTCCACCTTCGTCCTGGCTGAGAAGTTCCCTTTGTTGACCAGGGTGATGGTGGTCTCCCAGTAGTTCCCGGAAGCAAGTTGGGCCGCCGAGCCTACTGGGATCAGCGATGACAACGGTGCGGTGGCGGTCTGCAACGGCCGGTCGAGCACGGGGATGGTGGTAAAGGAGATCCCGTTGAAGCGCAGGCCGAGCACGCTGATTTGGCCGCCCTGCGGCGTGCGGAACTCGACACTGCCCACCTTGCCTCCGGTGTTGCCGATGATGTTGGTCAGCGCGCCCGAGATGTGGCCCAGTCCCGCCAACTCCAGTGTCTGTGTGTGGATCTGGTTCCCGGCTTCGTCGCGGACGATCACCGGGATGCTGGCAGCACTGGTGCTGTTGTTGGCCACGGCCAATCCGGTGATGAAATTGCCGGAGTTGTTGAACCAGAGCACGTAGGAGTCCGAGTTGTGGGTCTCGAGCGGCACCACGGCTTCCTGCTCGCGATGAACCTTCTGCCGAAAGACGGCGAAACCGCTGATGTCGCCGTCGGTGAACATCTGCGCCCAGCCGACGGTCTCAACGTCATCGGGTCCAGTGGTGGAGAAGGAAAACGAAGCGCCCGGTTCGATGCTGCGTTCGACACTGGTGAGTAAGACAGGATCAGCCGGTGGCAATGATGGGTAAGTGATGGCCAGCGAGAGCGGCCCGCCGCTGTTGTTGAAGAAGTTCAACCGGGCGCCGGCTGCGGCCGTGCCGTGATTGACGAGGGTGATGGTGGTCTTCCAGTAGTTCCCGGAAGCCAGTTGGGCCATGGAGCCGACGTAGCGGAAACCGGGCGTGGTGGAATTGGTCGTCTGCGTTACCCACCCCGATGTGCTCGGCGGATAGATTGCGTCGCCCCCATAATACGCCCGCAAGGACCGGCTGCCGACCGTCAGCAAGCTGGTCGCGAACGTTGCCGTTCCGTTGACGAGCGTACCCACTCCCAGCACCGTGGTGCCGTCGTAGAACGTCACCTGACCCGTGGCCGCCGAAGGCGAGACGGTGGCCGTGAGGCTCACTAGCTGGCCAAGGTGGAAGGATTCGGCGTGGCCACGAGCGTAGCAGTGCTTGAGGCCGTCACCCATGCGGTAAACGACCAAATGGAACTGGCCGGCGATGATCCCGCGCTGTTCTTCGCCACGACTCTCCAGTAATACGTGGTGCTATAGCTCAGCCCGCTCACGGCCTGAGAGGTCCCGCTCACATCCGACTGATACAGGGGCGGTGGACTGGCGGGCCCGAAATATACGTCGTAGGAAGTCGCCCGCGCCGCCGCGTTCCACCCCAGGCTCAGACTCGTCGCCTGATTCGCCGCCCCGTTCGAAGGCGAGGACAGAACCGGCTGATCCGGCGGGGTCAGAAGCAGCGTGTAGCTCACCGTAATGCTGTCCGTGCCAGGGTTGTTGGCCGCGTCCCGCGCTGTCACGGTGAGCACGTTCTGCCCCACCGCCAGACCAATCCCGTTGATGGTCCAATTCACCGCGGTACCCGGCGTAAAGCTCGCCGATCCGCTGCCCCCGGCGCTGTTGGTCCAGGTGATCTGTGTCACCCCCCCGCTGTCGGTGGCGGTTCCCTCCAGGTTGATCGTGCTGCTAGAGGTGCTGTATGTCGATGACGAGGTCGGCATGGTGATCGTCACCGACGGCAGCGTCAGATCCCCGGTCTGCCCATTGAAAACAACTCCCATCCCCGGCTTCAAGGTGCCGTTTGCATCCCAGATACCCCAATGGGCGCCCTGAGGGCCCTCGTAAGCGGCCTTCCAATTCTCGTCGAATGCTTCGAAGTAGAAATAGGAAACGTTGTTGGTAGTCGCCCATGTGACGAACTGGATGAAGAACTGCGCGGCGTTCGAAGGCGACGGGATTGCCGCGCCAACTGCATTACCGTCGCTGGGCCAGCCGGTTTCCGAGATGATTACATCTTTTCCGCCCGCGGCCGCAACGAGAAGCTGATATTGCTGCGATAGAGAACTCAGCGCATTGTTGATAGACACTCCCTCCCAATAGGGGTAGAAATTGGCGAAGATGAGATCGCTCGCGCTGATTACGTTTTGATGAGCAAGAAGAGTACTATAGGTGTCCGCCGTCGTGACGGGTACCGTGCTCGGAATGGCTTGGCGAACCTGATTCATATAGGAAATCAGCTGGCTATCGCTCACATCATTTCGCAGGAGGGCTTCGCTTCCGACGATCGCTATATCGATCAGGCCGGCATTGGCTGCAGCAATAAGATTGTTGACCTCCGTATTGTTTTGGGCCAAATTGCTACTGATCCAGGCGTTAGCGGCCACCTTCAGCCCCAATTGGCGCGCAACAGACGGGATACCTTCGAGGCCGTTCGTGTTGCCGAAGGACCGAATCCATCGCGTGTAGGGCCTGATGATCTGCATTCGGCTCATGATCTGAGCAGCACTGATCTGCGAGTTCAAGTTTGGATCCTGACCAGTAAGGTACGGACTGAAGTCCAGACCATGCAGAACTTGGGATGGGCTTTGAGCACTCGAATCGAGCACCCAAATGAACGCGAGCACGGGCAACAGGAGCAATCTCAGCACGGCGCAGCGCCTCCGCCACAGTTCACAAACTGACGTCTTACCGGGGTTCCCATTTTGGCCTCCGGTTTCCGCCTGAGTCTATCACACGCCGCCGATTCCTGATCCTACGAAGTGCACTCCGAAGTGCATTTTTCTGGAGCTAACTTTTGGCTCCGTCAAGTGCCAATTGAGCCTTTCCGGGAAGTTCCAAAACCGGGAGACTCCGTCTTTTCAGTGCATTCCACAAACAACCTCTCCGACCCCGTTGTATCCAAATACTCGATTTGCCTTAGAACGGGCAGCTTGCAGAGCCCGTATAGCCAAAACAACCATCGCACCGTTTCCGCGCCAAACCACGTATGATGTACGTTCACCCCGGCCTTCATCCGGGCGGTCGCGGAAAAGGTCCGAGCCGTCAGAGCAGGTCGCTAGACCTGCAATGCCGGCGGTCCCGCCGGCAGGGCTGCCTGTCATTCTTCCATGACACAGTGTTCTTTCCAGGGCATAGGCTTTGAAACAGAATGCCCCAAAAGTGTTCACGATGCGCCCGGTACAAAGTGTAAAGTATGCGCCCGGTA
>CAWDER010000036.1:0-25819 GCA_963801345.1 Bryobacteraceae bacterium
AAGGCGGCGGCTCCAGCGGCGGCGGTGGCGGCGGCGGCAAGGGCGGCGGTGGCGGCAAGGGCGGCGGTGGCGGCATGGCTACTTTCGCTCCGGAAATCGAACTCACCGTAAGGTGGATCACGGCGCTCCCCATCAAGCAGGCCAACGTCGTTCGCCAGTACGGCAAGGAAGCCAGCACTTCCCCGGATGCGGCGAAAAGGCTCGGTCGTGAGGAGCAGTACTACATCGCGCAGATCGAAGGCTATCCCGGACAGCTCACGAAGGAGGCTGTCACAGCTGCTGCGCAACTCGTGGTCAAAGGCGTGCCGCCCATCTCGCCCGCTCAGGTGGAGGTGGCGGCAGGTGCTCCCACCGGCCGGGGCGCGCCCCCGAGCAACATCTTTCTGGTGTTCCCGAAGGCGCAGCCCGGCGCCCGGCTGCTCAAGATCGAGGACGGCGAGATTGAAGTCGTCGTGAACATGCCTGGTCTGAAGTTCAAGCGCAAGTTCAAGCTGAAGGACATGCAGTTCGACGGCAAGTTGGAGATCTGACCGCTGTTTCACGGGCGCGCGCGGCGTTGTGCGCGCCCGTTTCGCGTGCTAGGATGGTTGAGAAATCCTTTCGATTCGCGGGGACGTAGTTCAGTTGGTTAGAACGCCGGCCTGTCACGTCGGAGGTCGCGGGTTCGAGCCCCGTCGTCCCCGCCACTCTCTTCATTGGGACACAACTAGCAGGAGCGATGCTAGCGGAAGGCGATTCCCAGCCGGAATGCGCCGGCAGTATATTCAGCGTATTGCCATTCGCCGATCCGAAACTCAAACCGGGCTCCGACCCGCTGCTTGAACCAGTAGGTGAAGCCGCCGCCACCGTGGACCACGACCCGGGACTCGCCGGGGAAGAAACGACCGACGCCAAACAAGACGAATGGGTCCACGCCGCGGGTCTTCTCACGGCCGGCGAAGTGATAGGACACGTTGGCGCCAACATGGCTGAGGTCCCTCATTGTGCCCGCGCCGTAATATGTATCCCGGAACGCCGACACTTCAGCGCCTGCGGCGACGCCTCCCCCGATAAACGCTTCCACCGCTCCACCGCCACCCTCGAAACGTCCTCCGATCTTCGCAAGACTACCGCCCGCTGAGAAGAAGCCGTGACCGTTCCAACGACGCGATATTCCCTGTTTCGGCGTCTCCGCCGCAGGGGACGCGGAAGCGCAGCCTCTCGAGATGCGCCTAAGGCGAATGATTGCGATTACTTCCGCGGCTCCTTCGATCGGCGTGACTCCCGGGACCACCGTGGCTGTCACCTGTACCGTATTGCCGACTTCAGGTTGCAGGCGGTTCCCCTGCACCTCCTCCACCGCGCCGGAGATTGTGTCCCGCAGCACAAGCCGATCCTGGCGCCGCTCCAGGCACCCGCTCATTTCGAAAGGCGGCTGGGCATCAGGCGGCGGCTGGGGCGCGGACTCGAGCGGCGTCCCGGGGCTCATCGGAGCCGCCACGGTGCCGCCGGCTTTAGCAACACCCACGGCAGCCGCCAGAGATGGGCCTGCGAGGACAAAGAACAGAGCGCACAGCAAAACCACCAAGCGATACATGAACCAGATTCTCCTTCTTGGCCTTCCGGCCAGCATCAGCATAGCACGCCAGTCGCCCTTCCTCGCCGCCGTGCCCTATCCGCTCGGCGCGGCGGGATCGCGCCTGTCCACCGGCTCCGAGTCAGGCGACTCCCGGCCGGCAGCAGCCTGGCACAACGGGCGTGTTGGATCAGCCACCCATTTACCCCCGCGGTGACTTTGCTGGTGACGCAACTCAGCCGCGGTGAAAGCTTTGTCTTCTTCGGTGTCCCCCGCAGGCTCTCCTCCAGACGACGGGACTTGCCGCGCGCCGCGGAAGAGTTGTTACTCGAACCAGCAGGCACAAAAAATGCGGCCTTCGCACGCAGATTCTCGTCGAAGGCCGCTGAGACATGCACGCCGGAACGACCGCCGGCGTATTGAAATCTAGGCCCTCTTTGCGACCACCTCGGTGGTGGTAGGATCGCCGCCGCCCCGCCCGGGCGCCGTGATCTTCAGCTTCAATGTGCCGCCGGACGCGGTCCCTTCGTACTTCGTGGTCATCTCTCCATTTTGAGTCGTACGAACCACATCGAAGGTTAAGCTATCGCCGGTCACTTTGCCGTTCTTGATTTCGACCGGAGTCGGCTCCGCGCCGCCACGGCCGGGCTGGAGCATCGTGCCGGTCAAGACGCCTCCGGCAACCTTTAGGTCAAGCGTAATGATGCGGGGCGTGCCACCACCACCACCGCCACCCCCGCGACCTACCTGTTCATACGTCCACTTGCCGGTGATGTTATCGGCCGCCATGACGGCCAACGCACCGGCAAGCAGTATTGCGCCTACGAAAAGCAGTTTTCGGTTCATAAAGGGTCACCCTCGGGACCTATCATAACTCAAAACGGCCCCTGCCTAGAGGCCGGGTGTCTCAGGCAGCGGTCCAGCCGCCGTCGATGCTCACCACCGAGCCGTTGACGAACCCGGCTTCTCCGGAGCACAAGTAGAGCGCGAGGTGGGCAATCTCCTCCGGCCTCCCCAGCCGTCCGACGGGCTGACGCAGGTTCAGCTCCTGGCGTACCTTTTCCTTTTCGTGCTTGTGATACTTCTCCAGGTAGCCCTCGACGAAGGGCGTGTCGACGGTGCCGGGGCAGATGCAATTGACGCGAATCTGGGTGGGGTAGTCCACCGCGATCTGACGCGTCATCGCCACTACGGCGCCCTTGCTGGCGCAGTAAGCGAAACGGCGTTTGACGCCGACCAGGCCGGCCACCGAACCCATGTTGACGATGCAGCCGTGTGAGGCCAACAGCAGAGGCATGGCCGCCTTCGTGACGAGGTACATTCCCTCCACATTGATTCGGATCACCCGCTGGAAGTCGGCGAGTCCGGTTTCCTCGAGGTTGCCCACCAGGCCGATGCCCGCGTTGTTGACCAGAATGTCGAGGGCCGGGATCCCGGCGAACAGGCGCCCGACCGCGGCTTCGTCCGTGATGTCGCAAGCCAGGGCCGTGGAGCCGGGTAACTCCGATGAAAGCCTCTCCGCGCGGGGCCGATCGATGTCCACGATAAACACGGAGGCGCCGGCGGCGGATAGAACACGGGCTGTCGCTTCCCCGATACCGCTGGCAGCTCCCGTGATCAGGGCCTTACGCCCATCCAAGCGAAATGGTGTGCTCATCGCCAGAATTGTACCGCAGTGGCCGGGATTAGGATGCCTGAAGATTCTTCAGCGCCAGCATCGCCGCGCCTTTCATGGACGACTGTTCCTCGAACACGTATTCGGCTTCCGGCATCATCCACTTCCGCTTGGCACGGATCAGGGCGGGGTTCACCGCGCCGCCGGTGACGTGTACCACCGGCTTGATGGGCTGCACGCGGGCAATCTCCTCAAGGTGCTCGCGCTGGTACTGGGCGAGTCCCCTCACCATGGCAGCCATCAGCTCCTCCCGCGTCGTCTCGGGCGTCATTCCCAGGAACTCCGCTTTGAGCGGCTCCTGGCTGTAGCGTGAACCCATGAGGTAGGGGGTGTAGGTGACCGTGCTATCGCGCTCCAGCCAGCCATCCACGGCCCCCGGCATGAAGTCCTGATAAAACCGCTCGTACTCCATCTCGCCGCAGAAGACGCTTCGAAACCACTCGAAGGCCTTGCCCTCGGCGTTCATCACGTAAAGCGTCACCCACCGACCCGCAATTACGTGTGCGCGGATGTTGTACTTGGTCGAGGAGTAGCACCGGTCCAGGCAAACCATGCTGATCTCGCAGGTGCCGTTGACGTTGACGAAGTCGCCGGGTTCCTTGATGCCGATCGAGTACGCCGCCAGCACCGCGTCGTTGCCGCCGATGATGACCCGCGGTTCCTTCTTCAGGCCCAGCGTGCCGGCTACAGCGCCCCGCACACGGCCCGGACTGCCGAACCCCTGCATGACCCGCGGGAGCCTCGCCGTCCCGACCGCAAAGGCCCGGGCGATCTCCTCGTTCCAGGTCAGATCATTCCTGACGGTGTTGTAGAGCGCGGTGAGCGAGGCCGAAGACGGGTCGATGGCGAACTCGCCTGTGAGCCACTTTGCCAGGTAGGTGTTGGTGTGGCCAAAGCAGGCGGCGTTCTTGAAAACATCCGGCGCATGATCGCGGAGCCAGAGAATGCTGGCCAGGGAACAGCCGCCCGCCACCGGCATGTTGCCGGTCTCCGCGAGGATCCTGTCGAGACCCATCCTGCTGATGATCTCGGCGGCTTGCGTCCGCGAGCGCTGGTCGAGCATCAGAATGGCGGGATAGAGCGGCGTCCCGCCGCCGTCCATGGCCGTCATGCCGGGAGTTGTCCCGGAAATGCCGATAGCCTCCACGTCTCCCATGAGGTGCGCGAGTTCCCGGCATCCGGCGACGAATGCCGCCTGCCATTTCTCGGGCTCGATGTCGCTGGACTGGCCGTTGTTGTAGGTGTTGATTTCGTAGCCCTGCGAGAACTGGCCCACCAACTGCAAGCCACCTTCCCCAACCCGGTAAGCGCCGAGCTTCATTCCGGTAGTGCCGATATCCACGCCAAGAACCAACGCCATGCGATCTCCCGAGTTTTCTATTGTATGCTTGTCGATGAACCGGAGGCGCGCGCCGCCGGAGAGCCAATTTCTATGACCCCACAACCGCAGCCGAAGATTCAGATTTCCGGCACCCCGGACTACCGCGAAGGGTATGCCAACAGCGTGCAGGTCCGCCTGAACGTCTGGGATTTCTTTCTGGTGTTTGGCACCGTGAATCAACCGGCGCCGGACAGCGTGCAGATCCGCAATTTCCAGGGGATCTACCTGAGCCCGCAGCAAGCCAAGGCACTATCGAACCTCTTAACCCAGAACATCCAGCAGTACGAGGCTACCTTCGGGGAGCTCAAGCTGGAACCGCGGAGCGGCGAGCCGGTCATTCAATAGATGCCCCGCCGGCGATCTCTATAATAGTAGCGATGCCCTCGATCGCAAACGGTTTGGTGCCGCCGGAAGTGCTGGCCCGCTACGAGCCCGTGATCGGCCTGGAGACTCACGTACAACTGGCCACGCGGACCAAGATCTACTGCGGTTGCCCGACCAGCTTCGGGGCGCCCCCAAACACCAATGTCTGTCCGGTCTGCCTGGGGCTCCCCGGCGCGTTGCCGGTGCTCAACCGGCAGGCGGTGGAAATGGCCATCAAGGCCGGACTCGCGCTCCACTGCCGGATCCGCTCCGTGTCACGGCTGGCCAGGAAGAATTACTTTTATCCCGACCTGCCGAAGGGCTACCAGATTTCGCAGTATGACGAACCGCTGGCCGAACACGGCTGGGTCGACGTTCAGGTGGATGGCGCACGAAAGCGCATCGGCGTAACCCGCGTCCACATCGAGGACGATGCCGGAAAGAGCCTGCATGAGGGCTTTCACGATTCGGATCGATACTCCTACATCGACCTGAACCGCTGCGGAACGCCGCTGATCGAGATTGTCAGCGAACCCGACATGCGGACTTCGGAGGAAGCCTACGCCTACCTCACCGAGCTGAAGCAGGTCTTGCAGTTCATCGAGGTCTCCACGTGCGATATGGAGAAGGGGCACCTGCGCTGCGATGCCAATGTCTCCGTGCGGCTGCGGGGCGCCGAGAAGTTCGGGACCAAGGCCGAGGTGAAGAACCTCAATTCCTTCCGCTTCCTGAAGCTGGCTCTGGACTACGAGATCTCACGCCAGGTGGCCGTCCTGGAGAGCGGGGGCTCCATCATCCAGGAGACGCGCAGCTACGACCCCGAGAGCGGCGAGACCGCCAGCATGCGGTCCAAGGAACAGGCGCACGACTATCGCTACTTTCCCGAGCCGGACCTTGCGCCGCTCCGGATCAGCGACGCGTGGCGGGAGCGGGTGCGTGCGGAGATGCCGGAGATGCCCTCCGTCAAGCGCGCGAGATTCATCGAGACCTTCGGATTGCGCGAGTACGACGCGGATGTTCTGACCGCCACCCGCGCGCTGAGCGAGTATTTCGAGCGTGTGGCCGAGGCTTCCGGCGACCCGCGCGGCGCCGCCAATTGGGTGATGGGAGACCTGCTCGGGGCGCTCAACGCGGAGCACAAGGATCTGTCGGAGTCTCCGGTGACGGCCGAACATCTCGGCGAGCTCCTGTTGCTCATCGGCAAGGGTGAGATCTCCGGCAAGATCGCCAAGGACGTCTTCGAGAAGATGTTCGCATCGGGCGAGGCGCCCCGCGCCATCGTCGATCGCGAAGGGCTGAGGCAGATCAGCGATACAGCCACGCTGGAGAAGACCGTGGATGACGTGCTGGCCGCCAACCCGAAACAGGTCGAGCAGTACAAGTCGGGCAAGACCACGGTCCTCGGCTTCCTGGTCGGTCAGGTGATGAAGGCCACGCGCGGGCAGGCCAACCCGGCCCTCGTTAACCAGCTTCTGAAAGACCGCCTCAGCTAGGGCGCAACCGCTCCCTCACGGTCGCGGCTCCGTTCCGAGCCGCGCGCGTCAGCAAGCGGTCTTCCGACTCTTTCGGCAGCCTTCAGGCCTGGACGGCGTTCTCCGTCATGAAGCGGCCGATCTCGCTCACTTCCTCTTCGCTAAGCCGGAAGGTCGCCGCGCCGATTACGCCGTCCACATGCGCCGCCGTGCGCACGCCCACGATGGCCGCGGTCACCGCGGGATGCCGCAGCGTCCAGGCAATCGCCACCTCGCCTGTGCTGCGCCCGTGCCGCGCGCCGATCTCGCGAAGGAGTTCCGCCAGCCGGAGATTCCGCGTGAGCAGCGGCTCTTTGAAGTGGGGTGTATTGCCTCGAAAATCGTCTTTCGGAAATCCGGCGATGCGCTCCCGCGTCATCTTGCCGCTCAGCAGTCCGGACTTCATGGGCGAGTAGACGATCACGCCGATGTTGTGCGCCTGGCAGTGCGGGAAGGCCTCCGCTTCGATCTCCGGAGAGACGATCGAATACGGCGGTTGCAGAGTAGTCACGGGGGCGATCTTCTGGGCGCGCTCCAACTGCTGTTTGTTGAAGTTCGAGACGCCGATCCAGCGAGCCTTCCCTTCCCGCTTCAGCTCGGCGAGCGTAGCCCAGCCCTCTTCGACGTCTTCGTCCGGCTGCGGCCAGTGGATCTGATACAGATCGATGACGTCCACCTTCAGCCGCCGCAGGCTGTCCTCCATCTCTCGCCGGACCGACTGGCGCTTCAGCCGGCCGCCGATTTTGCCGTTCTCATCCCATATCCGCTCGCACTTGGTGAAGATGTACGGCCGGTTGGAGCGGCCGGCGAGGGCTTTCGCCACAATCTCCTCGGAGTGGCCCAAGCCGTACACGGCCGCCGTGTCAATCCAATTGAGCCCCTTATCGAGGGCAGCATGGATGGCGGCGATCGAATCGTTGTCGTCCTGGGGGCCCCAGGCGAACTGCCATCCTCCTCCGCCCATCGCCCAGGCGCCCACCCCGATGGGGGTGATCATCATGTCGCTGTTGCCAAGCTGTTTCTTCTGCATCGAGCCGGTGTCTCCAGATTCAAAGTAGCGGTGAAGTGTCACCCGGAAGCAGGATGCGCCGCATCAACGGGATGGGGAGGCCGCCCTGGCGCACGAATTCGTTGTGGAATCCCTCCAGAGAGTAGCCCGACCCTTTCGCCTTGCGGTAGTCATCGCGCATCTTGTAAATCATTAGTTTTCCGAGTGTGTAGTACAGATAGGTGGGATTGTACGCGCCGCGCCGGGTCTCCTCGAGGGCCACCTGCCGTTCGGCAAATCCCTTGTCCATGAATAGACGCGTGCCCTCTTCGACGGTCATCCCCTTCGTGTGCAGCCGGATCCCCACCACGTAACGGCAGTCGCGCAGCAGAGCCTCGGCAAGCTGGGCCAGCTTGATCTTCGGATCGCCATTGCCGAAACCTTCCTCGACCATCATCTGCTCCGAGTAGTGGGCCCAGCCCTCCACGTTCGTCGAGCAGTAGGCCAGCTTCCTGGCCTTGGTGGGGAACTGCTTCGCGTAAAGGAACTGCAGGAAATGCCCCGGCCAGGATTCATGGATCGTGATCATCTCCATGACCGGCCGGTTGAACAGCCGCAGGTGCTCTTCCTTCTGTTTGGCGGGCCATTCCTTTTCCGGGGGCGTCACGTAGTAGAAGGCTTCCGTGGCCTTGGTCTCGAAGGCGCCGGGAGTATCCATCATGGCGAAGCCGCCGGCGCGGGCATAGGGCGGCGTCTCCATGATCATCGGCCGCACTTCGGAGGGGATGCCGACGATCTTGCGGTCCACCAGAAACTGCCGTATGCCCTCCACATCACGCTTGGTGTCCTCGATCAGCCGCGCCTCCGTGGGGTGGTCGTTCGAGAGCATCCGCATCACTTCCATGGGCGGCTTGCCGGGGGCGATGCGCTGGGCAGTTTCGAGAAACGCCTTGTGATCCTTTGCCAGGTTCGCCTCTCCGATTTCCAGCAGGCGGTCGAGCGGAATCTCCAGCATTTCGTCGTAGAGGAGCTTTCGGGAGAAGTTCTCCGCGCCGATGGCGTAGGTGCCCTTCGACCTTGGCAACAGATCCGATTGCAGCCACGCCGCGCCACTACGCATGGCCTCCGCGGCTTTCCCCGCCGCGTCGTTTAGGTCGCGCTTCAGGCCTGCGTCGTTGCCCGCCGCCTCCTGGCCCCAGTTTCGAACCGTCTTATCGAAGAAACCCACCGATCCGCTAGCGACCCGGATGGCCAATTCGGTGTACTCGCGAGGCGGGTCCTCCATGTTGCTCTTCATGGCCTCGATCAGAGGGGGCACTCCTTGCAGCCGGACAATGACGTTGCGCAGCCGCTCGGCGGGCGGCGCGAAGTTCCTCTTGATCAGCGAATCCACGCTGCCGCCCGGCGTCGAGACGTATAGCATTGGATTCCGATTCATCCAGCGCAGCGTCTCCAGATCCAACAGGTCCGAGCGCAACTGGCCGTTCAGCATGGCTGCGTCAATCTCGTCGTCGGGGGAAAGCGGGCCCTTACGAATGGCGCCGAGCTGGAGCAGTTCCTCGCTTAGCGTCGCGATCCGCGTGCGGATGGCGGCAGCCGAGTAATCTTCCGTCTTCGAGTCGTATTCGTGGAACCCGGCCTCGGTGCCGTCGGAAGGGCGCCACTCGAACGCAGCTCTGAAGTGGAGGTCGACGAAGCGGGCGAACTCGTCCGCAGCCTTCTTCTTTTCGGCCCGGCCTCCGTTGCAGCCAGCCATCAGGAACACAGACGCCAGGGAGGCACAGAGGAGTAGCAGCCGCATACCATTTCATTCTACCCATCCGGCAACCGGGGCAACCGGGGACACTCAAACCCCGATTTCCGTGAATGGGTGCGGATCTTCGAAAAGTCTTGACCGGATGGCAGCTTTAAGTTACGATGTAGTTTAAATGTCGGTCGCGGCTCCGTTAGGGGATTTCGAACAGATTGCGCTGCTGGCGATTCTGCGTGTGGGGGAGAACGCGTACGGCGTGACGATCCGGGCGGAGATCGCGGCCTGCACGGATCGGGAACCTGCTCCAGGGCGCCCTGTACACGACGCTGGATCGGCTGGAAGAGAAGGGCCTAGTGAAGTCCTGGCTGGGGGAGCCGACCCCTCAGCGAGGCGGGCGCGCGAAGCGATTCTTCACGGTCACCGCCAGGGGCGTGGAGGCTGTGGCTCGCGCTCAGCGTTCCTATCAGCGCCTTCTGAAGGGCTTGAAGCTTCCGGGGGTTGTCCATGCATAGCGCTGCCGTCGCGGAGTGGATTCTATCGCTGGTAGCCCCACCGGACCGCGCGGCTTCCACGGTGGGGGACCTGGTGGAAGAAGCCTCCTCGCGAGGCACTCTCTGGTTCTGGTCCTGCGTGTTGCGAACCGCGGGCTCCCATTTGTGGCACGATCTGACCGTTTCCCCGCTGCGGATGTTGGACCTTGCATTTCGGTGGTTCCTGACGTGCTGGTTCCTCGGCTCTTTGCTAGGGTTCTTCGTAATCTCCGTGTGGATCGGTATCCTCGATCGTTTGGGCATTATGGTCTGCGACGCCGGCGGATGTTCTGTTTCAGTGCCGCCCTGGGGGTATTCCATCCTTGCAGTCGTGGTGTGCACAGCCATCCCCTTTCTGGTCGGGCTGGAAGGTGGCCCGTTGGTCCGATGGCCGCGAAATGGCCGCCGCCTTCGCGGTGGTCTCCCTGTTCGCCGCGTTCTATGTGTTGAGCTTCAACCTCGTCCGAGCTACAGGAACGACAAATTGGAAAACCCTGGCCCGGTATGGAGCACGCACTCGCTGCGAATTGCGCCCGAGCCCTCTCCGTGATAGCCGGAGCAATCGTGTTCCGTCGGCGGAACAGGACTGGGCATTCCAGGGTGGGCAGTACGGCAACGACTTAGATCACCGCGAATCGCCGGCCGCTGCGAAAAACCCGAAAGATTTTCTTGCAGTGCCGCGCCCGGTTGGGGCATAGTGGAATTAGCCAGCATCAGTCATGTAGAGCGCACTGTCGAAGGCCGCCCGTCGTAAGGCCCCCGCAGGCGCCCTTTATGCGCCCGGCGAAGGCATCGGTAGTGGTTCGGCGATGGCGGAAAAGCTGCTCTATTTGACGGAACTGGTGGGCCTGAAGGTCTACGACATCAAAGGCCGCCGGATTGGCCGTGTCAAGGACGCGGCGCTGGTTCCCCTGATCGATTCCGCCCGTGTGGACCGCTATCTGGTCGGGGGCGGCTGGGCTTGGCTGACCGTGCACCACGAGCAGGTCCGCTCCATCTCTCTGGATGGCATTTTCCTTCGAGACGAACTTCTGACGCCCTACCACGCCGACGAGTACATGCTCCGTCTGGCGCGTGACTTGCTCGACCAGCAGATCATCGACGTCTCCGGCCGCAAGGTGGTCCGGGTGACCGACGTGACCTTTAGCAAGGGACACGAGGATGGCCACGATGTATTGAGGGTACTGGAAGTCGATATCGGGCTGCGCAGCATCTTCCGCCGGCTGGTGCAGGGCGCCTTGCCCCTGCGCTTCGTCCGCCGGCTGCAGCGGGCCATCCCGGTCAACAGCATTCGCTGGGAGTTCTGCAACATCGTCGAAGCCGACCCTCAAAGACGCCTGCGCCTCAATATTTCGCACACGGCGCTCGAAAAGATGCACCCGGCCGACCTCGCCGATATCGTCGAAGAGCTCAGCCCGGAGGATCGGGAGGCGATTCTCTCCACCATCGATAGCGAAGTGGCCGCCGAGACTCTTTCCGAGGTGGAGCCCAAGATGCAGGCGAGCATCCTGGAGTCGCTCGATACCGAAAAGGCCGCCGACATCATCGAGGAGATGTCTCCGAACGAAGCGGCCGACGCCCTGGCCGAACTCGAGGAAGAGACGTCCGATGAAATCCTGGAGGAGATGGAGACCGAGCCGAAGTCGGACCTCCAGGAGCTGCTCGAATTCGAGGAGGACACCGCCGGCGGCCTGATGAACACCGAGTACGTGACGCTCCACCAGGAGGCCACCGTCGCCGACGCCGTAGCCGCCCTGAAGGGCAACGAGGAGCTGCTGGAGACCCTCAATACGTTGCTCCTCATCGATGCGGAGGAGCGGTTGGTGGGTGTGGTGCCCGTGGCGCGCCTTTTCGTGGCCTCCGGCACGGGCCGGCTCAGGGATCTGTGTTCGGAGACCTTGATCCAGGTCCCGGTGGACGAGAAGCAAAAGAGGGTGATTGAACTCTTCGATAAGTACAACCTGCTCACGCTGCCCGTGGTGGACGACGAGGGCAAGCTGGCCGGCGTGATCACGGCCGACGACATCATCTCCGTACTGAGGCAGAAATAAGTGCTGCCTCAGATTCTGAAGCGATTCCGCTACCACATCGCGATCTTCTTCTCCGTCATCGGGCCGGGCTTTATCACGGCGATGGTGGACAATGACGCCGGCGGCATCTACACCTATTCCCAAGCTGGTGCGCGATGGGGCTACCTGCCGCTGTGGACCCTCCTGCCGGTGATGATTCTGCTCATCGTGACGCAGGAAATGTGCTCGCGCATGGGCGCGGTCACGGGCAAGGGCCTCTCCGACCTCATCCGCGAAGAGTTCGGGCTGCGGACAACGTTTCTGATGATGGCGCTGCTGGTGGTCACCAACCTGACCAACGTCATGGCCAACTTCGCGGGCATTGCCAGCTCGCTCGAGCTGTTCGGCATCACCCGCTACATCTCGGTCCCGCTGGGGGCAATGGCGGTCTGGCTGCTGGTCGTCAAGGGAACTTACCAGAGCGTGGAGAAGATTTTCCTGTTCGCCTGTGCGCTGTACGTCTGCTACATCGTCTCCGGATTCCTGGTGGAGCCCAACTGGACCCAAGCGGCGATCTATAGCGTGCGGCCGGTGTTCATGCTGGATCCCGCCTACCTCACAATCGTCATCGGAATCGTGGGCACGTCGATCGCTCCCTGGATGCAGTTTTATTTGCAGGCGGCGATCGTGGAGAAGGGGGTGACGGCCAAGGACTACGCCGAGTCGCGCATCGAGGTGATCGTCGGCTGCATCGCCATGACCGTGATCGCGTTCTTCATCATCGTGGCCTGCGCCGGGGCTATCTGGAAGATTTCGCCGCGCGATATCACCGACGCGTCCGACGCCGCCCTCGGGTTAAAGCCGTTCGGCAACTACGCCTTCCTGCTTTTCTCCGCCGGACTTTTCAATGCCTCCCTGTTCGCCGCCTGCATTCAGCCGTTGTCCACCGCCTACACGGTCTGCGAAGGGTTGGGTTTCGAGTCCGGCGTGAACCGGCGCTTCAGCGAGGCCCCGGTCTTCTACTGGCTTTTCACGTTTCTGATCGTGGTCGGGGCGGGCGTGGTTCTGCTGCCCAATTTTCCGCTGGTGAAGATGATCCTCTTCTCGCAGGTGCTGAACGGAGCGCTGCTGCCCTTCGTTCTGATCTTCATGATCTTGCTGGTGAACAAGCCCGGCCTGATGGGAAAGTGGGTGAACAGCCGCTCCTACAACCTGGTGGCCTGGTCGGCGGTTGTGATCATGGTCGGCCTGACCTTGGCACTCGTGGGGATCACCGCGCGGGACCTCCTGGCCTGGTAGGGTGCTGCCATGGATGTACAATCGATGGTGGCCTGAAAGGTCCCAGAGGGCACTTCGCCTGACCTGCCCAGCGCGGTCTTAAACACGCGCCCGGGCTTGCGATGCAGTCGAGAAAGGAAATTGAGATGTCCAGCCGCCGTGAGTTTCTAGCCGGGACAGCCGCCGCGACTGCTTTGTCCGCGCCCGCCCTGTCCGCTTCCAACACCATCAGTTTGCGTACGCACGAGTGGTTCGGCGATAAACTGGAGCAGTTCGCGTTGCCCCCGGATTGGAACGTGAAGTTCTACAACATCCAGGGCATCCAGAATCCCGTTTTGACGCCGGACGAGATCAAGAAGGCAGTACAGAGCCCGATCGGGACCAAACCCTTGCGCGAGATCGCCGCCGGCAAGACCACCGTCGCCATCGCCATCGACGATCTCACGCGGCCGACGCCCACCAGTGAGATCGTGCCGCACGTGATCGCGGAACTGAATGCCGCGGGCATCCAGGACGAGAACATCCTGTTCGTGGCCGCTCACGGCGCGCACTACCAGATGAACGGGATGGAGGTGGCCAAGAAAATCGGCGACGCAGCCGTGCGGCGCCATCCGTGGATCAACCACAATATTTGGGAAAACCTTGCGGACCTGGGAACCACCAAGGCGGGTAACCAGGTTCAGATCGACACCTATTTCTACAACGCCGACGTCAAGATCACGCTCAGCGGACTGAAACGCCACGGCACGCCCGGCTATGCCGGCGGGCCGAAACTGATCCTGCCGGGTGTGGCGGGCATCAAGACCATCCGGTTCATGCACAACCAGGTTCGGCAGAAGCAGCGTCCGAGCCGGGACAAGGACGGACGCGAGATCTACCACGTCTACGAAAACGAGCAGCGTCAGGACATGATCGAGGCTGCCCGGCTGACGGGTGTCGACTTCAGCGTGCAAACCTGCTACAACCACGAGCGCAAGGTAGTAAAGGTGTTTGCCGGCGACGTGGTGAGGGCTCACTACGCGGCTTGCCGATTCGGGATCGCGAATTTCTCCACCGAATTCGCTAAGAACGCCGATATCATTATCGCGAACGCTTACCCCAAGGGCTCGCAGCTTCACGAGCACTTCGGCTGGGCGAACGCCGGGCTCAAGGATGGCGGCAGCGTGGTGGTCATCAACCAGAACCCCATGGGCGAATTCGTGTGGCACTACAACGACCAATTGAGCTTCTTCGAGAGAGGCGGAGGAAACTACTTCAAAGCGCGGGCCGCAAGGAAGCCGCGTTACAAGAACGTGGGCCAGTTATTGCTGTACACGCAGTATCTGCAGGCGCGGGAATTGGGAGACCCGGCCCTGCCGCCGGAGCTCATAGGCGTTCCCACCTGGAACGAAGTGCTCGCCCGTCTCAAGAAGGCGCACAAGGGGAGCAACGTCCAGGTAGCGGTGTATCCCGCCGGAGGAATCCAGCACGGCCTGGCGACGCACGACATCCCGCCCGACGCGTGATCGCGGCGCTGGCGCTCAACCGGCGAATTTGTCGGTCGCCGCGACCAGGGCGCGAGAGTTCGGGGGGTCGAAGGCGCTGTGGCCGCTGTCGGGGGTGATGATGAGGTCGGCTTCGGGCCACGCACGGTGGAGCGCCCAAGCGCTTTCCATGGGGCAGACGACGTCGTAACGGCCCTCCACGATCACCCCGGGGATGTGGCGGATGCGCGAGGCATTGCGCAGCAACTGGTCGTCGGTTTCGAAGAAACCTTTGTTGAAAAAGTAGTGGACCTCAACGCGCGCGAAGGCCAGGGCGAACTCATCCTCTTCGTAATGGCCGGCGAATTCAGCGTCGGGCATGAGCTTGGAGGTGGCGCCCTCCCATCCGCTCCAGATCTTCGCGGCCGCGAGTCGCACGGCCGGATCCTCGCTGGTAAGGCGTCTGTAGTAGGCGGAGAGCAGATCGCCGCGCTCGGCCTCCGGGATGTGCGCGAGGTACGGCTCCCACGCATCGGGATAGAGCACCGACGCGCCCCGCTGGTAGAACCAGTCGATTTCCTGCTTGCGGAGGAGGAAAATGCCGCGGAGGACCAGTTCGGTGGCGCGCTCGGGGTGAGTTTGCGCATAGGCGAGGGCCAGGGTGGACCCCCAGGATCCGCCGAACACCTGCCAGCGCTGAATCCCCAGGTGCTCGCGGAGCTTCTCGATGTCGGCGACGAGGTCCCAGGTGGTGTTGGCTTCCAGGGACGCGTAGGGCGTGGTCTTGCCGCAGCCGCGCTGGTCGAAGTTCACGATGCGGTACTTCCCGGGGTGGAAGAAACGGCGCTGCTTGGGATCGGAACCGCCGCCGGGACCGCCGTGCAAAAAAATCACCGGCTTGCCGGAGGGGTTGCCGCTTTCCTCGAAGTAGATCTCGTGGACGGGGGAGACCTGGAGCCGGCCCGTGTTGAAAGGTTCGAGGGGGGGATAGAGCCAGGTGACGGGATCCTTCAGGGTGGATACTGGCAGGGAGTTGTTGGGCATCGCTGGCAGTATACCTTCTTGTCTCCGGCTCGCGTCGATTTACTCAGGCAGCATGGGGTTCAGTTCCACTTCTACGGCGCACCCCCCACGGCGATGGTGGTCCCTGGCTGCGTACTGTGCCCGCCGATCTGCAGCCGTATCGGCACCGCCGCTCCGGCGGGGCAGTCATCCGGAATGCGGACGTTGATCTGCTGCAGGCCTGGAGAATATCCGGGCGCCAACCCGGCGAAGGTCACCTCGGCGGGGAGTCCCCCGACACTGGCGCTGACCGCCGAGGCGAGCCAGGAAAGCCCGTCCTGTCCGGCAGGATTTGCGACGCCGAAGCCGGTTCCGTACACCATCAGGATCGATCCGCGCGCCGCGGGCACGGCGGGAGCGCCGGCTCCGTTGTAGGTATAGTCCTGATTCAGGACGCTGGCCTGCCCGGTTCCCGATTGGCTGGCAGTGAACAGCGCCGGCGAGGAATCTGCAATCTGCAGCGCTGTTGCCAGCATTAGATTGCCGCCGCTTGAAATCTGCAAAGCGGCGCTCGCGTTGGAGATCGTGGTCGGCGGGACCACGAAGTTCAGCTGCGTGGGGCCGTTGTACAGGATCTCCGCGCTCAGTCCGTCGATCAGAACGCGTGAGGGCTGCGCTCCGGGAAAACTGCGGTAGAAGAAGGTCAACATCGTGTTCGGACCGGCCGGGCCAGCCTGATAGCTCGCGCTATTGACCAGCGCGCCGATCGCCGGCACGAGCTGCAATTGGGCGGAATCGACGCCGCTGATGTCCACGGCATAAGGGCTGTTGCGGCGGTTGGGCGAGTAGTCCCAGAACCCTGCCGGCGCGTGGGTGCCCGGGGCAGCGGTGAAGTCTCCTGCTCCGTCATACACGAATGGATCCGCCAGATACGGCCCCTGCGGCGTATTCTCCGATTCCGTCAAGACGAGTTGGTAGGTACCCTTGGGCAGTGTCATGGCGAGGAAGGCATCCCAACACCAGGTGGTGACCCGGTCTGCGGCGACTTTGTCGCAGCCCCCATCGCGATTGGTGGCGAGCAACAGGCCGGTAGAATCGAAAAGCGAGAGCGAGGGATCGAATCCGCCGCCTTCAATTCGCGCTCCCGTCGAGTTCACGCCGCCCGCGTAGGACCAGGTGCGTAAGACGACAATCCCCGGCTGGATGAGGGTAAAGGTGAACTGCCTGCGCTCATCATCTTGAGCGAACGCTCCCACGAAAGAGAAATCCGCCCCAAAGGCGGTCCGAGCAAGAGACACGATGAGGTATAGGCGGATGACCGCGTAGCGCATTTCTCTCCCTCCTTCTCTAGTGGCCTCACCCCAATGTTTCTCTCAGAAACAATGGAGACGAGAAGATTTTTGAGACTTATCCACTACTCATTCATGAACTACAAGGTAGCAATCGCGCTACTTTCGACTGCCGCGTGTTTAGCCCAAGATCCGCCACTTAGCGGGGACGCACACTCGAATAGTCTGTATCCGGATGTGATCTTCGGTGCGCTTCCTTTTTTGCAGACAGGCGAAACCAACAAATCATTCTTGAAGTTCGACTTGTCGCAGTTGCCGGCCACTCTCAGCCCTTCAGATATATCGAGAGTCAGGCTTGTTCTGTGGGTAGGCCGCGTGGCCGCCGCCGGCGAGATTCAGGTTTCCGAGGCGGCCGGGCCGTGGGATGAAGGCACGCTGACCCACAACTCAGCGCCTGCGTCAGGCGCTCTCATCGCCACGTTCCCGGTTTCACAGGCGTCGCAGTTCGTCACGGTGGATGTGACGGACACGGTTCAGAAGTGGCTACTGAGCCCGCAATTGAATCAAGGGTTTGTCATATCCACCGCACCGCAGACGCCGGCCACGATGGTGTTTTTCGACAGCAAGGAAAGCATATCTACGAGCCATGCGCCGGAATTGAGCGTTATTTTCCGTGCCGGTGTCGGACCTCCTGGAGTTTCCGGACCACCTGGCGAGCCGGGACCACAGGGGGCGACAGGTCCGACCGGCCCCACCGGTGCTGCCTCCACGGTCCCTGGTCCAGCGGGTCCAACTGGCCCGGCCGGTCCGGTAGGAGCGGCATCTACGGTTCCTGGTCCTGTGGGCCCTGCGGTCCCACCGGCCCAGCAGGGGCTGCCTCCACGGTCCCCGGGCCAGTTGGTCCGGCGGGAGCGGCGTCTACGGTTCCTGGTCCTGTGGGCCCCGCTGGTCCCACACGGCCCAGCAGGTGCTGACTCCACGGTCCCCGGACCAGCGGTCCCGGTCCGGCTGGTCCGGCGGGAGCGGCATCTACGGTTCCTGGTCCTGTGGGCCCTGCTGGTCCCACCGGCCCAGCAGGGGCTGACTCCACGGTCCCCGGACCAGTTGGTCCGGCGGGAGCGGCTTCTACGGTTCCTGGTCCTGTGGGCCCTGCTGGTCCCACCGGCCCAGCAGGGGCTGACTCCACGGTTCCCGGACCAGTTGGTCCGGCGGGAGCGGCTTCTACGGTTCCTGGTCCTGTGGGCCCCGCTGGTCCCACCGGCCCAGCAGGGGCTGACTCCACGGTCCCTGGTCCAGCGGGTCCCAGCGGCTCTACGGTCCGGCGGGAGCGGCACTCTACGGTCCCCGGTCCCGCGGGAGCGGCTCTACGGTCCTGGTCCTGTGGGCCCCGCTGGTCCCACCGGCCCAGCAGGGGCTGACTCCACGGTCCCCGGACCAGTTGGTCCGGCGGGAGCGGCATCTACGGTTCCTGGTCCTGTGGGCCCCGCTGGTCCCACCGGCCCAGCAGGGGCTGACTCCACGGTTCCCGGACCAGTTGGTCCGGCGGGAGCGGCATCTACGGTTCCTGGTCCTGTGCGGTCCCGGTCCAGCGGGTCCCACGGTCGGCCCAGCAGGGGCTGACTCCACGGTCCCCGGACCAGTTGGTCCGGCGGGAGCGGCATCTACGGTTCCTGGTCCTGTGGGCCCCGCTGGTCCCACCGGCCCAGCAGGGGCTGACTCCACGGTCCCCGGTCCAGCGGGTCCCAGCGGCCCTATCGGCCCAACGGGGGCTGACTCCACGGTCCCTGGACCAGTTGGTCCGGCGGGAGCGGCATCTACGGTTCCTGGTCCTGTGGGCCCCGCTGGTCCCACCGGCCCAGCAGGGGCTGACTCCACGGTCCCCGGTCCAGCGGGTCCCAGCGGTCCCACCGGCCCAACGGGTGCTGACTCCACGGTCCCTGGACCAGTTGGTCCGGCGGGAGCGGCATCTACGGTTCCTGGTCCTGTGGGCCCCGCTGGTCCCACCGGCCCAGCAGGGGCTGACTCCACGGTCCCTGGTCCAGCGGGTCCCAGCGGTCCTATCGGCCCAACGGGTGCTGACTCCACGGTCCCTGGACCAGTTGGTCCGGCGGGTGCGGCATCTACGGTTCCTGGTCCTGTGGGCCCCGCTGGTCCCACCGGCCCAGCAGGGGCTGACTCCACGGTCCCCGGTCCAGCGGGTCCCAGCGGTCCCACCGGCCCAACGGGTGCTGACTCCACGGTCCCTGGACCAGTTGGTCCGGCGGGAGCGGCATCTACGGTTCCTGGTCCTGTGGGCCCCGCTGGTCCCGTTGGTCCTGTCGGCCCAGCAGGGGCTGACTCCACGGTCCCGGTCCAGTCGGCCCCGCTGGTCCGACTGGCCTGCCGGGCCAGCCGGCGGGTTAGCCCAGTTCGGTTACATTTACAACACAGGCTCTCAATCAGTTGCGGTAGGCGCTAGTGTGGCCTTTGACTCAAACGGCATTCTCACCTCGGGAATCACGCATACCGCCGGAAGTTCCGCGATTACACTTACCATCGCCGGAACTTACAAGATTGACTTTCAGCTTGTCAACAGTGGAGCCCAGTCAATATACGGCATTTCTGAATGGCGTCGCGATTACGGGAAGCACCTACGGTTCAGGCGCCGGCACTCAGCAAAATAATGGGCAGGTCATCGTCGCGGTAGCAGCGGGCGATGTCCTGACTATTCGAAATTACACTTCTGCCGCGGCGACTACCCTCCAAACTCTGGCCGGAGGCACAGAAGCCAACGTCAACGCTTCCGTTGTGATCGAGAAGCTGAATTGAGGCGTTCCTCACGGACGCTCGCTCGGCGTGTAACCGGGTCAAATGGCGTGCGACGGATCTTCGAGGAGCCTATCCGCTGCTTCGGGGATCGCGGTGTCGCACACCACCGTCGTACGTCCAGTTTGTGCCTCCGAGATAAGGGGACGCAGGGAGGAAAGGCGACTGGCCAAGCGGCGGCCGCTCGGGTTCCCCGCTCAGCTCCGCCCAACTTCCGTCCGCTTACGCAGACGCTCCAGCGGCGACTCCAGCCGCTGCTTCAGTTTCAGCACCGGCTCAAACAGGTCGCCCGTCCGGTCGTACCGCGCAAGCGCGTTCCGTATGTGGAACAATCCCGGCTCCAAATCCTCCCTCACTTCGCTCCAGTCCAGAGGCGTGGCCACCGGCGCGCCCGGATGCGCGCGAAGCACATAAGGCGCCGAAATCGTCTTTCCCCGCCCTATCTGCAAGTAGTCGAAATACACCTTGCCCATCGCCCGCTTGCTCACCGCGCGCGGCAGCGTGAACAGGTCCGGACGCTCGCGCTCAGCCAGCCGGGCCAGAATCTCCGCAAAAGCCCGAACCTGGTCGTACGTATACACCGGATCCAGCGGCACGTAGATGTGCATGCCCTTCCCGCCGGTGGTCTTCGGACAGCCGGTGAGCCCGGCATCCTCCAGCAGCCGCCGAATCAATTGCGCGGCCTCCGTCACAGTCGAGTAACTGCACTCCTGCGGATCCAGGTCGATCAGCAGGAAGTCCGGGTTGTCCAGCGAACCCACCCGGCTCATCCACGGATTCTGGTCGATGCAGCCCAGATTCGCCAGCCAGAGCAGCTCTGCTCTGGAGTCGCCGATTACCTGAAGCCGCATCTTCCCGTCCTCCGCCAACACTCGTTCCTTCCTTAGCCACTCCGGTAACCCGCTGCCGGATGCGTCCTTCTGGAAAAATCCCTCCTTAGCAATCCCGTCCGGATAGCGCCGCAACGAAAGCGGCCGGTCTTTCCAATAAGGGATCAGCAACTCCGCCACCGCGTTGTAGTACTCCAGGATGTCTCGCTTGGTCACGCCTTCGCCGGGATAGAACACCTTGTTCAAATTTCGAAACTGCAGTCTGTGCCCTTCCACCTCCAGCGTGGCTTCCGCCTTATCCCCGGGAATCAGCGGCGCACGCTCCGGCGGCTCCTCCGCGGCCGCCTCAAGCCTGGTGCATTCGTGCGGATCGACGTCGTCGCGGAGCCCCATGAACACCGGCGCGCGCAGGCGCCAATTGTTGGTCCACTCCAGGAACTTCACCGTGCATACCAGCTCGGGCCGCACCCATCGCACCTCCCGGGGAAGCGGCACCTTCTCGCGAAACGGCGGACGCTCAGTCCGCAGCTCATCCAGCCTCTCCCGAATCTGCTTCATCAGCTTCTGGTTGAATCCCGTACCCACGCTGCCCGCAAAGCTCAATCGCTCCCCTTCGTACACTCCCAGCACCAGGGCGCTAAAGAAATCCCGTTCGCCGAGCGTGTAGCCGCAAATGACGAACTCCTGCTGCCGCGTCGCTTTCACCTTCACCCAGTTCGCGGAACGCCGCTCCTCATAGAGGCTGGCGCTGCGCTTCTCCACAATTCCCTCCAGCCCCTGGGCCCGCACGGCTTCCAGCAGTTGGCGCGGATCGACATCAAAAATCTCCGAAAGCCGTACCGCCGTCCCTGGGCGCACCACCTCCTCCAGCAGCTTCCGGCGCTCTTTCAAGGGCGCACTGCGCAAATCGAACCCGTTCCAGTACAGGAGATCGAACGCGAAGAAAACCACCGGACGCGACCGCGCCAGTTGCGCTGCCGCGTTTGCGTCGCGTGCCATGATCCGCGGCTGCAGAAGTTCAAAGCTCGGCCGCCCGTTCTCATCCAAAGCTGCGATCTCGCCGTCGAGAATCGCCGATTCCGCCTCCACGTGCTGCGGCAGCACGCCCAGTTCCGGATACTGCCGTTCGATCGATGCGCCCTTCCGGCCCGCGATCCGCAACCGGCCCTGCTTGAGGAAGCACAAAGCGCGGACACCGTCCCACTTCACTTCGTGCAGCCACCCTCCGCCCGCCGGTGGCTCCGCGGCGGAGATTGCCAGCATCGGCCGGATCGAGCTGGGCATGGGCGAGGGCACCGCGCCCTCGGGAACCTCCCGCGCCTTCCGAGCCGCTGGCCCCCTGGCCGGCAGCTCTTGCGCGATCTCTTCCTGCGTCCGCCCCGTGGCCACGCTGTAGGCGTACTGCTCGACGTCCCAGCCGGGCCTCGCCTCCGCGTCCTTCTTCTCGATCAGCAGCCATTCGTTGCCCTTGCCCCTGGCTCCCTTCATGTGCGCGAGCACGAACTCGCCGCGCAGCTTCTCCCCGTGCAGGATGAACTTGAAGTCGCCTTTTTCCAGCATCTCCTCCGGACTTTTCGCAACGGCCGGCTCCCACCAGCCACGGTCCCACAGCATCACGCTGCCCGCGCCATAGCTCCCTTTCGGGATCGTGCCCTCGAACTCCGCATACTCGAGCGGATGGTCCTCCACCATCACCGCCAGGCGCTTGATGCCGGCTTCCGGGGTCGGCCCCTGTGGAACCGCCCAGGACTTCAGCGTCCCTCCCACTTCGATGCGCAGGTCGTAGTGCAGCCGGCGGGCGTGGTGCCGTTGGACGCAGTACACGCGCCCAGCCGGAGTGGCCCCCAGATCCGGCTTCGGCTCCGGTGTCTTCTCGAAGCTCCGTTTTCTCGAGTACTCTTCCAGGCGCTCAGGCATGGGGGATCCGCAATCGCTTGAAATCCCAGTCACTTCTATGTTAATCAGTTGGATAAGTCCGGAGAGGGGCTCTCTAACCATGCCTACCACGATTTGGAAGGGCCACATCACTTTTGGGTTGATCTCTCTGCCCGTGCGGCTCAGCGCCGCCGCGCGCAGCGAGACGATCAGCTTCAACCAGCTTCACAAGCAGGACAACTCCCGCGTGAAACAGGTTCTGTACTGCATCGCCGAAGACAAGCCTGTCCCCCGCAACGACCTCGTCAAAGGCTATGAGTACGAGGAAGGCCGCTACGTCGTCGTCGACGAAGAGGATATCAAGAAGATCCAGCCAAAGAGCGCGAAGGTCATAGAAGTTCTCGAATTCTTGGAAGCCCGCGATCTCGACTCAGTTTACCTTGAGAGCTCCTATTACCTTCAGCCCGAAGAAGCCGGAGAAAAGGCCTACACCGTCCTCTTTGAGGCCCTCAAGCGCACGGGCCGCCTTGGCGTGGCGAAGCTTACCATGCACAACCGTGAACACGTCGTCATCCTCCGTCCCGGCAAGAAGGGCCTCATGCTGCACACCATGTACTACCAGGACGAAGTTCGGGCGAGCGAGGAGTTTCGCACCGACAGTTCCATCGTGAAGGAGCCGGAAGTGGCCATGGCCCAGCAGTTGATTGACGCTCTGGTGGTGCCCTTTGAACCCGCCAAGTACAGCGACAGCTACCGCGAAGCACTCAAGGCCATGATCGACGCCAAGATCAGCGGCCACGATGTCGTAAACGCGCCGCCGGCCCAGGAACTCGCTCCCGTCGTCAACATCATGGACGCGCTCCAGAAATCCCTTACGGCGCTCCGCAAACCTCCTGTCAGCGAGAAGTCTACCGCTCAGCCTCAGCCCAAGCGTCGCCGCGCGGGCTGAAGTGTGGCCGGACCCCCATCCCGCAGTCACTCCGCCTTCAACGCCGCCAGCGCATCCGCCGAGGCCGCGCGCCGGGCGGGAATGTAGCAGGCCAACAGCGCGACACACGCGAGGCCGGCAGCAGTCAAGGCGAAGGTCGGCGCATCGTACGGCTTCACCTCATACAACAGCGTGGCCATGAGACGGGCGAGCCCGAACGCCAGCGCCATGCCGATCGCCAGGCCTGCCAGCGTCAGACCCAATCCTCGCCGCAGGACCATGGCTATGATGTCGGCCGGCCTCGCGCCGAGCGCAATCCTGACCCCAAACTCGCGGGTGCGTTGCGCCACCGAGTACGACAACACGCCGTAAATGCCCAGCCCAGCCAGCACGACGGTGATGGCGGCAAAAGCCGCCAGCAGCGCCGCGCTGAAGCGCGTCTTCGAGGCGGCGCCAACGATGCGTTGCCGCATCGGCTTGCTATCGGTGACGATCACATTGCGGTTCACCGCTCTTATCTGTTGCCGGACCGTCTGCGCGAGCGCTCCGGGGTCACCTGCCGTTCGGACAAACAGCACCGACGGATAGGCCTGGGGCGCCTGAAGATACGAGGCGTAGATTGCCGGAGGTTCCGGGTTGCCCGGCGGCATGTTCCGCACGTCGGCTACGACGCCGATCACTTCGGCGCGGTCATCGAACCACCCGTCAGCCAAGCCGATGAACCTTCCCAGGGGGGTCTCACCGGGCCATAGTCTGCGAGCCGCGGTCTCGCTCACCAACACGACCTTGGGTGCGCCTTTGCGATCGGCCGTTGTGAAGAAGCGGCCGCGCACCAGTGGAATCCGCATGGTCCGGAAGTAAGACGGGGAAACGTAGTAGGCCCCGACAATCGGCTCCGAACCCCGGGGCGGGTTGGTGCGGTCACGATACCAGAATAGGGTCATCGTGCAGCAACCCGACAGCGGGTAGGAGTCCCGCCGGCCCACCGAGACGACGCCGGCGAGCCCGCTGAGGCGTGTCTCCACCTCGTCGAAGAAGCCGGTGATGGTGGTTTCGTCGTACTGCCCGGAGGGGTCCAGGGAGACCGTGAGCAGTTTGTCGGCATCAATGCCGATCCTCGTGCCGAGCACCTTTCCAAGGCTCTTAATCATAAGTCCGGCTCCCGTGAGCAGCACCAGTGCCAGTGCGACTTCGACCACCACGAGAACGTGCCTGCTCGCCAGCAGGCCCCATCCCGCCCGCTGCGCATCGTCATGCTTGAGCGCGCGGATCAGGTCAGGCCGCGATGCGCCGATGGCGGGCGCCAGTCCAGACAGCAGGCACGTTGCCAGTGTGACGCCGAAGGTGAACAGCAACACCCGGAGATCGATTCGAATCGAGGTCAATCCAACCAGCGTGAGGTCCGGCGTATGGAAACCCAACGGATCCCCGGCCGCAAGATCGACGGCATGGAAGGCTCCCAGACCCCACCAAGCCAGCGCCAGGCCGCCGAGGCCGCCGAGCGAGGCCAGCAGAGCGCTTTCGGTGAGCAGTTGCCGGACGAGCCGCCACCGGCCCGCACCCACCGCCTGGCGGATGGCCAGTTCGGCGCGCCGCGATGCGTTGCGGGCCAACAGGAGATTGGTCAGATTCACGCAGGCCGCCAGCAGCACAAAACCGGCGGCGCCGAAAAGCACCAGAACGGCCTTGCGCACCTCGGGCTCGACCCTCACCGACTCCAGGCTGGCCGCCCGCGCGCCCCAGCGAGAACGTGGCTCGGGGCTGGGGTGCGCGGCCTCCACTTGCCGGCCAAGCACGATCGCCGCTGTCTGCGCCATTTGCATGCTGACGCCGGGATTCAGCCGCGCGATGACCTCCCATGAGTGGCTCCAGCGGCGCTTGAGAGCTGCCGGGTCGTACATTGTGGCGGGGAGCCACAAATCGGCGCGGCCGGTCAAACCGCGAAATCCGGGAGGCGCCACGCCAACCACGGTATAGCCCTTGTCGTCCAGTGTCAGGGTCTTGCCCAAGATCGCCGCATCACCGCCAAACCGGCGCTGCCAGAGGCCATGGCTAAGGACCGCGACCGGATGCATTCCCGGAGTAGTGTCCTCCTCGGGCAGAAACGCGCGGCCGATCTGCGGCCTCACCCCGAGTATTGAGAAGTAGCCGGCGCCGGCGAACTCACCGTTGATCTTCTCGGGTTCGCCGGTTCCAGAGAGTCTGAGGCCGCTGCCGCGATACACCGCTGTATTCTCGAAGGGCTGCTGGAGCTGACGGAACGTCTCGTACTTGGGATACGACCAGGGTGCGTCCTCGGGAAATGGCATGTCTGGCGTGACAGGCTGGGTCAGGAAGACGCGCGCGAGCCGCTGCGGTTCTCGGAACGGCAGCGTGCGCAAGAGCGTAGCATCCACGACGCTGTAAATGGCGCTGCTGGCGCCGATACCGACCGCGAGCGTTAGGATGGCGATCAAGGCAAAGCCGGGCTGCCTTCGAAGCGCACGAGCAGCATACCATAGATCCTGCATGGTTCAGGATACGCACATCCGAGCAAAAGGTTCCCGCGTCTGGTGCTGAGGGTTCGCCTCTACATCCCCACACA
>CAWDER010000037.1:0-13697 GCA_963801345.1 Bryobacteraceae bacterium
CGCAGAGGCACGCTGTCGGCGAGAGCGCCTTGAAGAGGTTCACCACAGAGGCGCGGAGGACGCGGAGGAGGGCCTACAGTACCGCGGTAAGCCGGATCTCGCCTGCCAGCGGAGTGATCCACTTCTGTCTGCCGTGCCCCGGAAGCGGCTTGTCCGTGACCTGGACGACACCGAAGCTCTCCAGAACCTGGACGTCGCGGGTCACGGCGCTTCTGTCCCGCTTTAGCTTCTTCGCAAGCAAGCTGATGGAGGTGGGCGTTTCTTTGATCTGCTTGAGTAGAAGCACGCGCTTCTCCGTCAGGACATGGAGGAGAGACGCAACGTCTTCGAAGGCGACTACTCTGCTGGACGGAATGGCAGCGCCCCGATCCGCTGTCTTCGCGAGTTCACGCCCGCGCTCGAAGAACGCATCCACTCGCTCCACTCGAATTTCAGTCTTGCGCACGTTTGACTCCTTCGCCTCGAGTGACGGTGATGGCGTTCGTGATCTGAGTGATAGCCCGCGTAGATCCGGTGGAGTCGTCCACTGAGACCATTACGGAGGCGATGCTGCCACGGCGTTCCGGGCAGGCGAAAGCGCCTGCCGCACTGAACCATTCTCGCAGAGGTGGGGCAACTGTCAGGAAAGTGATATAAGGGAAGTCCTAATGTCCTCTCCGAATCGCGGTGCACGTTCGGCGCTGGCGCTGCTGCTGCTGATCAACCTGTTCAACTACATCGACCGGTACGTGCTGGCGGCCGTGGTCGGTCCCATCAAGGAGACGTTCTTCCGGGAGGGCGCCGCGGTGGAGGGCGGGTCGCTCGGCGCCATGATGCATTGGTTCCAGAGCCGGCTCGGATTCAAGCCGGAAGATGCGCTGCTCGGTTTGCTGGCGGCGGCGTTCATGGTGATGTACATGGTGAGCGCACCGGTGTTCGCGCGGTTGGCGGAACGGCGGTCGCGGTGGGCGCTGGTGGGGATTGGCGTGATTTTGTGGAGCCTGGCGAGCGGCGCATCGGGGCTGGCGGCCACGTTCGTCTTGCTCCTCATCACGAGGTGCTGCGTGGGGATCGGCGAGGGGGCCTACGGGCCGGTGGCGCCCGCCATGATCTCGGACCTGTACCCGGTGAAGGTGCGCGGACAGGTGCTGTCGTGGTTCTACATCGCCATTCCGGTGGGGAGTGCGCTGGGCTACGTGCTGGGCGGTCTGGTTGTGAACTCCGGCATCGGCGAATGGGGCGCGGGGATCATTGGGGTCCGGCTCGAAAACTGGCGGTGGGCGTTCTTTCTGGTCACGCTGCCGGGGCTTGTGCTGGGGCTGTGGAGTTTCTTCATGCGCGACCCTGGACGGGGGAAGGCTGCCAAGCCCGTGGCCGTCGCCTGGCGCAGCTATCTGGTTCTGCTGCGGACGCCATCCTACGTTTACTGCACCCTCGGCATGGCCGCCATGACGTTCGCCATCGGCGGCATCTCGTTCTGGATGCCTTACTACCTGGAAGGCCGGGCGGGGGCGCCGGCGAATTCGACGGTGATCTTCGGCGGGATCACCGCGGTGGCCGGCCTGACGGGCACGCTGCTCGGCGGGATTTGCGGCGACAAGTTGCGGGCGCGCTTCTCCGGCTCGTATTTTCTGGTGTCGGGCGCGGCCATGCTCGCCGGTTTTCCAATTCTGCTCGCGGTGCTGCATTCTCCCTTTCCATGGATCTGGCCGTTGATCTTCCTGACGTGTTTCTGCCTGTTCTTCAACACGGGGCCGACGAATACGATTTTGGCCAACGTTACGCATCCGTCCATACGAGCGATCGGCTTCGCGCTCAATATCTTCGTGATTCACGCGCTGGGCGACGTGATTTCACCGTTTATTGTCGGCCTCTTGAACGACTGGTTCCAGGATTGGAACAAATCGTTTCTGGTGGTGGGGCTGACATTCGTCGCCGCCGGCGTGCTGTGGCTGTTCGGCGCGAAGCACTTGCGGCGGGACATGGAACTCGCGGTGAGGCATTGCGATTAGCTGCGGCAGGGTCCTTGCCGGCGCACACACTGCCCGAGGCAGACGACGAACTGCGATCGTCTGCCCCACATAGCAGCATAGCCGCAACCAAACCCGCGACTCACTTACGCCCCCTGGCGGGGGCTACCTCGGCCCTAACAGCCACCCCACGGCTTGCGCCGTGGGCTACTTTCTCACGCCCTTCGGGCTGAGCGTGAGGCTCCAGGCGCCCAGTGGCGAATCGTCGCGGGCGGAGAAGAAATGGCGCTGCTGTAGTACGTGGGCTGCTGCAAATGTAGAAACTCCAGCGGCAGGCGAAACCGCCTGCCCTACTTGCAGTTTGACTGGCCCGGGTGACCCTGCTAGATTTACGGTTTCATGTCTGAAGCAGCTCGGTTGAAGGTCACGCCCCTTAATTCCGCGCACCGGCGGCTTGGCGCGCGGATGGTGGATTTTGGGGGCTGGGAAATGCCCATACAATATTCGGGCATTCTCGATGAGCACCACGCCGTCCGCCGGAGGGTGGGAGTCTTCGATGTCAGCCACATGGGCGAGATCGAGATCCTCGGTCCCGAGGCCTTGGAACTGGTGGAGTTCGTCACCACCAACGCCGTGTCCAGGCTCAAGCCCGGCCAGATTCAGTATTCGGGCCTGCTCTATGGCAACGGCGGTTTCGTTGACGACATCCTGGTACACCACGTTGGACCGAACAACTTTTTCCTCTGCGTCAACGCGTCCAACCAGGACAAGGACTTCGAGCACATCCTGGGCGCGAACCGGTGGAACGCACAGGTCGAGCTAGCCTCGCCGCGCTATGCGCAGATTGCCGTGCAGGGTCCGCAGGCGATTGCGACGCTTCAACCGCTGTGTTCCGTGGACCTCTCGGCGATCCGCTACTACAACTTCATCGACGGTGAAGTGTGCGGGAACGCGGCCCGAATCGCACGGACCGGCTATACGGGAGAGGACGGGTTCGAGATCTACATTGCGCCGGAGGCGGCGGAAGGCGTGTGGGACCGGATTCTGGACGCGGGACAACCGCTGGGGATCAAGCCATGCGGGCTCGGCGCGCGCAACACCTTGCGGCTGGAGGCCGGCATGGCCTTGTACGGCCACGAGATCGACGCCTCCACAACACCGTTCGAAGCCCGCCTCGACTGGATCGTGAAGATGGAGAAGGGCGACTTTCTGGGCCGTGACGCGCTGTTGCGCCAGGCCGCTGAAGGCGTACCCCGCAAGCTGACCGCTTTCGAAATGCGAGGGCGGGGAATTGCGCGCGACGGTTACGAAGTGCTGGTGGAGGGCAAGCCCGCCGGGCGAGTGACCAGCGGCGGCCCCTCTCCCACGCTGAACAAGAACATCGGTTTGTGCTATTTGCCCGTGGAAGTGGCCGCGGCCGGGCGCCGGATCGAGGTGCTGATCCGGGGCGAGGCCGTCGAGGCCGTAACCATTGAGTCACCATTCTACAAGCGAGCGAAATAATCCATGTATCCAGAAACTTTTCGTTACACCAAAGAGCACGAGTGGGTACGGGTGGAAGGCGACACCGGCACGGTGGGGATCACGTTTCATGCCCAGGAAGAGCTGGGAGACATCGTCTACGTGGACCCGCCGAAGATCGGCGCCAAGGTGATAGTCGGCGCGTCGCTGGGGTCCGTCGAGTCGGTGAAGGCGGTTTCGGACATCTACTCGCCGGTCTCCGGGGAGGTTGTCGCGGTGAACGAGGCGCTGGCCGACGCTCCCGAGAAAATGAACCAGGACCCGCACGGCGAAGGCTGGCTGGCCAGGATCAAGTTGAGCCATCCGGAAGAAGTTCAGAAGCTGATGACGGCCGCCGAGTATCAGGCCTACGCAGGAGCGGAAAAGTAACTTGCGATATCTTCCGAATTCCGCCGATGAGCGCCGCCAGATGCTGGAGACGTGCGGCGTCGCGTCTCTCGAAGAACTATTCGCCAGCCTGCCTCCCGAGGTCCGCCTGAAGCAGCCTCTGGCGCTTGGCCCAGGCAAGTCCGAGTACGAAATTCTGGATTACTTTCGCGCCCGGGGCGCCGAGAACGCCGGCGGCTACGCTTCGTTTCTGGGGGCCGGCGTCTACCGTCATTACCGGCCGGTGTTAGTGGATGCGGTGGTCTCGCGCGGGGAGTTTCTCACCTCGTACACGCCGTACCAGGCGGAGATCTCGCAGGGGATACTGACCAGCATCTTCGAATTCCAGACGATGATCTGCCAGTTGACGGGGATGGAAGTGGCGAACGCTTCCGTCTATTGCGGATCGACCGCGGTTCCCGAAGCCGCCATGATGGCCGCCCGCATCACCGGCCGCAGCCGGGTGCTGGTCGCCAGGACTCTGCATCCCGAGTATCGCGAGGTGCTCTCGACCTGCGTTAAGAACCAGGGGATGCCGGTCGACGAGGTGGCCTACGATCGGGACTCCGGAAGGCTGGACCTGGCGGATCTGCGAAGCAAGCTGGACGACGACGTCGCGGTGGTGATCGTCCAATCGCCGAATTTCTTCGGCATCGTGGAGGAAGTGAACGCGGCCGCCGAGTTGGCGCACAGCCGGGGCGCGTTGTTGGTCCACGTCTTCACGGAAGCCGTTTCGCTGGGGATTCTGGAGCCGGCGAGCGGCGCCGACATCGTGGCCGGCGAGATGCAGTCGTTCGCCATGCCGCCCAGCTTCGGCGGACCGTATGCGGGCGTGATCGCGACGCGCGAGAAGTACGTGCGCCAGATGCCGGGCCGGCTGGTGGGCCAGACCACGGATACGCGCGGCAACCGGGCGTTTTGCCTGACGATCACGACCCGCGAGCAGCACATCCGGCGCGAGAAGGCGACCTCCAACATCTGCACCAATCAGGCGCTGATCGCCCTGATGGCGACGGTCTTCATGACGGTCTACGGCAAGGAAGGACTGCGCGAGCTGGCGAAGCAGAACCTGGCCAAGGCCCACTACCTGGCATCGCTGGTGAAGCCGCGCTTCTCGGGCCCGTTCTTCAACGAATTTGTCGCGGCCCCGGCAGGCCGGCCGCCGGAAGACGTCAACGCGAGGCTGCTCGACGCGAAGATCATCGGCGGGCTGCCGCTCGGGCGGTTCTATCCGGAGCTGGCGGACTCGATGCTGTTGTGCTCGACGGAAATGAATACGAGAGAGCAGATGGACGCCGTGGCGGAGGCTTTTGCGCGATGATCGAAAAAGTCCGTCCCCACATCACGCAGAACGAGCCGCTGCTGTTCGAGCTCAGCTCGCCCGGCAAATGCGGCTGGCAACTCCCGGAACTGGATGTTCCGGAAGTGGATGCTGCCGCGGCGCTGGGCGCGTCCGCGGTTCGCTCCGGCATCGAGGATTTTCCGGAAGTGAGCGAAGTGGAGGCCATCCGGCACTTCACGCGGCTCTCGACGTGGAATTACGCCATCGATCTGGGGCTTTACCCGCTGGGCTCCTGCACGATGAAGTACAACCCGCGCGTCAACGAGCAGGCGGCGCGTGTCGAAGGGCTGGCGTGGGCGCATCCCTATCAGCCCGAGGCGCTCAGCCAGGGCGCCATGGAGATCATGGCCGCGCTCGAAACGGTGCTCGAAGAAATCACCGGGATGGACGCGGTCACGCTGCAGCCCGCGGCCGGCGCGCACGGGGAATTGACGGGGATTCTGCTGATACGGGCGCTGCTGGCTTCGCGGGGCAACCCTCGGAAGAAGGTGCTGATTCCGGATTCCGCGCACGGCACCAATCCGGCGACCGCCGCCATGGCCGGCTACACGATCGAGAACATTCGCTCGAATGAGCGGGGGATGGTGGATCTGGAGACGCTGGCCCGCGCGGTCAATGAAGATGTGGCGGCGCTGATGGTGACCAATCCGAACACCCTCGGGGTGTTCGAGCAGGACATCGTGAAAGTGGCCGGAATCCTGCACGCCAAGGGCGCCCAACTTTACATGGACGGCGCCAATATGAACGCCCTGGTGGGGATCGCGCGGCCGGGCGATTTCGGCGTCGACGTGATGCACCTGAACCTGCACAAGACTTTCTCGACGCCGCACGGCGGGGGAGGTCCGGGCAGCGGGCCCGGTGGCCGTGCGGGGGCACTTGGAGCCCTTCCTTCCGGTGCCGCGGCTCCAGCAGCGGTTCGGGCGGTGGTTCTTCCAGTACGACCGCCCGCAGTCGATCGGCCGCGTGAAGGCCTTCTATGGGAACTTCGGCGTCGTGGTGCGGGCGCTGGCCTACGTGCTGGCGCACGGCGGCGAGGGGTTGCGCAGGGCGACGATGGACGCCGTCCTGAACGCCACTTACATTCGCAAACGGCTCGAGCCTCACTTCGAGTTGCCGAATCAGGCGCCCACGATGCACGAGTGCGTTTTCAGCGACGCGCGCCAGGCCGCGCGCGGCGTGAAGACCGGGGACATCGCCAAGCGGCTGATCGATTACGGCTTCCACCCATACACGGTGAGCTTCCCGATGATCGTACACGGGGCGATGATGATCGAACCCACCGAGACCGAGAGCAAGCGCGAGCTGGACCTCTTCGTGGACGCCATGATTTCGATCGCGAAGGAAGTCGAGGAGAGTCCGGAGCTGGTCCTGAAAGCGCCGCACTCGACGCGCACGACGCGAGTGGACGAAGTGGCCGCCGCGCGCAAGCCGGTGCTGCGCTGGAAGCGGTGAGATCGTCTGAGCGGCGCGCGGCGAGGCGGCTCTGGCCCGCGGGGTAGAGTGGCGGCTCTGAGATGCCATCCCTCTCGGCCTCAGGTATTCTATGGGCATGGAGCTGATCTTTGAAGTTCGCGACGGGGAGGAAGGTGGCTACTGCGCGCGTGCTTTGGGCCATGCCATCTTTACGGAAGCGGAGACTTGGGATGAACTTCGCACCAACGTTCTTGAGGCAACGTCGCTTCATTTCGAAGATGGCCCGGCGCGTCCCCGCCTCGTGCAACTGCACTACGTGAAGGATGAGCTGATCTCGGTCGAAGCCGCATGAAGTTGCCGCGCGGCGTATCCGCAGAGCGTGTAATTCGCGCGTTGGAGCACCTCGGCGATGGGGTGATCCGTCAGAAGGGCAGCCATGTCAGGCTACGGCACGAGGGACCACCAGTCCACTCGATCACTGTTCCGCTGCACAACCCGCTGAAGAGCGGCACTCTTCATGGCATCCTATCCGAGGTTGCTCAGATGAGGTCCATCCCCATAGAGTCCCTCACCGAATCTCTCTGAAGACACTCCATCGCTAAGGAAGTAGAGGAAAGCCCGGAGCTGGACGAAGTGGCGGCCGCGCGCAAGCCGATGCTGCGGTGGAAGCGGGATTAGGGCGATACGGACAACTTCTGCCCGCAGATTGGGCAGAAGGCCCCGATATCGGGGATGCGCCCGCCGCAGTGGCCGCATGACTTCGAGCTGATTTACCGCTGTGCCTGACAGCCCACCTGACGACAGCGATCAAAGCCATTGGGACCAAGATCAGAACCCCGCAATAGGTTATCAGCAGCTCAGGCAAGCCGCCACCCTCAGCAGGCTACACTGGTAGCAAGAGAACCACTCAGAAAGGGGTACTGCAATGCCGAAAATGGAAAAGAAGAACCTCGCTCGACCCGAGGATGCCCGGAGGTTCGAAAGGGGCAGGTGGAACTGGTCACTGTGGGCGGTGTGACCTTCGGTCGCGCCACGTTTCAGCCGGGGTGGCGATGGTCCACATCCGTGAAACCAATTGTCGGGGGCCAGAGCTGCCAGGCGCCGCATCTGCAGTACCAAATCTCCGGCCGCATGCATGTCGTCATGGATGACGGCAGCGAAGCCGAGTTCGGGCCCGGCGACGTTGGCCTGATCCCGCCCGGCCACGACGCCTGGGTGGTCGGCAACGAGCCCGTGGTGGCGGTGGACGTTCAGGGGATGGCCAACTACGCGAAGAAGTGAGGTCGGCCTCACCGGAACGGCAGCCCGCTGGGGACACCTGACGTATTGTGGCCCCGGGTCGACGCGGAACGGGGCTAGAATATAGGAGGAGATCAGGCACATGTTGGGCAGGCGGAAGAAAAACTCAGACGCCATGGAGGCGGAGCTCCGGAAGGCCACTCTCAAGCGATTGGCAGAAGTTGTGGGATTGCCCGCGGAGGAGTTTGAGACCACCCGAGCCCTCGAAGCCAGCCCCATCCGAGGCGGCTCCGGGGACCAGGACTGAACCGCAAACTGAAGCACAGGCGCTGCTCTACCAGCGGGCTTCGTAAGGTCGCACGGCGGTCCCTGTGATCAGGCCACGCCGGCCTCGCGCATCACGCCGAGGGTGGTTTCAAGGCCCAGGCGCGCACCTTCCTCGACCGGCATATCCTTGGGGACGCGGCCCAGAACCTCCGGGCTGAGCCCGTCCTCGTAGCCGATTTTCTGGAGCGCCTGGAAGAACCCCACCAGGTCGATGACCCCTTCGCCGGGCATCAGGCGCTGGCTGTCCTGCACCTGCTCGGGGGGCACTTCGCGGCGTCCGAAACATGCACCGTGACCACGCGCGACTTGCCCGCCGCCAGGATGTCGGCCACTGTGGCCCCGGCGTGATGCCAGTGCCAGGAGTCCAGCAGCAACCCGATGTTCGGCCCGCATTCTTTGGCGAACTCCAGCATCTCGTCCATGCGATAGATAAACACGTTCGCCGCCTTGGCCCGCAACGGCAGCGGTCCCAGAAATTCCAGCCCGAGACGCACATTGGACTTCGCCAGCACTTCTGAAATCTGAGTCAGCCGGCCCTTCAACAGCTTGTGCTGTTCGGCTTTGGGGATCTGGGCTCCGGGCGACACCACCAGGGTCATGCGCGGGCATCCCACGGCGGCGGCGAATTTCGCCGCTTCATCCAGACTCTTCATACTCTCCTGGAACGCCGCGTCGTCGCCCCTGGTCGCGGCCACGGGGAGGCCGCACACCGCCGGCTTGATCTTGAGCTCGGCCAGCAGCGCGCGGGTGGGCTCGAGGCCCTCTTTCATGGCCGCTGCCAGATTGAAATCCGCGCCGCCGTAGCCTATCTTGGCCGCGAGTCGCGCGAAGTCGGGCCAGCCGACCCTGGCTCCGGTCAGCAACGCGTTGTTGAGGGATACGTACATCCGCGCCGCGGCGCCGGTGGCGGGTCGTGACATGCCCGCGGCGAGCGCGGAACTCGCTAGAAACTCACGTCTGCTCAGCATGTTTCTCCTCGTGCTCTGGTTTCGGGGAGCAACCGGCGCACGATCCGGAAGAAGCCGACCGCACACGTCCAAGGTACTCTTTGCCGGTCGGGATGTCCACGCCGAGCCCTTGGCAGGGCGGCGGGTGCGCTCTGGCGCAGAAGCCCTGCTCCATACGAGCGGCAACACGGTCAATGGCGTGTTACCGGAGAGCCCTTGGCAGGGCGGCGGGGCACCTACGGCGCAGAAGCCCTGCTCGATTACGAGCGGCAACACGGTCAATGGCGTGTTTACTGGAGAGGCTGGTGAAGGTCGAGCCGCTGACAGCGAATCCGCGGATTCCACTCGATTCCCTCCGCCTGCCTTGGCCCGGTACATCAGCGAGTCCGCTCTTTCTACCAGAGATTGCGGCGTGTCGTCCGCTCGCGCCATGGTGGCGCCAATCGAAACGGTCACGCGGATCCGGTTCGACCCCGCGTCCAGACGCAGCCGCCGCCACCAGCTTCCGGCTACGCTCGGCCGCCAGAAGCAGGTGTTCTGCGGTGGCGCCGGCAACCACAGCGACAAACTCCTCGCCGCCCCACGTGCCGACCGCGTCAACCGACCGCAGGTTGCCCCCAAGCGTCGGCGCGACCCTCCGCAACACCTCTGTCTCCTGCGTCATGCCCGTGGGTGTCGTTGACCTCTTTGAAGCGATCCAGATCCAGGAAGCTCACCCCGAAACCCCAGCCGCAGCGCTGTATCACGTCACGCGCACTCTGTGACCCGCCTTGTGATGCAGGAAGATGTCCGATTCGCGTGCGCGGCCGTCCTCGATGGTCGCCGCCAGCGGGCATGGTCCCGTACATAACTGGCACGCCTCCGCATCCACGTGCGTGAGGATGTCGTCCGAGCAGCTCCTCCCCACGATTTCTGCTGCGGAAAATCCCGAGAGTCTTTCAGCCCCCTTGTTCCAAAACGTGATCCGGCGGTCATCCACAAAATACACGCCGTCGTGTAGATTATGCAGCAGCTCCTTATAGAAGTCGTTATTCGACCGACTGCTCACGGACAGCCCGGCCGGACAAGGGGGCGCGGTACCATTGGCTCATGGGGGCGGCGACACGTCAGCCGTTCATCCCTACTTCTGACATTGGCGGCCGGCGCTGCCCTGGCTGCCGACAATGTTCTCACTCGAGAGGAGAAGCAGGCTGGATGGGTCCTACTGTTCGACGGGAGTACCTTGCGGAACTGGCGCAATCCGGCGACCCGGGACCAGCCCCGCGACGCGTGGGCGATCGAGGATGGCGCCCTGAAGACACGCCTCAACCCTCGCATCGAGGAGGACCTCGTCACCGAAGCCACCTTCCGCGACTTCGAATTGGTGTTCAACTGGCGCGTTGCTCCGGGCGGCGATAGCGGGGTGAAATACCACGCCCAGCGCCTGATTTTCCTCGACCACACCAAAGCGCGGAGAGGACCTAACGGATACGTGGCTTCGATCAACCGAGCGCTCCACGACCGGAGCATGAGGCGCTCGAAGCTCGCACCCGGAGCGACCGGCGCATGTACCCGTTCTCCGAGATCCAGTGGAGAACAATAGCGGAGAGCGGAGTCCAGACGGCAAAAGAGGCCCCGAGTACGGCACCGGGTCCCTGTATGGGATGATTGCCGCGGAGCCTGCACGCACGCATCCAGCGGGCCAATGGAACAGCGGCCATGTGTTGGTCAAAGGCTACCATATCGAGCACTGGGTGAACGGGGTCAAGGTGCTCGACGGCTGGCTGTCCGCACCGGAGGTGCGTCAGGGGGTGCTGGCCCGCTGGAAGGACGCTCCCGGCGTTCTCACGATGCTGACATACCCCAAACCAACCGGGCCCATCGCACTGCAACACCACGGCGAGGAGGCTTGGTTCCGCAACCTCAAAGTGCGCCGCCTATAGCCTCGCCGGGAGCGAATTCCGATCACCAGGCACTATATATTAGGTCGACATGAAATAACTACACAGCAAAGTACCGCAACCTCGCGAGGAGTGTGCGGGGTTTCACAACGCCGGCTGAGTTGGGGCGCCGGGGATCAGGCGCGCGCCAGGCGCTTCGCTACCAGCCGAGGCGGCAGATTAATTCGCAGCCGGTAGGCCAATTTTCGCGCCATCCCGCTGTCCTTCACGCGCTCGTAAGCTTCACGAACGATTTGGCCAGTATCCTCCGCCTTGCGACTGACCATTCGCCGTGTTCGCGCTCCCGACTGCGGCGCATACAGCAGAGCCACCCCCGCGCTGAGCGCACCGGTCGCCAGCGCAGCCCAGACAATCTGCATTTTGTGTCCACTCTCATACGACCAGCCCTCCTTAGCTTCATCGTTCCCTCCTGCACGAGAGATGCCATTTAAGATTCGTATGATTGTAAACTCCCACGCGAAGCTGTCGAAAATAACCACCGTTCCCCAAAGAAGTAAATGGGCCTGAGCTAAAATGGGGAGCAGGAACTGGGTGAGTCAGAGGGAGCACGGTTGCGTGGAGCCAACGCGGTCCGGGACTGATCTCCATTCGGGCTCGCAGAGAAGAAACAATATCTACGAGGGGGGCAAGGAACCATGGAAACAAAACCGACTTACGAACAAGCGCAACTCCACTTGCAGGTTTATGATGTACGGTGGTGAGGCCCGGCTGCGCCAAGCCCGCGATTCGTTCTCAATTACCATGTGCAGAACTTCGACGAGGCCATGCGCCTGGCGGCTCCGGGACGGAAGCCGGCACCTTCACCGGCATGGTGTTCAGCTATCGGGGACAGACGCTGCACGCTCTCAACTACGGTCTTCTCCACGAAGACCTCTTCTTCGAAACCAGCGGCGAGTTTTTCGGTGTTTGGGAGCTTGTCAAGAGTATCCTCCCGCAAGGCCGGGAGCGCTTCGCGGACCCGCAGTTCCTCGGGCACATGGAAAAAGCCGCGGAGCGCTACGAGTCCTGGAAAGAGCGCCGCGCTCCCGGTCATATCGCCGAATACAGCAATACATGAAGCAGATGACGCCTGAAACGGCGAAGGCGGCCTAAACCGGACGCCAACAGACGCCGTTGCAGAAGCGGGATGCCTCGAAGCGACCTTTGAAAATTGGCCCGCCTGCGTCGGCTTCTGGGAGCCTTCAGGCACGAAGGTACTTATCCCACTTCTCGAACATTTTTTGCGATATGGGCGTGGGCGGCTTGCCGGTCGCCGAATACTGAGGATCTTCCGTTGCGTGGCCCGTAAGATCCTCCTGCGCTGGTCTGTTGCTTGACCTCATCCGCACCCATTTGGCTCATGATCGCCGACGCCTTGGCCAAATGGACTACTGCCTCGATTCATCAAGTACTGCCAGCACGGCCTTCTTCAGTCCAATCGCGACGAAGGACCAAGCCTCTTCCTGATTGGGCCACAAGGTCACAGGCTTGGCATCGGGCGGCAGTGCCTGGAGGGCGGCAAACGGGGCGTCGGTCCAGTCGCATCGTTGAAGTGGTGATTCGGAATGACGCGGGCCTCCTTGGCCGCTTGCCTTCCAGGGCTCGCGTTGATCTCCTTGGTGTAGCGGAACCTCCAAGCTCCAGGTGGAATTGCAGCCGCTGTGAAGTTCGGCCGGAAGGCAGTGGGCTCGGCGGTGTTGTTGGAGCTGCCATCCCCCGATTTCGCGCTTCCCAATCGCCGCCGGCCCCGATCCTCTGATCGGTCCAAACCTGCACCTGTTTTCTCCGCCGGAGGTCCGCCGTATGCGCGTGGAATCTCTGCTGTAGCAGGCGATCTTCGTGGGAGTAGGAGCAAAACAGTTCTGACCCTGCGTGCCTTCGGCATGGGCATTGAACATAACGAACAGCATACAACGCGCTGGACCAGCCGGGACATTCTGTTCGCGCACAATCGCAGAACCGGGAAACAGACGATCGTTTTGCTGGCGTCTGCTATGCTTGGCGGCTCGCAAACGGCAGACTACAAACAGCGATGGTCTGCCCCACGGTGTCCGCCCGCCATCAGACAGATCATTCTTACCTTTGTAACAAACAATCAGACCGGTTGATCCTTGATTTTACAGTACAGAAACCCGATAATTATTCATGTTTGCATTAAGGTGGGTAGTCTGGGTTCCGCTCGTGTTACTTGCGCTGCTGTCTGGTTGCGGGCGATCGGAGAAAGCCAGGATTCAGGCAGAACTGGATTCCTTGAAGGCCTGCGAGGAAGTTCTCAAATCCGGCTTTCTGCCTATCGCCGGTACACGCGATGCGCGCTTTCAGGGCAAAGTGGAGGAAATCACGGCCAAGTGCCGCGGCGGCGCGAGCGCCGTTGGATTCCGCTCCACGCCGTGGGTGGATTGGGCCAACTACTGGGGCGCCGGCGGGCCCTCGTCCAAAGCGCCCGATTTCGTCAAGCAGGCTCGTCATCTCGGCCCGAATGATCGCGGCATCGATGGCGCATTGATGGATCTCGAGTACCAGCGCATCGAGCTTATCAAGTTCAATCTCTTCGATAACAACAAGACTTACGAGACTTACGTCACTGGGCGCAGGGGCGTCGGCGGCCCGGCGATCAAGACCTGGACCGAGTTACGGCTGCCGCCCGGCCACCCGGACTATGCCAAGGTGGGCG
>CAWDER010000038.1:0-15119 GCA_963801345.1 Bryobacteraceae bacterium
TCCGTGGACCTCTCGGCGATCCGCTACTACAACTTCATCGACGGTGAAGTCTGCGGGAACGCGGCCCGAATCGCACGGACCGGCTATACGGGAGAGGACGGGTTCGAGATCTACATTGCGCCGGAGGCGGCGGAAGGCGTGTGGGACCGGATTCTGGACGCGGGACAACCGCTGGGGATCAAGCCATGCGGGCTCGGCGCGCGCAACACCTTGCGGCTGGAGGCCGGCATGGCCTTGTACGGCCACGAGATCGACGCCTCCACAACACCGTTCGAAGCCCGCCTCGACTGGATCGTGAAGATGGAGAAGGGCGACTTTCTGGGCCGTGACGCGCTGTTGCGCCAGGCCGCTGAAGGCGTACCCCGCAAGCTGACCGCTTTCGAGATGCGAGGGCGGGGAATTGCGCGCGACGGTTACGAAGTGCTGGTGGAGGGCAAGCCCGCCGGGCGAGTGACCAGCGGCGGCCCCTCTCCCACGCTGAACAAGAACATCGGTTTGTGCTATTTGCCCGTGGAAGTGGCCGCGGCCGGGCGCCGGATCGAGGTGCTGATCCGGGGCGAGGCCGTCGAGGCAGTAACCATTGAGTCACCATTCTACAAGCGAGCGAAATAATCCATGTATCCAGAAACTTTTCGTTACACCAAAGAGCACGAGTGGGTACGGGTGGAAGGCGACACCGGCACGGTGGGGATCACGTTTCACGCCCAGGAAGAGTTGGGAGACATCGTCTACGTGGACCCGCCGAAGATCGGCGCCAAAGTGGTAGTCGGCGCGTCGCTGGGGTCCGTCGAGTCGGTGAAGGCGGTTTCGGACATCTACTCGCCGGTCTCCGGGGAGGTTGTCGCGGTGAACGAGGCGCTGGCCGACGCTCCCGAGAAAATGAACCAGGACCCGCACGGCGAAGGCTGGCTGGCCAGGATCAAGTTGAGCCATCCGGAAGAAGTTGAGAAGCTGATGACGGCCGCCGAGTATCAGGCCTACGCAGGAGCGGAAAAGTAACTTGCGATATCTTCCGAATTCCGCCGATGAGCGCCGCCAGATGCTGGAGACGTGCGGCGTCGCGTCTCTCGAAGATCTATTCGCCAGCCTGCCTCCCGAAGTCCGCCTGAAGAAGCCTCTGGCGCTCGGCCCAGGGAAGTCCGAGTACGAAATTCTGGATTACTTTCGCGCCCGGGGCGCCGAGAACGCCGGCGGCTACGCTTCGTTTCTGGGGGCCGGCGTCTACCGTCATTACCGGCCGGTGTTAGTGGATGCGGTGGTCTCGCGCGGGGAGTTTCTCACCTCTTACACGCCCTACCAGGCGGAGATCTCGCAGGGGATACTGACCAGCATCTTCGAATTCCAGACGATGATCTGCCAGTTGACGGGGATGGAAGTGGCGAACGCTTCCGTCTATTGCGGATCGACCGCGGTTCCCGAAGCCGCCATGATGGCCGCCCGCATCACCGGCCGCAGCCGGGTGCTGGTCGCCAGGACTCTGCATCCCGAGTATCGCGAGGTGCTCTCGACCTGCGTTAAGAACCAGGGGATGCCGGTCGACGAGGTGGCCTACGATCTGGACTCGGGAAAGCTGGACCTGGCGGATTTGCGTAGCAAGTTGGACGACGACGTCGCGGTGGTGATCGTCCAATCGCCGAATTTCTTCGGCATCGTGGAGGAAGTGAACGCGGCCGCCGAGTTGGCGCACAGCCGGGGCGCATTGTTGGTTCACGTTTTCACGGAAGCCGTTTCGCTGGGGATTCTGGAGCCGGCCGAGCGGCGCCGACATCGTGGCCGGCGAGATGCAGTCGTTTGCCATGCCGCCCAGCTTCGGCGGCCCGTATGCGGGCGTGATCGCGACGCGCGAGAAGTACGTGCGCCAGATGCCGGGCCGGCTGGTGGGCCAGACCACGGATACGCGCGGCAACCGGGCGTTTTGTCTGACGATCACGACCCGCGAGCAGCACATCCGGCGCGAGAAGGCGACCTCCAACATCTGCACCAATCAGGCGCTGATCGCTCTGATGGCGACGGTCTTCATGACGGTTTACGGCAAGGAAGGACTGCGCGAGCTGGCGAAGCAGAACCTGGCCAAGGCCCACTACCTGGCATCGCTGGTGAAGCCGCGCTTCTCGGGCCCGTTCTTCAACGAATTCGTCGCGGCCCCGGCAGGCAGCCCGCCGGAGGATGTCAACGCGAGGCTGCTCGACGCGAAGATCATCGGCGGGCTGCCGCTCGGGCGGTTCTATCCGGAGCTGGCGGACTCGATGCTGTTGTGTTCGACGGAAATGAATACGAGAGAGCAGATGGACGCCGTGGCGGAGGCTTTTGCGCGATGATCGAAAAAGTCCGTCCCCACATCACGCAGAACGAGCCGCTGCTGTTCGAGCTCAGCTCGCCCGGCAAATGCGGCTGGCAACTCCCGGAACTGGATGTTCCGGAAGTGGATGCTGCCGCGGCGCTGGGCGCGTCCGCGGTTCGCTCCGGCATCGAGGGTTTTCCGGAAGTGAGCGAAGTGGAGGCCATCCGGCACTTCACCCGGCTCTCGACGTGGAACTACGCCATCGACCTGGGGCTTTACCCGCTGGGCTCCTGCACGATGAAGTACAACCCGCGCGTCAACGAGCAGGCGGCGCGTGTGGAGGGGCTGGCGTGGGCGCATCCCTATCAGCCCGAGGCGCTCAGCCAGGGCGCCATGGAGATCATGGCCGCGCTCGAAACGGTGCTCGAAGAAATCACCGGAATGGACGCGGTCACGCTGCAGCCCGCGGCCGGCGCGCACGGGGAATTGACGGGGATTCTGCTGATACGGGCGCTGCTGGCTTCGCGGGGCAACCCGCGGAAGAAGGTGCTGATTCCGGATTCCGCGCACGGCACCAATCCGGCGACCGCCGCCATGGCCGGCTACACGATCGAGAACATTCGCTCGAATGAGCGGGGGATGGTGGATCTGGAGACCCTGGCCCGCGCGGTCAATGAAGATGTGGCGGCGCTGATGGTGACCAACCCGAACACCCTCGGGGTCTTCGAGCAGGACATCGTGAAAGTGGCCGGAATCCTGCACGCCAAGGGCGCCCAACTTTACATGGACGGCGCCAACATGAACGCGCTGGTGGGGATCGCGCGGCCGGGCGATTTCGGCGTCGACGTGATGCACCTGAACCTGCACAAGACTTTCTCGACGCCGCACGGCGGGGGAGGTCCGGGGAGCGGGCCGGTCGCCGTGCGGGGGCACTTGGAGCCCTTCCTTCCGGTGCCGCGGCTCCAGCAGCGGTTCGGGCGGTGGTTCTTCCAGTACGACCGCCCGCAGTCGATCGGCCGCGTGAAGGCCTTCTATGGGAACTTCGGCGTCGTGGTACGGGCGCTGGCCTACGTGCTGGCGCACGGCGGCGAGGGGTTGCGCAGGGCGACGATGGACGCCGTCCTGAACGCCACTTACATCCGTAAGCGGCTGGAGCCTCACTTCGAATTGCCGAATCAGGCGCCCACGATGCACGAGTGCGTTTTCAGCGACGCGCGCCAGGCCGCGCGCGGCGTGAAGACCGGGGACATCGCCAAGCGGCTGATCGATTACGGCTTCCACCCGTACACGGTGAGCTTCCCGATGATCGTACATGGGGCGATGATGATCGAACCCACAGAAACCGAGAGCAAGCGCGAGCTGGATCTCTTCGTGGACGCCATGATTTCGATCGCGAAGGAAGTCGAAGAGAGCCCGGAGCTGGTTCTGAAAGCGCCGCACTCGACCCGCACGACGCGAGTCGACGAAGTGGCGGCCGCGCGGAAGCCGGTGTTGCGCTGGAAGCGGTGAGATCGTCTGAGCGGCGCGCGGTGAGGCGGCTCTGGCCCGCCCGGCGCGTCCCCGCCTCGTGCAACTGCACTACGTGAAGGATGAGCTGATCTCGGTCGAAGCCGCATGAAGTTGCCGCGCGGCGTATCCGCAGAGCGTGTGATTCGCGCGTTGGAGCACCTCGGCGATGGGGTGATCCGTCAGAAGGGCAGCCATGTCAGGCTACGGCACGAGGGACCACCAGTCCACTCGATCACTGTTCCGCTGCACAACCCGCTGAAGAGCGGCACTCTTCATGGCATTCTATCCGAGGTTGCTCAGATGAGGTCCATCCCCATAGAGTCCCTCACCGAATCTCTCTGAAGACACTCCATCGCTAAGGAAGTGGAGGAAAGCCCGGAGCTGGTCCTGAAAGCGCCGCACTCGACGCGCACGACGCGAGTGGACGAAGTGGCGGCCGCGCGCAAGCCGATGCTGCGGTGGAAGCGGGACTAGGGCGATACGGACAACTTCTGCCCGCAGATTGGGCAGAAGGCCCCGATATCGGGGATGCGCCCGCCGCAGTGGCCGCATGACTTCGAGCTGATTTACCGCTGTGCCTGACAGGCCACCTGACGACAGCGATCAAAGCCATTGGGACCAAGATCAGAACCCCGCAATCAGTTATCAGCAGCTCAGGCAAGCCGCCACCCTCAGCAGGCTACACTGGTAGCAAGAGAACCACTCAGAAAGGGGAACTGCAATGCCGAAAATGGAAAAGAAGAACCTCGCTCGACCTGAGGATGCCCGGACGTTCGAAAAGGGGCAGGTGGAACTGGTCACCGTGGGAGGCGTGACCTTCGGTCGCGCCACGTTTCAGCCGGGGTGGCGATGGTCCACATCCGTGAAACCAATTGTCGGGGGCCAGAGCTGCCAGGCGCCGCACCTGCAGTACCAAGTCTCCGGCCGCATGCATGTCGTCATGGATGACGGCAGCGAAGCCGAGTTCGGGCCCGGCGACGTTGGCCTGATCCCGCCCGGCCACGACGCCTGGGTGGTCGGCAACGAGCCCGTGGTGGCCGTGGACATTCAGGGGATGGCCAGCTACGCGAAGAAGTGAGGTCGGCCTCACCGGAAAGGCAGCCCGCTGGGGACACCTGACGTATTGTGGCCCCGGGTCGACGCGGAACGGGGCTAGAATATAGGAGGAGATCAGGCACATGTTGGGCAGGCGGAAGAAAAACTCAGACGCCATGGAGGCGGAGCTCCGGAAGGCCACTCTCAAGCGATTGGCAGAAGTTGTGGGATTGCCCGCGGAGGAGTTTGAAACCACCGAGCCCTCGAAGCCAGCCCCATCCGAGGCGGCTCCGGGGACCAGGACTGAACCGCAAACTGAAGCACAGGCGCTGCTCTACCAGCGGGCTTCGTAAGGTCGCAGCGGCGGTCCCTGCGATCAGGCCACGCCGGCCTTGCGCATGACGCCGAGGGTGGTTTCAAGGCCCAGGCGCGCACCTTCCTCGACCGGCATATCCTTGGGGACGCGGCCCAGAACCTCCGGGCTGACCCCGTCCTCGTAGCCGATTTTCTGGAGCGCCTGGAAGAACCCCACCAGGTCGATGACCCCTTCGCCGGGCATCAGGCGCTGGCTGTCCTGCACCTGTTCGGGGGGCATCTTCGCGGCGTCCGAAACATGCACCGTGACCACGCGCGACTTGCCCGCCGCCAGGATGTCGGCCACTGTGGCCCCGGCGTGATGCCAGTGCCAGGAGTCCAGCAGCAACCCGATGTTCGGCCCGCATTCTTTGGCGAACTCCAGCATCTCGTCCATGCGATAGATAAACACGTTCGCCGCCTTGGCCCGCAACGGCAGCGGTCCCAGAAATTCCAGCCCGAGACGCACATTGGACTTCGCCAGCACTTCGGAAATCTGAGTCAGCCGGCCCTTCAACAGCTTGTGCTGTTCGGCTTTGGGGATCTGGCTGCCGGGCGACACCACCAGGGTCATGCGCGGGCATCCCACGGCGGCGGCGAATTTCGCCGCTTCATCCAGACTCTTCATACTCTCCTGGAACGCCGCGTCGTCGCCCCTGGTCGCGGCCACGGGGAGGCCGCACACCGCCGGCTTGATCTTGAGCTCGGCCAGCAGCGCGCGGGTGGGCTCGAGGCCCTCTTTCATGGCCGCTGCCAGATTGAAATCCGCGCCGCCGTAGCCTATCTTGGCCGCGAGTCGCGCGAAGTCGGGCCAGCCGACCCTGGCTCCGGTCAGCAACGCGTTGTTGAGGGATACGTACATCCGCGCCGCGGCGCCCGCGGCGGGTCGTGACATGCCCGCGGCGAGCGCGGAACTCGCTAGAAACTCACGTCTGCTCAGCATGTTTCTCCTCGTGCTCTGGTCTTCGTGGAGCAACCGGCCACTAATACGGAAGAAGCCGACCGCACACGTCCAAGGTACTCTTTGCCGGTCTGGATGTCCACGCCGAGCCCTTGACAGGGTGCGGGGCGCCTCTGGCGCAGAAGCCCTGCTCCATACGAGCGGCAACACGGTCAATCGCGTGTTACCGGAGAGCCCTTGGCAGGGCGGCGGGGCACCTCTGGCGCAGAAGCCCTGCTCGATTACGACCGGCAACACGGTCAATCGCGTGTTACTGGAGAGGCTAGTGAAGGTCAAGCCGCTCACAGCGAATCCGCGGATTCCACTCGATTCCCTCCGCCTGCCTTGGCCCGGTACATCAGCGAGTCCGCTCTTTCTACCAGAGATTGCGGCGTGTCGTCCGCTCGCGCCATGGTGGCGCCAATCGAAACGGTCACGCGGATCCGGTTCGACCCCGCGTCCAGCACTGCCGCCGCCACCAGCTTCCGGCTACGCTCGGCCGCCAGAAGCAGGTGTTCTGCGGTGGCGCCGGCAACCACAGCGACAAACTCCTCGCCGCCCCACGTGCCGACCGCGTCAACCGACCAGCAGGTTGCCCCCAAGCGTCGGCGCGACCCTCCGCAACACCTTGTCTCCTACGTCATGCCCGTGGGTGTCGTTGACCTCTTTGAAGCGATCCAGATCCAGGAAGCTCACCCCGAAACCCCAGCCGCAGCGCTGTATGACGTCACGCGCACTCTGTGACCCGCCTTGTGATGCAGGAAGATGTCCGATTCGCGTGCGCGGCCGTCCTCGATGGTCGCCGCCAGCGGGCATGGTCCCGTACATAACTGGCACGCCTCCGCATCCACGTGCGTGAGGATGTCGTCCGAGCAGCGCCTCCCCACGACTTCTGCTGCGGAAAATCCCGAGAGTCTTTCAGCCCCCTTGTTCCAAAACGTGATCCGGCGGTCATCCACAAAATACACGCCGTCGTGTAGATTATGCAGCAGCTCCTTATAGAAGTCGTTATTCGCCCGACTGCTCACGGACAGCCCGGCCGGACAAGGGGGCGCGGTACCATTGGCTCATGGGGGCGGGGACACGTGTGGATTAGGGGATTCCTACTTCTGACATTGGCGGCCGGCGCTGCCCTGGCTGCCGACAATGTTCTCACTCGAGAGGAGAAGCAGGCTGGATGGATCCTACTGTTCGACGGGAGTACCTTGCGGAACTGGCGCAATCCGGCGACCCGGGACCAGCCCCGCGACGCGTGGGCGATCGAGGATGGCGCCCTGAAGACACGCCTCAACCCTCGCATCGAGGAGGACCTCGTCACCGAAGCCACCTTCCGCGACTTCGAATTGGTGTTCAACTGGCGCGTTGCTCCGGGCGGCGATAGCGGGGTGAAATACCACGCCCAGCGCCTGATTTTCCTCGACCACACCAAAGCGCGGAGAGGACCTAACGGATACGTGGCTTCGATGGACCGAGCGCTCCACGACCGGAGCATGAGCCGATCGAAGCTCGCACCCGGAGCGACCGCGCATGTCTACACGGTTGCCTTCGAGATGCAGTTGATCGATGACGAGCGGAGTCCGGACGGCAAGAGAGGCCCCCAGTACGGCACCGGGTCCCTCTATGGAATGATTGCCGCAGAGCCTGCACGCACACGTCCGGCAGGCGAATGGAACAGCGGCCGTGTGCTGGTCAAAGGCGACCATATCGAGCACTGGGTGAACGGGGTCAAGGTGCTCGACGGCTGGCTGTCCGCACCGGAGGTGCGTCAGGGGGTGCTGGCCCGCTGGAAGGACGCTCCCGGCGTTCTCAAGATGCTGACATACCCCAAACCAAGCGGGCCCATCGCACTGCAACACCACGGCGAGGAGGCCTGGTTCCGCAACCTCAAGGTGCGCCGCTTTTAGCCTCGCCGGGAGCGAATTCCGATCACCAGGCACTATCTACCGGTCGACATGAAATAACTACACAGCGCCAATTACCTCAACCTCACGGAGTGTGCGGAATTTCACAACGCCGGCTGAGTTGGGGCGCCGGGGGATCAGGCGCGCGCCAGGCGCTTCGCTACCAGCCGAGGCGTCAGATTAATTCGCAGCCGGTAGGCCAATTTTCGCGCCGCCATCCCGCTGTCCTTCACGCGCTCGTAAGCTTCACGAACGATTTGGCCAGTATCCTCCGCCTTGCGGCTGACCATTCGCCGTGTTCGCGCTCCCGACTGCGGCGCATACAGCAGAGCCACCCCCGCGCTGAGCGCACCGGTCGCCAGCGCAGCCCAGACAATCTGCATTTTGTGTCCACTCTTCATACGACCAGCCCTCCTTAGCTTCATCGTTCCCTCCTGCACGAGAGATGCCATTTAAGATTCGTATGACTGTAAACTCTCCACGCGAAGCTGTCGAAAATAACCACCGTTCCCCAAAGAAGTAAATGGGCCTGAGCTAAAATGGGGAGCAGGAACTGGGTGAGTCAGAGGGAGCACGGTTGCGTGGAGCCCACGCGGTCCGGGACTGATCTCCATTCGGGCTCACAAGAACAATAGCTACGAGGGGGGCAAGGAACCATGGAAACAAAACCGACTTACGAACAAGCGCAACTCCACTTGCAGGTTTATGATCTGCGTCGTGAGGCCCGGCTGCGCCAAGCCCGCGATTGGTTCTTCAAGAATTACCATGTGCAGAATTTCGACGAGGCCATGCGCCTGGCGGCTCCCGGGACGGAAGCCGGCGCCTTCACCGGCATGGTGTTCAGCTATTGGGAGCAGGCCTGCGCGCTGCTCAACTACGGTCTTCTCCACGAAGACCTCTTCTTCGAAACCAGCGGCGAGTTTTTCGGCGTCTGGGAGCTGGTCAAGGGTATCCTCCCGCAAGGCCGGGAGCGCTTCGCGGATCCGCAGTTCCTCGGGCACATGGAAAAAGCCGCGGGGCGCTACGAGTCCTGGAAAGAGCGCCGCGCTCCCGGGCATATCGCCGCCATGCGGGAATACATGAAGCAGATGACGCCTGAAACGGCGAAGGCGGCCTAAACCGGACGCCGAAAATTCGGTTCAGGGCGATCGCCATCGCAGCGTTTGCGACTAGTGTGGCGACAGACGCCCGCGCATTGTCGAAGCCTCGCGAACGTTGAACGGGACAAGCACGCACGCGGCCGTACGCCTGCGCCGGCTTCTGGGAGCCTTCAAGCACGAAGGTACTTATCCCACTTCTCGAACATTTTTTGCGAAGTGGTGGTCTGGGCGGCTTGCACGTCAGCCGTAATCTCGAGGATCTTCCGTTGCGTCACCCGCAAGATCCTACTACGCTCCATCTGTTGCTTGACCTCATCTGCACCCATTTGGCTCATGATCGCCGACGCCTTGGCCAAATCGACCCTCTGCCTCGATTCATCAAGTACTGCCAGCACGGCCTTCTTCAGTCCAATCGCGACGAAGGACCAAGCCTCTTCCTGATTGGGCCACAAGGTCACAGGCTTGGCATCGGGCGGCAGTGCCTGGAGGGCGGCAAACGGGGCGTCGGTCCAGTCGCATGGTTGAATGATGATAGGAATGACGCGTGCCTCCTTGGCCGCTTGCCTCTCCAGGGCTCGCGTCATCTCCTTGGTGTAGCAAAAGTCCGAGTTCATGAAGTCGGCACTGATCAACAGGACGATGAGGTCGGCGGTGTTCAAGTGCGCGTCGATTTCGCCTTCCCAATCGCCGCCGGCCCCGATCCTCTGATCGGTCCAAACCTGCACCTGTTTTCTCCGCCGGAGGTCCGCCGTATGCGCGTGGAATCTCTGCTGTAGCAGGCGATCCTCGTGGGAGTAGGAGCAAAACAGTTCTACCGTGCCTTCGGCATGGGCATTGAACATAACGAACAGCATACAACGCGCTGGACCAGCCGGGACATTTTGTTCGCGCACAATCGCAGAACCGGGAAACAGACGATCGTTTTGCTGGCGTCTGCTATGCTTATCGGCTCGCAAACGGCAGACTACAAACAGCGGTGGTCTGCCCCACGGTGTCCGCCCGCCATCAGACAGATCATTCTTACCTTTGTAACAAACAAACAGCCCGGTTGATCCTTGATTTTACTGCACAGAAACACGATAATTTGTTCATGTTTGCACCAAGGGGGGTAGTCTGGGTTCCGCTCGTGTTACTTGCGCTGCTGTCTGGTTGCGGGCGATCGGAGAAAGCCAGGATTCAGGCAGAACTGGATTCCTTGAAGGCCTGCGAGGAAGTTCTCAAATCCGGCTTCCTGCCTATCGCCGGTACACGCGATGCGCGCTTTCAGGGCAAAGTGGAGGAGATCACGGCCAAGTGCCGCGGCGGCGCGAGCGCCGTTGGATTCCGCTCCACGCCGTGGGTGGATTGGGCCAACTACTGGGGCGCCGGCGGGCCCTCGTCCAAAGCGCCCGATTTCGTCAAGCAGGCTCATCATCTCGGCCCGAATGGTCGCGGCATCGATGGCGCATTGATGGATCTCGAGTACCAGCGCATCGAGCTTATCAAGTTCAATCTCTTCGATAACAACAAGACTTACGAGACTTACGTCACCGGGCGCAGGGGCGTCGGCGGCCCGGCGATCAAGACCTGGCCCGAGTTACGGCTGCCTCCCGGCCACCCGGACTATGCCAAGGTGGGCGGCGCCAGTGAACAGATCTGCCAGGGAGACCTCATCCGCGCGCGCACGCTCACCGGCATCTGCAACGACATCCGCAACCCGCTCATGGGTGCAAGCGGCCAGTTGTTCGCCAGGAATGTCGAGTTCGATGCCACCTTTCCCGACCTCGGCCGCAACCAACTGGTCAAGAACCGGCACGGCGGCCGCATCAGCCTGTTGCAGCCCGATCCACAGCTTATCAGCCGCAAGCTCTTCACCCGGGCCCAGTCGGCTCCGGGCAAGTGCAATGACGGCTACGGCCTGCCGGGTTACTCGAAAGACGCCGACTGCGACTACAAGAAGGCGCCCTTCTTCAACGTGCTGGCCGCGTTTTGGATCCAGTTCATGACGCATGACTGGTTCACCCACATGGAAGAAGGCCACAACGCGCCCGAGTACATGAGCACGGGCTGCACCAGCGAGGCGGCCAAACGGCTGGGCTGCCGTCCCGGCGATCGCATCGACAAGGCCGTTGTGGCCGAAAGCGGCGAGCCGGGTACGTTCACGCACCAAGGGAAGGAGTATCTGAAGCGCGCCCCCAAGACGTTCAAGAACAACAACACCGCGTGGTGGGACGCGTCGCAGATCTATGGCTACGACGAGCGGTCCCGGAAGCGCGTCAAACGCGATCCCAAGGATCCCGCCAGGCTGCTGCTCCCGCCCCTGGCCGGCCGTTCCGGTCCGGGAGATAAGCTCGGTTACCTCCCCGTCTTTGAGGCGGGTGACCCCATCAACCCCGAGTGGCAGGGCCAGGAAGCCACCGCCTTCCCCGACAACTGGACCATCGGCATGAGCTTCTATGCGAACCTCTTCGCCCGGGAGCACAACGTCTTCGTCGATGAGTTCCGGAAACAGGCCGCTCGCACGCCCGATGCCGACTCCGGCCTCCGCAATCCCGCCAGGCCCGATCAGGTCATCCGCTACAGCGACGTCTCCGCCGATGAGCTCTTCGAGGTCGCCCGGCTCGTCATCGCGGCCGAGATCGCCAAGATCCATACCATCGAATGGACCACCCAGTTGCTCTATGACGAGCCGCTCTACCGCGGAATGAACGCCAACTGGAACGGCCTCTTCAATCCCGATAGCGGCGTCGCCACCGCTCTGAGACAGATCGTGGCTCGCAACTTCGGCGCCTCCGACAACGTCAAGAAGGCCACCCAGTGGTATTCCGTCTTTGCCGCCGGGCCAGGCATTTTCGGCCTCGGCAGCAAGGTCTATGCCGGGGACCCGATCTTCGCCGCTTTCGACCCCCGGAAGAAAGACATTTGGGATCTGAAGAACCCGGACCACGTGAACGGCGGCATCAACCACTTCGGCTCGCCGTTCAATTTCCCGGAGGAGTTCGTCACCGTCTACCGGCTGCATGCGCTGGTGCCGGACCTCATCGAGTACCGTGAACTCGAGAAGGACCCCAACCGGATCCAGAACAAGATCCCCGTTGTGGAGACCTTTCGCGGCAAGGCCACCGAGGCCATGCGGCCCCGCGGCATCGCCAACTGGGCACTCAGCATGGGGCGACAGCGGCTGGGCCTGCTGGCTTTACAGAACCACCCGCGCTTTCTCCAGAACCTGAAGATGGGGCGCCTGCAGTCCTCGACGCAGCAGATCGACGTGGCCGCCCTCGACCTCATCCGCGACCGCGAGCGAGGCGTCCCTCGATTCAATGAGTTCCGCCGCCAGTACGGACTGCGCCAATTGAGGAGCTTCGACGACTTCATCGACGAGCACCTTGCCCCGGGCTCCGCCGGGCGCAAGGAGCAGGAAACGCTCGTCAACACCCTGCGCGAGGTCTACGGCAGGCACAAATGCGACGCCTCGCTGGTCATCACAACCTCGCAGAAGAATCCCGACGGATCACCGATCAACGATTGCCTCGGCCAACCGAACGGCAGCCTGGTGGACAATGTCGAGGACCTCGACACGGTGGTGGGCTGGCTGGCCGAATCCACCCGGCCCCACGGGTATGCGATCTCGGAGACCCAGTTCGTCGTGTTCATCCTCAACGCCTCGCGGCGCCTCTTCAGCGATCGCTTCTTCACTTCGAGCTTCCGCCCGGAGTTCTACGGCTATCTGGGAGTGGATTGGGTGAACCACAACGGCCCGGGTCCCGTGCAGATGGAAGTGGGCACCCCGAACGGGCATGCGCAGCCCGTCTCCCCGCTGAAGCGCGTGCTCTTGCGCACGATTCCCGAACTCGCCGCGCAGCTTCAGGGCGTGGTCAACGTTTTCGACCCGTGGGCACGGGATCGCGGCGAGTATTACTCGCTCGACTGGAAGCCGCGGCCGGGTGCCGAGTCAGACGAGTCGTTTGCGAAGAAGTAGCGATTGCCGCGCGGGCATCGTGAACAACATCAGGCTGTCTTCTGGTACTCCAATGTGCGCAGTTGGCTCAAGTTGAGTCGCTTGGACGCGTCCAGGATCTCGATTCCGACGATGCGGTCGTTCTCACCAAGGTCGAGAACGACATCCTCGCCGACCTCGCGATTGGTCACCTGTTGTGTGAGCTCGTCCAGCCGGATATAGAGGAGGTCCGTCTTCTCGTGGTAGGTAATCTTCATTGGGCATCCTTCCAGCGGCCGTAGTGGACGACAACTGTCACCGTGATGAGCGCGTCATCTTCCATCATGTAGATGACCTGCACCATCTGTTGTTCGTAGAAACGGCCCTTCCACGTACCATGATAGTCGTATACCTTGTGCTTTGACAGGCGGCCCCCTCTGGCAAGTTCCGGGACTCCAGTACGGACGACATCTTGAATCTGCTCAACGCTGGCGCCGCGCTCGCGGGCCCTTTCCCGGGTGTGCGGGTCAATGTGAATCGTCACCCATCAACTCCAGTAGTTCCGGTCCAGGCTGCGGTATTGCACGGCTTCGGCGACGTGTTTGGCGGCGACGGCGGCGGAGCCACCCAGGTCGGCGATGGTGCGGGAGACCTTCAGCAGGCGGTCGTGGGCGCGCGCGGAGAGGCCCATGCGGCGCACGGCCATCTCGAGGGTGCGTTCGCCGGCGTCGTCCAGTTCGCACAACTTGCGGATGCGTGCCGACGGGAATCTGGGCGTTGTCGAAGCCTCGGGACCGCTGGACCGCGCGGGCACGCAGGACCCGCTCGCGGATGGCGGCGGAGCACTCTCCCGCCCCGTTCGCGCGCATCTCCTTGTAGGGCACGGCGGGCACCTCGACGTGCAGGTCGATGCGGTCGAGCAGCGGCCCCGAGATCTTACTCAGATAGCGCTGGATGATGCCGCCGGTGCAGCGGCACTCGCGCGCCGCGTCGCCATGGAATCCGCAGGGACACGGGTTCATGGCCGCCACCAGCATGAAGCGGGCGGGAAACGAGAGGGTCATGTTCGAGCGGGCGATGGTCACGGAGCCCTCTTCGAGCGGCTGGCGCAGCAGTTCGAGCACGTTGCGGGGGAACTCCGGGAACTCGTCGAGAAACAGCACGCCGTGGTTGGCCAGGCTGACCTCTCCGGGTCTGGGGGTTCCCATGCCGCCGCCGATCAGGCCGGCATCGGACACGGTGTGGTGCGGGGCGCGGAACGGCCGCTCGAACAGCAGGCCCTCTCCCTGCGGCAGGACGCCGGCGACGCTGTGGACTTTGGTGGTCTCGAGCGCCTCTTCGAAAGCCAGCGGCGGCAGAATGGCCGCCAGCCGCTTGGCCAGCATGGTCTTGCCGGAGCCCGGCGGGCCGATCATGAGGACGTTGTGGGCGCCGGCGGCGGCCACCTCCAGCGCGCGCTTGGCGGTGGTCTGGCCGCGCACGTCGCCGAAGTCGAGGGACGGGTCGTACTGTGCGCGAAGCTCGGCCGAGGGCGGCGACACCGGAGTGAACTGGTCCGGGCTCTCCAGCAGAGCGACCACCTCCGACAGGTGCCGCACGCCGAACACGCGGACGCCGTCCACCACCGCCGCCTCGGCGGCATTCTCCAGCGGCACGACCACGCTCGCGAGACGATTGGCGCGCGCGCAGGCGGCAATCGGAAGCGCGCCGCGCACCGGCCGGATGGTGCCGTCGAGGGACAGCTCTCCCACCAGCAGATGCCCGTTGGTCGTGGGCGCCCGGCCCATCGCGCCGAGAATGCCCACGGCCATCGGCAGATCGAAACCGGCGCCCTCCTTGCGCACGTTGGCGGGCGCCAGGTTGATGGTGACGGCCTTGTTGGGGTAGCCGAAGCCCGAGTTCAGCAAGGCCGATTTGATGCGCTCGCGGCTCTCCCGAACCGCGGTGTCCGGCATGCCGACGGTGATGAAGTCGCGGGCGTTGCCGGTCGCCCACAAATCCACCTCCACATCGATCAGGTGCGCATCGATGCCATACACAGCGGCGCTGCGGGTGCGGAAAAGCGGCAATAGAAAAGGTAGTG
>CAWDER010000039.1:0-32728 GCA_963801345.1 Bryobacteraceae bacterium
GCCAGTGAAGGGTCTCTTCCTGGGCAGTGACCGTATCGAGCATAGATCGGCGGAGTGCCGAGGGTGGCAGATCGGCGCACACGACGAGACTCCTAAGTTCAGATGGTGCCTCGCGCGGCCGGGATTTCTCAGGGCATCTCGCAGGGCCGCAGTAGTCCCCTGAAAACATCGGCCTAAATTATTGAATTCAGACGGCTTGGGCGAAAATGGCTTGGTTCGGCACTTTTTCGTTTCGGCTGCCGTTCTGGGCCCCCAACCGAACAACAGCCTCCTGTTCAGAGTGTACCCCGCGCGTCAACGGATTCCGGGCTTGTTTCCGCGCAAGTGGCTGAAAGCGGGGCAGAATGACCGTCCAGGATGGGCGTGATTCCATTCCGTGCGGACTTCTACCCCATCCAGAAGCCCTTGCGGTGGGAGATGCTGAGCACCTTCCGGCACGCGGGGCAGAAGTAGATGTAGCGCTTCCCGAAGTAGCTGCTGACTTCGCGGCACCACACCTCCCGGATCGGATCACCGCAATGGGGGCAAATCGGCGATACGTCTTCCTTGTCAACGCATTCGATCATGGGAATTCATCCTCTTCTACTGCAACGAAATCACCTTGGGCGGGAGGGTTTGGCGGTGGGCCGGCAGGACCTATCGCGCCACAGTCTCTAATCGCCAACCCGTCTCACTTCGCCTGGACGGGTCGAGCTCATGCTCGATCGACACGCCAAGCAGAATCTTCATCCCAATTGGCCGACAAGGAGCGATTTCGCCAGTTCGAGCGCCTCAACCGCCGCGTCCTTTGTGACAGTCGGGAATCGTTCATAAACACGTCAAGAGTCTGCCCGCCTTCCAGGTAGTCTAATAACGCCTGAAACGGAACACGCGTGCCTCGGAAGACCGGAGTCCCACCGAGGATGTCCTGATCCTTGACGATGATGCCGATTGGTTGCATGATTCCTGTCCTTACCTTGCCGCTTCCAGTTCATTCTATCGCACGTGGAATTCGGGGTTTGTGGTGGAGTGAACCCCATTTTTGAGACACGCTAAACAGGGACAGTTCTCAGCGAATGGAGGACTGAAGTATGGAGCAGGGCAAGCGGCGCAATTCGTACACGCCGGAGTTCAAGGTGCAGGCAGTGGAGCGGATGCGGGCTGGCGGGCCGGTGACCGCGCTGGCGCGAGAGCTTGGGGTGCGGCGCAAGTTTCTGTACGAATGGAAGCATGCGCTGGAGGAGGGCTGCGGATTCCCGGGCTTGGGGCATGCACTGAACCCGGCGCGACCACTGGCTGGATTGGACCCGCTGCGGCCAACGGTGCGGAGCGAGTCAAGGAGTTGGAGGCGTTGGTCGGGCGGCTGACGCTGGAGAACCGTTTTTTCAAAGGTGCCTTGCAGAGCATCGAGGAGCTGCGCCGAGCGAGAGGCGCGAGTTCGAGCGCGGCGTCTTCGCCCAAATCGAAGCGCTGATGCAACTGCAAGGCGAATTGCGGGTTGCGGAAATGTGCGTGCTGGCGCGCCTCAACCGGGCCAATTACTATCGCTGGTCGAAGCGCGCGGCGCCGAACGACGGCAGCATGGAACTGCGCTCGGCGTTGCAATGCATCTGCCTCCGGCACCGGCGTTACGGCTACCGGCGGGTGACGGCAGCGCTGCGCTACGCGGGCTTCGCGGCCAATCACAAGCGCGTGCTGCGGCTGATGAAGCAAGACAATTTGCTGGCTCTGAGAAAGCGCAAATTCGTGGTGACGACCGAGAGCGGGCACGCGCTTCCGGTGTACTCCAACTACGCCGCGCACCTGGAAATACAGGGGCCGGACGAGTTGTGGGTGGCCGACATCACCTACATCCGGCTGCGCCGCGAGTTCGTCTATCTGGCGGTCGTGCTGGACGCCTGGTCTCGCAAAGTGGTGGGCTGGGCGCTGGAGCGGCACCTGCAGGCGTCGCTGTGCAAGGCGGCGCTGGAACGCGCGATCGAGGCGCGTCATCCGGCGCCGGGACTGGTGCATGCCTCCGACCGCGGAGTGCAGTACGCCAGCGCGGAATACACCGGCGTGCCGGAACGGAATCGCATTCAGCGTAGCCTGAGCCGGCCGGGCAATCCCTGGGACAACGCACGCTGCGGGAGCTTTATGAAGACGCTCAAACAAGAGGAGATTTACTGCGGCGACTACGCCGATCTGGAGGATCTCCAAGCGCACCTGGCGGGCTTCATCCACGGCTACTACAACGTGCAGCGGCTGCACTCCAAGCTCGGCTACCGCTCGCCGGAAGAGTTCGAACGACAGCGCGCCGAGCCGGCCGCGTGAAGCACGAGGAGGGTTGAAGAATGAGTTTTTTGACCTACGGTATTGCGATTGAGGGGGGCACTGCCGCCGATTGCGCCGATCCCGAGAATCGGGGTTGAGTACTGTCCCCGGTTGCCCGGTTGTCAGCAGAGGTCTGCCAGGTCGCTGAAGACGCCGTAGGCGGTCTGGTCGACGCTGGGGGCGATGGAGACGGTGCCGATGGTGCCCATCAGGTCGGTGTGGAGCAGCAGGAGGTTCGAGGTGCCGCGCAGGGAGGCCAGGATGTCGGTTTCGTCGATCACCTCGGCGCGGACGCGCAGGCTCACGCCGGTGCTGGTGAGCCTGGCGCGGCTCACCAGGCAGACGGTTTTCCGTTTGGCGGCGAGTTCCAGGACGCGCTCCGGCGTCAGCCGGCGGATGCCCCGCGTGGACACCTGTTGCGGCGTCACCCGGGCATCCATCAGCACGTTGGCCAGCGCCGCGGTCTTGGCCGCCGAGTCCCAGCCGTCGATGTCGTAGGCGGCGTCGGCTTCGGCGATCGCCCATGCGGCGCGCCTCCTCGATCCCGTCCTCCATGCTGCGGCCCCGGCGCATGGCTTCGATGACGATCTTCGATGTCGAGTTGAGGACGCCGGTGAAGCCCAGCACGCGGACGCCGGGCAGAGTGTGGCGCACCAGGTTGAAGACCGGCGCGCCGTCCATGACGGTGGATTCGAACCGGAAGCCGAACGCCGGCGCTCCCGAGCCTCGTCGCGCAGGGCGGCGTAGGCGTGCGCGATGGGGCCCTTGTTGGCGGTGACGACATGCATGCGGCGGGCGAAGGCGGCGCGGATGTGCGAGATGGCGGGCTCGCCGGTGGCGGGATCGAGCGGCGTCAACTCGACCATCACATCGGCTTCCGCACGGTCGAGAAACTCGCCGGCCGAAGCTGCCGGTGGACCGAAGTCCGGTACGGGCGGCAGGCCATCGGGAGCGAAGGCGGAACCGTGACGCGCCGTGTGGATGGCCACGATCCGAAAGGGGAAAGCGGCGCGCTGGCTCTCCAGCAGGCGCGCCAGCGCGCGTCCTACGTTTCCGAAGCCGATCAGGGCGAGCTTCAAAAGTCCATCTTCTCGATCAGGGCGTTGAGTTCCGATTCTAGCGCAGCTTTCGTCTTGCGGAGCTCGGCCTGGCGGTCGCGCAGCGAGGCGAGACGGGTCTCCTGGGTGGCCAGTTGGCGCGCGTATTGCTGCACCTGCTCCTGCTGGCCGCTGACGCGGTTCAGGCTCTCGATGTTCTGCCGCAGGCGGTCCTGATCCGGGTGAGGTCGGTGAACTCTGGCGTAGCCCGGCGGATGGCGGCGTCGTTGTCGGCGATGGAACGCTTCTGCGGTGACGATCGGCCTCCAGTTGCTTGCGGGCGGTTTCGCTCAGGGCTTTGTTCTGCACGTAGGTCAGCGAGGAGGTCGGGGGTCAGGTTGGCGACCGAGTAGCTGGATCGAAGACCCGCTCTTCGTTCACCGGCAGCTCCGCCGTGCCGCCCGCGGCCAGCTTGACTTCGAAGCGATAGGCGTTGGAGGTGGTTTCGCGGGGCTTGCGGTCCAGCAGCGTGTAGCCGGGGCGGACGGCGTGTTCGATGATCAGCGTCTTGGCTTTCTGGTCGACGTTGCGGACGGTGTAGGTGCGGGTTTCCTGGACGGCCTGGCGGGTGGTGAGCACTGCCGCGCGGAAGTGGATCTCGCGGACGATGTCGCTTGTTGGAGTCGAACTGCCGTGGTGATGCGGGTGCCGAGGTCGACGGCGTAGCTGATCAGGCGCTTGTCGCTGGCTTTGCAGCGTCTCGATCAGCGCTTCGCCGGCGTAGGCGCCGCTGTCATAGACCGTGATCGGGCCGCCGTCGAGGGTCTTGCCGGTGTCGTTGGTGAGCTCGGCGGCGTTCAGCGGGTGTACGGCCGTAGCGGTCGGAGTAGATCGAGCAGCTTGCGCGCGGCGATCTTCTGCTGGAGGAACGGCAGCATGGCGGATTCGCCCTTGCGGACCGTGACCGCGGAGGGGAAGCTGTATTCGAACAACTCTCCCAACTCCTCGGCCAGGGCCGTGGAAGCCAGGGAACTGGGCTCGGCCTTGGCTCTCTCCATCGCCGGCGCAGGGGCCGCAGCGGCCCTGTCGAACCGCATGTTGCCGCCAGCCGCCGCGCCGGCCTTGAGCACGGCCATCTCGTTGGTTGCGATGCCTCCAATTACGCCGCCATAGACCGTGGGGGCCTGCGCGCGGTCCTCCGCCAGTTCCGCCGACGGCCGGGAGACATAGCGCGGCTCGTAGAGTTGGCTGACGAAGGAGACTGGACGGCCTGAGACGACCGACAGCCGCACGTTGGTCCAATCCTCCCCGGTGATGTTATCGACGATGGCCCAGCCCTCGAAGGTGGCCGCCCCGGCGTCGCCAAAAATCAGGCGGTAGGCGGATTTCCAGACCGGCATCGGAACGACGTAGCTGGCAATGATCTTGCGCTGGCCGGAGCCGGTGGAATCGATGTAGACGCCGCGTTTCTCGGTGGAGCGGGACTGGTTGACCAGGGAGAGGTACTCCTTGAGTTTCCCCTGCAGGTCGGGGTCGCGCAGTTGCAGGCTGGTGGCGGAGGCCAGGTCCACGGTGCGCAGGTCGCCGGAATCGAGGAGCAGCGTGAGCAACTCCCGCTCCGGCTGTTGCGCGGTGGCGGGGGTTTGCCGTCCGCTGACGATGACGCCGGTGAGGACCTGACCGCCAATGCTGGCGTCCAGCCGGGCGCCTTTGAGCATGTCCAGGAACGAACTGAGGGGCGCACCGGGCCCCAGAGCGAAGGGGAAGGCCGCCAGTTTTTGAGCCAGGGGCTCGCTGGAATCGTAGCGGATGCCGGAGATCTTTCCTCCCGAGGGGTCCTGGACGATCAGCGATTTCAGGACGTCGTTCATCTCCGACGGTTTGAAATCCAGCCGCGCGCCTTCGCCGGGCTGCAAGTCACCGGCGCGCTCGAAGTAACCGACGCCGTGCTTGTAGAGGACCACCTGGCGAACCGGAAGGTCCGCGGCGAGCGCGGCCGTCAGGAATGCGGTGACCAGCAGGGGGGATAGCTTCATAGTGCCTCCAGATTCATTATGTGCGACAGACTGCCTTTCCATCCATGAATGTCGTTGGTGGAGGAATCCTTTCAACCGTGAGAAGGGCGGGAGAAGTTGAGAACTTGACAGGTTGGGTGGGGCGCGTGAGACTCTGGGTGTTGAGATCGCCTGCCTGCATCGAAGCGGCGCATCCCCAAAGGGAGGGAGCTTGAGACGCTCGATCGCGCTCTATGTGGTCCTGTTCGCCGTGACGGCGGCCGCGCAAGTCGCTGAAGACCCGGGTCCCAGCATCCTGAGCCGCGGAGTGGCGGCGGTGACGGATACCGGGGGAGGTCTCCCTACGATCAAGCCGTTTCTGTCAGTGGGCGGCGTGTACGACACGGGGTTGACCGCGGTCTCGGTGGATGCCACGGGCAAGATTCCCCAGACGGACGACTTTGGGGGTGAGGTGGGGTTCGGAGCGATAGGATACAAGCGGTGGCGGCGCACGGTTCTGGGCATCGACTACCGGGGAAGCCTTCGGAAGTATGCCAGGGCTTCCTACTACGACGGCTCGGACCACATGCTCAGCCTCAGCGTGACGCGTGAGCTTCCGGGCCGGACCACGCTGGTTCTAAGAGAGGCGGCCGGCTCGTTCGCACGCAGCTTCGGGTTGGCCAGCGGCTACGCGCCTTTCGATCCCGCTATTGCCGGGGTGCCCATGAACGAGCTATTCGACTCCAGGACCACTTACCTGTCCAGCATGGCCAACCTGAGGTTCCAGAAGAGCGCTCGGTTGTCTTTCGGCATTGGCGGAAGCGGGATGATCGTCCGCAGGCGGAGCGGCGCGCTGGTCGGGAGCACGGGTTGGAACGCCAGCGGGGATGTGTCCTACCGAATGAACCGGAGCATCACCCTGGGCGCCGACTACAGCTTCGGGCATACTGCGTTCACCAAGGCCTTTGGCTCGTCGGACATCCACTCCGCGGGTTTCAACGCCACCTTCCGGCTGGGACGCCGTTGGGAGCTGGGCTTGCGTGCCGGTGCGGCGCGGGTGGCGATGCTGAGTCTGGTGAGAGTCGATTTCGACCCGATCGTCGCGGCCATTCTGGGCCAGCCGTTCGGGGTCGTCGTGTTCCGCGACACGTACTTCATCCCCAGCTCGGGGGCGAAGTTGACCCGGGTTTTCCGGCGCTCCGTCTTCTCGATCGATTACAGGAACGAGCCGACCGCCGGTAACGGGGTCTACACCACATCGAGGTCCCAGGGTTCGGGCGCCAGTTACAGCTACACGGGCTTGCGGCGGTTGAATTTCGGGTTCTCGGCCTCCTACATGACCTACGTCAGCCTTTCGCAAGAGCTGGGTAAATATAAGAGCTACTCGGGCGGAGCGGGCGCCAACTACCGTCTGAAGAACTGGCTCCACTTGACGAGCGCGTACGATGTGCGCAAGTACGATGTATCCGAAGCCTATCTCCGCCGCCTCAACCACAGGGTTACCCTCGGCCTGGCGTTCAGTCCTGGTGAGCGGCCTCTGCCGTTGCGGTAGCGGCAACCGGGGCAGGCGTTTCCGCCGGCTCCTCGAGTTTCTCCATTTCTCTGCGAGAATTGTGGGCGTCGGGACTCACTCTACAGACCAATGGTCTGGCGGATAGCAGTGGGGAAGCCGCCGATGAGACTCCATACGAAGAGGTGGAGTAGGGGGAAGAAATTCTCGCGTCGAGATGAGTCTCGACGCGGCACGCGTGGGCGCGCAATGCCGCAAACCTTTCCAACAAGGGCCGATCCACCGGTGTGGGGCGGACGCCCTCGTCCGCGGCCGGCCCCCTGGCCGGCCTGTTTTTCCAGTCGCTTCCGACGCCGACCAGGGGGTTGGCTTGCAGGACGCGTGGGCGCGTGCGCTACGACGTCCCGGTGCGCCGAGCCCTTAGCCGTGGGCTACTTTCTCTGGCCCTCGGCCCGGGAGACTTGCGACTACCGCGCCGGCCCTTGGGTTTGCCGCTTGCGGTACTCCTCGTAGGCCGCCGCGCCGAGTTCCTGCTTGAGGTACTCCTCGTATTCCTTGAGGAGTGCCGGATCGCTGGGGCGGCTGTAGATGTCCGTGGACACGTACTTGCGCTCCGCGAATTTCTTCTGTGTCCACTTGTCGTGGATGTGGGTGATCTTGGCGGTATCGACGAGCCCCTGGATCAGGTTCGGCGGGATGAAATTGATGCCCTCGCGGTCGCCGAAGACCACGTCGCCCGGCATGACCGTGGCGTTGCCGATGCGCACCGGCACGTTGATCCCGGTGACCATGAGGCCCTGGATGGCGGGCGGAACGGCGGCTTTGTAATAGCCGGACATGCCGAACGCCGAGATACCCTCCAGGTCGCGGATGGCCCCGTCGATCACAAAACCTGTCCCCGTCATCGTCCAGATGAAGAAGGCCAGGTTGTCGCCGACGATTCCGCCGGCTTCGACGCTGCCGCCCGCGTCAATGACAATCACGTCGCCGGCCTGCAGCGTGTTCAGGGCGGACTGGTGGTTGAGGACCGCGGTGTTACCCTTCTTCTTCCATTCGGCTGCGTCGACAGTGGCGACTTCGGGCCTTGTGGGCATGAGTTGCAGCGTGACCGCCCGCCCAATCAGCTTCTTCCCCGGGTTGAGGACCTGGAAGCCGTTCACAAACGAGACGGAACCGCCGCGGCCGCCAGGGCCGCCCCGGGAGGCTCCCATGACCTCCTCGGAGGACATGCCGTTGAGTTCTTTCAGAACCGCGTCGGGCACCTTGGGTCTGCCGTCGGCAAATCGTTCGTAGGGGTTGCCCGCCGTGTACTTGATCATTTCCTCGCGGGTCAAGGTGTTGATCTGCGCCCTGGCGTCCAGCGTAACCAGCAACGCGGCCAACAGCGCCGCAGCCGCCACTCCATGAAACCTCATCATTGTCCAATCCTCCCGTGTTTCCTGAATGGATTAGCATTATACAACACGGGGCGTGTGGTGCTCAAAACGAGTATTTCGTCCGATTTCAGAGGCCCGGCGCGGCGATAGTCTCGCGCAGCTTTTCGGCGAAATTCTCGCCGGATTCCGTCCATAGCAGGCGCTTTTCGACGGGGAAGGAGCTATCCAGGTCGTGGGACAGGCGCAGCAGGCTGCGTATGTTGGACCGGACTTTGCCGCTGGCGGAGGCTTGCCCCGGCGGAGGCAGAAAGTGGGAATCCAGGCCGAGTTCCAGCCGCAGGTGGTCGCCCTCCTGGTTTTGAAACTGCGGGCCGAAGCAGGTCAGGACCACACCGGCCGGGGAGAGCTGCCAGCCGTTATCCCGCTGCCACAGATCCCAAAAACCGCCCGCCAGGAACGCGCAATCGGCGTTCTGAAACTGGGCGGCGGCTGCCACCATCTCCTCAGGGCCGGCAGGGGGGGCGAAGGAGACCTCCAGCAGGGGAGGCTCTGCGAATTCCATGGCGTAAATGCGCAGCGTTGCAACGGCAGTGGGCGCGGCGGAGAAGGGGAACGTGCGGAGCAGCCGCTCAAACTTCCGCAGCATGTTCCCTTCGGAGAAACCGCGCAGCCAGTAGGAGAGGTAGAGTTGGTCAGCCATCCAGCCGCGGCCTACTTATTCGACTCCGTAACGGCAACAGCGCTGGACAGGCGGAAGTCGATGCGGGTCTCAACCGGCAGCACTACGGCTTCCCCGCGCGTGGCCGCCACTGCGCCCCCGCCCGCGGCGCCTCCGACGCCCGCGCCGATGGCGGCGCCCTTGCCCCCGCCCGCGATGGCTCCGATCACCGCTCCGAGTCCGGCGCCGATGCCGACCTTCTTCGCATCCTCGGCCCGGCTGGTCTCACCCAGCTTGCGGAATGGATCGGTTGTGATCTGGATTGTCTGGCCGTCGCTGGTGCGCAGGCGGATCAAGTGGATGCTGAGGGAAGAAACGCCCTTGACCCTGCCGGCCTTTTCGGACTCGATGACGCGGCCTTCGACGCGCGCCCCGCGCTCGGCGATGACCAGCCCGTCGACGACGAGCGGTCTGTCCAGGGTACCGGTGAACGAATCGCCCGCCACCAGTTTTTCGGTGGACAACGTCTCGCCGAGCCGCGTCGACAGCAGCGTTCCGGCAGTCAGGGTTACCGTTCGAGGTTGCGGCGGGGGCGGCGGAGCGGGTGGGGCCTGCGGCTCGGAGACCTGTGCCGCGGGCGCGGGCGGCGGAGGCGGAGCCGAATAAGCGGTCTGCTCCGGTTGAGAAGGCGACGCCTCGGCGGCCGTGACAGGGGCCGGAGAATTCGCCATCTCGACGGGCTTGGCGGCGCTCTTTGTGCGAGGAGCGGGGGAGGGCCTGGCGGACGCCGACGGCGCGGCGGCCTGCGGAGGCGGTGCCGCTGCCGGTTCGGCGGGCACCGCAGGGGCGCTTTCGGTGGTCAGGACCGCCGGGGACGTCAGCGGCTTCCGGCTGCGCGCGCGATTGCCCGCGCCACACCACGAACAGCAGCGCTCCGACGACAATTAAGGCCACCAGGATGCCGATCTGGACGATCTTCATCTGAGATCTCCTCCTACTCGCTATTATGCGACGATTGCGGGCTGCTTTTCGTTTCTATTTGTCGCACGGCTAGAATGGTAGCAGGCCCATGCAATTCCCCGCTTCTCTGGCAATCCGGAAGGTGTCGATCGCGCCCGCGACGGTGCTGGCGCCCATGGCCGGCGTGACAGACACCCTGTTCCGGCGGTTTATCCGCGGCCTGGGGGGATGCGGGCTCATCATGACCGAATTCACCAGCTCGCACGGGGTGGTGGGTTCCAGCCGCACCGCCAAGCCCGGGCGGACCCTCTCCTATCTGGCGTTCGAACCCGGCGAGCACCCCATCTCCGCGCAACTATTCGGCTCCGACCCGGCGGTGATGTCGGAGGCGGCGCGAGTTTGCCAGGACCTGGGGTTCGACATGGTGGACATCAACCTCGGCTGTCCGGTCAAGAAGGTCGTGCGGTGCAACGGCGGCTCTGGCCTGCTGCGCGACCTGCCTCTGGTGGAGCGTATCTTGCGGGGCGTGCGCGCCGCCATCTCGATTCCGCTGACGGTCAAGTTCCGCTCGGGATGGAACGAACGGGAGATTGTCGCCGCGCCGCTCGCGCGCCTGGCCGAAGACTGCGGGGTGGATGCCATCGCTCTGCATCCCCGCACGCGCGAACAAGGCTACAGCGGCCACGCCGATTGGAGCAGGATCGCGGAGGTCAAGGCGGCAGTCCGCATTCCGGTGATCGGCAACGGCGACGTGGCGTCTCCGGAGGACGCTGTGCGTATGGTTTCGGAGACGCATTGCGACGCGGTGATGATCGGTAGAGCGGCCGCCTACAATCCCTGGGTATTCCGCCAACTGCAACAGTACCTGGCCACCGGCCAGTATCATATCCCGACCGCGCGCGACCGCTTCGACCTGATGCGAGGCTACTACTCGCAGTTAATCGAGCGGCAGGAACCCGGCGTGACGGGGAGGATGAAGCAGTTCGCCACTTACTTCAGCCACGCTGTCCACAACGGCGCGCGCCTACGCGGGGAAATCCACCACGCGCGGGACGCGGAGGAGATTCTGGGACGTCTGGACAGCTTCTTCGAAAGCGAGCTGGCGGCCGCGCAGCCATAGGACTGGATGAAGAGAATCAAGTTGATCACGGATGGGGCGTGCCTTGGCAACCCCGGGCCCGGAGGGTGGGCCTGCATTCTGCGGTACGCCTCGCACACGCGCGAACTCTCCGGGTTCGAGCCGGAGACCACCAACAACCGGATGGAATTGACTGCCGCGGTTCGCGGCCTCGCGCTCTGAAGGAACCCTGCCACGTGGAGGTTGTTACGGACTCCGAGTATCTTAAGAACGGGATTACGGGGTGGATCGGGAAGTGGAAGCGCAACGGCTGGAAGACGGCCAGCAAGCAGCCGGTGAAGAACCAGGATCTGTGGGTGCAACTGGACGCCCAGAATGCGCGCCACAAGACGCATTGGGTGTGGACCAAGGGGCATGCCAACCATGCCGATAACAACCGCGCCGACGAACTCGCCGCCCTCGCGGCGCGCCGGCAGGTTGAGTAAGTCGCCCGACGTGCCCGCGCCCCTTTCAGCAGCCTGTAAAGCCATGCGCGTTCGCTGCCGATAGAAGGCCTGGAGAGAATCGCGGATGGATGCTGTGATTGGGCCGCCGGGGCGGGGGAGCGAAAACGATTTTGCGGGCATGAAGACTCAGTTCCTGGCCAGCCTGAGCCATGAGATCCGTACCCCTTTGACGGGCATCCTGGGCATGACGGATCTGCTCCTGGAAACCCTGTTGGACTCCGAGCAGAAGGAGTACGTATCCACGGCGCGGGTGTGCGCCGAGGACCTGCTCACCCTGTTCAACAAGACCCTGGAGTTCTCCGACCTCTCCGCCGGCCGGGTGCTGCTTTCCGAGGAACAATTCCACCTGACGGAAGCTCTCCGAAGCAGTGTGGCGTCCTACTCCGCCGAGGCCCTGTCTAAAGGCCTGAAGCTTACCTGCCGCCTGTCTCCCGCGCTTCCCGAAGTCGCCACCGGCGACGCGGTAAGGCTTCGCCAGCTCCTGTCCCATTTGGTCGAGAACGCCATCAAGTTCACAAAAGAAGGGCGGGTGGAAGTCCTGGCGACCGGGCAACCGGTGGACGGCAAGCTGCGTCTGAAACTCCAGGTCATCGACACCGGCATCGGGATCCCAGCCGACAAACTCGCCGTGGTGTTCGAATCCTTCCGGCAAGTTGATAGCGGCCTGGCGCGAGAGCACAACGGCCTCGGGTTGGGGCTCTCGCTGGTCGAGAAGTTAACCGCCCTCATGCAGGGACAGGTCACGGTCCAGAGCGCGCCCGGCATCGGCAGCACCTTTACGCTGACCATTCCCCTGACCCTCCCCCGCGAACCCGCGGCATCGGAGGTGCCTTCTCCTGGGCTCGACACGGCAAGTGCGCCGATCCTGCTGGTGGAGGATAACGACGTGGCCACCCGCGTGGTTACCCACATCCTGAGCCGCGGCAAGTACTCCGCCGACCGCGCATCGAGCGGCCCCCAGGCTCTGGAGCTGGCCGCCCACCACCGCTACGAGCTCATTCTGATGGACCTGCAAATGCCCGGTATGGACGGTTTCGAGACCAGCACTCGTATCCGCCGCCTCCCCGGCTATGCCAGCGTTCCCATCATCGCCGTAACGGCGAATGCCACCGAGGACTACCGGCTGTTGTGCCTTCGGGAGGGCCTGCAGGGCTTCGTCTCGAAACCCGTGCAGTCCGCCGACCTTCTCGCCACCGTCGCCTCGTTCCTCCAGTAGGACAAGCGGTTTCGCCTGTCCCACCCGCCCTTCCAACCTCCCTCTCTGCAATGGAATACCGGCCTTATCAGAAAAAAAACTTCACCAGCAGCTCGACTTGATCTTGCGAAGTTCGCGGCCAGCTATGCAATGTGTCCCGGGTCCATCGCGTATAGCGCACCACGGGTCCGATTGTCAGCCTGCCCACCTTGGTTTCGACCCCAGCCCCCACCGTGAATCCGATGCGGGCGGGTTTGAGGCCCGTGTTTCCATAGAGTCTGAAAGATGGACCGGCTTCGATGATTGGCTGGAACCTCGGGGACGGGCGCAGGTTCAGCTTCGCGAGTACGGGAAACTGCCAGGTGAGGACGGTGAACTCCGATCTCCAACTCCGGCCATCGAGGCTATACCCCAAGTTAAAACCTCGGTAGGGCCGATAGATCCCGTCCACTTCGACCGAGAGTCGCCGGTTGAGTTCCATGTCAACAGCCAGCCCAGCCATATAGCCCCGCAATTCCGAAATATACGGCATGGCCTTTGGGCCATGATTGAGGCCGCCGGTGAAGGGAGTGCCCGCCACTACTCCCAGCCGGATCTTCCTCCCCTTGATTCGCCACGCCGAAGGCGCTGTTGCGTAACTGATCGCGGTCAGTAGTTCTATTTGGTCGGGCTTGGTGGCATAGCGGGGGTAGATCGACTCACGCGCCCATCGCGTGTAGCGCAACGAAGGCGCGAGGCGAAACGGGCCCAGATGGAAGGTGGCTCCGATACCAGCGGATATCCCGAATTGAGATGGTTCCGTTGCCGAAGCATCTTCCTGAGTTCGGAAAGAAGGCCCACCCTCGAGAAAAGGGCGGACGCGCCCGGCGGACGGCAGCTTGTACTTGAGCATCACGGGAAACTCCCAGGCTCGTACGGCGGTGAAGTGCTCGGTGTAGGCCTGGCTGGCGCCGTTGGCAAGAAACTCGGTGTAGACTATCGTCGACTTCAGTGGGCGGTGCAGAATGTTCGCCTCGATGGAGAATCGCTCACGCAGGCGGACTTCCACCAGCGCTCCGACGATCAGGCTTCTGGAGCCGCTCATGTATTGAAACCGATTCGCCGGATTGCCGAAGCCATCCGCCGGCGTCGTGACATCGGTATTGGGAAAGTGGGCAGTGAGGTTGGTTCCGCCAACAACGCCAATGGACAGCCGCTGACCGTACGCGGCGAAGACGAACGCGAACCAGGTAATCCCCGTCACCAGGACAGTGCGCATGTGCCGCATGAGACGCGGTTGGGCAAGGCTTCGTTTCCACTGAAGCGACGACGCAAAGCGATCTTCGGCTGGCGTCAGACTCTACGGTTCTTCCGAAGGGGGTTCTTTGGCGTGCACCTCGGAACCGCTCACCCCCTCCGTACACGATGCAAGGGATCGCCGCGGAAGTCTTATCGCACGCATTGAATCGGCGGCATGCGTCCTCGAATAGGTTCGGTCGCCCCGCCAATTCGGCGGCATTCACCGGCCTTTGGAGCCGGCCAGTTCCTTCAACTGCTCGGGGGTCAGAGCACCGACGAGGTGCACGATGCTGACCTCGGCGGCCTCACAGGCGACGATCAGGAAGCCACCCAGTTTGTCGCCCCGGCCATGGCTGTAAATCTCGGTGCTCTCCTGCTTCTCTTTGACGTTGATGATGCGCGACCAGCCGGAGCCCGCACCCAACTGCTTGCGCAACGGCTCCAGGTCTTGGTCCGAGTATCCGCCCGGCTTGGAAAACTCATAGTTGCGAACGTGCACTTCCTCGACCGTCGCAGGCATGTGAGCGCCCAATTGGCCCTTCTGCTTAGCCAACCCGAGCGTGCTCCCATCCAAATCCACCACGGTCTTGTCGGTGGCTTTCGCGGCGAGCGAATCCAGCTTCAATTCCAGCTTCTGCCCCGCCGCTAGCGCGGGTAGAAGCAATCCGATGCAGGCCAGCACACAGGCGATTCTCATTCGGTCCCTTTCTGATTCCTTCACAGAACAGGTACGCACGGGGACCACCCGCGGAGGCATTTTGTTCGGCCCAATGCAGTGGGAGCAGCGGCTTCGGGGCTGGCGGTTGAGGGCCGGTCGAAAATCACTAGCGTCGATTGTCCATAGGAATGCGGTGGATTATTGTATTAGTATAATCAATATGTTAGCGCAAATGCCCAAATTAATCTGCTCCATCCATTGCATTTTCCAGAGAATCGCGGTAAACTACATCAACAATGTCTAGTTCGGACATTCTGACGGCAATTCCAGCGGCGCCGAAGCAGGCGCAGCGGGGACTCCGCCGTCTGCTCGCTCCCCGAATGCTCCTCCCGATGTGTGCCTGTCGTTCAGCCCTGCCACTGGCCTGTTGTTGTTCCTAGGCTGGCGGCCAAGTCCCCAACCGAAACCCCCTGTGACTCGTGAGCCTCTTGGCTCCGCACAGGGCAATGTAGTCAATTCTCATTTTTGGAAAAGGAGATCCCAACATGTTTCGCATTCGCATCCGTAAGACAAACAGGCAAGTGGCAGCCACACCCGCAGCCCTCCTTGCCTCAATTCTCTTCTTTGTGCCCGGAAGCGGCCCAGCCTCGGCTCAGAGCCTCAACTGGGAAGGGCAAACCGGCGTGTTCGTCACGCCGCTGGCGTACACAGCGGCATCCCCCAAGGCCAACATTGGGAGGCCCATCTTGGCTTACCACTACCTCAATGCCGGGGACGTGCTCGGCGGATTCCACACCTCGTCGATAACGGTGGGCATGGCGGGGCGGACGGAGTTCGGCTATACCCGCACGTTTCACCAGGCGGGCGACACGGCCGGGCTGAGCCCCTTGTGGAAGGGCGGCTTCAATATCGTTCACGGCAAGGTCAACCTGGTCGGGGAGAACATCGGCAAACATAACTGGTTGCCCGCGCTGTCGGCCGGTTTCCTGGTGCGCACCCAGGTGAACCACGTCGGCGGCGTTCTGGCCAACCAGCAGTACAACAACGGGGACTTTTACCTGGTGGCCACCAAGACGGTCACGCAGGTGAAGGGCTTGCCGCTGATCTTCAACCTGGGCTACAAGGCCACCAACGCATCGGTCTTCGGGCTGGCGGGCAACGCTCCCGCGTACAAGGGACGATTGTTCGGTGCGGCCGCATTCGTTCTAAAGGGCCCTTCGAAGAGCCAGCTCATTCTCGGCTCCGAGTTCGCCCAGCAGCCCCGCGAGGTTCGGAACTTGCCCGGCGCGATTGTGCCCACCACCATTACCTACGCGGCCCGTATCGTTCCTCTGCCCGAAAGAGCCAAGTTCAATATCGATTTCGGCGTGGCGCAGGCGGCGGGCAAAATTCTGCCTGGCGTGGACCTGGAGGTTCGCCACCAGTTCGCGCTGGGCGTTTCATACGGACTCTGATCGACAGGATTCAAGGAAAGGAAAACACAGCATGGCTACCACCGAACAGAAACCCGGGCTGGGCACACTGGCGCTTCACGCCGGACAGACACCCGACCCCGCAACCACCGCGCGCGCCGTCCCCATTTACGCCACATCCAGCTACGTCTTCAAGAGCACGGACCACGCCGCCGACCTCTTCGGGCTTCGAGAATTCGGCAACATCTATTCGCGGCTGATGAATCCCACCAACGACGTGCTCGAGAAGCGGCTGGCCGCGCTCGATGGCGGCATCGGGGCTCTGGCTTTTGCTTCCGGGCAAGCCGCGATCACCGCGGCGATCCTCACCATCGTCCATGCGGGACAGAATTTCATTGCCTCCACCAGCCTGTACGGCGGTACCTGGACGCTGTTCACGCAGACCTTCAAGAAGCTGGGAATCGAGGTTCGTTTCTTCGACCCGGACCACCCGGAAGAAATCGGCAAGCTAGTGGACAAGAACACGCGGCTGGTGTACCTGGAATCCGTCGGCAATCCGAAGAACGATGTTCCGGACTTCCGCAAGCTGGCGGACATCTCTCATAAGCACGGTCTGCCGGTGGTGGTCGACAACACGGTCTTGACGCCGGCGCTCTTCCGTCCTTTCGAACATGGCATCGACATCGCGGTGTACTCGACGACCAAGTTCCTGGGCGGGCACGGGGTTCACATCGGCGGCGCCATTGTGGACAGCGGCCTGTTTCCCTGGGCCGGCGACAAGGAGAAGTGGCCCGAATTTAACGCGCCCAGCGACTCCTATCACGGCATCGTTTTTACCGAGGCGCTCAAGCCGCTCGGCAACCTCGCTTACATCATCCACATCCGCACGCATTGGCTCCGGGACACGGGCGCATCGATGAGTCCGTTCGCCGCGTTCCTTTTCCTGCTGGGCATCGAGACCTTGCACGTCCGGCTGGAGCGACACGTGCAGAACGCCCAGGCGCTGGCGGAATGGCTCCAGAAACACCCCGCGGTGACGTGGGTGAATTATCCGGGACTGCCCGGCCATCCTCACCACGCGCTGGCAAAGGAGTACTTGCCCAAGGGAGCCGGCGCGATCCTCGGGTTCGGGGTCCACGGCGGCAAGGAAGCCGGCGTGAAGTTCATCAACAACGTGAAGCTGGCGAGCCATCTGGCCAACGTCGGCGACGCGAAGACGCTGGTGATCCATCCCGCTTCGACGACACATTCGCAGCTCACCGTCGAAGAGCAACTCGCGACCGGGGTGACGCCGGAGTATATCCGCGTTTCGGTCGGGATCGAAGACATCGCGGACATCCAGGCGGATTTGGACCAGGCCCTGCGGGCCTCTCAGGAGTGATGGCTGTGCACCAAACTGGCATCCAGGAAACGGTCCTGGACACGATTGGCTGGACGCCTATTGTCCGTCTCAGGAGACTGGCAGCCCCCGTGGAAGCTTCGATCTGCGCCAAGGTCGAAGCTTTCAACCCTGGGGGCAGTTCCAAGGATCGAATCGGCGCAAAGATGATCGAGGCCGCCGAGCGGACCGGTTTGCTCAAGCCCGGCGGAACGGTGATTGAGGCGACCGCGGGAAACACCGGTCTGGGTCTGGCGCTGGTCGCGGCGGTCAAGGATTACCGCTGCATCTTCGTGATGCCGGACAAAATGAGCGAAGACAAGGTCCGTTTGCTGCGGGCCTACGGCGCGGAGGTCGTAATCACGCCAAGCAACGTGCCGCCGGATTCTCCGGAGAGTTATAACGGCGTCGCCGACCGGCTGGCACGGGAGATCGTGGGAGCGTGGCGGCCGAACCAGTTCGGCAACATGGCGAACCCGCAGGCCCATTATGAGCACACCGGACCTGAGATCTGGGATCAGACGGAAGGCCGCGTCACCGTCTTTGTGGCTGCCGCCGGCACGGGGGGCACGATTAGCGGAGTCGGCCGCTACCTGAAGGAAAGGAACCCGGCGATCCGCGTGATTGGGGCCGACATCGAAGGATCGATTCTCAGCGGAGGCACACCCGGTTCCTGGAAGGTGGAAGGGATCGGCGAGGATTTTGTTCCCCACACGCTAAACGCCCAAGTCATCGACGAGTGGATCCGAGTGAGCGACGCGGAGTCGTTTTCCATTGCCCGCCGCGTGGCGCGTGAAGAGGGGCTGCTGCTCGGCGGGTCGAGCGGCACGTGTCTGGCTGCCGCCTTGCGCTATGCGCAACGGTGCGCGGCGCAAGACCTTATCGTTGCGTTGTGCCCGGACACCGGGCGCAACTACCTCACCAAAATGTATGACGACGGTTGGCTCGCGAAGAACGGTTTCGTGGAACAGCCGGCCGGGCACATTACCGTCGGCGACGCCTTGGCCGCCCTGGGCCGCGAGGGGAAACTGATCTACCTCGAGCCGGACGACACCTTGGGCCACGCCGCGGAATTGTTCGGCTCCAAGAGCATCTCCCAAGCCCCGGTCGTGGAGAGCGGCCAGATGATTGGCGCGGTCCACGAAATCACCATCATGCATGCGCTGCACCAGGATATCCAGCCGCAAGGGGTGCGTCTGCGCGAGGTGATGGCTCGACCGCTGCCGGCAGTCGACGCTGCCGTCTCGGTGGAGGAAGCGTACAGACTCTTGCTGGCCGGCAATCCGGCTGTGGTGGTGACCAGGGAACGGCGGTTGTCGGGCATCATTACCCGTTCCGACCTCATGCGCTTCTACGAACAGGCTCGGCTCACAGGATAGGTGAAACCATGGAATTCTCCACGCGGTCGATTCACGTTGGACAGCATCCCGAACCGGTGACCGGCGCGACCATACCGCCGGTTTTCCTTTCGACTACTTTCACACAGTCGGCTCCGGGGGAGCACAAGGGGTACGAGTATTCGCGCTCTCGCAACCCAACCCGAGATGCTCTGGAAGAGTGTCTCGCATCGCTCGAAGAGGGCGAGGCTTGCGCGGCCTTTTCTTCCGGCTTGGCAGCCAGTGCGGCGGTCCTCCAGTCGCTGCACCCGGGAGACGGCGTGGTAGGCGGCCATGATCTGTACGGAGGCTCCTATCGACTTCTGGAACAGGTGTTTCGGCCGTGGGGGCTGCACGTTGCCTACGCCGCCGATACGTCGCCCGAGGCGTATGCAAACGCCTTGAAGTCGCTGGCCCGCCCGCGGCTGGTTTGGGTAGAGACTCCCACTAATCCACTTCTCGACATCGTGGACATCCAGCGCGTGGCCGCAATAGCGCACACCCTTGGCTGTCTAGTTGTGGTGGACAACACGTTCGCCACACCCTATCTTCAGCAGCCACTCAAACTCGGCGCGGATCTCGTGGTGCATAGTACTACGAAATACCTGGGCGGCCATTCCGACGTTGTAGGCGGAGCGGTGGTGGCCCGCGCGGCCAAGCACCTGGAGAAGGTTAGGTTTCTGCAAAACGCCACGGGGGCCGTCCCTGGTCCCATGGACTGCTACCTGGTCCAGCGGGGATTGAAGACTCTGGGAATCAGAATGGAGAAACATTGCGCCAATGCGCAGTCAATCGCTGGGGAGCTGCTTACCCGGGAGCAGATACGCGAAGTAATCTATCCCGGCATGGCAGGCCATCAGGGCCACGCGGTCGCAAGACGGCAGATGCGTGCTTTCGGCGGCATGGTTACGGTGCGGATTCAAGGCGGCGAGCCTGCAGCCAAGCGCTTTTGTTCCAGGCTGCGCCTGATTGCCTGCGCGGAAAGTCTGGGAGGCGTCGAATCCCTGTGCTCTCATCCGGCGACGATGACGCATGCCAGCATCCCACCAGACGTTCGTGAGGCACATGGAATCACGGGGGACTTGATTCGCTTGAGCGTTGGCATCGAGGACCTCGCGGACATTCAAGCCGATTTGGACCAAGCCCTGCGGGCCTCGCAGGGGTGACATCTCTTCGGCATTCACTGGTAATTCACTGAGCATCGGGCGCACGCCGCTGGTCTGCCCCCTTCCTCCGGGGGCCGCCGGAAGTCTCGTGAAGTACAATGAAAGCAAACCCACATGCTCCTTGATACCGTCATCGCCAAAATCTTCGGCACCCAGAACGAGCGCGAACTCAAGGCGATGCGCCCGATCGTCGAGGCCATCAACAGCCTCGAATCCCAGATCCGCGGCCTGTCCGACCAGGAACTGGCCCATAAGACCGTCGAGTTCCGCGAAAAGCTCGCCCAGGGCGCCACGCTCGACGACCTGCTCCCGGAAGCCTTCGCCGTCGTCCGCGAGACCGGCCGCCGCGTGCTCAACATGCGCCACTTCGACGTGCAGTTGATCGGCGGCGCCGTGTTACACCGCGGCAAGATCGCGGAAATGAAAACCGGTGAGGGCAAAACGCTGGTCGCCACGCTTCCCGTCTACCTCAACGCGCTCGAAGGCAAGGGCGTTCACGTCATCACCGTCAACGATTACCTGGCCAAGCGCGACTCCGAGTGGATGGGGCGCATCTACAAATCGCTCGGCATGTCGGTCGGCGTCATCGTCCACGAGCTTGACGACCGGGAACGCCAGCAGAACTACGCCTGCGACATCACCTACGGAACCAACAACGAGTTCGGGTTCGACTACCTCCGCGACAACATGAAATTCCGGCTGGAGGACTGCGTCCAGCGCTCGCACCACTTCGCCATCGTCGACGAGGTGGACTCCATCCTGATCGACGAGGCGCGCACCCCGCTCATCATCTCCGGCCCCAGCGAGGAGTCCACCGACAAGTATTTCAAGGTTAACCGCATCATCCCGAAACTGGTCCGCGGCGAAGTCATCGAAGGCAAGGAGCCCGGCGAGAAGTACTACACGGGCGACTATACCGTGGAGGAACGTCACCGCAACGTGGCGCTCACCGACGAAGGCTTCGACAAGGCTGCCCGCATGCTGGGCCTCACAAGCATCTGGGATATCGAAACCATCGAGTGGAAGCACCACGTCGAACAGGCCCTCAAAGCGCACGTGATGTTCCACCTCGACAAGGACTACGTCATCAAAGAAGGGCAAGTGCTCATCGTCGACGAGTTCACCGGGCGCCTGATGCCCGGCCGGCGCTGGAGCGACGGATTGCACCAGGCCATCGAGGCCAAGGAAGGCGTCAAGATCGAGCGCGAAAACCAAACCCTCGCCACCATCACCTTCCAGAACTACTTCCGCATGTACAAGAAGCTGGCCGGCATGACCGGCACAGCGGTAACCGAAGCGGCGGAGTTTCAGAAGATCTACAACCTGGATGTCACGGAGATTCCGACCAACCGGCCGCTCATCCGCATCGAAAACCCGGACATCGTTTACCGCACCGAGGAAGAGAAGTTCCGCAACGCCGCCAAGGATATCAAGACTTGCCAGGAACAGGGCCAGCCGGTGCTGGTGGGAACCATCTCGGTCGAAAAATCCGAGAGGCTCTCGGCGAGCCTTAAAAAGATGGGCGTCCGGCACGAAGTGCTGAACGCCAAGCAGCACGAGCGCGAGGCTTACATTGTCGCCCAGGCCGGGCGCAAGGGCGTGGTCACGGTTTCCACCAACATGGCCGGCCGGGGCACGGACATCCTGCTGGGCGGCAATCCGGAGTTCATGGCCAAGGAAGCCTGCCTGAAGGAGAAGATAGCCGAGCAACTCCCGATCAACCAGGAAGTCTTCGTCAGCGACCACGAGTTCTATTATTTCTATCACCTGGGTTACTTCTACCGCGTGTCGCATCCCAAGTGGAACGAGATCTTCGCCCGCTGCAACGTCCAAGACCGAACGCGAGCACGACGAGGTCGTCGCCATGGGAGGCCTGCACATCGTGGGCACCGAGCGCCATGACGCCCGCCGCATCGACAACCAACTCCGCGGGCGCGCGGGCCGCCAGGGCGACCCCGGCAGTTCGCGTTTCTATCTCTCCCTGCAGGACGACCTGCTGCGCGTTTTTGGCGGCGAACGCATTCAGGGCCTGATGCTGCGGCTCGGCATGGAGGAGGATGTCCCCATCGAGTCGCGCCTGATCACCAAGCGCATCGCCAAGGCTCAGGAGTCCGTCGAGGCCATGAACTTCGGCGCCCGCAAGCACCTCCTCGAGTACGACGACGTCATGAACAAGCAGCGCCAGGCCGTCTACGGCATGCGCCGCGGCCTGATCGAGGGGGTCGACCAGAAGGATCGCGTTCAAGACATGGTGCGGGGCATCGTGCAATCCTTCGTCGATCTGCGCTGCGGCGCAAACGTGCGCGAAGACGAGTGGGACCTGGCGGGCCTCCGCACCGACGTCTTAAGCGGGTTTGGTCTCAAGATCGAGTCTCAGCTCCTGGCCGACCTGCGACCCGATGGCATCGCCGACGCCATCGTCGAACAGCTCTTCCGCAAGTACGAAGAGAAGGAGCGCACGGTGGGCTCGGAGATCATCCGCGAGACCGAGCGCATGATCATGCTGCACGTCATCGACGATCAATGGAAGGACCACCTGCTGACCATGGATCACCTCAAGGAGGGGATCGGGCTGCGGGGCTACGGACAGAAGGACCCGCTCGTCGAGTACAAGAAGGAATCCTACGTCCTCTTCCAGGAGATGATGGACCGCATCGAAGACGAGACGGTTCGCTACCTCTTTTTCCTGCAGCCGGTTTCCAACGACCGCGCGCCGCTGCCGTTTGAGCCCGCCGAGGATCTCGAGGAAGAGCCTGAGATTTCGGCCGCCGCCGCCGGCGCGCAGCGGGCCGCCGCGCAAGGCAACCTGCAGGACTTTACGCGCAATATCCACAAGAAGAAGGAGCGCGAAATGGCCGAGCTGCAATTCGCGGGCGGGGGAACCTCCACCGCGCAGCAACCGGTGGTGAAGGGACTCAAGGTCGGGCGGAACGATCCCTGCCCCTGCGGGAGCGGAAAGAAATACAAGAAATGCTGCGGAACCTAACGAGTGAGGTAGTTGCAGGATTCACATTCAACCGCTCCCTCACGGTCGCGGCTCTGAAACGACAACAGCATACAGAGCCGCGCGCGTTAGCAAGCGGTCTTCTGCGTTCAGCCATCCTCTTCCTGGCCCTCCTTCCGGCCTTTCTCAACGCCGCGGTTTGGCCCGATCGGTTCGGCGCCTTCACCAAAGCCTCCTCGAAACCCGTCGAACTCGCCGGCAAAAACGTCTGGGTCGAGTACGGCTTGCAGGAGACCGAGCAGGCGGAGTACTCCTCGGGCGCCGAGCGCTTCACCGCCGTTGCCTTCCGTTTCCGCGACCCCACCGGTGCGCTGGCCGCGTTCCAGTGGCAGACGCCCGCCGGAGCCACGCAGTCCGCGCTCGGCAAGGATGCCGTCGAGACGCCCCAAGCGGCGCTGGTCGCATTCCACAACTATCTGTTCCGGTTTGAGGGCCGCAAGCCCCAGGTGGCGGAGATGTGGCCGATGCTCGGGGTGCTGCCTCGCTTAGACCAGTCGCCGGCGCCCTCGCTCCCGGGCTTCTTGCCCTCCGAGAACCTGGTCCCCGGCTCCTCGCGCTATGTCATCGGCCCTGCGTCTCTCGAGGCCTTCGAGCCTCGCATACAACCGTCGTTGGCCGCCTTCCACATCGGCACCGAAGCGCAATTGGGAAAGTTCAAGGCTCAGGGCGGGGAATTGGCGCTGGCGATCTTCTCTTTCCCTACACCCGATTTCGCGCGCGAGCGCGCGGCGGAAATCTCCAAGCTTCCCGGCGCGATGGTGAAACGCAGCGGGCCGCTGGTGGCCGTCGTCCTCTCGCCGGTCGACCGGGACGCAGCCGAGCGTTTGCTCGCTCACGTGAATTACCAGGCGACCGTTAGCTGGAGCCAGTACGCCCCCCGCCGGCCCGAGAATGTCGGCGACCTCATCCTTGGCATTTTTTCGCTTGCCGGCGTGATGCTTCTCTTCTGTCTGGGGGCCGGGTTGGCCTACGGCGGACTCCGGGTGGTGCGGCGTCGCTACTTCAAGCGCTGGGCCCCCGATGAAAGCATGATCACCCTCAATATCAGCGGCAATTAAGCATCCTGTTTTCTGTATGTTATAGCTGAAATGAGAGAGCCGCGGCAAGGCTTCGGGGCAATGCCTGCCAGGATGCACCGAACGCCTCCCCCTGTAAACTGTTTGCCTGCAAGGATTTGGGGGTCGATGTTCGCCCGGACCTTTTTCGCTTGACTTAGAACCGTCTAGGAAATAAGATCCAATCACGGGTTCTGACGGCTGCGTTTCCGTCGGAAATGATTCTCCCATTGAACATCGCCCTGGTAGAACAGGGTTAGAAAATGCTCACCCCCCCGAAGGGTGGGCATTTTCGCTTCTTGGGACCGCTCCCTTTCCTCGGTAATTGCATGAAAATAAAGAGAACATTAACCACCTCGATATTGTGGCGCGCGCCGCGTGTGTTAACCTTGTAATCGAATATGAAGGAAGGCAAACTGCAGGTAATCCCGCTCGGTGGGCTTGGCGAGTTCGGCATGAACTGCCTGGCCCTGCGTTACGGGGATGACATCATCGTCATCGACGCAGGCATGATGTTCCCCGAGGAAGAGCTTCTCGGCGTAGATGTCGTCATTCCCGATTTCAGTTATCTGGAAGAAAATCGCGCCCATGTTCGGGCCCTGATTCTGACCCACGGTCACGAGGACCACATCGGCGCCACCCCCTTCCTGCTCGCCGAGTTGGACATTCCCGTTTACGGCACCGAGTTCACCCTGGCATTGGCCGGACGCCGCCTCGAGGAGCACGATCTCAAGGACCGCGTCAAACTCAACGTCGTCCGCCCCGGCCAGACCGTCGAAATCGGGCCCTTCAAGGTGCGCTTCCTCCACGTGACGCACTCGATTGTGAGCGCCATGGCCCTGGCGATCACCACGCCCGTCGGCGTCGTCATCCACACCGGCGACTTCAAGGTCGATCCAACGCCCACCGACAACGACATGTTCGATCTGCACACCTTCGCCGAGTGCGGAAAGAATGGCGTGCTCCTGCTGATGTCCGACTCGACCAACGTCGATCGCGCCGGCTATACCGAGAGCGAACGCGCCGTGCGCCCGCGCCTGGAGGACATCCTCAACCGCGCCGACCGCCGCGTCGTGGTCTCCTGTTTCAGCTCCTCGGTGCACCGTCTCCAGCAACTCCTCGATCTCGCCAGCGAGTTCGGGCGCAAGGTCTGCTTCCTCGGACGCAGCATGATCAACGTGACCGAGATCGCGCACTCCCTCGGCCTGCTGCACATTCCGGATCGCATTCTTCTGCGGCCGCAGGACCTCGGGAGCGTGGCGCGCGACAAGCTGATGGTGATCGTCTCCGGCACCCAGGGAGAGCCGATGTCCGCTCTGTCGCGCGTGGCGGTGGACGATCACAAGCAGCTCTCCATCGAGGCCGGCGACACCGTGGTGCTGAGCTCGCGCATCATTCCGGGCAACGAGAAGGCCATCTACCGCATGATCAATCACCTCTCGCGGCGCGGCGCCGACGTGATCTACGGTTCGATGAATCCGCCGGTCCACGTCTCCGGCCACGCCAGCGCCGAGGAATTGAAGCTGGTGCTCAACCTGGTGCGCCCCAAGTATTTCATGCCGATTCACGGCGAGTACCGGCAACTGGCCAAGCACGCCGCGCTGGCCGAGCATCTGAAGTTCGCCGGACTCGAGGAGACCTTCCTGCTCGAGACCGGCGAGACCCTGCTGCTCGGCTCGAACGGCGCGCGCAAGGGCCCGCGCGTCAACGTGGGCCGCGTCTGCATCGACAGCGGCACGCTCGACGAAGTGGTCGAGGACCTCGTCATCCGCGACCGCCGCCACCTCTCCGAAGACGGCTTCGTGCTGCCCATCGTCGCCATCAACAAATTGACCGGCAAGTGCGAGGGGCTGCCGGAGTTAGTAAGCCGCGGTTTCATGTCTGGCGAGGAAAGCTCCACGATTCTCCACGAAGCCAGCCAGGTGGTCGCCCGCACGCTCGAGATGTCCAGCGCCGAAGAGCGCACCGACTGGGGCGTCATGAAGGAGAAGATCCGCACCGACCTCCGCCGCTATCTCACCAAGGAAACCTCCCGCCGCCCCCTCATCATGCCCGTGATCCTCGAGATTTAGTAGGGCAGGCGGTTCCGCCTGCCCAGCGGTTCAGAACCAGAAACCCAAGAGAATCTCGAGCTGATTTCGGCTGGCGCCGTCGATTCGAGTGCTCCAGCGGGTGTACCGGAATGCAGGCGCTATGGAGAGCGAGCCCATCTTCCGCGCCATGCCGGCGCCGAAAGTGGCGCCCACCACGGTAGGTGCGCCGGTACCACCCAAGGGGTGGACCCCGACATTCCCTCCGCTGGGAGGGCTCGTCGGCAGCACTTCAGAAGTACTCTTTATCCACGAACGCTGGAACGCGTACCCCGTGGCCACGAAGAAGCGGCCCCGCGGATTCCGCCGGCCGAAGTAGTACTTGCCCAGGATCGGGAACTCCACGCTATGGGCGCGAGTTCGCGTCGAGATGAAAGCCACGATTTCACCTGAAAGTCCCGACCGGAAAGGAGAAACGCTGCTGCTGCCAAAACGTCTGTAGAGCGCGTTGAACTCCACGGCAAGGTGCTCGCCAAACGACACTTCGAAAGCCGGGCCAATGGCGTACAGCCGTGATTCTTCGTGAGAACTCCCCGGTGCGCCGCGGGATAAGCGCGCCCCGCCCATGGCCCCGAATGAGAAATGCGGAGTCTGGGCCAGCGCGGGCAAACCACAGCTCAAAACCCCCAGGATGAGACTTAGGCGCCACATGCCAAATCGGCCAGTATCTCCATTCCGAACCAGGACTACCATCGAGTATACTTCCCATCGCCTCTGCTGGAGGCTTCTTCTCTCAGCTTTTCCGTGCCGAGCGACTCCCGCCGACCCCTCATAATGCCCGTGAGCCTGGAGATCTAGGGCCGATGTTCGAAAACCCGCTCGACCGGCGCATGCAGTGCGCGCGCAATGCGGAACGCCAGCAAGAGCGAAGGACTGTACCTGCCGGCCTCTAATGCAATGATCGTCTGACGTGTGACGCCTGCGCGCCGCCCCAATTCCTCTTGCGACATCTCGCCCTGTTCGAAGCGCAGACGGCGAATGTGATTCAGAATCTCATTCGTCATGACGTCCGGTCCGGTACTGGATGACGATGGCCAGCGACTGCACCGTATAGAACAGGACCGCCGCCCCGCAGACCACCAGCGCCAGGCCGGCGACTGGGACGGTAATCGTAGCTTCCGGCCCTTTGAGGAAGAACGGCGCCATCATGCCGGCCACAAACGCCAGCCAGAGAATCCCGAGCGCGGCATTTCCAGCGCGCCGCTGGATCAACAGGTCGCGCTCGTCGTAGATGATCTTTCCGCGCCGCCGGTCCCGAAGACCGATCAGTGGAGCCACTCCCACAAAGCCGAGTAGCCCCAGGGTCCCCGAAGTCCAGGTATGGAAACCCACGGCCAACCCGAGCGAGCCGTAAACCAACCCGGTCACCCCCAGCACCGCCAATATGAACCAAGCCTGCTTTTCTTGGACGCTCATCTTTCACCACACGCTTAAATGTAATATATAAATTACATGATGTAAGCCATACATTACATCACCAATGGGTCTGTGTCAAGCGGTTTCTTGAGTGCGCGGGGCAGGACAGGCGGTTTCGCCCGCCGGCGACTAGAGCGCGAGTTTGCCCCGGTACAGCATGTCCTTGGGGACGAACTTGACCCTCATGGCATAGACCACGATCCTCGTCTGGAAGACGACCTCATTGTCCGCGGGGGAGATCGGATCGGCATCGCTTGGGAAGTAGAAGAGCATGGAGCCATCGTAGTCCGACACGATGAAGTGGTTCGGAGCGACGGATTTGCCGCCCTTGCGTTGCAGGAAGGTGGTTTCCTTCAGCCCCGCCAGGGTCAGCTCCCCGAATCTGGGGTCCATCTCGCTCGGAAGGCCCAGAACGCCGATTACGTAACACCCGGACGGGTCGAGCGGGAGCTTGACCTTGGCCGCACTGCGGAATGGTGCGGCGCTCTCCCAGCGCACCGTGGGCTGCGCACCGAACGGCCCGCCGCGACCTCCCGGACCTCCGGGCCCTCGCATGCCGGGGCCGCCCATTCCCCGTTCTCCCCTGCCGCCGGTGACTTCCAGGTTGACTTCCTTCGCCCAGGGCGACTTCGTCAACATGCGCTGGACCTCCTTCTCGGACCACTCGGAGGGCTGCTTGTCGTCCCAGAATTCACCTGGCGCGAAACCCCACGCGGCGAAGCTCGGCACGAATCCGATGCCTAGAATGGCGCTGCGTCTCGTAATCATATGGCGTGCGCTCATCCGCATTATCCCACTCCAACTGCGCAACTGCGGCTAAAACATGATCCTGCTGGCCCACTGCGGCATCCGCTCCTTGGGAACGATGCCCGTGAAGAGCCCCGCCGCGTTGATCGCGTAAAGCCGCACGCGCATAACTATTCTCCCTTGTCTCCGGATCTCAATCCAACTGCTTCCGAAGTCCAAGGGATCCCAGGAGACCGGGTAGAGGATCGGGCGGCCCGAGGCGTACGGCAGCTCGACGGCAAGCCACACGGGAAGACCAACGTAAGCCCGCTCCGCCAGCGCAATCGCGGGTCTAGTAAGGAAGCGGACTGCCACCGGAGGGCTCGAAACGCCTTCCCGGACCACGCGTAGCGGAATCACCGCGTCCCCCGGCAGATCGTCCGGCAGCTTCAACTTGATCTGGTTGGTGCTCACGAACATGAGTTGCGCGGGCTTGTCGTCGGCCAGGACCATCGTGTGACACGCTGATTCGGGAAAGACACCCGCCGTCGGTTTGATATCGAAACAGTGCCGGCTGGCCAGATGCTCACCGTAGATGGTCACGATGATGCCCGGAGCCAGCGGTCCCCCCGGCAGCCCTTGGTAAGGGACGATGCCTCCCGCGCTGAACTTGGGTGCATCGGCTGCGTGCAGGGTCCCTGCCGCAATCAACACGGCCGCCCTGAGGTGAATGTTCATCGCACTCAGTTAGACCTCGCTCGCGGGAGGCCGGTTCCAAAGCGGACCCAGCGCTAATTCTTGAACCGTAGCGACAGCCTGCCTGCCGGGCCGTTGTACATCAGCTCGAGGTCCTTCGGCTTGTGCTTTCCCTCCAGCAGAAAGTAGAGCAGGCCCGACAGCGGCTCCGCGATTTCCTTTTCCGCCAGCACCTTCTCTTTGAGGACGGCGAGCACCGGGTCTTCCCTCGTCTTCTCCGACGCGCTGCTGGCTTGAGAGCCGCCCGGCGAATTGCCGATGGTGGGAGCGCCCGTGCCGATGCGTGTCGGTGGACCCCCCAGGGGAGGGCCCCACACGGTCCCGCCGTTATCGGCGCTGATCGAGCCGCCGCTGGTAGTCGATACCACCAGGACGCCGCTCCCGGCGATCTGGCTGGGGTGAAATGGCAAGGCGCGCTGGCCGTCCTTGTCCGAGCGAAGCACGAAATCGTCGCGGGTGACGGCGAGCTTGGAACCGGTCTTAGGCGCCATCCGGACATCCACCAGTGTGAAGTAGCCGTCCAGGTCGCTTCCGAGCAGTTTCTTGATGTCGTCTTTGTCGGTGTACAGCTTGGCGGTGATCTCCAAAGCGGAGTTTAAGGCTGTGCCTTCGGGCGGCTTCTTGTCCGCCCCCAGGCAAGCCGCCACCACCGCCAGCGCCACGGCAATCTTCTGCAACACTGCCAAGCATTATACGCCTGAGAACACTCCCCCGTTGCCCCGCCACTCTAAGTAGGGCAGGCGGTTTCGCCTGCCCACGCACCCATGACCTACTACTCACGCCATCTGCCACACTGGCACCCCGAAGCCGCCTGGCTGATCGTCACTTGGCGACTAGCCGGCAGTCTGCCCGTCGCTCCAAAACTCTTGACGCTGAAGCGGCCAACTCCACAAGGCCCCGGCGCAGCCTTCGCCAGCTTGGACCGGCAGATCGACCACGCCGCGCACGGCCCAAAGTGGCTCGCGCAGCCGCGGGTGGCCCGAATCGTCAAGGAGATTCTGCTGGCCGGAGAGCAGGAGCGCGGGTTCTACCTCCTGCGGGCATGGGCAATCATGCCGAATCATGTCCACGTCTTGTGGAATCCGTGCGTGCCGATGTCGCGGATCACCCGATGGGTGAAGGGCTCTACCGCCCGGAAGGCCAACCTGGTGCTGGGGCGGACGGGAAGGCTCTTCTGGCAGGCTGAATCATTCGATCACTGGGTGCGCAACCAGGACGAACTGGAGAAGATCGTCCGATACGTCGAATCGAACCCCGTTACGGCAGGCTTGGCGGGCGCTCCGGAGCACTGGCCGTGGTCGAGCGCAAGCCATAGGGCAGGCGAAACCGCCTGCCCTACCGCCGAAGAAACTCAAAGTCCTGTGGGGGGCGGGGCTTGCCGGCGAATTCCGATTCGCTGAACACTTTCTCGACAGCCCAATAGAGCGCGGTCAGCGCTGCCACCGAGGCCGCAAGCGCTCCAAGTACGCCGCCCGGAATCGCCCCGGAAATAAGCTCAGGGCGTTCCAGGATCAGTTGTGGGAGTCGCTTCATCAACGTCGAAGGCGCAAAGAGCATCAGGAAGGCGGGCAATACGGAGGGTATCCCGACCAGCAGCAGTGCGGGTAGGGCCCGAACCCACTTCGGGACACGGCCCAGCCGGCGCCAGTCATAGAGAACCATGCAGAGCACAATGATAAGCGCTAACCCGAGGGTTGCAGCAAGGTTCAGGACTTGGGCGTTGAGATCCGGCACCGGAATGTGGCGCTTTGCCATGTGGGGGCCGGCGAAGTAACCTCCGGTAAGCGTGAGGAGAATCGGAGCCAGGATGGTAAGCAACAACGCGCGTGCGTTGATGGGAAGGGACCACAACCAGCGGATCTGCTGGCGGGTTATTAGCCACAACATCCCTACGCAGTAGGCGGGGCCAATCCACGATTTCGACGTCCCCACCATGAGGAGCATTGTCAGAAAGATGAGGTGCTGCCATGAGAACACGGAGTGCAGAACTGGCCACCACGCCGCGGCCGGCGAGAAACGCCCGGTTGTCTTCGCGCGCTGTGCCGCGTTCGACGCCGACGCAGTCCTGGGATGATTCCCCGCCGGCGCCAACTGGTATGACTTGGGGAGTGCGCGCCAGGTCCGGAGAAGCAGCACGGCAATCAATGGCAGGCAGACTGCCAGGACAGGGGTCGCGCCGGCGAACTTGGTAACCGATAGGCCCACGGCCTGGAAAAGGAACATCACGGGGAAGATCAACCACCTTGGGAGGGTCAGTTCCCGCACCTCTATGGATTGCAGCGCGGCAATCGCCAAGGTGCACACGGCGACCGCCTTTGCCACGGCCAAAGCCGACGCCGCATGCGCCACCCCGGTGGTAGCCAGAATCATGCAGACTCCAGCCAAGGGCGGCAGCCAGAGAATGCCGAGGAGCGAGAGCAGCCGCGTCAGAAACAATTGACGCGCCGCGATCGGCAGTCCCGCCTGGAACCGAGTGGCGCGCTGGAAGCCTGCCACCGCCGCCCCGAGGCCCAACAACACGCTCAGAAAGGCCGCTCTTCCAACCGAGGCGCCTATGAGCGGATAGACCACCGCGCATCCGAGAACAGCATACGGCACAAGTCTCCAAACTTCATCGCGCTTCAGTAGTTGGTAGATCATGGGCGCCTCTCACCGGTCCCCGCCGACCAACTCGATGAACAGCTCCTCCAGCGGAACGCGTGTGCAACGGACCCCGTCTGCGCCGAGCGCCTGCGCCATCTGTTGAGACACGGCCTCCGGATCTCCCTCCATGACCGCGTGCCATTCGTCGTACACGGGGCGCACACGCAGACAGCCCGGAATCCGCTCGATCGCGGCGGCGTCGGGCGCCGACGCGCGCGGAATCATGGCCACGCAGATCTGTTCGCGGATGCGGTCCAAATCCCGGTCAATCCGGACGCGGCCTTTGTCGAGCAGCACCACCCGCCCGCCGATGCGCTCGACGTCGGTCATGTTGTGCGACGAGAACAGAATGGCCGTGCCTTCCCGGTTCAACAACTGGATGGCGGTCTCCAGGAATTCGCGGCGCGCCACGGGATCGAGCCCGCCGGCCGGCTCGTCCAGCACCAGCAGCTCGGGCCGGTGGCAAACGGCGCAAAGCAGCGCGGCCTGACGCGCCTGGCCCTTGCTCAGCCGGACGATTCGGGACTTTGCCGATAGGCTGAACCGCTCCATGAGTTGGCGTTCCAAGGCCTGGTCCCAGCGGCCGAAGAGATAGCGGTGGAACGCGATCAGGTCCGCAATGGTCGAGCGGACCGGGAGCACCTGCTCTTCCGACACGAAGCCGATGCGACGCTTCACCGCGACCGGATCGTCGAACGGACTGATGCCGAAAACGCGCACTGTGCCGCCGCGCGGGCTCAGCAGGCCCATAGCGATGTGAATGAGCGTCGTCTTGCCCGCGCCGTTGCGCCCGAGCAGGCCGACCACCTCACCCGCGGCGACGGAGAAGCTTACGCCGTCGAGAACCGGTGCGCTCTTCCCGTAGGACCGCGATATATCCAGGAATTCCAGAACTGGAGTCATGCTTTTCTCTCTCCTGCCGGGAGCCGCGCGTGAGTTCGCGGTCGGTGCTCTTAAGGATCTCGATTACCTCGGGGAGGTCGAGCCCGGCGACATAGGCCTGCGAGAGCAGATTGCGGGCCTCCTGGCGGATCCGGCCGGCCTGCTCTTTGCGGTCGACCCGCGGCAGGCTGGCGCAGACGAACGTCCCGCGCCCGCGCTGGGTTTCGATGAATCCCAATGCTTCGAGTTCGTCGTAGGCCTTCTTAACCGTGAGCGGAGCCA
>CAWDER010000040.1:0-66635 GCA_963801345.1 Bryobacteraceae bacterium
CCGATGTCGCGGATTACCGGATGGGTGAGGGCTCGTACCGCTCGGAAGGCCAACCTGGTGCTGGGGCGGACGGGAAGGCTCTTCTGGCAGGCTGAATCATTCGATCACTGGGTGCGCAACCAGGACGAACTGGAGAAGATCGTCCGATACGTCGAATCGAACCCCGTTACGGCAGGCTTGGCGGGCGCTCCGGAGCACTGGCCGTGGTCGAGCGCAAGCCATAGGGCAGGCGAAACCGCCTGCCCTACTGCCGAAGAAACTCATAGTCCTGTGGGGGGCGGGGCTTGCTGGCGAATTCCGGTTCGCTGAACACCTTCTCGACAGCCCAATAGAGCGCGGCCAGCGCTGCCACCGAGGCCGCAAGCGCTCCAAGTACGCCGCCCGGAATCGCCCCGGAAATAAGCTCAGGGCGTTCCAGGATCAGTTGTGGGAGTCGCTTCATCAACGTCGAAGGCGCAAAGAGCATCAGGAAGGCGGGCAATACGGAGGGTATCCCGACCAGCAGCAGTGCGGGTAGGGCCCGAACCCACTTCGGGACACGGCCCAGCCGGCGCCAGTCATAGAGAACCATGCAGAGCACAATGATAAGCGCTAACCCGAGGGTTGCAGCAAGGTTCAGGACTTGGGCGTTGAGATCCGGCACCGGAATGTGGCGCTTTGCCATGTGGGGGCCGGCGAAGTAACCTCCGGTAAGCGTGAGGAGAATCGGAGCCAGGATGGTAAGCAACAACGCGCGTGCGTTGATGGGAAGGGACCACAACCAGCGGATCTGCTGGCGGGTTATTAGCCACAACATCCCTACGCAGTAGGCGGGGCCAATCCACGATTTCGACGTCCCCACCATGAGGAGCATTGTCAGAAAGATGAGGTGCTGCCATGAGAACACGGAGTGCAGAACTGGCCACCACGCCGCGGCCGGCGAGAAACGCCCGGTTGTCTTCGCGCGCTGTGCCGCGTTCGACGCCGACGCAGTCCTGGGATGATTCCCCGCCGGCGCCAACTGGTATGACTTGGGGAGTGCGCGCCAGGTCCGGAGAAGCAGCACGGCAATCAATGGCAGGCAGACTGCCAGGACAGGGGTCGCGCCGGCGAACTTGGTAACCGATAGGCCCACGGCCTGGAAAAGGAACATCACGGGGAAGATCAACCACCTTGGGAGGGTCAGTTCCCGCACCTCTATGGATTGCAGCGCGGCAATCGCCAAGGTGCACACGGCGACCGCCTTTGCCACGGCCAAAGCCGACGCCGCATGCGCCACCCCGGTGGTAGCCAGAATCATGCAGACTCCAGCCAAGGGCGGCAGCCAGAGAATGCCGAGGAGCGAGAGCAGCCGCGTCAGAAACAATTGACGCGCCGCGATCGGCAGTCCCGCCTGGAACCGAGTGGCGCGCTGGAAGCCTGCCACCGCCGCCCCGAGGCCCAACAACACGCTCAGAAAGGCCGCTCTTCCAACCGAGGCGCCTATGAGCGGATAGACCACCGCGCATCCGAGAACAGCATACGGCACAAGTCTCCAAACTTCATCGCGCTTCAGTAGTTGGTAGATCATGGGCGCCTCTCACCGGTCCCCGCCGACCAACTCGATGAACAGCTCCTCCAGCGGAACGCGTGTGCAACGGACCCCGTCTGCGCCGAGCGCCTGCGCCATCTGTTGAGACACGGCCTCCGGATCTCCCTCCATGACCGCGTGCCATTCGTCGTACACGGGGCGCACACGCAGACAGCCCGGAACCCGCTCGATCGCGGCGGCGTCGGGCGCCGACGCGCGCGGAATCATGGCCACGCAGATCTGTTCGCGGATGCGGTCCAAATCCCGGTCAATCCGGACGCGGCCTTTGTCCAACAGCACCACCCGCCCACCGATGCGCTCGACGTCGGTCATGTTGTGGGACGAGAACAGAATGGCCGTGCCTTCCCGGTTCAACAACTGGATGGCGGTCTCCAGGAATTCGCGGCGCGCCACGGGATCGAGCCCGCCGGCCGGCTCGTCCAGCACGAGTAGCTCGGGGCGGTGGCAAACGGCGCAAAGCAACGCGGCCTGGCGTGCCTGGCCCTTGCTCAGACGGAAGATTCGGGACTTTGCCGATAGGCTGAACCGCTCCATGAGTTGGCGTTCCAAGGCCTGGTCCCAGCGGCCGAAGAGATAGCGGTGGAACGCGATCAGGTCCGCAATGGTCGAGCGGACCGGGAGCACCTGCTCTTCCGACACGAAGCCGATGCGACGCTTCACCGCCACCGGATCGTCGAACGGACTGATGCCGAAAGCGCGCACTGTGCCGCCGCCCGGGCTCAGCAGGCCCATAGCGATGTGAATGAGCGTCGTCTTGCCCGCGCCGTTGCGCCCGAGCAGGCCGACCACCTCACCCGCGGCGACGGAGAAGCTTACGCCGTCGAGAACCGGTGCGCTCTTCCCGTAGGACCGCGATATATCCAGGAATTCCAGAACTGGAGTCATGCCTTTTCTCTCTCCTGCCGGGAGCCGCGCGTGAGTTCGCGGTCGGTGCTCTTAAGGATCTCGATTACCTCGGGGAGGTCGAGCCCGGCGACATAGGCCTGCGAGAGCAGATTGCGGGCCTCCTGGCGGATCCGGCCGGCCTGCTCTTTGCGGTCGACCCGCGGCAGGCTGGCGCAGACGAACGTCCCGCGCCCGCGCTGGGTTTCGATGAATCCCAATGCTTCGAGTTCGTCGTAGGCCTTCTTAACCGTGAGCGGAGCCAGCAAGAAGCACTCGATGGCCGTCCTCAGGTCAAAACGACAATGAAATCAGATGATCTGGCCGTCCGGAAAATACTGGTTGCGGAATCGCTGCCCGATGAAACAGCAGGTCATGGCGCTCATGCTGCTCGCCGCGAGCGTTTTCGCGCTACACGCCTTTCAGGCCAAACCCGAAGAAGAAAAGTGCTCCATCGAGGGCCGCGTCACGAACGCCGTGACGGGTGAGCCGTTGCGCCGGGTGGTGCTCACGCTCGGCGGTCCGGGGCGCGTGACGGCGGAGACGGACGAGAGCGGCCAGTTCGCATTCCAGGGTCTGGCTGCCGGCCGCTATACGCTGGTTGCCGATCGCGCCGGCTACGCGAAGCAGATATACGGCGCCAGGGGCAGTTCGACATCCGGGACTCCCCTGGTTCTTGTGGCCGGGCAGCAATTGAAAGACATCTTCTTCAAGATGGCGCCCGCCGCTGTGATCTCGGGGCGGGTTCTGGATGAAGACGGAGAACCGCCGCCAGCGAACACCCTGGCGATGGCCTTCCAGTCCAGCTACCAGCGGGGCGTGCGGCAGTGGCTCCCGGTTGGGGAGGCCATGGTGAACGACATGGGCGAGTTTCGCATCCCCAGCTTGGCCGCCGGAAGTTACCTGGTGGCCGCTGTAAATGCCCAGTCCGTTATCAGCACCGGGGTCAGCGCCCAGCAGCCCGGAGACAAGCCGGAGCGAGAGTACGTCCTGACGTTCTTCCCGAGCGCCACGGATACGGCCAACGCCACACCGATTCCGGTGGCGGCGGGCGCCGAAGCCGGCGGCACCAGCGCCCCCCAAAAATGGCAATACCGCAGGCAGCGTATCACTCAAGCCGCACTACAGAAGGAGAGTCTCGATGCGATGCGCGTGGACCATGTTCTCGCAGGGTGACCAGGCGAAGACCGTGAACCGGCCATCCTGCGAAGCAACGAGCGCCACCGCGTCGTGCTGGTCGCGTACGAACTGCGCCGCCGAAAGGTGACGCGTGCCCCCGAGTTGTCCAGGCTCTACCACCTCGGCACTGGCGCCCGCGATCGGCTCCGTCATGATCACCTCGGTGACCTGCGACGATCCCTGGCGGCGAACTATCTTGGCGCCGAACGCGAGCACCTCGTACTGGTCGGTGATCACAGTGGCGCCATCCACCGCGGTAAGGCCGGCGACACCGTCGACCGCTCGCCGGAGCGCATTCACCCAGCGGCGGTCCGGGTTCTCCGGTTGCGCGTTCCTGCATCAGTTCGGCCAGCGCGGAGAACGGCGGCATGAGGGCGTACGAGACTGGCTGCACCACCGACTCCCGCCACAGCTCCGTCTTCGAGGGCACGACCAGTAGCGAGCCGCCGCGGCCATGGGCACGCATCGAGACCGCCAGATGTATGAGCACGCTCACGGATTCGCTGGAGGAGTGCTGCGTATCGAACCCGAGCAGCGACGTCAGGAGGTCCGGACAGTCAGGCAGGCTCGCGGCCTGCTCGTCGATGATCTTGATCTCGTCGCCCTGCAATACGGCGATATTCACGAACTTCTCGGATTCGTCGCGGCTGTGCTTGATCACCAGCAGACCGGGCGCGACCACCTCGAGCACGAAGCAAAACGCCGGCAGGTTGCGCGTGGCGCCCCAGACGAAGAAATGCTCACCGTCGCGCCAGACGCCGAGGTGTATGCCCGGGCGCTCCACGGCGGGCGCGAGCCGCGTGAGCGGTTGCGCTGCGAGCGGCAGCGGCCGCTCGAACTTCAGGGGTGACGTCACCATTTCCGGCGCAACGAAGGCCAGGGAGATGCGCGGGATGTAGCCTTCCTCGCGCCGGAGGCTGGCCCAGAAAGCCGCTTCGGTGATTGCCTCAATCGCGGCGGTGTCGGGCGCCGGCGCGGAACTTCCTCTCTGGTGAGGAGCGAGCGTGGATAGGTGCCGTGCGAAGTGATCGCGGATTTGGGGGGCGGCCACCCTCGCTGCCGGGTACGTGGGCTGCATCACGGAGCTGGCTCCGGGATGTAGTGCTCGGCCGTGGGTCACATTCCGATCGTAACTTAAATGCGGGTTCCACAACCGGGGATCCGGTTTGAGTGTACTGTCCCCGGTTGTCAGACGTTCAGGGTTTTCAGAAAGGCCACGCTCTGAACGGTGAGATCCCAGTTCTGCTCGACGAAGTAGTTCTTCACCCCACCGGTCCTGGCCGCGGCGAAGATCTTGGCCCAGTCGAGACTGTCTTTTCCAACCGGCAGCCCGGGGCCGCCTCTTCCACCGCGTCCGCCACGCGCGGCTTGTCCTTCCGCCGGGACGGCCGGCGGCGGCGGAGGCGGGTTCAAGTCCACGCCTTGGAGGTGAATCGAAACGAATCGTCCCGGGTACTTGGTGAAGTACATGACGGGATCGCCGACCACCCTCATCGCGGACATTTGGAATTGCATTTTCACAAGCTTAGGATCAAGTAGTTCAAGTAATACTTGATACGTCAGCCGGCCATCGACCTGGGACATCTCGAAGCCTTCGTCGTGCAGGAACTGCTGGAGGCCGGCCTTGGCCGCCGCCTCGCCGATCTTGTTGTACTCGTCGGCAGCCCCTTTCACGATCTCCATCGTTGTAACGCCGTTCTGCACCCGTCCGCTAAGGGTCGCGGTGCCCATCTGCGTCATGCCGACGTCCTTCGCCCAGGCGATCGCCTCAGCCTGCCTGGTGCGGAGTTCGCTCATGGTGAAGTGCGCGCTGGAACACTTGAGCCCGTGGTCCTGCATAATCTTTCTGGCTTGCTTGCCATCCGCGAGGCTGGCGAACTCGGCATAGCCGGGCGAACACAGTTCCAGGTCCCCGACGCCAAGGTTCGCCATGTCCTTGCATAGCCCGGCAAAGTCCCCGTCCCGAATCCGTTGCCGGTGGGGATAGGTCTGACTTCCGATCGGCAACCCTAGCGGGCTGGCGTGAAGCCGCCGTGCGACCGTGGAAATGCAGCCGGCCAGTGCAAGGTTCGCCGCCGACTTGGCAAGAAACATCCTTCTCGAAATTGCAGGCATGATTGCTCCCTTCAGGTCCAGCATCTTCACCCTATGCGCCCGTGAGCTTCCATCCGTCGCGATACTCGCGCGTCAGGTATGGATTGGCATCGGCGGCGTTGGTGAACCTCATACTATCGCGGTCCCACAACAACGCGGGAGCGCAACGATTTTCGTTGAAGATCTTCCGGCTGTACCGAATGGTCGCCCCGGCCAGGGCAATGGCTTCCGAACAGTTCGCCGCATTGAGGAAATTGCCGGGCGCGGGCGGTCCGCCTCGGATCGCCGCAACCCACTCGTTCTCGCCGCCGCCTCCGGCGCCACGGGCAGTCCGTCCCGCTTGAGGCTCGGCCAGGCCCTTGCCGGCGCGATATTCCCGCATCTTCCTTGCCGGAACGATCTCGTTGTTCAGAATGACCCCCTTGTCGCCGATGAACAGGCTCCCGGTCGCGGGGATCGACCGGCCATCCTCCAACAACTCGTCCGGCGTGAAGGGCCGCATTCCTCCGTCGTACCAGTACAGCTTGATCGCCGGCCACCGGCCGTGGGCCGCGAATTTGAAGCACACGCGGTTGGCATACGGAAATGCGAAATCGTTGGTGCTGATTTCGCTCACCTGATCTCTGATTTCGCAACTGGAGCTGGATTGGGCCTCAATGCTGTAGGGCACCGGCAGGTCGAGCGCCATGAAGATGGGCCAGAGGCTGTAATTCCCCATATCCGCGATGCTGCCGCCTCCGAACTCGTACCAGCCGCGAAAAACCGCGTGCGTGAAGTTGGGATGGTACGGCCGTTCCAGCGACGGGCCAAGCCACAGATCCCAATCGAATCCCGCGGGGACCGGGGGCGTATCGGTAGGAAGACTCAGGGCATGCGGCCAGAACGGGCGGTCGGTCCAGTTGTGCACTTCCTTCAAGGCGCCGATGGCGCCATCCAGAATCAGGTCCCGCACCGCATCGGACGGACTGCGCCAGGCCAGCAAATGGGTTGCGACTCCCGTCTTTCGGGCGCCTTCCACCACCATGCGGACCTCCGCCACCCGATTGGACAGGGGCTTGTGAATCAGCACATGCTTGCGCTTTTTCATGGCGGCGAGCGAAATGGTTGCATGCAGGTGGTCGGGCGTCATGATCTTGACGGAGTCCAGGTCCTTCTCTTTTTCCAGCAGTTCCCGGAAGTCCGCGTACGAGGCGACGCTCTTGAAGTTCTCCGCCGCCCGTTTCTTCGCGTAGTGAGTCTCGATGATCTCTTTGGCCATCTCGCGGCCGGCACGAATGCCGCTCACGCCCGCTCCCCAATTGGGGTTATCCAACGCCTTTCGCACGCTGTCGCGGATGCCGGTCTTGTCCCAATCGACGTAGTTCGTGCCGTCCTTGACGGGATCGCACACCGCCGTAATCTGCACCTCCGGCGTGGTGATCAATCGCAGCATCTCCCGGATTCCCTGAGTGCCGCAGCCGATGTAGGCAAGGGTTATCTTGTCGCTGGGAGCGACAAATCCAGATCCTCCCAGCACGTTTCTCGGAACGATCGTGAACGCCAGCCCCGCAACCGCGGGGGCCAGAATTTCGCGACGGGTGACATCGTCTTTGGGAATCATCCTGCTCTCCTTTCCCGATCCGGATGCTCGGTTGACGTATTGCCCCGATAGCCGGCGCTGGCGCGAATCCCGGACGGACTGGCACAGATATCCGGCCTGAGCATAGTGTACATCCAGGCGCTTCAGTTGTGGTCAATGGGGTCCCGAATCGTCAACAGCGGCCTGCCATCAGGAGTTCAGCCGTCAGGAGTGGTAGCCTGACAGTGGCAGGGCGAAGGGGGCGGGTCAGCCCCCCGGGCGAGCCCAAAATTTGTAAAATTATTTCCTAGCGAGGTTGAGCCGTGAGAGTGGAATTTTATGGGCATGTGCGGCAGTACCGCGGCATTCAGGCGGAGATAGACGCGAACCTGCATCAGGTTCTGCAGAGCGGCCAGTATGTAATGGGGCCAATGCTGAAACAGTTCGAGGGGGAACTGGCCGCCTACCACGGGATGAAGCACGCCATTGGTGTGGCGAACGGAACCGACGCGCTGTGGCTGTCCTTCATGGCGCTTGGGATCGGTCCGGGCGACGAGTGCATCACCACCAGCAACACCTTCTTTGCAACGGCGGAGGCTATCTGGATCGCCGGGGCGACAGCGGTGTTGGTGGACTCGGATGCGCGGACGAACTGCATCGACCCGGCGCGAATCGAGGCGGCGATCACGCCCAGGACCAGAGCCCTGGTGCCGGTGCATCTCTATGGGCAGTGCGCCGACATGAAGGCCCTTCGCGAGATCGCCGACAGGCACGGACTGTACGTCATCGAAGACAACGCGCAGGCGATCGGGGCGAAGGGCGATGGCTTCAAGATCGGGGAACTGAGCGACGCCGTGTGCACCAGTTTCATCATCCAGAAGAATCTGGGCACATTCGGCGACGGGGGCGCGGTGGTGACCAACCACGAAGCGGTGGACCGGGCCATCCGCCGGCTGCGGAACCACGGGTCCGAGAAGCGCAGTTGTCATAGCTACGGCTTCAACAGCCGGCTGGACGATCTGCACGCCGGGGTGCTGAGCGCCAAGCTGAAGCACCTCGACGAATGGAACGATCTGCGACGGAAGTGGGCCGCGCGATACACTTCCGGCCTGGCCCGAGCGAAGAGCATTACGCTGCCCTACGTGAAGCCCGGCTATCGCCACGTATTCCACCTTTACGTCATCGAAACCAAAAAGCCGGAGCAGCGCGATCCGATGCTGAAATTCCTGGCCGACAGCGGGATCGACGCCAAGTGCCACTACCCCATTGCGATCCACCAGCAGGAAGGGTATCCGTGGGGCAAGCAAGCGCGTATCGCCGGCCCCATCCCCAACTCCGAGCGCAACGCGGCCTGCTGCATCTCGCTGCCGATGTTTCCGGAGCTCGCCGAAGAGGAAGTCGATTACACGATCGAGAAGGTTCTGGAGTGGGACGGGAGCGCTGGGTGAGCACGCCGCGTAAGTACAGAGTCGTGGTGGTGGGCTTGGGCAAGCGCGGGATGCACCACGCCGCGGCTTTCCAGGCGAACCCTCGCTTCGAGGTCGCGGGTCTGTGCGACCTGGATGCGGCCCGGCTGGAGGCCGCGGCGGCGAAGCTGAAGGTTCCCGTCAAGGGAACCGATGTGCGCGAAGTGGCTGCGTCGGTGCGACCCGACGTCTTCTGCTTCTGCACCCTGCCCAACATCCGTACGCCGCTGATCCAGGCGGGCATCGAGTGCGGCGCGCGCCTCATCGCCATGGAAAAGCCCGTGGCGCTCTCGAGCTCGGAGGGCTTCCAGATACGCGACCTGGTGGCTTCGAGCGGCGTGAAGGCGGTGGTCAGCCACCAGCATCGCTACGGCTCGCACTATCAGAAGGTGAAGGAAGTGGTGGCGAGCGGCGCATTGGGGCGGGTCCACACCGTTTACGGAACCGGCACGGGCTGGATGATGCACCTGCTCTCGCATCTGATCGATTACACGCGCTGGTTCAATGGCGAGGCCGAGGCGGATTGGGTGATGGCGCAGGCGGCGGGCCGCGGGAAATTGGCCGATACGCATCCCTCCCCCGATTACATCGCCGGTTTCGTGCAGTTCGCCAACGGGGTGCGCGGCGTGATCGAGTGCGGCGCCGGGGCGCCGGACGTCCCGGAGGTCGATTATTGGTGGCGTAAGTGCAGGCTTGGGGCGCTGGGGACGGATGGATTCGCGGAGGTCCTGACCGGCGGAGGCTGGCGCGCTGTCACCAAGCAGGGCGCGTGGAGCGGCGAAGGCTGCATGAACTATGACCTGGACATGCCGCCCTACATCCAGCAGATGGCCGACTGGCTGGACGATGAGACCAAGGTACATCCCTGCCATTTCGGGAGTGCGTACCAGGGCTTCGAGATCATGATGGGGCTGTGCCGGTCGGCGGCGCAGGGAGGGCAGGTGGCGTTGCCGCTGGCATCCCCGGCGGACGAAATCGAGATGCTCAGAACGGCGTTGCCGGAAGAGAAGGTGATGCTCTCCATCCCGGCCAACGCAAAGGAGTACTGGCCGTGATCGGAAAATGTGGCGTCTGGTTTTTCATGCTCACTGTTTCAGTCACCGCGCAAAGCACGACAAATGTCCGGCGCACGGCGCCGTTGGATCAGGGTTGGGTGCTGCAGTCGTCGGCCAACATCAGCGGCGGGGGGGAGGTTATCTCCACGCCGGCCTATCGCGCCGATAAGTGGTATCCGGCGACGGTGCCGTCCACGGTGGTGGGGGTGTTGGTCGCCAACAAGGTGTACGCCGATCCGTATTTTGGAATGAACCTGCGGTCGATTCCGGGGACGTCGTATCCGGTCAGCACGAACTTCTCCAACACCGAGATGCCGCAAGACAGCCCGTTCCGGGTCTCCTGGTGGTACCGGAAGGAGTTCACGCCTCCGGCGGGGGAGAACGTCTTCCTGCACTTCGACGGCATCAACTTCCGGGCTAACATCTGGGTCAACGGAAAGCGCATCGCGGACTCCAAGCAGGTGGCCGGCGCGTACCGTATGTACGAGTTCGACCTGACCTCGGTGGTGGTGCGCGGCAAACCCAACGTGCTTGCGGTCGAGGTGTTCCCGCCCACGCCGAGAGATCTCGCCATCACCTGGGTCGACTGGAACCCCATGCCGCCGGATAAGAACATGGGCCTCTGGCGTGACGTGTACCTCACGGCGACCAGCGGCCCAGTGGCTCTGCGCTACCCGCAGATCGTCACGAAGGTGGATATGCCATCGCTCGCGACGGCGCGGCTGACCGTTTCGGCCGAGCTTCGGAACCTGGGCCGGACGAGCGTCAAGGCCGCACTGGCGGGGCGTATTGAGCAGATCCGCTTTTCGCAGGACGTGGAGTTGGCGGCGGGGGAGACGAAGGTGGTGGTCTTCACGCCGGACAAGTACCCGCAGCTTGCGATCGCCAAGCCTCGCCTGTGGTGGCCAGTGCAACTGGGTGCGCAGAACCTCTACGACCTCAGCCTGGAGGCCCGTGCGGGCGGGCGCCTGTCGGATCAGGACTCCCTCCGCTTCGGCATTCGCGAGGTGACCTCCGAGTTGAGCGCGGAGAAGTACCGGATCTTCAAGGTCAACGGCCAGCGGGTGTTGATTCGCGGCGGCGGCTGGGCGCCGGACATGCTGCTGCGCCCATCGGCGGAACGCGAACTGGCCGAGATCCGTTACGTCAAGGACATGAACCTGAACACCATCCGGTTCGAGGCTAAGACCGAGAGCCGGCGCTTTCTGGAGGCCTGCGACCGGGAGGGCATCCTGGTCATGGCCGGCTGGTGCTGCTGCGATCACTGGGAGCGCTGGAAGCAGTGGGACGGCGAGGACCAGGAGATCGCCGTGGCGTCTCTGCGGGACCAGATCCGCCGGCTGCGCAATCATCCCAGCCTCTTCGTGTGGCTCAACGGGAGTGACGGCCCGCCGCCCGCCGAAGTGGAGCGAAAGTATCTTGAGGTGCTCAAGGCCTTGAACTGGCCCAACCCGTCCCTGTCCTCCGCCACCGCCACACCGACGGAGGTAAGCGAACCCACCGGCGTGCGCATGACCGGGCCGTATGACTACGTGCCGCCGTCCTATTGGTACGTCGATACCAAGCGCGGGGGAGCCTATAGCTTCAACACCGAGACCAGCCCCGGTCCGGCCATTCCGCCGGTGGAGAGTCTGCGGAGGATGCTGCCGACCGATCACCTCTGGCCGGTGGATCAGTTTTGGGAGTACCACGCGGGCGGCAACGTCTTCAAGACCATGCGCCTTTTCAGCGAATCCCTCGCCGCGCGGCACGGCAAGCCGGCGAAGCTGGAGGAGTTCGTCTGGAAGGCCCAGTTGATGGCGTACGAAGGTCAGCGCGCCATGTTCGAGGCCTACGCGCGCAACAAGTACCATTCCACAGGGGTGATTCAGTGGATGATGAACAATGCCTGGCCTTCCCTGATCTGGCACCTCTACGATTACTATCTGCGGCCCGCGGCAGGGTACTTCGGCACCAAGAAGGCCTGCGAGCCGCTGCATGTTCAATACTCTTACGATGACCGCTCGGTCGTGGTCGTCAACAGCTACCTGCGCGAGTTCAAGGGTCTGCGTGCTTCCGCCACGGTCTTCAATCTGGACCTGACGGAGAAGTTCTCGCAGAAGGCGACTGTGGACGCCGCGCCGGACAGCAGCAACCGGGTGCTGACCATCCCGGAAATCAAGGATCTTTCCAGCACGTACTTCGTCCGTTTGGGATTGGAGGATTCTTCCGGAAAGCCGGTCAGTTCGAACTTCTACTGGCTTTCCAGCCGGCCCGAGATTCTGGACGAAGCTAAAGGCCAGTGGTATTACACTCCGGTGAGGCAGTTCGCCGACTTCACCGCCATGAATTCCATGCCGGCTGTGGAACTGAGGGCGAGCGCAGCCGGAAAGGGAACGACGGTTCGAGTTACGGTCGAGAACCCGGGGAAGAACCTGGCCTTCTTCGTGCGGTTAAAGGTGACCGACCGCCCCGGCGGCGAGGAGTTCCTGCCGGTTATCTGGCAGGACAACTACCTCACCCTGATGCCCGGAGAGCGCCGCGAGGTGACCGCGTCGTACCAGGGCGGGAACGCGAAGCCGACAGTGGAAGTCGACGGCTGGAACATCACGCCCAAGTCGTTTCCTGTGAAGTTCTGAACGTGCGGGCGGTTCTCTCACGCCAGCGGCAGCGTCACGGAGGGCTTTGCCGTTTCACCAGGCTTGACCTCCACTATCGTTGAAGTGGAGGTGATGTTTCCTTTGCTCCGGGCATTGATACTTACTCTGTATTGGCCGGGGGCGGCATTGATCCGGGTCCAAACTTTGGCGTTGGAGACTGAATCCGTGGACTTGCCGGACTGCCCTTCCAAGACAACGTCGAAACTGAAGCCGTCCGTCTTGTCTGCGTTCGTGACCGTCAGTTCAATGGCCCCAGGCTTAGTTGCCGCTTCCCTATCTTTGACTTCCTTGTTCACTTGAGCTTTCAGGGAGTCAAGCTGGGCTTTCAGGTCCTTTTCCATTTGCGCCATATTGCTTTGGAATTCCGATGCCCAGTCCTTGGTTTCCTGCGCGACCATTCCCTGAATCGTGGAAACGAATTCCTTCGCGCGCTGAATCATGGCGGCTTGCTGCTCCGCAGTCGGACGCGCGGCTAACTCCGCCGACAGCGCAACCCAATCCATCCGAAATTCGTGCAGCAGCTTGGTCATGGAGGTGGCAACCAAGACGTACCGCGTCCACCCGCTCGAGTAACCGAACGCCTTGTCGAGGCCGAGCAGCGCCGCGGCGATGCCTACGAACAACGAGGCCAAGGGGCCGGAGTCGAAGTTCTTAACCGCCCCCGCATTCTTGATGAGTTGGAGGATGATCGGAACAAGGCCGGCTGCTGCCGTCAACACCAGCGCGGAGAACTGGATCCACTGGGACGGAAACCTCTTCCAGCGCTTGGCTTTCCAGTACCAGTCGATCGCCTTCTGCCCTTCCTGCTCTACGACGTTTCGAATACCCTGAAGCGACTTTGCCGGATCGGCGCTATCCCACGCGATACGGTCGGGTTCCTCAGGCCTGATATTCCGGATGTTTCTTGTCGTCAGCCATGATATGGGGAATTGTATATTCATTGCGCGCAACATCGCAAGGGATTTGAGATTCCGGCCGAGAGCAGTTCTTCCCACCGGCGAGAGGCAAGTTCCAGTCACCTGCAGTTCGGCCCTACGGAAGAGACGCTCGGAACGCGAACTCTAGCGCACCCGCGCGGTGCGCCAGTAAGCGCAACCGGGAAGCTTGTCGGGAAACTCGGTGCGCTGGTAGAGACGGATCTCAACTTGCTGCCCGCGAAATGCGGCAAGATCCACGCTCAGCTTCTGCCAGTCGCGCTGGCCTGGGGAGGCGGCGCCCTGCATCAGCCGACCCAACACGTTGGTGTTGTTGACGTATACGTCCAGACGCCAGGCGCGGCCCTCTTCAGCGGCGACCTCCAAGTCCAGGACCGGGCTCTCGCCAAGCTTGAGCCAGCGCCGGAGCAGCGCGCCGCGGGCCTGGTCCCGGGGGAACGTAACCAGCGTGTCGCCTTCGAGGTGGGTTCCGTTCCGGCTGGAGAATCCGGCGCGGTCCAGGGTCCACTCGGGGTCCCAGAACCGGGTGAACTCGGACACCTCGAAGAGCTCGGCGGGCTGGGTGACGACCGCGCGATAGGGAACCAAGAACTCGTTCCCTGTCACCTTGATACCCTGGCCGGAGAGCAGCTTGCGGCCCACGGCGACGATGCGGCGGGAAATGTCGGAAATGCGCTCGTCCACGGGAGGCGTCAGTGCCACGGAGCCCATCGTGGCGCCGGTAATACGGTCCTGAAGCTGATCGACGAGGGGCGCGGGAAGCGCCTTTGAGCCACGCATCGCCCCAACCACGGCCCCGGCGTTGGCGGCGTTGCAGTCGGCGTCGGAGAAGTCGGCCGCGCGAAAGGCGAGATTGACGGTCCGAAGATAGTCGCCCCCGCCGAACCAGACGCTGGCGGCCACCAGACCGCCATTGGGGACGGCGTTGTTCAGCCGCGGGTACTCGATGCGCCAACGGTCCTCGACGGCCCGGAAAACCTGTTCGGCCGACGCACCTTTTTCCGCCATCGAGATAACCATGTCGATGCACTGGCGGTAGGCGGAAGAGGGATGGATGAGCCGGGCGGCCTGGCGCACGATGGCTTTGGAATCGGTCTCGCGGAAGGCGAGGCTGACCATGCCGGCGACGAAAACCGCGCCGTCGGTTCCCTCGGCGTACCCGTTGATGTGACCGTACTTGCGGGCCAGTTCACCGGCCAGGTTGGGATGCCCGGGAGCGAGCATGCCGTAAATGTCCGCGCTGAATTGAGGTCCGATGGTCCACCAAAGCTGGTTGTAGCGCGGGTGACCGGCCAGGCTGCCCGGGATGCCCTTGGCGAGTTGCAGGCGCGTCTGCTCGCTCGATCCCCAGGTGCCGGCGGAGTTCTCCTTCCACTGCTCGCCGAGCTGATCGAGCGTCATGCCGATGCCGTATTTCTCGAAGGCGCGCAGCGCCACCAGCTCATAATAATAGTCGTCGTCGACCGGTGCGCTCTCATAGCGCCTGGGAAAACGGTCCACCAGGACCAGCGAAGTGGAGGCCACACTGCCCTCGAACTGAAAGCCCGCGAGGGTCCCGATGACTTGGCCGAGCCAGGCCCCGAGCACGCGGTCCTCGTATTCGGCCAGACTCAGCTTCAGCGGTTGTTGCCCGGCTGCGGGAATCCAGGAGGCCAGCAGGCCAACGGACAGCAGCCGGGCAATTGCACGGCGCATCTCAGTCATTCCCAGAGGCTGAATGCCGGGAGTCCTTACGGCAGTTCCTTCACGGCGACGTTGCGGAAGCGGTGGTAGAGGCCGGGTTTGCAACGGTTGCCGCCGTGTACTTGCAGGGCGATCATGCCGTCGGTGGCCCCTTCGATAGAGTGGTTCGTGGTGTCGGTCCAGTCCGTGATCTGCGTCCCGTTCATCCACACCTGGATATGCGGCACGTCGCCTTCAATGCGCGCACGGATGTTGTTCCACTCACCCTTTTTCCAGTTCGCCTGCCACTCCTTGGCGGACACGCCTCTGACACCCTGGAGCGCTTCTCCGTAAATGCCACCCATGTTCCCGCCGGTCAGGTAGTCGAGCATCACCTGATAGGCTTGCCCTTTCTCGGTGGAGCGCAGGAACAGGCCGCTATCGCACTCGAAGTCGGGGTTCATATCGAAGGACACCTCGAAGTTCTTGTACTTCTTGTCGGTGAGGATGATCCCGCCGTTCCCTGGTTTATCCTGCGTGACAGAGGTCACGCCGTTTTCCACCTTCCACGCTTCCGTGGTGCCGTGGCTGACGGTCATGCTGCGATGCCAGCCTTTCAGGCCCGGTCCCGGCGAAATGTTCGTGAATCCCGCCGGAATCTGGGCGAACAGGAGAAACGAAACGCAAAATACAGCGACCAGACAAGCTGTTCTTCTCATGACAAGTCCTTTCCAAAGTCAATTCCTAACGTAGTGGTTCCGCCCGGCCTAAAACTCAGACCGTTTGTCCGGTGGGCCCCGGGCCAAAGTCGCAGAGGGCGTCCTTGATGGACAAGCCCGCTACTTCGATCCGCTTGAGGTCCGCGGAGCCGATTCCCTTCGCTTCCGCGAGCTTGATTACGTTGTCGCCGCGGATGAAGGGCTTCGTGCCGCGGTCGGCGAGAGGATCGCAACCCATGACCGCCGTACAAACCGCGTCCACGCAGACCGCGTTCTTTCCAACCAGCACCAATCCGGGCTTGATCAACTGCACGCCCTGGTTCCAGACGCCTTCACCGCCACGGATGGTTTCGATTCCGTCCACAATCGAAAGGTGAACGGGCCGCGCGCCCACCAGATCCGCAACGATGCGCGGGATGCGGTAGCCCGGCTCTCGGGGCGTGGTCATGTCGAGTTCCTGCGGCACACCCTTGGGGGGCGTGAGCTTCCCGTTGTGGCAGACCGGTCCGCGTTCCTGTCGGGGGTTCTCGTTTCCGCTTTCGCCGCAGTCGCCTCCGTAGAGTGAACAGGGAGTGTTCCCGAAGTTGTTCTTCAGCGTCATAGTTACGCCGGCGTACCAGTGGTTCTTCAGCTTGGACATGGACACGTAGGTGTCGCAGTCGGTGAAGGAATGATTCAGATCGAACGCCGGGTAGATATAGCCGCCGCCTGGCACTTTGAGACGTTTGTAGACTTTGTCCTGACCCATGTTCTGGGTGTTTTCCCACTCGACCTTGCAGCCCACGTTGTTGATGGCCTTGACGTCCAGCCCATAGCGCGCCCATAGCTCGAGTTCCTGCGAGGCCGGGAAAAAGGCCTCGATGATGCGGATGCGCGCGGCGCCCGCGTTGGAGATCAACTGGGCGGCCGCCAGAACCGTAGCCGGGTGATTGCGGTACGGCATCTCGGGGCGTTCCGGAAAGCGGGTGGGGTTTCCCGTGAGGTTGAGTTTGATCGCAACCGTCTTTCCCTTCACCAGCGGTCCGAGTCCGCCGACCTGGTCGAGGGTGCGCTTCAGGGTTTCAAAAAACTGTTGGTCGTAGGTGCGGCAGCGTGCGATGGCGACGGGCGAAACCGGCGGTTCGGCGGCGAACGCCCTGGTCAGAACCGCGCCTCCCAGGCCGCCGATCAGGGCTCTACGGGTAATCTGTATGGAGCTCATCGGCCCCTCCTCTCGAGAACGATAAACAGTGCGATTATAAGCTTCCGCGCCGGCTTTCACAACCGGGAGAAGAGCGGGTGCTATCCTGGGCAGGTGGAAATCACCCGCCGGTCCAAGGTCTTAATTGTGTTGCTGATTGCCGTTCTGGCCGCGGGCGCCGCGTTTCTATTCGAGCCGGTGCGGTTGGCCGGGCTGGTGCTGATCGGGCGCAGTCCGGTGTGCACCTTCGAGCGCGCCGTGGATTCCGCCGCTCACCAGCACCGCCTGAACGTGGTAAAGGACCGCATCTACGCCGCCAGCCGTCTGCTCGAGACGGATTCCGCCGGCATGCGGCATTGGCAGACACCTCGCGGCCCGTTCTGGATTCCGCCCGGCCAGGACTGGGGCCTGCCCTTCAATCTCTCCGAACAGGAGAACCGGCTTTACGGCACGGGCGAGCAGGCGGTCCACGCGGGCGACATCGTCCTGGACTGCGGCGCGAACGTCGGGGTGTACGCGCGTGAAGCGCTCGCGGAGGGCGCCAAGTTGGTAGTCGCCATCGAACCGGCCCCCGAGAACCTGGAATGCCTGCGCCGGAACCTGGCGGATGAAATTGCCGCCGGCCGCGTCATCATTTACGAAAAGGGAGTCTGGGACAAGGACGACTTCCTGATTCTCAGGGTGAGCCCCGACAACCCCGCCGCCGACAGTTTCGTGATTAATCAGAAGGGCTCGCACGAGGGCGTGCGCTTGCCGCTGACCACGATTGACAAGCTGGTAGAGGAGCTCAAACTGGAGCGCGTTGATTACATTAAGATGGACATCGAAGGCGCCGAGCAGCGCGCCTTGGTAGGCGCCGCCCAAACGCTACGCCGCTTTCATCCCCGTCTGGCGCTCTCCGCCTACCACGTCCCCGACGATCCGGTGAAGATTCCCGAGCTGGTGCGTCAGGCCTGGGAAGGCTACCGGATGGAGTGCGGGCCGTGCGCCTACGCTAACGGCATCATCCGCCCCGACGTGCTCTATTTTCGCTGATCCCCTGCGGATATACTGGGGATTCGCGTGAAGCTCTCGATCCTGATCCCCGTCTACAACGAACGCACTGTAGTGGAGCGCAGCCTGGCACAGGTGCTGGCGGCGCCATTGCCGGAGAAGATGGAGCGGGAACTGGTCGTCGTCGACGACCAATCCACGGACGGCAGTTGGGATATCCTGCACCGCGTGGCGGCCAGCGAGCCGTCCATTCGTCTGTTCCGCCACCCGGTGAATCTCGGCAAGGGCGCAGCGGTGCGTACAGCCCTCCAAAACGCAACCGGCGACTTCTGCCTGGTGCAGGACGCCGACCTGGAGTACGACCCCAGCGAATACTCGCGTCTGCTGCGGCCCCTGCTGGACGGGCACGCCGACGCCGTCTTCGGCTCGCGCTACATGGCCGGGGAGCACCGGCGGGTTTTGCCGTTCCGCCACTCCATGATCAACAAGGGCCTCACCCTGATTTCGAATCTGTTCTGCAATCTGGCCCTGACCGACATGGAGACCTGCTATAAGGTCTTCCGCACCGATCTGCTGAAGAGCATCCCCATCCGCTCCAATCGCTTCGGCTTTGAGCCCGAAATCGTCATGAAGTCGGCCAAGCGAAATCTGCGTATCTACGAAGTTCCCATCAGCTACCACGGCCGCACTTACGAGGAAGGCAAGAAGATCGGCTGGCGCGACGGCGTCAAGGCTCTGGGAGTGATCCTGCACTTCTGGGTGATCGACGACCTGTATGCCGAACCTTACGGGCGCGGCTTGCTGAACAATATGACCGGGACGCCTCAGTACCTGAGCTGGACGGCGCGGCTGCTCCGGCCCTACGTGGGCGACCGGGTGCTCGAAATCGGCGCCGGCATCGGCAACCTCACGGGCCGGCTGATGGGTAAGACGATGCGGTACGTCGCCGCCGAGACGGACCCGCTCTACCTTCACGCTCTTAGAAATCGCTTTCTGCGCACTCCCAATGTGGCGGTGCGCGGGATCAACCCGGCCGCGTCCTGCGACTTCAACGGCCTGGAGAGCAGTTTCGACACCGCTCTCTGTCTCAACGTATTGGAGTATCTCGACGATCCGGCCGCCACCATCGCCGACCTGGCGCGCACCTTGGTTCCGGGCGGCAGCCTGGTGGTGCTGGTTCCGCAGAACCCGAGCCTCTTCGCCACCGTGGACCTGACCCTTGGACAAAAGAGGCGTTTCCGGCTGGAGCAACTTTGCGATGTTCTGGAGAAAGCTGGGCTCAGCATAGAACGAGTCCACCAATTGAACAAGATCGGCGCTCCGGCCTGGTGGGTTTACGGGAGGTTTCTGCGCCGGAAGTACATCGGCAAGGCGACGCTGAAACTCTTCGACAAGACGGTCTGGTTCTGGCGGCGGGTGGACGGGCTGCTGCCGTGGCGCGGCCTTTCGCTGATCGTGGTTGCGCGGAAGGCCGCATGAGAGACACGGTGCCGGCACTTCGCCACGCGATCTGCAACGAAATCTTCCAGGGGCGCTCTTTCGCGCAGGCCGCCAAGGCCATCCGCGAGGCGGGGTACGCCGGGATTGAAATCGCTCCCTTCACGCTCGCCGCCGACCCGGCCTCTCTCGCGCCCGCAGCCCGGCGTGAGCTCCGCGACATTCTTGCCTCCGAAGACATCGAGTTCGCCGGCATGCACTGGCTGCTGGCGGCGCCCAAAGGACTTCACGTCACGACTCCGGATCGCGCCTTGCGCGAACGCAGTTGGGACTACCTGCGCCGCATCATCGACCTGTGCTCCGACTTCGGCGGCGGTGTACTCGTATTTGGCTCGCCCAAGCAGCGATCGGCTACGGGCGGTCTCACCCCGGCGCAGGCTGCGCGGAATCTCGCCGAGGGTCTGGCGGAGATCGCGCCGTACGCCGCCGAGCGAGGCGCCTCGGTGCTGCTCGAGGCGCTCTCGCCGGATCAGACCGAGGTGGTGACCACTCTCGATGAAGCGGCGGCGATCGTGCGTGAAATCGGCCATCCCGGCGTGCAGATGGTTTTCGATACGCACAACGCCGTCGCCGAAGTGGAGCCGCACGAGGTTCTGCTGGACCGCCACTTCGATCTGGTTCGGCACGTACATGTCAATGAAATGGATGGGCGGCAGCCGGGTTCCGGCTCCTACGACTTCCGGCCCGTGCTGGAAGTTCTCGACCGGCGCGGCTATACCGGTTGGGTTTCTCTCGAAGTTTTCGACCTGGCTGGCGACGCCGCGGAGATCGCCGCCGGCTCATTGCAGTATCTCGAAGCGGTGGCTCGGAGGATGGGGAAATGACCAAATACGTGGTGACCGGCGGCGCCGGGTTTATCGGGTCCTCGCTGGTGCGGGGTCTGCTCGCGCAGGGCGCGGGGAAGGTCGTTGTGATCGACAGTTTGCTGACTGGCCATGAGCGGAACCTGGAGGAGGTTCGCAAGTCGATCGAGTTCCACTGCGTGGATATCCGGCAGTTCGATGAGGTGCAGGCGCTGGTCCGGGGCGCGGATGTGGTCTTCCACCTGGCGGCGATTCCCTCGGTGCCCCGCTCCATCGCCGATCCGATTCCGTCTCACCAGGTCAACGTCGACGGGACATTCAATGTGCTGCAGGCGTGCGTCTGGGGCGATGTCCGCCGGGTCGTCTACGCGGCCTCCTCGTCAGCCTACGGCGGCAGCGACGTTCTTCCCAAGGTGGAGAGCATGCTCGCCGACCCGAAGTCGCCCTACGCCGTGCAGAAACTGGTGGGGGAATACTACGCACGGGCGTTCCACTCCTGCTACGGACTGGAAACCGTGTCCTTGCGGTACTTCAATGTGTACGGGCCGCGCCAGGACCCGTCGAGCGCGTACTCCGGCGTCATTTCGCTCTTTATGAAGGCGCTGATCGAAAGAGTACCGCCCACCATGTACGGCGATGGGGAACAGTCGCGAGACTTCACCTTCGTCGACGATGTGGTCGATATCACGCTGAAGGCGGCGCGAGCCGGCGGCGCCGCCGGCGGTATGTACAACGCAGGCAATGGCGACCGGTACACGTTGAATCAGGTTTGGGAGACGCTGCAGAGGATCGAAGGCGTTCAGATCCCCGCTTGCTACGCGGAGCCGCGCGCTGGCGACGTTCGCCACTCGCAAGCCGACACCACGGCGGCCGTCCGGGACCTCGGCCTGCATCCGCGCTTCAGCCTGGAGGAGGGACTCCGGCGCACCCTGGATTGGTACCGGCACAACGTAGCGTAGGGTTCGATCACGCCAAGACGCAAAGGCGCAAAGAAAACCAGGTGTTGCTTTGCGGCTTGGCGTCTTTGCGTGAGCTACAAGAGCCACGGGACGCCCGAGGCTGGTAATATGGAATCGGATGCCCTTTCTTCAGAACCAGTTTGAGAAGAACATCGTGGTCACTACGGTGGACGACGTGTTCAACTGGGGCCGGGGGAATTCGCTGTGGCCGCTGACGTTCGGTCTGGCGTGCTGCGCGATCGAAATGATCGCCTCGAGCGCGGCCCGGTTCGACATCGCCCGGTTTGGCGCGGAGGTGTTTCGACCCAGCCCCCGGCAGTCGGATTTGATGATCGTGGCAGGCACGGTGACGCTCAAAATGGGGCCAGTCCTGAAGCGGCTGTACGATCAGATGCCGGAGCCGAAATGGGTCATCTCGATGGGCGCCTGCTCCAGCGTCGGCGGGCCGTTTAACACCTATTCCGTCCTGCAGGGCGTGGACAAGATCGTGCCGGTGGATGTTTATGTCACGGGTTGCCCGCCTCGTCCCGAGAACCTGTTCTACGCTTTGCTGAAGCTCCAGGACAAGATCGACACGATGACGACGCTTGTCAAGCGGCCCACCGAAGTTCGGCTGGACGAGTCGATGCTGGAAGACTTCAAGCGGCAAATCCGGATCGCCCAGATCCAGAACCCGGCAGCCTGATCGCAGTGCAGGGCCTCTTCCGTAGGGACGACCAGTTCGTCTATCGTGTGCTCCCCTGGCTGGAACTGGACTGGCTGGAGCACGGGTTCGGGACCTGCCGGTCGGAAGGCTGGAGCGAGCGTCCGGAACTCATCAGCCTGAAACAGATTCACTCCGACGTCTCTCAGTATGCGGATGGCAGCCTGGCTGGCCGGATTGGGGAAGGGGACGCGCTGTTGACGGACGTTCCCGGCGCGGTGGTCGGGGTGCGAACCGCCGACTGTGTGCCGATTTTGCTTGTGGATGTTTCAAAACGGACGGTGGCGGCTGTGCACGCCGGGTGGCGGGGGACCGCACAGGCCATCGCCGCGAAGACCGTGGGCGCCCTAGCGGCCCGGTTCGGCTCCGACCCTCGGGACATGCAGGCTGCGATCGGCCCGGCAATCGGGGCCTGCTGCTATGAGGTCGGCCCGGAAGTCGCCAGCCAGTTCAAAAGCCTCTTTCCGGAGCGATCCGGCGGGGAGGAGCGCGCCCATCTGGACCTCCCCGAGGCGAACCGCCGGCAACTGCTCGACGCCGGTCTTCCGCCGGACCAGATTCATCTGAGCGGGCTTTGCACTGCCTGCCTGGCAGGGGAGTTCTTCTCCTGGAGGCGGGACCGGGTGAAGCACGAGCGCATGGTCTCGGCCATTGGAATCAGGCGAGAAACGCAAAGAGGGCGCGAGCCGTAGCCCGCGCCCTCTCGATGCTCGTGGGAATGCTCTCTAGGCCGCGTTGACCAGCAAATCCTCCAGGCTCTCGGTGCCTTCTTCCGTGCTGCGGTCGGCAATCTCCTGACAGCGGATGCAGTAGGCGGCCCAGGGGACGGCGTCCAGCCGCTTGGGACTGATCTCCTCTTCGCAGTGCAGACAAATCCCGTACGACCCGTCCGCCATGCGCCCTAGCGCGCCCCTGACGTTGCGAAGGAGGTGCGACTCCCGGTCGAGGTTGCGAATTGCCAGCTCTCGCTCGGAAGCGTGCTGCACCTCGTCAAGCGCATCGGGACTCTTCTCGATGGCTATGCCTTCCCGGTTTCTCAGGACCTTGGCGAGTTCCGATTGTCGTGCTTCCAGGATCTTCCGGATTCGATTCAAGTCGCTCTTGGTCACGTCTTATGCCCTCCTATCTCCATCGGCTGTCTTGGCTGCCAGCCCCATACTTCTTTTCGGCTTTCTCAGCCAAGTTGGCTCCCCGTTTCCGAGGCAGACCGCCAACCGCTTCTAAAGTTGTAGTCCACGAGACAAAAAGATCTCTGTCTACATCCTCCTATTCGCTCTGGCTGAGAACTGCTCCCTTTGCCCCGGAATGTCCCGGGAAGCAAAGTGAACTATTGTATAGCACTTTTGGTTCCATGTCTAGAGGGTTGCCAAATTCGCTGCCCTCAAACCCAGCTTCCAGCAAATGTATAGTTAAAGACGCTGAAGAACGCCGAAAGTTTCAAGAAAACGAAAGTCCACATCACATTGATTTAAAGAGCATTACCGAGACCCGCTGAGCGGAGGCAGCGACGCACCACCTTGGCGGGGGGCTTCCGGGTTGAATTTCCGGCAGGCGAAGCGCAGAATGTTGGTTTGGCTGAGCGAAGAAATTACATACCCCCCGCTGTCGTTCTGGTGTGCATCGTGTCCTTTTTTGCGGCTGGGGTGGCCGTCATCCCGTACGCGGGGATTCAGAACGACGAAGCGCTGTTCGCTGCCGGAATCTACTCGCCCCAGAGCGTTCGGGACTCCGTCCAAATCTTCCACCGGCCGGTTGCGACCATGCTGATGAGCTACCTGGGCGCTCTAAAGTGTTGGATTTACGAGCCGATTTTCGCGATCTGGCAGCCATCCGCCTACTCGCTTCGGCTGCCGGTTCTGCTCCTGGGGGCCTTCACCATCTGGCTCTTCTACCGGTTGCTGTCTCGGATCCTGGGCCGCCGGGCGGCCGTGACGGGCTGCGCCCTGCTGGCGACGGATTCTACCTATCTCTATACGACCTGCTTCGACTGGGGACCCGTCTTGCTGCAACATATGCTGATGGTGGGCGGGGTCCTGCTGCTGGTCAGGTTTCATCAGACCTCCTCGCGTGCCGCGTTAGCTGCCGGTTTCTTCCTGTTCGGTCTGGCGCTGTGGGACAAGGCCCTGTTCGGCTGGACTCTGGCGGGGATGCTCCTCGGGATGCTCGCCGCCAATCCGGGGGCCTTGCGCCGCGCCCTGTCCGCGAAGAACCTGCTGGTGGTGGTCTTCTGCTTCAGCGCAGGCGCTTACCCGCTGTTGCGTTTCAACTGGCTCAATTCGGGGGAGACATTGCGCACCAACGTGGGCTGGTCGGCGGATCCGGCAGCGCTCCGCGCGAAAGCGGGTATGCTGCAACGCAGTCTGGGGGGCTCCGCGCTGCTGAAGTATCTCAGCTTCGCGGATGGGACGCCGGGAGAGCGCCGGCCCCGGAGGGTACTGGAGAGGCTCTCGGTGGAGTTGGATGAGCGCACGGGCGACATGCGCGAAGGCTGGTTGGCCTACGCGATGGGCGCCGCCGTGCTGCTCCTGCCGGCCGTCTGGAAGACGCGGGCGCGACGCCCCATGATCTTCGCCCTCGTACTGATGGCGGTGGTTTGGGGCCAGATGCTGTTTGGCACCGGTGTGGGGTGGTCGGTTCACCACACGGTGCTCCTGTGGCCCTGGCCGCATTTTTTTGCCGCAGCCGGCCTGGCCGAAGCTTCCCGGCGATGGCAGCGGGCCGGTCTCCCCACGCTGGTTCTGGTCGTCGCGCTGGTGTGTGGCAGCAACGTGGTGGCAGCCGATGTCCAGTTCTCCCAACTCCTTCGCAACGGCGGAGGTCCCGTTTGGACGGACGCCATCTTCGGCCTTTCCGGGTACCTGCCGGCGATTCCCGCCGAGCGCTTCGTCCTGCTGGACTGGGGGATGATGGAGCCGCTACGCCTGCTCCACAAGGGCCGCATGCCTTTGGCCTGGGGAGGCGATGCCGCCCTGAAAGACAGCCCGGGGGAGGATGAAATGCGCGGTTTTCGGACCATGATCCAATCGACGGGCAACGTCTATGTTTTGCATACCGAGCTTTTCCAGGTCTTTACGGGCGTGAACCCGCGCTTTGACCGGTTGCTGGAGCGCGAAGGCTATCGCAAGCAACCGCTGGCTTTGATCCCCGACACCAATGGCCGCAACGTTTTCGAGGTGTTCCGGGTTGTAAAGACGGCCGGGTGAAAATGCTTACCCAGGAACTTCGGGGCTGGCGCCGAAGTGCTTCCGGGGTCCGGAGAGGATGGACGGCATCAGGTCCGGCTTGGTTCTATCTCTATGTAGTCGAGGGGCGCCCTCTCGGCGCCTCCAGGGACGCCTTCGATCCGAATCTCGTCGCCCGGCCGCAGGGCGACGCCGTCGATGACACGCCGGGTGGAGGCGGCGCCGTCAATCTTCCTCGATGGCAAGCGGTCGTCGGCGTCCCACTCGTCGATGAGCTGGCTGCCAATCGACACTCGGAAGTGAGACACGCCGTCGCTGCGATCGAAGTACCGCACACGCAGCGTGTACCAGCCCGCGGCTCCGTCGAACCGCAAGCCGGCTGTGCAGCGGGCGGCGGGGCACTGGACGGCCAAGGCGCCGGAAGCGGTTTCCCAGGGCGTGGCTTTCGTCTGGACGTACCCGTCGAGCTGCATGGTCTCGGCTTCGAAACGGCCGGGGTAGCGGCCGGCGCGGCGGGCAGCATCTGGAATGCCGGAGGTCTTTAGAAACCAGCTTACGATCGAGTCGCGCCAGACTTGCGCGCTTCCCGCCTGGTACTCGAGCTGCGCGAGCACCTCGCGGTAGCGGCGCTCGTCCACCAAAGGCCGGAGCGACTTCCACTGGCGGACATAGGCGGTTGCGGCTTCCGCCCCGGTGTAGTGCGAATCGTAGATGTACTGAATCACGGTCTTGCCGGACTTCAGCACATAGGTGTAGGGAACGTGGTGCATGAAGACCAGGAGGTCGTCGGGGCAGGTGGCAAGAGACTCGTAGATACGCGCGACCTCCGGCCTGAATTGTCCTATGAAACCGGTGCCGGTCGCCGACCGTGCGATCCATCCCGACGCCCTTTTCGTCGGCATTATGCCACTGGCCCCAGCCGTTGCGCTCCGAGGCTTCCACGGCGGGGCCGTAATGGCTGCCGGTGATCTCGGTGAGCGTCTGCAAGCCGAGTGGCCCGGTGTAGTTTTCGTACGTGCGCCAGGAGGAGAGCTGCATCTCCACGACGGTTGCCAGAAGCTTGGGATCGTCCCCCAGGGTAAGCCGGGTCCACTCCTCGGCGATGCGCCGGGAAGTTACTCCAGGATCCCAGGCGAGCCGGCCGTAGCCGTAAAGGTTGGCCTGCGAGAGGTGGTTGCCCAGCCAGTTTTCATCCATGCCCACGTTGCTGACGCCCACGAATCCGCCGGTGGGCCGCTGGAACACCTTGCCCGCTACCAGCGCCTTGACGGGAGTACCCGCGCCGCGGGCGTGCATATCGAAATCGAGCACTTCCTTCCACGAAGGCGGCAGGAACATCAGGTGCCGCGCCTGGCCATTGTATTCCTGCGTAATTTGCAGCTCGATGGCCTGGTTGGTTTTCTCGAGCGCGCCGAACAAGGGCGACGCCGGCTCGCGCACCTGAAAATCGATGGGGCCGTTCTTAGTCTGGATAATGACGTTGTCGTCGAACTTACCGTCCAAAGCGTAGAAGTTGTCGTAGGCGGCGCGGCCGCGGTCGTTCTTCGGATTGCGCCAATCCATCTTGTTGTCATAGACGAAGCCTCTGTAGAAAAAGAGGCCGCCGTGCGGCTTCAAGGCGCGCGCGATCACATTGGCGGCGTCGGCGTGGGTTCGCTTGTAGACCGACGGCCCCACACGGCCTTCCGAATCGGCCTTCAGAACAATGCCGCCCAGGTCCGGAACGGCTTCATAAAGCGCGTCCACCTTGGTCTTCCAGTAAGCGACGACGCGCGGGTCGAGCGGATCGAATGTGTCGAGCCCTCCGGTGGTCCGCGGGCTGCCGAAGTCGACCGAAATCACCATGCGCACGCCCCAGGGGCGGAAGACGGCGGCGATGCGCGCTAACTGCGGCAGTAACTCGGGAGTAAGTATACGCGGATTGGCGTTGACGTTGTTGACGGAGCAACCATTGATACCGAGCGACGCCAGCAGCCGCGCGTACTCTCCGGCTCGCGTCAGATCCGTGCGCACCGCGTCGTTCTCCCAGAAAACCGAGCGGCCGCCGTAGCCACGCTCGATACTGCCGTCCAGGTTGTCCCAGTGGTTCACCCAGCGCACTGGAGCGTAGGGCGCCTGGGTTTCGTCGAGCGCCGCGATGGGCTCGTCAAGAGCGATCTTCCGGAGGTAAGCGAACACGCCATAGAGCGCGCCGCGATCGTTGCCCCCCGCGATGACGGTGTACCGAACACCTCCCGAGACAACGGTCCTCAAGCGGTAAGCGTCCTCCGCCAGCGGAGCCCCGAGTCCAACCGCGGGCGCTTCCCGCCGCAGCGCGTCCATCGATCCGATGAGAATGGCGCTCTCGCGGGGCAGGCGAGACTCGACGCGCAGGGTGCGCGCCAGCATGCCTCGCAAGCCGCGCAGCAGTTCCGCGCGTGCGCTCTCCATGACGGGAGAATCGCCGAAGGCCGCCACCACCGCCGGCAGGACGGCCCGATCCTGGCGCGCGGTGACCTCATCCAAGGGGCTGTATCGCAGCCACGCTTCGCGTCCCGTCTCCGCGCTCAGGCAACCTGCCGCCAATACCCCGATGATCAATAATGACCGCACTTTCATGCATTCACTCCATTCGTCGTGGATTCAAACTATATCGGACGACAGGCCGCCAAATCAAGTGCCACGCTGCCGCGGGCGCCCGCGCACTTGACTTGGCGGCGAGGTCCCTGTATCGTGCATATAGTTCAGACGTTGAACTATGCCGTGGCGCGGCACGATAGGGGGAAGAATGTTCAAGATCAGTGGTCCCATGATACTCTTGCTGGCTGCGGCCGCATCTCTCGCGGGGCAGTCGCAGCGCGCCCCAGGGGCGTTTGCCACGGGGCGGTACCGCAACCTGTTCGTCGAGGCCGGCCATTCGCAGGCGGAAGTAACGGCTAAGATCAACGCCGCCTTCCAGCAGTTGTTCCACGGCGATCCCGACACGCAGACTGTCTACTACGACGTGGGCAAGAACGCCAACGGACCGCTGGCGTACCTGAGCGACATCAACAACAAGGATGTGCGCTCGGAAGGCATGTCCTACGGCATGATGATCGCGGTTCAAATGAACAAGAAGGCCGAGTTCGACGCTCTGTGGAACTGGTCGAAGACCTTCATGTACAACGGCTCGCCCACGCACCCCGCCTACGGCTTCTTCTCGTGGTCGATGAAAGTCGACGGCAAGCCCAACAGCGAATCACCGGCGCCGGATGGCGAAGAGTACTGGGTCATGGCCCTCTACTTCGCGTCGGCACGCTGGGGCGACGGCGCGGGAATCTACAACTACCGGGCCGAGGCCGACCGGTTGCTGAGCGACATGAAGAACCGGGGCGTGATCACAGGCCCAACGAACCGGGGCCAGGCGACCGAGGGCCCGCATTTCAACGCCGAACACAAGATGGTGCGGTTCACGCCCGACATGAAGAGACCCGACCACACCGATCCCTCCTACCACCTGCCCGCATTCTACGAGTTGTGGGCTCGCTGGGGCCCGGTGGCGGACCGGCCGTTCTGGGCGGAAGCAACCAAGGTGAGCCGCGATTTCTTCCAGAAGGCGACGAACCCGACGACCGGCCTCGCCCCGGACTACGCCAATTTCGACGGCACGCCGGTGACGAGTGGATTCAACAAGGCAGCCGCCAATTTCGGGCCCGACGCTTGGCGAACCGCGGCGGAATTGGGCCGTGGACTGGTCCTGGTGGGCCGCCGATCCCAGGGAACAGCAGTTGAGCGACCGCATTCAGGCTTTCTTCGAATCCAAAGGCATGGAGACTTACGGAAACCGGTTCACTTTGGACGGCACGCAGACCGGCAGCGGCCACTCGACCGCGCTGGTCGCCACGAACGCCATTGCGAGCCTGGCGGCGACGAACCCGCGCGCGCAGAAGTTCGTCGAAGCCCTGTGGAATGCCCAGATTCCTTCGGGGCAGTTTCGGTACTACGATGGCATGTGGTACATGATGGGGCTGCTGCACTGCAGCGGCGAGTTCCGCGATCTGGACCCCGAAATGGGCCGGCCGCTAGCGAAGATGAACACGGTGCGACGATTTGAGGCCCTCCTGGCGGGGACTCTTCTCCTTCTTGCGTTTTCGAGCAACGGTTTTGCGATCGGCCAAACACGCTACGTCGAAACCTTTGCGCGCCCGGGCAGCTTCGCCGTCGCTCGGGCTAAGACCCCCGCGACGATCTACGTCGACTTAAAAGACTGGCCGGGCGTCGTGCGCGCCGCCGGTGATCTACAGGCCGACATCGAGCGAGTCACCGGTTTGAAGCCGCGGATCGCCAATGCAGCAGAGGGTCTTGGTGCGAACGTGATCATCATCGGCACGGTCGGGCGAAGCCCCATCATCGACCGGCTGATCCAAGCCAAGAAGATCGACGTGGCGCCCTTAAAGGGCAAGTGGGAAACGTTCTTCCTGCAGGTTGTGCCGGCGCCTCTTCCAGGGGTCGCCAGCGCGCTGGTGATCGCGGGCAGCGACAAGCGCGCGACCATCTACGGGATCTACGACCTGTCCGAGCAGATCGGCGTCTCGCCCTGGTACTGGTGGGCCGATGTGCCTGTCGTGCACAAAGACGCGCTGTTCGTGAAGGCCGGGAAGTACTCGCAGGGGGAGCCCGCCGTCAAGTACCGCGGCATCTTCTTGAACGACGAAGCGCCGGCGCTCAGTGGCTGGGTCAGGGAGAAGTACGGGACGACGTCCCTACCGGGCGTGGCGAATATGGGCCATGAGTTCTACGAGAAGGTCTTCGAGCTGCTTCTCCGGCTCAAAGGCAACTACCTCTGGCCGGCCATGTGGAACAACGCCTTCAACGAAGACGATCCGGAGAATCCCAGGATCGCCGACGAGTATGGCATCGTGATGGGCAACTCACATCACGAGCCGATGCTCCGGGCGCAGAAGGAGTGGACGCGGCACGGCAAGGGTCCGTGGAACTACCTGACCAATCAGCAGCTCCTGAGCGCCTTCTGGGAGGAGGGCCTCCAGCGCAACAAGAACTACGAGAGCATCATCACCATCGGAATGCGCGGCGACGGCGACATGCCCATGGCCGCCGCCAACGATATGCCTGCCAACATCCGGCTGCTCGAACAGATCGTGGCCGATCAGCGTGCGATGATTGCGACAAACGGCTTGTCGCAGGACACGCAGATGTGGGCGCTCTACAAAGAGGTGCAGGACTATTACGACCGCGGAATGCGCGTTCCCGACGACGTGACCCTGCTGTGGTGCGACGACAACTGGGGCGACATTCGCCGCCTCCCCACCGAAGCCGAGCGCAAGCGCAGCGGCGGCGCGGGGATCTACTACCATTTCGATTACGTAGGCGGTCCGCGCAATTACAAGTGGCTGAACACCAACCCCATCTCAAAAGTCTGGGAGCAGATGAACCTCGCGCTCCAGTACGATGCCAAGCGCATCTGGATCGTGAACGTGGGCGACCTCAAGCCTATGGAGTTCCCCATCGAATTCTTCCTCAGCTTCGCCTGGAACCCGCAGCGCTGGCCCGCCGAGAAGGTTTCGGAGTTCACCAAGCTGTGGGCGGAACGCGAGTTCGGACCGGCGAACGCGGCGGAGATCGCGGACTTGATGGCGAAGTATACAAAGTACAACGGCAGGCGCAAGCCGGAGTTGCTCGATTCGGCGAACTTCAGCCTCACGGACTACCAGGAAGCGGATCGCGTGCTGGCGGAGTGGAAGACCATCACGGACAAGGCGGAGAGGCTCTACGCCACGATCCCGGCGAATCAGAAGGACGCGTTCTTCCAACTGATTCTCTTCCCCATCAAGGCCTGCCTCCAGGTGAACGAAATTTACATTGCCGCCGCGAAGAACAAGCTCTACGCCACACAGGGGCGCGCCAGCGCGAACGAAATGGCCGCCAGGGTTCGCACGCTGTTCCAGGCGGACGCCGACTGGATGAAGACCTACAACCAGACGCTGGCCAACGGCAAGTGGAACCACATGATGGACCAGACCCACATCGGCTACACCAACTGGCAGGAGCCGCCCAGGAACAACATGCCCAAGGTCGCGGAGATCGAGCTCCCGGAGGCGGCGCAGTTGGGTGTGGCGATCGAGGGTTCGGCATCGGCCTGGCCTGGCGCGGCGGATGCGCCGGCGCTGCCGAAGTTCGATTCCTTCAACCGGCCACGCCGCTACATCGACGTGTTCAACAAGGGGAAGACGCCCTTCGAGTTCTCGGCGGTCGCCAGCGATCCCTGGATCGTACTGAGCAAGGCCAAGGGTTCCGTCGACAAGGAAGAGCGTCTCTGGGTGAGCGTCGATTGGACGAACGCGCCGGCTGGGTCCGGCATCGGGCTCGGTGAGGATCACCGGTGCGGGCGCCGGTCCGGTGTCGGTGAAAGTGGACCTGTTCAACCCGCGCGAGATCGCGAGGACCACCTTGAACGGATTTGTCGAAGCCGACGGCTACGTTTCCATCGAAGCCGAGCGCTATACCAGGAAGAATGATGCGGGCTCTGTCCGGTGGGCGAAGATCGACGACTTGGGTAAGACGCTCTCGGCCATGACGATCATGCCGGTCACGGCGCCGAGCGTCACGCCGCCCGCGAACTCTCCGTCGCTCGAATACCGGATGTATCTGTTCACGCCGGGAGACGCGCAGGTGAATGCGATTCTCTCTCCGTCTCTGAACTTCGATCCGGCCCGGGGCGTGCGGTTGGCGGTTTCTTTTGACGACCAGGCGCCGCAAGTCGTCGAGGCGATTCCACAGAAGTATGTGGCGGGCGACCGGAATCGGGACTGGGAGGAATCGGTGAAGAACAGTTCCCGCACCGTGAAGACGATTCTCAAGGTGGACAAGCCCGGTTACCATACGCTGAAAATCTGGATGGTGGACCCGGCCGTCGTCCTGCAAAAGATCGTGGTAGATCTGGGAGGGATGCGGCCGAGCTACCTGGGTCCCCCCGAGAGCTATAGCAACGGGGTCGCCGCCGCTGCGGGCAAGTGAGCATCGAACCATGGCAACTACAAAATCGGCAGGCAACCGCTCCCTCAAGGTCGCGGCTCGGAAGCAAGCAGGGCCGCGCGCGTCAGCAAGCGGTCTTTCGACGAATTCTGCGGCTACCCCCGCGTACAAGAACCCGACGCTGCCCCCGGCCAGGCGGGTGAGTGACCTGCTTTCCCGAATGACGCTGGAAGAGAAGGCCGCGCAGATGATGTGCGTCTGGCAGCAGAAGGCGGAGACGCTCCTCGACGCCAGCGGCAACTTCGACCTGAAGAAGGCGAAGGCCGCTTTCAAGAAGGGACACGGGCTGGGACAGGTGGGGCGCCCGAGCGATGCCGGCGGGGGCAAGGACGCCCGAGCGATGGCCGAACTCACCAACGCCATCCAACGGTTCTTCCTCGAGAACAGCCGTCTCGGCATCCCGGTTGTCTTTCACGAAGAATGCCTCCACGGCCACGCTGCAATTGGCGGGACGAGTTTCCCGCAACCCATCGCGCTCGCGGCGACGTTCAATCCGGCGCTGGTCGAGTCGCTGTTCACCATGACCGCCGCCGAAGCGCGGCTGCGCGGAACGCATCAGGCGCTGACCCCGGTGGTGGACGTGGCGCGCGATGCGCGCTGGGGCCGCGTCGAAGAGACCTACGGCGAGGATCCCTACCTGGTTTCGCGGATGGGCATCGCGGCCGTGCGGGGTTTCCAGGGCGACGCCACGTTCGCCGACAAGAGGCGCGTGATCGCCACGCTGAAACATTTTGCGGCGCACGGCGCTCCGGAGTCCGGAATGAACTGCGCCCCGGCGAACGTCTCGATGCGCGTGCTGCGTGAGACGTTCCTCTACACCTTCAAAGAGGCCTTGGAGAAGGGCGGCGCCATCAGCGTCATGGCCTCCTACAACGAGATCGACGGGGTGCCGTCCCACGCCAACCAGTGGCTGCTGCGCGATGTGCTCCGCAAGGAGTGGGGCTTCAAGGGATTCGTGGTTTCGGACTACTACGCCATTTGGGAGTTGGGATATCGTCCCGACACGCACGGCCACTTCGTGGCGAAGGATAAGAAGGAGGCGTGCGCTCTCGCCGTGCGTGCCGGCGTCAACATCGAACTGCCCGAGCCGGACTGCTACCTGCACCTGGTCGAGCTGGTGCGAAAGGGCGAGCTGAAGGAATCGCAACTCGACGAGCTGGTCGCGCCCATGCTGCTCTGGAAGTTCAAGCTGGGGCTGTTCGACGATCCGTACGTCGATCCCGACGAGGCGGACCGGATCGTCGGCTGCGACGCGCACCGCGAGCTGGCGTTGCAGGCGGCGCGCGAAAGCATCACTCTGCTGAAGAACGAAGGCGGGATTCTTCCGCTCGATGCAGGCGCGATCAAGACCATCGCCGTCATCGGCCCGAACGCGAATCGGAGCCTGCTCGGCGGCTACAGCGGCGTGCCGAAACACGACGTCACGGTTCTCGAGGGCATCCGGGCCCGGGTCGGCCCCAAGACCAAAGTGCTCTACAGCGAAGGCTGCAAGATCACCGTCGGCGGCTCCTGGAATCAGGACGAGGTGGTGGCCAGCGATCCCGCCGAGGATCGCCGGCAGATCGCCGAGGCGGTCAAGGTGGCCCAGCGCGCGGACGTGATCGTGCTGGCCATCGGCGGCAACGAGCAGACCTCGCGCGAGGCCTGGGGGCTCAAGCACATGGGCGACCGGGCCAACCTGGATCTGATCGGCCGACAGGAGGAACTGGTCGAAGGCCATGCTCGCGACGGGCAAGCCGGTCATCGTCCTCCTGTTCAACGGCGCGCCGCTCTCGATCAACTACCTCAGCCAGAACGTGCCGGCTCTCTTCGAGTGCTGGTACCTCGGGCAGGAGAATGGCCGCGCCGTGGCGGAGGTTCTGTTCGGCGACTGCAATCCCGGCGGCAAGCTGCCCATCACGATCCCGCGGTCCGTCGGCCACCTGCCGTCCTTCTACAATCACAAGCCATCCGCGCGCCGCGGCTATCTCTTCGACGACGTTTCGCCGCTCTATGCGTTCGGCTACGGCCTGAGCTACACCACTTTCGTCATCGAAGATCCGCGGCTCACCAGGAAGAGAATCCCTCGCGACGGTTCCACTCGCCTGCTGGTGGATGTGACGAACACCGGGGAGCGCCAGGGGACGGAGACGGTCCAGATGTACATTCGCGACCTGGTCAGTTCGGTGACCCGGCCCGTCAAGGAGCTGAAGGGGTTCGAGCGAATCTCGCTGCAGCCGGGCGAGAAGAAGACGGTGGCATTCGACATCACGCCGGACCCGCTCGCCTTCTACGACGTCAACATGAAGTACGTCGTCGAGCCTGGCGAGTTCGAGATCATGGTCGGCACTTCGTCGCGCGATTGCGATTTGCAGAAAGTGATTCTCACGGTGCAGTAAGGGACCGTAACATGCCAGACAAGCCCCAGAAACTCTCTTTTGTCGAAAAGGCGGGTTACAGCGTCGGCGACGCCGCCGCGAACTTCGTCTTCCAGACGATGATCCTGTTCCAGTTGAGTTTCTACACCGATACCTTCGGGATCACCGCGGCGGCGGCGGGCACGCTGCTTCTGGTCGGACGGCTCTGGGACGCCTTCTTCGATCCCATGATGGGCGTGCTCGCGGACCGCACCAACACCCGCTGGGGCAAGTTCCGGCCGTGGGTATTGTGGACCGCGGTGCCCTGGGGCGTGGTCATGTTCCTGGCGTACACCACGCCGAACTTCTCGATGACGGGCATGCTCGTGTACGCCTGCGTCACCAACATCCTGCTGATGACGCTGTACTCGGCCAACAACACGCCTTACTCGGCGCTGACCGGCGTGATGACCGGCGACGTGAATGAGCGCACCACCCTGTCGTCTTACCGCTTCGTGGCGGCCATGATCGCGCAGTTGCTCGTGGGCGGCTTCACGCTGCCGCTGGTGGCCAAGTTCGGGCAGGGCAACAACGCCAAGGGCTGGCAGATGACCATGGGCCTGTGGGCTTGCGTCTGCGTGGTTCTCTTCGTCATCACTTTCCTAACGACTCGCGAGCGCATCCTGCCCGATCCCAAGCAGAAATCCTCCGCCCGTCAGGATTTCGGCGGCCTGCTTAAGAACGGCCCCTGGATCGCGATGTTCATTCTGACGCTGGCTCACTTCATCGTCCTGGCCATGCGGGGCGGCACCCTTTTCTACTACTTCCAGTACTACGTCGACCAGGGACGCCTCTTCGACCTGCTGAGCGGCCTGGGCCTGACCACCGTTGCCGGCGGCGGTGTGTGGCACTCCCTGCTGAACACGTTCGGCCTGGTGGTGGACGCGAACCGGTCGAACGTCTCCTCGGTCGGGTTCAGTTTGTTCAACATTTCCAGCCAGTTTGTCACGGTCGCGGGGGTTTTGTGCTCCACCTTTCTGGCGATGCGGTTCGGGAAGAGGGCCGTCGCTCTGGCCGGTTTCTCGATCAGCACGGTGTTCATGGTGTTGTTCGTGCTGCTGCCGCCGCAATCCCTCGGGACGTTGTTCCTGTTGGAGTACGCCCGCGTGCTCAGTTACGCCCCCACCATCCCGCTGCTGTGGGCCATGTTCGCCGACGTGGTGGACTACGCGGAGTGGAAGACCGGCCGCCGCACCACCGGGGTGATTTACGCTACCATCATCTTTGGCCTGAAGGCAGGCTTGAGCCTGGGTGGCGCCATCGCCGGCTGGCTGCTCTCCGGCTATGGGTACAGACCGAATGTGGCGCAGACCCCCGAGGCATTGCAGGGCATCCGCATGACCATCAGCGTCTATCCGGCGATCTTCTTCCTGATTGTCATTGCCTGCCTGGTTTCTTACAAGATCACCAAGAAGATGAACATTCAGATCCAGGATGAGCTGGCGGAGCGCCGGAAGAAGTTCGCCGCAACTTCATAGAAGAGGATTGAGAAACATGTCGCTGAAATCGAGCATCTGGGCTGGCCTTTTGTTGTGCGGCCTGACCGTGAACGCCCTGGCGCAACCGGCGCTCAAGGACGCTCTACAAGCCCTTCTTCCGTATCGGCGCGGCCCTCAACCCCGGGCAATTCAACGAGACGAATGCGCGAGGCGCGGCGCTCGTGAAGAGCCAGTTCGATTCGATCACTCCGGAGAATATCTTGAAGTGGGCGCTGGTTCATCCCCGGCCGGACGCCTACGCCTTCGAGGCGTCGGACCGGTTCGTCGCATTCGGCGAGAAGAACGGCATGTTCATTGTCGGACACTGCCTGGTGTGGCACAGCCAGACGCCGGCGTGGGTGTTTCAAGACGACAAAGGGGCGCCGCTCGACCGCGAGGGCCTGCTGAAGCGGATGCGCGACCATATTTCTACCGTGGTGGGCCGCTACAAGGGCCGCATCCACGGCTGGGACGTGGTCAACGAAGCTTTGAACGAAGACGGCACCCTGCGCCAGTCGCCCTGGATGAAGATCATCGGGGAAGACTACCTCGCGAAGGCGTTTCAATTCGCGCACGAAGCCGATCCCCAGGCCGAACTGTACTACAACGATTACTCCCTGGAGGGCAACGTAGCCAAGCGCAAGGGTGCGGTGGAACTGATCAGGAAACTCAAAGCCCAAGGGGTGGCAATCACGGCCGCCGGTTTGCAGGGGCACATCGGCCTGGATTCTCCTTCCCTTGAGCAAATGGACCAGGCCATCGCCGCTTTCAAGGAACTGGGAGTCAAGGTGGCGATTACGGAACTCGACGTCGATGTGCTGCCCTCCCCCAACCGCAGCATGAGCGCCGATGTCGGGCAGACCGCGCAGGCGCAGGCGGGGTCGAACCCGTACACCGGCGGGTTGCCGGATGCGGTCGTCGAGACTCAGACCAAGCGCTACGCGGATCTGTTCGGCGTGTTCCTGAAGTATCGTGGTACGCTCACCCGGGTAACGTTCTGGGGCGTGACGGATGGCGACTCGTGGAAGAACAACTTTCCAGTCCGGGGGAGGACCAACTACCCGCTGCTTTTTGACCGGCAGGGGGCGCCCAAGCCGGCGTTCGACGCCGTGATTCGCGCCGCCCGGGCAATTCCGGCTGCGCGGTAGTAACATTGGCCAGACGCAGTCAAAAGACAGTAAGGAGTACATGACCATGAGTGATAACAATTTTTCCAGAAGGTATTTTTTCTATGGAACCCTTTTGGCGGGCGCCGTCCCTCGGGGCGGCTTCGGCAGCGTTGCCTCGCTGGGCGCGCTGGGTTTCAAATCGTATAACGAGAAGTTGAACATCGCCTGCGTCGGGGCCGGTACCCGCGGCCCGCAAATCCTGACGGGAGTCGCACCCACCGAGAACATCGTGGCGATCTGCGATGTGGACGAGGCCAGATCCGCGCGCGGCTTCCAGACCTACCCCAACGCGAAGAAGTACAAAGACTACCGGAAGATGCTCGAAACGGAGGGCAAGAACATCGACGCGGTGATGATCGCCACTCCGGACCACCTGCATACCCCTGTAGCGCTGTTGTCGATGCAGCATGGAAAGCATGTTTACTGCGAGAAGCCGCTTACCCGGACCGTCTGGGAATCGCAACTGCTCGCCGACGCGGCGGTGAAGTACAAGGTGGCCACCCAGATGGGCAACCAGGGATTCAATCACGAAGGCACCAAGACCGCCTGCGAGATTCTCTGGTCGGGCGACATCGGCGAGGTCAAGGAAGTGCACTCCTGGACGGGCGGCATTTACGGCGGCCAGCCCAACATCCCCGCTACCGGGCCGGAAACGCAGCCGGTTCCCGATACGCTCGATTGGGATCTCTGGCAGGGGCCCGCGGCGACCCGGCCGTTCAACCAGTTGATGACCAACCAGTGGCGCGCGTTCCTGGATTTCTCCACCGGCGGATCGCTGGGCGATTGGCTGGTCCACAACCTGGGACCGGCGCACCTGGCGCTGCAACTGGACAAGGCTGCTCCCATCAGCGTGGAATGCGTGATCGTGGAGGGGAAGAACCAGTGGGTTTGGCCGCTCCGGTCTCACATCGTGTTCGAGTTCCCGGCCCGCGCCAACATGCCTCCCGTTACGATCCACGCGTACCAGAACATGCGCGGAGATTTCAAGAACCCGGAAGGCATGGCGGAGAACGAGAGGCTCTTCCCCAGCATGAACAATCTGGCCGAGAAGGGCCGGCCGTTCGTCGGCAGCGGGGATGGCACGATGTTGATTGGGCCCCAGTTGACGGTAGACGGCAAGCCGGCGCCGCAGGGCCGCGCCGGTAGTGGCAATATGCCGGGTGGACGCGCACCCGTGATGGGTGGTCCCGGCATGCCTGGGATGCCCGGCGGACGGCCGGGCGCTCCGGGTGGGATGCCTGGTGGGGCACCGGGTCGTGGTGGGGCCCCTGGTGGTCCCGGCGGTATGGGGGGCGGCCGGGGCGGCAATTTGGATCCTTCGCTGCGCGCTCCGGGTAACGGCGCGGTATTCGTCGGCTCCAAGGGTTACATGGCTACGACTTCCCGCGGCGAGGGAGTCTGGTTGCTCCCGGCTTCCCGGTGGGCCGACTACAGGCTCCCGCCGCAGTTGCTGCAGCGAGGCATCAATCACCAGCAGGACTGGGTCCGCTCGTGCAAGGGCGGTGCGCCGGGCGTCTCCGAATTCAGCGTTGCCACGAAGTACATCCAGTGGCTGGCTCTCGGCGCCGTGGCGCTGCGCGTGCCGGGCAAGCTGATGTGGGACGCGAAGAACCTGCGCTTCAGCAATAGCGAAGAAGCCAACAAGTACATCAAGCCGTTCCTGCGCAAGGGCTGGGAGTTGAAACTGTGATTAGGAGCACGATCATGAAAGCGACGTTTCTAGCGGTTCTATTGCTTGCGGTGCTGGTGTCGGTGCGCCCCGCCCGGCCCGCAAGCCCGATTCGGATCATGCTGCTGGACGGGGAGAGCGGCGGCGCCTACCACAACTGGAAGGCTGTCACGCCCGCGCTGAAGAAGCAGTTGGACGAGACCGGCCTGTTCCAGGTGGACGTGGTAACCGCGCCTCCCGCCAACGGCGATTTCAGCGGTTTCAAACCGGAGTTCGACAAATACCAGGCCGTCGTCATGAACTACGACGCGCCGGATGCCCGTTGGTCGGCGGACGTGAAGGCCTCCTTCGAGAAATATATGACGAACGGGGGCGGGCTGGTGATTGTTCATGCCGCCGACAATGCCTTCCCAGGCTGGGTGGCATTCAACGAGATGATCGGAATCGGCGGCTGGCGCGGACGGAACGAAAAGTCGGGTCCTCTCTGGTATTTCAAAGACGGGAAGCTGGTGTCCGACAATTCGCCCGGCAACGCTGGAGCGCACGGCAACCGGCTGGCCTACCAGATCACGCTACAAAACGCTACCCATCCGATCACCAAGGGTCTGCCCAAGACGTTCATGCATCTGCCCGACGAACTCTACGGCAAGATGCGCGGGCCCGGCAAGAACATGACGGTTCTGGCTACGGCCTTCTCGGACACCGCCAACCGGGGCACCGGCAACGAGGAGCCCGCCCTGATGGTCCTCAGCTATGGCAAGGGGCGCATCTTCCACACCATCTTCGGGCATGACGTGTACGCACTGAGCTCGGTCGATGGCGTCGTCACCTTCCAGCGCGGAACGGAGTGGGCCGCTACGGGCAAGGTGACGCAGAAGGTTCCGACCTCGTTCCCCACCGCCAACACCGTAAGCTACCGCACGGACATTGCAGCGATGGATCCTAACTTCCCGAAAGGGGTGAACGGTTTGGATTCCGGCGGAGCCGGCGGCGGCGCTAGGGGCGCCCGCGGCGGTCCCGGCCCGACGCCGGGGACCGCCCCAAATCCGGGCCGCTGAGAGGCCACACGTCAGATCGAGGCCTTTGCGGATCTGGTGGGCTAGTGTTTCCTCCTGCCCGCAACGCCGCCTTCGCTGCCCGCAATTCGCATGGGAGAACGCGGGCGGCGCCAGGCCCCTACGAATTGACCCCTGAAGCCAGGTAGCCGCCGTCGACTACGATACATTGCCCCGTTAGGTAACTGGCGCCGTCGGACGCCAAGAGGACTGCCACACCCACCAACTCCTCCGGTTTGCCGAATCGTCCCAGGGGTGTGCGCGCCAGCAGTTCGCTCCCGCGGCGTGTCCCGTTCACGATCTCGCTGTTCAACTCGGTGGGGAACACGCCTGGAGCGATCGCGTTGACCATGATTCCGTCCGGCGCCCACTCGCAGGCCAGACTCCGCGTCAGCGAAAGCAGACCCGCCTTGGCGGCGCAGTACGCGGCCACTTCGTGAAATGCCAGGAAGGAACCGAGCGAGGCGATGTTAATGACGCGCCCCCTGCCGCTGGCCTTCAGGGGCGCATAGAACGACTGGCAGGCGCGCAAGGCGCCGCTCAAGTTGGTGTCCATCAACGCCGACCAATGCTCTTCGCTCACGGCCGCGGTTGGCTGCTTGAACGTGTAGCCCGCCGCGTTGACCAGTATGTCGACCTGCTCGAAGCGCTGGAGCACGGCGTCGCGAAGCCGGTCCACGGAAAGCCGGTCGGTCACATCCACTTCCTGACGGAGAGTGCAACCTCGGAAGGCCTCGATTTCCTGGCAAGCCGCTTCGACGCGCTCCCGGCGCCGGCCCGTGGGCACGACACAGGCGTGGTGTTCCGCCAGGCCAATCGCAATCGCCCGGCCGAGGCCCGATGTTGCGCCAATCACGACAGCCACGCGGCCCGTCAAATCGAGGCAGTCTTTCATCTCAACACGCAATCCGCGCGGGGCCAGATCCTGATCATAAGAATAGCAGGAGTGCCCCAGCCAGCCCGGGCCAATCCCAACGGCGGATTAGAATATTACGCTTGCTGACACCCAGGTCTGCCGATCTGAAACTTCACGCGCTCGGCGACTTGGAAGTCGCGAAAGACACGGACATCCAAGTTGAAGAACCCCGGCCCCCGGATTGTTGTTACGGCCCATGCTGCCGAAGCGAATCTGCGTCCCCGGAACAGCGGCGAAGGGGCTCTGGCGATTACGTTTGGCGATCGTGGTTAGAATCGGATGTACCCGCCCACCTGCATCTGACGGGCGGTGGAAACGGTGTTGGTGATCACGCTGAAATTGCCGTAGCTCTTGATCGAGCCGTCGGGATTCAACGTCGGCGCCGCGAACGTGGCGTTCGGGACAGCGAACGATGGCGTATTGGTCAGGTTGAATGCTTCACCCACGATCTGCAGCTTAAGCCGGCCTTCTTTAAAGCTGAAGGTGCGGGACACACTCTGGTCCATGTTGAAGAAGCCCGGCCCGCGCAACAGGTTTCTGCCGGTACTCCCCAGGGTCCCTACGGGCGGATTGGTGAAAGCCGTGCCATCGAAATAGGGTGTATTGGCGTCGTGGCCGCCCAGGATCGCCACCGTCGGTTTGATCTGGCTGGCCGACTGAGCCTGGCCGCCGGCGTTCACGGAGTTGTTGGACCCGATCGTAAACGGCAGGCCGCTGAACTTGCTGAGGGTGCCGCTGATCTGGAAGCCCCCGAAGATCCAGGATGCCAGACCGGCATTGAGCCAACTATGCCCTTTGCCGAAGGGCAGCTCGTAGACGTGGTAGAGCTGGAAGGTATGCGTGCGGTCGAAGCCCGCCAGCGCCTTGTTCAGAGCGAACGACACCGGGTAGGCACGCCACAGGGTGCCGTCTCCGTTGTCGCCGTTATAGTTGTTGATGGCCTTGGAGAAGGTGTAGGCCACGCCAATGATCGACCCGCCGAACCGCTTCTGGAGGCGGCTGTGCAATCCGTTGTAGGTCATGTTGCCGAACGGCTCGAGGAAGTTAAAGTCGGTGCTTAGGAAAGGGAAGAGTTGGCGGCCGGCATTCCCCGTGTTGGGAGCGGATCCGTTCACGTTGACGTTCATCTGCTGGTGGACGGCGTGCGTACCCGTATACCCCACCTGGGCGGTGACAGTGGAGGAGATCTCACGCTCCACAAACAGGTTCCAGCTCTGAATGTAGCCCCGGTTCAGGTATTGCGGGAAGGAGGCGGCCATATTCGTTGTCGGCAAGTACGTCGTCGTGGACGAAGTAGTAGACGGCGTGATCTTGCCTACCGTGATGTCCGGAAAGGCTGGCGTGGGCATGCCGGTGCGCAGGGAGGCCTGGGCGACACCGGGAGTGGTGTCGAATTGAAAAGTGGCCGGCTGGTTGAAGTCCTGGTTGACCACGGACGGGAACGCATTGCGCTGATTGCGCATGTTGTCCGGGTCCACGGTAATGCCGTAACCGCCGCGGACCACAGTCTTCGAACCGAGACGATATGCGAAACCGAAACGCGGAGCGAGGTTCCTCTTGCTGGCGGTGGCGCCGGTGTCCCACGGAACGCCGCCCTCGCCGCCGATCAAAACGGTGTGCGTCGCAAGGTCGTAGCGCGTGGCGCCGTACCAGTCATGAGAGAAAATCGGGTAGTACTCCCAACGCAGTCCGTAGTTGATGGTCAAGTTTCGGGTCACCTGCCACTGATCGCGCGCATACAGCGACCAGGTGGAAAAGCGGAGAGCGTTGGGGTTCTGGAACTGCGTGATCTTCCCCATACGGCTGGGATACCCGAGCAGGAACTGGGCCCAGGAGTTGGCCGGCACGCCATTGAAGTTCACAGCGGCGCCGCCGTTTAGCGCGGTCAGGTCACCGAAGAATCCAAAGGTGCCGCGCGCCGTACCGAAGGTGCCGCCCTGGGGCTGAAAGTGGTTGAGCGCATACTTGTCGTATTCAAAACCGAAACGCAGGTTGTGCGCTCCCGACGTCTTGCCCAGGTTAACCGCGGTGGTGTATTGGTTATCGCGGAAATTGAATGGGCTTCCCGTATTCGTATTACCGAAGTTCGCAACACCAGCGACCTGGAATCCCGGAATGCCGTTGTAGCTCGCTCCAACGCCGTTGGTTCCGGGGATCTTCAGCACATCCAGACCGAAGGCGCCGTTCTCGGGATCTCCGGTGGCGCCGATGTTCTGGCGGGTATAGCCCACATTGGCGTCCACCAGCAGGGTGGGCGAAATTGTGTAGGTGAAGCCCGCGGCGGTCGTCTGCACCCGTCCACCCGCTGTGCCCGGCTGGCCTCCCGCGAAGACGTCGCCTTCCGCCTTTCCCATCACAAAGACGCCCGGAATATCCATGGGCGAGATGCTGTACCGGCCCCAAATCATCGCCCTTTCGGTCGGATTATAGTTCACCTTGAAATCCGCATTGGCTCGGTTGTAGACGCCAGCGCCGTACGCGTCGTAGTTGCTCGTAAACGAATTAGGGCGCGTGAGCGCCGGCAGAAGGGCGATCATCGTCGTCGCAGCCGGGTCGATCCGGTTGGGCAGGATCACATTGTTGGGGAATGGCGTGCGGCCGGTTCCGTTTGGGTTCCCGGTGAGCGGATCGTAGATCGTCACGCCGGTTGCGCTGAAGTCTCCCGTCCGCATGGCGGCAGTGGGGAGCGTCAGATTCGTGGACTGGGCGTATTGGCGTCTCTTGGTGCCCTGATAGTCCGCGAAGAAGAACAATTTGTTCTTGCCGTTAACGACTTTGGGAATCCAGATCGGCCCGCCGATGGCGAATCCGTATTGATTGAATATGTTCTTGTTAATCGGGCTGGTGTGGCTGAAGTAGTTCACCGCTGTCATGTTGTTGTTCTGGTTGCGCTCGAAGGCTACGCCGTGCAACTGGTTGGTTCCCGATTTGATGGTCACGTTAACCGCTGCTCCTCCCGCCGCACCCTGTTCGGCGTCGAAGGAGTTGGTGGCGATGTTGACGGTTTCAATGGATTCGGACGGGGGCACGTAGGCGATGTTCACCGGCAGCCACGGGTACGCGACAATCGCGCCGTCCATCTTCGTGCTGTTACTGGTGGAAGCCACGCCGTTCATGAACAGCGTCTGTGCCCGCTGTGGATTGCCAGCCTCCGAGTTCGCCTCGCGGCTGGCCGGAATGCCGGCACCGGGTACCAGGTAAAGCAGGCTTTGGAAGTTCTTGCCTTCTCCGCCGCTGTAGGGCAATTCCGTGACTTCACGGGACGTGATCTGCGCGTGGACGTCGGATTTGTCCGTCTGCAGCACGGCTGAATTCGCAGCCACCTCCATCGTTTGGGTGGCCGTGGCAATCGGCACGTGGAAGTCGAGGCGGCGAACTTCATTGCCGTTCACCACCACGTCGGACACGATCACTGACTGGAAACCCTTGGCCTCGGCTGAGACCTTGTAAGTGCCCAACTGGAGGTTGTTGAAAACGTAGGCTCCTCGCGGATCGGTGGTGGTGTCACGTGCGAATCCAGTGTTTACATTGAGGGCCTTAACCTTGACGTCCGGGATGACGGCGTCGCTGGGATCGGTCACGTTTCCAGTGAGCGATCCATAGAGAACCTGGGCGTGGGCGACGCTGCCAATCCCGGCTAGCACCAGGAGCATAGCGACGCAAAGCATCCAGAAAGATGAGCTTTTTCTCATAACCCCTCTACCCCCCGGCGCAACGGATTTGGCCACCTGTAAACCCGGCGAATTAGCAGAATGCCGAGGCCAGAACTAGGTCAAATCGATTTTGTTGCACCCTTGATCAAATCTTACGCCGCCAGCATTTCCAAATCAAGGGAGGTAGATGCAAATTTATCGAGTCGCCCGCGTCGGAACAATTTTGGGTCAAATGTTGTGAAGAGAGACTCTGAACGCACCACAGGGGCTTCCAATGCGTTCTTCCCAGACCACGTTCGGCAGACCCGGACGCCTTGAAAACCCCCGCCCGAAGTGCGGGACACTCACTAACGGGGAGCGCACTCCCTCCGCTTCAGGCTGAACCAATACTTCCCCTCGAGACTTGAAATGCAATCGAGGAACGCCTACATTGTTGCAACCTTGAACTATATATGCCCTCTCGTTTGCGGTGTCAAGATCGCTCCGGTGTCAAGGTTGTGAGGCAGGACGGAACCCTGCGGCCCCAGTGGAGCGGGCAGTCTTGCTCGCAAGGAGACCGCCGGCATGGCAGGTCTGGCGACCTGCTCCACCTCAGAAGGCCATCGGCACGGGCCGGTCGTCGTTCGGATCGGCCCAGCGGTCGTTCGGCACGAGGGGGGCCCAGCCCGGCCGGGCCGGATCTTGATCGTAGGGATAGTTCCCCAGCCGCTGGTACAGTTCACTATACTCGCGGAGCTTGTCGCGATCCAGCCTGACTCCCAGGCCGGGCGCGTCCGGCACGCGGATGGCGCCGTCTTCGTACCGAAACGGTCCTCCCTCGATGACGTCGCCGGTCAAGTGATGGTAGTGCGCGTCGGCGGCGAACGAGAGATTCGGCAGGACCGCGCCAAGGTGCAGCATGGTCGCCAACTGTATCCCCAACTCCCCGGAGGAATGCACCGCGACCCCCAATTGGAACGTCTCACACACGCCGGCAGCCTTCACGCAGGCGCGAATTCCGCCCCAGAAAGTCGTGTCGAGCAGGATGACGTCCACGGCCGTGTCCAGCGCGTTGGCGGCGAGTTGCTCGAAGTTGACGACCACGGTGTTGGTCGCGAGCGGGACACGCACCATCTGCCGCGTGCGCCGCATGCCGTTCAGCCCGAAGACCGGATCTTCCAGATAGTCGTTGCGCAACCCCTCGATCGCCTGGCCGAAGCGTATGGCCTGCTCCGTGGACCAGACCGCGTTCGGATCGAACCGTAACGAATCCCCCGGAAATGCCGCAGCCAGGGCGCGATATGCCTCCAGTTCGTAGTCGGGGTGAAAAATTCCGGCCTTCAGCTTGTGCGTTCTGAAACCGGCGCGGCGCTTCAGCTCGCGGGTGAATTCCACCATCTGGTCGATGGTACGCACCTCGCCCCGGCCCGTCTGGGAATCCGCATATCGAAAAAAACAATAGGAGGCGAACGGTATCCGATCTCTCAGGCGGCCGCCGAGAATCTCGGAAACCGGCACGCCCCAAGCCTGTCCGAGGATGTCCAGACAAGCGAATTCCAGCGCCGCCAGAACCTGCGTCCGGTTGTTGTAGAGCGATGCCGTCGGGTTGGCGATCCGGAAGCGCATCTCTTCCAGGCGCGCCGGGTCGTGCCCCACCAGGTAGCCCTGCATGGAGCGGAACACCGCCTCCGCGGATTCCCCGCCGCCGCCCATCTCGCCGAGGCCCACCAACCCGTTGTCGGTTTCGACCTCGACGATGGTTCGCACGAAGCGGCCCCAGTGGCAGCCGTTGGCGTGCCGCAGCGGCGCTTCCAGTGGGACGCTGACCGTGGTGGCACGGATATCGACGATTTTCACGATTGATCCCAGTTTAGATCAAAAAATATTGAAACCGGGCGGCCTGAGGCGTGCTATGATCTATTGGTTTTGAGCTAGAACAAAAGGCGCGAGCCTCGTGAGTGTATGATCGGCATGAGACCTACATTGCCCGCGAAGAGTCTGTACCGCCTTATGGCGGTGATCTTGCTGACGGCGGCTCTCGGCTGGGCGGCCGAAAGGAAAGTGTTGGTCTACACCCGCAATTTCGTGTCGAAGGGCACGGGGTACGTGCATGACAACATCCAGAGCAGCGTGGACGCGATTCGGAAGATGGGCGCCGAAAACCGTTTCGGGGTGGATGTCTCGGATGACCCGAAGGTCTTCACCGATTCGAACCTGAAACAGTACAAGGTCCTGATCTTTTCCAACAGCAACAACGAGGCCTTCCAGAACGACGCCCAGCGCGACGCCTTCAAGCGATACATTCAGGCGGGCGGAGGGTTCGTCGCCATCCACTCCGCCTCGGGCTCGGAGCGCGAGTGGCCGTACTTCTGGTCCGTGGTAGGCGGCAAGTTTCTCAGGCATCCCAAGTTTCAGAAGTTCGTCGTTCGGGTTCAGGACAAGAACCACCTGTCGACGAAGGACCTTCCGGCGACCTTCGAATGGGCCGACGAGTGCTACTATTCCGATCACCTCAATCCGGGGATCCACACGCTGCTGGTCACCGATCCCGCCAAACTTGACGATCCGCAGAAAGCGACGTATCCCGGGGACCGCTTCGGCGACTCCCTCCCCCTGGCCTGGTATCAGGAGTTCGATGGAGGCCGGGAGTTCTACACCGCCCTGGGTCACCAGAAAGAGGATTACGCAAATCCGATTCTGTACAAGCACATCCTCGGCGGAATCCTTTGGACCATGGGCGAGAAGTGATACGAATAGGAGAACCAATGAATCCCGATACGGAAGAGAAGGAACAGAATTCATCGAGAAGGCAATTCCTGGCGGGTTCAGTCGCCGGCGCTCTTACGTTCCCGACCATCGTGCCGTCGACCGTCTTTGGCCAGAGCGCGCCCAGCAACCTGATCCAGGTCGCGCAAATCGGCTGCGGACGTCAAGCCCGCGGTTCCGAGCTAGCCGGGGTCCTCAGGTACAGCGACATGGCCCGGTTCGTCGCCGTGTGCGACTTGGATACCGTGCGGCTGGCCGATGCCAAGACGCTGATCGAGCAGAACTATACCAGGAAGTTCGGCAGCGGCAAGTACGCCAGCGTGAAGACCTACGTCGACTACCGGGAGATGCTCCAGGACAAGAGTATCGATGCGGTCTGCATCAGCACGCCGGACCACTGGCATGCCCAGCAGACGGTGGAGTCCGCCCTGGCGGGCAAGGACATCTATCTTCAGAAGCCCGCTTCGCTGACCCTCAAGGAAGGCCGGCAGATGTCCGATGCCGTCAAACGCTCGGGCCGCATCTTTCAACAGGGCAGCCAGCAGCGCTCCGATCAGTACTTCCGCCTTGGATGTGAACTCGTGCGCAACGGCAGGATTGGGAAGGTCAGAGAAGTCTACATCGGTCTTCCGGTCGACCCGCCCGGCGGGAACACCAAGGAGATGCCCGTTCCTTCGAACCTCAACTACGACATGTGGCTGGGATCCACTCCGATGGTCTACTACACGGAGGATCGCGTCCATCCGCAGAGTGCCGATATGGGCGTCCGCTACGAGCCGTCCCGGCTGGTTGCGGTGCGAGCAGTTCGGCGCGGGGATGATCACCGGCTGGGGCGCGCACCACGTCGATACCGCCCACTGGGGCATGGGCGCCGAGCTCACCGGTCCGGTGCAGATCGAGGCCATGGCCAACTTCGCCAAGAGCGGTCTTTGGGACGTCCACGGCCTTTACCACGCCAAAGCGACTTATGCGGACGGGACCGAGATGTACATCAGCGACAAGTACCCCAACGGCATCAAGTTCCTCGGGGAGAATGGCTGGGTCTGGGTCACGCGCGGCCGCATGAGCGCCATCGATATGCAAGCGCTGAGCGCCAGCGGCGGAGCGCCGCGGGGCGGACCGTGGAGCCTGGCGATCGACGCCAGCGACCGCCGCTGGATCAAGGAGGGCATCAAGGACAGCGAGATTCATCTGCACGCGAGCCCGAAGAACGACCACCACTTGGACTGGCTGACCAGCATCAAGACCCGCAAGGATCCCGTGGCTCCCGCTGAAGTGGGCCACCGGGCGAACGCGGTTTGCCTGCTGGCGCTGATCGCGATGCACCGTGACCGCGTGCTCTACTGGGATCCGGCCAAGGAAGTCTTTACGCACAACGATGCGGAGGCCAACACCCAGCTCTCCCGCGTGCAGCGTGCTCCGTACGGCACCGATGCGATCCTCGCGAAGGCCGGCGCGTAGCGCACGCGCCTACGCGTGCAGCGTCGAGACTCATCTCGACGCCAGTGTGAGGGTGAACAGAAACATGTGCGCTCGTTTGTGGAGTAGCCTATTCTTGGTGTTTGTGCTGTGGTTCGCGCAGGCGTGCGGAACAGCGCCTTCGGGGCGAACAGAGAAGCCGATGAGCGAAGTCAAGCTGGTGATCGTCGAGCCCGGGCACTACCACGCGGGCCTCATTCAGAAGGACATGTATCCGCAGGTATCGCCGCGGGTTTCGGTGTATGCGCCGCTCGGTCCGGAGCTGCTCGATTACCTCAATCGAGTGACGTTGTTCAACTCGCGCAAGGAAAGCCCCACGCAGTGGCAGCTCGACGTCCACACCGGCGCGGGCTTTTTCGAGCGTATGCTCGCCGAACGGCCGGGCAACGTGGTGGTGTTCTCGGGAAAGAATCGCGAGAAGATCGGGCGCATCGTGCAATCGCTCGAAGCCGGCTTCCACGTTCTCGCCGATAAGCCGTGGATCATCACTTCGGCGGATCTGCCCAAGCTGCAATCGGCGCTGGACCTGGCCGGCCAGAAGGGCCTGGTGGGCTACGACGTCATGACCGAGCGCTACGAAATCGCTTCGATTCTCCAAAAGGAATTCGTAAACGCGCCGGAGATCTTCGGCCAACTGATTCCGGGCTCGGAGGCGGAACCGGCCGTCGTCGCCAAGAGCATCCATCACCTCATGAAGCTGGTCTCGGGCGTGCCCTTCCGCCGTCCCCCCTGGTTTTTCGACATCGAGGAGTGCGGTGAGGGAATCGCGGACGTGGGGACCCACGTCGTCGATCTCGTGCAGTGGACGGGGTTTCCAAGTCAGCAGGTGGACTACCGCACTGATATCCAGATGATGAACGCGCGGCGCTGGCCCACCATGATCAGCCAGGCGCAATTTCAGCAGGTCACCGGGGAACCGGAATTTCCGGCGTATCTGGCGCGCTGGGTGAAGGGCGGGCAGTTCGAGTACTACTCAAATACCTCGGTCCTGTACTCCGTGCGCGGTGTTCACGTGAAGCTCGATATTCTCTGGAACTGGGAAGCACCCAAGGGCTCAGGCGACGTCTACGAAGCCATGTTCCGGGGGACGCGCGCACGCTTGGAGATTCGTCAGGGCGGGGCAGGGGGGCCTCTGCCTGAGCTCTATGTCAGGCCCAGTACGGCCGCGCTGCGGGACGAAGTCTTCGCCGCACTCCAGCAGAAGATCGACGCGCTGCAAGGGGAGTGGCCGGGAGTGGCCATGACGATTGGCGGCGAGGAGGCTCACATCGTCATCCCGGAGAGGTACCGCGTGAGCCACGAGGACCATTTTGCGCAGGTGACGCGCGCGTTTCTCGGTTATCTGCAGACCCCCAAGTCGCTTCCCGCTTGGGAGAAAAGCAATATGCTGGTGAAGTACCTCATCAGCACGAAAGCCGTCGAGCTGAGCCGGACCGCTCGATAACCGCTTGTTTCCGAGCCGGGATTCTTGTACCATAATCTGGATAGTTTTGGCCCACAACAAATGTTTTCACCACGGTCGGAGCCAGTAGGGCAAGTCTCCTGACTTGCCCAGCGAGGGAAGGGAGATTACACGATGCGCTACGCACTTGGACTTCTGGTGCTGTCGCTGGTGCTGGCGATGTGCGTGTCGGCCCAGGGACCGTTCGCGTGGAAGGACCTGGGTGACGGGCGCATCGAGCTGCGCGAGGCTGGAAAGCTCGCGCTGGTCTACAACTACGGGCCGCAACTCAAGCCGGGAGCCCCGGAGAACAAGCGCCGTTGCTGTTACTTCTTCCCGGTCCTCACTCCGGCGGAAGTCTCGATGCTGGATGATTTCCCGACGGACCACTGGCATCACCGCGGCCTGTTCTGGTCGTGGCCGATCGTTCAGACCGGCGGCCAGACCTACGACATCTGGATGAATTTCACGGCCAAGCATCGCACCGTGAAGCCCCCCGCGGTCACCGCCGGCAAGGACGCCAATTTCGCGGTCGATAACGTCTGGGAGGCCGGTGGCAAGGACATTGTCCGCGAGAATGTCAAGGTGCGGGTCCTGCCCACCGAGGGGACGTCGAGAGAGTTGGATTTGGAGCTCACCTGGGAGGCTATCAACGCTCCGGTGACGCTGCAGGGCTCCGCGGAGCGGGGAAAGAGCTATGGCGGCCTCAGCACCCGGTTTGCCCCGCGGCAAGGCACCGTACTCCGAGCCGATGGCGTGGCACTGACCAGGGACGAGGATCTGGTGCCACATCAGTGGGCGGAAATGGAAGGAGTATTCGGCGGCAAGCACGCTGTGCTTCGGATTACGTCGGATGAGAAGAACCCCGGAGCCCCGTACCAATGGTGTCTGCGGGCAACCACCTCCCAGCCGTCCCAGAAGAGCCTCGGCGACGGGCGCTATGGTTTTATCGGTGCTTCCTTCCCAGGGCGAACCGAGGCGGTGAATAGCTACACGCTGGAGCCCGGCAAACCCTGGACGGTCAGATTCCGCGTCCGCCTCACCGATCTGCCTTAACTATGCGACCCGATCAGTGGAAGATATTCAAACTCGCGGCCAAAGGCCAGCTCCTTGGGGAAGTGCCCGTGTCTCTCATCGTGGACAGCCCCTGGATGCCCGGCTACACCGGGATCGGTCATCTCGACTACTACGTCGATCCGGAGACCTGGTTCCAGGTCAACCTCCGCATCGAGCGCGAGTTTCCCGAGGTGATCCTCCTGCCCTCCTGGTGGGTCGAGTACGGGATGGCGATCGAGCCTTCGGCTCTCGGCAGCCGGATTCACTTCTGGAAGGATCAACCCCCAGCACAAACGCCCATGCTGGCCCGGCTGCAGGATATCGAAGGCTTCACTCCCGTGAATCCTGCCACCGACGGTCTGATGGCGCTGGCGTTGCAGCATTATCGGAGGCAGAAGGCACGCATCCTGGATGCCGGCCAGACCATTCCTCTCGCGACCGCGCGCGGCCCTCTCTGCCTCGCGACGTTCCTGCGCGGCGTCACGCAGTTCATGATGGACCTGCTGGATGATCCGGAAGGCGCTCACAAGCTTCTGGAGTTCACCACTCGCACGGTGATCGACTGGCTACAAGCCCAGGCGGAAGTCATCGGCGACACCGTCGAGGGCATCTTCGTGCTGGACGATATCCCCGGTATGCTGTCCAAGCGCCAGTACCTGGAGTTCGCGCACCCCTATCTGCAGCGAATCTGCGCGGCCTTTCCGCCGGACTGGGTCAAGGTGTACCACAACGACGCCAACGTCCGCCCCTTCCTCTCGGATCTGGCGGCCACCGGCTTCGATGTCTTGAACTGGACCCACAACATCGACATCCGTGAGGCGCGCGAGAAACTGGGGGACGGGATGTGCCTGATGGGCAACGTCGCGCCGCTGGATCTGGGCGTGCGCGGCACTCCCGGCCAGGTGAAGGAAGCGGCGCTCGCGGTGCTCGAGAAGTCGGGCGGCAAGGGAGTCATCCTCTCGGTCGGCGGCGGGGTCAGTCCGGGGATGCCGAGGGAGAACATCCTGGCCCTGATCGAGGCCGCCCGCGAGTTCAACGCCGGGGCGGCGTCACAACCCGGCCGCACAGGGCGCCTCAGTTCTCTCCGGTAACACGCGATTGACCGTGTTGCCGCTCGTATGGAGCAGGGCTTCTGCGCCGGAGGCGCCCCGCCGCCCTGCCAAGGGCTTTGTGAGATGATGTGGGAGGCTCAATCCAAGAGGGGATCGACGGAGGAATGATGAAACTGCCGAATAGAAGATCGTTTCTGCAAGGCGCCGGAGCTGCCGCGGCAGGTGCGTTTAGCCTGCGCGGCTTGTCCGCCGCGGTTCAGACCGCCACCACGCCCTTTCAGCGGCCGAGGCTGAAGATCACGGACGTGCGTACGGCCTTCGTACAGGGCATGCATGTGCGGATCTACACGGACCAGGGGTTGATCGGCGAGGGAGAAGCCGTCGACGCCGTTAGCGGCGGCGCGCAAATCGTCGCCGGGTTCCGCGGTTCCCTCGTGGGCCAGGACCCCTTGCGGGTGGAGGGCATCTTCGAGAGAATCCGCACGTCCGGCATCTTCGCCGGGGGTCAGTCCGGCCAATACATAGCTGCGTTGACCGCCGTCGAAATCGCGCTCTGGGACCTGACAGGCAAAGCGCTCGGGCTGCCCATTTATCAACTCTTGGGCGGCAAGACCCGCGACCGGGTTCGCGTCTACTGCGATTCGGGCACCAACAACCGCGCGGACCCCGCCGCCAAGCAATTCATCTCGCAGATCATCGACAACGGCTTCACTGCCGCCAAGATCGACATCGACGATGGCGCGGACAGCGACCGCTTCGACCGGGTGAACTGGACGGCGAACAACGCCGAGATCGACCACATGATCGACAAGGTCGCTTTCGTGCGGGAAGCGCTGCCGAAGAACATCGAACTGGCGGTAGACATGCACGGCCGCTACGATGTGGGCACCGGCAAGCGCATGGCCAAGGCACTGGAACCGTTCCGGCTGCTGTGGCTCGAAGAACCCGTTCCGCCGGAAAACGTCGACGCCATGCGGGATGTCCGCGAATCCTCCAACACTCCTATCTGCTGCGGGGAGAACGTGTTTCTGCGCCACGGCTTCCGGGAGCTGCTCGAGAAGCGCGCGGTGGACATTATCATGCCCGACATCCAGAAGTGCGGCGGCCTGCTGGAGGCCCGCAAGATCGCGGACATGGCGCACACCTACTACGTGCCGATGGCGCCGCATTGCCAGGCTTCCCCGATCGGAGCGATGGCGTCCTGCCATGTGCTGGCGGCGATCCCCAACGCGCACGTTCTCGAATGGCACTGGGGCCATCCCGCCTCTCGCACGACGCGGTGGAAGGACTTCGTCAAGGAAGGCGACATCATCCAGAAGGGCTACATCACGGTGTCGGACAAGCCCGGCATCGGCGTGGAAATGAACGAGGAAGCCGTGAAGAAGATGATCCGTCCCGGCTCAGCCTGGTTCGAGCCTAGTGGTGGTCCGCCCAGGACTCCGCCTGCAAAGTAAGGGGCCCGACCCCGACTAACGTACCTAACGCGCCTTGACGTAGCGGCTGGCAAACGTCAAAAACACCGGCCAGTTGGGCCCATCCGTGTGCCCACTGGCGTGCTGGCGGAAGGCCACGTCGCCGTCCACCAGCGGGGTTTCGATCGGAGGGAACTCGCTGGTCCCCAGGTCCTTCTTGCCCAACAGCTTGTACACCGGCCCGGCGCCAACTCCAGCCAGAAAAGTGCCCTTGGCGTCCACCCAACTGTCGCCGCCCGGTTCCGCATCATATCCACCCTTGCCCGCGCTCAGAAACACCGGGCGCGGAGCGCACATCGCGACCAGTTCGTGCGAATCCACCGGAAGATCGTTCCAGTTCAACGGGCCGGCATACTTCAGGAAGTTGCCCGCCATCCAGTGGTACTCCGATGCCGCGGCGACGTTCTCCACAATCTCGCCCCAATTGCGGCGGTGCAGCTTGGCGCCCCCCTCGCCGGACGAACTGACGTAGGCGGTCCAAAAGCGCGTGTCGTAAGCCATGGCGACGATCGTCGCCTTGCCGTATCGCGAGTGGCCCTCCAGAGCGACGTGCTTCGCATCCACCGACTTGTCCTTCTCAAAGTAATCCAAGGCGCGGCTCGCGCCCCAGGCCCAGGCGCGCAACGCACCCCAATCGTCCGCCTTGCGGTACTGGCCCTTGTTCACCAGACCGATAATGCCGGAGGTCAGACCCGCGCCGTTGTCGGCCTGAATGCTGCCGGGGCTGACCGTGGCATACCCCCAGCCCTTCGCGAGAACTTGCTGTTGCCACGAAGGCCCGGAGGGGCCGCGTCCCCCGCCCGGAACTCCGGCTCCACCGCGTCTGCCGGGTGCCCCCGCTCCAGCGCCGGCCGGTGGTGCTCCCGCTCTGCCGGGCGCGCCGGCGCGTCCGGCACCGCCGCCGAACCCGCCGAATTGCATGATCACGGGTACCTTGCCCTTTGCGTTGGCGGGAGTGCTCAACGTCACCTGGATATCAACGGTGATTTGCGGAAACGAGGTGTTGTCAACGTGGCCCACGATTTGTTTCGAGATGATCGGTATTTCGCCGTTCTTGTCATTCGTCAAGCTGACCACTTCCCACTTCACGTTAGGCACAACCTTGGGGACCCGGCCATACACTTCCCGGTCGAAGTCTTCCACGATCTCGGGGCGGCGTTGATTCCACCACATCTTCGCCGACGTGACCTTCTTCCCGTTCTTCAATACCAGCGGGTCCGGCAGCTTCGGGTAGGGATTGGCCTTGGACTCGTCGTAGTTGGCGAAGTTCGGATTCTTGGGATCGCTACCGTTTTTTCCCGGCCGGAGCGATGTGATTCCCAGAAGATCCATCATCTTCTGTCGATCTTCCTGCGTGGCGGCTTGCAGCGCGCCACCCGGACCGCCCGCGGCGCCTCTCCCCGCTGGAGGCGCGGCCGCTGTTCCAGCACCGGCGGCCGGCGGCTGCGCTGCCTGATAAGCCGTGCCTACCAGAGGGACGACAACCAACGCCAATAAGACCAGCCAGAATGACCATCGAATGGGACGAGATGTGCACATGGATTCCTCCTCGGTGCTGCTCACCGTCACCCGCTGGGTAGCCGGGCTTTGTTGTAAGTTCAAACTATAGTTGCGCGTCCCCGCCCATGTCAAGGCAGCGCCCGGCTCGGCTCGCTGATGGCGGAGCGGTTGCAAGCGATTCTCGCAGCTTTCTGAGTTCTGTGTTCTGAGTTCCAAGTTCGGTCTTTGGTATTTGACCATTTGACCGGTCACCATGGTCAAGGCTACAATACAGACGTGAAGGAATCTACGCTGGCTGCCAGTGAGTTCAAGGCGAAGTGCTTGCACCTGCTCGACGAAGTGGCCGAATCCGGCCGGAGCCTTGTCATCACAAAGCGGGGCCGCCCGGTGGCAAGGGTCACGCCCATCGCGCCGTCTCGGAAACCCTTGCGGGGAAGTTGGAAAGGCCGGATCAGGATCAGAGGAGACATCGTGAACTTCAACGCGGCGGATGAGTGGGAGAGCGCTCGCTAAAATGCCCTCCGTCCTCTTGGACACCCACATCCTGATCTGGTGGCAATCGGATCAGGGCCGCCTCAGCAAGAGCCAGACTCGTACGTTGATGGAGGTGGAGGCGGGCAGCGTCTCGGCGGCGATCAGCGACATCACCTTGTGGGAGGCGGCCTTGCTTGTGGAGAGGGGCCGCCTGCAAATTGACGGCTCGCTGGATGTCTGGCTGGACGAAATCCAGAGCCACCCCCGCCTGACCGTCCTCCCTATCAACGCGGCGGTTGCCGCCGAAAGCGTGCGTCTGGGCGAAGACTTTCCCAAAGATCCCGCGGACCGGATCATTGCCGCCACGGCGCGCTGCCACGGGCTCCGCCTCATGACCGCCGATGAGAACATCCGGCGGTGGGGCAAAGTGCCCGTGATCTAGGCCTCAGCCTCCGATTCTCGCGGGCCGAGCCTGACGTCAGCGCGCCGCGGCGTAAGGCTAGAATGGATGGTTATGAAACACCTCGCCTGCCTGCTCCTGCTGGTTCTCCCGGCGTTCTCGGCCACTGTGACGGTGGACGCCTCGAAGACCGGAGCGCCGATCTCCAAGTACATCTATGGGCAGTTTATCGAGCACCTGGGGCGCTGCATCTACGGCGGCCTCTGGGCGGAAATGTTGGAGGATCGCAAGTTCTACTACCCGGTTACCGGAGAGGCGCCGGCCTGGGAGATGTTCAAGCCCGGCAACCGCTCCTTCGACGGGGAAGGACATCCATATGAGTTACTAATGCGGTCGCCCTGGATGATCATCGGACCGAAGCAGGCGGTTCGTATGGTGACCGCGGGCGCCTACGTGGGACAGCAGACGCCGGAGATCACCTTGCCCGGCAAGGCCGTCCCTGCGGGGCTGGTGCAGGAGCGGCTCGGATTGGTGGCCGGCAAGGAGTATACGGGCCGCGTCATTCTCGCGGGTGCGCCCGGCGCCGGGCCGGTCGACGTCAGCCTGGTATGGGGCGGCGGGGCGACCATGCGGCACACGGTGACGATCGAGAAGATCGCCGCGGGCTACGCGACCTTCCCCCTGCGGTTTCGTGCCGGGCGCTCCACGGATAATGGCCGCCTCGAGATCGTTGCCAGGGGCTCCGGCTCGTTCCGCATCGGCACTGTGTCGCTGATGCCCGCCGACAACATTTATGGCTGGCGCCCGGACACGCTGGCGCTGCTCAAGGAGTTGAACTCGCCGGTGTACCGCTGGCCGGGCGGCAACTTCGTCAGCGGCTACGACTGGAAGGACGGCCTCGGCGATCCCGACAAGCGGCCGCCGCGCAAGAATCCCGCCTGGCGTGGCATCGAGCACAACGACGTCGGCATTCACGAGTACATGACCCTGATGCGTGAGATCGACGCGGAACCATTCATCGCCGTGAACACGGGCCTGGCGGACGAGGCCGCTGCCGCGCAGGAAGTGGAGTACCTGAACGGTTCTACCAGCACGCCCCTCGGCAAGCTTCGCGCGCAGAACGGCCACCCCGAGCCATTTCGAGTGAAGTGGTTCGCGGTGGGCAACGAGATGTACGGCGACTGGCAGCTTGGCAACATCCCGCTCGAGGAGTACGTGAAGAAGCACAACCGTGTCGTCGAGGCCATGCGCAAGGTGGATGCCGGGATCCAGCCGGTCGGTGTCGGTAGCGTGGGGCGCTGGAGCGAGCAGATGCTTACGCAGTGCGCGGCGTTCATGAATCTCATCAGCGAGCATCTCTACTGGCAGAACCAGCCGGACCTGGCGGCGCACGTGGCCCAGCTTCCCGCGCAGATCCGCAAAGTCGCCGAGGCGCACCGGGATTATCGCCGCCGCCTCCCCTCGCTCGCCGGCAAGGACATCCGCATCGCCATGGACGAGTGGAACTACTGGTATGGTCCGAACGACTTTGGCGAGCTGGGCGTGCGCTACTTCATGCAGGACGGCCTGGGAATCGCCGCCGGGCTCCACGAGTTCTTCCGCAATTCGGACATCTACTTCATGGCGAACTACGCGCAAACCGTAAACGTGATCGGCGCCATCAAGACCACACCGGTGAGTGCGGAGTTGGAGACTACCGGGTTGGTGTTGAAACTCTACCGGCAGCGTTTCGGCGTGACCCCGGTCGAAGTGACCGGCGCGCCGGCGCCGCTCGATATCTCGGCCGCCTGGGTGGCCGACAAGTCCGCTCTCACGGTGGCCATTGTGAATCCTACCGACCAGCCGGCTTCCACCGCGTTGGCTATCAAAGGTGCGCAATTGACAGGCGAAGGGATGTCGTGGGTGATCGCCGGAACCAGCCGGACCGCGCACAACGACCCAGGCACTCCGCGAGAAGTGGACATCCGCCAGGAACCCTATCGCGGCACGGGCGAACTGCGAGTACCTCCGCTGAGCGTCGCGCTCTTTGAACTGAAGGTGCGATAGGCATTCAGGCGGCACGGAGCGGGCCGGTGCTAAGATGGAGTCTCCTGCCCAGTCAGGCGGTTAGGTCTGGGAATCCTCGGCGTGGGCTCAAGACGACAATTCATCGGCCAGGTGGCAACCGGATTAGCGGGGACGTTGGCCGTTCCTTCCAGCGTGCTCGGGGCGGGCGACCGGCTGCGCCTCGGGTTGATTGGCGCCGGAGATCGCGGCACGCAACTCGCCCGTGAGGTGCTGGCGTGCGGCAATGTCGAGCTTGCCGGGGTCGCCGACATCTTCACCCGGCGTCTGGAAGCCGCCAGGTGCGTGGCCCCTGCCGCGGTAGCCTTCGCGGACTACCGTCGCCTGCTCGACGACAAGAGCATCGACGCCGTCCTGATCGCCACGCCCCAGCACCTGCACGCCGCGCAGTTCATCGATGCGCTCGATGCGGGCAAGCACGTTTACATCGAGAAGACCCTGGCGTTCACCCTCGATGACGCCAGGCGTATGCGCAGGGCGTACCAGCGCGCCGGCAAGCGCACCGTGCAGGTCGGACACCAGGCGTGCAGTTCCGGATTGATGGCCGACGCCGCGAGTTTCCTGGCCTCCGGGCGGGTGGGCAAGATCACCGCGATCCATGCCCACATGTTCCGCAACACGCCCCACGGCAAGGCCCAGTGGTCCCGGCCCGTCCTTCCGGACATGACGCCGGAGACCATCGACTGGGCGGCGTTCCTCGGAAGCTCGCCCGGGCGTCCGTTCGACGCGAACCGCTTCGCGAACTGGCGCTTCTACTTGGACTACTCCGGCGGGAACGTCTTCGAAAACCTCTGCCAGCAGCTTGCCTTCTGGTACAAGGCTCTCGATCTGCGCATCCCCGCGGCTGCCGCCATGAGCGGTGGCGTCTACCTCTGGAAAGACGGCCGCGAAGTGCCCGATACGATGAGCGTGGCCCTGGAGCACTCCGAAGAAATGCTGTTCACCTGGGACTCCGGTTTCGGCAATAACCAGTTGGGCAGCTCCGAAGAAGTCCTCGGCACCGACGGCACTCTGAGCCGCGGCCAGCAGATTCGCTATCTTCCGCAGAAGGTGAACCAGCCGGATGCTCCCGAGGTGCTGGGACAAGCCCGAACCGAGCCCCACGCGCACATGCGCAACTTCCTCGATTCCATCCGGTCGGGACGCGAGCCGAACTGCCCCTTCGATCTTGGCTACCGCGTCTCGATCGCTTGCCGGATGGCCGTGGAAAGCCACCTGCGGCAGCGCACGGTGCGCTGGGATCCGGCCCGCGAAGAGATTGTCTGACACCACGTTCTTGGAGATGCGCGTGAAAGCACAGATCGGAATTATCGGTGGGAGTGGACTGTACTCGATGCCCGGTTTCGAAGCGCAGGAGGAAGTTGCGCTCGAAACGCCCTGGGGTGCCCCCTCGGACAGCTACGTCGTGGGACGGCTGGCTGGCAAGGACGTGGCTTTCCTGGCGCGTCACGGCCGGGGTCACCGCATCTCTCCATCCGAGCTTAACTTTCGCGCCAACATTTACGGGATGAAGGCCCTGGGCGTCGAGCGCATCATCTCGCTGAGCGCCGTGGGCTCGCTGAAGGAGGAGCACAAGCCGCTCGACTTCGTCATCCCCGACCAGTTCTTCGATCGAACCCGCGGGCGCGTATCCACGTTCTTCGGCGACGGCCTGGTAGTCCACATCAGCTTCGCGCATCCTATCTGCCCTCAACTGGCCGAAACGTTGCACCAGGCCTGCCGTTCCGCGGGGGTGAACGCCACCAAGGGCGGCGCCTACCTGTGCATGGAGGGCCCGGCTTTCTCCACCGTGGCGGAGTCCAATGTGTACCGGAGCTGGGGAATGGACGTGATCGGGATGACCAACCTCCAGGAAGCCAAGCTGGCGCGCGAGGCCGAGATCTGCTACGTCACCGTCGCCATGGTGACCGATTACGACTGCTGGCATCCCGCCCACGACGCCGTCACCGTGGACCAGATCATCTCAAACCTGCTCAAAAACGCCGAGCACGCCGCCAGCGTCGTGACCGCGGCTGTTCGCGGAATGCCCGCCGAAAGAACCTGCACCTGCGGAGCCGCGCTCCAGCACGCCATCCTCACCGACCGAAAAATGATCCCGCAAACCACCCGCCAAAAGCTGAACTTACTAATTGGAAAATACCTATAAGCCGATGTCCGAAACCAGGCGAGCAGACTACAAACACGCCCAGGCAGCAAGCTTCATATTTTTGGCCTTTGTGTCTTTGTGCCTTTGTGGTGAAATCCAAGCCCCCTTCCCCCTGCAGATCGCCAAAGACGACTTCCAGCCGAACATCCTCGACTGCAGCGGCCTGGTCGAAGCTCCCACCGGGAAACACGGATTCGTCACCGCCAAGGGCGACCGGTTTGTATTCGAGGACGGCGCCCCCGTGCGCTTCTTCGGCTCGCAGATGAACACCCTGCCCAAGGCGCAGCTGGACTACACCGCCAGGCGCATGCGCCGTCAGGGGATCAATATCACCCGCCTGCATGGCCTGGAGTTTCTCAACGACCGCAACGGCAAGACCTCCTTCGATTACAGCGAGTCCGGCTGGGATCGCCTGGACTATCTCATCTACAAGCTGGGCGAGAACGGCATCTACATCATTCTCGACGTGGACTATCCGCTCATCTTCCCGTTCAAAGCGGGAGACAATATTCCCGGCCTGCCGAAGGGCGGACCGGCTTCTTACGCGGAGTTCTTCAACCCGAAGGTGGCTTCCATCATGCACCAGCGGATGCGGGACGTCTTCACCCACGTCAACCCCTACACCAAGAAGCGCTACGCCGACGACCCGACCCTGGCCATGGTCGAAGTCATGAACGAAGATTCGCTGTTCTGGGGCAATGTCCAGGAGCCCTTCCGCGCCGAACTCGAAGACCAGTTCCAGCAGTGGCTGCGGAAGAAGTACCGGGACAATGCCGGGCTCCTCCAGGCTTGGACGGTGGCCGGGAAATCCCCGCTGGCCCCCGGCGAGGGACTCGACGCCGGGCAGCGCATTCCGCTCTATCGGAATACGGATTTCACCGAGCGGCGCATCCAGGAGAACCCCGAGCGCCGCGTGCGCGGTCAGGACCAGTTGCGCTTTTGTCTCGAACTGGAAGAGCAGTACTGGAGCGCCAGCCGCGAAGTTATGCGCAAGGCGGGCGTGAGGGTCCCCATCGCCGGAACCAACTGGCAGGGCCACGGATTCCCGACCCGCGTCCACATGCTGGGCCAGAGCAAGTTCAATTACGTGGACCGTCATGGTTATTGGGACCACCCACAGGGCGAGGGCAACCTCCGCTGGCGAATCTGCGACCGCCAATTTCCACAACCTGCCGATGGTGAAGGCCGTCGATCCTGCACAGGACACCATCGCTTACCTGGGTGTGGGAAACCTGGTTACCGAGAAAGCCTGGGAGCAGATCCTCGGCCGTCCGCTCACCGTCAGCGAATGGAACACTTGCCTGCCGAACGAGTACTCGCTCGAAGGCACCGCGCTGATGACGGCCTACGGCCTCCTGCAAGGCTGGGATGGGTCCATGCAGTTCGGCTATTTCAGCCCCGATTTCCGCGACCGTCTTGGCACCGGTTCCTTTGACCTGTTCGGAAACCCGCCCCAGATCCTGCAGTTTCCCGCCGCCGCCGCCATGTGGTACCGGCAGGACGTCAAGGAAGCCCCGCTGGTGGCAGAATCCTTGTACACGTCCAGCAGCGTGTACGAGTGGACGGAGGACCGCAAGCCGCTCCCGCTGGCCGCGGCGCTGGTCGGGAAAGTAGGCTACCGTTTCGTCGAACAGCGCCGCAAGCCCGTGGTTCTCGACATCGGCAAGTATTGGGACCCCAAGCGGCTGAGGGCGCGCTCGATCACGGGGGAGCTGACCTGGGACGCGCAGCAGGGCCTGGTGCACATCGACACGCCACGCTCGCAGGCGATCGTCGGCTTTCTTTCCACCCAGGCTCACATCCTGGCCGATGTAAGGCTGATGAGTGCGAATCGCTTCGGCGCCGTTTGGGTCACCGCCATGGCGGGGCGGGCCCCTATCTCCTCGGCGGCGCGAATTCTGGTGACCGCGGTCGGTCCGGCGCGCAGCCCGGGGATGGAGTACGAGCAAACCTCGAAGACCTCGCGCCTGGGCCCCATGTGGCGCCTCAAGTCCCCCGGCGAAGGCGCCGCTCTGCTCGAGCCGGTTGCCGGCGACCTCCGCATCCGCAGCAGCCACGCCAGTGAGCTAAAGGCGTGGACCTTGGATGTTACTGGAAAGCGGCGCAACTTGGTACCGCTCACCGTCGAAGCTGGAACCGTTGTCCTGAAGATGCGGCCGGAATACCAGACCGTCTACTACGAACTCTCGGCAAAGTAGGGCCAGTCTCCCGAGAAAGACCGCTTGCTGACGCGCGCGGCTCTGCACGCCGTACCACACTAGGATTCGGCTAACATGAACAAAATGACTCGCCTCCTCTCCCTCCTCCTGCTGGCGGCCGCAGCCGCGTCTGCCGCCGAACCTATCCGGTTGCATCCCTCCAATCCGCGCTACTTCCTCTTCCGCGGAAAGCCCACTGTGCTCATCACATCGGCGGAACACTACGGGGCCGTCCTCAACCTTGATTTCGACTACAAGCGCTACTTGAGCACGCTCTCAGCGGACCGCTTGAACCTGACACGAACGTTCAGCGGCTCCTACCGGGAGGGACCGCAGTCCTTCGGGATCAGCGACAACACGCTGGCTCCCACCCACAGCCGCTACATCGCCCCCTGGCCGCGCACGGACGTTCCCGGCGCCCTGGATGGCTTGGCTAAGTTCGATCTGGAGAGCTGGAACCCGGCGTACTTCGCGCGCCTGAAGAATTTTTTGCGGGAAGCGGGCTCGCGAGGCGTGGTAGTGGAACTCACGCTCTTCTGCCCGTTCTATCGCGACGAGATGTGGAACCTCAGCCCGCTGAACGCCAGCAACAACGTCAACCACATCGGCGACTACAAGCGCGAAGAAGTCTTCAACCTGAAGGACCCGGCGATGCAGCGCGTGCAGGACGCGCTGGTGCGCAAGATCGTCGCCGAGTTGCGGGATTTCGACAACGTCATGTTTGAAATCTGCAACGAGCCTTACTCCTTTGATATGGTCACGGCGGATTGGGAGCGGCACATCGCCACCGTCATTGCAGAGGCGGAGGCGGGGATTCCGGCGCGCCAGCGGCATCTCATCACCCAGAACGTCGCCAACGGCTCGAAGAAGGTGCCCGCCCCGGACCCGCGCGTCTCCGTTTTCAACTTCCATTACTCGCGCCCGCCCGCGAGCGTCGCGCTGAACCGGGAACTCAATCGCCCCATCGGGTGTAATGAGACCGGCTTCGATGGCCAGGCGGACGCCGTCTACCGCGTGCAGGGCTGGGAGTTCATCCTGGCTGGAGGGGCGCTCTATAATAACCTCGACTACTCGTTCGCGGTGGGCCGCGAGGACGGCAGCTACACCTACCCCGCGCGCCAGCCGGGCGGCGGCAGCGCCGCGCTCCGAAAACAACTACGCGTATTGCGCGATTTCATGGACGCGCTGGACTTCGTGCGCATGAACCCGGCCCCGGAGGTTCTGCGCTCCAAAGTTCCGGCAGGCGCGTCGGTCTGGACGCTGGCGGCCCCGGGCAAGGCGTACGCTCTGTACCTGCATCACGGAGAGATCCGGAAGGAGCAGAAGGCTACCCGGTATGTGGTCGATGCCACGTCGCGCACCACGCAGCTTGAGATCGAGCTGCCGGCGGGCAGTTACCGCGTCGAGTGGATCGACACCAAGACAGGCAAGCTGGCCAAGCAGGAACGCTTCGCCCACAAGGGCGGCGTGCACAGCCTCGCGTCGCCGCAGTATACCGAGGACATCGCGGTCCGCGTGCAAGCTCGCTAGTTCTTCGGGAAACCTAACCGGCTTGACGTATTGGCCGGTCCGTCATTACACTCAAGCCTGCCATGTCTTGTGCCAATTTGCGGTTTTCGACGAGCCATCCGGCGAACTCCCGGAAGCGTCTCCGAATGCCGGCCTTCCTGGCGGCGGCTGCATGCTGCTTCGCGATTTTCGCGGCTTTGACGGCAGAGGGCCAAAGAAAGCGGGATGAAACTCCGCCGAACTGGATCCAATACCACGAAGTGAAAGTGGACGCCTCCGGCCGCATCGTGCCGTGGTACGGCAGCGGGCCAGCGGAGGCGTACGACCACGTAGTCCGGTTGGTCTTCCAGTTCTGGATCGGCATGCGCAAATGCTCCAACGGCGTCCCCTACTACTTGCAGCACCAGGTCTGGAAGGCGGACCAGGACGACTCGCGCGGCATTGGCGGCGACCAGATCCCGATGGCGCTGTCGAGCTGGAACCTGCTGTACGGCTACCTGGGGGACCGAGCGGTCCTAGATGACATGATCCTCCAGGCCGACTACTGGCTGGACCACGGCGCCTCCGGTCCCCAGGATCGGTGGCCCAACCTGCCGTTCCCCTACAACCTGGACATCCATTCGGGTCAGTTCACCGGCGACATGCGCGCGGGCAAGGGCTTCGTCCAGCCCGACAAGGCCGCCAGTTTCGCGGCCGAGTTGATTGTGCTCTACAAGATGACTGGAAACCGCCGCTACCTCGACCGTGCTACCGCCATGGCGGACACTTTGGCGACCCATATCCAGGCCGGCGACGGCGACAACTCACCCTGGCCGTACCGGCTGAACGCGGCTACCGGCGAGGTCCACAAGGAAGAGCAAAGAGGCAGATCCTTCGTCGCTTCCTACACCAGCAACTACACCGGCGCTTTGCGTACGTTCGCCGACCTGGCTGCACTGGGGCAACCCAAGGCGAAGGACTACCTGCGCGCGAAGGACATCCTCACCAAATGGCTGAAGGCGTATCCGCTCAAGACCAACAAGTGGGGACCATTTTTCGAGGACATTCCCACCAGCGCCTGGTCCGACACGGAGCACAACGCCGACACCCTGGCCATGTATATTCTGGAGCACCCCGATTGGGACCCTGCCTGGAAAGAGCAAGCCCAGGGCATCTTGAAGTGGAGCCTGGCCACCTTCGCCAACGATGAGTACAAGAAGTGGGGCGTCATCCCCATCAACGAGCAAACGGCGTACAAAGTCCCCGGCAACAGCCACACGTCGCGTCACGCCTCGGTGGAGCTTCTCTACTGCGAGAAGACCGGCGACCTTGCTCGTAAAGAGGACGCCATCCGCCGCCTCAACTGGGCCACTTACACGGTCGATACCGATGGGAAGAACCGCTATATCCGCGACGACAACTGGCTGACGGACGGCTACGGCGACTATGTCCGCCACTACCTCCGGGCCATGGCCTCGGCGCCGGAACTGGCTCCGGAGAATCAGAACCACCTGCTCCGCACTTCGTCCGTGGTTCAGAAGATCGACTACGCCGCGGACCGGATCGCGTATACGAAGTTCGACGCGCGTTCCTCCGAGAAGATCAAGTTGGGCGCTTGGGTCCCGCGGTCGGTGGCGGGAGGCAAGATGCTGTGGGACCCCAAGACGAAAGTGCTGACCGTGCAATCGACGGCCAAGTCCGTCACGATTCGAAAGTAGTCCGGCTTACTTGTTACTGCCTGGCGATCAGTTCCTTGTAACTGGTCAGCTTGATCCCGTATTTCTTGACGGCTGCAAGTACCTTCGCATCGCTCCACGCCGCCACCACGCCGCTGCGATCGAAAGCCACGTTCCTGCCCATGGCCTGGATCTCCGGCGTGTCCGTCGCGCAGTGCTCCACCCACAGCCAGGTGCCTGGTTGAAGCTGCGCCAGCCGGGCGGCGAGTTTGTCCGCGCGTACCTCCGCGGTGTCCGTCGCGTTCCATACTCTGCCCATGTTTTGCGTCCCCAACTCCGCACCGGCCATCGCCAGGCGGTACTCCTTCGAGAGCTTCTGCACGAGCGCGCGGACGTCAGGGGACAGAGAATCGAAGCCCATATGCGTCGACATGTAGGAGACCTGCGGAACCATCTTCCTACCCAAATCGATCTGCGCTCGCAGTTCCTTCTCGATCTCCACAAGGTTCAGACCGGACCCAGCCGCTCCACGAATTGCCGGAACCGTCGGGAAGAAGTAGCCGTTCACATCCGCCAGCGAAGGAACAATAGTCAGCGGCCGCCACTTGACAGTCTGCCACTCGCTGGTCAGCGTGAGGTGTACGCCCGCGTCGAGCCCCGGATTCTCCTTCAGTAACTGGGCGGCTTCGGGAGTCCACGCGGCGGGCACCAGCACGTTGGTGGCGCGCAGTATCCCCTCTTTGTACGCCTGGATGGTGCCGAGGTTGATTCCGTGGGCCGCGCCCATGTCGTCGCCCTGGGCAATCAGTCTGATCTCGCGCTCCGGCGCCGGGCCCCGGTCCCGATTGCACCCATCATCGCAAAGCCCGCCGCCATCAATCCTATAGACACCACCAGTTGTTTCAGCATAGGTATTTGCCCGGTCGCCAATCAGTATACAACCGTTGGCCGCGCGGTCCGCGTGGGCATGCCGGTTGGCCATTCAAGCACGGCCCCCCACGGACTGTATAATGGAATGGTT
>CAWDER010000041.1:0-39094 GCA_963801345.1 Bryobacteraceae bacterium
CTGGCGCGGCCGGCGTCCGGCGGGAACGGCCCGTATTCACGCCGCTCGCCTTGGGGAGTCGCCGGATCGATTACGAATCCTCCCACGAAGCTCTCGCGCGTCCCAGCTTTTCCTTTCCGATTTGGTGACAAAGCGAGCAGGAGACGCCGTCCGCCGCCAGCCGGTCGCCGCGTGCGTCCGGGTTGAATCCGAGATGGGCGAAGACCTCGCCCTCGTGGCCGCTCTGCTTCGACTCGAACTGCGCCATCGGCATGTGGCAGATGGAACATTCGTCCTCGATCGCCGCGCGCGACTCCGGATGATCGATGGTCTCGCGCCGCACGCCCGCCTGCCAGTAGGGGTCCCGCGCGGCGTTGGCCATCATCGTGGGACGCCAGGCGAATCCGATCGAGATGTCTTCCCCGGAGGATGTCGCCAAACCGTTGTGGCAGGCAACGCACCGGTCGGATGTCTGAAACTGCGGAACCGGCGGCTTCCGGGCGGGCTCGGCGCTCCACGCCACCCAGGTCCACGCCGCCACCGGCACAAGCAGGAGCAGTCTGTTCAGCATCTCATTTCCACCCGTCGAGAACCCCGCCATCGAACGTGTCCCAAAGCAAATAGAAAAGGATCTGCGTCGACCTGGGGCCATAGTCGTTCACCGGCAGCCTGACGCCAATGTTCGCCCGTAGGTGCTGGCGGCGGTTGAGCGTCACCTGAAATTGGGGCACCAGGTCCCAGTTGACGCGCTGACCCGTCGCCAGTTCGCGGTCCGCCAGCAACTCCACCATGGGCGACCACATCCGTCCGAGTCCCTTATCCGGCGCGAAGCTCTTGCCCACCACCGTCCGCCAGAACACCGCCCGGTTGGCATCATCGGTGTGCGTCGGCAGTTCCACGCCGCTCTGGAATTGCAGGAAGCTGCCCTTCGGCAGGACCTGGCCGTAACTGGCGAAGCTCTCGAAGACGGTCACGCCCTTGCCCATCCCACGCGCCGCGTTTCCTGTGGGCCAGACAACCTCCCCTGCGAGGCTGAGAATGGACCCGGTACGCAGGTTGCTCAGCAGCACGTGTTTATAGCCCGTGACCAGATCTCCGGCGCCCCCCATCCAATTGCCTGGGCTGGGCTTCTGCCAGCGGAACGGCAGACTGAGGTCAAGTTGCCCCCGTGCTCCCAGCCGCTTTTCAAACACGACCTTGTCGGTGAAGCTTGCGTCGCCCTCGGCGCCAAGCGCGAAGTCCATTACAATCTCGTCTTCCGGAAAGGCCTTCTCGGTGACGAGGGCTCGGGGAAAGTTCATGTTGCCATGCGGCCAGGCTGGTTCGCGGCAGAACCCGCGAACATAGTCGATTACCCGCGCGATCTGATCGGAGGTGGGGGCCTCACGGAATGCGGGCATGATCTCGGAGAAGCCCCGGGCCGTCCCGCCGTTATGGATGATGGCGCTCCAGAACCGGTCCGGCTCGCGCGCGGTGGCTCTGCAGGTGGTGAAATCGGGGAACGTCGGCGGCGCTTCGAATCCGCGGCTCGCCTCGGGCGCTCCCCGGCCATCCACCCCATGGCACGCCATGCAGGTGGCCCGGAAAATTCCCGGCCCCCATTCTGCCCCGCAAGGACGCCCGGCAGCAACACCAGAGCGAGCAACAACCCCATCGACCTGACCAGACCGGCAAGCCTCTTTGACATTGGGAGTATTCTAGCGCAGCAGCTTCCCTCCGCTATGGGGCGCCCCACTGCTACAATCGCCATGTGAAACGTCCCATCCTGGCCGCCTTCGTTGGGGCTGGTTGCCTGCTGACGGGTTGCGCGGGCGGCGGCTCCGTTCAAAAGTCCGAGGTTCAGGAATTCCTCAGAATGTACAACGAGGTCTCCCGGAGGGTGGGGACCGTGGCGGCGCAAGCTGAGTGGCAGGCGGCCACCGACGTGACCGATGAGCATACCGGCCAGCGCATCGGTGCACAGCGGGCCGCGGCCGCCTTCACCGGAAGCCGCTATGTGATCGAAGACAGCCGGCGCTTCCTCCGCCTCAAGGATTCGCTGAGCGATCTCGAATTCCGCCAGTTAGACAAGATCCTGTTGAATGCGGCCGAATCCCCGGGAACCATCCCCGATGTAGTGCGCGCCCGGATCGAAGCCGAGGCCCGTCTCGACGCGGCGCTCGACAGCTTCACTTTCTGCCTCGACAAGCGCGGCGAGAAGTGCCTCAAACCGGTCTCGCCGGAGGAAATCGACCAGAAACTGCTTGCCTCCAGGGACCTGGTGGAACGCCGCCGGATTTGGGAACTCTCCAAACAGGATGGCCCCCCACTCAAGAAGGGTCTCGCCGAGGTGCGCGATCTACGAAATCGAGTCGCCACCGAGTTGGGCTACTCCTCCTTCTTCCATCTGCAAGTCGCCGACTACGGCATGACTGTCCCCGAGATGATGCAACTGATGGACAAGCTGCTGGTGGATACGGAACCGCTCTACCGGCAGTTGCACCTCTACGCCCGCCGGCGCCTGGCCGAGCGCTACCGGCAACCGGTGCCGGAGGAGATCCCCGCGCACTGGCTGCCCAATCGCTGGGGGCAGGAGTGGCCGGGGCTGGCCGAAACCGCGAACCTGGACGACCCTTTCAAAGCCAAGCCGCCCGAGTGGATTGTCGAGCAGGCGGAGCGCTTCTACACCTCGATGGGATTCCCCGCCCTGCCCCGCAGCTTCTGGGAGAAATCCGATTTGTACGCGCTACCGCCGGGCGCCACGCGGAAGAAGAACGCGCAGGCCTCGGCCTGGCACATCGATAGCGACCAGGATGTCCGCAGCCTGATGAATGTCGTCCCGAACTTCCGCTGGTTCGAGACCAGCCACCACGAGCTGGGCCACATTTACTACTACCTCGCTTACGCCAATCCGCGTGTGCCGGTGGTCCTTCGCGAAAGCGCCAACCGCGCCTTCCACGAAGCCGTGGGAGACCTCATCGGCATCGCCGCGCGCCAGGAGCCTTATCTTCGCCAGATCGGCATTCTTCCTGCGGAACGCAAGATCGACCGGACCGAGTGGCTCTTGAGCGAAGCTCTCGACAGTGCCGTGGTTTTTCTTCCCTGGTCCGCCGGTGTGATGAGTCACTTCGAGCACGACCTGTACGAAGGCAAGCTCCCTGCCGGCGAATTCAACCGGCGCTGGTGGGATCTGGTGGAGCGCTACCAGGCCATCCGGCCCCCCGCCCCCCGCGGCGAGGAATACTGCGACGCGTGCACCAAGACCCACATCATTGACGACCCCGCGCAGTATTACGATTACGCGCTGGCCTCCTTGATCAAGTACCAGTTACACGACTACATCGCCCGCAAGATTCTGAAGCAAGACCCCCATAACTGCAATTACTACGGAAACAAGGAAGTCGGTAAGTGGCTGTCGGAAATCCTGAGTCTGGGCGCCACGCGGGACTGGCGTCAGGTGATCCGCGAAAAAACGGGAGAGGACCTCAGCTCCCGCGCCCTGCTCGATTACTTCCAGCCCCTGCAGCAGTATCTGCAGAAGGAAAACGCAGCAAAACCCTGAGCGGCTGTGGGGCAGACCATCGCAGTATGTGGTCTACCATGCGGCCGACGCAGGCGACAGAAGACGATCGCCTGCGCCACCACTACACCTACGCCCATCCCTCGCTCCCGCGCAGCGGAACGAAGCGGCAGCGGGCCGCCGTGCGGGATTCGATGCGACCCTGGCGCTTGGTGATCACCCTGAGTTCCTGTTCCCACTCGGAGCCCGCCGGGATCACCAGGATGCCGGGATCCTTGAGCTGATCGAGCAGACTGCCCGGCACCTCCGGCGCGGCGGCGGCGACGGAGATCGCGTCAAAAGGAGCGCCTTCCGGCCAGCCACGCGAACCATCCGCGCACCGCACGACAATGTTCGTTCCGAGCCCGGTCTTCGCCAGGTTGCTCGCCGCCGCCTCGGCCAGCTCCGGCACGATTTCCAGAGAGATGATCCGCGCCGCGAGCAATCCCAGCACTGCGGCGTGATATCCGCAACCCGCCCCTACTTCCAGTACGCTCTCTGTGCCCTTAAGCTCCAGGCATTCCGCCATAAGGGCGGTCATGTAAGGCTGCGAAATCGTTTGCCCGAAGCCGATTTCGATCGGATCGTCCCCGTAACTGAGGCGACGGTGTTCCGCGGGGATGAACTGCTCTCGCGGAATTCGCAGCAGGGCGTCCAGGACCCGCGCGTCGTGAATTCCACGCGCCTGGATCTGCCGCTCCACCATCTCCCGTCGTTCGGCGGACCAATCGACGGCCTCAGGCTTTCGCTTCACTTGAACTGCTTCTTAAACTGGAATTCCACTCCGAACAGTCCGTTCTCGTCGCGTACCGCCAGCAGGGACCACTGCCGGGTGACGTTCCACTCCAACCTGAACAGTTGCTGCTGCTCCTGTGCGAAGCTGCTGACGTACGTGAAGGTAAGGTCTTTCGATAGTTGTTGCTCGATCGTAAGTTGGGCCTCGGGGGAGTTCCCGACGCCGGTCAGCTTCGGGTCGATCTTGATCCGGCTGACTCCGAAGAACCGTTGGAGCCGGCCTCCCTCCAGAGTATCGAGCACCGTTCCCATCACGTTGCTGGCGCCGATTTGCTGCCAGCTCTGATCCCTCTCGGTGCGCCGGGCGAGCAGGGCCGGGTCCGATGTGGGCGCCCGTCCAACCGCCAGAAGCGGGATGATCTCGTTCGCCTGGAGCGGTGGGTCCGACCGGTACGTCGCGTTTAACCGGTCCGGAGGCCCGGTGAAGGTAATTGTGACGTCGATGCCCCGAACGCGCGTGGACAAGTCGAGGTCGAGGATGGGCTCCAGCTTCGCCGGGTTGACGAACGAAATCTCACCCCGGCTGACGCGGTACCGGTTTCCCAGGAAGTTGATCTCTCCCTGGTTGATGACGACACGTCCCAGCAGGACCGGCTTCAAAGGCGTGCCGCGTATTGTAAGGCTGGCCTCGGCCTGGATGTCCCTGGTGAGCGCCGACTCCAACCGCGCGTTCCTCGAAGTCTCCACCTTCACGTCGAGCTGCATGCCCCGCAACAGGTCATTCTGTGTGCCGGAAGAAATCATCGGTTGCGTTGGACGCGCCACCATGGACGCGAAGTCCACGTTGGGAGACATGCTGTATCGCAGCACCGTTGCGGTTCCCGAGAGAATGCTGCGCGCGGTCGTGCCCCGCAGTTCCAGAGCCGCGTCGAAGGTCGTGCTGACTCCTTCGGGATAACGTACGCGCACTTGTTTGGCCACCACTCGCAAGCCGTACGCGGGCCTTTCTCCGCCGAAACCGGCCCATCCATCCAGCCGCAGCGTGCCGCCGCCGGTCCGGGCCGTCAGGTTCTCGATCGTCGCACGGTCACGCGACAGAAAGATCTTCCCGTTCGCCCCTTCAATCCCGTTCGGAACGCCACGCAGGTTCAGCGAAGCCTGCTTGAGCTCCATCTGTCCGTAAATCTCCGGCCGGGCCAGCGGACCGCGGACGGTGAGATCCAAGTCGGATTCGCCCGTTGCCGTCACGTTCGCGTCGAAGCTCTGGAGAATCTGTAGGTTGATTTGGCCCCGCAGGCGGAGGTCATACTCAGGCTTCCCACCGGCGCCGAAAATGACCGTCCCGCCGGCCTCCAGGCTGGTTCCCGTTCCCGTGAAACGCGCATTCTCGATGACAGCTTCTTTCCGGTTGATCGCAATCACCATCGGTGCGGCGGAATGCAGCGTCAGCACCACGCCCGTCCCGGTCGCCTCTGGTCGAATCTCGACCTTGGAAAGCTCCAGCCGCCCTTTCCAGCTTCCGGCGTCGAAAGCGCGCCCGGCAAACGTCATCTTGCCCTCGGCAATCGCCTCGACCGGGAGATCCTTTCCGTAGGCGGCGAGCAGCCAGGGCCGCAGGTTGGAGAGCGCGAACTTCGTGAAACTGGCCTCGCCCTCCACCGCGTAGTCCCCTTGCAGCTTGCAGCGGGCCTGTCCGTCCAGGCGCATGCCGGCGCCTTCGCCGGCTACGGACAACGCCAGAAGACCGCTCTTGGTTTCCGCCGTCACGCGCAATTCCCCGGCTGGCTTCCCCTGGATGGACAAGTTGCGCAGCGTGGCCGTGCCCCCCAGGCTCCTCAAAATGAGCCTTGCATCCGTCGCCGCAACCTCCCCTTCCACCTTCCCTTCGGCGTCGCCATCCACCTCCTCCGGCAGCCCGGCAATCGCGCGCGCCTGGGAGATCCGCAAACCTTTGCCCGAGAGGTTGAAACGCAGCGCGCCCTGCTTCCAGTTCTGTGCCTCATGCGCGAACACGACGCTCCCCTCGATCCGCCCGCTCCCCGCGGTCAACTGAATTGGCTCGATGCGAAGAGTCCGGCCTTCGTAGCGCAATCCCGCCCGCACCTGCGCCAGCTTCTCGCCGTAGGCCAGGGCCTGCGCCAGGTCCACTTTGCCCGAGACTTGCGGTGCACCGACGGTCCCCGCCAGTTGGAAGCTGCCCGAGACAACGCCGCGAGCGGGGATCTTGCTCCCCGCCTCGGCCAGCACCGACTCGAGCGACAACCCGCGCACGGTGAACGAACTGGCCACCGCGCTGGTCTCCTCAGGCTTCCATTTGCGGAGCGCAATCCGCCCCTGGCCTTCCACCCGCGCCCCATTCCGGTCCACCGCGAACTTGCTGCTCTCGAAACTGCCACTGGCGGCCGCTATGTCCGCTTCCAGCCGCTCGAACTGCCGCCCCTCAACAACGAAATTCGAAACCGAGACATGCCCCGAAACCCGCGGTTCCTCCAGCTTTCCAGTCATCACGCCGCTGAATCTGGCAACTCCGCCCTTCAAAGTGATGGGTGGCGATTTCGGGACGGCCGCGCCCGCCAGCGAGGCGGCCAAGAAGATATCGCCGAGATCGGTTGATTCCACGGTGGCGCGAATGGACCGCTCGAGCGCGCCATCGAATTGAATCCTGGTGGCGGCGGTTGCCAGGTGCGAATTCCGCAGCTCCAGCGTTCCCGCCCGCTGGTCGAAAGACACGCTTACGACGCCCGCCACGGGCCGCTCCTTGGCGGAACCTTCCACCGATAAGTTGGCAGTCGCGATCAATCCTTGCGTGCCCGCGCCCGACACCACGCCTTCCAGATCCACCGGACCTGAGACCGTACCGTTCCAGGCGCCCGCATCGATGCCGCGCGCGCGCGCCAGATCCGGAATCGAGATCGTGCGCGTCTCGCCGGCGATGTGGAACCTCTTGGACTTATCGAGCGTGGCTTCCCCGGTGAATGTGCCGCCGAGCGCCGAGACCACCAGCTTCTGTAAGGCCGCGCGCCCCGGACGCACCTCTACGTCCGACGTTAGACCCACGTCCTCAACCCGTACGCCCGCCGCCTGCGTCGACAATCCGCTGCCGGATGCGCGTGCGGTCAACAAGTAATTGGAGATTCCCGAATGCGAGTACTTGCCGGTCACCTGGATGTTGCCGTTGCCGGTGGCCGGTGACTTCACTGCCTTCAACAGTTCTCGCAGCGAGAGCCGCGCATCGAACGACGCGTTGACGCGCGGAGAGAGCAGGTTCTCCACCGTGGCCGTCCCCGTGCCCGCCGAGCCCGCGGTGGCGAACCGGCCCGCTCCTACGGTCAGCCGGTTGCCTTCGAGAGAAACGGAGAAATCCGCGTCCATGGGCGGAATGGTGGCGAAATTGGGCTTCAGGTGCAACTGCCGGACCGACACCTCTCCGCTGTAGCGCGGGCCGGCCCTCTCATAGGACAGCCGGGCCGTGAGATTCTCGCCGCGCACATCCAGTGGAACCCGCCGCTCGTTGATTTCGACAAGACCGTTCTCGACGCGGAACCGCCGGATGGCCAGCGCCAGGAACCTCTCCACCGGCGTCTTGCCGCCGCGCGCCACCGCCGGCTTGGGAAGATTGTTGCTGCCATCTTCATAGACGACGATACGAACTCTAGGTTCAATCACTACTAGGGACTCGATGTCGATGTCGCGATCGAGTATTGAAACCACTCGCAGCCCCACTCGGACTGACCGGGCTTTGAAGAGCGGCGGCTCTCCGGCAGGCTCCTTCCCGTGCAGCACAAACGAATCGACTTCCGCCTCCAGGCGCTCCCAGGCGAATCGGAATCCCCCGACCTCCACCCGGCCGCCCGTGACGCGCTCCACTTCGGTAATGATCCGCAGCCGCACCTTCTCTCGGAACCAATCCGAGCGCACAACCACCATCGCCCCAACCAGAAGCAGAATGACCAGCGCCGTCAGGCTGGCGCTGGACACCATCACGATTTTCCTGGTTCTAGTCACCGCAAGGCCTCGTCCTTGAATTCGATTCGAGTCCGGCCTCTGGCTTCCTTCAGCCAGTTGTCGAGAAGAGCGTCCGCTCGCTGTGTTCTGAGCTCTTGTCCGATCACTCCGCGAGCCTCCTCAAACGGAGGCGCCGCCCCTTTCTTTCCATCTTCCCACGCGGGGACGAAGCGCTTCGTGTAGTAATCGCGCATGTCATCGTCGGAAACTTGCACGGCGGGCCCGAACCGCTCGTCGATGAAACTCACGAGCGCCAGTTGTTCGAGCAGGCCGCGCCGCACGTCTTCCTCGCCGAGCCCAGCCGCCGCAATTGGAAACCGGTCCTTCTTCAGGGCTGCCAGAGCCGAGGCCACTTCCGAAGCGTCTGGAAACTCGTACTGCCCCGCTTCCATTTCAATCTCGATGAGGGCTCGCTCCACCAGCCGGCCGGCGGCCTGCTGCTTCGCTTGCGGCGAAAAATCGGCTTCGGTCTGGTTGAAGAAAGCGGCCAGCCGAATCTCGCGCAGAATGTCGCTCTCGGTGATCGCACGAGGCCCAACCGTAATCGCGATCCGGTCGATTACTTCGGCCCGCCCCACCACCGCCAGCAAGATCAGTACAAACACCGGGGCGGCACGCCGTAGCGCACGCGCCCACACGTGCGGCGTCGACACTCGTGTCGACGTGTGCTTGCCCGTGTTTTCGACGCCGTACATTAGAACGTCTGCCCCAGGGAAAAATGAAACTGGAACCGGTTGATGCGTTGGTCTGTCGTCGACAGGCACCCTTTGGTGACTAATTCGCTAATCGTCCCATTGCACCCAAAATATCGCGGCGAATTCGGGGAAAGTGAGAAATCCAGTCGAACCGGGCCGACCGGCGTCTTGTAGCGCACGCCGAAACCCGCGGCATGCACCATGTAGTTGAAATCGGTCTTGTCGCGCTGCCGGAAGCGCAAGGAAATGTCCTGCACGCTGGAGTATACGTTCCCCGCATCATGGAACAAGACTCCGCCGATGTTCTGTCCGAGCAGAGGGAAGCGCAATTCCGTGCTGAAGATGAGTAGGGCTTTGCCCCCCAGCGGGAAACCCGTGCCAAGATCCGGGAATCCCGTGCCGGTGTCCCGCGGACCTGCCTGGTTTTCCGGGAACGCGCGGTGCGACGCGGCGCCGCCGCCAAAGAACCTCTCCGGCAGGGGGATGTCCTGTGGGGGGGGCGGTAACTCGGGCCGATTGCGCAAAGAGGCCATCATGCCGATCGAGAAGGTGCGCGCCAGTACCAGCTTGCTTCCCACTCGGTGATAGGTCGAGTTACGCCCCAGCAGACGGAAGTAATCCGTCCCCGAGGCAAACACCTTGGACGCCACACCCAAATCCAGAGAATTGTAGGTTCCCCGGCGGGAGTCCACCGGATCGTCGCGGCGGTCGTCGACGTATCCCACCGAGAAGACTCCCACCCGTACCGGCTGCGAGAGCAACGGGATCAGCCCCTTGCTGATTGCCAAGGTAGCTTCATCGATCGAGACCCGCCGGTAGGCGAACCGGTAGAACAGCGACCTCGACCGCGTCCAGCGTTGCGCGATCTGCGTCGATCCTTCCCACCGCCTGGCCGAAAACGTACGCTTGTCTTTGGAACTATCGAACAGCGCGGTGAAGGACAGGTCCAGACTCTGCCGGCTGCGGATCTGTGGCGCCACGTAGCTCACCAGCGCCCTCTGCTGTATGGTCGAGGCCCGCGTGCGCAGGCTGATCGTGTGGGCTCGCCCCATGAAATTCAAGCGGCTGAGATCGATCGAGCCCCGCGGGCTGAAACCGGCTTTCCCCGATGGGGTTGCCAGATTGGCCTGCCCCCCCCCGATGCGCGCGATTTCCGCGCCGAACCCGACCGCCACCGAGTACCTCTTCGACTCTTCTATCTGAACGTTGAGATTCTTGCTGCGCTCCGTCCCGCCCGGATTCTGAATCGCGGTCTCCACCTTGGCGAAAACCCCCAGGTCGTAGAGGCGCCGCTGTGTCTCGACCATCTGCACTTGAGAAACCGGATCTCCCGCTTTAATGCCGATTCTCTGGTCGACCAGTTGCGGGCGCGTCGCCTTCAGCCCGCCGATGAGCACTTCACGCACCAGGTACCGCGGGCCTTCCGTGATCTTGTAGCGCACATCCATCTGCCCCGGTTTGTCCGATTCCAGGTTGCGGTACTCGAAGGCCGCGTCCGGATACCCGGCGCTGTAATAGAACCCCAGGATGCTGTCGCGGTCCGCCGCGATATTGGCCTCGCTGAAGGGTTGGCCGGGACCCGACTGCAGTACCGCCCGGACCGGCTCGTCATTCCGTGGGCTTACCCCCTCGATCGCGACGCTCGCTACGAACCACTGACGGCCCTCCTCTATCTTGATGAACACGGCCACGGCGCCTGCCTTGCCTCCAGTAGTCGTCCTCCTCGCGGGAGGTCACCTTGACCTCCAGAAAACCGTTGGCCCGGTAAAGTTCGGAGATGGACGCCCCGGTCGCGTTCCACCATGCTGGCGCTGTAGCGCCCGTGCCGCAGTTGGAAGGACGCCGGAGCGACGTACATGCGCTCCGCAATCGTCTTCCGGTCGAAGTAGCGGTTTCCCTCGATGCTGAGCTTGACCAGTTTGTGCCGCTGGCCCCTCGCGATCGTGTACTGAATTTGCAACTGCCCGTCGGCGGACTGCGCCGAAGTGAAGTTCACCTTGGTATCGAAATAGCCCTTCGTTTGGAAATACTCCGTAAGCTGGCCAGCCCCCTCCAGCAGGAGTTCCCGGTCCACCGTCTGCTCTTCGAAAACCGGGATCAGTTTCTTCAACCGGCTTTGGCTGACCTTCGCGCCGCTCGCCTCCACTCGAACCACTGGTCCCTGCGTGATTTGCAGGTACGGAGTGACCGTCCGGGTGGCGGCGTCGTACTTCAAGTCGTCCAGGCTGACCCGCGCCATCAGGTAATGCTTGCCCTGGAAGGACTCCTGGACCCGCTGCAAGCCGTTCTGCGTGCGGTCGTCGGTGACCTGTTGCCAGCCGAACCAGCCCTTCCAGTGCGTGGCGCTCACCACCTTGGATTCCGGAACTGTAAATTCGCCTTTGATCACCGGCGGGCCGAACCGCGCGCGCCGTCCGGGAACGATTTCAAACTGAATATTCGCCTGCTGGATTCGGTCTTCGCGTGTGACGCCCGAGGTGATGGCCGCTTCGAACAGCCCGTTGCTGGCCATCAGCTTCTTCAGGTTCGAGCCAGCTACATCCAGGCTCTCCTCCCGGAATAGGGTGCCCAGCTTCAGTTCCGTGGCATTCACCAGTTGCCCGCCGCTGGGAGGAGTAGAGGCCCCTCGCACCGCTACCTGTCCCACGAACCAGTTTCCCTTGATCAGAAACGTGATCGCGACCTGGCCGTTCTCCAGTCGGGCATCCACCACGATGTCGTCATAACGGCCGGTGGCGAAAAGCCTCTCGATGGTCGCCCGTACATCCGTCAAGCGCAGCGGCACGCCCTTCTTCAGGGACACGATCTCCGCCAGTTCGGAGGCGGAGAAAGGTAGCAGGTTCGGCTCAAAGGCGATGCTGGCGACCGGCTTGCCCTCGTAGTCCTCGGCGGCGCCCAACGCAATTCCGGCGCCGACACAGAGCATGATGACCAGTATCTTCAGAGTGCGTAAGCCTGCCAGGGGCACTACCTGCATCATACAGCACCGGTTGCTACGATTGAATTAGATGACATCGCGCGACCGGCAGCGTTACTCGCGGCAAATCCTCTTCGCCGGCCTTGGCGAGGAGGGACAAGCTAAGCTCCTCGCCGCCAAGGCTGCCGTCGTAGGTTGCGGCGCTTTGGGCACGCATCAGGCCGATGCGCTCGCCCGCGCCGGCGTCGGCCGCCTGCTCCTCATTGACCGCGACTACGTCGAGTTCACCAATCTTCACCGCCAGTGCCTCTACAAGGAGTCCGACGCCGAAGAGGGCCTTCCCAAAGCGGTGGCCGCGGCCCGGCGCCTGGCCGAGGTGAATTCCGGCATTGAGGTCGTTCCGGCCGTCGCCGACCTTACGGCGGCCAATGTGGCCGCGCTCCTCGGCGACGCCGGTGTCGTTATGGATGGCTCCGACAACTTCGAGACACGCTACCTAATCAATGATTTCTGTGTCTCCCGTGGAATTCCCTGGGTTTACGGCGGCGCGGTGGCGAGCCTTGGCACCGTGATGCCCGTTCTACCCGGCGTCACCGCCTGTCTGAAATGCCTCTTCCCCGTACCACCGCCCGGCGGGACTGCCACCTGCGAAACCATTGGAGTGCTGAACACCGTGCCCGCTTTGGTGGCCTCCATCCAGACCAGTGAGGCCCTCAAGATCCTGTCCGGCAATCTGGACGCCGTCTCGCGGCGCCTGACCACCGTGGACGTTTGGACGGGCGTGGTCCGCCAGGTGCATCAGCCGGCGGCCGACCCCGATTGTTTGGCGTGCAGTCTCCGCGATTTCATCCATTTGAAGGGCGCCCAGCGCGCCCCCATCACGCTCTGTGGCCGCAATGCCGTCCAGATTCACGAGATTTCCGGGCCGCTGGATCTCGAGGCCCTCAGCCGCCGCCTGACGCCCCTCGGCGAAGTCCGCGCGAATGAGTTCGCCCTGCGCTTCTCTTCCCCTCCCTATGTGATGACGGTCTTCCCCGACGGCCGCGCCATCATCAAAGGCACCTCCGACACCGGAGTCGCCCGCAGTCTCTACGCCCGCTACATAGGCAACTGAATCCCCGCAGTGGCGCAGGCGCTTCGGCCTGCCCAAGGCTCCTTCAGCAGTGGGGCTCGCGGCGCTTCTTCGCCCAGCCGGGCTTGACCGTCTGGCGCGCGCGCCCCAGCCCCAGAGCGTCCGCGGGTACCGCCTCGGTGATGACCGAACCGGCGCCGACGTAGCTCCCCTCCCCGATTTCGATGGGCGCCACCAGGGTCGAGTTGCTGCCGACGAAGGCGCCGTCGCCGATCTTCGTGGGATGCTTGCTCACGCCATCATAGTTGCACGTGATCGTGCCGGCGCCCACGTTCACCCCTCTTCCGAGGGTCGCGTCTCCCAGGTACGCCAGGTGCATGGACTTCGATCCGGCGCCCAGCCGCGTCTTCTTAAGTTCCACGAAGTTCCCCACCCGTGCCCCCGCCTCAACGCAACTGTCCATGCGCAGCCGCGCGAAAGGACCGGCCTGCGCCTCGCGCTCCAATCGCGACGAGGCGATCATCGTGAAGGGCGCCACCTGGACCCCGTCTCCCAGTTCGGAATCGCGCAGGATGGAACACGCGCCGATGCGGCAATCCTGGCCGATCGAGGTGCGGCCCAGAATCTGCGCGAAGGGTTCGATCACGCTGTCCTGCCCGATCCGCACCTGCGCATCGATGGTCACCGTCTCCGGCTTCTCGATGGTGACGCCTTCCAGCATCAGCCGCCGGACAGCGCGTTCCCTCAGGATGCGGTCCGCTTCGGCTAGCTCGACCCGCGTGTTGATGCCCAGCAACTCGCGCGCGTCCGGGTGGAAGATCGAGCCCACCTCGTGCCCGGCCCCGCGCAGAATCTCGACCATGTCGGTCAGATAGTACTCGCCGGCCGGATTGGCGTCCCGAAGGCGGCCGATGTGCTGCCATAGCAGATCAGCCCGAAAACAGTAGATGCCGGGATTGATTTCCTGGATTTCGAGGTCTCCGGGACAGGCGGCCTTCTGCTCCACAATGGCCTCGAGGTTGCCCGCTGGACCCCGCACAATTCGCCCGTACCCGGTAGGATCTTCCAGGCGAGTCGAGATCAGCGTCGCCGCCGCCAAGGAAGCCTGCTGCCGGCCCACCAGCTTCTTCAGCGTGTCCGGCAGGAGCAGAGGGCAGTCCCCATAGAGGACCACCACCAGTCCATCCCGATCGCCGGCCAAATCGCGGCAAGCGGCCACCGCATGTCCCGTTCCCTTCTGCTCGGTTTGGTGGACGAAGCGGACGCCCCGCCCCGCCAGCGCCTGCTCCACCAGTTCCGCCTGGAAGCCGGTCACGACAAAGACGCGCTCCGGCGGGGCCAGAGCGCAGGCCGTGTCCACGACGTGCTCCACTAGCGTTAGCCCTCCGGCATGGTGCAGCACCTTGGCCTTCTTCGACTTCATTCTCGTCCCCAAGCCGGCGGCGAGGATCAGGACGGTGACTGAATTCTCCATATTGCCATTCTGACATCGAAGGAGTGAGAATGGATGGTATGAGAAACGTACTCAGGTTTGTAACACCGATTCTGCTGGTGTTGGCAGTTGCCAGCTTGGCCGCCGCCGCCGACATCACAGGCACCCTGGTCGACCGGCACTGCGCGGCGAAAGTCGCGCAGGAGGGGCAGAAAGCCGCTCAGGCCCATACTCGGGAGTGCGCGCTGATGCCGGACTGCGTGAAGGCTGGATACGCCGTGTACACCACCGACAGCAAGCTCTTGATTCTGGATTCCGCGGGCAGCAAGACGGCGGAAGCGGCCCTGCGCGCCTCCCAGAAAAAGAACGACCTCAAAGTGCAAATCTCCGGCCAGGTGACCGGCGACAACATCAAGGTAGCCACGCTCAAACTCCTCCCCTAACCTGCCGCGCAGTCCCCCTGGGGTAGGCGCTTCCGCCTGCCCCTGGGGTTTCTGCGTTTGCAGCAGCTCGCGTGTAGCAGGCCGCCAGACCCGCCCTGCCGGCGGCCCCGCCCTCCGCTACCTATTAGCCCTACCGTGCGGCGCGCCCGGCGCCCGCTCGTCGGCCCGAACCTCGGGCACAATTGAACTGCAAAATCCCGAAAATAGACGGCTGGAGCCAATCAGTCCTGGCGTATAATCGATCCACTCGGATCTAAAAGTGGCTCAAGTACCAAGCCGGAGTCTGCGGTGCCGTTTGAACCAGGCGCTTCACAACCGGACTGAACCGCGCGAAGGTTGAGAGTGACCCGTAGAATGATCACGCTCGGGGTGCTGGCAGCGGTCGCCATGCTGCCGGCGGGCGCGGAAGAAGTCAACCGCTCCTGGGAGAAGTTGACAGAGTCGGTGAAGGTCGGGAAGAGCGTGGTGGTAAAGCGCACCAACTTCGTCCAGGTGGAGGGCAAGCTCTTGGCCATCGACGCCAAATCCATCACTGTTCGATGGAAAGAGCAGCCCGAAGTAATCTCTCGCCCGGACGTGTTCCGTGTGCGCTACGCCAACATTCGACGGCGGCACACTCTGATTGGGATGGCGGTCGGGGCTGTGGTAGGGGCGGTCATGGTAAAGAGGGAACTCTTCGGGGGCACTGGATCTCAGCAGACCAACGCGACCCTGATTGGGGCGGCGTTCGGTGTGGGAGGCGGTGCCGCGGTGGGCGGCGCTCTGCCCGTTGGCAAGCCGCTGTACGAAGCATCCGGCGGTTTGAAGAAATAGGCCTCAGTTTCATTTTCCACGGAGGTGGATTGTGAAAGGAACATTGCTCAAGTTCGGGTTGCTGGCAGCGGTTGCAGTGCTGCCGGCCGGCGCGGCGGAAGTCAACCGTTCCTGGGAGAAGTTGGTGGAGACGGTAACGGTTGGGAAGAGCGTGGTGGTAAAGCGCACCAACTCCGTCCAGGTGGAGGGTAAGCTGCTGGTGATCCGCGCCGACTCCATCACGGTTCGATGGAAAGGGAAGCCCGAAGTGATCCCGCGCGAAGATGTGTTCCGCGTGCGCTACGCCAACATTCGGCGGCGGAATACGCTGCTTGGCATGGCCGTTGGCGCGGGCGGCATGGCGGTGATAGCGGCCGCGGCAAGCAGTAATGACCGAGGCCCGAGTGCCCTGGCTGGCGCGGTTGTCGCCGTCGGTCCGGGCGCGGCGGTCGGCGGCGTGTGGCCCATCGGCAAGCCTCTCTACGAAGCGCCCGTCGGGTCGAAGAAGTAGGCTCCGTAAAGGTAGCCTGGCCAATAGGTGGACGATGAGCGAGGCAGGGTTAGCGACTTCTCTCCGGTTCGCGGCGCCGCAGCTAATCACCGGCCTCAGGGCCCTGCTGGGGATGTACATCATCTTCCTGGTGGCCCAGAGCCATCTTGAAACGGCCGCCATCATTTGGCTGTTCGGTTTGGTAACCGACATACTCGACGGTGTGCTGGCGCGCAGGTTGGGTGTCTGTAGCCGATTCGGGGATCTATTCGACTTCTTTGCCGATTTCATTTACCACGTGCTGGCGCCCGCCGCCATGTCGCTACTCCTTGTGGGAGACAAAGCCGGGTTGCTGCCCCTATTGCTGTTGAGCCTGCCCAGCCCCTTTGCCGCCGCGCGCTATGCCCGGAAGGCGGGGCTGAGCGATTCGGAGTATCCGGGAATCCCAGCCTCTCCGGGACTGGCCACCATCGTGTACGGTTTCTACGTGGTGGCCCTCGTGTTCCTCCAGCGGGAAGCGGTGCTCGGGCCTGCGACGCTGGCTTGGTCTGCGCTGATTGGAGCGCCGCTGCTGTCGGTGTTGATGGTGGTGCGCACCCGCTTTCCCAAGCTCGGGGTGTATCCCTGGATCTTCATCCCCATCCTGACGGGCCTGGTGATCATGCCGTTCTCTCAGACCGCGATCCTGGCGCGCGTGATGATGGGCCTGGTGGTTGGATACGTGGTCCTTGCCCCGCTGTTGATCGAGCAGCACGCGGAGCGTGCCAAACCAGAAGACATGGCCTGTGATATTCTGACGCCGGCCGCAAGGCCAACGAGGAGATCATGATAGACGTATACAGAGAGCCGCTTTCTAAACTGGCTATTCCGCTCGGACGCGCCTTGACGGCCGCACGCGTTTCGCCGCACGTGCTTTCGATGTCCGGCATCGTCTTCGGTTGCATCTCCGCGTACTTCTTCGTGACCCACCAGTGGGTCCTTGCCATTGGTTTCTTCGGGCTGAGCGGACTCTCCGATGCGGTCGACGGAATGGTCGCCCGGGCGCGAAATCTTCAGTCGTCGTTTGGGTCGTTCTTCGACAACTTTTGCAGCGCGTACACAGACTCGGCGGTCTTCGCGGGGTTGATCGCCGCGCAACTGTGCGATCCGTGGTGGGGAGTGGCGGCCCTGGTCGGTACATTGACCCGGCTGCTCACGTTCCGGCTCGATGGTCTCGTTTCGAAAAACGAGGCCCAGGCGCTGCGGTCGCGATTCCCAAGCGCGCTTTTCGGCAAGGGCGACCGCATCATCCTGATTGCCATCGGCACCGCGTTCGGTCGCATTGATGTGGCGATGATCGTCATCGCTGTCGGCGCGAACCTGGTGGCCGCGCATCGCTGCTACCATCTATACGCCTGGGAGCACGCCGGGCAGCCCCGGGATTGAACCGGCCACTATGGAGCACCTGAAACTCTTTCACCGCGACGTGCTGACGATCCGCTCGCATCAGTGGAAGTACTATGTCGAGCCGTACTCCGGCTGTGCGCTGCGGTGTACGTATTGTCTCTACTGGAAGTCGCCGGATTTCGTGGAGGAGCTTCTCCCACCCGCGGATCTGCTGCAGGGCGTCGAAAGGGACCTCGATACGATGCCCCGGAAGCAGATCGTCTACATCGGCTCGATTGTAGATCCCTACCAACTGCTGGAGAAGAAGGTTCGATCGACGCGGCAGCTTCTCGAAGTCATGCTTCGCCGCGAGTTGCCCGTCGTCATCCTCACCAAGTCGGCGCTCATCCTGCGGGACCTGGATCTCCTTGTCGAGTTGAACCGACAAGGTCTCGTACTCGTGCAGTTCACGGTCCTCACGATCAACGAGGCCAAGGCGCGCATACTCGAGCGCAGCGCGCCGGCCGTCGCGGACCGGCTGAGGGCCGCGGCGGAGTTGACCGCCGCCGGCATCCCAGTACACTTTCATGTATCGCCGGTCATTCCGGGCCTCTATGACAACGGCGAGTTGCAAGCCACAGTTGGCGCGATCGCCGCGCATGGAGGACAGTGCATCTACTCCAATATTCTCGGTATGCGCCATCTCAACACGAAGGTGTGGTCCGACTCGATGGAAAGGCTCCGGCTTAGAGGCGCTGAACGGACCCGGTCCGCGTACGCCCGCACGGGAGATCCCGGCAAGAATGTGTATTCGCCGGACATCGACCTGATCTACGACGAGATGTCGAGGCTCTCTGTGATTTGCCGGGACAACCACATCGACTTCGTTTGCGAGTTCATCCCGGGCCTGGATGTCTTTGACCCGGCGCGATTCGAGCAGGGCATCTTCCGATTCGGCCTGCCGGCGGTGTACCAGATGGCCCGTGTTCTCGAAGCTTCGCCCGAGCCCCAGTACTGGGCAGGCTTCCGTGAGGCGTTGCGATGCCAATTCAAGGCCATTGACGACGAGTATCTCACTCTCGTAAAGCAATTCTGGGACGACGGACAGTTGTTTGAGAACACCATGATCGGCAGTGAGGTAGTCGACGGCCAGCGGGCGTACTTTCAGACCGACCGTCTGCAACTCGCGAGGAACTCGGTTCTCGCCTGGGACTGAGCCTTCCCAAAGGATGCTTGTATGTTTCTGACTCAGGAAATCATCAAGAGCTTTGCGGTTCCATCACTCTCCCGGTGCCTTACGGGCGAGCGAGAGGACCTTCGCAAGTTGTTGGTCCTCGAGAAGACTCCCTTCACCAGTCCGCTGCTGCGGGCCTTCCTCAAGCGTCTTTCGAAAGACCTCGAGGAAGGCGGGGGCGTCTTTGCGAATCTTCTCGCGCGGATCGGCCGGCTGGCCAATCCGGTAGCTCGACGAAGGCTCATCCGCAACCTGATCTTTCATTGGGGCGTGCGGGGCGCCAGTCTGAGGACGCGCATCCGCAACAGTGGCAAGTGGGCGCCGTTCATCGTCACCATGAGCCCGACGATGCGCTGCAACCTCAATTGCCGCGGCTGTTACTCGGGGCTGTACTCCAAGCAGGGCGAGCTGAGCGAAGCGGAGTTGGACCGCCTGTTCACGGAGTGCAAGGCGATGGGCGACTACTTCGTGGTGCTCACCGGCGGGGAGCCGTTTTTGTTGAAGGATATCCTGCTGCGGCTGTTCCGTAAGCACGACGACATGTACTTTCTGGTTTTCACCAACGGAACCTTGCTCGATGAGCCGCTGGTGAAGGATCTGGCTCGCCTGGGCAACGTCGCGCCTGCCCTCAGCCTGGAGGGTTTCGAAGCGGAGACCGATCGAAGACGCGGCGCTGGCGTCTACGCTCAGGCATTGCGGAGTATGAACCTGCTTCGCTCCAATGGCGTACTTTTCGGCATCAGCGTCACCTACGCCAGCGACAACGTCGACGTGCTCACGGACGACCGGTTTATCGAGTCCATGCTCGACCTGGGCGTCTTGTTCGCCTGGTACTTCATGTTCATTCCGGTGGGCAAAGACCCGATCCTCGAGCTGGTTCCCACGCCCGAGCAGCGCATCTACTGCGGCAGACGCGTCGCCGAGATGCGGAAGAAATACGGCCTGTTCATGGCCGACTTCTGGAATGACGGCCCCGCGGTTGGCGGCTGCCTGGCCGGCGCGCGGCGCTACATGCACGTTTTGAATTCCGGCCGCGTGGAAGCCTGCGTATTCGCGCACTTCGGCGTGGACAATATCCGTGACAAGAGCCTGCTGGAGGCGGCCAACTCGCCCTTCTTCGACGCCATCCGCGAGGCGTTCCCGTTCAACGAGAAGGCCAACCTAAAGCGCCCCTGCATGATTACCGACAACCCCCAGGTGCTCCGCAGACTGATCGACGAGCACATGGTGGCGAAGGGGCACGCGCACTCGGAGGATATTGTGCGCGATCCGTCGGTAACCCGCTGGATTGACGATTACGCCCAGCGGTTCAAGGACCTCACCGAGCCGGAATGGCTCAAGATCATCGAGAACCCCGAGTCGCGCTGGTACAAGGAGAAACCCGAGTACCAAAATCTGTTCAAACTGGGGAAGAGGAGCCCGGACGGTCGCTGGCAGGCGTGATGTGCACGCTAACACACCCGCGTCCGCGGTGCGGCGAACACGAAGAACTCGGAGAGCAGGAAGTTGACCGTTCCCGCGGTCACCGTGGCCACGGCATTGGATGGGAGATAGTGCAGCCCCGCCTTCCCCACCAGCAACCGCATCAAGAGCAGATTCACTACCATGCCGACTGCGCCGTTGGCCAAGTGAAAGCGCAGCAGCCGCAGGAGGACCTCTCGCGGCGAAAGTCCGGCGGAGCGATCGCGCCAGGTCCAGCGAAGGTGCCAGGTGAAGTTGTGGAGCACCGCGGCTTCCACCGCGAGCGCCGTCGCCCACAGGTAGTTGAGATGGGCAATCTCCGATAGCGCGATCAGGACCCCGAACTTCACGCACAGACCCAGCGCGCCAACCAGATTGTAGCGGAGAAAGCGGATGGCGCCCCGCGGCCACGCCGTCATGAGCCTGCCCCGGGGCGGCTATTGGCGGGGTCGAGGTCCATCTGCAGGCGGAGCCACCAGCGCGGCTGGAGCAGAATGCGAACCGGTACGCCTTTCCCCTCGCCGCTGAGCGGAATCCAAAGGTCGAATTCCGTGCGCGTTTGTTTCACGGTGTTGAAGCAGCGAAAACGGATCAGCGCCGTATCGCGGTAGCGGACCGTGCCGGATGCCACACGCGCCTCAAACACGCCCAGCGGTTTGACGCTCAACACCTCCAGCCTGTAGAGTTTCGCATTAAACACAAATCTCAGAGATGGATTGCTGCGCTTCTCTATGACCTGTCTTACTAAGTCCGAAACTCCAGTCAGAAACCCGTAAGGCGCGCCGTACACACCCCCTGCGTTCGCGAGCTGCCTTTGCAGGGCCGGCGGCCTGTTCTTGAGGGCATCGCTGTACTTTGCGAGTAGACGATCGGCGCGCTGGTAGCGAAGCTCGTCATCTTCCGCCAGGATGCGCAGTTCGCTCGAGGCCAGCGCCGGAAGCACCCGGCTCCTGGTTCCGTCGTACAGATAGCGGTGCGCGGCGGCGGCTTCTTTACTCGTCGCCAGAGCCTCGCCGATGGAGGATTCGGGCGAGTGCCGCATGATGCCGAGGAATTCCGTGCTCAGGAGCCGCGGAACCGGATCGCCGGTTTCGCGGACCCATTCCGCAGTCTCCCGGCCGTAGCCCCAGCGGTTGATTCGCTTGGGAATCCGGTCGGGCTCCGAGCCGAAGAGGACCTCGATCTGCTCCGTCCACCGGTTGCTGGACGGAGCGCCGCTGCGAGTGACAGTGATCCGGCCGCCGCCCACGTCGTCTCTCCCGATCCACGGGAGCAGCAAGCGGACCTCTCCTCGCAGTCTGTAGGCGAACGTCCCCTCCGCGGCGGCCGCCGAGGAAAGCAAGCTCATGGCAACAGCCACGACGGCAGTTCGCACGGCCGCCTTACCCATAAGTAGCACAGGCGCGTCCGCCTGCCCGTGAGTTACTTCTTCGCCTTGCCCTGCGCCGCGACCGCGTCCATGGCGGCCTTCACCTTCGCCGGGTCGCCCAGATAATAGCTCCGGATCGGCTTCAGGTCCTCGTCCAACTCATAGACCAGCGGCATGGCCGTCGGAATGTTAAGGCTAACGATATCGCTCTCGGAGACGTTATCGAGGTACATCACCAGCGCGCGCAGGCTGTTGCCGTGCGCCGCAATCAGCACCCGCTTGCCGGCGCGCACGTCGGGCGCAATCGAGTCGTGCCAGCAGGGAAGAAAGCGTGCCACCGTATCCTTCAGGCATTCGGTGAGCGGCAGTTCCTTCTCGCTGAGGCCCTTATAGCGCGCTTCATGGCCGGGGTAGCGCGGGTCGGTCTTCTCGAGCGGCGGAGGCGGAATATCGTAGCTCCGTCTCCAGATCTTGACCTGGTCTTCGCCGAACTTCGCGGCCGTCTCGGACTTGTTCAAGCCCTGCAACGCGCCATAGTGCCGTTCGTTCAGCCGCCAGTCGCGGATCACCGGAATCCACATCAGGTCCAGCCCGTCGAGCGTCAGCCACAGCGTGCGGATGGCGCGCTTCAGCACCGACGTATACGCCAGATCGAATGTGTATCCCTCCGCCTTCAGAACCCGGCCGGCTTCCTGGGCCTCCTGGAACCCCTTCTCGGACAAATCGACATCGGTCCAACCCGTGAACCGGTTCTCACTGTTCCAGGTGCTCTCTCCGTGTCGTAGCAGTACCAGTTTGTACATGCGGTACGCTCCCTATTGACGAAACGTCTTGCGGCCGGGGTACTTGGCGGCAGCGCCCAGTTCTTCTTCGATGCGCAGCAACTGGTTGTACTTCGCAATGCGGTCCGTGCGGCTGGCCGAGCCGGTCTTGATCTGCCCCGCGCCGGTGGCTACCACCAGGTCGGCGATGAAGGCGTCCTCGGTCTCGCCGGAACGATGTGAAACCACCGCGGTGTAACCCGCATTGGCAGCCATCCGCATCGTATCGAGCGTTTCCGTCAGCGAGCCGATCTGGTTCACCTTGATCAGAATCGAGTTGGCGACGCCTTCCTCGATGCCGCGCGAGAGCCGCTCGACGTTGGTCACGAACAGATCGTCGCCCACAAGCTGGATCTTGCTGCCGAGCGACTCGGTCATGATCTTCCAGCCCTTCCAGTCGTCTTCCGCCATACCGTCTTCGATCGAGATGATGGGATACTGCTTCACCCAACCCGCCCAAAACTCCACCATCTGCTCGGGCGTGCGCTCGCTCTTATCGGATTTCTTGAAGATGTACTTGCCCTTGCTCTTGTCGAAGAACTCGCTGGCAGCCGGATCGAGCGCCAGGCCGATGTCCACGCCGGGCTTGTAGCCGGCCTTGGCGATGGCTTCGAGAATCACTTCGAGCGCTTCGTCGTTGGACTTCAAATTCGGCGCGAAGCCGCCTTCGTCGCCGACCGCGGTCGAGTAGCCCTTCTTCTTCAGTACGGATTTCAGGTTGTGGAACACCTCGGCGCCCATCCGCAGCGCTTCGGCGAAACAGGGCGCCCCGTAGGGAACCACCATGAACTCCTGCGGATCCACCGAATTGTCGGCGTGCGCGCCGCCGTTGAGGATGTTCATCATCGGGACGGGCAGCACGGAAGCCGCCGCGCCGCCCAGATAGCGGTACAAAGGCATGTCGTGCGATTGCGCGGCCGCGCGCGCGCTGGCCATCGAGACCGCCAGGATCGCGTTGGCGCCCAGCCGCCCCTTGTTGGGCGTGCCGTCGAGCGCAATCATCTTCCTATCGATCGCTTCCTGCGCCGTGCCGTCCATCCCCGCCAGCGCCGGGGCGATTTCGTCCATGATGTTCGCGACCGCCTTGCGCGTGCCCTTGCCCAGATAGCGGGCCTTGTCCCCGTCTCGCAGTTCCACCGCTTCGTGCTCGCCGGTGGACGCTCCCGAGGGTACCGCCGCGCGGCCAAAACTGCCGTCGGCCAGCATGACGTCGGCTTCCACGGTGGGATTGCCCCGCGAGTCCAGAATCTCTCTACCGATGATCTTGATGATTTCCATATATGGGCTCCTTGAACTGACTCCTGAATCTGCCTAAACCGCTATGGTAGCGTATGCGCGCCGGGGGCTGTGTTACGATGAATGAGCGCGTTGAAAAATGCGCCCAACAACTTGCATGCCGAGGGGGTGAGTCAGTCTGGCCGAAGTCACCATCAATGAAGGCGAAGGCCTGGAAAGCGCACTGCGCCGTTTCAAGCGGAAGGTTCAGCAGGAGGACATCATCAAGGAAATCAAGCGTCACTCCTACTACCTGAAGCCCGGCGAAAAGCAGCGCGTCAAGGCCGCCCTCGCACGCAAACGCAACCGCAAAAAGAGATCCCGCGATTTCGAATAGGGGCCTGGCCCCGCCATCCGGGGCATGCCTTCGGTATGCCCCCTGCTCTTTTCCGTATCTGCCCCGCTGTAACAGAGCCGCGCGCGTCAGCAACCGGTCTTCCGGCGCGTTATCGGTTACAATACTCGATTGCTTCCCAATCCCGCTCTTGGCGTTTTCTTCCACTGGCTGGGCGGCCTCGCCTCAGGCAGTTTCTACGTTCCCTACCGCGGCGTGAAGGTGTGGGCCTGGGAAACCTACTGGCTGGCCGGCGGCTTCTTTAGCTGGATCATCGCTCCGTGGATTCTCGCGTCGCTGCTCACGAGCGATCTCGGGCAAGTGCTGCGCGAGGCGCCCGCGAGCACGCTCGGCTGGTGCTGCTTTTTCGGGGCCATGTGGGGACTCGGCGGATTGACCTTCGGTCTCACCATGCGCTATCTCGGCATGTCGCTCGGCATGGCTGTGGCGCTTGGCTACTGCGCCGCCTTCGGCACGCTGATGCCGCCGATCTTCGCGGGGGAGTTCGCCGGCAAGGTGCTGGGAACCCAGTCGGGCCAGGTGATCCTGTTCGGCATCGCGGTCTGCCTGCTTGGCATCGCCATCGCGGGCTTCGCCGGCATGTCCAAGGAACGCGAGATGTCTTCCGAGCAGAAGCAGGCCGTGATCAAGGAATTCTCCCTGAAGAAGGGCTTGCTGGTGGCCACCTTCTCCGGCATCATGAGCGCCTGCTTCTCGTACGGCCTGGCCGCGGGAGATCCTATCAAAGCGCTCGCCATCCAGCACGGCACCCCGGTCCTGTGGCAGGGACTGCCGGTGCTGATCGTCGTGCTGCTCGGCGGATTCACCACCAACTTCCTGTGGTGCGTGGCGCTCAACATTCGCAACCGGACCGGCTATCAGTACTTCACGCCGCAAGCGGGCACGCCGATGTTGCGCAACTACATCTTCTGCGCGATTGCCGGCACCACCTGGTACATGCAGTTCTTCTTCTACAGCATGGGCGAAACCCAGATGGGCGCCTACAAGTTCTCCAGTTGGACCCTGCACATGGCCAGCATCATCATCTTCAGCACGCTGTGGGGTATCGGCCTGCACGAGTGGCGCGGCGCCGGCCGCCGCACCATGCGCCTGCTGATGCTCAGCCTGGCGACGCTGGTGGGCTCAACCGTCATCGTCGGCTACGGCAACTATCTCGCGACCCTCCCGCCGCCGCGCTGACGTAATGCCTCCCGATAGCGCTATCCTGCGTTGTCGAAGCGCAACGGTTAACACTACCGTTGACCAATAGCTACCGCGGATCGGCAAGGAACTCTCGCTCCCGGTAATCGAAGAAGTCGAAATCCGCCGGGCAGCGGGTTCCCGCCGTGTCCTGACAGCACATCCCCACGAAGGCGCCGGTGAAGTTGGGGGTTCCGGGCGCCGCGGCTTCGTCGGAAAGGATGCTGGCATCGAATTGCTCGGGCAGCCAGTGCCAGTCCTGGTCGTCCACCCGGTACGCAAAACGAAGGCGCTCGAAATCGACCTCGACCCGCAGGTGTACTGGCACCCCGCTGGGAATGGGGATCGGTGTCGTGAAGGCATCCGCTTGCACCTGGTCGGGGAGCAGCGACAGGGCTCGAATGTGCTTCCCGATGACGGCATCGTGCGAGATGTACAGGTAGTGCGCTTTGGAGCTGTTGTAGTAACAGACCAAACCGGCCGCCTGCTGGAAATCCCGCGGCTCGAAGTCCACGACGGTGGCCGCGCTGTAACAGTGCGCCTGCTGCCGCCGCGCGACCAATGCCTGCCGGAACAGGCTCCCCAACGATTCCCGGCCATACAGGCGCAGATGGCCGGGACGTTCCGTCAAGCTGAAGAGTTCCTCCGGCCAGGGTGACCGCAGCCACTGAAAGTCCAAGGGAAGCTCCGGTTTGTCGAAGTCCTCGCGCACAGGCGGCTCGGGAAAGACGTGAGCCGGCAGCGCCGGAGCCGCGGCCTCGGAGTAAGGCAACCCCAACCCGTCCGCCGTCCGCAGCCAGCCGTCCGCGCACCATTGCATTCGTTGGATGGCCGTCTCACGGCCCAGCACGCAGCGCCCCCGGTTGCGAATGGGCCGTCCGCAGAGGTGCACCATGTACGTCTCGCCGGTTTGGGTTTCGACCAGATCGGCGTGGCCGGCGCGCTGCAGTTCGATGTCCGGCCGGTGGCGCGAAGTCAGTACGTACACATCCGGATGAAGCTCATAGGGCCCGGTCAACTCGCGCGATCGCGCCAGCGTGACGGCATGTCCCCATCCGGTGCCTCCCTCCGCGGTCAGCAGGTAGTAGTAGCCGTCGCGCTTGTAGAGGTGCGGGCCTTCGGTGAACCCGATCGAGGTGCCCTTGAAGATCAGGTGGGTCTGCCCGATCAGCTTGCGTTCGCCGGCGGAGTACTCCTGCAACACGATTCCAGCGAAGCGGTTCTGTCCGGGCCGGTGGTCCCACAGCATGTTGACCAGGTACTTCCGGCCATCGTCGTCATGAAACAAGGAGGGATCGAAGCCGCTGCTGTTGAGGTAAATCGGATCCGACCACTCGCCGTCGATGCGCGGACTGGTTACCAGGTAGTTGTGGTAATCCCGGAACGACGCGCCGCTCGCTTCCCCCCACCGTGGTGCGGCCGTACCGCTTGACGTCGGTGTAGATCAGGTAGAACAGGCCCTTGTCGTAGCTCAGGCAGGGCGCCCAGATGCCGCCAGAGTCCGGATCGCCGAGCATGTTGAGCTGGCTCGCACGCCGCAGCGGCCGCGTCAGCAGGCGCCAGTGCACCAGGTCCCGCGAATGATGAATCTGGACTCCGGGATACCATTCGAACGTCGAAGTGGCGATGTAGTAATCGTCACCCACGCGAAGGATGGAAGGGTCCGGATTGAACCCGGGCAGAATCGGATTTCGGATTGTCGTGATCGTGTCTGACATACTCACCCCACCGCCGGGATTTCCGGCGCCTTGCGCTCGCGAACCAAGGTCCACAGAAGCGCCGCGCCAATCAGGTCGAACAGGCCCAGGCAGATGAAGAACGGCGTGTAGCCGATGGTCGCAACCAGCCCCCCTATCAACGCCGTGAAGATCAGCACCCCCAAATTGCCGAAGGTACCGGCCATCCCGGCGACCGTGGCGACCTCGTTCTTCTTGAACAGATCCGAGGACATCGTGATCACCGTTACCGATAGAGTCTGGTGCGCGAAACCAGCGAGACTGAACAGGGCAATCGCGGTATAGGGGCTCTCCACGGATCCCGCGAACCCGACGCCCAACATCATGAACGCACCCAGCGTGAAGGCCCAGCGTCGTCCGTTGACCACGCTGACACCGAAGTGCTTCTGAAGCGCCATGGCCACCATGCCGCCAAAGATGCAGCCGAAATCGGCGGCCAGGAACGGCATCCAGGCGAATAGCGCAATCTGCTTCAAGTCAAAGTGACGAACATTGGTTAGGTATAGCGGCAGCCAGAAGGTGAGAGTGCCCCAGGTCGGATCGGCGAAGAGGCGTGGCAGGGCGATTCCCCAGAAGTTGCGTTGTCGGAGGATCTTCCGGAGCGATGGACGGGTCTGGTCGCTTTGCAGGTGCTTCTCCTGTCCCGAGGAGATGTACTTCCTCTCCGCCTCCGAGAGTGCGGAGTGCTTCTCGGGCGATTGGTAGAACAGCAGCCATAGCACAACCCAGAGCAGGCCCAACGCGCCCGTGAACACGAACGCCATCCGCCAGTTGTAGCTCAGGATGGCCCAGGCCACCAGCGGAGGGGCCAGCATGGAGCCAAACGAGGCGCCGATGTTGTACACGCCACCGGCAAGTCCCCGCTCTTTGGCGGGAAACCACTCGGCGGTCGCCTTCATGCCCGCCGGGTTAGCCGAACCCTCGGCGAAGCCTAGCAGCCCTCGCAGCCCGGCCAGCGCCTGCCAGCTATTGGCCCAGCCGTGCGCCATGTTCACCAGCGACCACGCAACCACGAATATGGCGAGACCCATCTTCAAGCCGAGCACATCCATGACGTAGCCGCAGACGGGCTGGGCCATGATGGCGATCTGGAACGTGATGCCGATCCACGAGTACTGCTGCTCGCCGATGTGCAGATCCTTGAGCAGGGTCGGAGCGGCCACCGCGAGCGTGCTGCGCGTCAAGTAGTTGACGATCGAGCCGAGCATGACGAGGCCGATCATCCACCATCGGAGTCCTCTGATCTTGGGCATTACGATGTCCTCTCGCGCGAACTCAACTCTGTCCGTAGTAGCTCCCGCGCCGTGTTTGCGGAGGAAGTGTTTGTCGCGGTGGGCGTGGTTGAGCGGCGAGGCCTCCGGATTGATGGACAGCGTATAGAACGCGGTGCGGGCGAGTTCTTCGAGGATCACCGCATGGTGCGCGGCGTCCTTCGCGGACGCGCCCCACGCGAAGGGGCCGTGGCCCGCCACCAGCACAGCCTGAATGGCCAGCGGATCGAGCCCTTCGAATCTGCGCACGATCGCCTGGCCGGTGTTCCACTCGTAGTCCGACTCGATCTCCTCCCGCGTCAGGTCTTCCGTTACAGGTACGGCTCCGCGGAAGTAGTCGGCGTGCGTGGTGCCGAAGCAGGGGATCGCGCGGCGCGCCTGGGCCCAGGCGGTGGCGTGCGTGGAGTGCGTATGCACTACGCCCGCGATGCCGGGGAAGGCCCGGTACAAAGCCAGGTGCGTGGGGAGGTCGGAGGACGGTCGCAGGTCCCCCTCCACGACGCGGCCGTCGAGGTCCGTGACCACCAGTTCGCGCGGTGTCATGGTGTCGTACGGAACGCCGCTGGGCTTGATGACCACCAGCCCTTGTTCACGGCTGAATCCGCTGGCGTTGCCGAAGGTATATAGGACCAGGCCTCGCCGGACCAGTTCCAGGTTGGCTTCGAGGACTTCCTCGCGCAGTTGATCGAGCATGTCCGATTGTCGCAAGAGCCGGGGCACGCCGAAAGTCCCGCGGCTCTCTCGAGAATCCCGCCGGTTGTATGATCTAAGTGGAGGCGCCGTCGTGGAGCGTAAAGGAGCCTGGTTCGGCGCGGCTGTCGTGCTGGCGGTGGTGCTCGGCCTGGGGTACGCCGGCTGGCGGATCAGCCGGTCCTCCGAACCGCAGGTCTGCCAGGTGTGCGACCGTCCCATTCACGCGCATAGCAGAACCGTGGGGCTGGTGGATAACCGCCGAGAGCTGTTCTGTTGCCCGGCGTGTGCCATGACGACCCACGATCAAAACGGCAGACCCGTCACGATCGTCGAGTTGACCGACTACGAAACGGGCTCTCCGCTCGCTCCCAGTCAGGCGTACATGGTCCGCGGCAGCGATGTCAACACCTGCGCGCAGCAGCACGGCCCCGTGGGCCCGGACAAGCAGCCGACCCTCGTCCACTTTGACCGCTGTTCGCCGAGCCTGCTCGCCTTCGTTGGCCGGGAAGCGGCGGCGCGCTTCGCCAAGGAGCATGGCGGCGACCTCTTATCCTTCTCGGAACTCGCGGCCTCCTACTCACGCTAAGGGGGCCCTGGTATTCCTCCGGGCAGTGCGATTCAGGGTCCACGGGTCACCTGGCGGCGTGCAGCGTCGCCTTGTTCTAATGGAGGGGTAGACATGCGGACGAAATGGATGGTGGTGCTGCTGATGGCCGGCTTGGCGTCGCTCGCCTGGGGACAGCGCGGGCGGAGGGCCTCGGGGGCGCAGCACGGGAGCGGTTCCGACGCAGGCCAAGTCGGACGCCGAGAAACGAGTGCTGGCAACGCTCGCGGAGGCACAGCAGATCGGCGAGACGTACCTGAACGTGCCGGTGAGCGACGGCAGGATGCTGCGCGTGCTGGCGGAGAGCGTGGGGGCGAAGAGCATCGTCGAACTGGGCACGTCGACGGGGCTCTCCGGCATGTGGTTCGGGCTGGCCCTGATGAAGACCGGCGGCAAGCTGACGACGTTCGAAATCGACCCGGGCCGCGCGGCGACTCGCGCGGACGCACTTCAAGAAGGCCGGCGTCGATTCGTTCATCACCGTGATCGAAGGCGACGCGCACCAGAACATCACGCGGCTCAAGGAGCCGATCGATGTGGTGTTCATCGACGCGGACAAGGAAGGTTACCTGGACTACCTGACCAAGCTGCTTCCGCTGGTGCGGCCGGGCGGGCTGATTCTGGCGCACAACGTGGATTCGGCGACGGACTATGTGCGGGCGGTCACGACGAATGCGGATCTCGAGACGGTGTTTGCCGGGGATGGCCAGGGGCTCGGCATCACGTTGAAGAAGCGCTGAACGGCGGAGGCGGGTGAAGTTCCACATACGCAACTTCGGATGCAGGGCCACACAGGCCGATGGCGCGGCGCTCGCGAGCGCGCTCACGGCGAGCGGGTACGCGGTGGCGGCCGACTGCGCCGGGGCGGAACTGGTCATCCTGAACACGTGTACGGTGACCTCGAGCGCCGACGACGACGTGCGGCAGGCCGTGCGGCGCGTGCGCCGCGAGAACCCCACGGCGCAGATCCTGATCACCGGCTGCTACGCGCAGCGCGCGCCCGCGGAAGTTGCGGCTCTGGCGGGAGTTCGCTGGGTGGTGGGGAATACGCACAAGGCGATGATTCCGGAGATCGTAAGGGCGGAGGCGGGGTCGATCTTCGTGGGGGACATACTGGCGCAGAGGGAGTTCGCCTCGACGCCCGTGCTCGAAGCCGGCGAGGACCGCACCCGGCCCAACCTCAAGATCCAGGACGGGTGCAACAACCGCTGCACGTTCTGCGTGATCCCCTCGGTGCGGGGCCGCAGCCGCAGCGCGCCGCCGGCCCAGGTGGTGGAGCAGGTGCGCGACCTGGCCTCGCGGTACCGCGAGGTGGTGCTGAGCGGCGTCAACCTGGGCCGCTGGGGCCGAGAGCCGGCGATCGGGATGCGGCTGGTGGACCTGCTGCGGCGGCTGCTCGCCGAGACCGGGATTGAGCGGCTGCGGCTGAGCTCGGTCGAGCCGATGGACCTCTCCGACGAACTGCTGGAGGTGATGGCCAGCTCACCGCGCATCGCCCAGCACGTTCACGCGCCGCTGCAATCGGGCTCGGACGCGGTCCTGCGGCGCATGCGGCGCTGGTATCGCGCGCGGCACTACGCGGACCGCATCCGGAAGACGCGCGAGTGGATGCCGGAGGCGGCCATCGGGGCGGACGTGATGACGGGCTTCCCCGGCGAGACGGAAGCCGAGTTCCAGGAAACTCGCGAGTTTATCGAGAGCCTACCGTTTACTTACCTGCACGTGTTCACTTACTCGGAGCGGCCGGGCACCCCGGCGGCCGCGATGCCCGGCCCAGTGCCGGTGCGCGAGCGCAAGCGGCGCAACCGCGTGCTGCGGGAGCTGGCCGCGGCGAAGAACCTGGCCTTCCGGCGCAGCATGGTGGGCAAGCGGCTTTCCGCGGTGACGATCGAGGACGGCGGCGTGGCGCTGAGCAGTAACTACCTCAAGATCGAGTTACTCACGCCGCGGGGGGCGAACCAGTTGATCGAAGTGGAGATCACGGGGCTAGGCGAGGGCCTGGGCGAGGTCCGCGGTGATGTCGTCGACGGCTTCGATGCCCACGGAGAGGCGCACTAAGTTCTCGGTGATGCCGAGGCGCTCGCGCTGGTCGGGCGGCATCTCGCGGTGGGAACTGATGACGGGGTAGAGGATCATCGAGTGCACGTCGCCGAGCGAGGTGGCGCGCACGACGAGCTTCAGGCGATCCAGGAAGGCGAAGATGTCCTGGCGGGCGGCGTCCTTGACGGTGAAGCTGATCATGGCGCCGTAGAGACCGGGGGCGAACAGACGCGCGATGGTGGCGGCGTCGGGGTGCGCGGGATCGCCGGGGAAGACCACCCGCTCGACGCGCGGGTGCCGGCCGAGCCACTGGGCGACGCGCACGGCGTTGGCGCACTGGCGTTCCATGCGCAGCGGGAAGGTCTTGATGCCGCGCATGGCGAGATAGGCTTCGAAAGCGCCGAGCAGCGGACCGTAGGTTCGGGCGAGGGTACGCATGGGCTCGAAGTGCGGCTCATCGCAGACGACGATGCCGCCGAGCACATCGCCGTGGCCGGCGAGGTACTTGGTCAAGCTATGCACGCTGAAGTTCGCGCCCAACTCCAGCGGGCGAACGAGCAGCGGGGTGGCGAAGGTGTTGTCGACCAGGAGCGCGGCGCCGGCGGCCTTGGCGAGCTGGGCAATGCGGCCGATGTCGCCGACGCGCAGCACGGGGTTCGAGACCGTCTCCATCAGGATGCAGCCGGGGCGGGACTCGGCGATGGCGCGTTCCACGGCGGCGAGGTCGTACATGTCCACGTAGCGGACGGCGACGCCGAGGGGCTCGAAGACGCGCAGGAAGAGGTTGATGGTGGCGCCGTAGATGGCCTCGGCGGCGAGCACCGATTTGGGGCGGCCGAGGAGGGCGGTGAGGACGGCGATCTCGAGCGCCACCATCCCGGAGGCGCAGGCGAGCGAGCCGTGCCCGCCTTCGAGCGAGGTGACCAGTTCTTCCAGGGCCGAGCAGGTGGGCGTGCCGTAGCGCGCGTAGGAGCAGCCTTCGAGCTCGTGCGCGAAGATGCGGTCGAGATCCTCGGTCTTTTCGCTGATGTAACTCGCCGCCGTGTAAATCGGCGTGGTTACGGGTATCTCGGCGGGCGGCTTCTTACGGTCGCCGATATGTACTGCCTTAGTGTGTATATCCAAGTTACTTCCTCTTCCAGCGGACGCCGTCCTTGGTGTCCTCGAGAATGACTCCCTTTTCGAGCAGTTCGGCGCGGATACTATCGGAGCGGGCGAAATCGCGGGCCTTGCGGGCGGCGTTGCGTTCGGCTACCAGCGCGTCGATGGCGGCGTCGGTGAGCGCGTCCGCCTGCGCCGTGGGGCGCAGCACATCGAAGACGCTATCGAAGCGGGAGAGCAGATCAACGGCGGCGGCGAGCGTTGCCGGCTTTGAAACCGCCCGCGTCCATGACGGTGTTGGCATCGCGGACGTACTCGAAGACGGCGGCGAGGGCCTCGGCGGTGTTGAGGTCGTCGTCGAGGGAGTCCTCGAAGCGTTTCAGGGCGGCGGCGGCGCGTTCGTCGAGCGCGGAGTCCTGGCCTTCGGAGAAGCGATCGGTCGCCAGGCGCAGTTTGAAATTACGGAGGCGCTCGATGGAAGTGGCGGCGGACTTCAGGCTATCGGGAGTGAAGTTGAGCTGCCGGCGATAGGGCACGGAGGCGAGCAGGTAGCGCACGGCCTCGGGTTGCCAGCCCTGGGCGAGGAGGTCGCGCAAGGTGAAGAAGTTGCCCGCCGACTTGGACATGGTCTGCGCGTCGAGCATGAGGTGCTCGGAGTGCAGCCAGAAGCGGACGAAGGGCTTGCCGGTGGCGGCCTCGGACTGGGCGATTTCGTTTTCGTGGTGCGGGAAGGTGAGGTCGACGCCGCCGGCGTGGATGTCGAGGGTTTCGCCGAGGTACTTCATGGACATGGCGGAGCACTCGATGTGCCAGCCGGGGCGGCCGGGGCCGAGCGGGGTATCCCAATAGTGCTCGCCTTCCTTGCGGGCCTTCCAGAGGACGAAGTCGCGGGCGTTTTCCTTGTCGTACTTGTCGGTATCGACGCGTGCGCCGTCGAGGATGCCTTTGGAATCGAGGTGCGCGAGGCGGCCGTAGGAGGGGAAGGTCGAAATGCGGAAGTAGACCGAGCCCTCGCTGGTGTAGGTGTGGCCGTTGGCGGTGAGGCGCTGGATGAGGGCGACCATGTCGTCGATGTGATCGGTGGCTTTGACGACGCGCTCGGGGCGCTCGAGGCGCAGGGCGGCGGTGTCGTCGAGGAAAGCCTGGATGAAGACGGCGGTGAATTCACCGATGGATTTCCCGGCGGCGGCGGACTGCTGGATGATGCGGTCGTCGACATCGGTGAGATTCATGACATGGTTCAGTTGGTACCCCCGATAGCGCAGCCAGCGTCGAAGGATGTCCTGGAAGGTGAAGGTGCGCAGGTTGCCGATATGAGCGAAATTCCAGACGGTGGGGCCGCAGGTGTAGATGCGGACGGTGTTGCCGTCGAGGGGGGTGAAGTCCTCGGTGCGCTGGGTGAGGGTGTTGTAGAAGCGGAGGGGCATATTGGTTGCGATGGAGCTAAGTGTATATCGTAGCAGGGCGAGGAAGGCGGATTCACGACTGGGCCGGCGGGGCCGGGTTGGGTTTGTTTTGCAAAATCCACTTCGGCGGGGGGCTGCGGAGGGTCGGGGCGCCGGCGGGCGGCCTGGATGCGCTGGAGCTCGTGGAGGGCGCGGTAGAAGGCGCGCTCGACGCGGGCCTCGTAGCGGCCGAGGGTGTCGAGGACGCTGGGCGGGGGACAGGCGTCCCGGCGGAAGACGTGGGCGAGTTTGTCTTCGTCGGTAAGGCCGATGTAGCCGTCTTCGAGGTCCCGCTTGCTGTCGACGAGGCCGAGATTGAAGAAGCCGGTTTCGATGGCGCGGCAGCGGGCGAGGCGCCACTGGGCCATGACGACCTGGTGGACGAGGGCGGTTTCGAGGGGGCCGGCGGGCTGGAGGTCATCGAGGAAGGTGTTGAGGAGTTCGTCGAAGGCCTCGTCGTCTTCGCCGCCGATGACGGCGTTATCGGAAGTGAGGCCGTGTTTGAGGGCATTGGAGCGGACGGCGGCCTTGCCCTGGGGGGTTTTGGGGCCGGTGCTGTGCTGGGCGTTGCGGCGATTGGCGGCGATTTGTTTGTCGGAGGCCATTGGTTTGTGAGACTCCTTACGAGGAAAGATGGCGCCAGTGGCCCGGCGCCTTCTAGAGTAGCGGACGAATTGGCTGCCGCTGTGGTTGGCGATTGCAGAAGAGTTGTAGAATCAGCGGGTTAGGGGATTTTTGGGAGTTGTGACTGAGAAAGGTCTCATCGGGTTTTCGGGGCAGAGAGGGCGGGGTGCGGGGGGGTGCGCCCGGCGTCGCGGACTTGTTGAGACCGGCAGGCGGGAGGCTGGGGCGGGAGGGCATGGGGTGCGGGGGGGCTGGACGGACGGAGCGGGGGTGGCTGGCCGGTTAGGAGGGGAGTTCGGGCGCGAGTGGGCTCGAGCACGTCGAGGGGAGGGCGCCGTACGGCCAGGTGGCAGGTGCTTAGCGCGAACAGCAGGCGCTGGGCGATCTGGCGGGTCCTAATGCCGGCCAACACTTCCTCGAACGCCGTTTCCGGCCAACTTCCGAGTCCCCGACAAACCGACCGGAATGCGGCGAAACCGGCGTGCTGGTAGGCTTTATGCAAGGAGGCCGACTTGCAGCAGAAATGGAAGCTCGGAAAGAAGTACACACGCGCCGAAATTGCCGCGACTCTTGGCGGGAGCGAGATCTCGTACCTCCCCATGGAGGGCGGGACGGTCGTCTGCGGGTGTTTCACTTACGAAGATAACCCGCAACTGCCAGACATCATCCTTCCCGGCGCGAGGTCGGACATCGAGGCTGAGGCTGCTGAGTTCCGCAAGGGATACGCGGTCCCAGTGTTCGTAAAGCTCGCCTCAAACGAATGGCTTCACGTCGGCAATTATCGCGTCGTAAGCTGGTCCACCGATCCAGCAGAGATCGAACGCCATCAGGTTCTATCCGGCCGCGACCGTAAGGGCCGCGATAGGATCTCGCAAGTTCTCCACCTTGAGCCCGTGGGAGAATATTTCGATTTGAATACGATGGCCAAAATGACCGAGAGGCCGGCAAGGGGATAGTTGGGGCGGTACGCCTGTACGGCGGCGCACGCGCAAGCGTATGTGTTTTACGCGGTGGCGCTCAGCGTCCGCCTTTCCAGCTTCTCCGCGAGAATCGAGGCATGGCGCAACGTGATGTCGGCGATCAAGGCCTACTCTTCCATACCAGGCACGGCCGATGTTCCACAGTTCCTGCTCCTGCTGACGGCGCGGGAAGATCGTCAGTGGCTCGACTCTAGTGACGGGGAAACCTCGGATCATCGCTGCTCCGGCTCTCCGGCGGCTACCGCCTGCGCTTGTTCGTCCACCCTCACACTACATCACTGCCGTCGGCGTTTGGGAAGATGGCTTGCTCTGACACTTACAGTCAACCAGCAACGGAGGGCGGCTGGGGTTCCAAATCTTCAGGATTTTCGGGCAATGCGTCGACGTAGTTCATTGCCATCATGACGGTGATGGCGATCTCTTTATCTGTCGGGAGCTGCACCCAGCCCGGCATTTCTCCGCGTTCAATTCGTGCCGGTTCAATAAAGTCAGTTGTCATCTCCTTAGTCGATAAAGAACCATTCTGCTCATCTCGAAATCCCGCTATCTTTACGGGAAGCGGACCCAGGTAATAGCAGCGTTCGACTTTGATTACGGCCTCCAGCTTTGTATGGCAACGAGTGTCGCCTACGTTCAGAAGAACATGCTCAGCCAGCAGAACCGTATGTTCTCCTGGCTCGTGGAGCCTCTCGTCGTGGTTCCATATCTTGCCGAGCAATGTGATGATCGGGCCGAGAGGGGTGCCATCTTCGGCAAAGGTCTCAATGAACGGGAAAGGGATGTTCGTCGGTGCTCCCCATTGGAAGCCGGGAACACTGGAAAATCGAACGCGCCACGCATCGAGTTTTGCTCGTGTGAGCAAAACAGGAATTGTGACCTCCGATTTCCAGTCCACTCTCTCCGTGTCGAGATAGGTGCGAGTATCAATTCCCTGGGCCCGCGCCATTTCGATTGCTGCTGGCGTATAGCCGGAACTGGAGATCATTACTCCTTTGTTCGCCTTGACGTCGCGTAGAAGGCTGGCGAACTCACCCATGGTACCCACATCGATGGGACGGGCTTCGTCCTTGCACTCGACGACAATGAGGATCTTGTACTGAGCGACGCTGACACGAATCGTCACGTCGAGTTGACGCTCTACTTTCGACTCGCAGCCAATGATCTTGTCGTCCAGCGTGACCATCGCACCCTGTGGAGCAAGTTGGATGTGTATTTGGTGAATCAGTTTTTCAAATCGCTTCCACTTTGGCTCCGCCATGTGTTCTCCAGTACAATCATCGGCCAACAGCATGCAGGAAATCAAGGAAATCATGGGAGGTTGTCCAACCAAGTCCGGACGGATCATGGGGCACTCGGAAACTGCCCGGATTCGGGCACAGCACCCCATATTTCGACTTCCGGGACTGCATGGCGCAGTTCAATCGTCCTCGAGACCAAGCTTGTCGTTGACGGCGTGGCGCAACTCCTGTTTGCAGCCCAGGTAACGCTCGGTAGTCTGAACCGAAGCATGCCCAAGCAGGAATTGGATCTGCTCCAACTCGCCGCCCGCCACGTGACAGACTCGGGCGCAGGTACGCCTCAAATCATGCGGGGCGAGGTTCTGTATCCCGGCCCGCAGGGCAGCGGCCTTCACGACGTGCCAAATCGCCTTTGGCGTGATCCCTTCACCCCAGATCTTGCCGAATCGGTTTGCGCGCCGGAAGATCCGGCCTGTGCTGATACCGGCAACTTCGGTCCATTCGTCGACCGCTCGCTTCGCCCAGGCGGGGACCGGAACTGTGCGGATATGCTTTCCTTTGCCGATGAGATCGGCGATGACCCAATGTTCCTCCCGAATCTGGAGGTCCTCGGTTCTCAGACCGACAAGTTCGGCCCGCCTGAGTCCGCATCCCATCAACAGCGCCAAGATGGCGTGGTCGCGCTTGCCGCGGGCGGTTTCCACGGACGACGTTTGCAGCAGTGTTCTCGACTGATCGATAGTCAGCCAATTGCCAACCCTGACGCCCAAGCGCTTCGCGCCTTTGACACGCCGGATAGACCAACCCATCTGTTCATGCGGGCGATCCAGTGTTGAAGTGGAAGGATGACCGAAGGAGAAGTGGGAAGGCCACGGCGGCGCCGGAGCCGGGCGGAGGTCGAGCAGTTGGTCGTCGAATACGGAACCAGCGGGATGAGCCGGGTGGAATTCTGCCAGAAGCATGGGCTGGCTTTGTCGACGCTGGCGCGATACCAGCGGCGGCGAGAGCAGGGGCACGATGAAGGCGTCGGCTCAAGCCGGTGGCTGGCCGTGGAACTGTCGGGCGGGCACGCGGCGGGCGCGAGTGGCCTGGCGGTTGTGTTGAGGGGCGGACGGCGGATCGATGTCGGGCGCGGGTTTGATGCGCAGACGCTACAACAGGTGGTGAGCCTGCTGGAGCCGGCCTGAACATGTTCGGTTGGGGTCCGGCCACGCGGATCTACCTGGCAGCCGGGGCCACCGACATGCGCAAGGGCTTCGAAGGGCTCTACGGTCTGGCGCGCGACCGGTTGTCGTGCGATCCACTGAGCGGGCACATTTTCCTGTTTACGAACGCACGACACAATCGCCTGAAGCTGTTGTTCTGGGATGGCAGCGGGTTGTGGGTGTGCGCCAAGCGCCTGGAGAAGGGACGCTTCCGCTGGCCGGAGGCCGAAGGCCGTCAACTCAAGGTTGTGCTCAGCCACGAGGAACTGGCGCTGCTGTTGGGCGGCATCGATCTGGCCCAGACCCGGCGGCGCGCCTGGTACAGGAAAACATCGTTTTCGGAAGCCAAAATCGCATAACTTACTTGTAAGTTAAAACAAGTCATGTTATGATTGTTCTTACCTCTTGTGAGCGACACTTCCTCCACTCCCCCCCATCCCGAGGCTGAGCAGATTACACAGCTCAAGCAGCAAGTCCACTCGACCGCAGTGGAGCTGCAGTGGGCGTACCTGAAAATCCAGGTACTGGAACAGCGGCTGCGGCTCCAGCGGATCCAGAAGTACGGTCCGGCGAGCGAGAAGCTCAGCGACGCGCAATTGGAGCTTCTGGAACTGGAACCTGGAGTGAGCAGCGCCGAAGTGCAGGCGGAGAGCGAGCGCGAACCTCTGCCGGCATCGACGGGCAGCCGGAAGCGCCGCCCGCATCCGGGACGGCAGGAACTGCCGGCGGAGCTGCCGCGCGTGGAGCGGGTGATTACCTGCGCACCGGAACTGTGCACCTGCGGAGCTTGCGGCCAGCCGATGACGGTGATCGGCTACGATCAGAGCGAGCAGTTGGATGTGGAACCGGCCAAGTACTTCGTGCTGGTGACCAAGCGCGAGAAACGCGCCTGCAAATCCTGTGGCGAAGGCGGGGTGGCCGCGGCGCCCCTGCCGGCTCGGATCATTGACAAGGGCCTGGTGAGTGACCGGCTGGTGATCGATACGGTGGTGGCGAAGTA
>CAWDER010000042.1:0-39768 GCA_963801345.1 Bryobacteraceae bacterium
CACTTGCCGCGTCTGGTGGTATAGAAAAAGCTGGTGGTGTTCGCCAGGAACAGGACAAAATACAGCGTGGGCGCAGCCGCTTGACTTGGCATACGCCACCAGGCAATGGCCGCTCCCAGGCCGCTGAGTACCGCCAAAGATCCGAAGATCACCAGCGCGTAAGGCGCATCGTAGCCGTATTCGCCGCGTCGCATTGCGTCCGTGATGGTAGCACGACCGTGCATATTGCGCCCGTCCACGGTCGGGCCTGCGAGCGGATCACGCACCACTGGGAAGTGACCCGTACCGGGCGTTCACGTCCGGGTTGCCGACCACCGCGGGGAGCGTTCGGTGCGTAGTGTGATGCGCCGGGTTGGTCGGATCTCGAGGTCGATCCCTGCCAGCGCTATGATTTTAGAAGGGCAGGACGGGTGGCTACCAATTTGAGACGTCCCGGCGCAAAGACCGCGGCGTTCGCCCCGATCGAGCACAAGGAGCACACGAACATGAAGCCAAAGAACACGATTTGCCTCTGGTTCGACAAGGAGGCGCATGAGGCGGCGCGCTTCTACGCCGCCACCTTTCCGGATAGTACAGTAGCCGCTGTTCACGAGGCTCCCGGTGACTATCCGGGCGGCAAGAAGGGCGATGTGCTGACGGTGGAGTTCACCGTCGTGGGCATTCCCTGTCTCGGTCTCAACGGCGGCCCTACGTTCAGGCACTCCGAGGCATTTTCCTTCCAGATCGCGACGGAGAATCAGGAAGAGACGGACCGTTACTGGAACGCGATCGTCGGCAATGGCGGCACGGAAAGCGAGTGCGGTTGGTGCAAGGACCGCTGGGGCCTCTCCTGGCAGATCACCCCGCGCGCGCTAACCGATGCGCTTGCGGCTGGGCGGCGGTGAGGCAAAGCGTGCCTTCGAGGCGATGATGACGATGAAGAAGATCGACGTCGCCGCCATCGAGGCAGCGCGGCGAGGCTGACGTGAACACGCTAAACACGAACTAGTCCGCAGAAGGGGACCCGATGAAGCGCACGTGGACGATCATAGGAGTAGGCGACGTGCCGGGCAGCTTCCAATGGTACCGGGCGCTGTTCGGTCAGCCGGCTACCCTTCCTGCCCATGATTACTTTGGGCAAATCCTCGATTCAGATGGAACTGTCTTGCTCTGCCTCCACGAGTGGGGCGCCCACGAGCATCCCTCATTGATGAGCCCCGATCACGGGACACCCGGCAACGGGCTCCTGTTGTTCTTCCGTGTCGATGATTTCGACCTGGCGCTTCAAAGGGCACGCTCTGCTCGTCACCCGGCTCGAAGAGGAGCCACACGTGAATCCGAACACTCAAACCAAGGAGTTCTCGCTTCGAGATCCGGACGGGTATTACGTTACGATCAGTGCGCTCTCTGCGGCCTGACCAGGCGCTGCTGCTGCCGAGCGCTGGCCGGGGCCGCATGGGGCAATTCTGACGGTGTCACGCTCTTGGAATCAGCGGTGGGCGCATCCGGGCCAACAACAGGGGCGTCGTTTTCCATCCTTAAGGCTTGAACAGCCCCACTCGATCCGGCGGCTTCTAGTTTCTGCTTTTTTAGCCGACTCAATCCAACATATCCACTCGTTGCGTGCGAGCGGTGTAATATCCTCCCATGCTGTTAAAGCTTGCGGGTCGGATGTAAGTGCTTTTCTTAAATCCGCGGGCACTTCGTGTACCACACCGCTAGAAATCGCTGCGAGGCGGGCTCGATTCACATGCGGGCTATTTCTGGGATGCCAATCCCGCGGCCTGGTAGGCGGTGAAGCCGCCGGTCAGGGAGAAGACGTTGGAGTACCCCATCTTCTGAAGGGTATCCGCAGCCAGGGCTGAGCGCGCACCGCTGCGGCAGTAGAGCACCACACGCTGGGCTTTGTCGGGAGCGGCCTTCTCGATCCCGCTCTCCAGCGTGCCCCGTCCGATATGAATGGCGCTGGCCGCATGTCCGGCCTGCCATTCGTTGTCCTCCCGGACATCAATCAACAGAAGCTTTTCGCCGGAGTCCATCCAGGTCTTCAACTGGGGGACCGGGACTTCCTTGATCTTTGATTTGGCCTCTTGCACCAGGGCCTGGAAGCCGGGGTTGGGGGATGGCGGGGCGGCCGGGGGCGCCGCCGGGCCTTGCCCGAAGGCCAGGGCGCCCAGCATCAGGGCCAGCGCCATTGCGCGAGTGGGTGGCATACGATCTCCTCTCTTGATTCTAGTGCTATGACGAGGTGGTTGCGTGGCTTTGCACGACAGACGGCGTGAAAGAACGGAGGCCATTGATGAACACGGGTGGACACGGATTGTGTCAATCAGCTTTCATCTGTGGCTCGTAACGTCATTACCGGGTGACGGAGACGACGTACCAGGTGGTGACCGGCGCTCCGATGGGGAGTTCCCAACCGGCGGCGGTCTTCTTTGCCTGGAGGGGATTGCCGATGGGCTTGCCGGAGCCGTCCAGCGCGGCCGCGCTCACCGTCTTGGCGGCCACGATATTGCGCAGGGTCACGGTGCCGGTTACGGGCTCGATCAGGGTCGGCGAACGGCCTCCCGGCCGGACCGCCGGCGGCGGCGCACCCCGGGCGCCCCGGCCACCGGCCAGCGCGGTATGGGCTTCGTCGGCCCACTTCTGATCCGTGTTGGACATGCGGGAGCCGGCGTTGAGAAGCATCTTGCCCGAGCTCGCAATCGGCTTGCCGTCCATGGAGGTCAGGACGATGGTGGCGAAGTTGTTGGCGATGACGGCGCCGAGATTCTTGAGCGTTTTCTGGTTCGCCTTGATGAATCCGATCAGAGCCTGCGCGCGGTCCGTTTCCACCGTCACCAACCCCGCTTTCGGATCGGTGGTATACCAGCTCAACTCCTTGGTATCCGAGACGATCGGGTTGGCGCCGGACGCGGTGTATTTCGCGGTGGGCGGGCCGTCGAGCGATTTGATGCGAACCCCGTGCTCCAGCGGCAGGGCCAACGGAAAGCCGGGGGTGAACCAAGGTGATTCGCTGGGAGGCTGGCCGGGCTGCGAGCGTAAGCCGGCCGGGAGCAGGCCGGCGTCCAACACCTGTTCCTTGGAATACGTTCTCTCAATAACCTGCCGCGCCGGCTTGACGTCGTATTGCAGGAACATCAGTGCTCCCGCCGCCATCCCGGTCATGCGGACGGGGTCGAGCGAAATGTCCCAAGCGTCGCCGACGTAGGGCTGCCAATTGGGGTCCTTCTTGGGCTCGAAAGTGTACATGACGCACATGTCCCAATCCTGGAAGCCGGCGTACGCGGCGAGGATGGGAATGTATTCGCTGTTCCAATCGCTCGGGAACGGTTCATTGGTTTCACTGACTGTGTAGGGCTTTCCGGCAAAGGCGGTACGCGCAACCTGCACGATGGTGGAGTGCAGAGGATCGTTGACCATGGGAATGTTGCCCACGCCGACATATTGATTCCAGTAGATATGGCCGTCGACGACATCCAGCTTGGAGAGGCTGGTCAGCATGGCCCAGGGCGGGCCGCTGTGGCCGTGGTCGGCGGTCCCGATGATGGGCTGCTTCACGCCCAGGTCCCGGAGGTATTTGGTCATGTCCTGATAGAACTTGTTCTCGAGGTACATGAAGAAGCGGACCTCGGTTTCATAGCGGTCCTTGGGCGCCGTGGCTTTCTGATTGCCGGTGAGGCGGGGAACGGGCGCGTCGCCCTGAACCCCGGCCTGCTCGCGCAGCTTCTGCAACTGTTCCGGTGTGAGGTTGGCTCTCAGCCAGGTGTTGTAGATGCCGTCGAGCTCGTCCTTGTAGAACTGGGTCGGCGGGTTGTAGCCCTGGCCGATCCCGTTCTCATTCAGGATCTCGACGATGGCGATGGCCGGCTCCTTGGCCCATTCCGTCCTGGTGTAGGGGTTGACGTGCGTCAGCAAGTTGTGGGCGTACTCCTTCTGCAGCTCAATCAGGCGCTTGTCGAAGAGTGTGAGGCCCTTGGCCCACTGGAGTTTGGCGGCATCCGGCACGCCGTCACCTTCTTTGTACGCCCGGCCGACGTTGAGGTTCAGGTCCATGTAGATGCCGTTCTTCTTGAGCTCGGCGGCCAGGAAGTCCAGCCGGTCGAGCTGCTGGGCATCGAAGGAGCGGGTATCGTTCTTGGAGCCGTCGGTGATGCCGGTGGGCGCCCACTTGTCCACGAAGTGCAGACGGACCATGTTGACGCCGTAGCGGGCGAGGGTGCGGGCGTACATCGCCGAGTCTTCTTTGGCGGGGAGCTCCGATCGAGCCCGGACTCCAGTCCGTGAGGTGCACGCCCCAGAAGCGGATGCGCTTGCCGTCGGGCTTTACGAAGTGGCCGCCCTGAACGCGAATGAAGCCGTCCTTGCCGGCGGGGGCTTCGAGGAGGAACGATACATCGGCTGGGGAAGTGGTGGCCGCGCGGTGATCCATCACGAAGGGCTTAAGCAAGCTGTCGTCCCACTGCGCCAACGCGGAGGCGCAGAGGAAAAGAGGGGCACAGAGCAGAAGGGCCTTGGGGATGGAGCGCATGTGTAGATTCTACAGGATTTTCGGCGGACTTCAGCCACGGATGAACACGGATGGACACGGATCAACAAATCGTCGCTCAACGGGCGGCCCTGCGGTATACTTCGGGTGGAAGGCACCATGGCCGTCGAGAACCTCGCTGACACAATCAGTTCACTGGGGCCCGATGAACAGGAGTCCGTTCGGCAGTTCGTCGAGTTCCTGAAGCGAAAGGGACAGGCGCAGCCGTCGCCGTTTCTCGCGGCTGTCGGCGAGTTCATCGATCAGCATCCGGAACTGCTCCGCCGTCTGGCCCAGTGACCTCTTATCCGACCGTTGACGAGGTGGCCGCTGTCCACGCCCGGTTGATCGCTAGGTTCGGAGGTTCATTGGGCATCCGGGACCGCGGCGGCCTTGAATCCGCGTTGTCCAGACCGCAAACCGGCTACTATGGTGACCTGATTCAAGAGGCGGCCGCGCTCTGGGAGAGCCTGTCGCAGAATCATCCGTTCGTGGATGGCAACAAGCGGGTCGCGGTCACCGTAACCGCCGCTTTTCTGAAGGTCAACGGCTTTCGCCTAGCGTTCGATGATGCGGATGCGTTCTTGTTTTTGACCGGCCTTTACGAAAGCGGCCAGTTGCGGTTTGCCGAACTCGAAACGTGGCTACGGCAGCATACCGTGGAAGGCTGACAGCGGCGCTCGCGCCCCATTCGACGATATTCGCGGCATCCCGTAGGTTCTCGCGCTACGTTACAGGACCGAATCGCCGCGGTGGTCGTCGCGGATGCGGATGGCTTCGAGGATCTCGGAGACGAAGATTTTGCCGTCGCCGATCTTGCCGGTGCGGGCGGAATCGACCAGGGTGCGGATGACCTCGTCCTTGCGGTCGGCTGGAACCACCATGTCCAGCTTCACCTTGGGCAGCAGGTCGACGTCGTACTCGCGTCCCCGGTAGACCTCTTTGTGGCCCTGCTGGCGGCCGTGCCCGCGCACCTCGGATACGGTGATGCCGTCGATGCCGATGGCCTTCAGAGCGTCCTTCACGCTGTCGAGCTTGAAGGGTTGGATGATCGCTTCGATTCTGTACATGGGGCTATGACTCGAAATTGTACCCTTCTTCTCCGTGCAGCGCGAGGTCCATCCCCGTAGACTCCTCCCGCTCGTCGATGCGCAGCGGGGTGACGAGCTCGGTGATCTTGAGCGCCACCAGAGTGCCGACCACCGCCAGGGCGATCCCGACGCCGGCGCCGGCGAGCTGGTTGAGAACCTGCATGGGGTTGCCGTCGATCATGCCGACCGGGGCAAGCTGGCCGTTGGGCAGTTTGAACACGCCGTTGACGGCCCGGGTCGCGAAGACGCCCGTGAGCAGGCAGCCGGTGAGCCCGCCGATGCCGTGCACGCCGAAGGCGTCGAGCGAATCGTCGTAGCCCAACTTCTCCTTGCCGACCGCCACCATGTAGTAGCACACGCCGCCGGCCACGAAGCCGATGAGCACCGCGCTGAACGGCTGCACGAAGCCCGCTCCTTGGGTGACGGTGGCCAGACCCGCGACCGCGCCGGAAATTCCGCCGAGAGCGCTGGCTTTGCCGCCGCGCAGTTTCTCGGCGAGCATCCAGGAAACCGCGCCGGCCGCGGAGGCGAAGTGGGTCGCGACAAAGGCGCTGGTTGCCAGGGCCGACGCCGCCAGCGCGCTCCCCGCGTTGAAGCCGAACCAGCCGACCCACAGCAGGCAGGCTCCGATGAAGCTGAGCACCAGGCTGTGCGGCTTCATGGCGTCGTGCGGGTAGCCCCTGCGCTTGCCGATGTAGATCGCCGTCACCAAGGCCGAGAATCCCGAGGAGATGTGCACGACGGTCCCGCCGGCGAAGTCCAGCACCGGGATGCGGCCGCCGAGCGTGGCATTGAGAAAGCCGCCGTCGCCCCAGACCATGTGGGCCAGCGGGAAATAGACCAGGAAGGCCCAGAGCGTGGAGAAGAGCAGCATGGCGCCGAAGCGGACGCGTTCGGCGAAAGCCCCCGCGATGAGCGCCGGGGTGATGATGGCGAACATCATCTGGTAGATCATGAACGTCTGGTGCGGGATGGTGGGAGCATAGGCGGCGTTGGGGTCGCCTCCGACTCCCTGAAGGAACAGGTGCTCGAAGCCGCCGATGAAGGCGTTGCCCTTTCCAAACACCAGGCTGTAGCCGCAGACGGCCCACACCAGCGTGATCACGGCCATCATGCCGAAGCTTTGCATCATGGTGCCGAGCACGTTGCGTTTGCGCACCAGGCCGCAGTAGAACAACGCCAGGCCCGGGCCGGTCATCATTAAAACCAGCGCGGCGCTCATGAGCATCCAGGCGTTGTCGCCGGCCATCTGGGAGGACTTGACGGCGGCTTTTAGGAGGGCGATGTCGGCGCCGGCGTCCTGGGGCGCCTGCGCCAATACAAACGACGGGACAGACAATAATCCTGCGAGTATCCGAAACGACAACGTGGTCTCCTCAACTTGGAGTGCTGGCTGGCAAACGGGGCGAGCTTGTTGACAATAGTAAAGGACAGAGCGCGGAGTCCGCTATCAGAAGTTTGCATCGGCGCGATAGAAAACCTCTATGCGGGGGGAGGGGAGAGCACGGCGGGAAGATTGACGGGGCGTTGCGGGTAACCGGCACCGGCACGGCTGCGCCTATGTTACAAGAGTAGCGGAGTGTGCGAGGGACCCATGAGGGCTATTACTCTGCACATGTTCAAAACGCACGCGATGCTCCTGTCCGGGCTGCTCGCGTTGGCGATCTTGCTCCAGGCGCAGGCGCAGGCCCCCTCGGAAAGATCCAAGGACGAGAAGTGCTCCATCGAGGGGCGCGTCGTCAGCAGCACGACCGGCGAGCCGCTGCCGAAGGCGGTCCTGATGCTGGCCGGGGGCGCGCCCCCTAACGTTGTGAGCGCGGTGACTGACGATAGCGGCGGGTTTTCGTTCCCAGGCTTGACCGAAGGCCGTTACAGGCTCGCCGTCCAGCGCGCCGGCTACATCGGACAGTTCTACGGGACTGGCGCCGGCGCGGCGACCGGCGCCTATCTACTTCTGGCCCCCGGGCAACATTTGAAAGTGGTCTACAAGCTGGTTCCGACAACGGTCATTTCCGGTCGCGTGCTGGACGAAAAGGGTGAGCCGGTCTCGAACATGGCGGTAATGGCGCTTCAGGCGGGCTACCAGCGTGGCGTGCGGCGGTGGAGGCGGGCCGCCGCCGTGACGGCGAATGGCAAGGGCGAGTTCCGCATCGCGAACCTGGCTGCCGGCAAGTACCTGGTGGCGACATTCAGCGAAAGCTCCACCAGCAGTACCAGCGTCAGTGCTCAACCGCCCGGCGACAAGCCGGAGCCGGAGCACGTGCCCACCTTCTTTCCGAGCGCCACGGATGCGGCCGGGGCCGTGCCGGTGCAGGTCGATGCGGGTGCGGAAACCGGCGGCATCGAAATTCGTTTGCGGAAGACAGATACGGTGCGCATCAGAGGCAGGGTGGCCGGTGCACCAGAAGGCAAATCGGCGGCGGTTCTTCTCTCTCCAGCGGGCGTGACGGAGGTTGCCTTGGCCAGTCTGCAGGGGGCCAGACGCGCCTACAGCCGGGAGAAGGACGGCGCCTTTGAACTCAAGGGTGTCGTGCCAGGGACGTACCTGTTGAGCGCCAGCTTCGTCATGCCCGACCAGGGCGTGTTAGTTGCCTCTACTCCTCTGCAAGTGGGCAGGCGGCACATCGACGGGATCGTTCTCCAGCCGGTTGCGGCTCAGGAGCTTGCCGGCTCAGTCGAGGTTGCGGACAACCCCGAGGCGAAGCTCAACAACCTACAGATCGCACTGGAGCCGGTCGAGTACATGAGTTTGGGAGCAGACTCCGCTGCGGCCGGCCCGGACGGCAAGTTCAGGCTCAAGGACATCCTCCCAGGCCGCTATTTCGTCCAGGTGCGCAATCTCCCGGAAGGCGCGTACGTTAGGTCCTTGCGGTACGGCGCGCAGACGGTGCCCGAGGAGGGCATCGACCTCACCGGTGGAGTCTCCGGCAGCCTGCGGGTCACGCTGAGCCTGGCGGGGGCGCGTGTGGAGGGCGTGGTGCAGAACGAGGAGGGCGAGCCCGTGAGCGGGGCTACCGTCGTGCTGGCGCCGGACTCGAGGCGATACTCGCTGTTCAAAGAAACGCAGACAGGCGAAAACGGCAGCTACAGTCTCAAAGGCGTGGCGCCGGGGGAATACAAGATCCTGGCGTGGGAGAACATCGAGGCAGGCGCTTACCTGGATCCCGATTTTCTGAAGCGCTACGAGGGCAAGGCCGAGAAGCTGTCGCTGAAAGAGAACGAGCGCCAGCCGGTGTCGCTCAAGGTGATCCCGTTTCAGCAACCTTAGGAGCCGGGGTGGCAGCCTCAGGCGGCAGACGACGAACTGCGATGGTCTGCCCCGCAGAGCAGGTCGAAGGTCCGCGTCGAATCCCGGAATTGGGGTTTGAGTGTACTGTCCCCGGTTGTGTTTATGATAGGGACGGGCATGGCGCGGCTGAGTTTGTTGTTGTTCTTCGCGTTCACTCTGGCGGGGGCGGACCGCTGGGTGGGGTTGCGCTCCGGGCCCTTTGAAGTCCTTAGCGATGCGGGGGACCGCGCCGCTCGGGAGCGGCTGGCGGATCTGGAGCAGTTTCGCGGGGCTGTCGAGCAGGTGCTTGGCAGGTCCGATATCCGGCCGGTCTGGCCGATTCGCGTCCTGGTGCTCCGCTCGGCGAAGCAGGCCTCGCCGGTCTGGGCCTGGCGCGGGACGCTTACCTCGCCGCCATCCCGTCCGAGGGGCCCATCCCGCCCGCGGTGCTTCGCGAGTGCGCTCGCATTCTGATCGAATCCGGCCCGCGCGGCCTCTCGCCCGCCATGGAGAGGGGGCTGGCGGAGGTCTTCTCCACGCTCGAAATCGACGGCTCGCGCGTTACTCTCGGCGCGCCACTGCCCGCGGCCGAGCGAAACCTCGACTGGGCCCGCATGCACATGCTTACGGTCCTGCCGGACTACTACGGCAAGTTGCGCGTGGCGGTCCACAATCTGGAGCAGGGCGTGGAAGCGGAACCGGCCCTTCGCAACGCTTTCGGCAAGACCCCGGCGCAGATCGACAAGGAGGCCGAGGCCTACCTGCGCGCCGGGCAGTTCGCGACCACGCCGCTGCGCGGCATCGTCCTGCGGCCCGCGAAGGACTTCACGGCGATGCCCGTTCCGGTGGGCGCGGAGCGAATCGCCCTGGCCGACCTGGCTCTGGCCAACCCCGCGCAATCGGCTGCCGCACAGCAGGCCTATCAGGCCATCCTGACTCGCGCGCCCGGCTCCGCGGAGGGGCTCGAAGGGCTTGGCTTGCTGGCCCTCCGCGAGAAGAGCGCCGACGAGGCGCGCACGCTGCTGGGCCAGGCGATGGAGGCCTCGACCACCAGCGCCCGCGCCGCGCTCGAGTACGCGCGTCTCGAAACGGACCGCGGCAAGGCACAGGCGGCGTTCGAGAAGGCGGCGCAGCTCAATCCGCGCTGGGCGGCGCCCCCCTTCGAGTTGGCGCAGACGCAGACCGGACCAGGGCGGCGCATCAGCCTGCTCGCCGCCGCGGCGAAACTCGAACCGCGCAACGTCGATTATTGGCGGGCGTTGGCGGGGGCGCAGGAGGACGCCGGCCAGCTCGTGGATGCGGCGAAGAGTTGGGGCTCGGCGGAGTTGGCCGCCGGCACGCCGGAAGAGCGGGCGCGCCTCCGGCAAATCCACGACGACGCGGTTGTTCGCCGGAAGCAGCAGGAAGCCGAGGCGAAGAAGCGCGAGGCCGACGAGCAGCAGCGCGAACTGGAAGCCCTCAAGCAGAAATCGATGGCTTCCATCCAGGCTGCTCTCGACAAAGCCCAGCGCGAGCACCCCGCCTCAGCCCCCGCGAGCGGCAAAGTCGAGGACTGGTGGGACGGTCCCCGTCCCGACGGCAAGATTCAAGGAGTCTTGACGCAGGTGGATTGCCTCGGCAAGACGGCACGCCTGGTGGTCGAGCGCAAAGGCGCCAAGCCCGTGCGGCTGCTGGTGCCGGACCCGGGCAAGATCGTCATCCTCGGCGGGGGCGAGAAGACCTTTGGCTGCGGGCCTCAGAAGCCGCCGCGCAACATTGTCGTCGAGTACTTCAGCAAGCCCGACGCCAAGCTCGGCACGGCCGGCGAAGCCGCCGTGATAGAGTTTCCCTGAGTGAGAAACCCGGTTCCCCTGCGCTGGATGGTGATGGGTGTCTTCGTGCTGTCCAGCGCCCTGAATTACCTCGACCGGCAAATTCTGGCGGCGCTGGCGCCCGTGCTGCGCGCCGAATTCAGCCTCACCAATGCCGGCTACGGAATGGTGCTGGCGGCGTTCTCGATTACTTACGCGATCTCATCGCCGCTGGCCGGGCTGATCATCGACCGTTTCGGACTCAACCGCGCCATCTCCGCGGGCGTGGGGCTGTGGTCCATGGCGGGCGTGGCCACGGGGTTCGTGAAGGGGTTGCCGGGGCTGGTGGGTTGCCGCGCTGTGCTGGGCGCAGCCGAGTCCTGCGGCGTCCCCGCGGTGGGCAAAGCCCTGCACCGGTATCTGCTGCCGGGGGAGCGTGCGCTGGGAAACGCGCTCAGCCAGATCGGATTGAGCGTGGGCGCGATCGCCGCCCCGCCGCTGGCGGTCTGGTTCGCGCTGCACTACGGCTGGCGCTCCGCCTTCGTGTTCACCGGGGTGTTGGGTCTCGCGTGGATCCCGCTTTGGCTCTGGGTGTCGCGGAAGGCGGCGGCGGTGGAAGACGAAGTGGCGACGGCGCCCGGGTCGTCTTTGCGGCTGCTGCGCGACGTGCGGCTGTGGGGCTTCGTGGCGGCCAACATCCTGAGCATGCCGGTCTACACGCTGTGGAGCAACTGGACCACGCTCTTTCTCAAGGACGCGCAGGGCGCCACGTTCGTCCACGCCAACCTGCTCGCTCCGGTCCCGAACTTCTTCGCGTACGCCGGTGGACTGGCCGGAGGCTGGCTGTCGCTGCAGTGGACCCGCGCCGGCGTGCCCGCGCTCGAGGCTCGCCGTAAAGTGTGCCGCGTGAGCGCCCTCCTGTTGCTCGCGACGGCGGCCGTTCCCTGGATGCCCGGCCCCGGTTGGGCCACGGCGGCCATCTCTCTCAGCTTCTTTGCGATCACGGCCTGGAGCGTGAACCTCTATACGATGCCGCTCGACGCCTTCGGCGGCCGCCACGCCGCATTCAGCGTCTCCCTGCTGACCGGCGCCTATGGGGCCATGCAGGCAGTGATTTCGCCGCTAATTGGAGCGACAATTGACAAGTCCGGCTACGCGCCTGTCTGCATCGTGGCGGCCATCCTGCCGCTGGCGGCCTACGGCGTACTTTCCCGGACGCGGTGACGATCCTGAAACAGCGCTTGAAGCAACTTCTATTCGGCCTCCTCGGCAAGGACCCTGAGGCGGTCGTCGTAACATTTCTTACAGGCGATGAGGCCCCTGCGCGCGCCATGGCCGAGGGATTCCGGCGGCTGGTTCCGTCGCGCCGCCACTTCGTAGTGCGGGTGGGCGCCCCGGAGGCCGGTTGGGAAGGTTGTCCAACGATCACCCTGATCCCCGGCTCGGCCTGGCAGCTCTACAGGCAACTGCGCCGCGAATTCCGGCATCTGCGCATCGGACAGGCCGCGGTGCTTTTCGGTGCCGGGGCGGAGCACCGCCCCCTGCGCGTGGCTGCGTTCCTGCTCGCGCCCGGCAGGATCCTGGCCCACAACGCCGTTCTCGATCGTCACCACCTGCGGCTGCGCACTCTGGTTTCTTCGATACTCTTCCTGCGCGGCGTGCCGCTCGATCGAATCTTCTTGCGGCCCCGCTGGCTCTGCCCTTGGAAGCGGGACCGCTCGTCGGTTCCGGAGACTTACCAGATCCTGGAGGGCCGCCCGCCCGCCGGGGGCCGGCCCCGCGTGGCCGTCCTGTCGCCCTATTTTCCCTATCCGCTCTCGCACGGGGGCGCCGTGCGGATCTTCAATTTGTTGCGGGCGGCGGCCAGCCAGTTCGACATCTTTCTGTTTGCCTTTACCGAAGACGGCCAGCCCCTGGAAGCGGCGCCGGTGCTCGAGTTCTGCTCGAAAGTCATCCTGGTGCCTAAGCCGCGCTACCGCGAGCCCCGCTGGTCGACCCTGCTGCCCCCGGAGGTCCACGAATACCGTTCGCCGGTCATGAGCAGGCTGCTCGAGGAGATGCGCCGCGAGCACTCGCTGCGGCTCATGCAGACGGAGTACACGCAACTGGCCTCCTACGGCGGAGACGTCCTGGTGGAGCACGACGTCACCTACGATCTGTACCGGCAGGTCCACGAGGGAGCCCGCTCGCTGGCCTCATGGTGGGATCTGTGGCGATGGCGGCGCTTCGAACGCAAGGCGCTGAGCCGGTACCGCAGCGTGGTCGCCATGTCGGCCAAGGATGTCGCGCTCCTGGGTGTGCCGCAAGCCCGCGAGATCCCCAATGGCGTCGACCTCGATCGCTTCCGTCCCGTGGCGGAGCGCCCCGGCCGGCGCTTGCTGTTCATCGGCTCCTTCCGCCACTTCCCGAACGTGGCTGCTTACCGGTTCTTCACCGAGGAGGTCTGGCCGCTCCTCGCCGGCGAGTTCCCCGACATGACGCTGACGGTGGTCGCGGGATTCGACCCTCTGACATTCTGGCGCGCCGCCACCGGCACCAACGGCCCCCCGACGGAGGAGCGCATCCAGTTGCTCGAATTCGTACGCGATGTGCGCCCCCTCTACGAGGAGGCCACGCTGGTGCTGGTGCCGACTCCGGTCTCGGCCGGAACCAACGTGAAGGTCCTGGAAGCCATGGCCATGGAGCGGGCCGTAGTCTCGACCAGTTGCGGGTGCGCCGGGCTCGGGCTCGAGCACGGGACCAGCGTCTGGATCGCCGACGATGCCGCGGCTTTCGCGGCGGGTGTGCGCCGCTTGCTCTCCGATGAACCGCTGCGGCGCGGCATCGCCCGAGGCCGCGCGCCTGCAAGCCCAGCAGCACTTCTCCTGGAAGCGGCTGGGCGCCGGGCAGCGCGCGCTCTGGGCGGAGTTGCTGGGCACCACGGTGGCAGTCCGCGAGGCGCGCCGCGACGACCTGCCGCGCATCTCCGCTATCCAGGCCGCCAGTCCCGGGGCCGCTACCTGGGCTCCCGAGGACTACCTGCCGTACGGCTGCATCGTGGCCGTCGGCGAGGAGAGGGTGCTCGGCTTCATCGCTTTCCGCCCGGCCGGCGACGGGGAAGCCGAAATCCTGAATCTGGCGGTAGCGCCCGAATCGCGCCGTCAGGGGGTGGCCACGCTGCTGCTCGAAGAAGTCGTCACACGCCATCCGGGGGCCCTTTTTCTGGAGGTGCGTTCCTCCAACATGGCTGCCCGCAACTTCTACCAAAAGCTAGGTTTCAGCGAGGTGGGGCGCAGGCGCGGCTACTACCAATCCCCCGAAGATGATGGGATTGTCATGCGATTGCAATCGTGCTAAGGTCACAGGTGTCGGCTGGGGTAGGATCCTGGCCGGCGCTATCAATTTGGAGCGATCTTGATGCCAAATACTCAAGATGATTTCAAAGCGCATCTGATGGAGACGAACGAGGAGTTCCGCCGTCTGGCCGGGGAGCACCGCGAATACGGCCAGAAGCTCGAAGCTCTGAACACCAGGCACTACCTGACTCCCGAAGAGCAGGTAGAAGAGGTCCGCCTGAAGAAGATCAAGCTTCGTCTCAAGGATCAGATGGAAGGCATGCTGAGCCGCCTCCGGACCCAGCAGGTGGCCTAAACCATCAGGTGCGCGTAGACCGACTCCGCCCGCCGTCGGCGGAGGGTTCTGGAATCGGGCGGCTCGAACTCGATCCTCACGCAGTGTCCTCTGCAAATCGTAGTGCTCCCGGCGATGATCGGCAGGCAACCGCTCCCTCACGGCCGCGGCTCGGAAACAGAGCCGCGCGCGTCAGCGAGCGGTTTCGGGCGGCGGCCGGCGGCCTGGCCGGCGCGCTGGCGCTGTTCGCCGTTAACTGGTTCGTCGCGGGCAAGCTGGCTTCGATCGAGTACCTCGACGCCATGCACTCGATCGAAGGCGCCTACATCTCCATCAGCCGTTACGCCATGCAGAATTGGGGCGACCTCGCCTGGTTCCCGCTCTGGAACAACGGCATCCCCTACCAGAACAGCTACCCGCCGTTGCTGCACCTTGTAGTGGCCGGATTTGCCTGGCTCCTGGGCTGGACGCCCGCCCTCAGCTACCATGCGGTGAACGCGGTCTTCTACTGCCTGGCGCCGGTCACTCTGTTTTGGCTGGGCACGCGCTGGTCCGGCTCCCGCGTTTGCGGCTTCAGCGCCGGGCTGCTCTATTCGCTGATCTCGCCTTCGGCTTTTCTGATCTCGAATGTCGCAGCGGACCTCGGCGGCCGCATGCAGATCCGCCGGCTTCAGACGCTCGTCTTCTACGGCGATGGGCCGTTTGTGGCTTCTCTCGCCCTGGTTCCGGTGGCCCTGGCTCTGCTCGACCTGGCGCTCGAACGGCGCAGGCCGCTGCTCTACCTGGCGGCGGCCGCGTCCATGGCTGCCGTCGTCCTCACAAACTGGCTGGGTGGCTCGACTCTGGCACTGGCGGTGGTGGCGTATGTGCTCGGCCGCGGCGAACCGCGCCGCACCTGGCCGGCCGTGGCGGGGATCGGGGTATTGGCATACGCTCTCGCCTCGCCGTGGATTCCGCCCTCGACCATCGCCACGATCCGGTTCAACGCACCGACCATCGGCGGAGACTACCACGCAACCTGGCGACAGGCTGTCTATGGCCTCGCCGCGGCCGGGGCTATCTGGGGATTGCATCTTCTCTTCAGGAGGTTCCACACCGCAGCGCACCGCAGGGCCGGGTATCTACTTCGTGTTTCTGACCGGCGTGATTACGCTCGGCGCCGAGTGGGGCGGGGTCTATTTGGTTCCGCAGCCGCAGCGCTACCACATGGCGATGGACCTGGCGATCTGTCTGACCGCTGGCTTTCTCCTGCTGCCGCTCTGGAGGCTGGCTGCGGCCAGGGGCCGCTGGGTGGTCGTGGGCGCCATGATCGTCGTGGTCTCGGCTCAGGCGGTCCACTTGCGAACCTACGCCCAGAACCTGATCCGCCCCATCGACATCCGCGCGACTACCGAGTACGCTACGGCCCAGTGGTTCGACAGCCACATGCAGGGAAGAAGGGTGATGGCGCCCGGCTCTACGTCTTTCTTCATGAACATCTTCACCGACACGCCCCAACTCGGAGGCGGCTTCGAACCAGGAGTCTCGAATTGGGAGAATCGCGTAGCCTTGTACACCCTCTACAGCGACCAGAATGCCGGCGATCGGGCGGGAGAAATCTCCGTCCTCTGGCTCAAGGCTTTCGGCGTGCGCGCCGTGGCGGTGGGCGGGCCCGCCAGCGGCGAGCATTACAAGCCGTTCCAACACCCGCGCAAGTTCGAGGGGCTGCTCGCGGAGGTCTGGCGTCAAGGCGACGACTACATCTACTCCGTCCCGGCCCGCTCCGATTCGCTGGCGCACGTCGTCGGCGCCGCCGATCTGGTTTCCACGCCGCCCATTCACGGTCTGGATGTGGACCGGACTCCAGCGCTACGTGGCCGCGCTCGAGAATCCGGAGCTGCCCTTGGCCGCGATGCACTGGACCAGCCGCCACAGCGCCCGCATCGTGGCCGGGGGGCTGCGCCAGGATCGGCGCATCTCCGTGCAGGTGACGTATCATCCGGGATGGAGGGCCACGGCCGGCGGCGCGCGGCGCCCCGTCGTCCGGGACGGGATCGGGCTGATGGTCATCGACCCCCAATGCGAAGGCCAGTGCATCGTCGATCTGACCTACGACGGCGGACTCGAAATGCAGCTCGCGCGCGCCGCGTGCCTGACCGCCCTGCTGGGGTGCCTGGGCTGGGCCGCGCTGCTCTGGAGGCGCGCGCGACGTGTCTGATCTGACCGATCGCATGCGCTCGGACTGGGACCGCCGGGCCCGCGAGGACGCCCGCTACTACGCCGCCTTCGGCCGCCGCGAGCAGGAGGAGGCGGAGTTTCAGCGGTCCGCCGCCGACGTGGTCCGGAATCTCGACCGCGAACTCCGCCGTCTGCCCCGGGGAAGCGATCGCACTACGCTGCACGCGCTCGAGATCGGCTGCGGCCCGGGACGCGTCATGCTTCCGATGAGCCTCCGCTTCGGGGAGATCCACGGCGTGGACATCTCCGAGGAGATGATCCGCCTCGCCCGCGAGCGGCTCGCCGCCGTCCCCAACGCCCACGTGCAGGTGAACAGCGGCGCGGATCTCGACGCGTTCGCGGACGAGTGGTTCGATTTCGTCTACTCCTACGCCGTCTTCCAGCACATCCCCGAGCCTTGAGATTGTGCTCGGCTACCTGCGCGAGGCTCGCCGCGTGCTGAAGCCCGGCGGCCTGCTCCGCTGCCAGATCAACGGCCTCCCCGCATCGGCGGCCGGGTACGACACCTGGCAGGGCGTGCGCGTCAGCGCGGCGGAAATCCGCGAGTTCGCCCTCACCAACGACTTTCAGCTTCTGGCCCTCGAAGGCGCGGGCACCCAGTACATGTGGGTCACGCTCGCGAAGCGGCCCGCGGGCTGGCACGCAGGCCTCTCGCGCCCATCGCACGCCCACCCGCGCCGCTGTCCGGCGCCTCACCAACGTCTTCGGCACCGAACCGCTGGCCACCAGCCGCGGCCGGTTCGCCGCCATCTCGCTCTGGATCGAAGCTCTCCCGCCCGAGTGCGACCTCCTGCACCTGGAAGCCTCCGTCGGCGGTCTCGCCGGCCAGCCCCTTCTACATCGGTCCCGTCGAGAACGACGGCCTCAGCCAGGTCAACATCGCCCTGCCCGCCGGAATTGAGAACGGTCTTCAGCCCGTCCTGCTCGAGGTGGCTGGGGGAGCCGCTGTGCCCGCCGGTGACCCTCCGCGTGGTGCCCCCCGGGCCTTCCATCCCGCGCGTCGTGGCCTTGAGCGATGCCGTGGATTTGCTGAGCGGCGCCACCATCCGATCGGGCATCGTCAAGCTCGTGCTCGAAGAGGTGGAACGGATCGCCGAGCTTCCGCGCCTCCTGCGACGGCCAGGAAATCTCCCGGCTCGAGACCTTCTGCGTCGATCCCGTGCCGCATGCGCTACGAAGTCAACGTACATCTTCCCGCGGGCCTGCCGCCCGGCCCCCATCGTCTCGAACTGGGCCTGGGCGGGCGCAAACTGGGAGATTTTACCCTCCTCCTCGTATAGTCCGGCAGCCCTCCCGCCGATATAGATCCGTAACTTTATGCACACGGTATAGATAAAGTCCTTGACGTGGTACTACATATTGGGGTACAAACGACAATGTCGCCTCTGTCGAGTTTGGCAGCCAGGCAGAAAGAGGGGTAGGATGGCAATGGGACAACCGGCTTTGGCAAGATCGAGCGATAGAAGTGAACGAAACCCAAGAAACCACCGAAACCAAGCGAAGCACCGGCGTGGCATTCCCCCGCTACTTCACGGCCCGGCTGGAAGCCGGCAAGACCCCCTACGACGAGATTCGTTGGGAACTGCGCACGGCCTCCATCGGCAACGACAAGGGCGCTGTCATCTTCGAGCAGAGGGACGTCGAAATCCCGGCCGACTGGTCGCAGACGGCTACCAACATCGTCGCCAGCAAGTACTTCCACGGAAAGCTCGGGTCGCCCGACCGGGAGCGGAGCGTGCTCCAGTTGGTGCACCGGGTGGTGGACACCATCACCGATTGGGGCACCGCGGGGGGGTACTTCAAGGCGAGTGAGGACGCCGAGAACTTCCGGAGCGAACTGGCCCACCTGATGCTCACCCAGAAGGCCTGCTTCAACTCGCCGGTGTGGTTCAACGTGGGGGTGAGCGAGGCCCGCGGCTACGGCTGGTACTACGACGAGGCGACGGACGCCATCCGCAAGCTGACCCCGAACTTGCAGAAGCCGCAGTGTTCGGCCTGCTTCATCAACTCCGTGCACCGATTCGCTCGAGTCCATCCTGGACCTGGCGAAGACCGAGGGCATGCTCTTCAAGTGGGGCTCGGGAACCGGCACGAACCTGTCCTCCCTGCGCGAGGAGAACGCCATCCTCTCCGGCGGCGGCCGGGCTTCCGGTCCGCTCAGTTTCATGAAGGGCTTCGACGCCTTCGCCGGCGTGATCAAGTCCGGCGGCAAGACCCGGCGCGCCGCCAAGATGGTGATCCTGAACGTCGACCACCCCGACATCGAGAAGTTCATCTGGGCCAAGGCCAAGGAAGAGAAGAAGGCCCACGTGCTGGTGGACGCCGGCTACGACACCTCGCTCGACGGCGAAGCCTACGGCTCCATCTTCTTCCAGAACGCCAACAACTCCGTGCGCGCCACCGACGAGTTCATGCAGGCGGTGCTCGAGGACGGCGACTGGTGGACCCGCGCCGTCATGTCCGGCCAGCCCATCAAGCAGCTGAAGGCGCGCGAGTTGCTGCGCGAGATTGCCGACGCCACCTGGCAGTGCGGCGACCCCGGCATGCAGTTCGACACCACCGTGAACCGCTGGAACCCCTGCAAGAACACGGCGCGCATCAACGCCTCCAACCCTTGCTCGGAGTACATGTTCGTGGACGATTCGGCCTGCAACCTGGCCTCGCTGAACCTGATGAAGTTCGTCGGTCCCGACGGCCAGTTCGACGTCGAGGCCTTCCGCCACGCCGTGGACACCGTGATCCTGGCGCAGGAGATCCTGGTGGACAGCGCCAGCTATCCCACCGAGAAGATCGCCCGCAACTCGCACGAGTACCGGCCCGCTGGGGCTGGGTTTTGCCAACCTCGGCGCGGTGCTGATGTCGCTGGGCATTCCCTACGACAGCGAACGCGGGCGCGACTACGCCGGCGCCATCACCGCCGTCATGTGCGGCCAGGCCTATCTGACCAGCGCCCGCATCGCCGAGGCGGTCGGCACGTTCGCCGGCTACGCCCGCAACGAAGGCCCCTTCCTGGAAGTGATCCGCATGCACGGCGAGGCCGCCAACCGCATCCGCAAGGAGAACGTGCCCGCCGCCGCTCTACGACGCCGCCCGGGACTGCGTGGCGCGCGGCCTACGAATCCGGCCGCCGCGCCGGTTTCCGCAACGCGCAGGTGACGGTGATCGCTCCCACCGGCACCATCGGCTTCATGATGGACTGCGACACCACCGGCATCGAGCCCGACCTGGCTCTGGTGAAGCTCAAGAAGCTGGTCGGCGGCGGCGTGATCAAGATCGTCAACAACACCGTGCCGCAGTCGCTGATCCGGCTGGGTTACTCGCCCGAGCAGGTGGAGCAGATCGTCAGCCATATCGACGCGACCGGCACCATCGAAGACGCCCCGCATCTGAAGGCAGAGCACCTGCCGGTTTTCGATTGCAGCTTCCGCCCGCAGAACGGGACGCGGTTCATCCAGCACATGGGGCACGTGAGGATGATGGCCGCCGTGCAGCCCTTCATTTCCGGCGCGATCTCCAAGACCATCAACATGCCGGAGGACTCGACGGTGGAGGACATCATGAACGCCTACATCGAGAGCTGGCGGCTGGGTCTGAAAGCGGTGGCCATCTATCGCGACAACTCCAAGCGCGTCCAACCGCTCAGCTCCGGCGCGGGCACGGAGGGGAAGAAGCCGGCGGCCGTCCAGGTGGAGGAGAAGATCGTCTACCGGCCCGCTGCGCCGCAAGCTGCCCGACGAGCGCCAGGCCATCACGCACAAGTTCTCCATCGGCGGCCATGAGGGCTACATCACGGTGGGCCTGTACGAGGACGGCCAGCCCGGCGAGATCTTCATCACCATGGCCAAGGAGGGCTCCACCATCTCCGGGCTGATGGACGGCTTCGCCACGGCCATCAGCTTCAGCCTCGCAGTACGGCGTGCCGCTGAAGTTCCTGGTGGACAAGTTCAGCCACGTGCGCTTCGAGCCCAGCGGCTGGACCGGCAACCAGCAGGTCCCCTACGCCAAGTCGATCCTGGACTACATCTTCCGCTGGATGGGCGCCAAGTTCCTCGGGCCGGAGTACGGGCAGACCGAAGCCGGCGAAACCACCAAGCTGCGCCCCACCGAGCCGCAGCCGCAGCAATCGCTGCCCTTCGGCCCGGTGGTCGGAGACGCCCCGCTGTGCAGCGAGTGCGGCGGCCTGATGACCCGCAACGGAAGCTGCTACAAGTGCGAAAACTGCGGCGGCACCAGCGGGTGCAGCTAGCCTGCGCTTCTCAGACTGGATCTGCCGCGGCGCACGGTGTCGGAGTCAGTCCGGTGGCGATCGACTGCTCCAGGTGACTGCGGACGGCTTCGATCAGGCGGCCCACGCCGTCTCCGTCCGCGACTGGGCCGTGCCCGGGCACAATCGCTTTCGGCGCAAGCTTCGCGATGCGATCCAGGGAACCGAGCCACTGCCGCCATTCGAGCTTCGTCCCGCAATCGAGATTCGGCAGATATCCGTTCACCAGACAGTCCCCGCAAAACAGAACCCCGTCGCCGGGCACCCAGACCGACACGTTCGCCGGCGTGTGCCCGGGCGTCAATAGGATCTCAGCGCCACAGTCTCCCAGATCCAGCGCCATGTCCTTACCGACCGGCCGGTTTGGATTCGCCAGGCTTGTCCCGCTGTAGAACACCGCTCCTTCGCCTCGCGACCGGCGAGCTGGAGTCGCGACTTGGCTGTTGAATTCCGCCATCTCGGAACGAAACTCGTCATCAGTCCGGCCGATCCCAGGATGGCCAAACACGTCGATCCCACGCTCGCGGAAGAAGCTGTTCCCGCCAATATGGTCGAAGTGCCATTCCGTGTTGACGACGATCATCCGGTTGTCCGGCCTCGCGATCGAGGCATAACCGTGAATGGTTGCCGCGGCGAGCGCGGCAGCGCCCGTGTCTACCACCAAAGTCGTGTGTTGCCCAACCACAAAACCCGCATTCACGCACCACGGTGGAACGTAGCCGAGCCCCGTAATCGCGAAACAGCGAGTGGACACTCTCATGGATCGTCCTGCCAGTATCCCCTAGTGTAGTGCCCAGGAGTTGACTGGACATAGCTGGATCCTTGGCGTGTGGCGCAGACGATCGTCTCTTGTCGTCTGCGTATGGCTGCAGCAGGCAGGCCACAAAAGCCGATGGCCTGCCCCACAGTCTGCAGGTCTGGCGAGCTGCTCCACGGGCGGAGAAGATTCTACGGTGCTGTAGGACTGTCCAGTCAATTCCTGGACACCGCGCTAGAATACGCTCTCGCCGCCGCAGCTCTGGACGTTCAGCGTCTCTTCAGGCTCTCGTCAGAGAGTCGTCAGTTTTTTTGGTAACAGAACCCGCCCACCTGCGTATTAGTAGATTGGTGGAGCGGCGCGCTATACGCTTTCTCCTAAACCCATGACCCAAAAGCCGCTCCACCTCCCCAGCCTGCTGTTTCTGTTGGTTTTGCTGCTGCCAGCTTGGTCTACTCCGCTCGCTGGCTCCGCGCAGGCGCCTGCATCGTCCCAGGGCCGGACGGCGCCGCCGGATGCCGAGCCACGCGAGATTCGTGCCGCGCTACTCGCTTCCCCGCCGGTGATCGACGGTGTTCTGAACGATGCCGCCTGGCAGTCCCCTCCAATGTCCCTGGGAACCTGGCTCAGCTACAATCCGATGTTCGGCGAGAAGCTGGCCCAGCAGACCGAGGTCTGGGTGGCCTACGACCGCGAGTACCTGTACTTCGCGTTTCGCTGTCTCGACCCGGATCCTCTCGGCATCAAGACGTCCATCACCCGCCGGGACACGCAGTGGAATGACGATTGGGTCGGACTCAGTCTCGATGCACTCGGGAGCCGTCAGGGTTCCTACGATATGTTCGTTAACCCCAGCGGAATCCAGGGGGACATCCTCAACAGCAACACCTCCGGCGAATCCACGGAGCCGGACTGGGTTTGGGACAGCGTGGCGAAGCGGACCGCGAAGGGCTACGACGTGGAGATCCGCCTTCCCCTGAAGAGCATCCGTTTTCAGAGCGGCCCACAGGTGCGCATGGCGATCATGTTCTGGCGGCGCATCAGCCGCCTCGGCATGTCGGCTTCGTGGCCTTCGCTGCCGCCGGGCAAGCCCTTCTTCGACCGGCACGCTTCCCTCATTTTCGGCGAGTTGAAACAGCCTGTGAAGCTGGACTTGATCCCCAACGCCACCTATTCCTGGAACCAGGAGCGGCAGACTCCCCAGCGCTGGGAGGCCGGCGATTCCCAGCCCGACGCGGGCATCACCGTGAAGTACGGCATCACATCCAGTACGACGCTCGATGGCACCTACCGTCCGGATTTCAGCCAGGTGGAAAGCGATGCCTTCCAGGTCGAGGTGAACCGCAGGTATCCCGTCTTCTACGGCGAGAAGCGCCCGTTCTTCATGGAGGGGATGGGAAGCTTCGGGCTCGCCGGATCCGGTGGCGATGGAAACATGCGGACCGCCGTACACACGCGGAAGATCATTGACCCCCTTTACGGCCTGAAGCTCACCGGCTCCGCGGGCAGGCTGAACTTCGCCACGCTCTCGGCCTCCGACGAGGCTCCGGGAACAGGGGACGTCGCGGCGCCGCTCTTGGGGAAGAGCGCGTACTTCAACATCGCGCGCGCCGTCTACTCGCTCAATAAGGGCAGGTACGTGGGCGGTCTGCTGGTGGATCGCAGGTTCGGGAACGGTTACAACCGCGTGGCAGCCGGGGACTTGGTGCTGCCCTTTCGCGAGAACCACCAGTTTACGGCCACCATGATCGGCACACGATCCAGGGACGCCGGGATCGTCACTCGCCAGTCGGGCATGGGCGGGCAGACTTCCTACGGCTTTAACACCAAGCGCTACTCTCTGAACCTCCAGCTCGAGCACTACGACACGGACTTCCGCATGGACACGGCTTTCTACAACCGGACCGGATACTCGGGGGGCAACTTCTATTTTGGCTATAGCCTTTACCCCGATCAGAAGAAGCACGCCTGGTTCAAGAGGTTCGTGCCATTCGTTTTCGCGCAGGGCGGCAAGGACCGCCCCCAGGGGGGCGCCGAGACGTTCGCCATGGCCGGCGTACGGTTCAACTTCACGCGTCAGGGCTTTCTCTGCGTTTCGATGGCGCGCGCGGACAGACGCCGTGGAAGAATTATGTGTTTCAGACCCGCCTGTGGCGTTTGATGGGGGGCGCGCAGGCGTTCGGGTGGCTCAATTTGCAGTGGTATTCGTCGTTCAATCCCCGCTCCGTGTATTACGATTCGGAGATCCCTTACGCTGGACGCGAACGCTACATGTCTCTGAGCGGAACCTGGCAGCCTACGTCGCGGGTCAATCAGCAGCTTTCGGCCGATCGCAGCACCTTCTTCCGGCTTTCCAGTGGCGAGCGGGTGTATGCCGTCAACATCCTCAATTCCCGAACCACCTACCAGTTCAACCGCCGCTTCTCCGCCCGGACAATCGTGCGGTACGACAGTTCGCGCAAGCGGATCCTGGCCGACGTTCTGGGGGCTTGGGAATTCGTGCCCGGCACGGTAGCCTATGCCGGCTACGGCGCCCTCTACGATCGCCGCGGCTGGGACGGCACGGATTGGGTCGACGGTCAGGGCAGCTTCCTGAACACCCGGCGGGGTTTCTTCTTCAAGGTCTCGTATTTGTACCGGATCTGAGCAGAACTGAGAACAAAGAACTCAGGACACAGAAACGTAGCGCACGCGCCCAAAAACGCGTCGAGATAAGTCTCGACGCTGCACGCATGAGTGCGTGCGCTACAAAAAGTTTCTCGACCAAATTCCGCCCGCCAACGTATTAGTAGTTTGGTGGAGCGGCGGGTTGCATGCTCCCCGCTAAACCCATGACCCCGAAACCGCTCTACTTCTTGGGACTGCTGTCTCTTCTCGTCTTGTTGCTGCCGGCCCGGGCCGGGCAGGGCCGGCATCTTCCCAAGGCCGGCCCGCTCCGCCCGCGGATGCCGAGCCACGCGAGATTCGAGCCGTGCGGTTGGCTGCTCCGCCGGTGATCGACGGCGTTCTAAACGATGCCGCCTGGCAGTCTCCTCCGCTGCCCCTCGGAACCTGGCTTAGCAACAATCCGATGTTCGGCGAGAGACTGCCCCAGCAGACCGAAGTGTGGGTGGCCTACGACCGTGAGTACCTGTACTTCGCGTTTCGCTGTCTCGACCCGGAACCTCTAAAGATCAAGACTTCCATCACCCGCCGGGACACGCTGTGGGACGACGACTGGGTCGTGGTAGGTCTCGACGCACTGGGGAGCCGCCAGAGTTCTTACGAGATGTTCGTCAACCCCAGCGGCATTCAGGGGGACAAGGTGAACAACAACACTTCCGGCGAAGCCTCGGAGCCGGATTGGGTATGGGAGAGCGCGGCGAAACGGACCGCGCGGGGTTACGACGTGGAGATCCGCCTGCCGCTGAAGAGTGTCCGCTTCCAGAGCGGCCCGCAGGTGCGCATGGCGATCATTTTCGGGCGGCAAGTCAGCCGGCTCGGCACGTCGGTTACCTGGCCTTCGCTGCCGCCGGGCAAGCCGTTTTTCGACCGGCACGCTTCCCTGGTTCTCGGCGAATTGAAGCAGCCTGCGAAGTTGGACTTGATCCCCAACGCCACCTATTCCTGGAACCAGGAGCGGCAGACGCCGCAGGGATGGAAGGCGGCCGATTCCCAGCCCGACGCGGGCCTCACCGTCAAGTACGGCATCACATCCACGACCACGCTCGATGGCACCTACCGTCCGGATTTCAGCCAGGTGGAAAGCGATGCCTTCCAGATCGAAGTGAACCGCAGGTATCCCGTCTTCTATGGCGAGAAGCGCCCGTTCTTCATGGAGGGAATGGGGACTTTCGAACTCGCCGGATCCGGCGGCGATGGGAATATGCAGACCGCAGTGCATACGCGGAGAATCGTCGATCCGCTCTACGGCCTCAAGCTCACGGCCTCCGCGGGTAAGCTGAACTTCGCCACGCTCTCGGCCTCCGACGAGGCCCCGGGAACCGGGGACGCGCCGGCTCCGCTGCTGGGGAAGAGCGCGTACTTCAACATCGGGCGCGCCGTCTACTCGCTCGACAAGGGCCGGTACGTGGGCGGTCTGCTGGTGGATCGCCGTTTCGGGAACGGATTCAACCGGGTGGGAGCCGGGGACCTGGTGCTACCCTTTCGCGAAAATCACAAATTCACCGCCACGCTGATTGGGACGCAGTCCAGAGACCCCGGGTCCGCCGAACGTCAGTCGGGCATGGCCGGCCAGACTTCCTACAACTTCAGCACCAAACGCTATTCTCTGAACCTCCAGCTCGAGCACTACGACACGGATTTCCGGATGGATACGGCCTTCTACAACCGGACCGGATACTCGGGCGGCAACTTCTTTTTTGCCCGCGGCTTCTACCCCGATCAGAAAAAGCACGCATGGTTTAAGAAGTTCGAGCCGTTCGTGTTTGCGCAAGGCGGCAAGGACCGCCCCCAGGGAGGCGCCGAGACGTTCGCCATGGCCGGCGTGCGCTTCAATTTCACGCGTCAGGGCTTCCTGCGTATCGACGGCGCGCGCGGCCAGACGCCGTGGCGGAACCAGGTGTTTCAGACCCGCCTGTGGCGCGTGATGGGGGGCGCACAGGCGTTCGGCTGGCTGAACTTGGAGTGGAATTCGTCGTTCAATCCCCGCTCCGTGTATTACGATTCGGAGCACCCTTACGCCGGACGCGAACGCTACCTGTCGCTGAGCGGCACATGGCAGCCCACCTCGCGGGTCAATCAGCGGTTGTCGGTCGAGCGAAATACCTTCTTCCGGCTCTCGACGGGTGAGCGGGTGTACGCGCGTCAGCATCCTCAATTCCCGAACTACCTACCAGTTCAACCGCCGCTTCTCCGTCCGCTCAATCGTGCGTTACGACAGTTCGCGCAAGCGGATCCTGGCCGACTTTCTGGGGGCTTGGGAACTCGTGCCCGGCACGGTGGCCTATGCCGGCTACGGCGCGCTCTACGATCGCCGCGGCTGGGATGGCACGGATTGGGTCAACGGCCAGGGCAGCTTTCTGAATACACGGCGCGGGTTCTTCTTCAAGGTCTCGTATCTGTACCGGCTCTGAGCAGAACATTGAAAAGAGAACTTAGAACTCAGAACTCAGAACACAGAAGGTTGCGCGAATCGCGTGCGACCGCGCCCTCACAGTCGCGGCTCTGTATCGTGACGGATGAACACGGATTTCTTATGTAAAGATCTCGTAAAGCCCAGCGGCGCCGGAAACCCACCAGCCCGCGCGCGCATATCAAGTAAGTGAGAGGTGATGAACATGAAACAGTGGGTAAGTTTGCTGGTGGCGGGAGTCCTGCTGATGACGCCGGCTCTCGTTTGGGGCAGCACTGGCGTTAAACCTCTCGACGAGAAGGTGCGCCACGAGTTGAATATGCTCCCCTTCTTCAGCGTGTTCGATCACCTGACCTATCGGGTCGACGGGGACAAGGTGATTCTTGCGGGCGAGGTTACTCGTCCCGTGCTGAAGAGCGACGCCGCGACTGCCGTAGGCCGCCTCCCCGGCGTGGCGACGGTCGATGACCAGATCACGGTGCTTCCGCTGTCGAGATTCGACGATCGGATCCGCCTGGCGGAGCTGCGTACCATCTACGGCAATTCGGTGCTGCAGCGCTACGCTCTGGGGCCTTACGCTCCCATCCGGATCATTGTTAAGAACGGCAACGTGACGCTGGAGGGCATGGTGCAACTCGCAGATGGACAAGAACGTCGCGGGCTTGGCCGCCAACACCGTGCCGGGTGTGTTCTCGGTGACGAACAACCTGGTGATCGACGCATCGTAAGCCTCTGACCCCGCAGAGTCCGCTCCCCTAGGGTCGCGGCTCGGATATGAACCCGGGCCGCGACCGCATCTCCAGAAGTTCAACATAGTGAGTGGGCCGTTCCGGCCATCCCAGCAACTTCATCAGAAACTTGTCGCGCGCCGCGTACGGAACATAGAGCCGCCTTTGTACGTCCCGGCCGCGCTCCAATTCCGTCTCCAGTTGTCCGTTGAGCCCCCCAGGACAGGTATCGTGAGTGCTCCGGAAGTACCAAACGGTCGCTCCAGCATCTTTCTCGATCCGCTCTTCCAAACCTCGCAGCGTGCTTTCCTTCTCCACCAGGGTCACGGCCGCCCGGTCCCCCACTTGCGACAACAGCGGCCACGGGTCCAGATTGCAGGTATCGGCTACCACCACCACACGCTCGCCGCCGGATCCCTCCCGGATCACCGTGGCGATTTCGTCATACGGCAACAGGTAGCCTTTGTTGAGGAAGTCCGTCTTCCGAAAGTAGCTGGATGTCGACCCCAGTCCCAAGACCACCAAGGCCCCGCAAACCACCCAAGCCGTCCGGCCGCTTCGCTCGATGCCCCGCGCCACGAGCGCCAGGAAGCCAGGAAGCAGAAACAGCAGCCGCGCCGGCAGAAAGGGAAACGCGACCCATCGCCCGGCCCCGAAGTACGCCGCCAGCGCCACGGGAACCAGCAGCCAGAGCCATTGCGGCGGCCGCTGCGCGCCTCTCCAACAGCAGGTACAGGATCCCCGGCGTCAGGAGGACGGCGCCGGCCAGGACCCATGAGGGCGGAGTCTCGCCGAAGAGAAGGAGAAGAACCAATAGACCAGCGCAACCCCCGCGTCGAGCATGCGCGCCCCAGCCCCAGTTCCGGCCCCGGCATGCGCCAGGCGCTCGAGCGACACGAGAAGGTGCGGCAACCAGGGCACATAGAGGACCCCCGTCACCGCCGCCGCGGTCAGGACCGGCGACATCCAGCCGGCGTCCCGGTTTCGAATCGCCTTCCAGCCGGAGACCACCACCAACCCGCAAAGCAAAGCCAGCCCCGGCACGTAGTGCGTGTACAACAGGCACGTCTCCCACGCGGCGAATACCAGCACGCTCCGCGTGACACGCCGGTTCTTCAGCAGTTCGACCGCGGCGCCCAACGCCAGCAGGAAGAGCAACACTTGCAGCGAGTAGGCTCGGGCCATCCTGCCGAACAGCAGCACGCACGGCGAGGTCGTCCATAGCAGCAGAAACGCCCAGCGCGCCCCGGGCGAAAGTCCCTTCGTGAGCAGCCGGTCGGCCGCCACTGTCGCCAGCAGCGCGAACAGGACCGATAGCGCGCGCGCCGCCACCACCTTGCTCACCGGCCAGGGGAGCAGCAGCCAGAAGTGAACCAGCAGACCGTGTAGCGGCGGGTTTACCTGGTCGTCCGCGTAGGTCTGCCAAACCCCCGCCAGGGATCGCGACGCCGCCTGCAACGTAAAGTGCTCATCCCCCCAAACCGGCAGAAGGTTCAGCGACGGTAGCAGAATGCAAGCCTGCAGAATGAGGCACAGAAGAACAGCGTGTCGTTCGAGCCGGGAGACCGGCCGGGGCGCTTCAGGCATACAGGGAGTCAAGGTCCAGGATACCCGATGGATGCCCCCGCCATCCCAAGAAAACGAGAAGCCCTGCGGCTGGGACCGCAGGGCTTCCACTCAGAGGGGCTGGCGACAAGCTGGGACTCGTCGCCGGGGATGCTAATGTAATAGCATTTAGTTGTTTCCAGTATAGGAAATTCGCACCTTTTTGTCCAGAGTTTTTTATGGATTTTTTTGAGCCTCTCCGGCAGTCGCTCGATCTGTCTGTATCTCCTTTCCCTTCAATCTATTACGAGTTTCTCGCGCGGCTTCGTAGTCCTTCAGCAACTGGCGCGTGACCTTTTCGGCCACGTCCGCGCTGGCCCCGCGGAACTTGGCCCCCAGGCTTTCCTGGGTTGTCGACCACAACACGTCCCCGTCCTTGCTCACCAGGCGTACCGAGGCCGTGGCCTCGTGCTTGCGCTCGGCGATGCGGGTGGATTCCTGCTCGCCCACCGTGAGAGATCCCGATCGGCTGCGACGGTCGGCGGCCTCCTTGTCCGGGTTGGAACCCAGACCCGCCGATGCCCGCGCATTTAGGTTGTCGCTGGAGGAGTGCACGTCGGTGAACACGAGGTCTTCCGCCGATCCCCGCAGGAAGGCGTCCGCTCTCTCTTCCTTCTCCGTGATCACGAACAGCTTCCCACTCTGCAAACTACTGATAATCATGTCCCGGATCTGGGCGGCGGTCTCGCCTCCCCCCAGCCGGTCGACAAAGACCCTGCGGATTTCCAGCAGCCGCGCCGCGGTAGCCTCCTCGAACGCGGCAGGCGCCTTCGCCGGCTTCTCTTCCATCTGCCCGCCGGCGGCCGCCGCGAGGCTCAGCGCCAAGACGCAAATCGGTCCTCATCGTCACCCTCCACCTGCCTTGCGCGCCTCATCGTCCTGGTAGTCCAATTTGAGCCCCGTCCGAGCTTCCAGGCTCGCCAGCAGCGCGCGCACGTCGTTCTTGTGAACCCGTAAGACGAGCGCCTGTTGATTCCCGTCGCCGTCCTTGTAACCGATCGTCAGGAAGTGTTTTCTCGATTTGCTGAGCAGTAGCAGCGGGGAGATTGCCAGCGCCAGGATGTATCGCCTGCCGGTTTGCTGCCCGTATTCGAGCAGGTTGATCTCCCCATAGGCCACGCGCAGGTCCTGTCCGCGAGCCCGGAAGACCAGCGTATTGGGGTCGGATGTGTTGACTCGTCCCTCCGCCCCGGATGGCAGGTTCGCCAAGGTCCCCCCGACGTACTCCACCCTGCTGCCGGCATCGGCGGCCCCCAATTCGGGGGAACCAGCGGCCAGCCAGAGGAGGGCCGCGGAAATGGACAAACAGCAGGCCCGGATCTCCACCTAGTGGTAGTGTTCTCCAGCCGCCCCGATTCTCAGACGCTTATTGCCCGGGCCACTCCCAGCAGGCAATCACCAGGCCCCTCTGTCCGACGGCCACGGCCGCCGCGAAGCCGGCGGCCGCATCGACGTCCGCCAGGCGCCATCGCTCGACAGCAGCCGGGTCGTCGCTCGCGCCGAGCAGCGCATCGCAGTCCCCCGGCTCGATCGAGACCTCAAAGCTGGCCAACCCGCGCGCGAAACCCTCCCCGCTGGCCTTGATGAAGGCCTCCTTGCGGGTCCAGCAGCGGAAGAACGCCTCTGCTTGAAGGTGGGCGGGACAGCTCCGCAGCGCCTCCGCCTCCTTCGAGGTGAAGAATCGTTCGGCGATCCGAGAGAACTCCGGGCCCTGCCGGACGAGTTCCACATCCACCCCGACCGGCCTCCCCAGGGTCACCCCGTACAGCCCCATCCCCGCGGAATGCGACAGGTTGAACTGGAGTTCCCCCGCCCCGGTCCCGGCCAGCCAGGAACGGCTTGCCCGAGGCTTGGTAGCCGAATTGAAGGCTGGCCGGCTCCACGCCGGCGTAGCGGGCCAGGATATCTCGCAACACGCCCCGTGCCGCTGTGAAACGGGCCCGGCCCTCGGCGAAGCGGAACCGTTCCGCTCGCACCTTCTCGTCGTCAGCCAGCGTGTCAAACAGTCTCTCGAGGGTCGAGCCGCTGAGATCCAGCGGGGCGCGCCACAAATGCACCTCTTCGCGCGCGGAGTTCGACGCCGCTCGGAGGGCGGAGCCATTCCTGACACTTATCTCGCAACACGACCGCTCCGGACGGTCGCCGGCGTGGGTGAACCGCGAACCAACCGTCATGGACAGTCGGATACTACCATAACTCCCAGCAGGCGGGCGGCGGGCCCCCCCGTGATTGTTGTAAAATACGGCGCGGGGTAGTGTCATGAAATTGCGTTGGCTGTTCGTGCTTCTGATTGCGCTGATCGCGGGATCGGCTTGTAGTCGCGATCCCAACGTCGCGAAGAAAGTATACCTTGAGAGCGGGAACCGGTACTTCGACAGGGGCAAGTTCAAGGAAGCCTCCATGATGTACCGCAACGCCCTGAAGAAGGACGCGCGCTACGGCGACGCCTACTACCGCCTCGGCCTCACGCTCGTGAAACTCAATGACGTCAATGGCGCGTGGCGATCGTTCATGCGCGCGCTGGATCTGCTTCCGGCGGGACCGGACAGAGACGATACTTCGGGCAAACTGACGGAGATCTTGCTTTCTACCTATATGTCCGACCGGCAGCGTGCGCAAGTCGAGAGAGGCCGACTTGAAGGAGTTCATCGGCCGCAAGCAGGTGACCGAAGTTCGACAGGCTGCGCGCGGAAGGCTACATCGACTGGCGAAACGGCAATCTCGACAGTGCGCTCGAGAAGTTCAAGGAAGCCAACGACCTGAAGACGGACACCAGTCTCGTTCTCGCCTACACCCAAGTCCTGATGGCCAAGGGGCGGTACGACGAGGCCAACAAGCTGGCCATGGATTTGATCGCCAAGAGCAAGGATTTCGGCCCCATCTACGACGTTCTCTATGTCGAGTATGTCCGCCGGAACCTCCCCGCCGAGGCGGAGAAGATCCGCAGTACTGAAGGCGGACAACAATCCCAAGAACCTCGAGTTTCGCTTCCAGTTGGCCGCTCACTACTTCCTGCTCAACCGGCCGGAGGAGGCCTCTCGCATCATCGAAGCCATGCTCGCCGACAAGCAGACGTTTCCCAAGGCCCGAGAAAAGGCCGGCGACTTCTACCTGATGTTTCGGAATTTCGACAAGGCCATCGCCTATTACCGTGGCGGCTTGAACGGCTCCAAGGAGGATTGGCTCACGTTCCAGCGCAAGATCGCCGACGCTCTCGTCGCACAGGGCCGGCGCGATGAGGCCCTTGCGCTGGTGGAGAACCAGATTCTGAAACAGTACCCCAAGGATTCTGTCGCGCTGGCGCTGCGCGCCACCTTGTGGCTCGAAATGGGACACCCCTCGCAGTTGCAGCAGGCGCTCTCGGAGTTGGAGGCGTCGGCCAGCAGGCTTCCTCAGAACGCCGTCGTGCGCTTCAACCTCGGCCGTGCCTACTTCGCCAGATTCGCGGCGAACAACAACGCCGGCGATTTGGAACAGGCCCGCATCCAGTTCAAGGCCGCCATGGATCTCCAGCCGGATTACCTCGCTCCACGGCAGGCGCTCATCGAGATCCACTTGCGCAAGGGCGAGTACTCGTTGGCCCTTCAATATGCCGATGAGACGCTGGCCTACGCGCAGGGCAATCTCGCAGACCAGGATGCTGCGCGCTCAGGCTTTGCAGGGTATCGGCAAGTTGGACGACGCGCGCAATGAGTTCCAGTCCGTGCTGAAGCAAAACCCGAACTCGGTGGAGGCGATGTTCCGCCTCGGGCTGTTGGAGTTGAACGCCAAGAGCTACCCGGCGGCCGCGCGCACCTTCGAACAGTGCATGAAGAGCTCCACGAACAACTTCCCCTGCGTGGTCGGTGCGGCCGAGGTCTACACGAAGCAGAAGCAGTTCGATAAGGCGATCGGAGTTCCTTGCCGCCGAGTTGAAGAAGAACCCCGATCGCCGCGAACTCCGCCTGGCCCTCGCGAACACGTCCGTGCTGGCGGGCGGGTACTATGCCAAGGCGGGCAAGCGCGATGTGGCAATGGACAAGTACAGCGCTGGGGCGGCGATCTTCAGCGCGATGCTCTCCGAGAGCATCGCTCGGAAGGAGCCGGAGTCGGCCGACCTGCACTTGCGGCTGGCCGAGACGTCCCGCATGATGGGCAAGACCGACGTGGCCATCGAGCACTTCCGCAGAGTGCAGCAACTCCAGCCCAAGAACCCCGACGCCGCCGTCTGGCTGGCGTTGCTCCTTCACCAGACCGGCCGGGAGGCGGAGGCAAAGCAGCACTACCTGGAGGTCCTGCAAATCCAGCCCGACAACCCGGTGGCCCTCAACAATCTCGCCTTCGTGATTGCCGAACAGGGAGGCGACTTGGACGTGGCCCTCACCTACGCCCAAAGGGCCAAACAGAAGGTCCCCCAATCGGACGAGATTTCAGACACCCTCGGGTGGATCTATCTGAAGAAGAAACTGACCCCGAACGCCTTGACCATTTACGACGGGTTGGTCGTCAAGCAGCCGAAGAATGCGACCTTCCGTTACCACCGCGGACATGGCCCTGCTCCAAAAGGGGGACAAGGTTCAGGCGAAGAAGGAGTTCCAGACGGCCCTGCTCAACAAGCCCAGTCCGGACGAGCAAGCGAAGATCAAGGACGGCTCTGCTGAGGACCAACTAGGGAACCTTCATGATCCAGGGCCTTGCCGCCAGGTACCCCTCCTGGCCTTACGTTGCACCGTTCGCGGTCTTCCTGGTTCTGCTCGCCTGGGGTCCCTATTCCGGTCTCGGGCCTGAGTTCCACTACCCCATCCGTGTAGTCGTCGTCACGGGGGTCCTGCTCCTGTGGTCTCGCCCGCTGATTCGCTTCAAACCCTCGCGCCCCGTGGCCAGCGTCGCCCTCGGCGTGTTGGTCTTCCTGGTCTGGGTGGGTCCGGACGTGCTCTGGCCCGGCTACCGCGCGCACTGGCTGTTTCAGAACTCCCTGACGGGCCAGGCTGCGAGTTCCGTGGCGGAGCATCACAGGACGGCCGGCGCCTTTCTCGTGTGGCGCCTGGCGGGTCTCGTGCTGCTGGTTCCGGTGATCGAGGAGTTGTTCTGGCGAGCATGGATGATGCGGTACATTATGTCCCGCGATTTCGAGCGTATCCCCCTGGGCACGTATTCGGCGGCCGCTTTCTGGATCAGCGCCGTGCTGTTCGCAAGCGAACATGGCCCCTATTGGGACGTGGGTCTTGCCGCCGGGATCGCTTTCAACTGGTGGATGATCCGCACGCGCAATCTCGGCGACTGCATCCTCGCCCATGCCGTCACCAACGCCTGCCTCGGAGCCTACGTCCTGGCCTACTCGAAGTGGGAGTACCTCCTGTGAGGCCCCGATCCCATTCGCTCCGCCGCCCCGTGCAAGAATAGTCTGGAATGGTGGAACAACTTCGGCCGGGTGTCTCGGCCTCCAAAGCCCGCTTCGTCTTGTTTGATTTCGACGGCACCGTCTCGGTGATCCGCTCCGGCTGGGTCGACGTGATGGTCCCGATGATGGTCGAAATCCTGGCGGGGCTGAAAACCGGCGAATCCGACGCCGAATTGACCGCGATTGTGGAGGATTTTGTCGCGCTTCTGACGGGGAAGCAGACCATGTATCAGATGGTCGAGCTGGCCCGCCAGGTCGAACTGCGCGGGGGCACGCCGCTCGATCCTCTCCAGTACAAGAAGATGTACCTGTCGCTGCTTCACGGCAAGATCCGGCACCGCCTCGAAGAACTGCGGCGGGGAGAGGCGTCACCGGAGAAGTACCTCGTCCCGGGCGCGCGCGCCTTCCTCGAAGCGCTGGCGGGCATGGGCCTCACCATGTATCTGGCCAGCGGCACGGATCAGGAGTTCATGCTCGAAGAGGCCCGCCTGCTCGACGTACAGCGCTACTTCAACGGCGGCGTCTTCGGCGCCCTGGACGACTACAAGAGTTTCTCCAAAAAGATTCTCATCCAGCGAGTGATCGCCGCGAGCGGTTGCCGCGGGGAGGACTTTCTCGGCTTCGGCGACGGCTACGTCGAAATCGAGAACGTCAAAGAGGTGGGCGGCGTGGCGGTTGGCGTAGCCACGGCCGAGCCGGAGTGCTTGCAGGTCGATCCCTGGAAGCGCAAGCGGTTGGCCGGGGTCGGAGCCGACTTCATCATCCCCAATTTCCTTTGCCGCGAGGAACTGTTCGCCGCGCTTTTCCCTCGGGGGTGTGCGAAGATCGTTTGAGGATCACCGTGATCCGGCACGCGCAGGAGGCGAGATGGAAGCACTCGGAATGATCGAGACAAAGGGTTTGATCGGGGCGATCGAAGCCGCGGACGCCATGGTGAAGACAGCCAATGTGGTGCTCACCGGCCGGGAGTACGTCGGCGCGGGGTACGTGATGGTTTCCGTGCGGGGCGACGTTGGGGCGGTCAAGGCTGCCACCGACGCCGGCGCCGCCGCCGCCCGCCGGGTAGGCGAGCTGATCGCCGTGCACGTGATCCCCAATCCGCATGAAGAGGTGGAGAGGGCCCTCCCCATCGGACAGAAGGCCAAGAAGTAGGCTCCCCTCGGGAACGCGCCGCTGCCGGCGCGGCGGCCCGGGTTGCCCGCTATGTCACACGAGACGGATCCAGCGGCTCTGGAGGAAGTACGCGCCAAGATGGAGAAGGCGTACTCCGCCTGGCGCACCTACAGTAGCTTCACCCAGGAGCAGGTGGACGCGGTGGTCGAGAAGGCCGCCGCCGCCGGCCGGCAACATGCGCGCCGGCTCGCCGAGCTGGCGGTGCGCGAGACCGGCTACGGCAACGTCGAGGACAAGACCGGCAAGAACCTGTTGTCCGCGGAATGGCTTCCGAAGAAGATCCAGGGCATGCGGACGGTCGGCCTGCTGCGCGAGGTCCCCGGCGAAGGGATCGTGGAGTACGGTGTTCCTTTGGGGGTGGTGGCCGCCATCGTGCCCACCACCAACCCCACTTCGACGGTGCATTTTCAAAGCGCTCATCTCCTTGAAGGCCGGAAACGCGGTGGTCTTCAGCCCCCATCCGCACGCCAAGGGCTGCACCTTCGATACGGCGGAACTCCTGCACCGCGCCGCCGTGGCGGCAGGCGCTCCCGAAGGCGTTATCCAGTGTCTGACGCAGCCCACTCTCGAAAGCACGCAGGCGCTGATGGGTCACAAGCGCACCGCCGTCATCCTGGCCACGGGAGGCTCCGGCATGGTGCGGGCCGCCTACTCCAGCGGCAAGCCCGCCTTCGGAGTCGGGCCGGGCAACGTTCCGGTGCTCCTCGACCGCAGTGCCGATGTGTCCGAAGCCGTGGCTAAGGTCGTTCAGGGAAAGTCTTTCGATTACGGCACGGTCTGTTCGAGCGAGCAGTCCCTGGTGGCGGAGGAGAGCCTTCGAGAGCCGGTCCTCGCCGCGCTCAGAACTGCCCGGGCGCACCTCTGCGACGAGCGGCAGCGGGAAGCCCTGACCAAGCTCCTCATCACCCCGGCGGGCACCATCAACGCCAAGTGCGTGGGCCAGCCGGCCTCCCGGATTGCCGGGATGGCGGGCTTTCAGGTGCCGTCCGATACGCCGATTCTGGCCGTCGAGATTCAGGGCGTGGGCCGCGAGCACCCGCTCTCGGCGGAGAAGCTCTCGCCGGTCCTCTCGCTGCTTTTCGTAAGGGACTTCGCAGCCGCACTGGACGCCTGCGAGGCTGTCCTCCGCTTCGGCGGGCTGGGTCATACCGCGGTGATTCACGCCCGTGACGAAGCGCGCATCCATGAGTACGCCCGGCGCATGCCCGCCATGCGCGTGATGGTCAATACGCCCTCTCCGCAAGGGTCCGTCGGGATCACCACGAATCTGCTCCCCTCGATGACCCTGGGTTGCGGCGCCGCCGGGGGCAACAGCACCAGCGACAACATCGGGCCGCTGCACTTGATCAACATCAAGCGGCTGGCTTACGCGGTGCGGCGTCCCGAAGACGCCTTCCAGATCCCGGCCGCCGGTGCGGCGTCACGCCACCCCGACCGAAATCGTGGACCGCTTCCTGGCCTCCCGGCAGGGGAGGAGGATCGCCGAGGTAGCTGCAGAATGCGCCTGCAACCGCTCCCTGACGGTCGCGGCTCCGGAGCCGCCGCCCCCGGAGCCCGCTAAGGTCGCAGTACCGGAAGTCGCGATCGTCGATTTCGTTTGCGAGAGCGATGTGCGGGAGGCTCTGCGCGACTCCCGCAAGATTTACATCGGAGCGCGGTCCATCGTAACGCCGGCGGCTCGCGATCTGGCCGACCAGCACGATATCCTGGTCCAGGCACAACGCTGATGAAACCAAATCTCGACACCCTGAAAGACAACATGCTGGAGCAGCTCCAGGCACAAGGGTTCGCCGTCTTCCACGGCTTATGCCGGCACGGCGAATCGCATCCGATGGCCTGGTGGGACGCGCGCCGCCAGCCGGAGTTCCAGACGTTCCTCGCCACCGCCCGTCAGGCCGGGGCCACCCTGATCGTCTTCAGCCACCTGGAGTTCTTTGAGGCCATGGTGGAAGACGCCCTGGACCATCTCGAAGATTGCGAGCTGCCGGCTGCGGAGCGGCGCACCATCGAGCTTCGCTTGCGCGAGATGAAGGGCTACCTGGGATTCACCTGCGCCTTGGAAATGTCCTTCGACCATGGCGGCCGCGCCTATGTCTACGAGGTGCGGGCGGAGTGGTACACGGAATTCCTGCACATCCTCGAGGACATCGACGCTCTGGAGCCCGACGACGACGAGGACGAAGAAGACTCCACGGGCGAGTTCTTCTCCCGCAACTGAAGTTCGCAACGGATGCCTCCACGCGCCCGCTGGTTGCTCCCCGGTGTCGAGGAAACGCAGGCCGGAGAGCTGGCCGCCGCGCTCGGCATGCGCCGGCCCATCGCGCGGGTGCTGATTCACCGCGGGCATGCCGAGCCCGCCGGCGCCCGGCGGCTTTCTCGAAGCCCGGCTCGAGGACCTGCACGATCCCTTCCTGATGCGCGACATGGACACGGCCGCGGCGCGTCTTCTCGATGCCGTCAGCCGCCAGGAGCCCATCCTGCTGTACGGCGACTACGACGTGGACGGAACCACCTCCGTCGTCCTTCTGAAGAAGGCCATCGACCTGGCGGGCGGGCGCGCCTCCTGCCACATCCCCAACCGTTTGCGCGAAGGTTACGGCATGCGCGTCGAGGTCGTCGAACAGGCCGCGCTCTCCGGCGTCAAGCTGCTGGTCAGCGCGGACACCGGCATTCGCTCGGCGGAGGCCGTGGCGCGCGCCGGCGCGCTCGGCATCGACGTCATCGTCACCGACCACCATCTGCCCGATGCGGCGCTGCCTCCCGCCTGCGCCGTGCTCAACCCGAGACGGCTGGACTGCCCGTACCCGGAGAAGAACTTGTGCGGCGTGGCGGTCGTCTTCAAGTTGGTCGACGCCTTGTTCCGGTCTCTGGATTGGCCTTCCGAGCGCCGCCGGCAGGTGCTGGAATCTTTTCTGAAGCTGGTCGCGATCGGGACGGTGGCCGACGTGGTGCCGCTGACGGGAGAAAACCGCATCCTCGTCAAGCACGGGCTGAAAGGCTTGTCCGCTGTGCGCAATCCCGGGACTGCGAGCGCTCCTGGACTGCGCGGGCTTCCCCGAGGGCGAGACGCCATCCGCCCGGCAGGTGGCTTTCCAAATCGCACCGCGCATGAATGCGGCCGGCCGCATGGCGGACGCCGGCGAGATCATCGAGCTCTTCCTGACCGGCGACCCGGCCCGGGCCCGTGCCATTGCAGAGCAGTTGAACCGGCTCAACCAAGAGCGCCAGCAGGCGGAGGCCGAAATGCTGCGGAGCATCGACGGCCAGTGCCTGGCCACGCCGGCGACCTCCGGCGACCGGGCGCTGGTCTTCTCCGGACCCGGCTGGCATCGTGGAGTGGTCGGCATCGTGGCGAGCCGGCTCGTGGACCGCTTCCACCGGCCGGTGGTGGTGCTGAGCGTGGACCCCGAGACGGGCCTGGCGCACGGCTCCGGCCGTAGCATTCCCGCCTTCCACTTGCTGGAAGCGCTCGAATCCATGCATGAGATCTTCACCCAGTTCGGCGGGCACCGGCAGGCGGCCGGCGTGACGCTCGCCGCCGAACACATCCCGGCGTTTCGCAGCCGCCTGAATGCGCACGCCCTCGCGCGGCTGACGGAAGAGGACCTGGTCCGGGTACTCGAGATCGACGCGCTGCTGGACGTGCCGGAAGTGGACGAGGCCTGCGTGGCCGAGGTGCTCAGCCTGGCCCCGTTCGGCTACGGCAACCCCTCGCCCGTCTTCGCGGTATGTGGCGCCGAAGTGGCCGCCCCGCCCACGATCCTGAAGGAGAAGCACCTGCGCCTGACCCTGCGCCAGAAGGGGCGGAATCTGAAGGTGATGGCGTGGAACGCCGCCGATCGCGTCGAGCAACTGCGCGGCCGGCACCAGCATCGACGCGGCCATCACGCTGGAAGAGGACCAGTACTCCCTCCGCCGCGGTTACGCCGGCTGGACCGCCGTCCTGAAGGACTTCCGGCCGGCGTAACGCCGAACGTCCGTATCGTATTGACAATAATAGGCTTGCGAGAAATTGGCTTGGTTTGGCAAAAACGCCTCGGGGCCGATGGCGGATATTCAGTTGTCAAAGAGCAGTCCGTCGAAGCAATGGGTACAGAGACATCCCTCGCCTCATCCATACCACGGCGGCAACCGGTTCCAACCGCACGGCCCCCGCAGGTGGTTGATAGGGAAGGAAAGATTCCGACGGGCAGCCGTGAATCCCACATTCCGCCCCTGCTGGCCTGGCACAACGAGGGGCGAAGACGCCAAGCGCGCCGCCGAATCGACCCGCGTTCAAGGGATTGACCCGGTCCCAGGTTAGGC
>CAWDER010000043.1:0-89339 GCA_963801345.1 Bryobacteraceae bacterium
GTCGGGTACTCAAGCCACTGGGCGTTCTCTCGTCTCCAAGCAGCGACCACTTGTGACCCGAACTGCCCTGCCACTTCAGGCCGGATCGAGGAAGACTACGGGCGTTTTGGGAGACGATTTCGACCCCGCCGGGGCTTCGCCAGCATCGGCTCGGCCCATCTCGCCCAGCACGAGGAGCCTGAGCTTCACGGTTTACGCCGGCACGGAGGCCTTGGGAATGCGCGCCATCAGGTCCTTGAGTTCGGCCTGGTTCTCCGCGCCGATGGTGAAGGCGTTGACTACGTTCTTGGTCAAAGTGAACCGCAGGGCGTCGTCCACCCGGTCGCGCAACTGGCCCTCACCCAGGATCTTCATGCCAAGGACGCCCTTGCCCTGGGCCTTCAGCTTGGACATGCCCGCAAGCACGGTGTCGATCGGTCCATCCATGCGCGCGCCAGTGGGATTGATCGGGCACAGGAAGACTTCCAGCCAGTTGCTCTTCAAGGCTACCTGCATCGCCGGGATCGAATGGCAACTGATCCCGACACTGCGCACGAGCTTCTTCTCCTTGGCCTCGGATAGAACATCCATTAGCCCCTTGTCCACCTCATCCCACTTCGGGTCCCTCCGCCCGTGGAGCAGGACTATATCGATGTAATCCGTTCCCATCTCCTGGCGGAAGCGATCCAGGTCACCCTTGATCTCGGCGACGGTGCGGGCGTCGGTCTTGGTCATGATGGTGACTTTCTCCCGCGGGACTTTCTTCAAGCCGATCTTGATGGCGTCGTGACTGCCGTACCCGTCCGCGGAGTCCCAGAAGAAGAGACCGTTGTCGTAGCCGCACCAGAACAGGTCCGAAAGACCCTCGGCGCCGAGCTTGCGCATCTGGTTGGAACTTCTCCCCCTGCCGATGGTGCCCGTGCCCATGGCCAGCCGCGATACCTTTATCTTCGCGGGTCCAAGTTCAATCACGTCGCTGGCGCGGCGCACTTGCGCCGGCCATGCGTTCACCGGCAGGGCCGCGGCAGCGCCGAAGGCCAGAGAATGCCGGAAAAACTCACGTCGATTCGTTCGAGCCATTTCCTCTCCTCCGCAAACCGAAGTCAGATTACACAGACCGTGCGGCCTCCATCGCCGTCAGGGCGCTAGTCTCAAACCGTGTGCGGCCCGCATGGCGCTCTTCCGCTGCGCCCCAGGTGCGAGGCCGCTGATCTTGTTCGCCATCGCAGCCACGGATTTCCCCGCCTCCGAGTTCGGCTCGTGGCAGCGCGCGCAGACAGGTCTTGCGCCCGTCAGCATGGCGACGCTGGTTCGCTCGGTGTCGTGGCTTGAATGACACACCGAGCAGGCAGCCATACCGCTTGTCACAAAGGCCTTGGCGTGCGGGCTCTGCTTGAACAGCCGCGCCACTTCGCCATGACAAGCGCCGCATTTGTCGCCCAGACGCGACGGGTACACTGCCGATTGTGGGTCGCTCACCGCCCGTGTGTTGTGGACACCGTGACAGTCCACGCACTGAGCCGCCTTCCTGTTACCTTTTGTGAATTGGGCGCCGTGGACTCCCTGGCGATACAGGGCAAGCTGATCGACGCGCTGCCCTGACTTGTACTTGTGCATGAAGGCGGAGTCACTGTGACAGGTCCCGCAGAAATCGGGCACGTCCTCGCGCATAACGCGGGGCTTCATGCCCCGCGCATCGCTCATGGCGTCGTTCGCGCGGTCCTGTGTCGGGTCGCCTCCATGGCAAGCGACGCAACTGAGCCCGTTCCTGTAGTGGACGTCGTCTTTGAAGATAGGGCTCGGGCCTTTCTGGACCATGTGGCATTCGAAGCAGGAATCCTTCGTAGCCCCGGCACCGAAGGCGGCGAGCAACAACAGCAGTACCGACAATGAGTTCGTACTCGCTGTAGCCATTTAGTAATGGAGGAGTCTATCGCGTAGGCTTGGGGAAGTCAACCAGTCGCGGTAGGGACGACCATTGCTGGCCACCCCGCACAGATCCGTACGGGCGCTCATGAGCACATACGGCTCCTCACTTAGACACCGAAGACGGCAAATCTGAGCCAAGCGACCCAGATAAGCATGTGCCGTTCATCAAGTTCACGTCGAGATCGATGTGACGGATCCCGTTAGGTCGGCTTCGCGTCAGCGATTGGGCCTTTTCGCGTCCACAAGCGGTTGGATCAACGGGTGTTGTGGCCGCTCCGATGGGCGTCCTGGTGGAGCGCATCGGGCAAATTGAGGAAGACTACGGGCGTTATCGGGAGCTATCCGCTTCATTGAGTCTCAGAATCTCAGGCGGAGGGTCAGATCGCCCACGCGTTAGAGCCTGCCGGTAATGCTTCTCAGTTGTAGCACCCACAGCGCTCGATCTCGTCCCACATCGCGAGCGCATTGCACGCCGGAACCCCTGGGTGGAGCTCCGTGCTGGATCCCAGCCACAAACGGCCCCCGGAGCCGGCCTCCCGAATCGTCCGCCGGACCGCCTCGCGCACCTCCGCCTCCGAGCCGAACGGCAACAACCGACTGGCGTCGATGCCTCCCATCAGTATCCAGTCCGGGTGCGCTCCCCGAATGTCGCCGGCGTACATTCTCGAGAGTGGTTCGAGGGGATTCAAGCCGTCGATGCCGGACGCATGGAAGTCCTCTAGCACCCGCCACAGATTGCCGTCGGAGTGATAAATCACCTTGATCCCGTGGGAGTGCCAGGCGTCCACCAGTTTGCGCAGCCGCGGGAAGAACTCTTTGCGCAGAAAAGCCGGCGAGAACATGGTCTGGTTCTTATCCGCCAAGTCGGCGAATACCAGGGCAACAGGGGAGAGCTGGGGATCGGCGGTCTCGTGAACGCGCGCGATCTCGGCCCAGTTGAGCGCCTCCAGCCACGCCGATATCAGCTCGGGTTCCTCGGCATAGCCGTAACAGAACATCTCCAAACCCGCGCGAATATGCGCCGTGTCAAGGCCCTCAGGGCTCTCGTTGGGGAACAGCACCGTGTTATCTCCGATCTTCTCCTGAAGCTCCAGAAACTGCTCCCTGGGCGATCGGGTGGACGCACCCCACACGTTGCTCTTCCCGGCGAATGTCCACATCTCGCCCGGTTTCCGCTCGTATATCTCGTCGATATTGCGCCGGACGTATTCGAGAAACTCCCGGACGTCGCGGAAGGGTCTCTCCACGAGCCAGGTGGTCCACCACTCCTGCTTGTAAACGAAGCCGTCGGGGTGGCGAATCACCTTCTCTTCGACGGGAGGAGAGATGCCCCTGGTGATGTCCAACCGTTCCCCGATGGTACGGCACAGAAGGTCCATACCGTTCTGAAGGGTGAGCCTCTCGCCGGTCACACACTCGATGAGCGGGATGTTGTGAATGAGGTCAAAGACCGCCACGCGGTCCGGCATCTCACCTCGGAAGGCAGCCTCGATCCGCTGGCGGGCGGTCATGACGTCGCGCCGCAGCTTGCGCATATGAACCCTAGTCCACCGTGAAAGTCATAGAAGCCACAAGTGAACAGCCATTATCGGTCGCGGAGCGCTGCCCAGACAACTTGCTTCACCGGCCCGCGGTCTTTTCACTGGCCGAAGAGATGGATAGTGCTGCAAACAGCGAACGGCGTTGTGTCCAAGAACTGGATCTGTTCAGATCGTGCAGGTTGCAGAGCCCGTTGCAGCGGTCTTGGCGGCTCTGCTGACCCCACGCTGGAACATCCCCCTCCAGCAGAAATCTCCATTCGGGAGTTCGTTCGCCAGTATCTCTCGGGGCACCGAACTGGTGTGACACTTCAGTCTGAAAGATGAATACTACGGGCGTTTTCGGTAGCGACCCGGCGCCAGGCGGCTGGATCGAAGAAGACTCAGGCGCCTCCGATCAGTGCGTGATCCACTCGGAGCCGGCTGATCGACTCCCGAGGTGAAGCGGCGGGCTGCTGCCGCGGAGCAGGCCAAATCGCTTGCGCCCGCGGCTGACGGCGAACCCGTTTCCGCTTGCAGGCGAGGCCCGAGGATCGTAACATTTGACTGATGCCGGTGCGGAGGATCTTGCAGCTTGGCGACCCGATGCTGCGCCAGGCGTCGCAGCCCGTCACGTCGTTCGGCGAGGCGGCGGGCGTCGTCGCCGATTTGCGCGACACTCTGCACGAGTTCCGCAGGACGCACGGCTTCGGCCGCGGGATCAGCGCCGTCCAGATCGGGGAGCCGCTCAGGATCATTTACGTAGAGCTGGAGGGAATGCGGCTTTCGATCCTCAACCCGGTGCTGGAGTCGATGAGCGAGGAGCGGATCCGCCTCTGGGACGATTGCTTCTCATTCCCTGATTTGCTGGTGCATGTTGAACGATCCGCGTCCGTAGCGCTCCGCTACCTGGATCCAGGTGGGGCGCCGGACACGCTCCGTGCTTCGGGCGCTCTCTCCGAACTGTTGCAGCACGAGATGGATCACCTCGACGGAATCTTGGCCATCGACCGGGCAATGGATCGGAACAGTTTCCGCACCAAAGGGGAACACGAAAGGCAGAACGCGGTTTCCTTGCTTCGGATCTGAGATGTGCTTCCCTTTGAGCGCGCAGCCCGGTTCGGTTTCCTACAGCGACAACGAATGATGTGTCCCGGCTTTGATCTCACCGGGCCGCAGACGAAGGTGTTCGAGTCGGTTGTGGGTCGGCCGGATCTGTGCCGCGAGGCGTTCTCTTGGTCCCACAATCCGCGGCGCCTGGCTGCTGAGTCAGCCCGGATCCGGCCTGGAACCCGGATAGCTGAAGACCACGGGCGTTTTCGGTAGCGATCCGGCGCCAAGGGGCTGGATCGGAGAAGATTCCGGCGCTCGGCGACCTTCCGGTATACCCACGGCTACTTGCTCAATTACTTCGGAATCGAGACGTTGCGTGAGTTTGGAATCCGGGGGGCGCGTTGCAGCCCAGCAGAGTCCTTACTGGGGCGCTTGGCTATGAAGGTCCCGCTGTATCCGGCGAACTCCCAAGCGCCGCTCAAAGCCCCGGAAGCCAGCGACCCCTTTATGCTCATGGTTCCTTGGCCTGCTTCGGGCGAATTGAAGGGGAAGGCGAGCTCGATGGCACCGTCCTTGTATGTCCCTTTCACATCGGCGTCGGCGAACTTCCCCGTCACTTGCCCGCCATCAACCTTGAGGCTGGCATCCATTTCCCGCTCGCCGCCGTCGGTCTGAAAGACGAAGTGCCAGCTCCCGCCGACATCCTCCGCAGCCGCGAGCGTTGCAACCAAGAGGACCATGCACGCCAGGGCGGTGGCCCCCAAAACCATGGTTCGTCGATAGGTCATCGGGTCTCCTCACGAAGCCGGAACCTGCGCCGGCTACCTCTCAGCCGCTATTGCCTATTGCCCTTCTTGGCCTCGCGGCTTGTGCCAATATACCACCAGCATGCCCTGGGGCCAAAGAGCGCGACTGGGCCTCCTCAGATGCGCCCGTCCAGGGGCGGAATGCCGGCAGGACGGACTCTTCGCTTCGCCCCACTACTCACGAGCGCTGTGAGACTCCAGTAGTTAGCGTGAGCTTTTCCACCCAAGAAGGTGGAGTGTAGGCACAGGTTCTGATGTTGCGATCCGCGCCCTTTGACAACAGCAACTTGGCCGGAGTCCGGACCACTCTGGTTTGCAGCGGCCCCGGTCGTGTGGACGCTGGCCTCGACAGGATTGTCGAGGCGGCACGCGTGGGCGCGCGCGCTACAAATCCGAGCGCCGGGCGGAACTCACCGCCTGACCGCTCCCTTACGGTCGCGGCTCTGAAACGAGAACAGCTTGCATGGCCGCGATCGTTCTGCAGTCACTTCAGCCGGCGCCTACATTTCAAATACAGAGGACGACGATAGCAGGTCCGCCCAGCGGGTGAAGACTTGGGTGGCGAGTTGCTGGAGGCGGGGGGCGTTGGCGTGGGGGTCGATGGGGGCGGCGAGTTCGCGCACATCGCCGCAGTTTTGATCTTGCGTCAGCCAGTCCGCGATCATTTCGGGGGTGACTTCCAGGTGGAACTGGAGGCCGTAAACATTGGGGCCCACGCGGAAGGCCTGGTGGGCGCACGCTTCCGAGCGGGCCAGCCACTCCGCTCCCTTGGGCAGATCGAAGGTCTCGCCGTGCCAGTGAAAGACCGTCTCGGGGGCGGATAGCCCGGCGAAAAGGGGATCGGACGCCGCAGCGGGGGTCCACGAAACCGGGAACCAGCCGATTTCCTTGACCTGGTTGCGGTACACGCGCGCGCCCAGCGCCTTGGCGATCAACTGGGCTCCCAGGCAGACGCCCAGAACGGGTGTACCGGACTTCGCAGCCTGTTCGATCAGGGCGAGCTCGGCGCGCAGGTAAGGGAGGTCGTCGTTAGCCGACATCGGTCCGCCCATGAAGATCAACCCGGCGGCTTCGGGGATGCCCTCGGGAACGGGAGCGCCTTCGAACATATCGACGTACTGCACGGAGAGGCCGCGCGATTCGAGGGCGGGCGCGATCAACCCGAGGTGCTCAAAGGCAACGTGACGGAAGGCGTAGACGGCAATCATTTGAGGCTACTTTTCGCCACGGGCTGGAAGCGGCTGAGCGTGGCAGCATACTGCGAGAGGCCCTTGTAGAGGGCTTCGGCGATCCTCTGGCGGTAGTCTTCCCGCCGCAGCAGCCGCTCGTCGCGCGGGTTGCTGAGGAAGTCGATTTCGGAAAGCACGCTCGGCATGGCCGCCCCGATGAGCACCACGAAGGGCGCCCGGCGCACCCCGCGATCCTGGACCCGCGGGTTGGCCTTCAGCATGTCCTTATACAATGCGGCCTGTATTCGGGTTGCGAACTCGCGGGACTCCTCCGCCTTGTCGATGCGCGCGATCTTCTCGATCATGGTCTGCAACTCGTGGATGGTCCGCTCGGAGGTCGCGTTCTCGCGTGCGGCCACGGCCAGATCGGCCTTGGTATTGGAGAAATTCAGATAGTAAGTCTCGTAGCCGCTCACCGAAGCGGAGCCCGCGTTGGCGTGTATGGACAGAAACAAGTCGGCCTGCTTCTCGTTGGCCAGGGCGGTGCGTTGCTCGAGCGGAACGAAGGAGTCGTCGCGCCGGGTGTAGACCACCTCCGCTCCCATGCGCTCCTCAATGAGTATCCCGAGCCGCAGAGCCACGTCCAGGACCACGTCCTTCTCGAGCAAGCCGGACGGGCCGATGCTGCCGGTATCGTGGCCGCCGTGTCCGGGGTCCAGGACGACGCGGCCCAACTTCAAGCCCAAGGCGCGTACCAGCGACCTCCCCCCCGTCTGGGCGGGTTTGGCGGGGACCGCGGACCGGGCGGCCGGTGGCGGCAGCGCCGGTTTAGGAGCTTCCACCGGAGGAGCGGCGGGTGGCGGCGGGGAACTCTCGGCGAGAGGCTTGCCCTGGGCTTTCATTTCGACCACCAGCCGGTCGGGGTTGGCGAGTTGGCCTACGCTGAACTCAACCGGCCGCGCCAGATCCAGGACCACCCGAGTGACGTTGGGCTGCGTTTCGGACACGCGAATTTGTTTGACAAACGCGTCACCCACCGGAATCGTGTAGATGAGTTCATCGCTCAGGGTGGGTTTCGCGCCTAAAATGTCGAAATAGAGCCGGTCGGGGTTGCGGAGCGAATCGCGGCGAAACTGGAATTCGCCGCTGGCTTCGATCACCACGCGGGTAGCGTCCTCGAGCGACCAGAAACGCACCGCGGTGACGGAAAGCCCTTGGCAGGGCGGCTGTGCGCCTCCGGCGCAGGGGCCCTGCTCGATGCCGAACGGCAACACTGTCAATCCCGTGCTGCCGGAGAGCGCTCGGGGAGGCTTGGCGGCGTCCTGGAAGGCAAGTACGGTCACGGCGGCGAGCGCCGTCAACACGGCGGCTTTCCCGGCCGTGCTTACGAGCCTCCAATCGACCATCGGCCTTACCTCGTGCGGAGGCCCAGGTGTCCCTGCGCGTCCACAAACTGCTCGATCTGGCGGTACTCCGGCTCAGGCTTCGGCGCCGGCTCCGCCTTGTCGGGCGCATTCCGCACGGCGGCCTGCTTGGCGCCGGCGTAGCTGGCGGTGACACTACGGACGTAGCTCTTCGTCTCGGGGTATGGAGGAACGCCGCCGTAGCGCACCACGGCTTGCTCGCCGGCGTTGTAGGCGGCCACGGCGAGCTTCTCATCCTGGAACAGGTCCATCAGATAACGCAAGTAGCGCACCCCGCCTTCGATGTTGTCGGCGAAGTCGAAGCTGTTCTTGACGCCGAAACGCCGCGCGGTGGAGGGCATCAGTTGCATCATGCCCTGCGCGCCCTTGGGAGAGACGGCGAACGCGTCGTAGTTGCTCTCGGCCCGGATTACCGAATGCACCAGCAAGGGGTCGACGGCGTGCTGCTTGGCGGCCGCTTCGACAGCCTCGGACACGCGCTGGACGGCGGCCTTGGCCGCGGCGGCGCCCGGCGCGGTCCGCACCATCGGGACACGGACCAGTTTCCCGGTCCGCCGATCGGCGCGAATCACCCAGGTGACGCGCGACGGCACGGTCTCCATCGCGGCGCCCCACAGGGCGGCCAGCGAGAGCGTTCCGCAAGCCAGCAGTTTAAAACAAAATCGCATCTTCTTGTTCTCTTGGATTATACCGTCAATTCAGTCCGCGGCAAACCGGAAAAGGGCCAGTGTTATCATTCTTGCATGGCGCGAGCCGGCCCGGCAGGCGGAAGCGCCTGCCCTACCCACAAAAGCGCATGAACGAGCAATTTCCCCACTACATCGAGTTCCGGCACATCTATAAGACGTTCGACACCCCCGTTTTAGACGACGTCAGCTTCCACGTTAATGCGGGGGAGACGGTGGCGATCATCGGCCGCAGCGGCGTGGGGAAGTCGGTCACCCTGGCGCACATTATGGGTTTTCTGAAGCCGGACCGGGGCCGGGTGATCGTGGCACACGAGGATATCACCGATTGGGAAGAGGCCCAACTGCGCCGCATCCGCCGGAAAGTGACCATGGTTTTCCAGTCGGGGGCGCTGTTCGACTCGCTCACGGTGGCCGAAAACATCCTTTTTTCCTTAGAGTTACGGGAAGACTACGACCGGGAGAACAAGGAGTCGGTGGTGGATGGCCTATTGGGGATGGTGGACCTGCTGGAGTACCGGGAGCTCTATCCGGGCGATCTGTCGACGGGCCACCGGCGGGCGGTGGCCATCGCGCGGGCGCTGGCGGCGCAGCCGGAGTGTGTGCTCTATGACGAGCCGACGACCATGGTGGATCCGATCATGTCCGACCTGCTGACGGGCCTGATGCAGCGGCTGAAACAGCAGTTGCGCCTCACCTCGGTGGTGGTGACGCACGATCTGGACCTGATGCGGAACGTGGCGGACCGCGTGGTGGTGCTGCACGAGGGGCGGGTGATCTACGCCGGGCCGGTGGGTCAATTGGAAGAATCGGACCACCCCCACATCCAGGAATTTTTGGATATGGACCGGGTGAATCCCAGAGGGCATCTAAACAGGTATGACCCCGACTCCCCGCCCTCGGGTAGTGATCATCGGGGGCGGGTTTGGCGGCCTGGCGGCGGCCATTGGGTTGCGCCACGTGCCGGTCGAAGTCACGTTGATCGACCGGCGCAACCACCATGTCTTCCAGCCGCTGTTGTACCAGGTGGCCACTGGAGGCTTGTCTCCCGGCGACATCGCCTGGCCGTTGCGCGGCATCCTGCGCCGGAACCGCAACACGCGGGTGGTGATGGGTGAGGTTCGGGAGATCGACACGGAGCGGCGCCGCGTGATTCTGGCGCAAGGAGCGGTTCCGTACGACACGCTGGTGGTGGCAGCGGGAGCGAGCCACAGCTACTTCGGCCACGAACGCTGGGAGAGCTTCGCGCCCGGGCTCAAGACCATCGAACAAGCGTCGGCGATCCGCAGCCGGATTCTGGGCGCGTTCGAGGCTGCGGAGTCGGCGGTGGACGCCGAGGATCGGCGTGCCTGGCTGGGGTTCGCGATTGTCGGGGCCGGCCCGACGGGGGTGGAACTGGCCGGCACTCTCGGCGAAATCGCACGCGACACGCTGCGGGGGGATTTCCGGAACATCGATCCCGCCGAGGCTCGCATTTTCCTGCTGGACTTTGCGTCCCGGGTACTGCCGCAGTTTCCGCCCGACTTGTCGGCGCGCGCGGAGGAGTCGCTGATCCGCCTGGGCGTGCGTTCGCGCATGGGCTTGCGCGTGACGGAGGTGGACGCCGAGGGGGTGACTGCCGAGGGGCCGCACGGCACGGAACGAATCCCGGCGCGGACGGTGATCTGGGCGGCGGGCGTCGAAGCCAGCCCGCTGGGGCGGCTGCTGGCGGCCCGGACCGCCACACCCGTAGATTCGGCGGGCCGGCTGTTGGTGGAGCCGGATTTCAGTCTCCCCGGACATCCGGAGATTCTGGTGATCGGCGATCTGGCCGACTACCGGCACGACGGGGGGGTGCGGCTGCCGGGCCTCGCGCCGGTGGCTATGCAGGAAGGCCGGCATGCCGCCAAGATCATCGCAGGGCGTCTGGGCGGCGAAGCGAAGCCGACTTTCCACTATGTCGACAAGGGCGTGATGGCGACCATCGGACGTCATCACGCCGTGGCAATGCTGTGGAACTTTCACTTTCACGGTTTGGGCGCCTGGCTGCTTTGGCTGTTTGTCCACTTGCTGTACCTGATGAGCTTTCAGAGCCGTGTGCTGGTGGCCACGCAGTGGGCGTTCCTGTACTTCACGTTCAATCGCAGCGCCCGGCTGATCCTGGGGGAGCGGCGGGGGGGCGCGACATAGAAGTGGCGGATTGGGTGTGTCAGAACGTCAGGGCGAAGGAGACATTTTGGTTTCGCAAGTCCAACCCCAGAGCGTTCTCTTTCGCCCCTGGCGGGGCTGGCGATTCGGCGTCAGGTTCCCATCGCTCACGCGATGGGCTACTATCTGGCGCCCCTGCCGGGGCTTTCCGTGTGATCATGTCTGCATGGTGCGGACGCAGATTCGATTGACCGTAGCTCAGCGCGACGAACTGCGGCGCCTGTCGGCGGCTACGGGCAGATCAATTGCCGCCCTGATTCGGGAGGCCGTCGGGCAGGCCCTTTCGTCCGCGCGGCTGTTGGCCCGCAGCGACCGGCTGGAGCGTGCCGGCCGGGTGGCCGGGAAGTTTGCCTCCGGCGGTTCTCGGGGAAGCGCCGAGCATGATCGCCACCTGGCGGAGGGATTTGCAGTGATTCCCTAGGCCGCAGGGGGCAGGCGGAAGCGCCGGCCCTACTTTTGCGCGCAGCGCGATTTGCCGATAGAGCCGGTGGGGGCTTGTGCGGCACGGCCAAATCAGCGACTTTCTGCGACGGGGGCTGCGGCCCTCGCTCGCCGACCTGCTGCCGGCATCCCTGGTAGGCTGGCTGTTCGTCGCCAACCAGGGGTGGTCGGCGCTGCTGGCGGACGGCGACACGGGCTGGCACATTCGCACCGGAGAATGGATTCTCGAGCACCGTGCCGTGCCGGTCACGGACCTGTTCTCCTTTTCTCGCAGCGGCGCTCCCTGGTTCGCCTGGGAGTGGCTTTCCGATGTGCTGATGGCGGTGGTGCACCGCTCCTGGGGACTGGCGGGGGTGGCGGCGATGGCGGGCTGTCTGATCGCACTGGCAGCCATGGTGCTCTTCCGCTACATGCTCTGGAGGGGCGCCCATGTTCTGGCGGCGCTGGCCGTGCTGCTGCTGGCCACGGGGGCTTCCTCGATTCACTATCTGGCCCGCCCGCACATTTTCACGCTGCTGTGGCTGGCCGTTTCCCTGTGGCTGGTGGAGCGCGACCGGCGCGACCGGGGCCGGGCGGTCTGGCTGCTGATCCCGCTATCGGCCCTGTGGATCAATCTACACGGCGGCTTCTTCGCCCTGCCCGCCACGCTGGCGGTTTTGGCCGCCGGAACCTGCGTGGAGGCCGGACTCGACCGGCGGCAGCGCCCGATGAAGTGGGCCGCCGCCCGGCGCCTGGCGGCGCTCGCGGCAGCCACGGTGGGGGCCTCGCTGCTCAATCCGTACGGCATCGGGCTGCACCGCCACGTGGCGGAATATCTGACCTCGGACTGGATCCGCGGCGCGGTCGAAGAGTTCCAGTCGCCCCGTTTCCGGTCCGAGGGTCTACTGCACTTCGAGCTGCTTCTGATAGCCGCGCTGCTGCTGGCCGGAACGCTGCTAGTCCGGAAGCGGGTGGCGGACGCGCTGCTGGTGGTTTTCTGGGCTCACATGGCGCTCTCTTCGGTGCGGCACGTGCCCGTGTTCGTGGTGGTGAATGCGCCGCTGGTGGCGGTCGAGATCAGCCGGCTATGGGAGGGCTGGCGCAGCTCCCCAAAGTCGGTGGGGCGAATCCTGTGGAGCGTGGGAATGGACCTCGCGGCGAGCTTTGGCCGCTTCAGTTTTTGGGCGCCGATTCTGGTGGTGGCGGTAATGCTGCTGACGCCCGCGGACCGCTGGCCCAGTGATTTCCCGGCCTCGCGCTTCCCCACGAACCTTACCCGTCACGAGTCTTCTCGCCTGACAGCGGCGAAGGTTTTCACCTCGGATCAGTGGGGGGACTACCTCATTTATCACGGCTGGCCGGAGCAGAAGGTCTTCATCGACGGGCGCAGCGACTTCTACGGCCCGGCGATTGGAAACGAGTATCTGGGCCTGATGGAAGCCCGTCCCGGCTGGGAGAACCTCTTCCGCAAGTATGAGATCGGAGTGGCGCTGCTGCCCCGGGACTGGCCTCTGGCGGAACTCCTGGGGAAGGATCCGGCATGGAGGCGGATTCGCGAAGACGGGCTGGGCGTTCTCTATGAACGCCGCGGCGTCAACTCCCGCGAGGCTAGTCGGACAGCGCAATTCAGCCGATATAAAGAACGCCAAGCAGAATAAGAGGGCTAGAGAAGGCACATGGACCGCAGATTTATTACCGTTATGGGCATCAGTCTCCTGTTTGCCCTGGTGATCTCCACGCTCTTCTATAGCATCACTTCGCGGAGGGCGGGCCAGCCCCGGACCCAGAAGAAGGTGGAGATGACCACCGTGGCGACGGCTGCGGTGGCGTTGTCGGTGGGCCAGGAGATCAAGCCCGCGGACGTGAAGCTGGTCAGCATCGCGCGGGACCGATTTCCGGCCGGGGGCTTCGAGAAAGTCGAGCAGGTGGTGGGACGGCCCGTGATCAGCAGCATCCTGCTGGACGAGCCCGTAATGGGGGGGCGTTTGGCGGAGCGCGGCAGCGGTTTCGGGCTGGCGCCCCTGATCCCTACGGGCATGCGCGCGGTAACCGTGAAAGTGAACGAAGTCATCGGCGTGGCCGGCTTTCTGGTTTCCGGAATGCGAGTGGATGTGCTGGTGACCATGCGGCCGGCTGGCGAGGGAGGAGCCAGAACCAACACGGTGCTGCAAAACATCGTGGTGGCCGCGGCCGGCCAGCAGATCCAGCCAGATGCGACGGGAAAAGCGGTAAACGTGCCGGTGGTTACGCTGCTGGTGACCCCCGACCAGGCCGAAGCCCTTACGTTGGCCGGCAATGAGGGCCGCATTCAACTGGTGCTGCGCAACTCCGGCGACCAGACCATGGCGCGGACCCGCGGCAGCGAAGTCGGCGACCTGTACGCGCCCAACCGGCCGGTGGCCGCCACGGTCCGGCGGACGGCGCCCCCGAGGGCGCCCGTGGCGGCGGCGCCGGCGGCGCTCGTGGCCCTTCCGCCACCCCCTGAAGAAGTGCAGGTGATTCGTGGTTCTCAGATGAGCATGGAGCCAGTAGGCGCAGGCAGCAGGAAGTAGTGGAACCAAGCGAGGCATGCGAGTGAGCAACCGATTATTGCCGTTCATGTTGGGGCTGGTGGCAGCCGCTGTTCCAGCGGCCGGCCAGAGTGCGCCCGCGGGCATTGAAATGACGGTCGGCGCGAGCAAAGTGATCGATTGTCCGGCGGATCTGACGCGCATTTCGACCAGCGATCCAGCGGTTGTGGACGTGGTGAGCGCCGGCCGGCGCGAGGTTCTCTTGCAGGCCAAAGGGCTGGGGCAGGCCACCGTGGGGGTTTGGTCCAAAGACGGCGAGCGTGCGTTCTACACGGTTTCGGTGGGCTTCGACATGGCGCCCATCCGCAAGCTGGTGCGGCAGACGTTCCCGAATGAAGAAATCGAGGTGCAGGGATTCAAGGACGCTCTGGCGCTGACCGGCCGGGCGTCGAGCCAGCCGGTTGCGGACCGGGCGGCGGCGTTGCTCGCTCCGTTCGCCAAGGGCGTCGTCAACAACCTGGCCGTGGCGCCCCCCGGAATCGACAAGCAGGTGCTGTTGCGCGTGAAATTCGCCGAATTGACCCGTACCGCGGCCTCGTCGTTCGCAACGGGCCTGATATCGCTGGGCGCGGGGAACACCATCGGGCGGGTCACCACGGGCCAGTTTCCCTCGGCCCAGCCGGACCAGGCCGGCGGTCCGGAGGGTACCAAGTTCACTTTCAGCGATGCGCTGAACATCTTCGCCTTCCGTCCGGATTTGAATCTGGCGGCATTCATCCAGGCTCTGCGCAACCAGGGTTTGCTGCAGATGCTCGCCGAGCCCAACCTGGTGACCACCGACGGCAAAGAGGCCAGCTTCCTGGTGGGAGGCGAATTCCCGGTGCCGATCGTGCAGGGCGGCGGCGGCTCCAACGCGGTCTCGGTGGTGTTCCGCGAGTTCGGCATCCGGTTGTCGTTCAAGCCGGAGGTTACGGCGAACCAGACCATCAAGATGCACGTCAAGCCGGAAGTTTCGGCGCTCGATCCGGCGAACGGGGTGAGCTTATCCGGTTTCACGATCCCCGCGCTGGCCACCCGGCGGATGGAGACATACGTGGAGCTGGCCGCAGGGCAAAGTTTCGTGATCGCCGGGTTGCTCGACGACCGGATGACGGAGAATCTCTCGAGGATTCCCGGCCTCTCGCAGATTCCCCTGTTGGGCGGTTTGTTTAAGAGCCGGAGCGACAACCGGACCAAGACCGAGTTGGTGGTGATCGTGACCCCGAGCATCACGGATCCCCTGGACGCGGCGCGGCGCATGCCGGAGCCGGTCATGCCGAAGGAGTTCTTGGCGCCGGCGCCGGCGGCCAAATCCAAGGAGCGGAGGTAGCGGACTGATGGAAAGCAACCAGATGCCGGAACCGCCCGCGGAGTTAGCCGCGCTGCTGATCGCGCAAGACCGCGATCTGGCGCAGCAGTTCCATCTCTCGGTCTCCCAGACGCACGTCTTCCAGATCCTGGAGGATCTGAAGCGTTACCCCAGCGAGCAGATGTTGGAGACCCGCCTGCGCCAGTTCCGGCCGGCGGTGGTGCTGGTGGACCTGGCCGCGGACCCCGAAACGGCCTGCTCCCTGATCCGCTATCTGGCTTCGCGGACCCCGCCCGTGGCGGTGATCGGCCTGGACCACACCAGCCGCCCGCAAATCGTGATGCGGGCGCTGAGCCTGGGGGCGAGCGAGTTCTTCACGGCGCCCTTCGAGGCTGACGCGCAACGGGACGCCGTGGCGAGCATCCTGCGCCAGAAACGGCCGGAGCCGGCCGGGGCGGCGCCGGGCCGGGTGATCGCCTTCAGCAGCGCCAAACCGGGCTCGGGCGCATCGGTGGTGGCCTGCCACCTCGCGTTTGCGCTGGCGCGGCTCACCCGCAAGCGCATTCTGCTGGCCGACCTGGATCTAGCCGGTGGAACCGTGGGCTTCTACACGCGGGTGGAGCAAAGCCACAGTTTCCTGGACGTTCTCGGGGAGACCGGCGAAGCGGATGCCGCTTTGTGGAGCCGCCGCGTGGTGCACTCGGAGGGCGTGGATGTAATGCCGGCCCCGCCCTTGCCGGGCGTGTTCCCGGACGATCCGGTGGGTCTGCGGCAGGCGCTCGACCGGGCGCGGCGTTACTACGACTGGACGGTGCTGGATTTGCCTTCGATCTTCCACCGCGTCAGCCAGCTCGCGCTGGCCGAAGCCGACAGCACGTTCCTGATCTCGACGCCCGAACTCCCCAGCCTGCACCTGGCCCGCAAGGCCATCCACGAGCTGTCCCGAGGGGCCTTCGCGCCGGACCGCTTCGAGGTGGTAATGAGCCAGATCGGCCGCAAAGAGGGTCTGAGCGGCGCGGAGCTCCGGCGGATTCTGGGGCACGCGGTGGTGGCGTCGCTGCCGGAGGACCACGGCGCCCTGCACGCGGCCCTGGCTCTCGGGGAGATGCTCAAGCGCGATGGCGCGCTCGGCCGGGCCATCGAGCAATTCGCGGGGAGGCTGGCGGGGTTAGCCCCCACCGGGAAGCAGACGCATGACTTCCTCTTGGAGCCCGGACCGGCGTTGGCCCGCATTTAGCGTCGGCTGAGGGGAAAACCAGATGCCCACGCTGCTCGATCAAGACACCGCGCGACAACCGAGCTGGGAGCAGCGGCTGCTGCGGAATTCGGCGCGCCCGCGCCACGCGGCGCGGCCCGAGTACCAGGAGCTGAAGTTCACTCTCCACCGCAAGCTGCTCGACAAGATCGACCTGGAAGCGCTCTCCACGATCGAGAACGACCGCGTGCGCGGCGAAGTCCGGCAGGCGCTGTACACCCTGATGGAAGGCGAGCCCACTTTGTTGAGCTCGGTCGAGAAGAGCCAGTTGTGCGATGAGGTGCTCGACGAGGTCTTCGGACTGGGGCCGATCGAGCCCCTGCTCGACGACCCGACGGTGTCCGATATTCTGGTGAACACCTACAAATCGATCTACGTGGAGCGCCGCGGGGTCCTGGAGCTGACCAGCTTGTGCTTTCGCGACAACCTGCACCTGATGCACGTCATCGACAAGATCGTATCGCAGGTGGGGCGCCGCATCGACGAATCCACGCCCATGGTGGACGCCCGGCTGAGTGACGGTTCCCGCGTCAATGCCATCATCCCGCCGCTGGCGGTGGACGGGCCGCTGCTGAGCATCCGGCGGTTCTCGCGGGACCGTCTGATGCCACCCGATCTGGTGGAGCGCCGGAGCATGACGCAGGGCATGCTGGAACTGCTCGAAGCCGCGGTCAAGGCGCGTCTGAACATCATCATTTCGGGGGGCACGGGCTCCGGCAAGACCACCCTGCTCAACGCGCTTTCCGTATTCATCTCTCCCCGGGAGCGCATTATCACCATCGAGGACGCGGCCGAGTTGCAGTTGAAGCAGCCCCACGTGGCGCGCCTGGAAACGCGTCCGCCCAATCTGGAGGGGCAGGGGGCGGTGCGCCAGCGCGAACTGCTGGTCAACTGCCTGCGCATGCGGCCGGACCGCATCGTGGTGGGCGAAGTGCGCGGCGAAGAAGCGCTGGACATGCTGCAGGCGATGAACACCGGCCACGACGGCTCGCTGACGACGGTCCACGCCAACAGCCCCCGCGAGGCCGTTTCGCGGCTCGAGGTGATGGTGTCCCTGGCCAACGGCAACATGCCGATGGACGCGATTCGCCACCAGATTTCCAATTCCGTACACCTCATCGTGCAGGTCTCGAGGATGAGCGACGGCACGCGGCGCGTGGTCAATATCACGGAAATTACCGGCATGGAGGGCCAAGTGGTCACCATGCAGGACCTGTTCGTCTTCGAAAAGCGCGGCCTGACGCCGGAGGGACGGGTGATCGGACGCTTTGCCGCCACCGGCATCCGACCGCGGTTCGACGAGAAGCTGCTGTCGGCGGGCATCCAGCTATCCCCGAACCTTTTTGACGAGGTGGTGGAGATATGAAGGGGACGCTGTGACGACGTTCTGGCTGATTGTGGCGGTCTGCTGGCTAGGCTTCCTGGGGGCCTGGTGGACCGTGAGCAGGATGATGAAGAGATCCGAGTTGGGGCGCGTCCGGAGCCGGCTGCTCGGAGGTTCGCAAAAGCGGGAGAAGGCTTCCGAACGCAAAGCCGCCGCGCTGATCGCCACCGAGGACCGGCAAACGGGCAAGCTGGTTCTACGCCTGCTGTCGCGCCTGCACCTGAATGTCAAGCTGTACGACCTGATCGAACAGGCCGGCCTGAAGTGGCGCCCGGCGCGCGTGATGCACGTGTGCCTGGCGCTGTTTCTGGTGGTCTTCGCGGCCATCTGGTTCGGCTTTCCCGCCCTCCGACGCCTGGCGCCGGCGCCGGCCGTAGCCGTCGCTTCCCTGCCCCTGCTGTTCATCATGCGCAAGCGCACCCGCCGTCTGCGGAAGTTCGAGGGACAATTTCCGGACAGTCTCGAGTTCATCTCCCGGTCGATGCGGGCCGGCCACGCGTTCTCGGTATCTCTGGAGATGTTGCACAAGGAATTTGAAGAGCCGCTGGCGGGTGAATTTCGCCGAACCTTCGACGAGCACAACCTGGGACTGCCGCTGGACGCGGCGCTGCAGAAGCTGGCGCACCGGCTGCCCATCATCGACGTGCAGTTCTTCGTTTCCGCGGTGATGCTGCAGAAACGCACCGGGGGCAATCTGGCGGAGTTGCTCGACAAGCTGGCCTATGTAATTCGCGAGAGGTTCAAACTGCGCGGCCGCATCCGGGCGGTCAGCGCACACGGCCGCATGACCGGCACCGCGCTCACCATGATTCCGGCGCTGGTGGCGGGGATGATGTTCTTCACCAACCGGGAATACGTGACTTTCTTCTTCACGGATCCGACCGGGCGGACCATGTTGTACGCCGCCCTCGGACTCCAGGCGCTGGGCTTCGCGGTGATCCAGAAGATCGTGTCGATCGAGATCTAAGCAATGGAACTGATCTATTCCCTCTTGTTGTTCGTGCTGGTGGTCGCCGGGACGACGGTCTTGGGGGTCAAGCTCTGGGCACGCCCGCGCGCGGCCATCGAGCGCGTGACGGGCCAACTGGCGACCCCCGTCGAAAAAATGCCGGTCCACCCCAGCCTGGTTTTTCGGGAGATGGTGGCCCGGCTGGGCGCCGCCTTGCCGGTGGGGTCCAAGGGCAGCAGCCGCCTGGAACGGCAGCTCATCCGGGCCGGTTACCGGCGCCCGCAGTCGGTGCGCGTGGTGTACGGCGCCAAGCTGCTCTTGGGGGCGACGATGCCTCTGGTTGCATGGGCGCTGGTCTCCCGATTCGGGTGGACCATCGACACGCAGATCATGTTCGTGGTGGGCGCCGCCATTCTGGGGTTCTCGGCGCCGGGCTACTGGGTCACGTTTCAGGGGCGGCGGCGGCAGCGCCGCATCCGGCGGGGACTGCCGGATGCGCTGGATCTGCTGGTGATCTGCGTGGAGTCGGGTTTGGGATTGGACCAGGCGATCATGCAGGCCGCCAAGGAGCTGGAACTGGCGCAACCCGACATCAGCCGCGAATTCGCCATGGTGAACCATGAGCTCCGGACGGGGACGCGCCGGGCCGATGCGCTCCGCAACCTGGCGGCACGCACGGCGGTGGACGAACTGAAGAAACTGGTGGCGGTCCTGATCCAAGCGGACCGGTTCGGAACGGGGATTGCCCAGAGTCTGCGCATGCACGCCGATTACATGCGCGTGCAGGCGCGTCAGGTGGCCGAGGAGAAGGCGGCCAAGGTGGGGGTCAAGCTGGTGTTCCCCATATTCTTCTGCATTCTGCCGACCCTGTTCGTGGTCACGGTCGGACCGATGGCGGTCCGGTTGGTACGGGAAGTGTTGCCGATGATGGACAACCTCTGAGCGGGCGTAGCCGGAGGTTCCGGAAAGGAGAAACGCAATGGAACCTTGGATGATTCGGACTCTCTTGGCTGTCGCGGCGGCTGTGCTGCTGGGCTTGATCGTTCTGCGGCGCCGCCACACGAAGCCCGAGTAGCGCGCCCAGGCATGCTATTTCGGGACGATGGATTCTCCCGCCGCGGCCCGGGGGCCGGGCCGCGGCAAGACCGTGCATCTCCGCTCGATCACGTCGACACGAGTGTCGACGCGGCACGCGTGGGCGCGTGCGCTACGGCTACCGCTCGACGGGCAGGCCGGCCGCCTGGTAGTCGCGCCAGCCGCCGGCCAGCGAGGCGACGCGGGTGTAGCCCATCTTCTGGAGCGCGTCGGCGGCGAGCGCCGAACGGAAGCCGCCGCCGCAGTAGAGCACGATGGGCCGGTTCTTGTCCGGCGCCAGCGTCTCGATGTCGCGCTCGATGATTCCCTTCCCCAACTGCACGGCGCCGGCGGCGTGACCGGCGGCCCATTCGCTCTCCTCGCGCGTGTCGATCAGCAGGAACTGGCCGAGCGAGGGCAGCATCAACCGCAGCTCTTCGATGCCGACTTCGCGGATGCGCGACTTAGCGTCATCCACCAGATCCAGAAACCCCGGATTGTGATAATGGTGTGTTGGCGTCATTCCGATTTCACCCGCCGGATGCGTGCTCCGGCGCCCCCTAGCTTCTCTTCAATCTTCTCGTAGCCTCGATCGATGTGGTAGACGCGGTCGATCACGGTTTCGCCGCGCGCCACCAGCGCCGCCAGCACCAGCGAAGCGCTGGCCCGCAGATCGGAGGCGATCACCGCCGCGCCGCTCAGTTCCGTGGGGCCCGCCACAATGGCCTGGCGCGCTTCAATGCGGATGTTGGCGCCCATGCGCACCAGTTCCTGCGCGTGCATGAAGCGGTTCTCGAAGATGGTCTCGCTGACCAGCGAGATGCCGTGGGCCTGGGTCATCAGCGCCATATACTGCGCCTGTAAGTCGGTGGCGAAACCGGGGTACTCCTCGGTGGTCGCGTCCACCGACACGAGCTTTCCAGTGTGGCGCACGCGCAGGGAATCCGGGCCGGTTTCGGCGATCTCCACGCCCGCCTGCCGCATCCTCTGAATCAGCGATGCGAGATGCTCCGGCACGCAACCACGGAGCAGCAGATCGCCCCGGGTGATGGCGGCGGCGGCGAGAAAGGTACCGGCTTCGATACGGTCGGCGATGATCGCATGGTCGGCCCCGCCGAGGCGTGTAACGCCCCGCACGCGGATGACGGAGGTGCCGGCGCCTTCGATGGAGGCGCCCATCTTGGAGAGCAGCGCCGCCAGGTCCGCGACCTCGGGCTCGCGCGCGGCGTTGGAAAGCACGGTCTCGCCCTCGGCCAGCACGGCGGCCATGAGCAGGTCTTCGGTGCCGGTGACGGTGATGCGGTCGAAGTGCACGGCCGCCCCGCGCAATCCGTGCGGGAGCTTCCACCTCGACGTATCCATGCGCCTGACGGATGGTGGCCCCCAACTGCTGCAGGCCGGCCAGGTGCAGGTTGATGGGCCGCGCGCCGATGGCGCAGCCGCCGGGCAGAGAGACCCGCGCGCGGCCGCAGCGCGCCACGAGGGGCCCCAGCACGAGGCTCGAAGCCCGCATGGTTTTCACCAGATCGTAGGGCGCTTCCGGGGTGGGCAACTGGGCGGCCTGGATACGGAGTGTGTCCTGGCCGGCACACACCGAGGCGCCGCAGGACTCCAGCAATTGCACCATGGTGTGGATGTCGCGAACGGACGGAATCCGGCGCAGGGTGACCGGCTCGGCCGTGAGCAGGCAGGCGGCCAAAGCCGGCAAAGCCGAATTCTTGGCGCCGCTCACCGTCATTTCCCCCTGTAAGGGGACGCCGCCCTGGATGACAAACCTATCCATTCCGCAACGCCTCCGATACCTTGCCGCCGGCCGACGCCAGCCGCCGTTCCGCTTCAGAGCGATCCATCCGCAGCCGGCCCATGACGATCGCCGTCTTCACATTTCCTCCCGCAGCGTCCAGCAACCCCGCGGCGTCGTCCAGGGGCACTCCCGCCGCGTGCGCCACAATGCGCCGGGCCCGGTCCCTGAGCTTGACGTTTCTTCGGCTGGACATTCACCATCAGGTTGCCGTAGACGTGGCCCAGTTTGATCATGACGGCCGTGCTGATCATGTTCAGCACCAATTTGGCGGCCGTGCCGGCTTTCATGCGGGTGGAGCCGGCGACGATTTCGGGACCGGTCAGCGGGGTGATCGCGATGTCCACCGCGTGAGCCAGTTCCGAATCCGGGGTGCAACTGATGCCGATCGTCCGGGCGCCCGCTTTCCGGGCGGCGGCCACCGCCCCCAGCACATAGGGTGTGCGGCCGCTGGCGGCAATGCCGACCAGCACGTCCGGGGGCCGGAAGCCGCGTGCGGCCAAGTCCCGCGCCCCCTCGGCCGGATCGTCTTCGGAGGCTTCGGTGGCGCGCGCCAGGGCCTGCTCTCCTCCGGCAATGATCCCCTGGACCAGATCCGGAGGTACGTTGAAGGTCGGGGGGCATTCCGCGGCGTCGAGCACTCCCAACCGGCCGCTGCTGCCCGCGCCGATGTAGAACAGGCGGCCGCCACCCAGCACGGCTTCCACGATAGCGTCTACCGCCTTGGCAATATTGGGGATTTCCGCGCCAACAGCCTCAGGCGACCTGGCGATCTTGTGCGTTGATGATGGCCAGAACCGTCGCAGTACCGAGGGCGTCGATGCCCTCGGAGGCGGGGTTGGGCTGCTCGGTGAGGAGATCCCCTATGCCGGTTGATTCGTACACGCAACCATCATCTTACTGAGGCGGCAGACGTACGACAACCGCGGGCTTCAGGCGCCGAAGGAACTGCCGCAGCCGCAGGTGTTCTTGACGTTCGGGTTGTTGAACTTAAACCCAGCTCCTTCAAGGGTTTCCACGTAGTCGACCGAGGCACCGTCCAGATAGAGCATGCTGGCTTGGTCCACATAAACCTTCAGCCCGCTGAACTCGTAGATCTTGTCGAGCAGGCCCGGCGTGCTCTCGAAGGCCATCGAGTAGTTGAATCCGGAGCATCCTCCGCCAACCACCGAAATACGCAGACCGGCCGGCTTAGGCTCCTGGGAATCCAGGATCTCTTTCACCTTGTTAACGGCCATATCCGTCATTTCAACCATTTGTGCCAAGCTCCTTTATTAGACAACCTCTACTCTTCTATTCTACAAGCTGGGAAAGGCTGTTTCCACTCTAGAGGATGCCGAATCGGCCCGCTGGTTGCAGGAATTTGTTATGTTAGGAGTCCCAGCCTCCAGTCCGGGGTGGGCGCCGGCGCGAGACCGCTCCCGGGGGACGCGATCGTTGAAACCATTGGGCATGGGAGAACGTCCCATCCGTGGGTAAGCGATGAGCGGATTCACTGGCGTTTTGCCTCTACCGGTGGCTGGCGGGATCGCCCGCACAAAGGCTAAGTTGGATCGCCGCCAAGCCAACGACGAGATTGCTCTGGTTCGCCGCATTCAGCAGGGCGATGAGCTTGCCTTCAACGAGGTGGTCCAGCGGTTCCAGGCCAAGGTGCATTCGATCATCTTCGGCATCCTGCGCAACCGCAACGATGCCGACGATATTGCCCAGCAGGTTTTCGCAAAAGTTTACTTCTCCATCGGGAGTTTCGACTCTCGCAGCGCGCTTCTCACCTGGATCTACAAGATCACCGTCAACGAGTGCTACGACTACCTGCGCAAGCGCAAGGTGAGGAAGCTGGTCTACGAGAGCGACATTTCGGACGAGGACCAGTTGCGGGTGGCGCGGTCGGGTGCGGCAGCCGACAAGAGCCCGACGGTGGAGAACGAACTGGCCCTGCGGGACTACGTGGTGAGATTGCTTTCCCGGGTTTCCGAGGAAGACAGGAACCTCTTGCTTCTGAAAGAGGTGGAAGGTCACTCCGTGGACGAACTGGCGGAAATGACCGGAATGAATCAGAATACGATCAAGGTGAAGCTGTTCCGCGCCCGGCATAAACTGGTGAAGGCGGCGCGGCGGCTGGCTCGCCCTCCCGGGCAGCAACTCGGGATGCGGAGCCAGTGATCGAGGACGGGCGCGCCCCGGCGAGAAGCGGACGTCAGATCCGCGGCGCGGAAGCAGGGCATTGAATTGATAGAGGGAAGAATTCAGATGCACGCACTAATCAAGGAGCGCTTGGAGGAATACCTTCGAGGCACAGGGGAGCGGGCGGATTTGGATGCGGTTCGCGCGCATCTGGCCTCCTGCGGAGACTGCTCCGGAGAAATCGAAGCGATGCGGAGCCAGGTCCAGCTTTTGCTGCTTCTGCGATTGCCGGAGGACGTTGAACCGGGGGCCGGCTTTTACGCCCGGGTCTGGACAGGATCGACGCGCAGCGGAGCACATCCACCTTCTACGCTTTCCTCGATCTTCATCTTGCTCACCGCCTGATCTTCGCGTCCCTGACCGCCGTGTTCGTACTAGGCTCTTACCTGGTGTACACGGAGCGGGCGCCGTCGTTCGGCGAATCCGGCCCGGTCGCGGTGCTGGCTTCCCAGACCGCGCAGCGGGATCTGGTGGGCGCCCACCAGGCCCAGGACCGGGAGACGGTACTGGTGGCGCTCGCGAGTTACGAGGAGTAGGCCGCTATGATGAGCGACCGTCGCGCTTGCCTAACCAATCCGCGGGTTCTGCTGACCATTAGCTTGATCTTCCTCGCCGGCGCGTTGGCGGGCGGCCTGGCGATGCGGTACGGCCTGCACAGCATGCTGCACGCACAGATTCCCTATCTGGCAGGAGGGCGGTAAGCAGGTCTCGTTGCAGCGTCTGACGAGCGAACTCGATTTGACTCCCACGCAGCAGGCGGAACTGGAGACGGTCCTGGACGACTTCGTGATGTACGTGCAGACGCTGCAGGCTCAGATGGACGATGTGCGCGGCAGCGGTAAGGCGCGCATCATGCGCGTGCTGGACGAACAGCAGAAGAAGAAGTTCGAAAAGATGCTGGGCCAGGTACAGCAGGCCCAGCGGCAGTAGAGATTCCCTCTCAGACGTCGCAAATACGAACGGCTTCTTCCAATCCCTTCAGCGGGTCGCCCACGGGGCTATACTCGTGGCCCAGGTAGCCGGTAAAGCCGGTGGCGGCGATGGCCTCGGCAATCGGCCGGTAGTTCAGTTCCTGCGTGTTGTCCAGTTCATGCCGTCCAGGATTGCCCGCGGTGTGGAAATGGCCGATGTACTGGATATTCTCCCGAATCGTGCGGATGATATCACCCTCCATGATTTGCATGTGGTAGATGTCATAGAGTAGCTTCATCCGCGGGGAGTTGACCCGCTTGCAGACCTCCACGCCCCACGCGGTACGGTCGCACTGGTAGTCCTTGTGGTTCACCTTGCTGTTGAGCAGTTCGAGGCACAGCGTGACGCCCTTGTCCTCCGCCGAGGCCTTAATCTTGTTGATGAAGGCAACCGTGTTCGCCATGCCTTCTTCCTCGGAGATGCCTTTCCGGTTGCCGGACAGGAGGATGATGTTCGGCGCGCCCCACTCGACGGCTTCCTGCAAGACTCCCTTGAAGCGCTGCTCGGCGGCGGCGTGCGATTCCACATGGTTCACGCCCTCCGTAAGGCTCATCACTCCCTGAAGCATGGTGGGAATCAGCCCGTATTTCTTGAGGATCGGGTATTCCTTGACCCCCACCAGGTCGATCCCCTTCAGCCCAAGTTTTGCCGAAATACGGCAGACTTCCTCGAAGTCGCCCCGCAACTTGCCGAAGCAGCCCATGGTGGCGGATTGCTTGATGCGGCCCTTGAGGGGTGCGTTCTGCGCGGCGTTGGTGCTGGCGACAGCCGCCGAAGCGGCCAAACCGGATAGAAATGCGCGTCTGTTCATAGGGGTCCTCGGCTAGAGTCTCGAAATCTGGCTTTCAGCGGTAGTATACAACGGCCGGCGCGCGGAGCGCGAACTCCAATCGGATGAGAAGACGAGCTGGGCTCGATGGCGCCGGCCATGACGGACGTCGCCACGGACTTCGACCCATATTTATGGTAATATGGGTTGCCGTATGAAAACCACAGTCGAGCTGCCGGACGCTTTGCTCATTGCCGCCAAGAAGAGAGCGGCCGAGGATCGGACCACACTGCGGGCGATTCTCGAGCGCGGCCTGCGCCGTGAACTTAAGGAGCGCCGTCGCTCCGCGGCTGGGGCCGCCGGGCGGCGCATCCGCTGGGTCACCGTCGAGGGCGGCTTGCCCGACGGCCTGGACGTTTCGGACCGGGCTCGCATGCACGACTGGCTGCGGGGACGTTCGTGATCGCAATCGATACGAACCTCCTCGTCTACGCGCATCGATCCGGCCTCGCCGAGCATCGCGCCGCCAAGCGTGCGCTTCAGAAAGCCAGCGAAGACGCTCGCGGCTGGGGAATTCCCTTCCCTTGCATCGCGGAGTTCTGGAGCGTGGTCACCCACCCGGATAGCGCCGGGGGCGGGTCCGCACCGTCGAAGGCCCGGGATTTCCTGAGGGCGCTGATACTGGAGGCGGGCGCCAAGGTCTGGACGCCGTCCGACGGCTGCTGGGAGCGAGTGACCAGCTTGGCGGTGAACCTAGGGGTGCGCGGGCCGCGCATCTTCGACCTCCAGATCGCCCTGACCGCCTTCGACAACGGCGCTACCGAGATTTGGACCCACGACCGCGGTTTCCTGACGGTGGCGGGGATGGCACTCCGCGACCCGCTGTAGGGGGCACGGCGGCGGCGGACACCGCTGCTCGCAACGGTCCGCCCCATTTCGAGGACAATCGGGGAAGTATGATCCCTGACTACCCGGCTTCTGCGTGAAGCGGACGGACGGTGGATCGCCGATATCCCCGAACTTCCGGGCGTGACCGTCTACGGCGCGTCCATGGAGGAAGCGCGGATCAAAGCCGCCGCCTTGGCTCTACGCGCCATCGCCGAGGAAAGCGAGAATGGCGAACTGAAACCAGAAGCCGCCAACGTGCAGTTCTCCGCCGCCGCATGAGCCAATAGCCTGCGACGAAAGCCCGTCGCGTTCTTGCCGCGCTGGAGCGAATTGGGTGGCGCGTGGTGCGGACCTCGGGGTCTCACAAAACGCTAGGACGCGAGGGTTGGCCCCAATATCGCTTCGCCTTCCATGATCGCGAGGAGATCGGCCCCGTGATGCTGGGTAAAATCGCATGCCACACGGGCCTGCGGCCGGAGGACCTGTAGAGGGACGGTTTCCTCTGTTTTCGGCAATCTGAAGTGTCCGCTCGAGACCAGTTCCGCCATACCGGGGTGGCGCCGATTTCGCCCAATGCCGTGCGGCGTTGACTGAGGGTGTTCGCGTGCAGCCTGGCGAACCTGAGGCGGGGGCTGGAGGTACAATTGAGGGCGCCCACGTGGGGTATGTCTGCGCACTTGTCCGGCAACTTTGCCAGCAGCCCGTCAGAGCGTGGAGCCGCTATGAGGAGAGGTGGTTGTGCACTTACCCGGTCTTCGGAATATTGATAGGCGACGTTTTCTGAAAGGCATGGGAGCGGCGGCCGCCTCAGGCGTCACTGGCACAGCCCAGGCGCGGGGGATTTCGGTCATCGTCGAACCCGGAGATTCGATCGCGACCGCGGCACCGGCCCGCTGGGCAACGGATGTTCTGCGGGAGTCTCTCGCCGCGCGCGGCCTTGTCGCCAGCCTGCGTCCGGGGATGGCGCAGGCCGCTGCCGGCGATCTTTGCATTGTCGTGGCTGGAGCCGGATCTGCGCTGGCCCGGGAGGTTCTCAAGGGGGCCGGCGCCAGCGTAGCGGAGGCTCCGGAATCCCTGGGCCTGGTGCCGGGCAGGGCGGCTGGCAAGACTGTGTTGCTGGCGTGCGGCTACGACACGAGAGGATTGGTGTATGCACTGCTGGACCTGGCCGACCGGGTTCAACTCGCCGGCGAGCCGATGGCTGCGCTGAGCATCCAACGCGCGGTTGTCGAGCGGCCGGCCAACCGGATCCGCAGCGTGGCCCGCCTTTTCGTCAGCGACGTGGAAGATAAGCCGTGGTTCAACGACCGCGACATGTGGCCGCCCTATCTCACCATGCTGGCCGCGCAGCGATTCAACCGCTTCAACCTAAGCGTGGGGATCGGATACGACTTCCTCAGGGATGTGACCGACGGGTATTTCCTCTTCGCCTACCCGTTCCTGCTCTCCGTCCCGGGCTACGACGTGCGGGCCACGGGCCTTCCAGACGCGGAACGCGACCGCAACCTCGAGATGTTGAAGTACATCAGCGAGCAGACCGTCGCGCGTGGCATCCAGTTCCAGTTGGGTCTTTGGATGCACGGCTACGAGTGGAGCGACAGCCCGCGGGCGAACCACATGATCAAAGGACTGTCGGCCGCGAATCACGGCCCCTACTGCCGCGATGCGCTGGCGGCGCTGCTCAAGGCTTGTCCCGCGATCAGCGGCGTGACGTTCCGAGTGCATGGCGAGAGCGGCGTTCCCGAGGCGAGCTATCCGTTCTGGAAGACGGTGTTCGACGGGGTCGTGCGAGGCGGGCGCAAGGTGGAAATCGACATGCACGCCAAGGGCATGGATCAGGGCATGATCGACGTGGCGCTCGGCACCGGAATGCCGGTTACTATCTCACCCAAGTACTGGGCCGAGCACTTGGGTATGCCGTACCACCAGGCGGACATACGCGAACTCGAGCGGCCCCGGGCTGGAAAGGAAGCGACGGGGCTGATGAAGCTGAGCAGTGGCTCCCGCAGCTTTCTCCGTTACGGTTATGGCGATCTCTTGAGGGAAGATCGCCGCTGGGGCGTGCTGCACCGCATTTGGCCGGGCACGCAGCGGCTTCTGTTGTGGGGCGATCCACTGACGGGCGCCGCCTATTCCCGGGCGTTCAGCTTCTGCGGGAGCGACGGAGTGGAGGTCATGGAGCCTCTCTCCTTCAAAGGCCGCCGGGGATCCGGCCTGGCCGGAGACCGTGGCGGCTACGCCGATGCATCCTTGAGGTCCCGGTGGGACTGGCAGAAATACGCCTACTCGTTCCGCGTGTGGGGGAGGCTCCTCTACAATGCGGACGCCGACCCGGACACCTGGCGCCGCTACCTGCGGAAGCAGTTCCAGGCCGGGGCGCAACCGGCGGAAGACGCCCTGGCCAACGCGAGCCGCATTCTGCCGATCGTGACTACCGCGCACGGCCCTTCGGCCGCCAACAACACGTACTGGCCGGAGGTCTACACGAACCAGCCGATGGTCGATCCAGCCCGGAGAAACCCTTATACCGACAGTCCCGCACCCAGGGTTTTCGGCAATGTCAGCCCGTTCGATCCACAGTTATTCTCGGGCATTAACGACTTTGCGAATGAGTTACTGAAGGGAGACCGCGAAGGTAAGTACTCGCCCATCGAGGTCGCGCAGTGGCTGGAGGACCTGGCCGAAGTGTCCGCCAGGAACCTGGCGCAGGCAGAAGCGCGGGCTTCGGGGAAGGACAGTCCGGAATTCCGAAGGCTGTCGATCGACGTGGCCATGCAGGTCCGGCTTGGCCGGTTTTTCGCCAGTAAGTTCCGAAGTGGGGTCCTGTATGCGATTCACGAGAAGAGCGGGGACCGTGTGGCGCTGGAGGAGTCGCTGAAAGCGTACCGTAGCGCCAGATCCACCTGGGCCGGCCTCGCCAACCTGGCGAAGGGCATTTATGTTCCCGACATTACGGTAGGCGAGCTGACGCACTTGAGGGGCCACTGGCTGGACCGGCTGCCCGCCATCGACGAGGACATCTCCGCAATTGCCAAACGGCTGGAACTTGCCAAAGCCGGCGAGGCGCGGCCGGAGCGCGTGCGATTGGCCGTCGCCGAAGCGTTGGGCCGGCCCGGACGGAACTCCGTCCCGACGCGTCACACGCCGCCGGCTCGATTCCGTCCAGGCCAGCCCCTGAGCCTCGAACTCTCGCTGGAGAAGGGGTCCAAGGCAGTTTCGGCACGGCTGTACTACAGGCACGTGAATCAGGCGGAGCGCTACGAGACAGCGAAGATGGAGTCGCGAGAGAACCGCTATCTGGCGGCCATTCCTGCGACCTATACCGACTCGCCCTATCCCCTGCAGTACTACTTCGAGTTGAAAGAGGGTGCGGATAGGGCCTGGCTCTATCCGGGCTTTGTGGCCGATCGGACGAACCAACCGTATTTTGTGGTGCGCCGTGCCTGACCACGGCCCCGGCACGGATCGGAGCCGGCTTTAGCGGTTCCGTTCCGGATGAAGCGATGTCCCGGCGAGGTTACACGTTCACGTGGACGACGGGGGCGGGGGGGAAGCCGTTGAACCAGGTGGCGGAGGCGTTGCTGTAGGCGCCGATGTTGGTGGAGTAGACCAGGTCCTCGATCTCCAGATCCGGCAGCTCCTCGGATTGGGAGATGACGTCCAGCCCGTCGCAGGTCTGGCCGAAGACCGCGCACACTTCGGTCTTACCCTTCTTAAACGACTTCACGGGATACCGGCAGTGATCGAAGATGATCCCCGAGTAAGTGTGATACACGCTGTCGTTGATGTAGTAACATGTCCGGCCGTCGCGCACCGCTTTGCCGATGACGCGCGCCACCGAGGTAGCCGCCGTGGCCACCAGGAACCGGCCCGGCTCGGCGAGGATCTCGAGATCCGGCGGAAATAACCGGGCGATCTCGGCGTTGATTCTGCGCGCGAGCGCGCTGAAGGGCTTCACGTGCCGGTCGTAAGGCACCGGGAAGCCGCCGCCGATATCCAGGATCTTGATCTCACAGCCGCGCGAGGCCGCTTCGCGCATCACCGCGGCGGCCATGTTCATGGCCTGGACGAAGTTCTCGAAGTTGGTACACTGGCTGCCCACGTGGAAGCTCAGCGCCTCCACCACCAGGCCGATGCGGAAGGCCTCTTCGATCAGGTCCACGGCTTCGCCCGGGTCGCAACCGAACTTGCTCGAAAGCTCCACCATCGAGCCGGTGTTCGGCACCCGCAACCGCAGCGCCAGACCCGCGTGCGGCGCGTACCGCTTGATCTTGAGGAGTTCCGCGCGGTTGTCGAAGGTGACCAGCGGCTTGTACTGGTCGAGCTCGAGGAGGGTCTCCTTGGGCTTGATGGGATTGGCGTAGACGATCTTGTCCCAGATGAAATCCTGGCGCTGGCGGGCCGGAAGGCGCCGGATGTTCTCGTGCACGAGCATGAATTCGGGCAGCGAGGCCACATCGAAGCTGGCGCCCGCGCGAAAAAGGGTGCGCACGATCTCGGGCGCGGGATTGGCCTTGACCGCATAGTAGGCCTGCACCCTGGGCAGATGCTTCTTGAAAGCGGCGTAGCTGCGGCGGATCACGTCGTGGTCGATGACCACGACGGGCGTGCCGTGCTCACGGGCGATGGCTTGCAGTTGCCGCGCGGTCATTCCAACACCGGGTCCGAGCCGTCCACCATCTTCACCTTGTTGTGGAGGAAGTACTCCTTGGTCAGCGCCCGCACGGCCTTCTCGCGCTGGTCGTAGAGGCGCTTCAGCTTGCGCCGCTTGTGGCGAGCCAGCGCGTAGTGCGTGACGATCGGCATGGCGATGGTCGTGTCGGTATAGCACACGACGGCGTCGGGCAAACGGTCCGGATCGACCTTGCCCCAGCTCACGGCCTCGCTGGGAGTGGCGCCGCTCAGGCCGCCGGTGTCGGGCCGCGCGTCGGTGACTTGCAGGAAGTAGTCCTGGCCGAATTCCTTGATGCGCAGGACTTCCTGGATCTGCGGTTCGGTCTGGAGCATGAAGTTCTTGGGACTGCCGCCGCCCCAAAGCACGACGGCGCTCTTGCCTCCGGCGCGCTTGGCGGCGAGCACGTAGGCGGTGGTCTCGTTCACGTCGATGGACGGATTGAGGCGCAGCTTGTTGCCGCGCAGCTCGACGCCGGCGACGTTCATGCCGATGGTGGAGTCGCCGGGCGAGGAGGTGTAGCAGGGGACGCCCGCGCGGTACGCGGCTGCGAGCACGGAGACATCCTTGACCCCGGCTTTGCGTTCCCATTCGGCGGCGTAGCGGCCGAGCAGGTAGTGCAGCTCGGCGGTACCCATCTCCTTCTGGAACTCGGGCTGCACGAGGATGTCGCGGAGGATCTCGTCGGTGGCCATCAGGCAGTCGCTGTAACCGAGGAGGACATCGTAGACGCGCACGATGTCGTTGGCGCGCAAGCGCGGTGTCGTCCATGTTGTAGTGGCCGACGCGCACGGGGTAATTCAGCGCGAAGTGCAGGTCGTGATAGAGGTTGGCGCCGGTGGCGACGATCCAATCGACGAAGCCCGCCTTGATGAGCGGCACGATCGACGAGCAGCCCAGGCCGGCCGGCGTCAGCGCGCCCGCGAAGCTCATGCCGACGGTGACGTCCGGCTCGAGCATCTTCCCGGTGAAAAGCTGGCAAGCCTCCTTCAGCCGCGCCGAGTTATAGGCGAGGAAGACGTTGTCGACGAGGTCGGCGAGCTTTTCCCGGCCGGTCAGGTTCTTCGGCAGGATGCGCTTCCCGGAGAGGTACTTGTCGCGCTCGGGGCATTTCTTCCGGCGGAGCCAGTCGGGCGCTTCCGAGAGGTCTTCGCGATAGCGGCGGTTCTTCTTTTCAGGCTTTGTCATGGTTCAAGTTAGTATGTGCGAACAGGTTACTTCTTCGATGCGCGGGCGGGCAACTGCTGATCGTACGCCCCGACCTGGCCGGTCGCGGCGAGCCGGTACTGGATCTGTTCCACGATATCGTAGAGCTGATCCTCCGAGGAGGCGGATTCCGCCACTACGACGAGAGCGGGTTGGTTGGACGAAGCGCGGACGAGTCCCCAACTGCCATCCTCGAGGACAAAACGAACGCCGTTGACCGTTACGATGTCGCGGATCTTCTGCCCTGCAACTAGGACGCCCGCCCTTTGGTCGTTCCGGTACATTTCCGTAACCGCGTCCACGACCTTGTACTTGAGGTCATCGGCGCAGCGAGGTTCCATGGTCGGAGATGACCAGGTTTTGGGAAGCGCGTCGATCAGGCGGGACAACGGTTGGCCGGTTTCATCGAGCAGCCGCATGACGTGCAGCGCGGAAACGACCGCGTCATCGTAGCGGCGTCCAAGGGGTTCGTTGAAGAACCAGTGACCGCTTTTCTCAAATCCCGCAATCGAGTTGGACGCCGCCACCCGGGCCTTGATGTAGGAATGGCCGGTTTTTTCCAGGATCACATTCGCACGGGAAGCCTCCAGTACCGGATCTCTGAAGAAAAGCCCCGTGCTCTTGACGTCGACCACCACACTGCGCCCCGGGAACCGGGGACAGATCCAGCGCGCCAGCAGCAGGCCCATCTTGTCCGAGAAGATCTCGCGGCCCTGGTCGTCGATGATGCCGATGCGGTCGCCGTCGCCGTCGATGCCGATGCCGAGAGCGGCGCCGCTCTCCTGAACCGCCTGCTGCATGCTGTGCAGGAACTTCAGGTTTTCGGGGTTCGGGTTGTGGCGCTTGAAGTCCCAGTCCGCGGAGCAGTCGACTTCGACCACGTCGCAGCCGGCCTCACGGAACACGGTGGGGACGAAGCGGCCCGCCGTGCCGTTGCCGGCGGCGGCCACCACTTTGAGAGCGGCGCTTCAGGCGTCCGGGAGCGAGCACGTCGGCGAGATAGGGGTCGAAGATCCCGTCAAAGCTCTCGTAGGTGCCGGCCGCCTGCGTGAACTGCCCGCTCTCGACGACGGCGCGGAACGCGGTGATCCCGTCGGGGCCGAGCGTCGAGGAAAGTCCGTCGGCGAGTTTAGCGCCGGTCCAGCCATTCTGGTTGTGGCTGGCCGTGATCATCACGCCGCCCTTGGCATCAAAGTGATGCTGGGCGAAGTAGAGCATCGGGGAAAGGCAAAGGCCGATATCGATCACCTGAGCGCCGGTGGACAGAAGCCCGACGACAAAGGAGCGCGCCAGATCTTGACTGTAGAGGCGGAAATCGTGGCCGATCACCACGGTATTCTGGCCGGTGATGTCTTTGATGTAGGTCCCATAGGCCTTGCCCAGCACCACGAAGCCGTTGGGGTTGATTTCCTTGCCGAGAAGCCAGCGGACGTCGTACTCACGGAATCCGTTCGGCGTGATCAGCGTCTTTTCGAAGTACTCGAAGGAGTTGAAAGGGACTTGGGAACTGATCTGCCAGCGTGACATTTCTTCTCGGCCGCCTCCGAATTACTCACGTGAATGGGCCAGCCAAACCCCTATTGTACACTCCCGCTGGCGGGCCCTTCTCACAAGAGAATCACCGCAAACCGTACGCAAGCAGAGGTCCGGCCAGGGGGCCGGCCTGTCCTTCCAACTACTTCCAGCCGATATGAATAGTGGCGCCTTCCGGCCGCTAGGTCCTTGGGAGGGTGGCGCCGGAAGTGTCCGAAATCCGATTATGCGGCGAGCGAAGCACAGCAGGGTCCGGGCGAAAGGCTGGCAGACCGGGGCGCTGTCGGTTTGGTGGATGGCGGCGATACCCCTGCAAGACGCATCTGGCGTGGCGGTCGGCGACCTGCCGATCATGGGCCACATCGCAACCGAAAAAGCGGCGTTTGCGGGTCTTCAGGCCCTGGACGTAACAGCGGGCGTGGTGCTGCTCGCGTTGCTGCTGGGCTTGATCTTTGTCCTGCTGCGCCGCACCGGCGCGGGCATCCGCGCCCAGCAGGCCCAATTGCGGCAGAGCGAAGAGCACCTGTCGGCCACGCTGCGCTCGATCGGCGACGGAGTGATCAGCACGGACGCCGCGGGCCGGGTCGCCAGTCTCAATTTCGTGGCCGAGCGCCTGACCGGCTGGAGCGCGGCCGAGGCAAAGGGCCGTCCCGTCCAGGAGATCTTCAGCATCCTCCACGCGAAGACCCGCGCCAGGGCGGAGAACCCGGTGAAGCGGGCGCTGCAAGAGGGCGTCGTCGTGGAGCTGGCCAACCATACCGCGCTCATCGCCCGCGACGGTACGGAACGCCAGATCGCCGACAGTTGCGCGCCCATCCGCAGCGCCGCCGGCGCAGTCATCGGGGCCGTGCTCGTCTTCCGCGACGTGACCGAGGCATATCGCGGGCGCGAGCAGTTGCGCGAGAGCGAGGCCCGCTTCGACCAGTTGGCCTCGCACGAGCGGCACCGTCGCCTGGGAAGTGGACGCTGAGGGTCTCTACACCTATGTCAGCCATGCGTCGGAGGCCGTTTGGGGCTACCGCCCGGACGAACTGGTGGGCCGGACGCACTTCTACGACCTGCATCCCGAAGAAGCACGCGAGGCTTTCAAGACAGGCGTCTTGGCAGTCTTCGAGCGCAAGGAACCGTTCCAGAGCCTGGTCAGCACCGTGCAAGCCAAGGATGGCCGCGAAGTGTGGGTCTCCACCAACGGCATCCCGCTGTTGAACGCCGACGGAACCCTGCGGGGCTACCGCGGCAGCGACATCGACATCACGGAGCGTAAGCGGGCGGAACGTTACCAATCTCTGTCCGCCGAGATTCTGAGCGCTCTGAATGAACCTCTGGGCGTGCGGGATGTGGTCAACCGAATTCTCGCGGCGATCCAGAGGGAAACGGGTTTCGACGCTGTGGGGATTCGACTACGCAGCGGCGACGACTTCCCCTACTATGTCCAGAACGGCTTCTCCCCTGAGTTTCTGCTCACGGAAAACACGCTGATCGCCCGGGATGAGAACGGCGGCCTTTGCAGGGATGCGAACGGCAACATCCGCTTGGAGTGCACCTGCGGCCTGGTCCTTTCCGGGGAGGCAGATCCGGCAAACCCGCTTCTTACCAAAGACGGAAGTTGGTGGACAAACAACTCGCTGTTGTTGCTGGATCTTCCGGCCAATCAGGACCCGAGGCTGCATCCGCGCAACCGATGTCTCCATCAGGGGTATTGTTCTTTGGCGCTCATTCCCATCCGCGCCAATCGCGACATCGTTGGCCTGTTGCAGCTCAATGACCGGAAGAAAGACCGTTTCACACTGGAGCAGATCCACTTCTTTGAGGGCATCAGCGCAAGCATCGGTGTGGCGCTGATGCGCAAGCAGCAGGAGGACGCCCTGCGCGAGAGCGAAGCGCGGCACCGCCTGCTGTTCGATGGCTCGTGGGACGCCATGATGACCATGGGCCCGCCTTCGTGGAAGTTCACCTCGGGCAATCCGGCGGCATGTGAAGATGTTCGGGGCCAAGGATGCGGCGGAGTTCACCGCGCTGGGGCCGTGGGATGTATCCCCCGAACGGCAGCCCGACGGCAGCCCCTCGGCGGACAAGGCCCGGGAAGCGATCGAGGCGGCCCTGCGCGAGGGTTCCCGCTTCTTCGAGTGGACGCACCGGCGGCTGGACGGCGTGGATTTCCCCGCCACCGTGCTGCTGACCAGGATCGAGATGGACGGCCAGGCATTTCTCCAGGCCACCGTGCGCGACGTCACCGTCCAGAAGCAGGCCGAAACGGCGCTGAAGGAGAGTGAGGCACGCTTGCGCGGCATTACGGATTCGGCCCAGGACGCCATTCTCATGATGGACCCCCGCGGGGCTATCGAGTATTGGAATCCGGCGGCCGAGTCGATCCTTGGCTATCGAAGAGAAGAAGCGCTCGGCAAAGACCTCCACAAGTTGCTGGTGCCGGAACGCTACCAGGAAGCCCATTGCGCGGCATTCCGGGAGTTTTTACGCACCGGCCGCGGCAATGCCATCGGCAAGACAGTTGAGGTGGCAGCTCGCCGAAAGGACGGCCGCGAGATAGCCGTCGACCTATCACTGTCGGCGATCTGTCTAAACGGCGAATGGCACGCCGTAGGTATGGTGCGGGACATCACCGAGCGCAAGCGGGCGGAGGCGCAGTTGCGGGAAGAACGCCGGAAGAAGGAGGCCGTACTCACCGACCTATTCGAAAACGCGCCGGTTGCTTACCGCGAATTGGACAGGGAAGGCGTGGTGCGCCGGGTGAACGCAGCCGCGTGCGCTCTGCTTGGATACCCGGCCGGTGAGATCCTGGGGCGGCCGGTATGGGACTTCGTCGCCGAGGCGGACCGGGCGGTCAGCCGCGCAGCCTTCCGCCGAAAAGCTGGCCGGCGAGCAACCCCCGGCGCCCGTCCGGCGCTGCTACGTCCGGCGCGACGGCGCTGAGTTGCTGGTGGAGATCCACGACCGCCTGGTTCGAAGCGAAACGGGGGAGGTCCAGGGCATGCGGAGCGCTCTTCTCGACGTCACCGAGGCGGCCCAGGCCGAGGAGCGCGTCGCGCGATACCTCCTGGATCTGGAGGCGGCCCGCGAGGCTCAGGAGAAAAACGCCACCGAGTTAGCGCGCGTGATCGGGGAACTGGGATTGGAGAAGGATCGCGCCGAGGCCGCCACGCTGCGCCAAGAGCGAGTTCCTGGCCAACATGAGCCACGAGATCCGCACGCCCATGAACGGCGTGATCGGCATGACCGGGCTGCTGCTGGATACCGAACTGAACGATGAGCAGCGGCGCTATGCCGAGATCGTGCGCGGCAGCGGCGAGGCGCTGCTCGGGATCATCAACGACATCCTCGATTTCTCGAAGATCGAGGCCGGCAAGCTCGACCTGGAGACGCTGGACTTCGATCTCCAGAACCTGTTGGATGATTTTGCGGCCAGCGTTGCCGTGCAGGCGCAAGAGAAGGGGCTCGAACTGCTCTGCGCCGCCGATCCCGCAGTCCCCACGCTGCTGCGCGGCGACCCGGGCCGCCTGCGCCAGATTCTCACCAATCTGACGGGCAACGCCGTTAAGTTTACCCAGACAGGCGAAGTAGCCGTGCGCGTTTCGCTGCAGGCGGAGACAACGAGGGAGTGCCTGCTCCGCTTTTCGGTGCGTGACACGGGGATCGGCATCCCGGCAGACAAGCTTGGCGTGCTGTTCGACAAGTTCACCCAGATAGACGCCTCGACCACCCGAAAATACGGCGGCACCGGGCTGGGCCTGGCCATCTCGAAGCAACTGGCCGAGATGATGGGCGGCGAAATCGGGGTGGAAAGCGCGGAGCCCTGGGCAGGACGGCTGGGCGCCTCCGGCGCCAAGACCCTGCGGGATGAACAGCAGCACGGTCAATCGCGTTTTACAGGAGAACGCCAAGGCTCGGAGTTCTGGTTCACGGTGCGCCTGGGCAAGCAGCCCGCGGGGGCCGGGACGGAGAACCAGCCGCCCGCGGACCTGCGCGGCGTGCGCGTGCTGATCGTGGATGACAACGCCACCAGCCGCGAGATCCTGATCAAGCGCATGACCTCCTGGGGCATGCGCCCGTCGCAGACCGAGGACGGCCCCGGCGCGCTCCAGGCCCTCTACCGGGCACTCGACGAGAGCGACCCGTTCCGCATCGCCGTGATCGACATGCAGATGCCAGGCATGGACGGCGAGGCGGTCGGACGCGCCATCCATGCGGATCGGCGCCTGGCGGACGCCCGCATGGTGATGATGACCTCCATGGGAGTCCGGGGTGACGCCCGGCACTTCGAGGAGATCGGCTTCGCGGCCTATTCAACCAAGCCAATCCGGCACCTGGAACTGTTCCACGTCCTCGCCAGTGTGTTGTCCGCCGCCCCCGATTCCGGTCCGCAGCCCATCGTGACGAGGCATTCGGCCCGCGAACGGCGGCAGCCTTTCGCCGGGGTCCACGCGCGCATCCTGCTAGCTGAGGACAATATCACCAACCAGCAGGTCGCGCTGGGCCTCCTCAAGAAACTGGGCCTGCGCGCCGAGGCAGTGGCCAACGGGGCCGAAGCTGTCCATGCGCTCGAATCCATCCCTTACGACCTGGTCCTGATGGACGTGCAGATGCCCGAGATGGACGGCCTGGAGGCTACCCGGCGGATTCGCAGTGCTCAATCCGCCATCCAAAATCACCGGGTTCCCATCATCGCCCTGACCGCCCACGCCATGCAGGGGGACCGGGAGCGCTGCATCGAAGCGGGCATGAATGACTATGTGTCCAAGCCGGTGTCAGCGCGGGCACTGGCCGAGGTGCTGGCGCGCTGGCTCCCGAAGAAGGACGAATCGTCGGCAGCGGTCGTCTTCGACCGGGCGGGCATGCTGGTGCGCCTCCTGAACGATGAGGACCTGGCGCAGGAAGTCATAGCGATCTTTTTGAACGACACCCCACGGCAGATCGAGGCGCTACAGGGCTACCTGGCCGCCTGGGACGCGGCGGGCGTCGAGCGCCAGGCCCACACCCTCAAGGGCGCATCGTCCAACGTGGGAGGCGAGGCCCTGCGCGCGCTGGCCTTGGAGATAGAGAAAGCCGGCAAGGCCGGCGACCTGGGCGCTGCGATCGCCCGCATGCACGACCTGGAGAGTGAGTTCGTCCGGCTGAAGGAAGCCATGGGAGGAGAACTTAGAACTTGAACGACGAAAAGAACGGAACGCCTTGGAAGCGCTGATTACTGAAGACGATTTCACCAGCCGGATGCTTCCGCGGCAACTCCTGCGTGGCTCCGGCCCGGTCCACATCGCCGTCCACGGTAGAAAGAACGTTGCGACCGTGCGCCTGGCACTGAGGGCCGTCAAACCCAGCCACAAAACTAAGCTACGGGAGCAGTGGCACAAGCTGGCGCTGCTCTCCTGAGGCGGAGGTTATCTAATGCGTATCCTGATTGCCGAAGACGATGTCACCTCATGCACCGTACTGGCGGGCGTGCTGAGGAAGGAAGGCCACCAGGTTGAAGCCACGGTCAACGGCGCCGAGGCCTGGCAGGCGCTGCAGCAGCCCGAAGCACCCGCGCTGGTCATTCTTGACTGGGAGATGCCAGGGATGGACGGACCGGAGGTCGTGCGCCGGGTCCGCGCCCTCGAAACCGACACACCGCCCTACATACTGATGCTGACGTCCAGGAGCGAAAAGGCCGACATCATCGCCGGGCTCGATGCCGGCGCTAACGACTATCTGGCCAAACCCTTCGACCCCGGGGAGCTTCGCGCCCGCGTCGAGGTCGGCCGCCGCATGGTCGAGATGCAAGCCGCGCTCATCGCCAGCCGGGAAGCCTTGGCACAGCAGGCTACCCACGACCCGTTGACGGGCATGCTGAACCGCCGGGCGATTCTCGAGAGGCTGCACCAGGAGCTTACGCGGGCCAGCCGCAACGGCGACACGTGGGCCGCCGGGATGTGCGACATAGACCATTTCAAACAGGTCAACGACACATACGGCCACCTGACCGGGGATGATGTGCTCCGCGAGATTGCGCGTGTTCTGAATGACAGTCTCAGGCCGTACGATTCCGTGGGGCGTGTGGGCGGCGAGGAGTTTCTGGTCATAGCCCAGATTATGGCGAGTACCGACGCTGTAACCCTTTTTGGCAGGCTGTGCATGGGGGTCGCCGAAAGTAAGATGACAACTCGATCCGGCGAGTTGTCCGTAACGGTGACTATCGGCGTGGCCTGTGGAACCGCCGGAAGCACGGTGGACGGGCTACTGGAGGCGGCCGACGCGGCGATGTATCGGGCCAAGCACGAGGGCCGCAATCGCGTGGTTTTTGATGGGTGAGGTATCCCCGAGGACCACCCACGCGCATCTCGATCGCCGGGGACAAACGCACATCGCGCACGGTCTCTTTGGTGACACATGCCTGACCGTGTCGCCGGTCGTAATCGAGCAGGGCCTCTGCGCCGGAGGCGCCCAGCATCCCGGCTCCATGAGTACGGCAACACGGGCAAGAGTGTGTTACTGGAGAGAAACGCTCTCTCGCAGATGCCCAGCCTGGATAGGTTTGGGAAAACCCGACAGGATGCCAATCGCTGGATCTCACCAGTGGAGATTCGCCTCGGCAGAGGTGCAAAGCCTTCGCTGGCTGCCAGTTTCAAAACTAGAGCACTTCGTCGGCCGGCTCGGACCCATCGACCGTACCTCTTAACACTACTGCATGGCGTCTGGCCGACCGATAGAAGGTGAGGAGCAATGCCGGAGAGGAAAGGCCCGTGAGGCCGAAAGCACGCCCGGAAACACAGGGCTGGCTGCGCCGGAACACCTATTCGATGCTCGCCGCCGAACGCCAGGCCCGCACCCTCCCGGGCGCATCGGCCACCGTCTGCGCCGAGAGCCGGCGCGCGCCGGCCTCGGGCACGGAGATGACCGGCAAGGCCGGCGACCTTGGCTGTGGGGCAGGCCGCATGCACGTCCTGAAGCGCAAATCTGTCCGGCTAGCGGAAGCGCTGGGAGAAGAACTTAGAACTTGAGGATTAAGAGCTTGAGAACCGTGAACTTGCACGACGAAAAGAGCAGAACGTCGAGGTAATTGCAGAATTCGCATGCAACCGCTGCCTTACGGCCGCTGCTCGGAAACGCGCCATTGTTGCAGTGCCGCGCGCGTCGGCAAGCCGTCTTTCGGCGATTTCTGCAACTGCCTCTTGTGCCTAGGCCAGGGGAGGAAGCGTTGCTGAAGCCATTCGGCGACTGGGGTGCGGCGCCGGGCGCGCATGCGCGGCGGTGGACCGGGCTCTGCGCCGGCGCAGCCTGTGGTATCTCGCTGCTGGCCTTGGCCGGTTGGCTGTTGGACGTGCGGTTTCTCGCCGGCCAGTGGGGCGGGGCCCTTCCGATGGCGCCCAGCACCGCGCTGGCCTTCCTTTTTCTCAGTGCCGGAGTCTTCAGCCATGCGCGCTGTCCCGAGCACTGGCTGACCCGCCATTTTGCGCTGGCCTGCGCCGGACTCCCCGCCGCGCTGGGACTGCTGGTTCTGGCGCAATTCACCACCGGCTTCGATTCGGGCGTGGAGCGGGTGCTGGCCCGCCCCAACGGATTATTCGGCCACATCCCGCTGGGCCGAATGTCGCCTCTGACAGCAGCGGCGTTTCTTCTTGAAAGTGGAGCGCTCCTGCTCATCCTCCGCGCCACCCGGTGGCGTTTGGCCGCCTCCCTGGCCGCCCTGCTCGCGCTTGCGGCCACCGCGATCAATGCGGTGGTATTGGTCGGGTATTTTTATGGCGCACCGCTGTTGTATGGCGGCGCGGTCATCCCAGTGGCTCTGCCCACCGCCCTCGCCTTCGTGCTGCTGGGCGCAGGGCAGATCGGCCTGACGCTGCATGCCGTGCCGGCATTGCGCGCCTGGAGGGGCGATTCACATGCGCGGCCTGCTCTTGCGCGCCTTCCTGCCGGCGATGCTGTTGCTGGTTCTCCTGGAAGGCTGGGTGGGCAGCAGACGGCCGGTTGAGGCGTCTGTGAATCCGGCGCTGTGGCACTCTCTGGAGGCCCTGGTGGCCTGTGGTTTGATCCTGGTCATCATCGCGCGGGCCGCCCGGCGAACCGGCGATGCCATTGAGCGGACCCAGGAGGCGTTGCGCGAGAGCGAGGAGCGGCATCGGACCATCCTCCTGTCGGCGATGGACGGCTTCTGGCTGGTGGACAAAGAGGGGCGCCTGCTGGAAGTCAATGCAGCCTACTGCCGGATGAGCGGCTACAGCGCGGAGGAACTACTCGCCATGCGCATTTCCGATCTGAAGGAACCGCGGAGCGGCTGACGAGATAGCCGCCCGCATCCAAGAGATCATGGCGCAGGGCGAAGCTCGTTTCGAGTCGCGGCAGCGCCGCAAGGATGGGAGCATTCTCGACCTTGAAGTCAGCGTCCAGTACCGACCCGCCGAAGGCGGGCGGCTGGCGGGCTTTCTGCGGGACATCACCGAGCGCAAGCGGGCGGAGGAGGAGTTGCGGGCGAAAGAACAGCTTCTGTCCGAATCACAGAGTACTGCCCATGTCGGCAGTTGGAGCTGGGATCTGACAACTGGCACCAGCGTGCTGCAGTGGTCGCCCGAAACGTACCGTCTGCATGGAGTCTCGCCGGATAGCTTTGTTCCGTCCGGCGAGACGCTTCCGAGTCTGATCCACGTGGACGACCGGGCCGCCATGCAAGCCTGGCTGGGCGCCTGTCTGGCAGGGGAAGAACCGCCCGCGCTGGAGTTTCGCGCCCTCCTGCCCGACGGCGGCATCCGCTATATTCACGCTCGCGGGAGTCTGGTTCGGGACGCGGAGAACAAACCGATCCGCATGACTGGCATTGCGCAGGACATCACGGACCGCAAACGGGCGGAGGAGCGCATTGCACGATACCTCCTGGAGCTGGAGGCGGCCCACGAGGCTCAGGAGCAAGACGCAGCCGCACTGGCGCGCGTGATCGAAGAACTGGGATTGGAGAAGGATCGCGCCCAGGCCGCCACGCGCGCCAAGGGCGAGTTCCTGGCCAACATGAGCCATGAGATCCGCACGCCCATGAACGGCGTGATCGGCATGACCGGGCTGCTGCTGGATACCGAACTGAACGATGAGCAGCGGCGCTATGCCGAGATCGTGCGCGGCAGCGGCGAAGCGCTGCTCGGGATCATCAACGACATCCTCGATTTCTCGAAGATCGAGGCCGGCAAGCTCGACCTGGAGACGCTGGATTTCGATCTCCGGAGCCTACTGGATGATTTTGCGGCCAGCGTCGCCGTGCAGGCGCAAGAGAAGGGGCTCGAACTGCTCTGCGCCGCCGATCCCGCAGTCCCCACGCTGCTACGCGGCGACCCGGGCCGTCTGCGCCAGATTCTCACCAATCTGGCGGGCAACGCCGTCAAGTTCACCCAGAAGGGCGAAGTGGCCGTGCGCGTTTCGCTGCAGGAGGAAACAGAGACGGAGTGCCTGCTCCGCTTCTCGGTGCGGGACACGGGCATCGGCATCCCGGCAGACAAGCTTGGCGTGCTGTTCGACAAGTTCACCCAGGTGGACGCCTCGACCACCCGAAAGTACGGCGGCACCGGGCTGGGCCTGGCCATCTCGAAGCAACTGGCTGAGATGATGGGCGGAGAAGTCGGGGGGGAGAGCGCCGAGGCCAGGGCTCGGAGTTCTGGTTCACGGTCCGCCTGGGCAAGCAGCCCGCAGGAGTGCGGACGGAAAGCCGGCCGCCCGTCGCGACGCGCCCTTCGGCCCGCGAACGGTGGCAGCCTTTCGCCGGCGTCCGCGCGCGCATCCTGCTGGCCGAGGACAATATCACCAACCAGCAGGTGGCGCTGGGCCTCCTCAAGAAACTGGGCCTGGGCGCCGAGGTAGTGGCCAATGGGGCCGAAGCTGTCCATGCGCTCGAATCCATCCCTTACGACCTGGTGCTGATGGACGTGCAGATGCCGGTGATGGACGGCCTCGAGGCTACCCGGCGGATTCGCAATCCACGATCCGCCATCCAAAATCGCCGCGTTCCCATCATCGCCCTGACCGCCCACGCCATGCAGGGCGACCGGGAGCGCTGCATCGAAGCGGGCATGAACGACTATGTGTCCAAGCCGGTCTCACCGCGGGCCCTCGCCGAGGTGCTGGCGCGCTGGCTGCCGAAGAGTAGCGCTGAATCGGCCCCGGTCGTTTTCGACCGGGCCGGCATGCTGGGGCGCCTCCTGAACGATGAGGACCTGGCGCAGGAAGTCATGGCGACCTTTCTCGACGACACCCCGCTGCAGATCGAAGCGCTGCGGGGCTATCTGGACGCCTGGGACGCAGCGGGCACCGAGCGCCAGGCCCACACCCTCAAAGGCGCATCCGCCGCAGTCGGCGCCGAGACCCTGTGCGCGCTGGCCTTGGAGATGGAAAAAGCCGGCAAGGCTGGCGACCTGGCCTCCGTGGCCGCCCAAGTGGATGAGATGGAGCGGGAGTTTGTCCGGCTGAAGGAAGCCATGACAAAAGCGCCCTGAAGACACGGATTCAGGTCACCGAGCCGCGCACGCAAGCCACCAGCCCTTTCGCGAATTCCGCACCTGCCCCATAGCATGCCGCGTCTCAAGCCTGGCCCCTTTCTTTTCATAACGCCCGAGATAGACGGTAGGCTAGAACCACTGCGAAGGCGGTAGTCGCAAGCGCCAGCGCCATCACCGTACCACCGCCAAGCATGGCCGTGTCGCCGAGACGCGCGAGGAACTCCCCCCACTGCCGCAAATAGATGTCCGACAGAAACCCGAGGGTGGCCCGGCCCTCGAAACCGGCGTACAGTGGCATCAGCTTAGCGAAGTAAGTGAGCGCCAAAACGTAGACGCTAAGTCCTAGCGAAGCCCGCGCCAGCCAGCGCCCCGCGCGCCCACCGCTCGAAAAACCCCTCATCGCCAGCAGGAATGCTCCGGGCAACAGGCCCGCGGCGTGCCAGGAATTCGCGGTCGAGTAGACCCGCTCCAAACCGGTGCTGGCCAGCACCATGGCATACACCGGGACCGCCGTGAACACCGCACTCCCGACCAGCACCAGCCACTCCGCTGGCGTAGCCCGACTGTTGCGGAAACTGCGAAACCAGAAAGCCACGCCGGTTGCCAGGAGCAGCAGCAGCACGTTTAGGGTCGCCCGGGAGAACGACGTGAAGGAGCTGTTCGCATTCCAAAGCGTCCCGTGTGCCATGCCTGCCAGCACGGACGGCCAGGAGGTGGACAAGAACGTCTGCACCACGGCGGCCGCGGAATGGCGCGTACGGAAGCCTGCAAGCCCACCAGGCTTTCGTAGAGCAGGATGTTGCGTACATACCAGGGGCCCGCCAGCGCCGCCACGAGGCCCGGCGAAGAGCCAAACCTGTTTGCGCCCGACCCGCAGCACCAGGAGGAGGGCGAAAGGCACGAAGATCAAGAAGTAGGACTTGGCCAACAGCCCCGCCGCCAGCGTCAGGGCAAACAGCGCCGTTTGGCGAGATCCCGGTTTCCGCCAGAAGCGCTCTGCCGCCAGGAAGAGAAGCGGGATCAACGCTACCGAAAGCCAATCGTTCGCCACGTGCGCCACGGCTGCGTACAGATTCTGCGTCGTCAGAAGCAGGAAGACCGCCGCTGCCAGATAGGCGGAGTTCATTCCCATGCTTTGGCCCAGACGCGCTACCGCGTAAATCAGAAGAGCCAGGGACGCGAAAACGCAGAACAGCCGCAGCCGGAAGACCCGCCGCGGAAGCGAGCCGCCCGGCGCCACCCACTGCATCGCAACCAGCGGCAGGTACGCCAGCGGCGGCTGCTGCGCCTGGTAGTTGGGTGGGCCGGTCTTCTTCCTCCGCAGGTCGGGCGGCAGCGCGAACAACCGCGTCCGCAGATCCCGCCGCGCGGCCGCGTCCATTTCGAAATACTCGCTGTAGGGGATGAGGTCCGGCACGTTCCGCACGGTGAGATAGCTGGCCGGGACCAGATGCATCGACTGCCAAATCTCCTCCGTCAGCACGGCGCGGCCGGAAACCGGGGCTTCCCACTCCGATCCCAAGTGTTCCACGTATCCATAGTGGTAGGGTTCGTCGAATCCCTCCCAGAGCGGCAACAAGGAACAATACAGCAGGCCATGTAGCAGAGCGAACAACGCGAGGGCTCGGGCCATCGCTTTACCCGGGCTAGTATCCCTCGTCCTCCGCCCGCACCTTGCCCGCGAAATGGCGATAGGTGAACACGAAGTAGCCCAGTGCCAGAAGCATGCCGGGGATACACCACAGCAGCCCCACCGTCAAGCCGTAATCGACTGGTGGCCGCGTTATAGATGGTCAGGCTCAGGCTGGCATCGGGCCTGCCCGGAAGCACGTACGGAAACACGCCGAACGCCGCGCTGGTCAGCATGCCAACCAGGTAGACGCAGGAGCCGAGGAAGGCCAGCCGGTCCCGGTGCACGTGCCCGCCCACCAGGATCGTCAGCAACCCGCACACCGCCAGCGCCGGGAAGACGTAACCCCACGGATGAGCCGCCAGGTTCGCGGGCGCCTGCGGTTGCACCTGCATGGTGAGGACCGTCACCACCACGGTCATCACCACCACGCCGAACCAGGCCACGCGGGCCACCCGTCTCGCGCGGCGATGCACCTCGCCTTCCGTCTTCAGCACCACCCATAGCGCGCCGTGTAGCGCCAGCGCCAGAAGCGCCAGCACGCCGACCGGCACCGTGTACCAGTCCAGAATGCCCAACTGGCCGCCAACCCCGAAATCCGTCCACAGCGGCAGGAAGAAGACTCCGGAGGAGTCGAGCGGAACTCCGCGAACCACGTTGCCGAGCGCCGCGCCGAAGAAGATCGCCAGCAGCGCGCTCGAGAGCGTGAAGCCGGCGTCCCAGAACGGCTTCCACACCGGGCTGTCGATGTGGTTGCGGAACTCGATCGAGATGCCGCGCAGGATCAGCAGCCAGAGCACCATCATCAGCGGCAGGTAGAAGCCGCTGAAGCTCGACGCGTACAGGGCCGGGAAGGCGAAGTACAACGTGCCGCCGGCGGCCAGCAGCCAGACTTCGTTGCCGTCCCAGACCGGGCCGATGGACCGCAGCACGATCCGCCTCTCCTGCTCATTGCGCGCGACCGAGAGATGGATGATGCCCGCCCCAATGTCGAAGCCGTCCAGCACCACGTAGCCGGCAATCATCACCGCGACCAGACAGAACCAAAGCGCTTCCATAGCGTTCTCCCCTAGCGCCTACGCACCGCGTATTCGAGTTCGTCCGGCGGCCCCGGCGGCAGCGGCTCGGGCCCGTGCTCGATTTCGCGCCGCACCAGGAACAGGAACAGGATACTCAAGCACCGCGTACAGGCCCATGAAACCGATCAGCGTGAACATGACGTTTCCCGAGGAGACATTCATCGACGCGCCCTGGCTGGTGCGCATCAATCCGTAGATCACCCAGGGCTGCCGCCCCACCTCCGCCGTCATCCATCCCGCGGTGTTGGCGATGTAGGGGAACGGCAGCATCAGCAGAATGGCCCACAGCCAGGGGCGGCACTCGAACAGGCGGCCCCGCCACAACTTCCAGGCCGCGATCCCCATCACCGCGATGAAGATGGTCCCCAGCCCGACCATGATGTGGTAGCTGTAATACAGCAGCGGGATGTTGTCCGGCCACTGATCTTCCGGGAACGCATCGAGCCCTTGCACCTTCGCCGTCCACCGCTGGTAGGTGAGAAAGCTCAACAGCCGCGGCACCACCAGCGGGTTGTCCAACTTCCGCTGCCCCACGTCGGGCTGGCCGATGATGGCGAGCGGCGCGCCCTCCGTCGTCTCGAAGAGCCCTTCCATCGCGGCCAGGGTAACCGGTTGGTGCTGGGCGATATTCTTCCCCTGTCCGTCGCCGGTGGGGAAAGGCATCAGCAGCGCGCCGATGAAGCCCGCCGTCACCCCCAGCCGCAGAAACGTCTTGCCGTACTCAAGGTGCTTGCCGCTCAGCAGGTAGAACGCGCCGACGGAGGCCATCACGAAGGCCGCCGTCACCACCGACCCGATCATGTTGTGCAGGTACTGCCAGAGGGTCCACGGGTTCAACAGCAGCGCGGCAGAGGCTGGTCAGCGCGATCTGTCCGTTCGCGTCGATCGCGTAGCCCACCGGGTGCTGCATCCAGGCATCCGTGGCGATGATGAAGAAGCCGGAAAGCCACGACCCCACGAACACCATGAACGCCGCCCACCAGTGCCCCCTCGGGCCCAGCCGCTTCTCGCCGAACAGGAAGAGCCCCAGGAACGTCGATTCGAGGAAGAACGAGAAGACCCCCTCCATGGCCAGCGTCTGGCCGATCACGCCGCCGGCGGCTTTCGAAAACGGCGCCCAGTTCGTGCCGAACTGAAACTCCATCGGGATGCCGGTGACGACCCCCATGGCGAAGTTGATGGCGAAGATCTTGGCCCAGAAGCGGGCCGAGCGATTGAAGTGTTCCCCGCCCTCCCGCAGCCCCTTCGTCTTCAGAATGACGATGAGCAGCGCCAGCCCCATCGTCAACTGCGGAAAAAGGTAGTGGTAGGTGATCGTGAAAGCGAAATGAAATCGGTGCAATGCGAGCGCGTCCATCACCTGCGATTCTACATCTAATCCCGCGTTTCAAGTCACTCTTGCCGCAAAGCCACGACCGGCTCTACCTTCATCGCGCGTCGCGCTGGGAAAAAGCAGGCCGCGGTGGCGACCGCGGTCAGCAGCAGCGAGACAGTAATGAACGTCAACGGATCGCTGGCGGTAACGCCGAACAGGAGACTTGAGCCAGCCCGGCCCAGCCACAAGGCCCCCACGAGTCCGAGCACCAGACCAGTCAGGCTCAGCTTCAGCCCCTCGCCGATGATCATGCGAAAAATCTCGCCGGCCTGTGCGCCAATGGCCATGCGGATGCCGATCTCGTGTGTGCGCGTCGCGATGGAGTACTGGATAAGCCCGTAGATTCCGACGGCGGCTATCAGGAGCGCGACGATGGAGAACCCGATCAGCAGCGAGGTCTGGAAGCGACGCTGCGTGAGAAAGGCGCCGAGCCGGCTTTCCAATGTCATCACGCCATAGAGCGGCGCACGCTTTTCCACCCGACGCACCGCCGCTTGAAGCGTCCCCGCCATTTTCAACGGATCGTCCAGAGACGTTCGTATGAGAAGGGTCGCGCGCCGGGAAGGATTCTGCACCAGCGGCTCGAACATCTGCGGGATCGGTCCGTTCTCCAGTCCCTGGCGGCGCATGTCGCCCACCACTCCGACGACCGTAAACCACGGCCTGCCGGAATCCCCCGGGCCGAGCTTGAATCTCTTGCCGACTGGATCGTCCCCGGGCCACAAGCGGCGAGCCATCGCATCGTTGACGATCGCGACGCGCGGAGAATCGGCCCCGTCCTCGAGCGAGAAGAAACGCCCCCTGAGTAAAGGAGTCCCGAGGGCCTTGAAGAATCCACCGCTGACCTCATCTCTTCGGAGCCGCAGCCGCCCGGAAATCGTCCGGGCGTCCCCTTCGGTGGTGACCATTTGTTCTGGGTTGCCACCAATGAAGAGATCGCCGATAATGCCGGCGCTCTCCACGCCGGGGAGCGATTCGACTTGTTCGAGCACGCGGTTATAGAAGTCAGCCCGCTGCGCGGTGGCCGTGATGGCCGGGATCGAGAGTTGCGCCGAAAGGACCCGCTCAGGCCTGAATCCGGGATCGATGTTTTCGATGGACCACAGGCTTCGGACCAGGAGACCGGCGCCAACCAGCAGATTGACCGCCAGCGCGAATTCCGTCACGACGAGAGCCCGGCGGATTCCACGCGTGGCAACTCCGCCGGAAATGCTTCTTCCCCCTGCCTGGAGGGAGGACCTCAAGTTCCGGCGCGCCATGGTGATCGCCGGCGCCAGTCCGACCAGGATTCCTGTCACAAGGCAAAGGGCCAGGGCCCCGCCGAGCACCCGCGGATCGAGGCCGATCTCGTTCAGACGAGCCAGGCCCCCGGGCTTGACAGCCAGAATGAAACGGATGCCCGCCAGGGCCACTAATAACCCCAGTAATCCCGATATGACCGCGAGAGTCAGACTTTCCGCGAGTAACTGCCGGACAATTCGTGCCTGGCTGGCTCCGAGCGCCGCTCGAACGGCGAATTCCCTTTCGCGGCTGGCGCTACGAGCCAGCGAAAGGCTCGCGACGTTGGTGGCGGCGACGAAGAGTACACACAGGACCGCGCCTATGAGCATCCATAACGCCAACCTCGCCTGGGGTCCGGTTACCTGGAGACTCAACGGCACGACGCTAATGCCACGGTTCCGATCGGAAGCCGGCAACTGCGCGTCGAGACGATTCGCGATCGCGCTCATCTCCGCCTGGGCTTGCTCGATAGTCACGTCCGGTCGAAGTCTCCCGATCGCGAACCAGGAATTCGCGCCACGCACGCCGCGAAGGTCTTCCCAATCCGGAAACATCGTGTGCGGCTCCCACACATCCGCGTCGAGTTGCCCGAATTGAAAACTTGCGGGGAGAATGCCGATAACCCGGGAGGGAAGGCCGTCCAGCTCGATGGACGCGCCTATCGCGTCAGGTGAGCCTCCGAAACGGGCTTGCCAGAAGCGGTAACTAATGAGGGCCAGACGTTGGCGCTGCTCGGCCTCCTCGGCCGAGAAGGCGCGCCCATGCACAGGTTGAACGCCGAGCAAAGGCAAGAGGTTGGGTGAGATCCTGGCGACACTGATCTGTTGCGACTCTCCGGCGCTCGTGAGCGTCACGGAAACAGGATCGAAGACAGCCACGTCCGCGAAGCTCGCGCTTTGGCTTCGCCATTGTTCGACATTCAGATACGTCGATCTGCCTTCGCGCACGCTCTGGCTCGGAATCTCGGTCCACAACATTGCCAACTGGTCCGGGGATCGATAGGGAAGCGGCCGTAGCAGAACCGCATTCAGCACGCTGAACATTGCGGTATTGGCGCCAATCGCCAGCGCCAGCACGGCTACGGCGGTTATCGTGAAGCCGGGGCTTTTGCGGAGAGTTCGCACCCCATAGCGGATGTCCTGCGCCACACCTTCGACCCAGGCGAACGCCCTTCGTTCACGGTGGATTTCCTTCATCGGATCTATGGCTCCGAAGCCCCGCAGAGCGGCGTATCGCGCCTCTCCTGGATTCATGCCCGCTTTGAGGTTGTCGTCAATCTGCATCTCCAGGTGAAAGCGAACTTCATCCTCCAGCTCGCGCTCGAGTCGCTTGTGTTCGAACAGGCCACGCAGCCGGGCGGCAACCACACTCGCCCAGCTCATCCGCCCTCCTCCGCCAAGCTCGCCGGGTCGAAGCCAAGGAAGCGTTCAATCGTCGACGACATACGCCGCCAATCCTCGGTTTCCTTGGCGAGTCGTCTCCGCCCCGCTGCGGTAATGGAGTAGAATCTCGCCTTGCGGTTCTTCTCGGACGCTCCCCACTTGGAAGCAATCCAGCCTTCCTGCTCCATTCGCAAGAGCGCCGGATAGAGAGTGCCCTGATTGAGCTGCAGCACCTCAATGCTGATCTGCTCGATCCGGCGCGCAATGCCGTAACCGTGCAGCGGTCCAAGCGCCTCTAACGTTCGTAGAACGAGGAGAATCAGAGTGCCCTGGAGTACATCCGCCTTATCTGCATGTCCACTTTTCATTAGGTAACCTACAGGAACAGCATATCCGATTTTCCTGTAGGCGGTCAACAGAAACAAAGGAGAGGCCGCCGGCAGTTCGTCGGCCACCCGGGAGTCGAACTCGCTTGGGGGAGCGCGCGGAACTGCTACCCGATGAGCTGAATGTTTCCCGCAAGCTCATGTGCGAAGAGGTGCAGGCGTCGGTCGCACTGACGGATCTGCTGTTTGGCAAACGGCGTTCGAGACAGCTGCAGAAGCGGTTGTTAGCGGAATAGATTGCAGGAAATGCGCCAGCACTTGGACAGTTTGTCGCCGAACCGCCAACTGCGTGATCCGCCCAGTTCTGTTGAGTCCGTCCCCTGGACTTGGAAAACCCGGCGATTACGCGGCCACTTCCACGTAATCGACGGAAGTGTGCGGTTCCGGGATCGGCTCGCCAACTTCACGCATGGCCTCAAAGTGCGCAATCAGGGCATCCTGAAAGTTCCGGCGCGTCTCTTCTTCGCTGTCGCCAACGGCCACGCATCCCGAGACATCCGGCGAATAGGCGGAGTAGCCCGTCCCTGTTTGTTCGATGACTATCGGATAACGTCTCGCAATCATCTCAGCCCCGCCTTTTTGAGTATAACGTTTAACGTGCCAGGCGCGAGTTCCTTCCCGTCGTTACCGGGCACCGTGATCACGAACGCTGCGTCGGGATGTTTGAAGTGCCGATGCTTCGGTGCTTTGCAGGAGTGACCCTGTAGTGCTCGACTGAACTGACCCACACCGGGAACAGGACCGGGAACGGGGATTCGAGACTTGGGAGAAGCGTTGCCAGGGGGATCACCGCGTGCGTGCGAATCCCTCGTAGCAACCCGGCCGGTCGCAAGAATGGTCGAAAAAGATGTTCTGTAGTGATTACCCTCGCAGCCTCATTAACCGCCTCCGGCTCTGCTGGTTTTTCGGCTTTTGACGCGCTCCCGGTAGCGCCGGCTTTGCCCATTCCGTTTCTGTTGGCCCGGTGCCGTCGCCCGGTATCGTTTCTGCGCCTTCCACCGCAACCATTGCCGCCCCGCCTCCCGGCAGCGCTCGCTGCAATAGCGCTGTCGTGCCTGCCGTGGATGAAAGCGCTGATCGCATCCTTTCAGCAGACAACGCCGCAATCGTGGGCGGCGGCGCAATCGCTTTCGCCGACCCTCTTGATTTTCGGGACGACCTGTAGGACTCGCGGTAGGGCCCATGGGAGCTGCTACTGGGCTTGAATGGTAGTGGGGCGTTTTCCGCGTCCGCAGCGATCAGGGAGTCGCGGACCTTCGGTCTATAGCTGCGGCGCTAATGGCGGGGCGATGCAAGCCAGGGAATGCTCTGCCCGGGGCCATTCGGAAACTTGCGAATTACCAGAAAGATCCAAACGCCCAAGAGCAGAAGAAAAGGCGTTGCATTCAGCACGAGCTGAAGGGGTCCAGAGGAAGAGTCCCGGATCTCAACGTTGACCAGCTTGTCCTGCATTGCCACCATGGCGTCCCTGTAGTCCGAGGGCAGAACTGTTCGCTCAGCGTTGCCATCCTTCAGCCGGCAAATAGCCTGAATGGCACCAGAGTTGCTGCCCATGACGATGACGCTGGCGATTTGCCCAGTCCGTACTTTCTCGAGGAACTGAGAATAGGTCAACGTGTTCAAAGTGCGCCGGCTCGTTGTGGCCATCCACAAAACGCCGGCTACAGAAATCAGCACGGCGCAAATAATCGCAAGTTTTGCTTTCGAGTTCATGAGATCTCATCCTTTCTTCTCTTCGCGTTTCTTGCGTCGGGGGTCCTCTGCGCCGGATCGACGGTCAACCTCGTTTCCATACCTGATACGCAATCGACAGAACCAACAACAGAGTGACAATCCGGGCTTCTGGAAGCGCAGCGTGGTTCGTCATCCAGGTGCCAACGATCACGACCACAACGATTGCGGCGACCCCCTTGACGGCTCGAGTGCTGATTCCAGCATTTCCGAGCGACCCACTCGACTGCTTTAGCGAATCCGCGGGTACATTGGCTCCCTGTGGCTGATCGGAGGCTGGCGGAAACAACATCCGAACAGCAGACGACAATAGTAAGCTTAAGGCGCATCCGTAAAACGTGATCCAGGTCGGAAGCGCCAGGTCCGGGATACTAATCCGAAACATACCTTGCGATGCAAGCACTAATCCAAGGCCCAGCACGGGGCCTCGGGCCAACTTCAACGGTGATCGCCGCCCAGGTCTCGCATAGGCGTCCTCCAGGATCAAGCCAAGCGTTGCCATTCCCGCAGGAATCGCGAGCCGCAGGAGTCCCCATTTCTCACTCAGAAACGTTCTATCCTTGAGCCAAGCCGCGCCCAAGAACGACGCGTACAAGGCGAAAGCTTGCATCAGGAGCACCTGCGGGTCTGCGGTACGGCGTATTCTGCTGATGATCACCAGAGGAATCGTGCGCACTGCGTCCAAGCCGTACTGGCCCGAGGAACTGTACCGCTCGTGTAAATCGCCAAGTACCTCTTCGCGGCACGCAGGTGGGACGAAGACTGCGACGATTGCCTCAGCGGTTTTTGACGGACCGGAGTTCATCAGCCCGCCTCTTTCCCCCACCGCTTTCCCCATTCTCTGGCCCACTCCTTGCCCCATACCTCCGCGATAACGTCCCAGATACGCTTTGCGGTGATTGCCGATTCCTGCAATACACGCTCGCCTATGGCTTCCAGCCGATAACAGCGTTTGGCGCGGCCGCCACGCTCGGGCGTAGGATCCGACATCCAGGACGCAACGAGGCCTTTGTCCTCCAACCGGTCGAGTGTGACGTAAACTGCCCCGAGGGAGACTGCCTTGGGCCGGGCCAGTTCCTGCACCTTGGCGTGAATCGTTACGCCATAGGCATCTTCGCGCAAGGTCAGAATGGCGGTAAGCACCAACTGCTCGAATTGACCAAGTGAATCAGGTTTAGCCATTTGTCCAACATCGTAAGACAAATCAGGCGGGAAGTCAACACCTCGCTTTGCGTACTTCGTTTTGCAGAGGTCGAAGCACGCTTTCGTTCGGTCTGAATCACGGGGAGGAGCCTGCTGGGTTGCCGTTTGAGGCTAGAAGCCACAGCCCGGCTGGGTCATTTTTGGAAAGCGGACGCGGTTCACTTCGCCCAAGCGCTGAACTGCCGATGGCTTCCGCGTAATCGCATCTCCACCCATCCGTGCTTCTCGAGCAAACGGATCACCTCGCGCACCTTCATCGGCATCGGACCAATAGTACGCCATTGAGGCTGGCGTGTGCCTTCAGCAGTACCACTTGGACGAGAAGTCTCGTCTCGGACTTTTTGGGCGTCGGCGTTCCGAGTCGCTTTCGGGCGATAGCTCCTCACTGGTCGCCCAGCGTAGAGTAATCGATTCGACTATCCGGACAGCTCGTCGGCCATCCGGGATTATCGGCTCCACCCGCACCGCCGATCACGGCCGCTTCATTCCCTCGAAGTCCTTGAAACCACGGTTCGACGCCCGGCCGTCAACCGTCCGCGCTTGCGCACGCCTGCTATGTCCGGGAACGAACCCGGCGGCCAAAGCGTCGAGACGCGGGTTCCCTTCGGATGCGCAACGCCCGCCGCCCGCTGGTGGGCCTGGACGATGACCCGCCTCGCGAGGTTCCGGTGCTGCCTTGCCGTTCCAGGCGCCGCACGTTAGCATTGAATTGGAAGGTAGACCGCTATGCTCGATTGGTCGGAATGCACGGCTCTCGAAAGCATTCCCGGAAAGGTCAGCGGAGCCTGGGTGTTTCGCGGCACCCGTGTGCCCGTATCCGCAATTCTCAAGAACCTGAAGCATATGACGCCGGACCAACTCGTCGAGGACTATCCGTCAGTGCCGCGCGAGCAGATCGAAGCGGTCTTGGACTTCCTCGCACGCTCGGCCGATCCCGTCTTTTCGGGAGAACCAGTTCCCGCCATCGTGATCCATGCGCATCCTCCTCGATGAAAATCTCCCCCACAAGCTCAGGCTGCTGCTTGTCGGGCATGAAGTCCGAACTGCCGCTTACCAAGGATGGGCAGGGCTTACCAACGGGGCGCTGCTCAAAGCCGCTGAGGACGCCGCCTTCGACGCCATTCTCACTGCCGATCAGGGTATCCGATACCAGCAGAATAGAAAGAACCGCCAAGTAGCGTTGATCGTCCTCAGCGACAACGACGAATCCGTGATCACCGCCAACGTGAAAGCGATCCTGGCCGCAATCGACGTTATTCAGCCGGGCGCACTGCTTTGGGTTGACCTCGACATCAGCCACGAGGACTAATCTCTCCCGTAGCTCGGATTTCGATAGGTCGTCATCAGTCGCCAATTGTCGCCCAGCGTCTGGGAACGGCCCTTGGACAGCGCGTCTCCCCACTGGACGGGGATCTCGGACTTTGAGGCCGAGGCGACGTGGCGCGCCGGATTGGATTCCCGGTGCTGGTGCGGCCGAGCTACGGGTTGGGCGGCCGGACCATGGTGATCGCCTACGACGAGGATACCCCCATGTGGGGCGATCGTAAACACTACGGCGTTAGCAAAGTGCAATCAACTGCGTACCGTGTCACTCGCATCTGAGCGTCTCCATCGGGTCGACGCGGGTGGCGCGCCGCGCCGGCGCCCAGCAGGCCAGCAAAGCCACACCGACGAACAGCAGCGCGACGGCGATGAGCGTCGCCGGGTCGTTTGGCTCCACTTCATAGAGGAACGATCGCAGCACCCGCGAAAGCACTAGCGCGCCGGCCAGTCCCGCTGCAACGCCACCGGCGATTAGGCGAAAGCCGTCGGAGAATATGAGATTCCGGATGTCGCGATGCGCCGCGCCGACGGCCGCACGGATCGCGATCTCGTGCCGGCGCGAGGCCACCGAGAGCGAGAGGACGCCGTAGATGCCGACGAGCGTTAGCAGGCAGCCCACCGCCGCGAAGCCGATGAGAAGCTGCATGGCGAAGGTGCGGCCAGAGAGTGAGTCGTCGCGGATCTGGTCGAAGCTCTTGATATGCTCGACCGCGGCGTGGGGGTTGACCGCGCGTAATGCGGACTGGACAGCGGAAGCCATCGAGAGCGGCTCGGCCTTGGTGCGAATGAGGAGGTGCTTGGAGTAGGCGGAGTACTGCCAAAAGGAGCCGTAGATCTCGGGGGTCGCGTGTCGCGTCAGGTCGTCGGTGCGGCCGTTAGCCACGACGCCGACGATTGTATTGGGCGGCTTGTCGGGTCCGAGCAGCCAGACCTTTTTGCCGAGGGTTGCGGTATCGGGAAAGTAGCGGTCGGCGAAAGCCTGGTTGACGATGGCGACCGGCCGTGCGTCGACGTCATCATTGGAGCGAAAGTCGCGGCCCTCGATGAGCGGCAGGCCGAGCATCTCGAAGTAACCCGAAGTGATGGAGCGAAGAGGAAGCTCGGTCGCCTTACTCGCGCTCGCGGGAACCGGCTGGCCTTCGATGATGACACGCATGGGCCAGTTGTTGCCGGTGAGCGGAACGCCCCAGGCATAGGCGGCGTGCTGGACGCCGGGCAGTTCCTGTACGCGCTCCAAGGCGCGCCGCTGAGCGATTGGACGTTGGGCGTGAAGCCGGCGAAGTCGGGATTGGCTTGGGCTTGCCGCTCGGTGAGGAGGGCTAGCTCGGCTTGCGCCTGCTCACGTATGAAGCCGGGGGCCAGGCGGCCGACGATGTTCCATCGCGGGTGCTTGAGTTCCTCTGGATCGGAGCCAGGCGCGAAGGGCGCCCAGATGTCCACGAGCGCGTTCACGTCATAGTTTGGCTCTTGCGCAACGTTGGGAGCCGGTAGGAAACGAACGCCGGGCGGCATTACGCCAACGATTTCGATCGGAGCCTCCTGGCGGCTGACGCGGACACTTTGACCGAGGATGTTGGGGTTGCCGCCGAACTTGCGCTGCCACAGCTCATAGCCGATCATGAGAACCGGAGCGGCGGAGGGAGTGGTGTCCGAAGCAACGAACTTGCGGCCGAGCACCGGTTCGAGTCCAACGACAGAGAAGTATTCCGGCGTGACCGCCATGGCCTCGAAGGATTCCACGCCATCGGGCAAGATCAGGAAGTTGAACATCCAGCGGTAGGCAGCGATCGACTGGACGGACTTCGCCTCGCGCTGCCACTCGAGCCACTGCGCCGCGGGCCAAGGCCGCGGGCTCTCCTGCTGCTGGCCGTCAGTGCGAGCGGAGGGGATGAGGACAAGCTGCTCCGAGTCCTTATAGGGCGGCGGCGTAAGCAGGACTCCCTGGATCAAGCTAAAGACCGCAGCGGTCGCGCCGATGCCGAGCGCGAGCGTCAGCACGGTCACCACAACGAAACTCGGCGCGCGGCCGAGCGTGCGGACGGCAATGCCGAAGTCGCGCACGCCCGTCTCGATCCAACGCACGCTCCTCCGGTCCCGATGCTCTTCCATCATCTGTTCGATTCCCCCGAATCTCCGCCGCGCCGCCCACCGAGCCTCTTCGGCCGACAATCCTGCTTTCCGCGCATCTCTTTCTGCCATCTCCAGGTGCGCCTCGACCTCAGCTTCCAACTCCCGATCCAGCCGCCGGCCCCGCACCAGCGCCAGGACACGTTCGATTCGCCCACGCCACCTCATGGAGCCGCCTCTAGGAACCGCGCCACCAGCGCGTTGGCCTGCTCCCATTTCTGGACCTCCGCCTCAATCTGCTTCGTGCCGGCCTTGGTCAACGAGTAAAACTTCACCTTCCGGTTCGTCTCGGAAACACCCCAGTTGGCCCGAATCCAGCCTTCCTGCTCCAAGCGGATCAACGCCGGATAGATGGCCCCCTGGCTCAGCTTCAGGCCGTCGCCCGACACCTGCTCAATCCGCCGGGCGATGCGATAGCCACTCATCTCTCCCATCGTCTCGAGTGTTTTCAGGACGAGGAGATCCAAGGTTCCATACGGGACATCAGCGCGGTGTTTAGACATGTCTTGCTTAGACATGTCTATAATCATCAACCAACAGATCGCTGTCTGTCAATGGGATGGGGCAGCCTACCGAAAGGTACGTTGTTGCGCCCTGGAGCAATCCGAGCGTCCGCTCGCCCTGCGGTGCTCGTCGCGGCGTTGGATGGATTCTACGTGCAGGCCGAGAAGCTCACCGCGACGGAGTCCGCATCCGATCGGCATGGCGAGGATGGCGTAATTCCTCTTGCCGCGGAGCGGATCGCGGTCCGCGCCGGCCAGAAGCCGCCTGCCCTGCTCGGCTGTGAGCCAGTTCCCAACCCGGACACCAATCCTGCGCACTCCTTTGACCCGTCGGATCCCAGCGGCGAGCTCGGGACTGAGCAGGCCGGAATCGGCGGCTTCGTACGCGACTCGTCGCACGGCTCCGTTGACCGCTCTTAGACGTAAGACTGTTCAAGATTGCCGTTTTTGCTTGTTCAAGGTCGGGAAGGGCCAAGACTCGAAAGCTGAGCAAGAATCGCATGTTGGTGGAACTGATCGAGAACGGAATCGACGCCGAAAAGCGACAGCAGCAGCAGTTTTTTGCCCTGGCTGAGCGTTTCCGCAACGAGCCGGATACGGAAATGGCCAACCGGCTGGGCGATGAACTGGGCCGAATGGTCTTCGGCGGCTGATGCCGCAACTTGAGCGCTGGGACAACCTGCCCGAAGGGGTGCGGCAACATCTGATCGAGCGGATGCGTGATCGCGCGATCAGCGTCTCGGATCTTAATCAACTGCGCCTCTGGGTCGAGAGTACAACTCGTCGGCCATCCGGGAGTTTAAGCTCCACCCGCACCGCCGATCACAGCCGCCCCATTCCCTCGAAGTCCTTGAAACCACGGTTCGAAGCCCTGCCGTCAACCGTCCGCTCTTGCGCACGCCTGCTATGGTGGGAACAGAGCGGGCTGGGCGGCCGTTCGTCACAGCTCGACAGAATCCGACGCTTTTTGGGCTTTTTGAGACTCCAGCAGGCGCGCCGACCAACCGGGTTCCGGCAACGGTGCTTGCAGATCGGGCGACACAACCCGACAGATCTCGACACTTTCTGTAGCTTTTGCCCGCCTCCACCGGATGGCCGGGAGATGTGGTACCAGTAGAAACATGCTGCGCGAGCGGTCCGTTAGAATATCAAATTAGACTATGCGACCAAGCGCGAAATCCGACATCCTTCTTCAGACGGACATGCCTGGCCTTGAACTGCTCGCCCGCGGCAAGGTGCGGGACATCTACGCCCTCGGCGACCGGCTGCTCATCGTGGCGTCGGACCGCATCTCGGCCTTCGACTACATCCTCGCAACCGGCATCCCCGATAAGGGCCGTGTGCTGACCCAACTCTCGGTGTTCTGGTTCGATCTCCTGAAGGACGTGACCCCGACCCACTTCCTGACGGCCAATGTAGCCGAGTATCCGGAAGCCGCCCAGGCATACCGCGACCAGCTCGAGGGCCGCTCCATGCTGGTGAAGCGCGCGCGGATGATGGACATCGAGTGCGTCGCGCGCGGCTACCTGTCCGGCTCCGGATGGAAGGAATATCGAGAGACGGGCCGCGTCTGCGGGATTGCCCTGCCCCCGGGTCTCCGGGAGAGCGACCGCCTGCCGGAGCCGATCTTTACGCCGTCCACCAAGGCCCAGTCCGGCCACGACGAGAACATCTCCTTCGAGCGTGCCATCGAGATGGTGGGAGAGGACATGGCCGGCCGGCTCCGTTCGCTGACGCTGGCAGTCTATAGCAAGGCGGCGCGCTACGCCGAAACGCGCGGCGTTCTGATCGCCGACACGAAGTTCGAATTCGGGCTGTTCGACGACACGCTCATTCTGGCCGACGAGGTGCTGACTCCGGATTCGTCCCGCTTCTGGCCGCTCGAGACGTACAAACCAGGGGCCGCGCAACCTTCCTACGACAAGCAGTACGTCAGGGACTACCTGGAATCGATCCATTGGAACAAGCAGCCGCCGGCCCCCGCGCTGCCCCCCGAGGTCGCCGCGAAGACCAGTGAGAAGTACAAGGACGCCTACCAGGTGCTCACGGGGAATCCGCTTTGAACTGGCTCGACATCGTCCTGCTGCTGATCTTCTGCCTCTCCATCGCCAGCGGATTTGCCAAGGGTTTCGCCAAATTGCTGGTGGGGCTGGCGGCGGCGATCCTCGGTTTCTTGTGCGGCCTCTGGTTCTACGGCACGGCCGGCGCCTTCCTGCTGCCCTACGTGAGCCACAAAGGAGTCGCCGATTTCCTGGGATTCCTGCTCGTCTTCTTCGCAGTGCTGTTGGTCGGGGCCCTGGTTGGCAAGCTGTTGAGCATGATGCTGAAGTGGGTCGGGCTGTCCTGGTTCGACCGGTTGCTCGGCGCCGTGTTCGGCTTGCTGCGGGGGCTGGTGTTCGCGATCGCCGTCGTGCTGGCGCTCATGGCGTTCTCGCCCAAACCGCCGCCGGAATCCGTGGTCCGGTCGCGCATTGCCCCTTACGTGATCGGCGCGGCGAACTTCTGCTCCCACATGGCTCCCAACGAGGTGCGGGAAGGCGTCCGCCAGAGCTACGAGAAGATCCGGGAAGCCTGGAGGGAACTGCTGAAGAAGGCCAAGAAAGATGGTGCCGGCCGCAAGGTTTGACCGCGCCGGCGAAGCCCTAGCTGTTATGAGGAGGAAGCGTGAAGACCCTATTGTTCTTAGTGCTGACTGCCCTGTGTTTGCAGGCCCAGCAGGCCCAGGTCAACTTGGACTGGAACCCGCAGAAGAATACCCAGAACTTGGTCCCCTACGGGGCGAACGTGATTTCGCCGGACGTCCGCGACGACCGGACGGTGGTTTTCCGAGTCCGGGCGCCGAGAGCGCTGGAAGTGCAGCTCACGGGCGCGCCACTTCTGCTGGCGCTGGGGACGGGCAACAAGCCGGTGCCCCTTAAGAAGGGCGACGACGGCGTGTGGACCGTGACGGTCGGGCCGCTCAAGCCCAACATGTACGTCTACAAGTTCGTCATCGACGGCGTGACCGTACCCGATCCCAACAACACGCTGTCCGGCTTCGCGGACCAGCCACCCTACAGCCAGTTGGTGATTCACGGAGACGGCCCGGCCTACTTCGACGCCCGCAACGTTCCTCACGGCGCGGTGACCCGGCACATCTACCACTCCGATGTGACCAACGGAGAACGCGAGATCTACGTCTACACGCCGCCCGGCTACGATCGTTCGAAGAAATACCCCGTGCTCTACCTGCTGGGAGGCAGCGGCGAGCTGGCTTCCACCTGGGCGATCGACGGACGCGCGAACTTCATCATGGATAACCTGCTGGCGGAGGGAAAGGCGCTGCCTATGATCATCGCCATGCCGAACAACCAGGTGGTGCATCGGAGCGATCCCAAGCACACCGAGCTGACGTTCAAGATCTTCGAGGCGGATCTGCGGAAGCACATCATCCCGCTCGTCGAGAAGAACTACAGCGTGCGCGCGGATCGCAGGAGCCGGGCCATCTCGGGATTGTCCATGGGCGGGCGGCACACCCAGTTTGTGGGCTTCAAGTCCCTGGATCTGTTCAGTTCCTTCGGAGTACTGAGCGCCGGCGATGTGGACACCGAGAAGACCAGCGCCGAGTTCCTAAACGATCCCAACGTGAACAAGAAGGTGGATTACCTGTTCGTGGGACAAGGAACCACCGAAGAGCGCCCCGGCACGCGCACGGTGGTGTTGCACGAGGCCCTGCTGAAGCACAACATCAAGCACGAGTACTACGTGGGCGGCGACGGCGGCCACGACTGGGGCACCTGGCGCCACCTGCTCTATGCGAAGTTCCTGCCCGGGCTCTGGCGGAGGTAGATGTTACGATGGGAGTTGGCGATCGAACTGCTCATCTTCGACCTCGATGGGACTCTGGCCGACACGACGCTCGACCTGGCGAACTCGGTGAATGCCACTCGGGCGCACTTCGGCCTCGAGGCGCTCCCGATTGAGTTGGTGAGCTCCTACGTCGGCAATGGCGCCACCGTTCTGATCCGCAAAGCTCTGGGCCCCGGCCACACGGACGAGGAGATCCAGCGCGCGCTCGAGTACTTCCTCTCCTGCTACCACGACCGCATGCTCGAGCACACCAGGCTGTATCCGGGCGTTCGCGAATCGCTGGACCGGCTGAAAACGGAGGGCGTCCCCATGGCCGTGCTCACCAACAAGCCCGTGCGGTTCAGCCAGGAGATCTTGAACGGACTGGGCGTGGGCGGGTTCTTCTTCCGTGTCTACGGGGGCAACAGCTTCGAGCAGAAGAAGCCCGATCCGCGGGGCATCGAAGTGCTGCTGGCCGAAGCCGGAGTCACCAAGGAACAGGCCCTGATGGTGGGAGACAGCGCCGTCGACGTGTTCACTGCGCGCAACGCCGGGATTGCCGTGTGCGGCGTAACCTACGGACTCCAGCCCGAGACGCTGGCCGCGGAGCCTCCCGACATCCTGGTGGAGCGCATGGAGGACCTGGTGGACATGGTGATCGCCGACCGTAACCCGAAAGGAGCAACACAACCGTGAACCATAAGGCCGGCACCGAGGTGCCCGAAACCGCAGTCTACTGGTGTACCGTCTGCAAGAAGCCCGCGCGCTTCGAGAAGGGGACGCAGTTTCCGGAGTGCAAGAACCTCTGCGGACGCGGCTACTGGCAACTTGGTGAAGGCCGGCGCGAAGCCGGAGGGGGCGAGCTAGCAAGGCTGCCAGCACGCCCCACCAAAACTACATCGTATCGACCCAGCCGCGCTTGGCGACGCTCTCCAGGATTCTCTCCAACAGGTGCATGCCCCAGTGCCCGTCTTCGAGGGTCGGGAAGTCGACCGGCGCGGAAGGATCGGCGATCTTCCTGTAGAAGTGCCGGAAGACCTGTTTGTGCGCGTCGTCGTAGCCTTCGCTGTGGCCCCCGGGCAAGTCGGCGAACGCAGCCGCTTCCGGATAGAACAACGACGGGTCCTTGAGGATCAACTCATTGGGCGAGTTGCGGTGGCCGATCCACAATTCGTCGGGCTTCTCCTGGTTCCAGATGAGGCCGGCTTTGGTGCCGAAGATCTCCCACTGGAAGCGGTTCTTGCAGCCGGCGGAAGCCTGGCTGACGGTGAACGCGCCGCGCGCCCGATCGCCGAGGCGTAGCAGCACGGCGCCATAGTCGTCGGTGTCGATGTCGATCAGGTCGTAGTCGTCCGGGCGCAGCGTCTTGCCCTCGAAGGCCTGCACGGCGAACTTGGGCTTCTTGCGGGTCTTGTGGAAGATCGCCAGGTCGGCGCACAGGGACTTGATCTTCAACCCGGTGAGGTGCTGGATCATGTCCATCCAGTGCGAGCCGATGTCGCCGATGGCGCGCACCGGGCCGTTATCGCGGCTCTCGATGCGCCAGTTGAAATCGGTGTCGTAGAGCAGCCAGTCCTGCGAGTACGTGCCCTGCACGATCAGGATCTCGCCCAGTTCGCCTCTCTGGATCATCTGGCGCGCCTGCTGGACCACGGGGTAGTAGCGCAGGTTGTGGTTCACGCAGGTGACCACGCCGGTTCTGCGGGCGGTCTCGACCAGGTCCAGCGCTTCCTTGGCGGACAGCGCCAGCGGCTTCTCGCAAAGAACGTGCTTGCCCGCTTCCATGAAGGCCTTGGAAATGGGATGGTGCAAGACGTTCGGCGTACACACGTGCACGGCGTCGATGGACGGGTCCGCAACCAAAGTGCGGTAGTCGCCGGTGGTCTTGGGGATTCCGTGAGCGGCCCCGAAGCTGCGCCCTTCTTCCTCGGAGATGCCCGCCACGGCGGCCACCTCCACGTTGCCCAGGCGCCGGATGGCCTCCGTGTGCACCCGTCCCATGAAACCTGCTCCGATCACTGCCGTCTGAATCTTACGCATGTTCTCTCCGTAGATCTCCTCTCGAATGAACTGCCCGCGGCTCGCGCCAATCCACAATCTACCGCAATTGCCGGTGAATTGGAATGACCGTGGCGCGGGATCGGGCGGCGCTCCCTCGCGCATCTGATATTCTGACAGGAGTAGCCGTTCACGCTGCATGCCGAACACTCTCCAGAATCCCCGCTCGACTTACTTTGGCCCCGTCGGCATGCCTCCCGGCGTGAAGTGGCTCCTGATCGTTAACTGCAGCGTCTTCGTCCTGTATTTCTTCGCGGAGTCGGCCGGGTACGGCGGGCTTTTCCTGTACTTCGGACTCTGGCCCCAGGTGCTGCTGACCAAGGGCTGGATCTGGCAGTTGGTCACCTACCTGTTCCTGCATGATCCCCGCGGCTTCACCCACATCCTGGTGAACATGCTGATCCTGTGGATGATTGGCGCCGACCTGGAGCGGGACTGGGGAACCAAGCGTTTCCTGAAGTACTACTTCCTGTGCGGCATTGGGGCGGGCGTGTCCGTCGTGATCGTGAACGCGCTCACCGGCCACCTGGACACCTTCACCATCGGCGCTTCTGGCGCGGTCTACGGACTCCTGCTGGCCTTCGGCGTCCTCTATCCCGACCGGATTGTGCTGTTCTTCTTCGTATTCCCCATCAAAGCCAAGTACCTGGTCATGATCTACGGGGCGATCGAGTTCATGAGCTCGATCGGGTCGAGCGGCGGCGGTGTCAGCCACGTCGCGCACCTGGGCGGGATGATCCTGGGCTACATCTACCTAAAGAAGGGCCGGATAGGAGTTGGCGCTCTCGTGTCCGCCACGCGGCAATACGAATCCTGGCGGATGCGCCGCATGAAGCGCAAGTTCGAAGTCTACCGGCGCCATCACGATCCGAAGGACCACGACCGCGACCGCTGGATTCACTAGCCCGGTCCGCTACTTCTTCTGCCCGGCGGGCCGCTTCCGCTGCGCCTCCAATTCCGCCTTGAGCTCCTGCACTTGCCGGGTGAGTTCCTGCACCCGGGGGTCTTCAACGGCACTCGCGGGAGGTTGAGGCGTCCAGTACCCACGGAAGGCGAAGACGGCGCTGGCCACCGCGATGAACCAGGCAGCCGCGAACAACGCCCAGTACATGCGGCTCGACCGCGGTGCGGTGATCACGGGGGGCGCGGGCGGTTTCGGAAGACTCCCGGGGGACGCCGATTCCGGGATGGGAGGCTCGACCCGCACGGGTGGGGCGGCGGGCGCCGGGGGCGTCCTGCGGGGCGTCGCATGCGGCTCAAGCACGAAGGCTGGCTCCGCACTCGGCGAGCCGTCCTCGGCCTGCACATAGAAGGTCCCACGCGTCGGCCCCTGCCTCTCGGGGCACACCACCAAGGCCACCTGCCAAGCCTCCGAAAAGTAGCGCGCGCAGATGTCCAGATCTTGCTCCGAAAGATCGAATCCGCTTCGCGTGTGCGAATGGTACCAACCGACGGGAACGAGGCCCTCCAAGGCGGGGTCGCTCGCCGATCGCTCCAGCAACAACGCCAGGCCGGCTTGATCGCCCTCCGAAAGCACGAACGAAGGCCCGTAGGCGTACTGACACTCGATGGGGCGCGCGGCGGCGATCCGGACCCCGTGTTCGTTCCGGCGGCCGAAGAGGACTCCGCCTACCTCCACCCCTCCTCGGGCCAGCTTGTAGTAGCCCGCGACGACAGCGGCCCGCACAGTCTCCATTGCATCCGCGTTGAACTCGATCATGGAAGCTGCGCCTCCCGGACCGCGGCAAGGCACAACAAGGGCGGGTGCATATTCGCCTAGGATACATGGGGCGGGGGCCTGAGATCACCCACCCCCGCCCGATCGAACTGCGAGGCTACGTAGACTGGCGGCCGGGCACCCGCGGTGGAATGCCTCCGGGAACCCCGCGGAAGCTGAACAGGGCTTCGCGGATCGGGGTCCCCACCACCTCGATCTGCTTCAGATCGCGCGTCCCCACGCCGAGCTGCTCGGCGAGCAGCATGGTGTTGTCGCAGGTCTCGAAGGGAGCGGTGCCACGAACGGCCATGGGGTCGAATCCCATCGCCGCAGTGGCCACCGCGTCGGTGGTAACGCAGTTGGTGCCCACCACCATGAAACCGGGCGCGCAGTAGCGGGAGCCTCGAATCCACGGCCCTTCCCCTCCAGCCATGGTCTCGACAGCCTCCAGAATGCTCAAATGGGTTGGCCGCGCGGCCGCCAAATCGGCGACGCAGCGGGGGATGCGGTAGCCGGCGTCGCGGGGGCTCTTGGGGTCCTTCTCGGCGAGAGCGATTTTGGTCGGCTGCCGGGCCCCGTTGTGCATCGTGCCGCCGCGGCCGCCGTACGGCACGGGATGCGGTTCGTCGACGCCCGCACGATCGCCATAGATCGTGCAAGGCGTAATCCCGAAGCAGTTCTTGATCGATAGGGTTATGCCCGCCGTGGCGTGCTCCTTGATCTTGGTGAGCGAGACCATTACGTCGCACTCTTCGTAGGCCGTGTTCAGGTCGTAGGCGGGGAACAGAAGCCCGCCGTTCGGAACCGGGAAGCGCGCGTAAGGCTTCTTGCCGGGATAAGGGAGATTGGTGTTGACGAAGTCCACGCGCTTGGCGGCGTTGCTAATCCGGCTGAGGTCCCAACCTGTGTTGACCATGGCCTCTTCGAGGGACTCCTGCCAGCCGATCGGCCCCTCCAGAATGCGGATACGCGCGGCGCCGGCCTTATCCAAAAGATGCACGGTGGCCCCGATGGTCGCCGGATGCGTGAAGTGCGTGAGGCCCGCCGCGTAGAATCCGAGGCGGTTGGTGGTCTCGCCGGTCATATTGATCTTGATCGCGACAGTCTTGTTCTTGACCAGCCGCCCCAGACCGCCAATCTGATCGAACATCTTCTCAAGCGTCGCGACAAATTCCGGACCGTAGGTCTTGCACTTGGCCACTGCCACCGGCGCGGTTGGCGCGGCGCGCATTACGGAGGGTAGAGCGGCGCTCAAACCGGCGGCGCCCAGACCCGCGATAAACTCTCTCCGACCCATGTTGCAGTTCATACAGTTCCTCGCTAAACCTCGAATTCAATTGCCGCAAACGACGGCATCGTGTCGATGTGGTACTCGTAACCGCCGTCCGCGCTCACTGCCTTCAGCGGCGTTGGTTCCGCGCCAGCCACAGACCACAGGCGTGCGCTGCGGTAGCTCCGCCGCATCCAGAGGGTCACGTTAGCTCCACCGCCTCGCCCGCTGTAATTCAAGACCTGAATGAGTGCCTTCTTCCCGTCCGGTGATGTGGTGTAGTTCACGCCGCCCGCGGTCGTCCCGTTGAACATTCGGACCAAGTCGTTGGCGCGGCTGAAAATCCCCTGGATGTCCACGGCCGCCTGGAACGGGTCAACCAACTCCTCCTTGGCGACGGCCAGGCGTCCCTTCCCGAGAGTTCGTAGGTCGAAGCGAGGATGCGCGCCGGTGGACTTACCCTCCGGGCCCCAATTGGGACCAGTCGCCAGAAAGCCACCCTGCTCGACGAAGGCCATCAATCGCTTGTGGAGGTCGGCCGCGGGGGCCAGCTTATCGGCGTAGACCAGTCCCTTGAGGCCGGTGAAACTCAGCGGCGACAACCGCGGTTTCCAAAGCGGCCGGGAGAGCAGGCCCCGGCGCAAGCTCAATTTGAGGATTTCGCCGCTCATGTCGAAGTTCTCCCCAGCAAAATCGGAGATCACTCCCACCACGCCGGCGGGCCGGTATGTCTTCCAATCGCGGTGCTTCTCATAAAACCGGAGCACGGACGAGATGTCGCGCAGCGTCTGGCGCGCCGCGGCATCCCCCTTGAGCAATCCCCATCGCAGGTTGTCGTCCAGAGAGAGAACCCAGCGTCCTCCCCACGACTCGGCGTCCAGTACGGCCGACAAATAGCTTGGACCGCGCACCACGTTGCCCGGCGCGGGAGGGTTGAACATGAGCCACACCGGGACTTCCGTGCGCGCCTGGGCTAATTGCAGGTACCAGCCGTTGGACTCGACCCAAGGAGTTCCAGTTGGTCCGGCGCTGGACCCACCGCCCTGCTGCCCTAAAATCCCCGGCCAGACGTTGTCCGTCACAGGCAGCACCGGCGCCTTGGCGTCCCAATTCGCGGTGGCGCGCTCGGACCAGGGGATCACCGTGAAATCCGTGCTGCCCTTGAATCCCTTGATCGCCAAGGCCGCCAGTCCCGCGGACTTCGCGGCCCCAATTGCCGCAGCGGCGTCCGCCGAATCCTCGACCCACCCAATCACCGCCAGGTTCCGCTGTAGCGCAGCCCCCACCAGCGGGCCGGCGGTCTTCCATTGCTGTTGATCCTCGGGCAGCCCCGCCGCCCAGTTCAGGACCAGGCAATTGATGGGAGTGTCCTTCAGAATGTCAAGAGCCGCCGGTTCCTGCCAGCGCTCCAAGATCTGTTTCGTTTCGGGTGTAAACCCCTTTTCCTTCTGACGCTTAGCGACTTCAAGCGGTCCGCTCGGCCAGTACATGGGGATCTGATTAGGTAGAAGAGCCATCGTGCAATAAACCTCTAGTCGTCGTCTATATTCAGGGTAGCACCACTGAAGTGTGCAGCTGAGGGCGCGCGCACTACAGAAAACATTCAGACGTGCGCGTCCGCAAAGAGGTTATGCGGACTGATGGAAAAAACATCACTTCGTCCCGCCGAAATCGTACCACTCCTGGTACAGGAGTCGGGCGGGAGCGGAGATCGCTCCGAATCTGTACGCGCACTGCCTCCCGCTTCCGCAAGGTACAGCGACCAGCTTGTCTCTCGTCTGCAACCGTCCGAAAAAGGCTGCCCAGTGGGCCTTTCGATCCCTCGGATCCACATCTTCGTTGCCGGGGCGGGTCGGTTGCGGTTCGGACCAATTCCATCGGCCCGAAACGTCTAAACCCAGATTTCCATTTTCGACTCCACCTACGAATCTGCGGATCGGCTTTATCATCAATTTCCATCGGGGTTTGAATGCAACTAAGACGCTCCGGAAGTGTACACCCAGCGGGTGAAAAACAAGACCGGCCCTTTCAGCCCTCCTTCAAAGCGTCTCCCAAGGTGGATTTCCAAGGATCGCGGATCACCTCCGATGGCGGCTTGGTTCTCGTGCCCGAGCGGCTCTCGCACGATCCGACGTTCCGGCTGATCGGTTCCGAGCAGATCTGGCAACGTGGGGCAGCGCTGACCTCTCGGCTGCCGTCCTTCGAGACCGACTTGCTGACCCAAGAACAGAATCTCACCGGGCTGGCCGCGCTCAATCGGGAGCCGATCGCCAAGGCGGAAACCATCGATTCACCGCAGCGCGTCTTGCTGGACATGGACTCGACAGAGATTCCGGTCTACGGCCAAAAGGAGCAGAGCGCCTGCAACGGCCACTTCGAGTCTACCTGCTACTACCCGCTATTGATGTTCAATCGCGAGGGCGACTGTCTGGCAGCCAAGCTGCGGCCCGGCAATGTGCCCAGCGCCGATGATTGGGAAAAACTACTGCTTCCCGAGATCGAGCGGCAATAGAAACTGGGCAAAGAGGTGGTTTTCCAGGCCGATGCGGCATTTGCGAAGCCTGAGATCTACGAAGCCCTGGAGCAGCGTGGTGTGAAGTACGCGATTCGCATCCCCGCCAACGACAGCCTGGAGCAAGACATCGTAGAACTGTTGACGCGGCCCGTGGGAAGGCCGAGCCACAAACCGGTGGTGTCGTACCAGGGGTTTCTGTATCAGGCAGGTGGCTGGATGACGGCGTGGCGGGTGTTGGCGAACGTGGAGTTCCACGCCGGTGAGTCGTTCCCCCGCGTCGGGTTCATCGTGACCAACCTGGAGGCGGACAGCCGAGCGGTAGTGCGGCGCTATTACAAGCGAGGGACGGCGGAGCAGTGGATAAAGGAGGGTAAGCGATGACCCGCTTGTCCTGCTACCGCTGCGAGTCGGCAACTGGTCGCTGACCAGTCTGCAACAGCGATTGGTGAAGACGGGCGACCGGCTGGTGAAGCACGCGCGCTATTACTGGCTCTTGCTGGCGGAGGGGTACTTGACGCGCCGGCTTTTCGGAGCCATGGTGCGGCGGATCGCCGCGCTGGCCTTGCCGACCGGATGAGGGTGGCGGCGGGCAAACAGACATGACGAAGGAAGGAGGGAGACGGTGAGGTGTATAGCAAGTCGTTTTAAATCAAGCATTTTCCAGCTTTTCCTTACCCGGAGGACTCAGAACTGGCCCCTTCCTGGGCCACCGAACTCGCTCGGGAGAGGCAGGATGAAGGCAGGATGAAGAAAACGACTTCAACAGAGGTCATCGGGTGTATAATCCCCAGTGCCCAGGACTCGAAAAAGGAAATTCTGGTTTGGTTATCCTGGAGAGCCCGTCTAAGAGGAAAGCATGCGTACACAACTTCAACTGACACTCCTCCTGCTGTTCCTTCTGCCGTTGTCGCTGTTTGCCCAGAGCAATCGCGGCACCATTACGGGAACAGTCTCTGATTCCACTGGCGGACTGATTCCGCGTGTCCAGGTAGTACTTACCAACACGGACACGGGAGCGACGTCCGACACCGTCACCACTGGAACCGGCAACTACGCGCTGCTGCAATTGCCGGTAGGCACCTACACACTCACCGTCGCGCAGGCGGGCTTCAGCAAATACGAACGGACCAATATACAGGTGCAGGTGGCTGTCACCACCCGCGTTGACGTGGTACTGACGGTCGGCGCCAGCGCGGAATCGGTGACCGTAACGGCCGAATCCACGCTGCTGAAGACCGAGAGCGCCGAACAGTCCATGACGATCACCGGAGCCCAGATCGGTGAGCTTCCCATTAATTTCGGCATCGGCGCCGGCGCAATCCGGAATCCCCTATCCTTCATCCAAATGACGCCCGGCGCCTATTTCAACGGCTGGAACAACATTTCGATCAATGGAGGCTCGATCAACTTCAAGATCGTGTTTGAGGGCCAGCAGGCAGACGACCCCTACTCGACGCAGGTTTCCGACGAAATCCAGCCGTCGGTTGAAGCCATCGAGCAGTTCACGCTCCAGACCTCGAATTTCGCTGCCGAATTTGGGGGAGTGGGCGGCGGCGGCATCTACAATTTTTCGTCGAAGAGCGGCGCCAACCAGTTTCACGGCAGCGCTTACACTTACATGGAGAATACGATCTTCAACGCCGGCGTTCCGTTCACGGATGACGGCACGGGGCACCATGTAAAGGTGGTGAAGCACCTGGCCAATTACGGCGGAACGCTGGGTGGTCCGGTGAGGATTCCAAAACTCTACAATGGAAGCAACAAGACCTTCTTCTTCTTCAACCTCGAGCGGTATCGCGACCGGGAGGCCCTTTATGGGGGCATCACCACGATGCCCAACAGCGCCTTCCTGGCGGGCAATCTGAGCAACAACCTCGCGGTGACCGGCAACCGGAATCTGGGGACCGACTTCGCGGGCAGAGCGATCATCCAGAACGCCATCTACGATCCGGCGACCGCGGTGATCGATTCGAGTGGGCGGCGCGTGCTCAGCGTGTTTTCGAACAACGTCATTCCGCAGAACCGTTTCGATCCGACGTCAGCCAAAATCATGGCCCTGTTTCCCAAGCCGAATATCGGCAGCGATCTGTACGTGAACAACTTCGCCATGACGGGAGCGTTCTACAAGCTCCAGCAGATTCCTTCCATCAAGATCGACCAGAACTTCGGCAGCAAGTTCAAACTGTCGGGCTACTATGCGGGCCAGAGCACCGACAAGTCGAATGGAGTGGACGGCTTGCCTCCGGAATTGTCGCAGGTCCGGATTCAAGGCATCCGGAGCCACATGGCACGGCTGAATTTCGATTACACCATCCAGCCGACGGTGCTTTTCCACCTTGCCGCCGGCTTCCAGCGCCACTCCAATCCTGATACGGTTCCGCCGGTGAGCGCGGATTATGACAACACCAAGCTGGGAATCGTGGGCTCTCCCGGCACCGGTTTCCCCAAGATCAGCGGCATCGGCGACAACGTCTATGGCGGCATGGCGCGCAGCATCGGCCCGGGTAGCCGCAACCTCTTCATTGGCGGGCGGCTGTCGGCCAGTCCCTCGCTGAGCTGGGTACGCGGGAACCATACCTACAAGTTCGGTTTCGATTGGAAGATAGACACTTTCGCGACCCTGTCCAAGTCCAACATGTCGCCCACCTACGGCTTCAGCAGCGCCGAGACCGGCCAGCCGCTCTACGGCCAGGTGCTGCCCACCGGAACGGGCATCGGCAGCACCTGGGCCAGTTTCCTGCTCGGCCAGTACAACAGCGTGTCCGCCGGCAACGGGCAGGCGCTCCTGTACCGCCGTAACGGCTGGGACGCGTTTGTCCAGGACACCTGGAAGCTCACCCGCAAGCTGACCCTGGACGTCGGCCTGCGCTGGGACCTCCAGCAGCCGCTGAGGGAACTGCACAGCCGGATGAATAGCTTCAGCGCGACGGCGACCAATCCGAACGCCAACGGGATCCTCGGCGCCGTGATTTATGCCGGTTCGGGTACGGGGCGCTGCAATTGCGAGTTCATGGGCTACTATCCATACGCGATCGCGCCGCGCTTCGGCCTCGCCTATCAGATCAACCCGAAGACGGTGCTCCGCGCCGGGTGGGGTCTCAGCTTTGGTCCCCTGACCGCGTTGAACTCCTACCCCTCCAGTTCCAATATGGGCTTCAACTCGGTCAGCATTCCTTCGCCTGGAAACGGCGTGGCGGCCGGCATTGTTTCCGAGCCGCTGGTTCTCGACCAGAATCTTCTTTGGGGCGCAAGCTACAACGCCGGCCTGAACGTGACTCCCGGCGGAGCCGTACAGGGCGCTCCCGCCCTGGTGGATCCGAACGGCGGCCGGCCTTCCCGTGTCAACCAGTGGAACATCTCCCTCCAGCGCGAAGTCCTAAAGGATCTGGTCGTGGAAGGGGCCTACGTTGGCAACCGCGGGGTATGGCTAAGCCCCGGCACTTCCCAGAGCTTTAGCAATAGCAGCGTCGGCAACCTCATCAACTACAATGCCATCAGTCCCGAGGTCCTTCAAAAGCGCGGGCTCGGCGATCTCACCAACGCGACGACCCGCTCGCTGCTGAGCTCCACCATCACCTCCGCCGCCGCGGTGGCCGCGGGCTTCCAGAAACCCTACGCCAACTTTCCCAGTACGGGCACGGTGCTCCAGAGCCTGAGGCCATTTCCGCAGTTTAGCGGTATCGGCCAGTTGTTCGCGCCGCTGGGCTCTTCCTGGTATGACTCGCTTCAGCTCAAGGTGGTCAAGCGCTATTCGCAGGGCCTCACCGCCACCATGACCTACACGTTCTCGAAGACCCTCGACGCCGCCACGAACGCGGGCAGCATCTATGACAGGGGGAGTTTCAAGGGGCTTTCGCCGTCCTACTACCCCCACATCTTCAGCCTCAGCGTGAATTACACCGTCCCGGCCTACGGCGCCGTCAAGCGGAATCGTCTGGCCAAGGCGATTCTGAGCGACTGGAGACTCACCAGCCTCAGCACGATCCAGAGCGGCAATCTGCTCAGCACTCCGGGGTCGAGCAACTCGATCGGCAGCTATGTTTCTACGGGCTATACGAGGCAGGTCCGGATCCCCGACGTGCCGCTATACCTGAAGGACATCAATTGCGGCTGCCTCGATCCGACCCAGGAGACCGTCCTGAATCCGGCGGCCTGGCAGAACCAGACGGCGGGTGTTCCGGGCAGCAACGTCGTCTACTATAACGACTTCCGCGGGCAGCGGCGGCCGGTGATCTCCGGCGGCATCGGGAAGGTTTTCAACATTCGCGAGGGCGCCTCGTTCAGCATCCGGGCGGAGTTCTTCAATCTGTTCAACATGATGGAGGCGCTGGGGGATCCTAGCACGGGAAGTCCGCAGACCCCCCCGACGCGGTCGAATTCCGGGCTGCTCACCGGCGGCTTCGGATACCTGAACTACACCGGAATCGCGGCCAATAGCGTGAGCTCCTCTGTGCCTACGCCCCGGACCGGTCAGATTGTGGCGCGGTTCGAGTTCTAAGGCGTGTGGGGAGGCTTGGCTTGGCATGCATTAGAGAATTACCGCCAGGCCTCATAGTATTCGTGTTCTTGTGCGGCGGCGTTGCGGGCCCCCCTGCAGCGCCGCCGCCTATCCGTTTCGAAGAGATCGCCGCAAAAGCCGGATTGCGATTTGAATTACGCAACGGCGCCGCAGGCCGGTTCCACCAGATCGAGCTTACGGGGGGCGGCGTCTCCGTTCTCGACTACAACAACGATGGCTGCATGGACATTTTTTTCGCCAACGGCGCGGCCATTCCAAGTCTACGCAAGACCGGCCCGGAATTCTACAACCACCTGTTTCGTAACAACTGCGACATGACATTTACGGATGTCACCTCCGAAGCCGGCCTCGCCGGAGAAGGCTATTCGACGGCGGTCGCCACCGGTGACTTCGACAACGACGGTATTAGCGATATCTTCGTCGCAGGCGTCAAGCGCAACACCCTCTACCGCAACCTCGGAAACGGCCGCTTCGCCGACGTCACCGCCCAAGCCGGCGTTGCGGGAACAGATGAGAAGTTTGGGAACATGTGGGCGGTATCGGCCGGCTGGCTTGATTACGAGAATGATGGCTGGCTCGACCTGTTCATTTCGAATTACGTGGTCTGGGACGCGGACTCCGAGCCTCGCTGCGGAACGCCCGATAGGCAGTTCTACTGTCACCCAAGAGCCTATCAGGGCCTGCCCGGCCAGCTCTTCCACAACAACCGCGACGGCACCTTCACCGATGTTTCGCAGGCATCAGGGATCGGACGCCATATCGGCAAGGGAATGGGAGTCGCCTTCGCGGATATGGACGGCGATGGGCTGACCGACATCTTCGTGGCGAACGATTCGGTTCGCAGTTTTCTGTTTCACAATCAGGGAGGCGGAACTTTCAAGGAGATCGGACTCGAAGCCGGGGTGGCGCTTCGCGAGGACGGCTTCGCCATCGCCGGGATGGGCGGTGATTTCAGGGATTTCGATAACGATGGAAGCCCCGACCTTGTCGTGTCCGGAATCCTCAACGACTCGTTCCTCCTATTCCGCAATCTCGGCGCTGCCAAGGGCTTTGAAGACTATAGCCAGCGGACCGGCCTGCTCATGGGCACGCGTCTGTTTACTGGCTGGAGCCTCGGCATGTACGACTTCGACAACGACGGATGGAAAGACCTGTTCTTCGCACTTTCCCACCTTGCACAAATGGATCGCTATATGGGAAGCGACTCCGCGCTGCCGAACCGTGTCTTCCGCAGTGTAGAGGGCAAGCGGTTTGAAGACGTCACGGCCGCAGCCGGGCCGGGCTTTCAACAGGCCGCCATGCATCGCGGCGTGGCATTCGCCGATTTTGACAATGACGGCCGCACCGACGCCGTCGTCTCCGTGGTAAACGGTCCGGCGAAGCTGTTCCACAACGTCACGGGCGGCGCATCCCATTGGCTGGCGATCCGGCTGCATGGCCGGCGCTCGAATCGTCAGGCGCTCGGCGCCGTGGTGCACGTGCAGCTACCAGATGGCCGCAACTTGTACAACCAGGCCACAACGACGGTGGGATACGCATGCGCGAGCGAGGCTTTGGTGCGGTTCGGACTCGGCTCGAATCGAATGGCGGAGAAACTGGAGGTCCGCTGGCCGGGCGGAGGTACCCAGCAGGCCGGCAGCGTGTCAGCCGACCGCCTCGTCGAAGTCGTCGAAGGGGCCAAACCATGACAAGTTGGAGATGTGCAATCGCCGTTTTGGCGTTCGCCTTCACGCTGTTTGGCGCCACGACTCCTTCTCGTGGTTATGCCGCTTACGAAAGGGCCAACGCCCTGTTTGTGGCCAAGAAGTTTCCCGAAGCGCTTGCGGCGACGGAGGAAGCGCTGCGCCTGGATCCAAAATTGGTCCCTGCACTGACGTTGAAAGCAAAGTTGGCCATGGCTGCCTACCGCTTCGACGTGGCGCGGCGATGCCTTGAGCAGGCGCTGGCGATCGACCCCCGGGCGCCGTATGCCCAATTCCTGTATGGGCTTGAGGCTTATCTGGGCAACGACATGCAAGCGGCCTTGCCGCGCTTCCGGAAGGCACGTCAACTGAGTTCCAGCGATCCGCGCGCAGCTCTGTATCTCGGTCTCACCGTCGAGAGCCTCGGGCAGCCGACCGAGGCGCTGTCGCTTTACGAAGAGGCCGTCCTCCTGGAGCGTTCTGCGGGAGGACTCCATGCGGAGACATTGTTGCCTGGTGCGCGACTCCTTCTGCTCCTGGGCCGTCTGGAGGATAGCTGAGCGCTGGCTACGGGAGGCCGTGAGGCTATCTCCGGATTTCCGCGACGCGCATTTCGAATTGGCGCGGCTCCTGCTCAAGAAGGGCGATGCGGCGCAGGCCGCTGCCGAGGGTGAAACCGCGCTCGGTCTGTCGGAGGGGATTGTGACGGACGCGGCGATCCACTATTTGCTAATTCGGGCCTGGCAACAGAGTGGAAAGCCGGATCGCGCCGCGATGCACGCCGACGTGATGCGCGCGCAGGAGAGCTCCATCAGCAGTGAGGCGAAACATTGATTGAAGGCGTAGTGTGCCTTTCGCTAATCTCATTTAGCTCGTACTCGGGGCTCCAGAGGAGCCCAATCATGGCGATGGGAGCACCGCGGCCTCCAAATGAGAGTCGCGGTTCACGGCGTAAGTTCTCAGGCTCGATTCTTCCCCATATCCCTTATCAATCAGCTTCGGTCAGTACGGGAGTTGTGTATGTGCCATTAGATTTCCTGGCGAGTTTGCGCGTTGCCGACTTCAGGCGAATTCCCTAATTGCTGCCTAGATATGAGGGTTTTTCCGTTGTGACGGTGAATGTCGATGTCCCATCTGGTCTGTTTACACAAGGGGGCCGCCCCACGCGGCAGCTTCTCTGCGGCGAACGCAATGTTTGCTACGGAAAGTGCAGACCTGAGCCAAGAAAACAGATCTGCCGGTTCCATCGACCACTGTCTCTTTAACGCTGCTGCTTGCGCTGGCTACGGAAGCTGCCACCAAAACCAGAGGCAAAATGCGAATCACTACCGCCATCCCGATCCAAATGATACCGCCCCTGACGGTCGCGGCTCCTTTGCACTTCGAGTGCGCATCCATTGGGAGCTTACCGCATCCCGCCGGGAGACCGGCCTCTCATTCCATCTCTGTCGCGAGCCGCGCTCGTCAGGGGGTTCTCTCACGCCCCTGGCGGGGCTGGTGACGCACGACCAAGTCCACATCGCTCCCGCGATGGGTTACTATCTGAGGCCCCTGCTGGGGCATTGCGCGTTCCTTTCCACCCGGGCAGCTTCGCTGGGGTGTATGATTGATGTAAATTTGATGACCAGGATCGCCGTTCTCCTGCTCACGTTGACTACAACCCTGGCCTGGGGCCGGCCGGTGGTGGTTTCCGTTGACATCGGCGGGGTGGTGCATCCGGTCACCACGGAGATTGTCGGCCACGCGCTCGATCAGGCCAAGCGCGAGGGAGCATCGGCCGTCCTGCTCCGGCTCAACACGCCGGGCGGCCTGTTGGACGCTACGCGCGAGACCATCGAGAGAATCATCGCCTCGCCCGTGCCGGTGATCGCCTACGTTTTTCCGAGCGGCGGCAGGGCGGCCTCGGCGGGCTTCTTCCTCCTGCTCTCGGCCGACGTCGCCGCCATGTCGCCGGGGACCAACACGGGCGCCGCCAGCCCCGTCCTGCTGAGCGGCGAGATGGACGCGGTCATGCGCAAGAAAGTGGAGAGCGATACCGCGGCCTTTCTGCGCGGGATTGCGTCGAAGCGCGGGCGCAATACCGAAGTCGCCGAACAAGCCATTCTGCAAAGCCGGTCGTTCGCCGACAAGGAAGCTCTCGAGAACCACCTGATCGATTTGATCGCAAAGGACGAGGCGGATCTGTTCCAGCAACTCGAAGGCCGTCAGATCACCCGCTTCGACGGAACCCAAGTCACGCTGCACCTGTCGGGCGCCGCCGTCGTGGCTTACGATCCTAGCTGGCGGGAGAGCCTGATGCTGTCGATCAGCGACCCCAACATCGCACTGATCCTGCTGGTGCTTGGTGCACTCGGAATTTACATGGAGTTCACATCGCCGGGGTTGATCGCTCCGGGGGTGGCGGGCGGCATCCTCGCTCTGCTGGGGCTATCGGCGCTGTCCGTACTGCCTATCAACTGGCTGGGCGTGGCTCTGCTGCTGCTGGCGCTCACGTTGTTCATCCTGGAGGCGAAGATCGCCTCGCACGGGGTGCTGGGGACCGGCGGGGCCGTCGCCATGATTCTGGGCTCGGTGCTGCTCATCAACAGCCCCATCCCCGAGATGCGCATCCGCTGGTCGACGGCCATCGGCCTCACGCTGCCATTCGCTTTCATCACGGTCTTCCTGGTATCGCTGGTGATCCGCGCCAGAGCCGCCAAAGTCGCCACCGGCGCGTCCGGCATGGAGCAGGAGATCGCCGTCGCGCACACTGCCCTCAGTCCCGAGGGAAAGGTCTTCGTACACGGGGAGTTTTGGGACGCTGTCTGCACCCTCCCGGTTGCGGCCGGCACCCGAGTGAGAATCGTAACCGTGGAGGGGCTCCGGGTAAGAGTGGAGCCAGTCTCGCAAGCCTAGGAGGTCACACACCCATGCTCAGCTTACCGCTCATCGCGCTGATCATCGTCATTCTGTATTTCTTGTCTTCGATCAAGATCCTGGCGGAATACGAACGAGGGGTCGTTTTTCGCCTCGGGCGAATTTTGTCGGCGCCCAAGGGTCCCGGCCTGATCTTCGTCTTCGCGCCCATCGATCGGATGGTTCGCGTGTCGCTGCGCGTGGAGGCGTTCGAGGTGCCGTCGCAGGACGTCGTCACCAGGGACAACGTGACGGTGAAGGTCAACGCGGTGATCTATTTCCGGGTCCTCGAACCGACCAAGGCCATCATCGAAGTGACCAACTTCCTGTACGCCACATCGCAATTGGCCCAGACCACGCTGCGCAGCGTGCTCGGCGAAGTGGAGTTGGACGAGTTGCTGGGGCAGCGCGAGAAGCTCAACCTGCGCTTGCAGACCGTGCTGGATCAGCACACCGGGCCTTGGGGCGTGAAAGTCTCCATGGTCGAAGTCAAACAAGTCGACCTGCCCGAGCAGATGATCCGCGCGATCGCCCGCCAGGCGGAGGCCGAGCGCGAACGGCGCGCCAAGGTGATTCACGCCGAGGGCGAGTTCATGGCCGCCGGACGCCTCGCCGAGGCCGCATCGCTGATCCAGAAACAGCCCGCGGCCATCCAGTTGCGCTACCTGCAAACGCTGGTGGAAATCGGCCAGGAGAAGAACACCACCGTGGTGTTCCCCATCCCCGTGGACATCTTCACGGCGATCCACGGCGCTCTCGACAGGGTCGGCGGGGAGCGCGCGACGTAGCAGGCTGGACAGGCTGAAGCCTATCCTACCCGACGTTGCGCGGGTGGTGTACTCTCGTTAGAGAAGATCGCGCATATGGCGAAGAAACCTGACGGCGGGTTCGAAGTGTTTTTGGGCGACAGGCAGTTGCTCAGCCTTTTTGTGATCGTGGTTGTTCTGCTGGCGGTGTTTTTCACCATGGGGTACGTCCTTGGCCGCCACTCCGGAGCCGCGGGCACGGAGGCCATAGCGTCTAAGGAGCCCGCGGTCCAACTGCCACCGCGCGCCGCACCGAGCGAATTACCCTCACCGTCGAGCCAACCGGTTTCAACACCGGCAGAAAGCGTGCCGGAGCCTGCCGCGCCGGCTCCGCCGCCCGAGGTTCCTCGCGCCAAGCCCGCGGCCCGCGAGCCTGCGCGTACAGCCGCTCCTTCGAGTCCTGCCGCCGGCCAGACGTTTCTGCAGCTTAAGGCCATCAAGCGGCCTGACGCGGAGTTATTCGCCGGCGTGTTGAGGAAGAAAGGCTTCCCGATCATGGTTGCGCCCAGCACCAAAGATGGACTCTTTCGCGTGTTGGTGGGGCCGCTTGCGGATAAGGACGCCATCGCCAGCGCTCGCAAGGATCTGGAGAAGGCCGGCTTCCCCGATGCCATTGTGATGAAGTACTGAGCCGTGCAATCCACGCTCGTCCAACTTCAGGGTAGAAGCCGGTTGCCGGATTGGCTTCGCAAACCAGAGCGGCATTTCGGCGCGCTGCACGATCTGAAGAGCGGTTTCCGAAGTCTCGGTCTCCACACGGTCTGCGAGTCGGCCCGCTGCCCGAACCTTCACGAGTGCTTCCACCGCGGCACTGCGGCTTTCATGATTCTGGGCGACCGTTGTAGCCGGTCCTGCGGCTTCTGTGCGGTGCGGAGCGTGCGTTCGCCCGATCCGCCCGACCCCGGTGAGCCGCGCAACGTGGCTCGCATGGCCTCACGCTTGGGACTCCGGTACGTCGTCATCACCAGCGTCACGCGAGACGACCTCCCCGACGGCGGGGCTTCCCATTTCGCCCGCACCGTGCTAGCTCTGAGGGAGATTCTGCCCGAGGCACGCGTGGAGGTGCTGACGCCCGACTTCGGCGGCGACCTTCATGCTCTGGCTGGCGTGCTCGACGCCGGCCCGCACATCTTTAACCACAATATGGAAACCGTGGCGCGGCTCTACCCTCGGGTCCGGCCGCAGGCAGAGTATCGCCGGTCTCTGGAGGTCCTGCGGTTCGCGCGAAGTCATGCGCCGGGGAGCGCCATCAAGTCGGGACTCATGGTGGGACTCGGCGAGGAGACGCACGAGGTCGAGCGGCTGCTCGATGATCTTCGCGAGGCTGGCGTCGGGATCGTGACCATCGGCCAATACCTCCAGCCCACGCGCGAGAACATGCCCGTGGTCTCGTTCGTTCCGCCTGCCCAATTCGACGCCTGGCGCGACTACGGCCTTTCGATCGGCTTCCATACGGTCTTGAGCGGACCCTTCGTCCGAAGCTCCTACATGGCGGAGGCGGTTGCCTTGCAGGCGGCGGAGGCCGAGTGCTGAATCTGGTCCTGGCCCTGGCAACCGGGGTCCTGCTGGTTCTCACGTTTCCCGGTTTCGACTTCGCCGTGCTCGCGGTGGTGGCTCTGACGCCGCTGCTGATTGCGACGGCTCGGGAACCCAGTCCACTGCGGCGCTTCCTGATAGGAGAAGCGGCCGGCATCGTGTTCTGGTGCGGGATGTGTTACTGGATCCAATTCGTAATGAACGTCCACGGCGGGATGGGCGTTCTCGAAAGTTGGGGCGCCCTCCTTCTCTTCGGCATGTACCAAGCCCTGCAGACGGGCGTCTTCGCGCTTGCGGCCGGACCCCTGATGCGCCGCTCCTACGCGGTTCCCGCCGTCGCGGCTCTGTGGGTGGCCATCGAGAGCACGCACGGATGGTTCGGGTTCGCCTGGCACACGCTGGGGAACGCGGGCATCGACATGAGCGTGCCGTTGCGTCTGGCGCCCTTCACCGGCGTCTACGGGCTCTCGTTCATATTCGTCATGCTGAGCGCGGCACTGGCGCTCGCGGTGTTGAAGGGCAAGCGCCGGGAGATGGCTTGGGTGCTGGCGCTTCCATTGCTCTTTCTCCTGCCGCGCGTGCCTGAAGCCAGCGCCGGCCAGGAGCGGGCAGCGCTGGTGCAGCCCAATATCTCCGAAACGGAGGATTGGACTCCGGCTTCCTTCTCAGAAACCCTGACCCGTCTTCGTGCGCTGACCCTTCAGGCGGCGAGCGCCGTTTCCCCGCCTCCGCGGCTGGTGGTGTGGCCGGAAGTGCCCGCGCCCTTCGTTTACGACCCCGACTCCGCCTTCCGCAACGAGGCGCAGGACCTGGCCCGCGCTTCGCGGACCTACTTTCTCTTTGGCGCCGTGGCGCACACTCCCGCCGGAGCGCCGCTCAATTCAGCGGTCATGATCGGCCCGGGCGGTGAGGATCTGGGACGCTACGACAAGATCTACCTGGTGCCCTTTGGCGAGTTCATTCCGCCGCTGTTCGGCTTCGTAAACCGCATCACGCAGGAGGCCGGGGACTTCGCCGCGGGGACCAGGATCGTGCTGTTCCGCGCCGGGGGGCGCAGCGTGGGGACGTTCATTTGCTACGAGGCCGCTCTGCCCCACTCGGCCCGCCGCGTCGCGGCCGCGGGTGCGGAGGTGTTCGTCAACATCTCCAACGACGGCTACTTCGGCCACAGCGCCGCCCGCGATCAACACCTGAAGCTCGTCCGCATGCGGGCCGTCGAGAACCGCCGCTGGATTCTGCGGTCCACGAACAACGGCATCACCGCCGCCATCGATCCCGCGGGCCGCGTGGTGGAGCGGTTACCCGCCGATCGCGCGGACGCCTTGCAGGCGCACTACTCGTACATCTCCACGCAAACCGTGTACACCAAATACGGCGATTGGTTTCCGATCTTGTGCGCGGCCGCCAGCCTGCTGGCGTTGGCGCACGCCGCTGCTACCCGTGGCGGATCACCAAGACGTCGCCGTCCTTGACGATGTACTCTTTGCCTTCCAGCCGCAGGATTCCTTTGTCCCGGGCGCCCGGGTAGCCGCCGCATTCCACGAGCTGCTTCCAATTCACCGTTTCCGCGCGGATGAACTTCTTCTCGAAGTCGCTGTGGATGGCGCCCGCCGCCTTTACCGCGGTGGAATTCATCGGAATGGTCCACGCGCGCACTTCCGTTTCGCCCGCCGTCAGAAACGACATCAGCCCGAGCAGCGAGTAAGTCGCCGTGATCAGCCGGTGCAGGGCGGACTCCTTCAACCCGTAGCTCGCCAGGTATTCCTGCGCATCCTCCGGAGGCAGCTCGGCCAGTTCGGCTTCGATCCTGCCGCACACCGCGACCACTCCGGACTGGGCTTTGCCGGCCAAAGGGCCATCGCGGTACTCGGCCTCGATTTCGTGCATCCGGCCGGCGTCCTCCTCGCCCAGATTCAGCACGTACAGCACCGGCTTCTGCGAGAGGAACTGAAATCCGCGGATGCGCTTCTCGTCGTCCGGCGTGAGATTCATCTCGCGCAGCGGCGTGTCCGCCTCGAGCGTCGCCTTGGCCCGCTGCAACAGATCGAACTCGCGATCGAGGTCCGCGTTCTTGATCTTCTTGCGGTCTTTCTCCAGGCGCTCCAGCCTCTTCTCGACCACCATGAGATCGCTGACAATCAGTTCGAGGTCGACGTCGTGCAAATCACGCAGCGGATCGACCGACCCCTTTTCGTGCGGCACGGTGTCGCTCGGGAAGACGCGCAGAACGTGGGCTAGCGCGTCCGCCACGCGGAGGCTGGCCAGATAGCTCGGGTCTCGCAGGGCCTCTTTCGAGATGGCCGGGAAATCCAGATACTCGACGGTGGCGTGGGTGATCTTCTCCGGCGCGAAGACCTGCGCCAGCGCGTCCAGCCGGGCGTCCGGCACCTTGGTCACGCCCATGCGCGCCTCCAGATTCCCCATGCGCGTGTGCTCATGCACGCCGGTGAGGATGGTGAACAGGGACGTCTTGCCGGTCATGGGCAGACCGATGATTGCAGTTCTCATATGGAATCAGTGGGCAACGCGGTCGCGCTCTACAGCGGCACCTCTACTTGGGTGAGGATCTCCTGGAGAATGCGCTCCGCCAGTTCGGTGGTGCGCTGCGCCAGCGCGACGCGGGTATTGATCACCACGCGATGGGCGAAGACGGGCACCGCCAGACGCTTCACGTCGTCGGGGAGGGCGTATTCCCTGCCCTCGCAAAGAGCCAGCGCTTGCGTGGCTCGATACAACGCCTGGGTGCCCCGCGGGCTGACGCCCAGCGACAGCGATTCGTGCGACCGGGTCTTCTCGACAATGGACAGGATGTAATCCACCAGACGCGTCGTCCACTTTCACGCTCTCCGCTTCGGCCTGAAGGTGGAGCACGTCTTCGGCGCTCAGCTCCGCGTTAGCTGCGGCCTCCGGCGCGCCCTGGCGCAGAATGTCCCGCTCGCTCGCGCGGTCCGGATACCCCATGCGCAGCCGCAGCAGGAAGCGGTCCAGTTGCGACTCCGGCAGCGGATAGGTGCCGTGATGCTCCACGGGGTTTTGCGTAGCGATCACCATAAACGGTTCCGGCAGCGGGTGCGACCGTCCGTCGATGGTGACCTGGCGCTCGTTCATGGCTTCGAGCAGCGCCGATTGGGTCTTAGGCGTAGTGCGGTTAATCTCATCCGCCAGCAGAAACTGCGTGAAGACGGGACCGCGCTTGAACTCGAACGACTGGGTATGCACGTTGTAGATGGTGACGCCCAGCACGTCGCTCGGCAGCATGTCGCTGGTGAATTGCAGACGATGGAAAGTGCAGCGCACCGAACGCGCCAGGGCCTGGGCCAATGTGGTCTTTCCCACGCCGGGGACGTCCTCGATCAGCAAGTGCCCTCTGGCGAGCAACGCGACCACCGAGAGCCGCACCACGTCGGCTTTCCCGCGAATGATCCGCCCGAGGCCCGCCTCGAGGTCGTTCAGTTTGGAAAGCGCAGTCGCTTGCGCGTCGAGCATGTCCCGCGGGGCCATCACTTGCTATAATAATCGATTCATCCGCCCGCCGCCGTTTCGGGCGCGTAGCTCAGTTGGTTAGAGCGCCTGCTTCACACGCAGGAGGTCTGGGGTTCGAGTCCCCGCGCGCCCACCATTCGTCTGCCCAGGTGAAGGCTACTCGATGGCGATCGTCACTTCGTTGGAGCTGAGAGTGCTTCCGTCGACTAGGACAACTTCGACACGCAGGGGAACGGCTGGTCCGGCAGGTACCTCGGCTGCGACGGGGACGATGATCTGATAGAGACCGATCTCCCCGGGCGCGAGGCCCGCGAAATCGGGGGCGACTTCAACGCCGCCAAAGAACACCCGAACTGTTCCCTTCAGCCGGACCAGGTGGTCCAACGGTGCCGGGAAACCGACGGGGATGTCCTCCACCGTTTCTCCGAGCCCATTCGCGTAAATGGAGAGGAGCTCTCCTCTGCGTACCGGCCGGCTCGGAATCCCGTCGGTCCTCGGCATGGCCACTTCGTAGGAGTTGGCGATCAGCACGGCTCCCTGGCCTGACCCGGAGGAGTCCAGAGTGAACAGCGCGGGTGTCGCCTCGCGCATGACCCCCGCGAAAGGAAGGCTCGTGAAGCCGGTTTCAGTCTTCACGGTCACTTGAATGGCAGAGCCGATGGGCAGCCGCGGACATTGGAAATTGATCTGCGATTGTGCTGCGTACAGGAGGGGGACCGGCGAATCGTTTACTCTTACCTCAACGCCTCCCAGATTTGTGGGCAGTGGGACTCCTTGCGCTAGGATGGTCGCTTGCGCAGTAAAGTCAACACCAAGCAGGGTCGCCCAACTGCCCGGGCTGCAGAAGTCGCCGAATGTAAGATCAGCGGAGTTCCGGGCAGTAAGGATGCCGGTCTTGTCGCTTAAGACCTGAATCAGTATCTCCTGCGTGGCAGACGCCCCGGAGCTGCCGAGCGCCGTTACGGTCACAGTGAAGGCACCGGTCTGGCTCTCGTTCGGTGTCCAGGTGAACCGGCCGGTGGTTGGGTCGAAAATGGCTCCTGCCGGCAACCCGGCCACCGATAGATTCACGGATAACCCCTGCGGCTGGTCGACCGAGACGTTAAACTCGACCGGAACCGCGACACGCGCTCCCACCGCCAGCGGGGATTTGATGCGCGGAGCAGCAACTGCCAGAACCGTCAGCGTCTGCTGTACGGACCTGCTCGACAAGAACGCAGTGAGGGCGACTTCCAGGGGGGCGGCCGGGCTACCAGCCCAGGCCAGAAACTTCGTGTTCTCGGAGCCCGAACCGATCGTCACGCTGACCGGCACGCTCAAGACACCTTGACTGCTGGACAAAGTCACCGTCGCCGGACTGCTCGCCGCTTTCGTCAACATCACCGTGCAGGTTGCGCTTTGCCAGGTCCCCAGAGTCCCCGGTGTGCAGCTCAATCCCGACAACTGCGCCGGAACCACCAGGTTTAACGGGAACGTCCGGGTCACTTCCCCAGCGCTGGCCGAAATCACCACCGTCCGATCGGCCGTCACCGACGACACCGTCGCGGTGAATTGGGCGCTCCTAAATCCCGTCGCCACCGTCACACTTTCCGGCACCGTTACGTTGGAACTGTTGTCGAGCAGCGACACTGCAAAACCGCCGCCCGGGGCCGGACTGCTGAGCGTCACCATGCACGAGGACGACCCCGGGGCGCTTACGACACCAGGGGTGCAGGACAGGCCGCTCAAGGTCACGGAGGGCGGAGGCTGGTTGACGGTGATGGTTCCCTCGGTACCGAAAGCGGGAATCGAGGCTCCTTCACCGGTCGCCGCGAAGACGCTGCTCAACGTCACCGGCACGCTTGTGCTGGTGGTCGCCCGCCGCGATTGTGAGAGCGGCCGTGGCCACTTCGCCGTTGCCAATCGTCGTGGTGTTCAACCCAAAGACCAGGCATGTTGTGGAGCCGCCCCGATTGGCACACTGCATACTCTTGCTGGCCACGGATGCCGCAGAGCCAATGGTCACCGTGACGCCGGTAATGTCCGCCGGGTACTCCATCGTCCACTGTAGAGCGCTCGGCTGAGCGCCTCCGGCGGCCGACATGGACAGACTCAGCGTCACCGTTGAACCGGGTGTGCCCGTTCCCGAACTGAGTGACAACACGACCTGCTGTCCGCTGGCCTGGGTCGTTATCAGGCCGGCGAGGATGCCGCAAATCGCGAATCGCACGAACCCACTCAGCAACCAGCGGTGGTCTGGTCCAGAAACGGGATGTGATCGGGCCGCAACAGCTCCCCTGGTTCCGCACGGGAAATCGTCACTGTGGTGCGGACTCGTCATACAGGTCTACTCCCTAACGATAACCGATGCGCGGGCTTCCGATGCCGTGGCTTTGCCTCGAAGCCGACCGGGATTCGAAGCACCAACGTTCCCGCCGGAGCGGCCGGTGGGTAAAGGCAAAATCCCGCAACGCAACCAGGACCCCCAGGGAACGCCGCGAAGGCCGCGGAGCAAGTGCATCGAAAAGAGCGAAGAGTCTTGCAGGATACGAGCGTACCTGCATCGATTGGGATTGCCTGTGCGTCTGGCACCGCTCCAATGTTCGCAAACAGGGCGTGCAGCGGCTATCCATCCCTTTCAGCAGGGGCCTACGCGATTTACTACGGCAGATCTCGCATGAGGTTGGCGTTCTAGAAACAGCGACCTTGTTCACCAGGGGGGATGCCCTATTGCGTCGATTGGTCGGACACAGGGATCCGGTCACGTTCGCAAACACGCCACCCGGCACAATCCAAAATCCTGTTCGCCTGCCGCAGGCCGTGTTGATGCTGTCTTTCGGGAACTACAGGAAAGCTTCAGGCGAGGCGGAAAACGGGAACCCCGACGAGCAAACAGCCTAACTTGACTCGTGCAGGAAGTGCGGCGCCTCGCTTGGTTTCCCTAAAGTGCGGCGATCTTGCGTGCGGCCACGGCATTGAATTGTACGGGTTCGCCGTTCATCTGCAGGGACCGCTGACAGGCTTGCAATACCTGCAGAACGTGCAGGCCTTCGGTACCGCAGGTGACCGGCTGCTTCCGGGTCACGATGCAGTCGCTAAAATGCTGGCACTCACGACGCAACGGCTCAGCAGTTTCAAACTCCACGGGGACGCCCTCGCACTTCCCTGCTTCGAGCGCTCCATTCTTCCATTCGATGTGTTTATCGTACAGGAGGAGTTTGTTGGTGGGGCGGCTGTCCTCAAAAACGACCATTTGCCGGCTGCCGATTACAACCAGCCGCTGCTCCTTATAGGGATGCAGCCAACTGACGAAAATGTGGGCCCTGGCGCCATTCTCGAACAACAGATGCGAAACCGTCACATCGGCGATGTTGGGCTGCAAATAGGCGCCACCGGTCGCAGAAATCTGCACCGGCTGGCGGCCCATGAGCGCCAGGATCACTGAAATATCATGCGGCGCGAAACTCCACAGCGCGTTCTCTTCCTTGCGGATCTTGCCCATGCTGAGCCGGTTGGAATAGACATACTCGATCTTCCCCAGAGTGCCGTCGGCTACCAGTTCCTGGATCTTCAAGATCGCCGGGTGGTAGCGCAGCAAATGTCCGACCATCAGAATCCGCCGGCGATCTCGGGCCCCTTCGATCAACGCCTCAGCGTCCTGGACGTCGAGCGCCAATGGCTTCTCGACAAACACGTCTTTGCCGGCTTTCAGGGCTGCCGCGGCCATCGCGAAATGCCGCTCGGCGGGGGTTGCCAGGGCCACACCCTCCACCACGGGGTCGGCCAGCACATCGCTGAAACTGCCATAGGCTTTGGCTTCGGGATACTGTGCCGAGATGGCCTGGAGCCGGCCCGGATCGTCTTCGCAGATGGCGGATAGCAGCCCCAATTCAGAGAAGTTCCGCGCCAGGTTCTTTCCCCAGTGACCGCAACCCACAACACAAATCCCCGAGCGTCATGTCTGTCGTCCCATGTTCCCTTCGAAGAACTCGACTCTTCCTCCGGCGAGAGCCATCGAATTGCACATCGCCGACCGTTTTGTCCGTGTTGTCAAGGGCGGACTGGAAGAGGACCACCGGGGCGCCGCAGGAGCAGACCACTCTGGGCATTGCCAAGGACCGGAAGATACCTGTGTTGGCCCGGCTGGAGCGTAGCCCCACGAGGCCGAAGGCGGGCGTTTAGGGCAGCCCGGAAGCTGGCCCCAGCACACTAGCGCGGCTCCAGCCGGGAAGTGGGCCACTTGGCCTAATCGGCCGCACGCCTCAGCTTGCCGTCATCAGCCGGTAGCGGTCACAGTTCATTTCAACGACACGGGGGTGATGGGGCAGCCCGTCCGGCAGTACACCTATCACTCGCTCCGATCCCGGCAACGCAATTCCCGAGGAGCGCGGTTCTCCGGGGGGTGAACCGTGTCGAGTATCTGGGACAACAGGGTGAGGACCTTAACTATCGGCAGTGGGCGTTGATTAACCAAGGAGAATATTGACCCAAACCCTTGTAGACATATGTTAAGACTTCGAGCCGCGCTAGAAACATGAACCACCTCGGCCGATGAACTGACTTGGGAGATTGCGAAAAGTGCATACATCGGTTGTTGGCCAGTCGCGGCGGAGTGGGGTGTGCCGCGGCTTTGTTATCCTCCTCTTCATAGCGCTCCTGAGTACTCCGATTCTAGGTCAAGGGTCCTTGATGTTGTCTTCCGCTTCCGTCCTTCCCGGGGGCACGGTTACGTTGGCTTTGTCCCTAACATCTACTCCAGGGAGCGAGCCCGCCGGTATTCAATTTACCTTGACTTATTCGTCAACCGATATCGTTTCCATCAGTGCCGCCGCTGGCGCGAGCGCCGTTGC
>CAWDER010000044.1:0-47233 GCA_963801345.1 Bryobacteraceae bacterium
TGAAATCAAGATTTTGCTGATTGAAGACAACCCGGGCGACGCGCGCCTGATCCAGGAAGCGATGGCGATGGCGGGGGATGCGTCGGAGGTGCAGTGGTCGGACCGTCTCGCGAAAGGCATGGAAATGCTCGGGCGCGACCGGTTCGACGCCGTCCTTCTGGACCTGTCGCTTCCCGACAGCCGGGGGTTCGCGACATTCGAGCAACTGCGCAAGTGCGCCCCTCGCGTTCCGGTAGTTGTGCTCACGGGTCTGGACGACGAGGGACTGGCCCTGCGGGCGGTTCGAGAAGGCGCACAGGACTACCTGGTCAAGGGCGCCGTGAAATCCTCCACGATTCTGAGGATCATCCGCTTCGCCATCGAACGCAACCGGGTGATGGATAGCGTGCGGGAGGGAGCCTCCCCGCGGGCCCCCGGCAGGTCCCTCGGATTCATGGGCGCGCGGGGTGGTTCGGGAGCGACCACGTTGGCTCTCAACACGGCGGCCGCGCTGGCCCGGCAAGGCAAGAGCGTGGCGGCCATCGAACTGAGCCCCTACCGGTCGGGATTCTCGTATCAACTGCGGCTCGCGCCGCGCCGGGATATGGCGGACCTGATGAAGTTCGAAGCGGAGAGCATCAACGCCGGTGAAGTGCGGAGCTGCCTTGTGGAGTCGGATTTTGGCGTCAGCTTGCTGTTCGCCCCGCAAAACCCAGAGGATTCCCTGAAACTGGATGCCGAGCGCGCCGCGGCGGTACTTCGCGCGGCGGCGCAGGTCGCGAACTTCGTGATCGTGGACCTGGCGTCGGCGCCGTCACCGGTTCACCAGGCGTGCGCGCGGATATGCGATCCCTTCCTCGTGATCATGGAGCGGGAGGCGACCGGGTTGGCCGCGGGCAAGAGTCTGGCGTCTCTTCTGCAATTCTGGGGGGTGGAGAAAAGTGCGTTGGCGGCGGTCCTCATCACCAAAGACCCCATGTCCACTTGCGTGTCTCCGGCGGAAGCTCGCGCGGAGTTGGGTTTTCCGATAGCCGGCGTGATTCCGCCCGCTGCCGAAGCGGTGGCGCTATCGTACCGGCGCGGATCGCCGCTGCTGGTAAAGGATCAGGACACGCTGGCCGCCGAAAGCCTGACGCGGCTGGCCGAGCGCCTGGCGACCCCGGTATTGACCGAAGTCGCGTGCTAATGCTCCGACCGAGTGGTTGGGCGCCGCGCGCGGCCGTGGTTTGAACCGGGATTGTTGGCGCCACAGCACACCGGCTATTTTCTCTTGATGCTGAGGAGGATCCCTCCCCTGGCAGTCGGAAGGATCTTGGTTTCGAGGGTGGCGTCACTTTGAATCGCCTTCAGGAAGTCCGGCTGTTGGGACTCAAAGCTGGCGGCGTTATGCGCGAGGATGGCCCCACCGGGAGCGATCCGCTTTTGCAGGAGGTCAAAGAGCTTCTTGTTCAGCGGCGCGCCTGTGTCCATGAAGACCAGATCGAAATCCCCTTTGAGCGCGGGGATCTCGGCTAGGGCGTCGTTGATGCGGGAATCGACGACTGCCTCCAGCCCAGCTTGCCGGATGTTCGCCCGGGCCTTGTCCGCGGTCTCCGGTTCGATCTCGATCGTGATCAGCCGGCCACCGTTTTTCTTCATGGCGAGGCCGAGCCAGAGCGCCGCGTAGCCTTCGGCTGTTCCGATATCCAGAGCGCGCTTGTACCCTCTTTCCACGATGAGGTCGTGGAACATCCGGCCGTCGGAAGGGGACACGCCCTGGCCTATCACGCGCTTCAGGACCGGCAACGCGCGGGAATCCTCGAGTCCGGCGAAGTTTTTCTCGAAAGCGGCGCTCGGCGCGGGCCTTTCGAAGCAGCCATCCTCAACGGGCGCATCGTGCCGGATCTCGGTGAAATTGACGGCAATCTGGCCGCCGTGCAGCTTGACCCTGAAGGGGAGCTTGAGCCCGTCGATTTCCCGGTAATCCTCGAAGAACACGCTGTCCGCCAGGGCCAACAGGCCGGTTTGAGCGTCAAAGGCCAGGATCCGCGGGCCACCTTGGACGGGGGCGGCCTCGACGACATAGACTTCCTGCTGCCCCAGTTTCTCTTTGCGCTTGACCGTCATGACGGAGCGCATTGCCCCTATCTTCAAGGGCAACTGGAAGTCCAGGAAGAGCGCCATTTCGGGCTGGTCTCGCGGATTCATATCTTTGATGACGTCGGCGGATTCGCTCCACCCGGCCGCGCCGTTGTATCCCTCTCTGTCGGGGCTTGGACCGCCAGTGTGCAGGGACAACAGCCACTTGCCTGGCGCCTTGGCGACAGTCTCGACCGGAACGCTCTCCGCATCTTCTTTCAGAACGCCCTTCCTGAGCTGGGTTTTGAAACGGGAGAGCGCCTGGGATCCGCCGATTGCGGCAAGGTACTTGTCGAGGACCTGGTCCGCGCTGGGCAATGCGGCTTGGTCTGCAGGCGCGCCGGCGGTTGGCGGGGGAGGCGCCGCAGCCGGCAGGTCCGGCATGCGGAAGCGGGCTTCGTCGACGGGCTCGCCGTGGCGGATCTCGGTGAACCGGAAGGTCTGAAACCCGTACCGCACTAAGAACGGGACCTTAACGCCGCCGGCGTCGCGGTAGTCGGCATACATGGTCTTACCGGCACGGGTGAGCAGTCCCTGGGCCACGTCAAAGAACAGGATTCGAGTGCGGCCCTCCGCGGGGGTGGCCTCGATTACGTAGACCTCGCTATCGCCATTCTTCTCGATTCCCTTGAGCGACAACCTGGGGAAGTGGTCCTTGATTCTCAGCACCCAGTACGCATCGTAGATCAGGGTTTCCTCCAGCGCGGAATCGCGGTCCATCCGGACGGCCCTGCCCCGGTCTTCCCATCCCTGCGCGCCATCGAAGCCATGCTTGAGCGTGCGGCCGTTGGCCATGCGGATGGTGAAGGTCCACCGGTTGGGCGCCTGTGAGGCCGATTCCAAAGGCAGATTCGCCGAGTCCGGGAGGGCAACGCCCTTGCGAGTCTGGGCCGCCAGCTTCTCCCAAGCGGCTCTTCCACCAGTCGCCTGGACGTGCTTCGCGACAATCTCGTCGACAGTCGGGAGTGCGGGGCCTGCCTGGGGCCACACGGGCACCGGGATGGCAGCTACCGCGAGGATGAGCCCTGGGAAAATCCATTTCATATTGCAGCCTCCGAAATCCTATACGGGGCCGCCGGCGGGCAAGTTCCACGGGCAGTGAGGGGGGCGGGTGAAATGCGCTGAGCTGAGGATCGAGAGGGGCGTATCCCGTGCAGTCACACCGTGCCAGCGCAGGCGACGGAAAACGATCGCCTGCGCCACGGGGGAAGCAGGGGCCCTTGCGTCAGGTTACTGGGCGGCCATGCGGCCAGAGTAGGAGCTTAGGACCTTCAGGTAGTTGGCGCGGCTGAAGGCGGTTGGGTCGGCGACCTTTTGGCGGCTCATGCTGCCTTGCATCTGGCGGATGGATTCGTACTCCCTTTCCTCCATCCAGTTGCGCACGTCGGCCAGCATCGTCTCCATGTAGTCGATGCCGTTCTTCAGAATTGCCGAAGTGGTCATGGCCACCTTGGCCCCGGCCATCATCGCCTTCAGAACGTCCTGGGCCGTGTGTACGCCGCCGGTGATCGCCATGTCGGCCTTGAGCTGGCCGTACATCGTGGCCACCCAATGCAGGCGCAGCAACAGTTCGTTGGACTTGCTGAGCTCGAGCGTGGACTTCACATCCAGCGCCTCCAGGTCGAAGTCCGGCTGGTAGAAGCGGTTGAACAGAACCAACCCGTCCGCCCCGGCGTGGTCGAGCTTCTTGAGCACGTTGGCCATGGCGCTGAAGTAGGGCCCCAACTTCACGGCGACCGGAATCCGCACGCTGGCCTTCACATGGGCCACCAGGCTGGCGTACATCTCCTCCACCTGTTCCGAAGTCAGCTTCGGATCGTTGGCCAGGTAGTAGATGTTCAGCTCTAGCGCGTCCGCCCCGGCCTGCTCCATCTCCATGGCGTACTTGATCCAGCCGCCCGTGGAGACCCCGTTCAGGCTGGCGATGACGGGGATGTTCACCGCCTGCTTGGCCTTGCGGACCAACTCCAGGTAGCCTTCGGGGCCGAGGTTGTACTCGGTCAGGTCGGGGAAGTAGGAGAGCGACTCCGCGAAGCTCTCCGTTCCGGCGGTGAGGGCCTTATCGAGGCTCTGGCTGTCCAACGTGATCTGCTCCTCGAACAGCGAGTGCAGCACCACCGCCGAGGCACCGGCGTCCTCCATCCGAAGGATGTTCCCGATGTGCTCAGTCAGAGGCGACGGAGAAACCACCAGCGGATTCTTCAGTTTCAATCCCAAATAAGTCGTCGTGAGATCAAGCATTCTTCACCTCCTGAGCGATCGCTTCCTGCACCTTCGCATCGCCTGGCATGGACGCCAGGTGTTCATAAAGCTTCCAACGCTTGGCCAAATCCGCCTGGGCCAGAGTCAACAGATGCTTGGCCGATTCCGGATTGCTGCGCACCAGCATGGTGTAACGGGTTTCGTTGTAGATGTACTTCTCGAGCGGCAGGCTGGGCGCCTTGGAATCGAGCACCAGCGGATTCTTCCCCTGCTTCACCAAGTCGGGGTTGTAGCGGTACAGCGGCCAATAACCGGACTGCACGGCCGCCTTCTGCTGATCGAGTCCGTGGACCAGGTCGTACCCGTGTGCAATGCAGTGCGAGTAGCAGATCAGCAGCGAGGGTCCGTCGAAAGCTTCCGCTTCCAGGAACGCCTTGACCGTCTGCATGTCGTTCGCGCCGAAGGCCACCCGGGCCACGTAGCAATTGCCGTAGACCATGGCCATCATGCCGAGGTCTTTCTTCGGCTTGGACTTGCCGCCGAAAGCGAACTTGGCCACCGCGCCGATGGGGGTGGATTTGGACATCTGGCCGCCGGTGTTCGAGTAAACCTCGGTGTCGAGCACCAGCAGGTTCACATTCGCTCCGGAAGCCAGCACGTGGTCCAGACCGCCGTAGCCGATGTCATAGGCCCAGCCGTCGCCGCCGAACGCCCACACGCTCTTCTTCACCAGCGTGTCAGCCACCGCGACCAGGTCCCTGGCCTCGCGCGTCCCCAGGCCGGCAAGCTGCGCCTTCAGAAGCCGCACGCGCTCGCGCTGTTCACCGAGGTTCTTCTCGGTCGACTGATCGGCGTTGAGCAGCCCGGAGACGATTTGATCGCCAAGCTGAGAGGAAAACTTCTTCAGCAAGTCTTTGGCATAAAGGTTTTGGGCGTCCACCGCCAGACGAAGACCCATGGCGAACTCCGCGTTGTCCTCGAACAGCGAGTTGCTCCAGGCGGGGCCGCGGCCTTGGGCATCGACGCAATAGGGTGTGGTCGGCAGGTTGCCGCCGTAGATCGAGGTGCAACCCGTGGCATTGCCGACCATGGCCCGGTCGCCGAACAGGCGGGTCATCAGCTCGATATACGGGAGTCTCGCCGCAGCCCGCGCAGGCGCCCGAGAACTCGAACAGCGGCCGGAGCAGTTGGTTGTCCTTCACTTGCCCGAGATTGAGTACCGTGCGATCGTTGTCGGGGATCTTCAGGAAGAAGTCCCAATTGACGCGCTCCTGCTCGCGAAGCGCCGGCTGAGGCGCCATATTGATGGCCTTGTGCTTCACCTCGGTCTTGCTCTTCACCGGGCAGACCTCGATGCAGATGGCGCAGCCGGTGCAATCTTCGGGGGCCACCTGCAGGGTGTACTTCTGGTCCTTGAAATCCTTCCAGCGGGCCGCAACGGCCTTGAACGTCGGCGGCGCGCCGTCGAGCAGCGCCGGCTCGTAAACCTTGGCTCGGATTACGGAGTGCGGGCATACCATGACGCACTTGCCGCATTGGATGCAGAGTTCCTCGTCCCAAACCGGAATCTCGAGAGCGATGTTGCGCCGTTCCCACTGCGCGGTCGCGGTCGGGAAAGTCCCGTCGTTGGGGAGCAGGCTGACTGGCAGGCTTTCGCCCTCGCCGGCGATGATCGGCGCCAGCGTCTTCTGCACAAACTCGGGGGCTTCCGCCGGAACCGCCAGCCGCATGTCGAACGTGCTGGTAACCGCGGACGGCACGGTCACTTCGTGCAAGTGGTCGAGAGCGGTATCCACCGCCGCGAAATTCTGCTTGACGACGGCTTCGCCGCGCTTTCCGTAAGTCTTCTCGATGGCATGCTTGATGGCCGCGATGGCTTCTTCCCGCGGCAGCACACCGCTGATGGCGAAGAAGCAGGTCTGCATGATCGTGTTGATGCGCACGCCCATGCCGGTCTTCTTGGCGACCTCGTAGCCGTCGATCACATAGAACTTCAGCTTCTTGTCCAGGATCTGCTTCTGCACCTTGCGCGGCAGATGGTCCCAGATCTCGTCGGGTCCGTAGGGGCTGTTCAGCAGGAAGGTTGCGCCGGTCCTGGCGGCCTTGAGCATATCAAAACGTTCCAGGAACGAGAACTGGTGGCAGGCCACAAAACTGGCCGAGCTGATCAGGTAGCTGGAACGAATCGGCTTGGGGCCGAAGCGGAGGTGCGAGATGGTGATCGCGCCGGCCTTCTTGGAATCGTAGACAAAGTAGCCCTGGGCATAATTGTCGGTGTCCTCGCCGATGATCTTGATGGAGTTCTTGTTCGCGCCCACGGTGCCGTCCGAGCCCAGACCGTAGAACATCGCCCGCACCGTCTTCTCGTCTTCGGTCGAGAAGTCCGGATCATAGGCCAGGCTGGTGTGGGTGACATCGTCGTTGATGCCCACCGTGAAGTGGTTCTTGGGGCTGGCCTTGGCGGCCTCGTCCAAAACGGCCTTTACCATCCCCGGGGTGAGGTCCTTCGAGGACAATCCGTAGCGCCCGCCGATGACCCGAGGCATGCTCTTGAACTGGGAGTGGCCGGCGGCAACCGCTTCGCTCAAGGACGTCACCACGTCCTGGTACAGCGGCTCGCCAACGCAGCCCGGTTCTTTGGTACGGTCCAGAACGGCGATGGTCTTCACACTGGCCGGCAGCGCGGCCAGGAAGTGGTCCACGGAGAAGGGCCGGAACAGGCGGACTTTGAGCACGCCGATTTTTTCGCCGCGCTCCCTCAGGTAGTCGACGGTCTCGTGGGCGATCTCGGCTCCGGAACCCATCAGGATGACCACGCGCTCGGCATCCGGCGCGCCGACGTAGTCGAACAGATTGTACTGGCGCCCCACCTGCTTGGCGAACTTGTCCATCACGTTCTGCACGATGGCCGGGCAGGCCAGGTAGAACGGGTTGCACGTCTCGCGCGCCTGGAAGAATACGTCGGGGTTCTGGGCGCTCCCGCGCAGCACGGGATGCTCCGGCGACAGCGCCCGCTGGCGGTGCGCCTGCACCAGTTTCTCGTCGATCATCGCGCGCAGATCGTCCACGGTCAGTTGTTCGACCTTGGCCACCTCGTGGGAGGTCCGGAAGCCGTCGAAGAAATGCAGAAACGGGATGCGCGTTTCGAGCGTTGCGGCTTGCACGATCAACGCCATGTCCATGGCTTCCTGCACGGAGCCCGAGGCCGCCAGCGCCCATCCGGTGCTTCGCGTGGCCATCACGTCGCTGTGATCGCCGAAGATCGAAAGAGCGTGTGTCGCCACGGTGCGGGCCGAGACGTGAATCGTGGCCGCCGTCAGCTCCCCGGCAATCTTAAACATGTTGGGGACCATCAGGAGCAGGCCCTGCGCCGCCGTGAAGGTGGTCGCCAGCGCGCCGCCCTGCAGAGCGCCGTGCAAGGCGCCCGCGGCGCCGGCTTCGCTCTGCATCTCGACCACGGTCGGTACGGTTCCCCAAATATTGGGCTGCCCCTTTGCCGACCATTCATCCGCCCACTCTCCCATGTTTGAGGAGGGGGTGATAGGGTATATGGCGATTACTTCGTTGATTTGGTGCGCCACATAGGCTGTGGCTTCATTCCCATCGATAGTGACTTTAGGTCTATTCATCTTGTTTGTATCAATCCGTGTAAGACATCGGAAGAAAGGGCATTTTTGGGTCCGTGCAGAACGCTTCCCGGGCAGGTCCAAGCGGCCTTGTGGAAAAGCGCTACGGTGAGCTGAAAACAAGCACGATACCACATTCGCGCCGGCCCGTGCTCGATTTGGCCCGGTGCGCCCTTCCGGCGAGCCTGCGCCGCTTGCCCCACCCCCGTCGGAAGAGGCTCGGAGAACGGTGGGGGAAATAACGCTGCCAGGCCTCCGCTTGGTGCCCTATCCCTGCAATTGTGCCAGAGCGTGGAAGATTTGCGGGATAAGACGCCGCCGAGCGCTCAGGCCTTTGACGCCCTACTCCCGAACCACCGGATTCTCCAATACGCCGATACCTTCGATCTCCACACGCACTAGGTCGCCCGGGACGAGCGGGCCGACTCCAGGCGGTGTCCCCGTCGCGATCAGGTCGCCGGGTTCGAGTGTCATGAACCGGGAGATGTGCTCGATCAGCACGGCCACAGTGAAGATCATGTCGCTCACGGGGGCATCCTGCTTCTTCACGCCGTTCACGAAAGTCCGGATGCGCAGCGCGCTCACGTCCACTTCGGCGCGCGGGACGATCCAAGGACCGACGGGGCAGAACGTGTCAAAGCCTTTGGCACGGCTCCATTGCCCGTCCTTCTTCTGGAGATCTCGCGCTGTCACATCGTTGACGCAGGTGTAGCCGAAGATCGAAGCCTCCGCGTCTTCCGCCCGCACGTTCCGCGTGCGTTTGCCGATGATGACGCCGAGCTCTCCTTCGAAGCTGACGAACTCGGAGATCGCGGGATAGACGACCGGCGCGCCGGTGGGGATCATCGACGAGACCGGCTTGAAGAAGATGAGCGGCTCGGCCGGGACCGGATTGCCCAGTTCCTTGGCGTGGTCCACGTAGTTCCGGCCCACGCAGACGATTTTGGAAGGCCGGCAGGTAGGCACAAGCCGTTGTTCAACGTTTTCGTAGCAGAATTGAAGTCGATCCGTCATCTCCTCAGGGTAGGCCATTGCAGCTCCCTTCGCCCGGCAGCGTTGACTTTTCCTCCTGATTGGTATATATATCGTTCGATATAGAGCCAACCATGAACAAGGCCCCCACTCCGGACAGCTTTCTGCCGCTCAAGCCGCACTGGTTTCACGTCCTGCTATCTCTCACGGTCGAGGAGCAGCACGGCTACGGGATCATGCAGGAGGTTCTGGAACGTACCGGCGGCAAGGTGCGGCTGTGGCCCGCGACGCTCTACGGAACGCTGAAGAGGCTCGCCGACGCAGAACCTGATCGAGGAGTCCGACGAACGCCCGGCCCCGGACCTGGATGATGCCCGCCGCCGGTACTACCGGCTCACCCGCCTCGGCCGGCGAGTGCTGGCGGCCGAGAGCGAGCGTTTGGAGGACCTGGTCCGCGTCATCCACGCCAAGCGCGGCCTGTCGGACAGAAAGGCGGAGTCGTGAACGGTCCGCAGGCCACGGGTACGCTTGAGATCCGGCGGCTGACCAAGCGGTTCAGTGGTCTGCCGGCGGTGGACGATGTGAGCTTCGCCCTGGGCCCCGGGGAGATCCTGGGCTACGTGGGACCCAATGGAGCCGGCAAGAGCACGACGGTGAAGATGATGATCGGCCTGGTCGAGCCCAGTGAAGGCCAGATTCTTTACGGGGGCCACAGCGTCCTCGAAGACCTGCCAGGCTTCCAACGGCGCTTGGGGTACGTGCCCGAAGAGCCCAACCTGTACCCGTTCGTTTCCGGCCGCGAGTACCTCGAGTTGGTTGGGCGCTTGCGCGGAATCGACAAGGCCACGCTCGACGCGAAGATCGAGGAATTTCTGAGGCTGTTCTCGCTGTGGGACGACCGGGACGTTCCGGTCTCCTCCTACTCGAAGGGCATGCGGCAGAAGGTTCTGCTCTCGGCCGCTCTGATGCACAACCCGGAAATCCTGATCCTGGACGAACCTTTGTCGGGCCTTGACGTGAACACGATGATCGCGGTGCGCGAGTTGCTGCAAGCTCTGGCGGCCCAGGGGCGGATGATCTTCTACAGTTCCCATGTGCTCGACGTCATGGAGAAGGTGTGCGCGCGGGTTCTGATTCTGCGCAAGGGGCGCGTGGTGGCCGACGATTCGATCGCTCATCTGCGCGAGTTGCTGGATCAGCCCTCGCTGGAGGGGGTATTCACGCGCTTCACCGGAGAAGCAGCAAGTCACGATCTGGCACGCCGCATCCTGGCGGTGATGCAGTCATGAGGTGGCGTGAGCAGACGCACGGAACCAAGGTCGAACTACTCCGCCACTTTCTGGTGCGGATGTTCGACAGCGAGATGTTCTCGACACGCGGCCAAGGGATGACGGTAGCCGTGAGCGCGCTCGCGCTAGCCATTCCCGCGGGCATGCTGCTGCTCGACCCGCCGTATGCGCACCGCGCGATCGGCTCCTCGCCGGCAGTTCTTCGCGCGGTGGCGATCGCCGACCAGTTGGCGATGCTCACCCTGATCGGCGCCATCACGGGCGTCCTGGCGCTACTCGCGTGGCAATCGCTGTTTCCGAGCCGGCGCGACCTGCTGGCCCTGGCGGGTCTGCCTGTTCGGCCTCGCCAGATCTTCGAGGCCCGCTTCGCGGCGGTAGCTGCTGGTGGCCGGCGCACTGGCCCTGGCGATGAGTCTGCTGCCCAGCGTCATGACACCTCACCAGTTCACCGCGGGGCGGGAGGCGAACTTGCCGCTCATGACCATGGCTTTCGCGCGCGCGGCATCCTATAGCCTCGAGTGCCTGTTGGTCTTCTTCACCATCGTTTCGGTACAGGGGGCGCTGATCAATACTCTCTCCCCGCGCCTGTTCGAGAGGTTGTGCGCCTGGTTTCAAGGCGCGCTGATGACAGGCTGCTTTCTGGCCGGCCTTTACAGTTGGTTCATCGTTGACTGGACACCGTCGGACATTGGACAGGCTGGCGTCGTTCGGCGCTTGGGCGCCGCCGGTCTGGTTCACCGGCCTGCATCAGGTGCTGACCGGCGACCGCGACCCGTTCTTCGCCGCCATGGCCCTGCGAGGCCTGGTGGCGACAGCAGGGTCGGTGATTCTGGCGGGGCTGATGTACCTCCTGGCGTACGCCCGCTACCGCAAGGCGCTACTAGAAACCCCGGATGCGGTCACGCGATGGAACGCCGGGAAGTGGAGCTTTCTCGGGTTGCTGGCCCGCGAGCCGCGGCAGGCGGCGATCCTCCGGTTCATGGGGCAGGTTCTCTCGCGCAGCCGTGCTGCACCGGATGGTCCTGATGGCGTACGCGGGGGCCGGGCTGGCCATCATGATCAACAGTCTCCTGATCGCGGGTGCGGCCAAGAAATGGTCCGACTGGCATGAGATCTTGCGGTTCGTTGTGCTGTACTGGCCCGTCGGCCTCTCCTTCGTCGGCCATTGCCGGCGTGCGCCACGCGTTTCTGATGCCGGCGGAATGGAAGGCGAATTGGCTGTTCCAGATCACGGAAAGCCAGGGCCGGCGAGCGTGGATGACCGCGGTGGAGCGGTTCGTCGTCTTCTGCGTGATCGCTCCGATCCACGTGGTCACCTTGCCCCTGGCGATTGGCCGTCCTCGGCTGGCCGGTGGCCGTTCGCATGACCATCCTCCAGGCGCTGGTCTCGCTGGCGGCGTTCGAGTTGCTTTTCTACGATTGGCAGCAACTCCCGTTCGCCTGCTCGTACGTGCCGGGGAAACGTCCGCTGATGAGCTTGCTCGCCCGCTGGCTCGCGGTGTTCTGCGCTCTGGTGCCGATACTCGCCATCATCATTGCCACGGTGAGCCAGATGATCGAGTTGTTCCTCGTCTTTCTGACGGGCTTCAGCCGTGGTCTGGTTGTGGGCGCGTTCCCAGCGTCGCGAAGGGTGGGGCGAGGGCAAGCTGATCTACGAGGATCCGCACGGCGCGATGCCGGACCTGGGGATCAGGGACCTGACTTACCGATTGGATGGAGACCGCTCTCTTACGTTCGCGGCTCGGATCGGAGCCCCGAGCGCAAGGAAGGACGCCGTGACGCGGAGCCTGCGGCTTTACCGTGCGCTGGCCCGTGCGTTTCCGCACGAGTTCAAGAGCGGCTATGGAGAGGAGATGCTCCAGGCGACTGCGGACTCCGTCGAGCCCACCTGGCGGCGGCATGGCGCACTGGGGTTGATCCGGTTGTTTGCGGACATCGCTATCCGGGTGCCCGCCGAGCATCTGGCGGATTTGTGGCAGGATGTACGCTACGGGCTCCGCATGCTCGGCGGCTCCCCGGGCTTCACTGCCGTCGCGGTCGTCTCGCTGAGCCTCGGCATTTGCATCGCGACCTCGGCCTTCAGCCTCATGAGGGCGACGATTCTGCGCGACTTGCCGGCCGTCGAGCGTCCCGGCGAGTTGGTGGCGCTTCAGTCGCCGTCTTCGTATCCCGAGCTACCGGCGCTATCGCGAGCGGTACGACCTGTTCTCCTTCACTACGGCCTATACGCCCTCGCCGTTCAGCGTGTTGCTGGAAGGGCGCTCGCAGCGGATTTGGGGGCAGTTGGTCACGCCCTTCTACTTCACTACGCTGGGCGTGCAGCCTGCATTGGGCCGCGTGTTTGGCGCAGAGGAGGAGCGGCCCGGCGGAACCCCAGCGGTGGTCGTCAGCCATCGGTTCTGGCAAAGCCACCTGGGCTCCGACCCATCCGCAATCGGCCGCACGTTGCGCGTCAACGGGCGCCTGTGCACGGTAATCGGCGTCGGGCCGAAGGAGTTCCTGGGGGCGTCGCCGGTCAGGTTCGTGGCCGATCTGTGGATTCCCGTCTCGGCAGCCAAGGAGGTGGCCCCGGAGCTGGCAGGCAACACGATGGAGCGATCCGACCTGGCGATCTTCCAGGTGGTGGGACGTTTGATGCCGGGCGTGCCCGTGACGCGCGCGGAGGCCGCGTTGGATGCGCTGGCCCGGCAGTTGGAACAGGAGCGGGGCGGCCAGGACCGGAACCAAAAAGGCCAACGAGTCCTGCTGGTGATGGGTGGGAGGTTATTGCCCGTCCGCGCCGGGAACCTGCCGATGATGATGGCCTCGCCGATGCTGCTGGTGGGCCTCATGCTGCTGATCGCCTGTGCGAACGTCGCTAACATGATGCTGGCCCGTACCGCCGGACGGCGCCGGGAGATCGCGGTCCGGCTCGCGCTCGGCGCCAGCCGCGCCCGGCTCATCCGGCAACTGTTGACCGAAAGCTTGCTGGTGGCGACCGGCGCAGGGGTGCTGGGCTTCTTTCTCACCGTCTGGCTGATGGGTCTGCTTTCCCGCAGTGGTTTCCTGCGCTTCTCGATCGGAGCTCCTTACCCGATACCGGTCTCCTCCAGCTTGTCGCCGGATGGGCATGTCCTGCTTCTGACGTTCGGGCTGGCACTACTCACCGCTTTGGGCTTTGGACTTTTGCCCGCCCTGCGGGCTACGACGGCCGATCTCGCTCCCGCGTTGAAGGAAGGCGGGAACATTCGGTTCCGCCGGTTCAGGCGACTGAGTTTGCGCAACGTCCTGGTGATCGCCCAGGTGGCCGGATCGCTGACACTGCTGCTTCTCACCGGTATGCTGGCGACCGGTTATCAGAAGTTGATGGCGCTCGAGCTGGGGTTTGATCCCACCAACTTCTACCTGGTCTCGCTGGACCCTGTTCGCGACGGGTATTCGGTCGAGGAGACGACGGCCTTCCTGCAGAAGCTGCTCGATCGTCTTAAGAGACTTCCTTCGGTGGCGTCGGCGGGGTGGACCGAAACTGTGCCGGTGGTGGTGTCGCCGTCTACGATTGTGGTGAGCGCCGCGACGACGCTCAGCGCCGACAAGTACGTGGTCGGCAAGGACTACTTCGAAGCGATCGGCGTCCCGGTCCTGTTGGGGCGCGGCTTTCGGAGGGAAGACGAGGCCAACGACGCCACCGCGGTCATTGTCAGCGAGAGTCTCGCGCGCGATTTGTGGCAAACCGCCAGTCCCTTGGGCCGGTGGATTGAGGTGGCGGGCCGGCGCTTCGAAGTCGTAGGAGTGAGCAGGAACGTGAAAGTGAATCTCGCGGCGGAATCAGCGCGACCGGCGATTTACTTTCCATTGAAGCCGGACGACCTCGCCCGGCCGTCTTTTACGGGCGTGACTTTGATGGTGCGGGTGGCGCCGGGTGTCGATGCCATCGGCGTGGTACGGCGGGAGATTTCGGCCATGGACGCCAGTCTCACCCCGTTCAATGCGGTCAGCCTGCCCGAGGAGATTGGCCGGCTGACGTACGTGTTCCGTCTGGCCGTCTGGATCCACTGGTTCGAGGGGATGTTCGGATTGATCCTGGCTTCGGTGGGCTTGGCCGGCATGACCGCGTATTCGGTCGTGCAGCGCCGGCGCGAGATCGGCATCCGCGTCGCGCTGGGGGCGCAGGCCGGCGACGTTCTGCGGCTGGTCATGAAGGAAGGCGTGGTCCTGGTGGCGGTGGGGACCGTCTTTGGATTGGCCGGCGGTTTGGCCGGCCTGCGCGTGCTCGCAGGGATCATGTCCGCAGTGGCGAGTACCACAGGTACGAGCACGTCCAACCCGCTGCTGCTGGTGGGCGCACCGCTGCTGCTGGCGGCGCTGGCGTTGATGGCGTGCTACCTGCCCGCGCGCAGGTCGTTACGAGTGGATCCGGTGGTGGCGTTGCGGCAGGAATAGCCGGCTACGGCATCGAGATTTCCACGGCGTTCGAGCGGTCGCTCTGGTTGCCTGCCTGGTCCACGGCGCTCACCGCGTACTTGTAGGCGGTGGCGGGGCGGGCGCCCTTGTCGGTGAAAGTGGGCGTGGAGAGAGGCCCCGCGAGGCGCTCGAATGCGCCGCCGCTCGCGGCTCGATAGACGAAGTAGCCGGCGAAGTCCGCCTCGCTATTGGGGTCCCACGAGAGTTCGATACTCGACGGGCCGGCCAGCACCGTCAGACCCGTGGGAACCGCCGGAGGAAAGCGGTCCAGCGGCACAATCGAAAACGGATCGGAGGGGGCGCTCTCCGCCCGCGCTCCATCCGCGGTCATCAGGCTCTGAACGGAATACTCGTAAGTCTCTCCGTAACGGGTCTGGGTGTCCACCCATTCGTAACCGGCTGTCACAGCAACTTCCGCGACAGCCCCTTTGCCCTCCCGGCGCCGGATCCGAAATGTCACGCCGGCGGGCTCCCGCGGGCCTGCCCAGGTGAGCTTCACCCCCTGCGCGGTCGCTTCGGGTTTCAGGCCATCCGGTTTTCGGAGAGGCGCTATCACGCGCAGGCGGGCGATGTCCGACCATCCGCCGTCCTTGCCTCTGTCGCTGAGCACCCTCACCCGGAAAAACACCTCCTGGCCGTTCCAGCCGGAGACCGTGAATTCCACCGTGGCTGGCCCGGGTTTCACCGCCGAGGTGTCCAGCGTCTTGGCCCCGGCGGCCCATGCTTCCGCGTTGAACGGCGCCTGGGCGTACGGCCCGGCGAGCAATTCGACCTTCCCCAGCTTGAGCGGCAGGCCGTCGGTGGTAAGCTGCGGCACAGTGAAGTGAATTGCGATGCGATCCTCCTGCTGGGCCACTCGCAGATCGGTTACTCGCCCCGGAATGCGCAGCGCCGGCGGCAGGGGGTCGCCGACATAGCCGCACCCGCTCAGCAGCAGGAGCACCGGTACGAAGAACTTCCAGAAAGAGGAAGAACCGCGTGCTGACGCGCGCGGCTCGGCTTCGAGCCGAGCGTCGAATGCGAATTCAGCTACCTCGGTGGACATCGGCTCAGAGGATGTAGCGGCTGAGGTCCTGGTCCTTGACGATGTCGGCCAGTTGCTTGCGGACGTAGACGGCGTCCACTTTGACCGTCTTCTTGCGCAGGTCCGGCCCTTCGAAAGAGACCTCCTCGAGGAGCTTCTCCATGATGGTGTGAAGCCTCCGCGCGCCGATGTTCTCGGTGCTCTGGTTGACGCGGGCGGCGAATCCGGCAATCTCGACCAGCGCGTCGGGCGTAAAGGTCAGCTTGATGCCTTCGGTCTCGAGCAGCGCCTGGTACTGCTTGACCAGCGCATGCTTGGGTTCCTTGAGGATACGCACGAAATCCTCTTCGGTCAGCGACTTCAACTCCACCCGGATGGGGAAGCGGCCCTGCAACTCCGGGATCATGTCGCTGGGCTTGGAAACATGGAACGCCCCGGCGGCGATGAACAAGATGTGGTCGGTGCGGACGAACCCGTGCCGTGTGTTGACCGTGGTGCCTTCGACGATGGGCAGGATGTCCCGCTGCACGCCCTCCCGGCTCACGTCCGGCCCGTGCCCCGATTCGCGGCCCGCGATCTTGTCGATTTCGTCGAGAAAAATGATGCCGCTGCGTTCCACGCGGTCCAGCGCGACCCGCGTCACCTGATCCATGTCGATGAGCTTCTGCTCCTCTTCCTGGATCAGGTAGTCCAGCGCCTCGCCCACCCGCATCTTGCGTTTGCGGGTGCGCCCGGCGAACAGCCCCGGCAGGATGTCTTTCAGATTGACGTCCATCTCCTCGACGCCCATATTGGTGGCGATCTCGAAGGTCGGCCCCCGTTCCTTGACGTCGATTTCCACCAGGCGGTCGTCCATTTTGCCGGCCCGCAGTTTCTCGCGCAGTTTCTCCCGCGTGCGCTCGATGCTCTCGCTGGCCTCGGGCTGCGCGGGCATGAGCAACTCGAGCAGACGGTCCTCGGCGTTTCTCTCGGCGCGTTCGGCCACCTCGTCCAGGCGCTCCTCGCGCACCATGTCGATGGAGATGTCCACCAGGTCCCGGATCATCGACTCGACGTCGCGGCCCACATAACCCACCTCGGTGAACTTACTCGCCTCCACTTTGAGGAACGGAGAGCTGGCCAGCTTGGCCAGCCGCCGCGCCAGCTCGGTCTTCCCGACGCCGGTCGGCCCCATCATGAGGATGTTCTTCGGGATGACCTCCTCGGCCATCTCCGCTTCGAGTTTTTGCCGGCGGATGCGGTTGCGCAAGGCGATGGCCACGGCCCGCTTGGCGCCGGCCTGGCCGATCACGTACTTGTCGAGTTCGCGGACAATCTCCCTGGGCGTGAGCTCGTCGAGAAGCGGCGCGTCTTCGGTGGACTGGCTGGGAAGATAAATGACCATGTCTAGCCCAGCTCCTCGTAGGTGACCGTATCGTTTGTGTAAATGCAGATTTTACTGGCGATCGCCATGGCTTTCTCGGCGATCATGCGGGCGCTCAGATCCGTATTGTCCATCAACGCCACGGCGGCGGCCTTGGCGAAGGGACCGCCCGATCCGATGGCCGCCACGCCCTCGTCCGGTTCGATGACGTCCCCGTTGCCGCTCACGATGTAGGTACTAGTGGCATCGGCCACCAGCAGCAGCGCCTCCAAATGCCGCAAGGCACGGTCCATGCGCCACTCCTTGGCCAGTTCCACTACGCTGCGCGCCAGGTTGCCGCCGTACTGCTCCAACTTCCCTTCGAAGCGCCCCGACAGGGCGAACGCGTCGGCTGTCGACCCCGCGAAGCCGGCCAGAATCTTCTCGTTGTAAAAACGCCGCAGCTTGCGGGCGGAAGCTTTCAACACTTCCTGGCCGAACGTAACTTGGCCGTCGCCGGCCATGACGACGTGGCCGTTTCTGCGCACACAGAGCACGGTCGTGGAACGGACTCGATTTTTCATGTTTAGGGCTCCCCTATTTTACCGCAGGGGGGGAGGATGGCCACACGTACTGCCGCCACATGACGGCGAACAACCGGAAGGCCGCCAGGTTTTGCCGCTTCACCAGAAAATAAATCATCCCCGCAGTGAACCACACGAGATAGGCGACGGTGACGTACCAGTGAATGTGCGTCGCCATGAACCCGGCAAACCCCGGGCCGGGTTTGACGGGGGAGAACGCGAATTGAATCAACCACAGCGAAAAAAGCGACGCCGCCTCCCACCACGCCAGCCGCATGTTCACCAGAAAGAGCATTCCGATCAGCGATTGCCCCAGCGTCATGAGCAGTTCGAGCTTCTGTTGATCGTCGAAGAGGATGCTGGAAACACTGCCCCGGCTGATCGAGTAAACGATGGGCAGCATGGCCGCCAGCAGCGTCCACTGATTGATGTTGCTCGAAACCATGTTCATCAGCGCCATGGGCGCGCGGTGTATGGTGCGGGCCCAGTAGAAGGCCGAGACCTTCTCCGGGAATTCCGACACGAACGGCGCCACCCATTGCACGAAGACAAACGCCGGCACACCGAGAGCCGCCGAAACCGCCAGCAGTCCGCCCGCGAACGGCTCCGCGGAGACGTAGATGAGCAGGCCGCCCACAACAAAGAACCCGGCAATCAGGGCGATGCGCCGGGGCCGCGGAGAGGTGACAATCACCCGCGGGATCAGCTCAAGATCTTCGATCCCTTCGGCCTCCTCCGGCGGCATCCGGCTGAGAACGACCAGGTACGCCGCGTAAATCAGTATCAGCACGGCCGCATCATAAAGATGCAGGGATCCTTTGAACCACACCAGCACCATGTATAGCAGCGGCGCCAGCAGCCCCACCACTTCCACGCAGTGACCGTCTTGCAGGACAATCTCCCGCAGCGGCTTCCGGTAGCGGCGGCGGTAGAAAAACGCGGCCACGCCGTAGATCATCGGCCATCCCAAACCCGTCAGCAGCCGCAGCGCACCGGTCAGGTTCGCCAACAGATAGGGAACCTCCTGCCGCCAGGCATACACAAATTCCACGGCGAATTCCGGCAGCGTCTGGAGCCAGGCCAGGATGGCCAGTGCGAATCCTTGCGCCACGAAGAACTGCGCCGACTCGGCGGCCCAGGCGATCAGCATCGCCGCCAGGAGAATTGCCGGCGCCGCCCACAGCGCGCTGGAGGCGGGCATCTCGTGCAGGGGAGCCCCCGAGAGCAGAATCAGGGCGCAGAAGACGATACTGGTGTGCCCCACGTAGCGGGTGCGCTGAGCCATCGGATCAGACAAAAGACACCTCGTTGTTCCTACTGACGCGGGAGTGTTTCAGGAAGCGCGGACTCTTCTCCGGAAAATCGGTCCGGTAGTGCGCCCCGCGGCTCTCCTCGCGCGCCAGGGCGCAGGAGGCGATCAAGAAAAGCACCTCACGCATGCCACGCAGTTCGAACACGGCGCGGTTGGGATAGGGACAAGCCCGCGTGGGGATGGCCTTGAGAAAGTCGCGGGTGCGCTCGAGTCCTTCACCGGACCGCAGAATCCCACACTGCTCCCACGCCAGCCGCCGCAGTTCGTCTTCGGCGATGTCCGGAAACTCCGGCTGCGGCATACGCGCACCGGAGAGCAACCGCGCGCCCGCCCATTCCCGCATCTTGCGGCCCGCCCGTGCGCCGAACACCAGCGCCTCCAGCAGCGAATTGCTGGCCAGGCGATTGGCACCGTGGACTCCCGTGGCGGCCACCTCGCCGGCCGCGAACAACCGGGGCAGGCTCGCATGGCCCTCCAGGTCGGTTCGCACGCCACCCATGGCGTAATGGGCGGCTGGATGAACCGGCGCCGGATCCTTCGATATATCCACACCGTACTTCAGGCACGTCTGGTAAATGCGAGGGAAGCGCTCGCGCACGTGGGCCGGCGGAAGGTGGCTCAGATCGAGGAACACGTGCGAGCCGCCGGTTCGATCCATCTCGGCCATGATGCTACGCGACACCACGTCACGCGGGGCCAACTCCTCCAAGGCGTGGTAGCGCCCCATGAAGCGCTCCCCCTGCGCGTTGCGCAGATAGCCCCCTTCGCCGCGCAACGCCTCGGAGAGCAGAAACCGGGGAGCGCCTTCCACGTGCAGCGCGGTGGGGTGAAACTGCACGAATTCGATATCGCTGATTTCGGCTCCCGCGCGATACGCAGCCGCCACCCCGTCCCCGGTAGCGACATCCGGATTGGTGGTCTCCAGGTAAAGCCGCCCCAACCCTCCGGTTGCCAGCAGAACAGCGCGGGCCGTGAGCGGGGTCAGCCGCCGGGTGGAGGAGTCGCAAGCCACCACGCCGGCCACTTCTCCGCCATCCACCAACAAGTCGGTGATGGCCGTGAAGCTGCGGAACCGGATGTTCTTCAGGGACGCGGCTTTGTGGTAGAGGGTTCGGGAAATCTCGTGCCCCGTCGAATCGCCCTGTGCGTGCAGGATGCGGCTGCGGCTGTGCGCGCCCTCGCGCCCGAAGGCCAGCCGGCTGCCTTCCCGGTCGAATTCCGCGCCCCACTCGATGAGCTGCTGGATGCCGGTCAGGCCCTCTTCCACCAGGATGTGGACCGCGCCCGGGTCGCAGAGTCCGTCTCCAGCGGCAAGGGTGTCCTGCTCGTGTAGTTCAACTTCGTCGTCGTCGCTTAGGGCAACGGCAATGCCCCCCTGGGCGTACTCAGAGGAGGATTCCCGTAAGCTGTCCTTGGCCAGAACCAGGACCTCGCCGGCTGCGGCCAATTCAATCGCGGCCCGCAGCCCGGCAACCCCCGCGCCGACTACCAAGAAATCGGGAGTCATCAAACTGCGATTCTAGCATTGTGCGCGTGGTACAACTTTTGTATGCCCTCCTTTGCAGTGAGGACTCCGCAACGCGAGTACACCGCGGTGGTCGAGCGCGGACTGCTGGCCCGCGCCGGAGAGTACATCCCGGAGGGGGCCGGCAAGCTCTTCGTGGTGACTACGAAAGATGTCTGGGACTTCCACGGGAGCGCCCTCGAACACGGTCTGGGGGGACGTCCCTTCGAGCTGCTTTTCTTTCCCGGCGGGGAAGAGCGAAAGAGACTCGCCGAGGTCGAATGCCTGGCCGAGGAGATGGTTCGCCGCGGCGGCGACCGCTGGAGCCTGGTCCTCGCGTTTGGCGGCGGGGTGGTCGACGACCTCGCGGGCTTTCTGGCCGCTATCTTCATGCGCGGGATTCCGGTCATTCAGATCCCCACGACGCTGCTGGCACAAGTGGATGCGGGCGTCGGCGGGAAGACCGGCGCGAACCTGGCTGCCGGAAAGAACCTCGTCGGAGCGTTCCACCAACCGCTGGCCGTATTGACCGATCCCGATGTGCTGGCGACGCTCCCCGAGCGCGAATACCGGGCCGGGCTCTACGAAGTGATCAAGTGCGGAGTGATCCGCAGCCCGCTGCTGTTTCGCCTGATGTCGGAGCGCCAGACCTGCGTGCTCGCCCGGGACTCGGAGATCGTGGAGAAGATGATCGGCGAATCGGTGCGCATCAAGGCTGAGGTGGTCTCGGCCGACGAGCGTGAGGGCGGCCTGCGGCGAATCCTGAATTTCGGGCACACCTACGGTCACACGCTTGAATCCGAGACGGGCTACTCGCGTTTTCTGCACGGGGAAGCGGTGGCATTCGGCATGTGCGCCGCCGTGCATCTGGCGCGGAGCACCGGCCGCCTCGCGCCGGACGAAGCCGCGCTAATCCTTCAGACCATCCTCATGTACGGGCCGATCCCATCGCTGGCCGGAATCTCCGCCGAAAATTTGGTCGCCCGGCTGGCCAGCGATAAGAAGACACGGCAGGCCAAGGTGCATTTCGTTCTGCCGGATCGCATCGGCGAAGTTTCGGTGGTCACCGGCCTGGACCCCGAGGCTGTGCTGGCGGCGGCCCAGGCAGCCCTCGCATGACGGAGTCTCAGCCCCGTGGGAGCCGGCCTCCCGGCGCCGCGGGCGAGGAAGAAGCCGCCCGCTGGGTGCGGCGCATGTTCGACGGCGTCGCGCAGCGCTACGATCTGCTCAACCACCTTCTCTCTCTGAACATTGACCGCTCCTGGCGGCGCAGGACCGTGCGCCGTCTCCGCCCGGAGCTCGCGCGGCCCGGCGTCCGCGTTCTCGATTTGTGCTGCGGGACCGGCGACCTGCTGTTCGCCCTCGAGTCCGAGTGCCGGACCGCGGTCCTGGGCTGCGACTTCTCCCATCCCATGCTGGTGCTCGCCCGCCAAAAGGCCGCCCGGCGCGGCGCCGTGGCGCACTTCATGGAGGCGGATGCACTGCGGTTGCCTCTCCCGGATGCCTCGCTGGACCTGGTAACGACCGCTTTCGGCTTTCGTAACCTCGCCAACTACCGGCACGGGCTCGCCGAGATCGCACGCGTGCTGCGGCCGGGTGGCGTGGTGGCGATCCTGGAGTTTTCGCAGCCTCCCCACCCGCTGGTCTCCGCGTTCTACAACTTCTACTCTCGCCGGCTTCTTCCGGCGATCGGAGGCGCCGTTTCGGGCTCCCGGGAGGCCTATACCTATCTGCCCGAGTCCGTGCGGCGGTTCCCGGGCGCGGAGGAACTGGCTGGCGACATGCAGCGCGCCGGATTCGAGCATGTGCGCTTTACGCGCATGACCGCCGGTATTGTCGCGCTGCACTTGGGGACACGGTGAAGCCGGCCCGTTATTGTATGCTGGTCTTGGCTGGAGCGAACGATGGATCACAAAATGCGATTGATGTTCAGATTCTCGATTCTTTTCGTTTTGGTTTTCCTGTGCGGGAGCAGCGTCCGCGCTCTGGCGCAGACCAAGGTCGCCGCCGGCGCCGAGCGGCGCATGGCCTTCAACGACGGATGGCGCTTTAGCAAGGGCGAACTCGAGGGCGCGCAGCAGCCCGGGTTCGACGACCGCTCGTGGCGCGCGCAACAGTTGCCCCACGACTGGGCGATCGAGGGGCCCTTCGATCAGAAGTACAGCACCAACATGGGAGCGCTGCCGTACTTCGGAGTGGCCTGGTATCGCAAGAGCTTCACGCTGCCGGAGACCGCCAAGGGCAAGTTCTTCAGCATTGAGTTCGATGGTGCGATGTCCAATGCCCACGTGTGGTTGAACGGCCAGGATCTCGGGGAACGTCCGTACGGCTACATCAGTTTTGCCTTCGACATGACGCCGCACCTGAAATTCGGCGGCCAGACCAATGTGTTGGCCGTGCGTCTGGCTCCCGAAGATCAGTCTTCGCGCTGGTACCCGGGCGCGGGGATCTACCGCAACGTCTGGCTCACGGTGACGGGTCCGCAGCATGTGGCGCACTGGGGCACGTATGTCACCACGCCCGAGGTCTCCGAGGCGAAGGCGACTGTGGCCGTCAAGACCCAAGTCCGCAATCGGGCTGCCGCGCCTGCGAAGCTGACGCTACGCACGTCTGTTTTGGATGCGGCGGGCAAATCGGTGGGCCGGAACGTCTATGAGTTGACCGTTCCCCCCAACGGCGTGCAGACCGTTTCCACGACGATCGCCGTGACCCGGCCGGTGCGTTGGGACATGGATCGACCCTATCTCTATAGCCTGGCGAGCGAGGTCCTGGAGGGCGGGAAGGTCGTCGACCGCTACGTGACGCCGTTCGGAATTCGCAACATCGAATACAGCGCCACCAAAGGCTTCTTGTTGAACGGCCGGGCCGTCAAACTCAAGGGCGTCTGCATGCACCACGACCTCGGGGCGCTCGGCGCCGCCGTCAGCCGCCGCGCTACGGAACGACAGATCGAGATCTTGAAGGGCATGGGCGTCAACGCCATTCGCACCAGCCACAATCCGCCGTCGCCGGAACTGCTGGAGTATTGCGACCGGATGGGCATCGTCGTGATGGACGAGGCGTACGACATGTGGAAGTCGCCCAAGATCCGCAACGGATCGAGCAAGTTCTGGGACCAGTGGGGCGAGATCGACCTGCGCGACATGATCCGGCGCGACCGCAACCACCCCAGCGTCATCATGTGGAGCATCGGCAACGAGATCCCCGAGCAGGGCAGACCGGAGGGCGGGCCCATGGCCAAGCGGCTGGCCGAGATCAGCCGGGAAGAAGACCCCTCGCGCATGGTCACCTCTGGAATGAACAACCCGGAACCGGCCATCAAGAGCGGCTTCGCCCAGGCCCTGGATCTCAAGGGCTTTAATTACAAACCCCTGCTGTACGAGCCGGTCATGAAGGACCACCCGGATTGGATCCTGTACGGCTCGGAGACCAGCTCCACGGTAAGCTCCCGTGGCGTGTACCATCTGCCGATCGAGAGGTATCAGCGCAAAGACGATCTGCAAGTTACCAGCTACGACATCATCGCCCCCGCCTGGGCGACTCAGCCGGACGCCGAGTTCATCGCGCAGGACAAGTTCCCCAACGTGCTCGGCGAATTTGTCTGGACGGGGTTCGACTACCTGGGCGAGCCAACGCCGTATGGCCCCGGGAGAGCAGGCGCCGCCAACAACAACTGGCCCAGCCGCAGTTCCTATTTCGGCATTGTCGACCTGGCCGGATTCCCGAAGGATCGCTACTACCTCTACCAGAGCGTCTGGACGAACACGCCGATGGTACACGTGCTGCCGCACTGGAACTGGACCGGGATGGAAGGCAAGCCGATTCCCGTGATGGCCTACACCAATTGCGACGAGGTGGAGCTCATCGTCAACGGGAAATCGCTGGGCCGGAAGAAGCGGTTCAGCGAGCCTGTGGTTCTTCCCGTCGGGCAGAACGTGAGCCGGGATGGGAAGCTCACTACCAAGTACCGCCTGATGTGGGAGGTGCCCTACCAGCCCGGCTCGCTCAAGGTGGTGGGGTACAAGGGCGGGAAGCAGGCCGCGGTTCATGAGATCCGCACCGCGGGCGCGCCTGCCAGGATCACGCTGCTTCCGGATCGCGCGAGTATCCGCGCCGACGGCGACGATCTCTCCTTCGTCACCGTCCGGGTGGAGGACAAAGACGGCAACTTCTGCCCGCTGGCCGACAACCTCGTGAAGTTCAGGTTGTCAGGACCTGGCAAGATCGCCGCCGTGGACAACGGCAACGCGGCCACCACCGAGCCATTCCAGGCCGACTACCGCAAGGCGTTTAACGGCCTGGCGCTGTTGGTCGTCCGCTCTCAACCAGGACAAACCGGGCGCATCCAGATCGCCGCCGCGGCGGACGGCCTGGCGGCCGGCCAGGCCGTCGTCACGACCACGGCACGGTAGTTCGCGTCGAGGGGCGGGCCCGTCCCGTTCCTGACAGAATTGGAGTCAGGCAGCCAAGAGAGCACCATGAATCCTCCGCCGTCAACTCCTCCGCATATAGACGTGCTGACCCCCGCCGACTGGCCGGCGGTTCGGGCGGTTTATGAGGAAGGCATCGCCACGGGCAACGCGACCTTCGAGCAATCGGCTCCCGATTGGGGAAAATGGGATGCCGGTCATCTTTCTTCGTGCCGGCTTGTCGCGAGATCGGGCGGTGAGGTTCTGGGTTGGGCGGCGTTGAGCCCGGTGTCAGGCCGCTGCGTCTACTCGGGCGTCGCTGAAGCCAGCGTCTACGTCGCCGAGCGCGCTCGGGGAAAGGGCATCGGCCTCCAACTACTCCTGGCGCTGGTGGAAGCCTCCGAACGCGAGGGCATCTGGACCGTTCAGGCCGGCGTCTTCCCGGAGAACACGGCCAGCATCGCGATGAACAAACGCGCCGGCTTCCGCGTCGTGGGCGTCCGCGAGCGTGTCGGCGCCATGGACGGCCGCTGGCGCGACGTCTTACTCATGGAGCGGCGCAGTTCCGTCACCGGTTGCTGAGTGGCTCTCCACGTCATTTTCCTCTTGCATTCCACCATTGGGTCGTGTATTCTTCCCATAAGACATTTATGGGAACAGAGAAGACCGGCGGACTCTTGCAGGGCACTCTCGACATGCTGATTCTGAAGACGCTCACGCGCGGGGCGATGCACGGCTATGCCATTACCGAGTTCATCCACGCCGCATCGGAGGACGCGCTACGGGTGGAAGAGGGGGCATTGTACCCGGCGCTGCACCGCCTGGAAGTGCGCGGCTTACTGGCCTCGGAGTGGGGCGTGTCGGACAACAACCGCCGGGCCAAGTACTACCACCTCACGCCAGCGGGGCGTAAACAACTCGCGGCGGAGTCCTCGGAGTGGCGGCGGTTGAGCTCCGCCGTGGTCCGAGTGATGGAGGCATGACGATGGACGGCAGATGGCTGGCTGCGCTGCGGCATCGGGTTCTGGCGCTCTTCCGGCGCAAGCAACTGGAACAGGATCTGGAGGACGAACTGGCATTCCACCTGGCGATGAAGGCGGGCAAGAACCAGGCTCGGGGTATGGGTCCGGCCGAGGCACGCGACGACGCCCGGCGCAGTTTCGGCAACTCCACATGGTTCCGCGAGGCTTGTCGCGAGGTGTGGAGCCTGGGGCGGATCGAGATCTGGTGGCGCGACGTTCGCTACGGCGTGCGCATGATGTTGCGCAGCCCCGGGTTCACCGCCGTCGCCGTGCTCTCTCTGGCTCTGGGCATCGGCGTCAACACTCTGGTGTTCAGCCTGTTCAACGGTGTGGTGCTGAAGCCGCTGCCCGTGCCCCGGCCGGACCGGCTGCGGGTGGTGAATTGGACCGGGCGAAACGTGACTCGTTCTTACTACTTCGGAAGCGGCGCCTACTCGTCGCGCTCTGGCGAGCATGTGGACGGATCGTTTTCTTACCCGATCTACCGCGACTTCCTCGACAGCGACGCCGGCTTCTCGGACCTGTTCGCGTTCTCGGAGCTGATGAACATTCCGGCCGTCTTCCGAGGAGAGGCCTCAACGTCCAACGGTCTGATCGTCTCGGGCAATTTCTTTCGCGGCCTTGGCGTGCACCCGGCGCTTGGCAGAACCTTCAACTCCGAAGACGACCGCGCCGGGGCACCGCCCGTGGTGGTCGTCTCACACGCCTGGTGGCAGCGGCAGGCGGGGGGCGATCCCGGCCTGATCGGGCAGACCCTTCTGTTGGGCGGCGCGGGCTACACGGTCGCCGGGATTCTGCCGCCCGATTTCCAGGCACCTGTCATGGGACCGCGGACGGACTTCTGCGTGCCGATGGCGGCGCAGCCGCTGATCGCGCCCTTCTATCCTCTGGGTTCGCCGCGTCACTGGTGGGTTCGCATCATGGGACGGCTGAGCGACGGCGCGGATGGGCGTCAGGCCCAAGCGGCCCTCGCGGTGCGGTTTGCGCGGATGTCGGAACAGTTGCAGTCCGGCCAGAAGATCGAACGTCCCGGAATTCTGGTGGAGGATGGCAGTGCGGGTCCCGTGAACGGCGCCCGCCGCGAGATGCGGGAGATTCTGTTCCTGCTGATGGGCGTCGTTGCGCTGGTGCTTCTGATCGCCTGCGCGAACCTGGCCAGCCTGCTGCTCGCCCGCGGCGCTGTCCGCACGCACGAGATGGCTTTGCGCGTGGCGATCGGAGCCGGGCGGTTTCCACTAGTTCGCCAACTGCTCACCGAGAGCACGCTTCTGGCTTTGGCGGGCGGAGGTCTGGGGCTGGCGCTGACGCCGATCGGGACTTCCATCTTGGCGCGCGTGCTCGCCACGGTTGAGGAGGCGCCGGCCCTCGACCTGCAAATCGACTACCGAGTGCTCTTCTACACGCTGGCGTTGTCTTTACTGACGGCCCTGCTCTGCGGCCTCTTGCCGGCTCTTCGCGCCACTCGGAACTCCCCCGTTACCGGTCTTCGGGATAAGCAGGGGCATGGCATCCAACGCCTCCGGCTGGTTCGCGCCCTGGTGGCTGTGCAGGTGGCTCTCTCTCTGCTGCTGCTGGTCGGCGCGGGCCTGTTCCTCAAGACGGTCACCGGGCTCTCGCGCGTGGATCCCGGTTTTCGGACAGAAGACGTGCTCACCCTGCGCCTGGACGCTTCCAAGGCAGGCTACCAGGGCCGGGCGCTGGTCGATTTCTACGAGCGCGCCCGCCAATCGTTCGCCGCCATTCCCGGAGTGCGCGAAGTCTCGACCTCGAACCTGGCGCTGCTGGGCCACGAAGTCGCCGCCAGCGGCTTCACCGTGCCGGGCAGAAGCGACAACGGGCACTTGCAGGCGAATATTCTGCGCGTAGGCGAGTCGTTCTTCTCGACCATGGGCATCCCGCTGCTCACGGGACGCGATCTGAACGCCGCCGACAACGAGGCCGGAGCCAAGGTCGCGATTGTGAACGAGACCCTGGCCCGCACGCTGCTGTCCGGCCTCAACCCGGTCGGAGTCGCACTTCGGATGGGTGACGCCGACATGCAGGTGGTCGGCGTGTGCCGGGACGCGAAGTACGAGGATTTGGGACGGACTTCCCCCACCATCTATCTCCCCTACCGGCAATACCCGGACGAGACGGGCGCGATGTTCTTCGAGGTGCGAACGGCGGTCTCGCCCCTCTCCGTGGCCGCCGGCGTCCGCCGAAGCCTGGCGGCGCTGGACCGCAGCGTTCCTCTGACATCCATGCGCACCCAGGCCGGTCTGGTGGACGATTCTCTCTTGCCTTTCCGGCTCATCGCGGGATTGTGCGTCGGCTTCGGCTCCCTGGCACTGCTGCTTTCCGCAATCGGTCTCTACGGAGTGATGTCGTTCGCGGTGGCACAGCGTACCAGCGAGATTGGGGTTCGCCTCGCACTGGGCGCACGCAGGAGCGACATTCTCCGAATGGTCCTGCGCGACGCCCTGGTGGTGGTCGGCATCGGCTTGGCGCTGGGAATTCCCGCGGCAGCGGGGGCCACCATCGTCGCCCAGCGCTCCCTCTACGGAATTCGCCTGCTGGACCCAATCGTGCCCGCCGCGGCAACCGGAGTGCTCCTGGCGGTTGGCGCGATCGCGGCCGCGTTTCCCGCGGTCCGCGCCACGCGGGTGGATCCCGTGATCTCGCTCCGCCACGAGTAGGCGTCCCGGCAGCCGGCGGCCGAGGGCGTCCGCCCCACGTCCAACCGAGTTATCCTGGACGGAAGACCATGCAGACACTCGAGGCGATTTCGGATTTCTTAAGCCAGAAAAGGCTGGCCGTGGTGGGCGTCTCCCGGACAGAGAAGGACTTCACGCGAGACATGTTTCGCGAACTGCTGAAGCGCGGCTACGACGCCGTGCCGGTCAACCCCGCCGTCACGGAAATCGAAGGACGCCGCTGCTATGCGCGGGTACAGGACATCGCTCCGGCGGTGGCCGGCGCCCTCATCATGACCCCCGCCAAGCAATCGGAGTCCGTGGTGATGGACTGTGCGGCGGCCGGGATCGGCAGAATTTGGCTGTATCGCGCCGTGGGGGAAGGCGCGGTCAGCAAAGCCGCGGTGGGCTTCTGCAACGCGAACGGGATCAGCGTAGTTCCGGGCTACTGCCCGCACATGTTCTGGAAGGACTGCGGCTTTCTTTCACCGCCTGCACGGCTTCCTGCTTCAGATCAGCGGCCGCTGGCCGCGGTAGCGGCCCGCGTCGAGCGGCGGCCTCGCTGCAACCGCATGATATATTGGATGTTTCCATGCAAATCGACAAGGTCTATGAGCCCCGGCGCTTCGAGCCGCACTGGGCCGAACGGTGGGCCCAGGGCGGCCTTTTCCGGCCGCCGGAGGATTCCTCCGCCCCTGTCTTCTGCCTGGTGATCCCTCCCCCCAACGTGACGGGCTCCCTGCACATGGGGCACATGCTCGAACACTCCGAGATCGATGTGACGATCCGGTGGCACCGGATGCGCGGCGACAGGACGCTGTGGCTGCCGGGGACGGACCACGCCGGGATCGCCACGCAGATGGTGGTCGAACGCAAGCTTGCGGAAGAAGGTCTGGACCGCCGGCAGCTTGGCCGGGAAGAGTTCGTCAAGCGCGTTTGGGAGTGGAAGGAACTCTACGGCGGCACGATCAAGCGGCAGATGATGCAGCTCGGCGTCAGTTGCGACTGGAGCCGGGAGCGGTTCACGCTGGACCCAGGCTTGTCGCGCGCGGTACGCGAGGTCTTCGTTCGCCTGTACGAGAAAGGGCTCATCTACCGCGGCGAGTACATGGTGAACTGGTGCCCGCGCTGCCACACGGCACTCTCCGACCTGGAGGTGGTTCGCGACGAGACGCAGGGCAACCTGTGGCACATCCGCTACCCGGTGAAGGACACCGGTCTGCACCTGGTGGTTGCCACGACGCGGCCCGAGACCATGCTGGGGGATACCGGCGTCGCCATCAACCCCGCGGACCCGCGCTACAGCGCCTTCCACGGGAAGAGCGTGGTCCTGCCGCTGATGGACCGCGAGATTCCGATCATCCTCGACGAACTGGCGGATCCGAAGTTCGGCACCGGCGTCGTGAAGGTGACCCCCGCCCACGACCCCAACGACTTCGAAGCCGGCAAGCGGCACAATCTGGCTAAGATCAAGGTCATCGGCGAGGACGGCGTCATGACCGCCGAAGCCGGCGCCTACGCCGGGTTGGACCGCTTCGAAGCGCGGCGGCAGGTGGTGGCCAAGCTGCAGGATCTCGGCCTGCTCGAGAAGATCGAACCCTACGCACTGGCGATCGGGAAGTGCCAGCGCTGCAAGACGGTGGTGGAGCCGCTCATCTCCACGCAATGGTTCGTGAAGACCAAGCCTCTGGCGGAGCCCGCCATACGCGCGGTGGAAGAGGGCCGCACCCGCATCGTTCCGGAGAACTGCACGAAGATCTACTACGACTGGATGAACAACATCCGCGACTGGTGCATCTCGCGTCAACTCTGGTGGGGACACCGTATCCCGGCCTGGTACTGCGGCGACTGCGGCGAGATCACGGTTTCCCGCGAGACGCCTTCCACATGTTCCAAGTGCGGGTCCGGCACCTTGACGCAGGACCCCGATGTTCTGGATACCTGGTTCAGCTCCGCGCTTTGGCCCTTCTCAACACTGGGCTGGCCGGACCAGACCGCGGACTTGAAGACCTACTATCCGACGTCGCTGCTCATCACCGGATTCGACATCCTGTTCTTCTGGGTGGCCCGCATGATGATGATGGGCCTCGAATTCATGGGGGATGTGCCGTTCCGGGAGGTCTACATCCATGCGCTGGTGCGCGACGCCGAGCGGCAGAAGATGTCGAAGACCAAGGGCAACGTCATCGACCCTCTCGAAGTCACCGAGAAGTACGGCACCGACGCTGTCCGCATGGCCCTCCTGGTGGGGGCCGCGCCCGGCACCGATGTGACGCTCTCCGACGAGCGCATGACCAGCGCGCGGGCCTTCGCCAACAAGATCTGGAACGCCGCCCGCTTCCTGTTTCTGAACATGGAGCGCGCCGGGTTCGAGCCGCAGTTGAGCATGCCGGGCCGGCTCGAAACGATCGAGGACCGCTGGATCTTCAGCCGTCTGAACGCCTGCGCCGCGGCGGTCAACAGCGCCATCGAACAATACCGCTACCACGAAGCGGCGCAGAGCCTGTGGCAGTTCTTCTGGCACGAGTTCTGCGATTGGTACGTCGAAATCAAGAAGCTGCGCTTCAGGGAGGGCTCCGGGCTCACCAACGACTGGCGCAACGTCCTGTACGTCTTCGAAACCGCGTTGCGCCTGCTGCATCCGCTGATGCCTTTCCTCACCGAGGAACTGTGGCAGCGGCTGGCCTCGAACGGGGACGGCCGCCGCGACTCGGTGGCGCTCACCAGCTATCCCTCGCCCAGCCCCGAGTTCACCGACGAGGCCGCCGAGCGGGACATGGACGCTCTGCGGGGGATCATCACGGCCGCCCGCAATCTCCGCGCCGAGATGAGCGCCGATCCGAAGCAGCAACTCGATGGCGCGTTGTACTCGCAGACCGCGGCGCTGGACCTTGCGAAAGCCCATCTGGATGTCATTCAGAAACTGGCGGGGGTGAAACTGGACCTGGCTCCGGGCGTCGCTCCGCAAAAGGCGGGGGCGCTGCACTCCACCCCCGAGTTCGACCTGGTGCTGCGCCTTCCGGGGGCCCAGGCGGGCGCACACAGACACCGCCTGGAGAAGCAGATCGAGCAACTCGACAAAGTGATCGCCGGATCGAAGCGGCAGTTGTCGGACCAGGAGTTTCTCAGCCGGGCGCCGGCCCCGGTGGTAGAGTCCATTCGCCAGAAGCTGGGCGAGTACGAGGCGCAGATCGAGAAGAGCCGCGCGGCTTTGGAGGCCCTTCCCGCGTCATGACCTTCGACGTCAACCATCCCGATATTCACGAGGCCGTCTGGCGCGCGCTGGACGAGGACCTGGGCCCGGGCGATATTACCTCGCAGGCCTGTGTGCCCCCGGATCGCATGGCCTCGGGCTGCTTCCAGGCCCGCGAGGCGCTCGTGGTCTCGGGCTCAGAGTTGCTTCCGGTGATCTACCAAATGCGGGGCGGGATCGATGAGGTCAGGCTGGTGGCTCTCAGCGGGGCGCGCGTCGCCGCGGGCGAGCCTATCGCGCGGGTGCGGGGACGAGCGCGGACCTTGCTCGAATGCGAACGCGTGGCGTTGAATTTCCTGCAGCGTCTGAGTGGAATCAGCACCACGGCCCGGCGCTACGCGGACGCCGTGGCGGGCACCAACTGCAAAGTGCTCGACACGCGCAAGACGACTCCGGGGCTGCGGCGGCTGGAGAAGATGGCGGCAGCGGCCGGAGGCATCACCAACCACCGCATGGGGCTGTACGATGCGGTTCTGATTAAGAACAACCACATCGCCGCCGCGGGCGGGGTGCGGGCGGCCCTCGAACGCGCTTCCCAGACCGGGCTGCCGGTGGAGATCGAAGTTCACAGCCACGCCGATCTTGAAGAAGCGCTGAACTGCGGCGCCAAGTCGATCATGCTCGACAACTTCTCGCCCGAGGAAGCCGCCGCGCACATTCGATTCATCGGCAACCGCGCGACGGTGGAACTGTCCGGCGGCATCAATCTCGATAACATCCAGGCCTACGCCGCAACCGGCGCGGACTTCGTCTCCTGCGGCGCGATCACGCACTCCGCCAAGGCCGTCAATATCAACTTCCGCTTGCGACTTATCTGATCATGCCGCTTGACCTCGACCAGATTCGCGCGCGCCTGCCGCAGCGCGAGCTGGTGTGGTTCGATGCGATCCCTTCCACCATGCCGGAGGCCGCGCGGCTGGCGGCCGCAGGATGTCGCGGCGGAACCCTGGTGGTAGCCGAGGAACAGTCGGCCGGACAGGGACGGCACGGCCGGGGTTGGCATTCGGAGAGGGAGACCGGCCTGTACGTTTCGATTGTGCTGCGGCCGGCCCTGGACGCGGATTCCTTGCCGGTCCTGACGCTGGCCCTGGGACTGGCGGTCCAGGAGGCGATCGCCTCGGTCGCAGGGGTCCTGTGCGAACTTCGCTGGCCGAACGATCTGCTGGTGAGCGGTAGGAAATGCGCGGGCATTCTCTGCCAGACCGCCGATTCCGCGGTGGTCGCGGGCATCGGCGTCAATGTGAACCAGGAGGCTTTCCCGCCGGAGTTGGCAACCATCGCGACATCTCTGCGGATGCTGACGGGCCGCCGGCATTCGCGGGAAGATCTCCTGATCAAGCTCGCGGCATGCGTGGACGACTACTGCAGGCTGCTACTGGAGCAAGGCGCGGACCGCGTCCTGCACCTCTACGCCGAACGAGGGAGAAAGGATAGGGGAGTAGCATGCTGCTAGCTCTTGACGCCGGGAATACCAACATCACGATCGGCGCTTTCGAGGATGACAACCTGATCGGCCGGTGGCGCCTCCGGACGGTCCTGGCGCAGACCGCCGACGAGTGGGGGATCCTTCTGCGCAACCTCTTTTCCCTTGCCTCCCTGGACCTCGCCACCGTCCACGGGATTATCATCTCCAGCGTGGTGCCTCCGCTCGATTCGTCCCTGGCCCGCATGGCGGAGGTGTACTTCCATACGCAGGCCACTTTCGTCACACCGGCTACGGACACGGGACTGAAGATCGGCTACGACGACCCGAGCGAAGTGGGCGCCGACCGCATCGTCAACAGCGTGGCGGCGTTCCACAAGCACGGAGGCCCCTGCGTGGTGGTCGATCTGGGCACGGCCATCACTTTCGATGTGGTCTCCAAGTCGGGCCGCTACCTCGGGGGGTTGATCTGCCCCGGTGTGGACTTGGCGGTGGATGCGCTGTTCGCTAAGACCGCCCGGCTGCCGCTGGTGGACGTTCGGGAGCCTGAGAAGCTGATCGGCACCAACACCGTGGGCAGCCTCCAGTCGGGTCTGTACTACGGCACGATCGGAATGATCGACGGCATCATCGAGCGGCTGATGGAGGCGCTCGGACCGCAAACGCGCGTGGTGGCGACCGGGGGGCAGGCCAGCCTGATCTCGCGGGGTTCCAAGTACCTCACGGAGGTCGACGAAGACCTGACCCTGGAAGGCCTGCAGTTGATCTGGGAACGGAACAGGCAGACGTGAACGAGCCGGAAGAAAACTGGCAGCTCAACTACTTCAACTACTTCACGGAAGTGGAAGAGCATTTCCAACGGGCTCGGGGTACGGGGCTGTTCTTCCTGTCTCCGCTCGACTGGGCGTTGATCGAGTTGTGGAAGGATTCGGGCGTGCCCCTGGAAGCGGTGCTCGGCGGCATCGACGCGGCCTTCGAGAAGTGGCGCAGCCGGAAGTCGAAGGTCCGGATGGTCAACTCGCTGGCTTACTGCTCCCAGGCGGTGCTCGAAAAGGCGCAGTTGATGGCGGGAATGACGCCCGCGCGCGCGGTGGGCGAGACGGAGGCGCCGTTCAAGCTGGAGGAGTTGCGGGCGTTTCTGGTGAAGTGCGCGGCCGAACTGCGCTCGCTGGGCGAGGCGGCCTATGCGGAGATTGCCGCGTCGCTCGATGGCATCGCCGCCGAAGCCGAGGCCCACTTCGGCGACCTGGAAGACCTGGAGCGCCGGCTCACCTCGCTCGAGGACAAGATGATCGCGATCGCGCGGAGCCGCCAAGGCGAAGAAGAGTCGCTGGCGGCACGGCGCGCGCTGGACGCCGAGCTCCGCCCGTACCGGGGGAAGATGTCCGCCTCCCAACTGGCCATGCTCGAGGCACAGTACCTGGAGCGCCGGCTGCTGGAAGCGGCGGGCTTGCCCCGTCTGAGCCTGTTCTACTTGCGGTAGGACAGGCGTTTTCGCCTGTCCAAGTTGGGGAGCAGGATGGAATCCTGCGCGGTGGTTGGCAACCGCCGCCCGGGGCCGACTGGCGATCGGCCGCAGCTTATCAAGCTGCCCCACGCCTGCTAGAATGGGGGTTCCATCATGAATCTGCAAGGAGACAAACGCGTTGTCTGAGTACAAGACCTATTCGGCGGAAAACCTGGGTAGCGGCACTTTCCGTATCAGCAAGCCCAAGCGCAAGGCGAGCAAAGCGCGGCAGTCCAAACTGAAGAGCCCCCGACGAGGCGCCCGCAAATAAGGGCGGCTTGTGGCGCGCCTCCGTTGGAGGCGCGCTCCGCTGGCTGCGAGCCACAAGCCACAACTTCATCCTGAGGGAATCCGGCGATTTGAAGTACGCTCCCCTAGGGAGCGGGAAGGGTGTCGGGAAGGATATAGGGGCTCTTCGGGCGGATCGAAAGATCGGGCCGCACTCCCTCTTCCGGTTTCACGATACACGCCGCAGGCGGCTCCGCACGGGGCACATTTCCGTTTCTCGAAGAAAACAAAGCAAAAAGAAACTTGCGGTCGGCGTGACCGCTAAGCTGAACATGCCCAACTCCGTCACGCTCGCCGATATGGGCGGACCTTTGCGGCCATTTTTCGTCGAGGACATGCTTCGGCCGGGGAGAGAATCCCTGTATCGAAATATGCGACGAATGACCGGAGTTCCGATGGCGACGGGCGATGGCGGCAAGTTTGAGATCAATGAATTGATCGAGCAGCAGCGAGTCGATTACGTGCGCGGGATGACCCGGAACTGCCGCAGCATCACTGGGTACATGTAGATCGCCGGCATGTGCGAAACGCACCTTGCGGCATTGAGCCCACATACCACCCGCCCGATTGCGACCGCCGCGAAGGTGCAGGTGGCCGCGGCTGCAACTGTGCCAGGCCTGCCGCAGAACTCGGGCCCGCGGACGGGGCCTTGCCTGCCTCAGTGCGTTGGGTTCCCCATATGGGCAGGACCTTTGTGAACGAGCGGCCGGGTTTGGGTGTCGAATTCGATCCCAAAGAGGCAACTCTGATCACGGAAGTGACTCGACCCGGGAATCTCGGAGGGATGTCGCGTACAGACGGGTCGTATACGAACTGGTAGGCGGTGGTGTTTGGGGGGCAGCACCCAGAACCCAGAACTCAGAATCTGTCCCAGCTTGTCACGAAACTTTTGGTGGGGCCGCTGGCTCTCATTAGATGAGGGCCAGCGGCATGCCGTTTCAGATCAGGGTTAACGGGAAGTCCAATACGGTCGACGTGCCCGCGGACACTCCTTTGTTGTGGGTGTTGCGGGACATTCTCGATCTCAAGGGCACTAAATATGGATGCGGCCTAGGGTTGTGCGGGGCCTGCACGGTCCACCTGGGCGGGCAGGCGGTGCGCTCCTGCATGACGCCGGTTTCGGCCGCCACGAAGGCGCCGATCACCACCTTGGAAGGGCTCTCGCCGGACGGTTCCCATCCGCTGCAACAGGCCTGGCTCGAACTGGATGTGCCGCAGTGCGGCTACTGCCAGGCCGGCCAGATCATGAATGCCGCGGCGCTGCTCGCTAAGAACCCCAAGCCCACCGACCAGGATATCGACAGCGCCATGCACGGCAACCTGTGCCGCTGCGCTACGTACCTGCGTATCCGGCAGGCGATTCACAGAGCGGCCACCATCGCGGGCACCCGCAGGGGGCGGCCGTGAAAGTCGGACGGCGAGCCTTTCTTCGTGCTACCGCGCTGGCCGGCGGCGGACTGATGCTTTCGTGGTATCCGGAATCCGAGGCGCAAACCGCCGCCGCGCCGCTGTCGCCCCACAGCTTCATCCGGGTGGCTCGAGACGGCACGGTCACCATCATGGCGAAGAACCCGGAGGTGGGCGAGGGCATCAAGACCATGCTGCCCATGCTCATCGCCGAAGAGCTGGATGTGGATTGGAAGAGCGTCAAGGTCGAGCAGGCGGATCTTGACCCCGCGCGATACGGCCGGCAGAGCACGGGCGGCAGCACTGGCACGCCCACGAATTGGGACCCGTTGCGGCGGGTGGGCGCCGCAGGCCGGCAGATGTTCGTGACCGCCGCCGCCCAGACCTGGAGCGTGCCCGAAGCGGAGTGCACCACCGCGTCCGGCCGCGTGCTGCACCGGCCGTCCAGCCGCTCGTTGGGCTATGGGGAACTGGCCGCGCGCGTGGCCACCCTTACGCCGCCCGACCTAGCCACGGTGACCCTGAAGGACCCGAAGGACTACAAGATCATCGGCCACCGCACAGCGCACTTCGACGTGGCCGAAATCGTGACGGGCAAGCCGCTGTATGGCATCGACTTCACGCTGCCGGGCATGCTCTCGGCGGTGTATCACAAGTGCCCGGTATTCGGGGGCAAGGTAGTGCGCGCGAACCTGGACGCCATCAAGGCGCTCCCGGGAGTTCGGCAGGCCTTTGTAGTGGAGGGCAATGCGGTCCGCGATCCGGTGATCGTGGGCGATCCGGGGCTGGAGCCGGGAATCGCCATCCTCGCGGACACGTGGTGGGCCGCGCAGAGCGCGCGCCAGAAGCTGGAAGTCACCTGGGACGAGGGTCCCGGCGCCGAGCAGTCGAGCGAAGGGTTCGCCCGGCGCGCGGAGGAACTGTTCCGGCAGCCTCCGCATCAGACGCTGCGCAACGACGGCGACGCCGAAGCGGGGCTGCGGGGGGCGGCCAAGGTGGTGGAGGGGGTCTACTCGTACCCCTTCCTCTCGCACGCGCCGCTGGAACCGCAGAACACGACGGCGCGGTATCAGGAGGGCAAACTGGAAATCTGGACCACCAGCCAGACGCCGGCCAACGGCCGCGCGCTGGTGGCGAAGACCCTGGGGATGGCGGAGGGCGATATCACGGTCCACCTCCTGCGCGCGGGGGGCGGCTTTGGGCGCCGGCTCACCAACGACTACATGGTGGAAGCAGCGTGGATCGCGCGTGCCGCCGGGGTTCCCGTCAAGGTGTTGTGGACGCGCGAAGACGACATGACTCACGACTACTACCGTCCGGCGGGGTTTCACCTGCTGCGGGGCGGAGTGGATGCGGCCGGCAACCTGACCGCGTGGCGGGATCACTTCGTGACCTTCGGGGACGGCGCGCGCTTTTCTCCGTCGGCACAATTCTCGGCGACGGAATACCCGGCGCGGTATGTGCCCAATTTCGCGCTGCATACCTCGGTGATGCCGCTGCGCTTGAAGACGGGAGCCCTGCGCGCGCCGGGCAGCAACGCACACGCCTTCGTGATGCAGTCGTTCCTAGACGAGGTGGCGCACGGCGCGGGCAAGGATCCGGTGCAATTCCGGCTGGCGTTGCTGGCGGTGACTCCTCTGCCGGTTGCCACACAGCAGGGCGCGGGACTGAATCCGGCGCGTATGCGGGGGGTGCTGGAACTGGTTGCCGAGCGCTCCGGGTGGGGGAAGCGCACACTGCCGAAAGGCACGGCGATGGGGGTCGCCTTCCACTTCAGCCATCAGGGACACTTCGCGGAGGTGGCCGAGGTCAGCGTGGATGCGCAGAACGGGGTGAAGGTGAACCGGGTATGGGTGGCCGGAGACGTCGGCCGGCAGATCATCAACCCCTCGGGCGCGGAGCAGCAGGTGCAGGGATCGGTCATTGATGGGCTGAGCGAGATTATGGCCCAGGAGATCACCGTCGAACGTGGCAGGGTGATGCAGACGAATTTCCACCAGCACGATTTCGTGCGGATGGACCAGGCGCCACCGGCAATCGAGGTTCACTGGCGCATCACCGATAACCCGCCAACCGGTTTGGGCGAGCCCGCGCTGCCACCCATCCTGCCGGCGGTGGCCAATGCGATTTTCGCCGCGACGGGCAGGCGCATTCGATCTCTGCCGCTCTTTAAGAGCGGGTTCCATTGGGCTTAGGCGAAGACGCAGATCACGCAAAGGCGCAGAGGGGGATGGGGAAAGCGGCCTCGGCGGCGGAAAGCAAGCCCCAGCAGCTCTGCAATTCCGGGCGAGATTCCTGTTCGCGTTCGTCTATCATCTCCGCGGAGCCGGCCGATAAGGATCCTAGGCTGTTGAAAATGGAGGAGGCCGCCTACGTGGGCTACACTGAATCGCCGAACGCAGTTCATTTTGATGTTTGCTGTGCTCGCCTCCCTGCCAGCGCCGGCGCAAAATCCTGTAGTGGCGCCTGGTGGAATCGTTAACGCGGCAAACGGACGCGACGTCTACAGTGGTGCCGCAGCCTCCCGCGGCTCCCTCGTATCCATATACGGCAGCGATCTCGCGGCCGAAACGGCAGGGGGAACCGCTGTGCCTGCAGCAACCCAGTTGGCGGGCACGCAAGTTCGGTTTGGAGATACGGCCGCTCCGTTGTTATTCGTGTCGCCGGGCAAGATTGTCGCACAGGTGCCGTTTGAACTGCCCAATGTCGCGTATGTAGACATGGTTGTACAAACCAGCACGGGCACGAGCGGTGCTATCAGGGTGACACTCTGGAGTGAAGATCCCGGGATTCTCTCGGAATTCAAAGGCGATTCGGAGGTAAGTTCCGCGAACCCGATTTCAGCGGGGGATCGCATCAGCATTCCAGCTACAGGGTTGGGGGCTGTTTCTCCTTCTGTTCCATCACGGCAACTCGGCCCGTCGAAGCGCGCGGCCGTGGCGAGGAATCAGCCTCGCGTTCGGGTTGGGGAACGGCTGGCTCGCGTGGAGTTCGCGGGACTGGCGCCGGGCGTGGCTGGTGGCGTGTATCAGGTCAGCGCAATCGCTCCGACGGATATTTCGAGTGCGGTCACAGAAGTCAGTCTTGAGCCCGGCATAGTGGCGAATCTGACGGGTGCTGCGGCAGTGTTGGTGCGCGAGGGCGAGGGCCCGCCGCCGATTGAGGAGGGCCCGTTCCTGGGAGCCTTGCGTCAGCCTCGAACCGGTCCGCGAGGCTGGCGGTATGCGTCCGGCCGGGTAATCGTCAAATTCCAGGATGACATGTCGAGCGAGTCGCGTCTCGCGTCGCTGCGCATGTCTTCGTCGCAGACGGCCAGCGTCTCCGCCCGCCCCGCATCCGCGGATTTCGACTTCGTGACGATCGGTCCGAACGAGGACGCGGAAGCGGTGGCGGCGAGCTTCCGCGGGCAGGCCGGCGTGGAATACGCGCAGGCGGCATACGTGAACCACGCGATGCTGGTGCCGAACGATCCCCTCTACGCGAAGCTGCAGTGGAATTTCCCGCTCATCGATCTGGAGCGTGCATGGGATATTCAGCCGCAGGCCGGTTCGACGATCACGGTCGCCGTGCTCGACACCGGCGTGGCCTATACCGACGCCACTCTCAACGTGAAGATGCTCGGGTTCAGAGACGAAGCCGGCACCAAATATCCGGCGCTCGGCGATGTGACGATCCCGTACGCGGCCGCGTCGCAGCTCGTGGCGCCCGGACGCTTCGTGTCTCCGCGCGACTTCATCTGGGATACGACGACGCCGCTCGATTACGACGGTCACGGCACGCACGTCAGCGGGACCATTGGCCAGTTGACCAACGACGGCATTGGGACGGCCGGAGTCGCATTCAACGTGAAGCTGATGCCGGTCAAGGTGATCTGCGGCACCTGGGACCTCCTGTTCAGCGTCCCCGATGCCGCCCAGTGCGGCTCTGACGGCCAGGTGGCGCAGGGCATCCGGTACGCGGCCGACAACGGGGCGCAGATCATCAACATGAGCATCGGCCGTGAGGGTCCCGCCAACTGCGGCGCCAGCCCCGATCAGGCCGGCTGCGCACCGGTGATCGAGGCCGCAATCAGATATGCCGTCGGCAAAGGCGTGTTCATCGTGATTGCCGCGGGCAACTCGTTCCTCGACGGCAATCCGCCGCAGGTGCTCCCCGAGATCGCTTCGCGCGTGCAGGGAGCGGTATCGGTGGCAGCCGTCGGGGTGGATACCAGCCATGCGGACTACTCAACCACCGGCTCGTACGTCGAACTGGCTGCGCCGGGTGGTGGCGGGGGGTCGGCCAACAACGGCTATGTGTGGCAGCAGACATTCCACTCCGACTTCACGGAAACGTACTTGCGGCCACCGTCGGAATATGGGCCACCCCGGTTCGACATCCTCGCGTATATGGGCTATACCGGCACATCGATGGCCACGCCCCACGTCGCGGGCGTCGCCGCGATGCTGATGCAGCAGGGCATCACCGATCCGGCAGCGATCGAAGCCGCGCTCGAGAAGTTCGCGACACCGTGCAGCGTATCGCTCAACAAGTGCGCTGCCAGCGTGGCCCCGAACCGCAACGACACGTTCGGGTTCGGACTCATCGAAGCGCGGAACACGCTGCGCGGACTGGGGCTGGCGAGGTGAAAACCAAAGTGGTCATGCTCCCCGTGCTCGGCATCCTGGCGTGCGCGGGCTTCACGCCGGCGCAAACGCGCACCGCGTCAACCGCGAACACTGCGCCCGTCATCGCGTTCCGGCCCTTCTTCCTCGCGACGTTCCAGAGGTTCGCGGCCCAGGAGACCTTCAAGGCAACATTCGGCCGCGCCGCTCAACCATTTTTCGGCGGCGGCCTCGATATCGCGTTCCGCAATGGGATCTTCGTCGACCTGACGGCCTCGCGTTTCAGCAAGAACGGCCAGAGGGCGTTGCTGTTCAACGGTCAGAGTTACGGGCTCGGCATTCCGCTCACGGCGACGGAAATCCCGGTCGAGGTGACCGGCGGGTACCGGTTCCCGGCTTGGCGCCGGATCCGGCCGTATGCGGGAGGCGGATGGGGTTCCTACGGCTACAAGGAGACGTCGGATTTTTCGGCCTTTGGCGAGAATGTCGACGTGAGGCAGGCCGGGTATCTCGTGGTCGGCGGCGCTGAGGTGCGGGTCAATTCGTGGGTGGCCATCGCCGTCGACGTGCAGTGGACGCACGTGTCCGGCATCCTCGGCACCGGGGGACTTTCGCAGGGCGGGGGGGCTGGCGGCAGCGCGGAGAACGATCTGGGCGGCATCGGCCCACGCCTCCGGGTGCTCATCGGCCACTGACCGATGCGATTGTGAGTTGCGTTGTACTGCGTGCGGGTGAGCAGAAGGTCGCCCAAATCAATGCAAGGCCTGGTGATCGGGCTTTTCCTTTTTTCTTGGCGAAAAACTCACGCAAAGGCGCGGAGGCGCAAAGGGGGAAGGGGAATACTGGAGGCATGCGGGTCACTCCCGATCACAGGGTAATCCCGGAAGTGTAGCTAAAAGACGAAAGCGAAGCCGCCGCGCAGGCTGCGAGGCGTGTGGAGCAGCAGGACCCGGCCTCCATCCGCCGTCGCCAGCGGCAGATAGCCCTCGGCCAGAAGATTGCGCAGATCGGCGGTGGCCTCCAGCCGGCCGCGGAGTCCGGGGAGAGCCGGCACCGGCTGGCGGATGTAGATATTGAGGCCGACATCCGGCCGCAGCGTCTGCGTGAGGTACAAGTGCCCGGGCGTAAGCGATTTCCCGTCGGACCACCGGTAACTGGTCGTGCAGTGGGTTCCGATCCGAGCCAGCGAACCGGATGCGACCACAGCGGCCCAGCGCCGCTGCCTGCGGTGCAGCATGGCGCGCAACTCGTCGGGGCGATCACCCTGTAACTGGCCGTCACCCGGGATCAATGCGTTACCGCTTCCACCAGCCAGGGTGACGTTCAGATGGTCGAGCAAGCTCTGCGTGACGGAAACCATGTAGCCAGCCGACACGTAATCGCCGGCGTTGAAAACCGCGCTGTTGGACAGAAGGTCGGGCAAGTATTCGCTCGAAGGAACGCTGCCGGCGGGCGCCACCATGGTCAGGGCGGCATTGCGGACGGTTTCCTGATAGCCGGCCAGGCTGAAGGTTCGCGAACCGACCGTCCTGCGGTAGGCCAATTCCAAGTTCCCCGTTCGTTGCACTTTGGCGCGGCCGTTGCGCAACGAAACCCTCGGGAAGAGCGCCAGCGCGGAGAGGTCGCGCTGCATCTCGTTGGAGGCATCCCGCTGCGCCGACAGCAGTTCCGCGGGCGGGGCGCCGGAACTGAAAGCAAACTCAACCGACTCGCCATCCCCCAGATCGTAGGAAAGGCGCCCGAACGGGCTGAAGTAGTTCAGCGTGTCGAGGAAGCTCACCGACTCGAGCGAGAATCCGTACTCGAAGCGCAGCGCATCCGACAAGTACCTGCGATCCAGGAAACCGGCAGACATCGTGCGGAGCGCCGGAGCGGCTTCCTCCTGGCCGGTCAGCAGCGCCGCGCCGGAGCGGGGGCGCATGTACACCTGCCGCATGGTCAGGTTGACCTGAGGAGAGGATGAGTCGCCGGGCGCGCCACGGCTGTAGCTGGTGCGGAAGCCGGCGGCCGGCAGTCCCGTAGCGGCCGAATAGGCGAAGTTGCCGCTCACTTGAAGCTGGTTGACGCCGAAGACGGAGGTCGCCAGCGCGAAGGCCGTCCCGAGATCCGGTTCATTTCCGAGCTGAGAAATGCGGCCCTCGTCTCCCGCCGAGATCTTAACGATCCCCCGGGTATCCGAGAAGGCCGCCGAAGAGGGAGCCCGCGGGGCCCGCGGGAACCTGGAAATCGACGTTCTGGCGGAAGCGCAGCACGGGGCGAGTGGCGGTGGAAGCTCGCAGCACAAATTTCCAATCGTCGCTCATGATCGAACCCGCGCCGGGACTCGCATAAACGAGTTCGATGGTGCTGAGGGCACCGGCCAGATTGACGCTGAGAAGGCTCCGCACGCCGGGTTGGACCAGAATGTTCCGCTTCAAAGCGGGGAGGAAGCTGGCCAGGCTGACCCGCAAGGAGTAGGCTCCGGGGGGAAGCGCCTTGAACAGGAAACTACCGGACTCATCGGTGAGGACGCGGCTGACCACGCGTTCCAGCCCGTCGAAAAGCTGAACCGTGGCCCCCATCTGCGGGATTCCCGAGGCGTTGGAGACCAAGCCGACGATGCCGCCGGAAAAGCCGTTCTGGAACGGGTTCCTGAGCGGACAGCCCACCCGCCAGAATGCCCGCGGTCAAGGCGATTGCGGCGATGCCCGTCCTGCCAAACATCCGAACGATGCCTCTCTGGCCTAACCTGCCACTGCTCCTAATCAGAATACCGTAAAGTTGCCCGATGTGCTGACCTTCTTATCCCGGGTCCGATCCGTCGCGGTCATCTTCAGCGTGTACTTGCCCGGTTCGAGACTCTGTAGGGGGAGGAGTTTCTCGACGGTTACCTGGTTGGCCGAGGCGCCCTCGATGGAGGCCACGTCCTCGGTGAAGTCCAAAACCTTCAGATTTGAGCCCTCTCGGATCACTTCGTACTGGATGCTCCCGTTCGGCTTCTGGGTGGTTTCGTCGGGGGCGAAGTTGTAGAACTGCGCCCAGACGCCCAACTTCTCGCCACGCCCGAACGACCCGCTCAGGCGCGGCCGCACTTTGGAAGCGCCAATCACGAACGGGCCCGTCCCGATGCTGCGCGTGGGGACCTTCTCGAGGAGGTCGGCCAGGATCATCGTGCTGGAGGCAAGCGTCTCCTCGTCGTAGCGCGGCACGGGCAGGGCTTCCTCGAAGTTGGTCACATTACCGCCCACAATGTCCTTGGCGACGATGTTCAGCCGGTACATCCCTGGGGGCAAGAAGATGGCCTTGTTGTATATGGAGAACTCGCTTGCTCTCTTCCTGCAGAGTCTCCGGAAGGGCTTCCACATAAACCGTGTCGTCAAAACTCGTAACCCGCTTGCGGCTCATCGCGGTGATGCTGGCGTAGATATTCACCGTGGCCCTCTGCATCCCGTCCTTGAGCTGAAACTGAAGGTCCTTTCGATCGAACTGCAGGGTGATGTACGTGAGGATGGAAGAGTCCGTCAACCGGATGAAGTCGGTGCGCGCCTTCATGGGGAGCACGTTGTAGGTGATTCTGGAAGTGGCGATGGCCTCCAGGTCCTTGAACTTGGTGCTGGGCGGCTTCTGCAGGGCAACGTACTGTTCCAGCCGGTTGAACTGATTGAGCCTTGAGGAAACGGGCTGGTCTCCAATACCAAGACGGGTGCCATCGGTCCGGTTGAAGCGGTCATCCTTGGACGCGAGGCCCATCTCCTCCATCAGAGTCAGGCCAGCGTTGGGAACCATGAGCAGGGCGTCTTTCTCGCTGGGGTCCATGGTCATGCGATATTCGCCCGTCATGGTCTTGTCCACGAATTCGATCTGGATGTCCGTGCCCAGGCCCACCCCCTCGAGATAGCGGTAGCGCCAAATCTCAAACGGGAAGGTAGAGGTGGTTCCGCCGCCTTCGTCGAAAGGCCGGTTGTAGGTTCCGCCGGAAGGGTGGGACTCATTCTCATCGGGCGGGCCAAAGGTGATGTAAATTCTACCGCGGTCGGTCTTCCAGCCGGGGATACCCGACGCGAAGCGGTCGTTGGCGTAAGCGATCCGCCGGTAGTGCTCTTCCTTGATACTCGTTCTCCATGGTGTCGGGCGTCGGGTCGCGCCGCAGCCAGAACGACTCGATGAAACTCTCGCGCTCGTCGTCGGTGGAAAGGCGCTTGAAGCTCTGCCGTTCCTCGGGGGTGAGGATGTAGCCGACGTCCTCGTCCAGCCACTTCTTGTAGGGGCTTTCCAACTCCTTGCGAAGCCGCTCGTCGCGGCTACGCTTTTCCCTTTCGCTGAGGGGCTTGGCTACGGTCTCGCGCTTTTGGCCAGGGGGTGCCGGCTTGGGTTTGTCGGCGGCCCGAATCGTCAAACAAACCGACGCCAGTCCGAACAACGAGAGTAGTACCGCGGTGCTGGTTGCCTTCATAAATACCTACCATCCCCGGTCGTATCCCGAGAGTTTCCCGTTTTTGTCTTCCTCAATTCTAGGCTCCCTGGAGCAGACCGTCAAGCCGGACTGAAGAGGCGGCCCTCTCGCCAGGTGAAACGACCATTAGCAGGACGCAGGAGGCGCCCGGCAGGTTGCGGAAAAGACTCCAGGCGGACGATCCCGCCTGCCCCCCCCAAAGGCCCCTGTGCATGCTCTAGGGCTACGCTACACTTCCGCGTAGTGTATTCCTCCCGAAAACCAGATTCGCGCGGCCCAGGATTTCGGGAAAGGCCGTCAACTTCCTGTATTCTATAGATGGAGTGGTGTCCGGAAACGCTGGCAGCCAACGTGCTTGCGTGTTACGCCGACGGGAGACGTGTCCGATGACAGGCGGAGGCGGCCAATGAGGGAGTTCAGGCGGCAGTTCGCCGGGGCCCTGCTCGTCATCCTGACCGTAGCGGCGGTCATCTCCGCGGGCATCAATTTCCAAGAGCAAGGCAAGTTCCGCTTGCCGGAAGACGGTGTGATGTGGATGGACCGGGGCGGACGCGTCGAAGCCCTGCACGTGGTCCGCGGAAGCGCGGCCGAAAAGGCGGGGATCAAGGTGGGCGATGTTCTGAGGCAGATCGGGGGCACCCCGGTCACGGCCGCGTCCGAGGTGGCCGGCGTGCTGCTGGGGGCCGGCGCCTGGAGCAACGTCAAGTATTCCATCGAGCGGGCCGGCGTGCCGTTCGCCGCCAAGGTTGTGGTAGGTGAGGGGACGCGGGACGCAGCCCTCTACTATCAGTATCTGGTAGGCCTGGCCTACTTGGGGATTGGCCTGTTCGTGTTCTTCCGGCGAGGCAGCGCCGAGCGGGCGCTGCATTTCTACATTTTGTGCCTGGCCTCTTTCGTTCTGTCGACGTTCCACTACACAGGCAAGCTGAATAACTTCGACAAGGTCATCTACTGGGGCAATGTGGCCAGCGGCCTTTTCGCCCCCAGCATCTTCCTGCACTTCTGCCTCAGTTTTCCGGAGTCCCGGAGCCGGCTGCGCGGCTGGTGGAAAGTCGCCCTGTTGTACGTGCCGGCCTCGGTCCTGCTGGCGGTGTACCTGGGGGTGGCTTCGGGCACCGTGCGAATCGCCATTCCACCTCTGGAACTGCGCTGGGTTCTGGATCGCATCTGGCTCGCCTTCCTGGCGCTGGCGTATCTGGGCGGAGGGTTGGCGGTCACCGCACGATACCGGCACTGCGAAGAGCCGACGGCCCGGCAGCAACTGAAGTGGCTCAGGAACGGGGTCGTGTTCGGCGTGCTGCCGTTTGTGCTTTTTTATGTGGTCCCGTATAGCCTCGGCGCGGTTCCCGGGCCGTACATGAAGATGGCGGTGCTGACGCTGGCGCTCCTGCCGCTCAGTTGGGCCTATGCCGTGTTGCGCTACCGGCTGATGGACGTGGACGTCATCTTCCAACAAGGCTACGCGTACACGCTGGCGACGCTGTGCATCCTGGGCCTGTTCTACGGCCTGATCTTCTCCCTGGGGAAGTTCGACGACCTGAGCCCCGCCGCGGCGTTCCTCCTCATCCTGATCGCCGCCTTCACGTTCCAGCCCATCCGCGCGTGGATCCAGGTTCAGCTCGACAGAAACTACTTTTACAAGGACCGCTACGACTACCGGCGCACTTTGATCGAGTTCGCGCGGGATCTCTCGTCGCAGACCGATCTCGACGCCATGCTGTCCTCGGTGGCCGACCGGCTGATTCAAACGCTGTCGGTGCCCAGGGTCGCGTTCTTCCTGGCGGAAGAGGGGGGGCGGGGGTTCAGGCTCAAGTCCGCATTCGG
>CAWDER010000045.1:0-173908 GCA_963801345.1 Bryobacteraceae bacterium
GATTCGCCGTTGCGCAAGATGCCCAACAGCCTCAGAATAATGTCGGTCCCGACTTGCCTTCCAGGTTTCGAAACGCTTCCTGATATCGTCAGCCCACTGAACCTCGTCGGGTTCACCAAGTGGCTCGACGACGCAGGAACGCCGCAACACAACAGTCGCCTGACGCCCTCCCGTCACGTGCTGTCCGCCCGGTTCCGGGCGGCGCGTCGGCGACTCGGAAGGTGGCCGCAAGCCCGTCCTCGGCGATCACCCCTCGGCCGGTGTGCGCAGGGGCCAGAGTTCCCCCAACGGGGCTTCCGGTCCGCGTTTACTAGCACCTCTACGCGTTCTACGCACATGTGGCAGGTGCGCAGCGCGATCAGCGGGCACAAGCCGACTTGCCGGTACCTATTTCCGTGACCGGCGTTCATCGGGAGTAGCCGTCGACCGCCCTCCAACATCTCAAGGCTTCTTCATCGCCGATCCTCCCCATCCACACAAATTAGTGGTAATCTCACCTTGGTACTGCAAATTCCATGGCGCTGCACCGCGCATTTCAATCAAGGAGGAACTGCCAGATGGGTGGTGATTTTGTTCCCTTTGTGCTGCAGCGGTGTAGCGCGGCACTGGGCGACCCCTCTTACAATGACGAGCCTGCGGACCAGGATGCGCTCCCTCCAACTGTCACATTGAATGCTGGGGGCGCAGCGACGCTGCAGGGGACACGACTCACGTTAGTCAAGGGGGAGACAACGGATGATACCTAGATACGGAGATCTATCATGACCCCATTTCTCGTACGGTTCGCACAACGACTGCCCGACGTTCCGCAACATCCTCTCCGATACGACAGCGCACGTCAGGTTTCCCAAATCTTGGTAAATGGAGCGTGGGTCGATGCGGCTGACGCTGCCGAGCAGGAGTTGTGTTCGACAAGAGTGACAAAGATGGCGCCTGAAACAACAGATGACCAGTAGCCCCTGCGTCCTGATCGTCAGCACTAAAGTGGACGTCGCGACGGACGACGTTGTTCGGCGTCTCGCAGCCCGCGGTGTCCCACACTACCGGCTCAACACCGAAGACTTTCCTTTCGAACGCACGCTGGCATTCCACCCAGGCGCACCCCAGGACACAGGGCGGTTGTGGTGCGATGGTCGCCCCGTCCCGAGGCCCACGGCCATTTGGTACCGGCGGTTACGAACCGCTGCCACGCCAGACGGCATGGATGAAGGCATCGCCGATTTTTGTCGGCAAGAGACACGCCACGCGCTCGTAGGGAGCATAATCGGCAACCAGTCGCGTTGGATGAGCCACCCTGCCGCCGTCTGGCAAGCAGAATACAAGCCCTACCAACTCGACCTCGCCGCACGCCTCGGGTTCACAATTCCGCCCACAGTTATCACGAATGACCCTGCACGAGTTCGGGAAGCGTTCCGACAATTCGGGAGCATGATCGTCAAGCCCACTAGAACAGGACACGTGGTTCGTAACGGGATTGAATACGCCATTTACACGTCGCGCGTGCTGGCCGACCACCTGGCTCAGGTGGAGAGTGCACGATGAGTCCCGCCATATACCAGGCGCTGATTCCTAAGCAATGTGACGTGCGAGTCACTATCGTTGGGCACCGGTGCTTTGCCGCGGTGATCGACTCGCAATCCGACCCCGCAGCAGCGGTTGATTGGCGGCAGACGGAGAACCCTCGACTCCACCCGACGAATCAAGCTGCCTGATCGCCTCGCGGACCGACTACTGGAACTAATGCATTTGTTGGGACTCACTTTTGGAGGAATCGACCTCGATCTGACGCCGGAGGGGGACTATGTTTTTCTGGAAGTGAACCCGAGCGGCCAGTGGCTTTGGCTCGATGACAAGCTCACCCTCGGAATCTCCGACGCCATCGCCAGTTGGCTCCACGGGGGCGACACGCCGTATGCCTAGAGTTCCCAAGTGGGTTTGGAAATTCCGTGATCACATCTTCCCCCTTGAGCAGCCCCCGACCGATGAAGAACACCTCGAGCAAGAGCGTAGAGCCAGAATGCGCCTTGAGGGCCGTGAGCGGCGAATCGCATCACTCGCGGGGGATCCCGATGCCATCCGCCCTCATCTTGCTGAGTGTAAGGTGCTCCTCAATGAGGAGGAGGTACGTCGCCAGAGTGTGGACGGACGCCTTACCACCATCGTCGGCCTCTCCTCCATTGCGGGCACCATTGTCTTCGGCAGTTTGCTGTCACAAGCAAGCACGCTCCGCAGCACTACGATCACCCGGTGGCTGCTCGCCATCGGATCGTTCTATCTAACCCTACCGAGATTGTGAGTGCCATCCTGGCGGCAGTCCAAGGGCTGAAGGCAACATCGTACATAGCCCTTGATCCCGACGATATACTCCCATCCGACGCCGAAGCACCGGCCCAACACGTCCGCCGGCAGATGACTGAATGCGTGAAAGCGCTAGAACAGAATCAGAAAGAAAACAATCACAAAGTAACCAAGATGGACGTCGCATACTGCGCGCTCAGGAACTTTCTTTCCGGGGGCTCCTGCTCCTGGCGCTTTTTGCAGCCTATTATAGTGTGACTGCCGCACGCCATGATGATCTCGTCGACCGTCTCAAGACGAACCATGAGTTGCAGGACCTATTGCGCGGCCCACAAGGAATTCCCAGGGCCGCAGGGGCCACCTGGAGAGCCCGGGCTTCCTTCCGTCAACACGGGCCAGCCACTGAGTTCGGCTGACCAAAAGGGCCGCCAGAATCGATAGGAAATCTACAGGACCGAGAGGAAGGGGAACCCTTTCGCGCTGAAGGCAAGTGCCCATGGATTTCTCCCGTAAAGCCCCCCCCCACGGAATCATGACCGATAAACGCGCATGGATGCTCCAACCGCTCTCGATGAGACGCCGGTCAAGATTGAATTCGGGATGGCGACTTCTCGTTCCTAATCCGAAATCGACACTCTCACCATAAGCGACGATAGTCCAAGTAGATCCTTGCCGACGTGTCGTCCAGGACGCGAGGCGCTCAGGGCTGAGCCGTAGCCGATCAGAGGTTGCAGCGTTAATCTGATCCAACCATGGCACAGTGCGTCAGCGCCAGCCCGTTTATCGGCCCCGAATCCCCAATCGCCGGAAGAGCACCTTCCCGGGACAGTCCACCAGCACCGATGTGCTGTGTCGCCGCGCACGAGCCTGACGGCCGCCACACCCTCTCTGTGCAGGCGGACATCACCGGACCACTCTCCACCTGATTCTCCGATTCAACTGGTTGCACTCAGGAGCACAGCGACTGGGAGCACGCGCAGATGCTTTCTCCTACTGCCGCTCGTCTCGGCGTTACTCCTCTGAGGCGTCGCCGAACACTGTTCCCTCAATCTCCCCCGTAAGCGTCAGAAGTGCGGGCGCGTTAGTGGCGTTGCGCAAGATCGGGACCATCGTCGCCGTGTATGTAAGGTTGCCGGACGCATCCTTGAAATGCCCGGTTCCGCCTGTAATCAGGTAAGTCACGGTAAGGCGGGCCGCCCCAACCGCGAGATCTACGCAACCGTTTCCGTCCGTGATCCTGACCGTCAAGAGACTTCCGTTTTGGAAGCGAAATACGCCCGCGCCGGCCACAACTAGAAAATATGGGCCGGAGCAACTGCTGGAAGGCTGCGGAGAAGGTCCGTCAGCGTGTAGTTCCCGAAAGGTGAATGGTCCTAGTGTACCGGTGCCGGCCACAATCTGTTCGTCGGTAACTGTGCCGGGCTGCAGATTGATCGTAGTGGCCACATTGCTGCCCGAAAACGTCATCTTTATGGGTCTATGTTGTGCGTAGACGCCTGCGACACCGAGATTGAGCATCAGTGCCACGGTTGCTATGTGTTTCATGGTGCCTCCTAATCTTTACTTTTTTGAGGAGCTCATTCTAGGAGCTTGTTCTCCCTTCCGCTGGTACAGGCGGAAGCGGGCGGCAAAAGCGGCCACGTTTTGATATATTTTTGCGGGTTGTCCATCGGCCGCCGCCATTCTCCTCGCTACCCCGTCAGATGCCGGTGGTTGCAGAAAAGTGGCGACGGGTTCATGCCGCCGGCACGATTGTTACATTCCGGTTCTCAAAAAGTGGCGGCAGAGTTGGTGGTCGCCGGGGCAATAGCTCGAGACATTCTCAGCCGCTTGCGGCATCTTGCCGCCGCCCGGAGACGCCTTTGGCTTCGGGCACACTGGATGCGTATTCCGGCGATGTCGATAGAGCGTTCCGACGGGATGTCGATAACGATTCCGGGCGATGTCGATAACGCGCTCGGAGCGAAGCGACGCCGGTGAAACGATTGTGGCCGAGGTGATCGGCCTGCGTCAAGTAGAATCGGTTTTCACGGTCTTACCTCCGTAAGTTTGTTCCCTTGGTTGAGGGGGAATCGTAGTCGTCGTGCGGTGGAAATGTGGGAAACGCAGCAGCGTTTTCCAAGGACCGAGGGAAACCTGCTTTTGGTTTTCCTCGGTCCGTCATTTCCACCGCTCCGGGTCCGCAGGCGTTCCTGTTGCACGTTTACTCTCCGCCGCCTGACTTGCGGGAACGCTTCTTCCGCAGCGACTCGCCGGAGAGCTCGAGCCGATGCGCGTTGTGAACCAACCGGTCCAGGATGCTGTCGGCCACCGTGGGGTCGCCGATCTGGGCGTGCCAGGCCGAGACCGGCAGTTGGCTGGTCAGCAGCATCGAGCGCGCTTGATAGCGCTCGTCGCAGATCTCCAGGAACTCCCGGCGTTCGCCGTCAGCCAGCGGCGCCATGGCCCAGTCGTCGACGATCAGCACGTCGACCCGGCTCAGACGGTACAGCAGCTTGCGCAGGCTACCGTCGGCCCGCGCCATCGCCAGGTCACGGAACAGCTCCGTGGCCTTGGTGAAGTAAGCCGTGTAACCGTCGCGGCAGGCTTTCTGCGCGAGGGCGCGCGCCAGCCAGGTCTTGCCGATGCCGGTGGGCCCGAGCAGGAACAGGTTCTGGTGCTCGCGCACCCAAACCGACTCGGCCGTGAGCGAACGCACCAGTTGGCGGTCCAGTCCGCGCGCGGTGCGAAAGTCGATGTCCTCCACGCAGGCTGGCCCTTGCAGGCGGGCGTTGCGCAGACGCCGGTCCAGAGCGCGGTTGGCGCGCCAGTTCCACTGGCGGTCAATGAGCAGGCCGAGACGCTCTTCAAAGCTCAGCCGCTGGATCGCGGCGTCCTCCTGCTGCTCGCGAAAGGCCTCGGCCATTCCGCGCAGCCGCATGGTGCATAGTTTCTCAAGAGTTGGTTGTGTCAGCATGATTCCTCACGGAAGATTGGGGTTGTCGAAGTAATCCGCTCCGCGGATGTTGTCGTGTTCCACCGGGGGCCGGCTGGGCGGCGCGGCTCCACGGGCAGACTGTCCAAGCCGCGTTCGAGGATGGACTTGAGACTCTGATAGGAGCAGGCGTTCAGGGCCAGGCCACGCCGCGCGGCCGCTTCCACTCGCTCGGTGGAGTACTGCTTGGCCAGGCGGAAGATACCCAGGCAGGAACGAAAGCCCATCTCGGGATGCGGCTTGCTGTCCAGGATGCGCTGGCACACACCGGCGGTGGCCGGCCCCACGCTGGCGGCCCACTGGACCAATCGCGAGGGTGTCCACTCCAGGTACTTCTGGTGGCTCTTGGGGCGGTGCTCGGTGACCGTGGTGGCGTCATGCGGCACGCTGTTGCGAATATGACTGGCCACCCGCGACGCCGCGATGAAAGATCTCCACCGTGGCCGACGAGGCGCGCAGTTCCACCTGCCTGGCCGATGAGCTGGTAGGGCACGCTGTAGTAGTGGCGCTCGAACTCGATGTGATAGTCGATGTTGACGCGGGCCGTGCGCCACTCCCCGTACTGATACCTCTCCGCCGGCAGCGGCCGCAGAGCGGGCTGGTCCAGCGTTTCAAACAGAGTGCGGCGCGTGCCCTCGCGTTTGCGGAAGGGGCGGTGGTTCAGGCGCTCCAGTAACTCGGCGATGGCTTCGTCCAGTTCGGCCAGGCTGAAGAACTTGCGCTTGCGCAGGGCGGCCAGGATCCAGCGTTCCACTAACAGGACGCCCGCTTCTACTTTGGCTTTGTCTCTCGGCTTGCGGGGCCGGGCGGGCACCACGGCCACGCCGTAGTGCGCGGCCATCTCCTGGTACGTCCGGTTCAGCTCCGGCTCGTAGCGGCAGGCCTTGGTTACTCCGGTCTTGGGATTATCCGGGACCGCGATCTCCGGCACGCCGCCGAAGAACTCGAAGGCATCGATGTGCGCACCGATCCAGTCCGGCAGGGTCTGCGTCCAGCGCGGCTCGGCGAAGGTGTAACTGGAGGCGCCCAGCACCGCCACGAAGATCGAGGCCGGCCGCGGCTCGCCCGTCTTACGGTCGTACACCGGGACGGTGTCGCCCGCCCAGTCGACGAACATCTTCTCGCCGGCGCGGTGCTGCTGGCGCAGGACCACATCCTGCTTCGAGCGCCACCGGTGGTACAGCTCACAGAAGCGGCTGTAGCGGTAGCCGTTGGGGCAGGCCTGGCGATACTCCTCCCACAGCAACTGCAAGGTGACGTGTTTGTGGGCTTGCAGTTCCTGGTGGATGGCGACGAAGTCCAGCGGCGGATACTGGCCCCGCCGGACCGCCGCCACCCGCTCGGGGAACAACCGGGCGGCCAACTCCCGCTCGTCCAGGCCGGCCATCTCCGGCCAGTTCAATCCCGTCACCTGGGCGGCCTGCAGGTACTCGGAAACCGTGCTCTGGGAGATGCAACAACTGGACGCGATCTGCTGCTGTTTAAGTCCGAGGGAATGAAGTCGGAGTGCTTCTTTGATCTTGCGCATGGACAACCTCTCTTGCGGCAATCTGGTTCCTCCACCTTTCAGTGGAGACCAGGCTGCCGCTGGTCTGTCCAGCGTGCTTCGTGAAGCCGGTTTTAGAAAACCGTTCCGGGGATCGCGATAGCCATTCCGGGCACCGCCGATATTATCGGCATCCCCGGAATCCTTATCGCCATCATCCCGGAATCGCTATCGACATCATCCCGGAATCCTTATCGACATGCCCCCGGAACGCCTATCGCCATGCCCCGGAATACGCACACAACGACGTCGATGAATCCGGAACTTCCATGTTCCAGGGAATACCTCCCACTTCTTTCTAGCTGCCATATCAAAGGTGATTTGTGCTATAAGCGGTCGTTCGCACAATGAGCATACTGCAAACTGTTCAGCGTATTCTCGGGCATGTCACGCCCCCAATCCCGTAGATTCGATGCTGAACCTCCTCATCGATCTGCAGTTGCTTACTCAGTTGCCCCTGATTCAGTAGGCAGGGGCGGAGGATAGGAGCATGGGGACGCCCCCTTTTCCCGAGGTCGCGTCCCCATGCTGAGCCAGTCGCTACCGGCCAGTGGCCTTGGCGGTCTTTTTCGCGTTATCCAGCAACGCGCTGAAGCGGTCGCGGTAGTAGTCAAAGTCGATCTGGCCGAGTGTTGATGCCGCACCCTGGGCATCCCCCACCAGGACCCCAAGGAGTTTACGGGCCTCTTGTGTATCTGCCTTGCTCACCTTGACCTTGGGAGTCTTACCTTCGACCGTCACCTGTTTGTAGTCGGAGGCGATGGGACTGGACAGCGCCGTGGCGTGGACGGGCGGCTTTGGAACTGGGGAAGCGCTCAACTACTTCGTACAGGGTCTTGTTGGCGGAGTCGAGAGTTCGGGAGCCGTCGAACGACAGGACCCGGCCGACGGAGTCGGTGAACAGATCCTGGGCGAGGAGTTCCTCGTCGTAGCCCTTTGGCGGCGCGACGCGGACAGTGACCGGGTCGGAACGATATCCTCCCCGGGCAGATGGATGCAGGCCTGGACGGTGTAGTAGCCCGGTTCGGCCAGATCCCATCCGTTGCGGCCAACAAGGAACACTGAGTCCTTCTTCTCTTCACCCGGCATGAGAACGATGGAATTCTCATTCCAGCAGCGCTGGAACGGCTGATCAGCTCCCGCGCCGGTTTACCTGGCTTCTTAATGACGATGGTCATGTGTTCGGGCGAGGCGAGCAGCGTCTCGTCCACAAGCTGCGGATGCGAGGTGATGTTTTTGAGCTTCAGGTGGATCACGACCGGCTCGAGGAATTGGAACGTGGTCGATTTTCCCGGGACATTCGACCGAGAGCGAGAACTTCGGGTTCCGGGGAAACGTTGGCCTGCTGGAAGGCGTGGTGGTCGAACCAGTCGGCGTTGCCCTGCTGCGACGAAGCCGAACGGAGCATGGCGCATGAAGAGAAGTTCCGTGTCGCTGAAGCGGAACTCGAAGTCCCGAGAAGAACGCCGAGGTCCCCCCAGGGACATTGTAGGGATAGTTCATGAAGCTGCGTGCCAGGGGTTCGTTGGCTAGCGGCATCCACTGAACGCCGAGGTTCTTCTGCCAGGAGTGGGCGAGGTTGAAGGAGTGGCCCATTTCGTGGCAGGCCGTCCAGAAGATCATCCGGTTGACCCACGCGGCCGGGGCCGGATCGCCTGCCGGGGGGGTTTTGATGAAGGAATCGAGGAACAGCGAGGTGCCCTGGCGGTGGTTCGGTCCAATGTCGTCGAACATGATGCCGCCCAGGCTGGTCCCCATCTCGTGCAGCGAAGCGAAGAAGGTCCACAGGGCCCACTGCGGCGCGTTGGCGAACTTCGACCAGTGGATCTGCATGGCATCGTGCATTTCCATGTCGCTCCATCTTGGCGTCGGGTCCGGCTTCGGCCAGCGAGACAATGTCGCCGCCGCCGGAGATGCTGACATCAAAACCGGCACGCTTGTAGACAGTGGCGATGCTGAGGTTCTCAATAGGCAGGGAAGCCGGCCGGTTAGGATGAGATCCCGTGTTGTAAGAAGTAACTGGAGACGTGTACTGCGCCGCGTCGAACTCGAAGTTGACGGGGTGGAAATAGCGGGATTTGTACGTGAAGGTTCGCACTTTCGTGGCTCCCGCCCCCGGTGAAGGTGACTTTCGCCGATTGTGGAGCGAAGAAAGTCCGGCTGATCTCAATCTTCACGTGGGTTTGCGGGATCAAGGCGACGTTTCCGTCCTTGTACCAGATGTTCCCTTCGTATGTGCTGGTCGCCGTCTTCGCGACGTTGGCGATCCAGTAGGCGGGCGTGACCCTGAAGCCTGCAATCATCCCGCTGGCTTTCATCTGCGGGTAGTAGCCGTCCACATCCACTCGAAGCTCTTCGAAGGAAAGCGAGATCGGAATGGGGATGGGGATCAACGGGCCAGGCAGGGTGATCGGGAGGGCGGCGCCGCTTGCACCTTCATCGGGCGCGGGGCCCGGAATCGCCTCCAGCGCCGCGGGAGCGCTGGCGGCCGGGCTTAGCGGCCGCAGCAGAGAGTAGGAATACAATCCGCTGTCCGGGAGCACGCGGATCAGTGGGCCGGGTAGGGCGGGGATGCTCAAAGCATCCATGGTCTCCTCGGATTTCATGTTGGCAATGGCTTCCTGAAAAGAGTCGCCCTTCGACGTGGATTTTGTATTGGGCATACTGTGTTCTCCGATTAGAACAAAACGGCATTTGCGATCGCGGGCAAGCGCCTGTGCAGCCAATTTCACGCGGTCAGACGTACCCGAAAGGTTCCAAAGATTCTCGCAGCGTGATGTCGCCCCCCGCTACGAGATTAATGGCAACATGCAAGTCCTGCTTAAGGTTCAGGACCACGGATCTTGCGACGTTGGAACTGGGGATCAGAACTTCAAGAGTCACTTTCTGGATCGGGAGATCAAATGATCGGGACTCTGCGAATCCGATCTGGTTTCTCGTTTTGGCGAGCCCCGATAAACCTCGTCCCCATTGAGGACCAAAACAACGGGTTCACCCGAAAAACCCTCTTGTAAGTCGACTTTTAAGACAGGCATTCGGCTCCTCTGCCTGCATCCTCCCGCGCAGGCATCCACACGACACAGGGCAAATTACTTCCTCTACAGGTAAAGGATGACACAAGCTGAACAGAGGAGTCTCGGATCTTCTATCCTCTTGCCATCTTCTCTTACCTCGATATCCGCAACGACTCTCCAACCGGGATTTCCGTTTTAGATCCCGGATGCCTGTCAGTATACACCCAGCCGCCATCTTTTGATCCTGCGAATTGCATTTTCCCGCCTTCTCCCCGCAAGGCGCAGTTGTCGCCCTGCCGGAAAAATCCAAAACCGGGAAATCCTGTCTTTTCAGCACATTCCATAGACACCTCGCCGACCCTCACTTCCTGGCCGCCTGGTTTTGCTTCGCCCATCGCCTCCCTCTACCCCGTCGCCACCGGCAAGATGGCGATCCTTCCTACCATCTTCCCGGAGGGAGGTCTATTCATCGATGCACTATCGCATCAAAGTGTGATCAACAGCGAACGGTCGCGCCGAAACAAGCCAGGAAAGTCGTCTTGGCCTGGGTGTTCGAGGCCGAAGCGGTCCTGGTAGAGCATGACCAGATTCTGGCGCTTGACAGACAGTCGCTTCAGTAGCACTGCTATCCGGCTAAATTTTCGAGGAACCATGCAACCGTATCATAATCGGTAACTTAGGAAGAATTGCGGTTTTTTCGATTTGAAGTTTTCTGGCGCTTTTGCATGCGAAACTGCCGCAGCGGAGAATTGGCAGATTGCCGACAATGAGGGGTGAACGCCGACCAAACTGTATTCGCTCAGCTCATGGACCACTTGCCCTCCTACGACTTTCAGAAGTGCGTAGCCCGTTATGGCGGCGATTGTCACTGGAGGGGTTTCTCTTGCCGGGACCAATACCTGGCCGTGGCTTTCGCTCAGTTGACTTATCGCGAAAGCCTGCGCGATATCGAGGCGTGCCTGCGCTCGATGAGCGGCAAACTGTACCATATGGGCCTCCGCGGTCGAGTGGCGCTCTCTACTCTGGCCGATGCCAACGAGACCCACGACTGGCGCATCTATGCCGATTTCGCCCAGGTGCTGATCGGTATTGCACGGCCGCTGTACGCAACTCCCACGGACATGGCGTTGAGGATTGAGAGGTTCTTCGTGTGCTTGGCAAGGACCGGCTCGAAGTCGCCGGAGAACGCGAGGTTCTCACAAACCAAAACCTTGTAGCCGACTGTGACGGCGAGGCGGAACTGCTTGGAATTGGAGTTTCGGATGCCCAGCGCGCGGAATGGGTCGGTGGGTGGCCGTCCCCGGCGGAGTCGGCACCAAGACGAGCTCGTCGCGGGTGATCCTGCTGTTGCTTGCCAGGAGCATAGATTCACCATTGAAAACACGACGTCTGGGCATGCGGTTAAGTGGCCTAAAATCAACTATTTGTGGTAGCTGGGGGTCGCACTGTGACATGTAGCGATGAAGGTCGCGCGCTCCAATCGGACTCGTACTCGGTAAGCCCGGAGTTCCACGTGGCTGCAAGCGATGTGCGGCGGCTCATCCATCATGGAAAGCCGGGCGCCTGCCGGGCGGCGGTGGCGCCGGGTTGTGGAACGAAACGGCACAACTTCAGCCGCGACGACCGCAAGGCACGCCCAGCACGTGGCGGACAGCCGCCACCACCCTCACGGCGCGGGCGGCAGGCGGTTGGCTGGACTGTTCATCAGCTTCATCAGATTGTCCAGCACGAATATGGACGGCGCCGGGCTGCCGTCGGGGTTCCACATGCCGTTTCCGCGGCTGCCTTCCGGAGCCCAGTAGTACACACCCGTCCCGCCGGCCCGCTTCACCGTGTTGACCAGGTCCACCATGAACTGCAACTGCCCGTCCTGCGTGCCGGGCCACAGGTTGTACTTGTTCTGGGTCAAAATCTGGTCGCCGCCGGACTGCGGATAGCCGGCTTCGACCACCATGACCGGCTTCTTATACCGGCGAGCGGTTTCCAGCATGTTCTTTTGAAGCAACGCCGGAGTGCCGTGATACCTCGGGTAGAAACTCTGACCGATAATGTCGTAATCGACCTTGGCGTCGGTGATGTGGTCGAACCACCACTGGGTAATGGGCCAGTCTCCGCCGCAGTCGATGTGCATGATGATCTGCACAGGGCTGCCGCCTGCCCCGGCGCGAACCCCGCGGACCCCGGCCTTGATCAACCGGGTGAGGTTGCCCCACTGTTTGGCCTCATCGTAAGGATCGGGGAACGGGCCGCGAATCTGCCCGGCGTCCAGCTTCACCTCCGAAGGCGGCACCTTGAGATAACCCAGGGGCCACAGCATTCCCCCGGTGATCTCGTTGCCCACCTGCACCATGTCGGGCATCGCGCCGGCGTTCTTAAGCTGCGTGATGACGTCCTTGCTGTACTCCTCGACCCGCTTCTCGAGGCCGCCTATGTCAAGGTCGCGCCAGGCGATCGGGGTCTCCTGGTGCTGTGGATCGGCCCACGTATCGGAGTAGTGGATGTCCAGCATCAACGACCCACCGGCGTCCTTGATCTGCTTGGCCAGAGGGATGGTGTTTTCGAGGCTGTTGTTGGGGGCCGAACGAACGGGCGAAACAAACACGCGCAGGCGGAAGGAGTTCCAGCCGTGCTTCATCATGATGCCGAACTCGGTGCCCTCCTGGCCGTTCTCCTTGTAGACCACCGGGCCGCCGCGCCCACCGCCACCCCGGCCGCCGGCAAGGGAGGAGATATCCGCCCCCAAGTAGAACTTCGATTGCGCCTGCGCCGGAAGTCACCAAAATCGCCAGGACTAAAAAGGTCTTCATGCTGCTGAGGTCACGCCAGCCCATCAGAAATCTCCCCTTCCCATTCAACCACTTGCGCCAATCGCGCCGCTGGACCCCGCTCCACCCGTGGTATGGATAGGACGAGGAGTGTCCGTGTTCTCTCTGTGCTCTCAGCGCCTCTGTGGTGAAGCCTTGAAGTCGCTTGGCCCGGCCCGGCCGCGCACCCCTCCCATACCAAACGAACCTAGATTTATTGAAAACAAAGGACCGCGGGCATCCGAGGTTGCGCCACGGCTGGAAATCTGATAAAAAACTCGCAGTCGTCCGTGATCGGAAAGGTGGACCTGTGGATCGCAGAGTGTTCTTGCGCGCAAGCGCGGCGGCGGCCGCGGCTTCGAGGGCTGGAATCGCGCAACAGCCCCCCTCCGGAACCGTTCGCCGCAAAGGCGCCATCAAGCTCGGGCATAAGCACGACCATACCGATGCCACGCTGAAAGTGATGGCCGCCTTCGGCGTCACCCACATTTGCAGCAGCGTGGTTTCGCGGCGCTTCGACGAGAATTGGTCGGCGGAGAGCCTCACCAAACTGCGGGAGCGCGTGGAGTCCTACGGAATCAAACTGGAGATGCTGGCTCTCCCGATGAGCTCGGTCGCCGTCGAAAGCGCCGAGAACCCCAATATTCTGCTGGGCAAGGACCCCGAGCGCGACCGCGAGATCGATAACATCTGCCAGATCGTCCGCAACTGCGCCCGGGCCGGAATCCCTTCGGCGAAATACGCCTTTACGCTCCTGGGCGTGCTCCGGACCGAATCCGTCCGCGGACGCGGCGGGGCGATGTACTCCGCCTTCGACTATCGGACCGCCAAGCCGGATGCCCCGCTCAGCGCGGCGGGGGAGGTGGGCGCGGAGATCTTCTGGGATCGCGTCGCCTACTTCGTGAAGCGCGTGGTTCCCGTCGCCGAGGAGTACAAGATCAGGCTGGCCCTGCACCCGCAGGATCCTGCCCTGCCGCCGGGAAAGGCATATCGCGGCGTGCAGCGCGAGCTCGCCACCGTCGACGGGCTCAAGCGGTACATCGATCTGTCGCCCAGCCCGTATCACGGCCTCCTCTTCTGCCAGGGAACTGTGGCCGAGTCGATGCAGAACCCGGCCAAGGAGATCCTGGAGGCAATCCGGTACTTCGGCGGGCGGGGAAAGCTTTTTGGCGTGGAGTTCCGTAATATCAAGGGAGGCTTCCTGAACTTTCAGGAGACCTTCCCGGACGATGGCGACATCAACATGCTGGAGGCCCTGCGGGTCTACCGGGAGGTCGGTTTCGACGGGATGATCCTTCCGGACCATGTGCCGCGGATCGAAGGCGACCAGGGCGGCAGGCAGGCTTTCGCCTTCGCCTGGGGCTACATCAAGTCGCTGATGGATTTAGTCAACAACGAAGCGTGAACCAGGAGATGATAGCGTGAAAAACTTGAAGGCGCGGGTGCGCAGCGGTGAAACGGTCTTTGGCTGCTTTCTTGGCATGGGCTCCTCCATTTCCGCCGAGATCATGGGGCTGGCCGGCTATGATTGGGCGCTGATCGACTTGGAGCACGGGGCCGGCGGCGAGCGCGAGGCCCTCTCGCAGATGCAGGCTTTGGAAGCCACTCCCGCGGCGGCGGTGGTGCGAGTAGAATCCACCGCGCGGCAGCGCGCGCACCGCGTGCTCGATCTGGGCGCCTGCGGCATCATGTTTCCGCGCATCGACACCGCGGAGCAAGCGCGGGAGGCGGTGGCCGCCATGCGCTACCCGCCGGAGGGCGTGCGCGGCGTAGCCTTCAGCAACCGCGCGTGCTCATTCGGATCGAGTTTCAAGCCCTACATGCAGGCGTCGCTCGACTCGCTGTTGTGCATCGTGCAGATCGAGACTCCCGAAGCCGTGGCCAACGCGGACGCCATTGCGGCGGTGGACGGCGTGGACGTGTTGTTCATCGGGCCCTCGGATCTCTCGCACAGTCTCGGCATCCTCGGACAGTTCGACCACCCGCGCTACATTGACGCGGTGGACAAGACCGGCGAGGCCGGGAAGCGGCACGGCAAGGCCACCGGAATCCTGCTGCCGAAGCCCGACGACTTGGGATTCTATCGCGAACGCGGTTTCACCTTCCTGGCCGTCGGGCTCCGACGGCGTGCTGCTCAACAACGCCGCGCGCGCCCTGGTAACCAAGCTGAAAGGCAGCGCCTGACACGAGCGCAACGCGGCGCCGACACCGTCACTGCCACGCTTAAACCGCCGATGTTGACCGCTGAAGGCTAAGGTACCTATGCTTCGCCAACGTCGTCAGATTTTGAAATTGGGAGCCTGGGCCGCCGCCGCGCCTTTGTATGCGCAGGGGAGCGCCCGAAGGAAGATCGCCGAGTCGGATCCGGGCAACATGAAGCTGTGCCACCGGGTGGACGCGGGGAGCGTGACGGACCAGGACCTGAGCTTCTTCCAGCAGATCGGGCTCGAGTGGCTGAGGATGGAGTTTCCTCTGGCCCGCGGCGGCTTCGATGCTATCAAGGCCACGCAGGACCGGCTCGCCAAGTTCAAGCTGCGGATCTACTCGGCGGTTCAGCCCGCCTACCGTTCGCTGAAGATCCAGTTGGGACAGCCTGGGAGGGACCAGGATATCGAAACCTACTGCCGGTTTCTGCGCGATCTAGGCAAGCTCCAGATTCCCGTGGCTTCGTACGATTTCCACCCTGCGAATACCTATACCACGAAGATGATTCAGTATCGCGGCTACTCGACGCGCGAATTCGACGCTGACGATTTCCGTGCCCGCGTGGAGAAGCGGCAGTTCGAGCGCGAGTATTCCGCCGAAGAGATCTGGGCCAACTACACGTATTTCATGAAAGCCGCGCTGCCGGTGGCCGAGGAAGCCGGCGTGAAGATGGCGCTGCATCCCGACGACCCGCCGCTCGCCAAAATGAACGGCGTGGCCAAGCTCTTCACCCACTACGACGGTTACCGGCAAGCCGAGCGGATCGCCGGCGCGAGCCGCAACTGGGGGCTCACGTTCTGCGCGGGAACCTGGCTGGAAGGCGGCGACCGTATGGGCAAGGACGTCTTCCAGATGATTCGCGACTTCGGCGGGCGCGGCAAGATCTTCGAAGTGCATTTCCGGAATGTCACGGGACCGCTGCCGCGCTTCAACGAGACCTTCCCCGACGATGGATACGCGGATCTCTATCAGGTCATCAAGGCGCTGCGCCAGGTGCGCTTCAACGGCGCAATCGAGCCCGACCATGTCCCTCGCCTGATCGGCGACACCGGCGTCCTGCGCGCCGGAACGGCGTATTGCATTGCCTGCATGCGCGCCATGCTGCGCCGGGCGAACGAGGAAGTGGGTTAGACGGAGGACGCCATGATTTCCCAATATCCATCCCGGCGGGCGTTTTTGGGCGTGGCCGCCGCGTCGCCTTTCCTGGCCCGCTATCACCAGCTCGCCGCGGCCGAGAAGAAACAACTCAAGATCCGCGATGTGCAGACGTTGACGGTCCAGGGGGACGCCCGCACGTATGTACTGGTCAAGGTGGTCGCCGACGACGGCGTCTACGGCGTGGCCGAAGCCTACGGCACGCCGGGAATCGGGGTCAAGGAGCAGATTCTGGCTCTGCGGCCGGGACTCATCGGTAAAGACCCGCTGGAAATCGACGTCCTCTATACGCTCTTGGATCTGCGCGCCCGGAACCTGAGCGGCACGCGGACGGACGGTTCGGCGCATGGCCTGATGCGCGCCGCGAGCGCGATCGAGATGGCGCTCTGGGACCTGTCGGGCAAGGCTCTCGGCGTGCCCACTGCCACGCTGCTGGGAGGAAGATTCCGGCAGAAGGTCCGGGTCTACGATCATGCGGCCCCCCGGGACATGCTGGACAAGGCGTCTTGCCGCGATTGGGCGCAGAAGGTGAAGTCCGCTCCGGCGGGATTCACGGCGCACAAGTTCGGCTTCCCCCGCACCAATGCGAACACAGATCGGGCGCGCGACCCGGCCAACCGCGTGCTTACCACGAAGGAGCTGATCCAGGTCCGGCAGGGCTTCGAGAATTGCCGGGAAGCCATCGGATGGGACCACGACCTTCTCGTCCACTGCCACTGGGAGTTCGACCTGCGGACGGCGATCCAGATTGCCGAGGCGGTGGAACCGGTGAAGCCGCTATGGCTGGAGGACCCGCTGACGGTGGACTACTCGGAAGCCTGGGTGCGGCTGTGCCAGAGCAGCCGTGTCCCGATCTGCACGGGCGAAAACCTGACCCGGCGCCAGGGTTTCAGGGACTTCATCATCCAGCAGGGGTGCGACATCCTGAGCCCGGACCTGCGCAATAGCGGCGGGTTCCTCGAGACCAAACGAATTGCCGACATGGCCGACGTGTACGGCCTGCCGATGACGAACCACAACACCGGCAGCCAGCTTCACACCTGGGCCACCTGTCAGTGGGCCGCCGCGATCCGGGATTACATGGCCTGCGAGACAGTGACAGGCGTGGGCGGATGGATGGACAATCTGCTGCTTTTGGACGGCCCCTATATCCAGGACGGATTCGTGCGCGTGACCGACAAGCCGGGCCTGGGAGTCGAACTGAACCCGGACGTGGTGAAAGCCCACCTCGCCCCGGGCGAAACCTGGTGGGGGTAACCTGCGGGACAGTCAGACGCTCCAGCGAATGCCCTCGAGGGTATCTCCGTCGTTGCGCGGTCCCACCAGCAACGCGCTCAGGTCGGCCGTTCCGGAGAGCGGCTTGAGTTCGAACACCAGCAGGTTCTCGCCCGAGCGCAGTTGCACCGGCGTTTGAAACTGGCCCGCCCGGTAACGGGTGATGCCTTCCTCCTCCATGACCTTCTCGCCGTTCAGAAATGCGCTCACGCGCCCGCGGGCGCCGACCCACAAGAAGGCCTTGCTGGCGCCGCCGGACAGGACCCGCGCGGCGGACCTGTACACAGTATCTTCAGACGCCGGCGGCCGCCAGCTCGTGAAGTGCAGCGTGTCGGATCTGGAGGTATGCAGCTCCCAGGACTTCATGTCCGCCTTGGGATCCTGGGTCACCCGCCACGTGCGGTTACAGCGGCCGTACCAGTTGTTGGGCTTGCCCCAGGTACGCCGCAGGCGGTCCGGTTCCTCGCCGATCACGTCAACCGCGCGCAGGTCCATGGTCCCCATTTGCCGCTGCGCGGCCATGTGCAGGTAGTCGATGTCGTGCGGCTGGAAGCCCAGGAGGTGCGCGACCAGGGCGTCGGTGGCGACGGGGTCCTCGCCCGCGAGAATGAGATTGCTGCGGGTCTCCTGGTCGGGCCGGTCGACACGGTGTTCGTTATACTGCAACCCGCGGATCCCATCGACCACGGAGTAGTCCGGCGGATGAAAGGCCGCCAGGTCGACGATGAAGGAATCGAGACGCCCCTCGATCGAGTGCTTCGAATGCAAATCGTTATTGGAGAAGCTGCCCGGGTTGGTGTAGACGATGCGCGGCGCCGTCCCGACGTAGTTCTTCAGGCAGCCCGTGATGCCGCACATGGAGTGACACTTCATCACCGGCACGGTGATCAGGAAATCGCAACTCACGATGGTCTTGGCGGGGACGTAGACCGGCTTTTCGCCGAACGCGCCGATGCCGTTCGGGCTGCGCGGGACGTCCATCCATTTGAACTGGCCGGATTCGTCGCGCACCGGGTCGTAGGCCAGATCGATGTAATCGAACTGCTTCCCGGGGAAGCGCTCGCGCGCCTCCTGGAGCACGTCGCCGAGCGAGCCTTTCAGCCCGGGGAATTCGTTGCCCCAATCGGCGGTAACCGCATCCACCTGGACCCCGTTCTGCTTCAGCTTGTTTTCGTTCACCGGGTCGCCGATCCGGCGGTAGCTGCCGCCTTCGGCCACGGTGATCCGGGCAGCGCGCGATTTCGACGCCACGTATTCCAGCACCGCCTTGGTCACCCGCAGGTCGGTGACATCTCCCGTACGATACGTCGCGCGCGGCGGCAGGCCGATGATGTTGGGCTTGATGACCACCCAAGAGCCGGGCCTGATCTTCGCCTCCAGGCTGCCCGCGCGGGGCCGCCCGTACTCGATAGCCTTCCACACCATGTCGCGAATCCGGGGGTAGTCCAGGCCGTCCTCGAGCGAAGACGGTTTCGCCAGCTTCGGATGCGAGGCCGCGACCATCCCGATGCGCGCCTTTCCGATTTCCGCGCCGCGCAACGGCAGGCCCGCGAGACCGCACGCCGAGAAGCGCAACAGATCCCTTCGACTGGGTTTCCACATGGCCGTTCTCTCAATGCAGGTTCGATCCATCGTGCAGCCCGATTAGGCACAATCGTACCACCAAATCGGGCTTTTCTCTGTAGCCGGCGTGCAGCCAGAAGTTCTTGCAGTAGACTACATGAATGGCTGAAAGACATCGCGTCTGCTTCCTGCTGCATGTCAGGAAGGACCGCCTCGCCGAGTACAAAGAGCGGCACACGAAGGTGTGGCCGGAGATGCTCGAGGCGCTTCGCAAGACCGGCTGGCACAACTACTCCCTCTTCCTGCGCGAGGACGGATTGCTGATCGGCTATGTGGAGACTCCCGATTTTGAGCAGGCCCTATTGGGAATGGCCGCCACGGAAGTCAATCGGCGCTGGCAGGATCAGATGGGCGAGTTTTTCGAGATTCCCGAGGGCACTCACGCCGACGACCAGATGCGGCCTATCCCCGAAATATTTCACCTAGAATAAGGAGGCGAATGTCCACCAGATTGTCCAAGTTCGCGGCGCGGATGGACCAACTCTATGAATTCGACCGCGAGCCCGTCTCGCCCGGTAAGTTGCAGGGCGGCGCCCGGTTCGCCGGCCTCTTCGCGGGCGAACACGTGGCCGCCACCGAGTTCGTCATCGGTGCGTTTTTCGTCCTCCATGGTGTCAGCGCCAAAGACCTGCTGATCGGACTGCTGGTGGGTAACCTCCTGGCGGTGCTCTCCTGGACCTTCGTGTGCGCTCCGATCGCTGTACGAACCAGGCTGACGCTGTACTGGTACCTGCGCAGAATCGCCGGGCCGGGGCTTACCCTGGTCTACAACATCGCCAACGGTTTTCTCTACTGCATTCTTGCCGGCGCCATGATTTCAGTCTCCGCCTCCGCGGTTGGGCTCGCTTTCAACATCCGGACGCCGGGCTTGACCGACGTGCTCCCCAACAGCGCCGGCTGGGTCGTCTTGACTCTCTCGATCGGGTGCGCCTTCACCGTTCTGGCGATTCTCGGCTTCGAGAAACTCACCAGGTTCGCCCAGATCTGCTCGCCCTGGATCTTCGCGATCTTTATCGCCGGGGCCGTCGCCACACTCCCCAAGTTGGGAGTGAATGGGAATCTGGATAACCTCTGGTCGGTTCTGCAGACCCGGGTGTGGACCGGCGTGCCCACCGCGGGACAGGAACAGTTCAACGTCTGGCACATCATCTTCTTCGCCTGGTTCGCCAACCTCGCCATGCACATCGGTCTGTCCGACATGGCCCTTTTCCGCTACGCCAGGAGCTGGAAGTACGGCCTCTACTCGGCCTTCGGCATGTATCCGGGCCACATGCTGGCCTGGGTCTGCTCTGGAATCATGGTGGCCGGGGTGAATCGCGAGATGAATCCGGGCCTGATGGCGTTCCAGGCGGCCGGACTGGCCGGCACCGGGGCGGTGGTGCTGGCCGGCTGGACCACCGCGAACCCGACGCTGTATCGGGTGGGGCTGGCCATTCAGACGGTCACGCCCAACTGGCCCCGGTGGAAGATCACCCTGGCGGCGGGCGTCGCCACTTCCATCCTCTCGGTCTTCCCGATGGTCTTTACCAGGCTGTTGGACTATGTGGCTATCTACGGTCTGGTGTTGATGCCGATCGGCGCCGTGGTGTTCGCGGAACACTGGATTCTGCCGCGGGTCGGGGTGGTCCAGTATCAGGCGGAGAAATACAGGCGGCTGGTCAACTGGCCAGCGGCCGTCGTCTGGGTTGGGACTTTGGCTGTGTGCGCCGTCTTGCCGTTGCATCTGTACTTCCGCTGGCTGCCGGGCTACTTCATTGCGCTGATCTCCTACACCGCCCTGCAAATGGCCTTCGGGAAGAAGATCTCCGAACCGGAAGGGAGCCGGTAAGCGTATGCGAAACGTGTATGCCACTCTGAGCATCGGTTGCCTGGCGGTCTGCCTGGCCGCGCCGGTGATGTGCTTCCTGGGCCGGCTCGATGAGGCGGCCTATAAGAACATCCTGGCCGTGGCGTCACTCGGTTGGTTCGTCTTTGCCACCGCCTGGGGCGCCCGCGGGACGCGCGCATGAACGTGGCGGCTACTGGTTCGCGCTGTTTCACCTGTGCGTGCCGGGGACTTTCACGGGGAACTGAAACAAAGTTTTGCCGGCGGTGACGTAAAGCGTGCGCATGTCGGGGCCGCCGAACGCGCAGTTGGTGACCGTGTCCTCCGGGACAGGCAGGAACTGAATCGGCCTGCCATCCGGTGAGAAGACGTGGATACCTGGCTTGGTGTCCAGGGTTTCGCTGGTGCCTCGACGGCGGTGCAGGCCCGCGGCGGCGTAAAGGTTGCCGAGCGTGTCGATGCACAGGCCATCCGCGCTGCGGCCCGGATAGAAGTTGTGAAACACGCGCATGTTGCTCAACGTGCCGTCGGCAGCGAGATCGTAGGCCCGGATCATTCGCGCGCCCTTCTCCGCCTGATTGGACTCCACAAGATACAGCGTCCGATCGTCGGGCGAGAGCATGACGCCATTCGGCTTTTCGATGTCCGGCGGCGCCAGGATCCGGGCGATCTTCCCGTCCGGGTCGATCCGGTAGACCGCCACGCTCCGGCCCTGGTCGGTGAAGTAGATTCGCCCACGGGCGTCCACGGTCAAATCGTTGGGCGCCCCCAGCGGCTTGCCTTCGAACTGATCGGCGAGCACTTCCACACGGCCGGAAGCGAGGTCGGTTCGGGTCACTCGCGGAGGCACGCCGCCGGTTGTATCGCCGGACTCACAGGCGAGCAGCCGGCCGCGCTCGTCGAACGCCAGTCCGTTCGCTCCGTTGCTGTTCGCTCGAAAGGTAGAGAGGCCGCCCGGCCTGGCGAGCCGGAAGATGCGCCGGCCGAGGATGTCGGTGAAATAGACGTTTCCGCCGGCGTCCACCGCCGGCCCTTCCGCGAACGCAATCGTGGCGGAGGGCGCCGCCTCGGGAGCGGGCGCCGGCTGGGCAAAACAGCCGATTATCGCAAGCACCGCCAGAAAGGAGAGTTTGCTAAAGTTCGCCACGGCCGAGTGTTCGAAGTGTAACATAGCGTGTTGTGAGGTTGAACCATGGAAATGATGAGCCGCCAGAAATTCCTTCGGGCGGTCGGCAGCGCCGCGGTGTACTCCCTGTCGCAGGTTACGGCCGGCCGCGCCGCCCCTGCTCCCCAGCGTCCCAACATCCTCCTGGCTATCGCGGACGATTGGGGCTGGCCGCACTCGCCTCTTTACGGCGACAAAGTGGTGAGGACGCCCGCGTTCGAGAGGGTGGCCCGCGAAGGCGTGCTCTTCACCCAGGCGTACTGCACCACGCCATCGTGCTCGCCTTCTCGCGCCGCAATTCTCACGGGCCAGACGCCCCACCGGCTTGAGGCAGGAGGCAATCTGTGGGGCCTCCTGCCCTCGAAGTTTCCTGTCTACACGGACGTGCTGGAGCGCCAAGGCTACCACGTGGGCTTCACGCGCAAAGGCTGGGGGCCCGGCTCACTGGAAGGCAGCGGGCGCACGCGAAATCCTGCCGGTCCGCAGTTCAAAGACTTCGAGACATTCTTCCGAGAGAAGCCCGGCGGCACGCCGTTTTGTTTCTGGTTCGGCAGTACCGACCCACACCGCCCATACGACACGGGTTCGGGCGTAGCCTCCGGGATGAACCCGAGGGACGTTCAGGTTCCTCCGTTTCTGCCGGACACGCCGGAAGTCCGCAGCGACATCCTCGACTACTACTTCGAAGTGCAGCGTTTCGACCGCGAGGTGGGTGAGATTCTCAAGCGGCTTGAATCCGCGGGCGAACTCGACAACACGCTTGTGGTGATGACCGGGGACAACGGCATGCCTTTCCCGCGAGCGAAGGCGAATGTGTACGGTTTTGGTACTCACCTGCCGTTAGCCATACGCTGGCCCATGCGCAGCAAAGGTGGCCGTGTGGTGAGTGAATTCGCCAGCTTCGCCGACTTCGCGCCCACCTTCCTGGAAGCCGCGGGGCTGGAACCTCTGCGCGGGATGACCGGAATCAGCCTCCTGGGCCTGCTCACCGGCAGCACGGCACGGCATCGGGACAGGGTCTTCCTGGAGCGGGAGCGCCATGCGAATGTTCGGCGGGGGGACCTAAGCTATCCATGCCGTGCGGTACGGACCAAGGAGTTCCTGTATATACGGAATCTGCGCCCCGAACGCTGGCCCGCCGGGGATCCGGAGAAGTATGTCGCAGTCGGCCCCTTCGGGGATGTCGATGGTTCCCCTACCAAAGACGTCATCCTGGCCCGGCGTGAAGAACCGGCCATGTCGCGTTTCTTCCGGTTGGCGTTCGACAAACGTCCTGCCGAAGAACTGTACGACCTTGGGAAGGACCCCGGCGAACTGAACAACGTAGCGAGCCGGCCGGAGTATGCCGCCGCGAAGAAGAATCTGCGTGAGGGATTGGACAAATGGATGAAGGAGACCGGAGATCCGCGCGCGGTGAGCGAAGGCGATCCTTGGGACCGTTACCCGTATTTCGGGGATCGCCCTCAGGCAAAGGGCTGATCGCAAAAACTTGATCCGATTCGCCAAGGGCACTTCGCTTCCATGCGGCTGGCATTTCGGCTGTACAATGTCGTAGCGGAGAAGAACGCACCATGCCGCAGTCCCACTCTGAGATCTCCCGCCGTGATTTGCTGATCGCGGCAGCCGCGGTTCCGCTGGCGCGAATCGCACTCCCCAACGACCAGATCCTGCTCTCTGGCGATGGCATGTTGCGTTCGCGCAGCAAAAAGCTCTTCTTTCCTCTCGGTGGGTTTCACGGCAACGTGCTTCCGCTCTCACGCCTCAAGCTGAGCAACGCGGAGATGGAGCGCGTGCGTCCCAGCATCTGGTCGGCGCAAAAGACCGACGGCCAGGGGCATGTGGACCTCTGGGACGCATCCGACGACATGATGGATCAGTGGTTCCGGCAGCTTGCCGCCGACGGCGTCACCGCGCTGCGCCTGTTCGCCCGCGCGCGGGTGGGCAATGACGTGCTCGATCTATGCGGCAAACTGAACCCGGAGTTGAAGCAGGTGTTCCACAGGGCCTACGCCGCGGCGCGCCCCCACGGGATCCGCTTTCTGCAGCAGATTCTGCCGGAGCCGGGGTCCTCCACGTACGTCAGCCGGAGTGCCATCGAGCGGCGTGTTTTGCCGCGCTTTTCGAAGGAGGAGATTGGCGAAGCTGATTCCGTCTCAGAAACGGTTCATCGAGGACGGCAAACGGATCACGATGAAGGAGTTCTTCACGGACCCGGATGTGCTGGCCTGCCAGAAACTGTATCTCGAACAGGCCATGGACTGGATCGGCACGGAGCCGCAGGTTTTCGCGGTGGAGATCTACAACGAACAGGGGTGGAACGGGAGGCAGTACCAGTTTCCGGTGGAAGACGCCGAAATTCGCTGGTCGAAGGAGATTGTCGCGGCCATTCGGAAGCGGGCGCCGGGGATGCTGGTGACATTGTCGCATCCGGGCTTCGGGATCACCGGTTACGATCCGTTCAAGTGGGTACAAGGCGCGGGGGTGGACTTCTATTCGCCCCACGCGTATGCGGGGCTCAGCGGAGAGAACCAGCGCATCGACTTCGCAGCCGTCACCGCCGCCAGCAGCCGTATCATGAATGCCGGCATCCCCAGTTTCTACGGGGAGTGGGGAGTGTTCGACAGCCCTGTTCCGGCGGATCTGAAGCGGTTCAGCCACCGCGACGCGATCTGGCTCTGCCTGCTCGGCGGGGAAGCCGGCTTTTTGCAATGGACGAACGAGTATCCGGAAGAGTACCGCTGGCCGTCGAAGCTCCTGCAAGCGCTGCCCGCGAGCTTTTCGCCGGCCCGGCCGGGAGTGCAGATCGAGATCGGCGAAACCTACCGCCGGTTCCAGGACAACACGAGATACAAGTCGTACAAGGCCGGCGAATACGTTGGGTTTGAGCTGAACAGGGAGAAGCAGCAAGACGAGAACATCCAGAGAATCTTCGCGGCCTATCAGCGCTCGCTCGACATCGGGGTCCCGATCCAGTTCGTGCGGAACCGGAGAAATGGGATGTCTCTCGAGAGGTTCGCGGCGCTCGATCCAGCGAAGGTGCAGCGTCCCATTCAGGCGATCGGCGGGTACCAGATGACGTACCTGAAGGACGCCAGGAATCCGCTTTGGATGGCTTACTTCCGCAAGCGGAAGACGCAGCGCTTCGGCTCGCATTGGGTGGGTGTGCCGGACACCGCTCCGCTCGAAATCAGGTTCGATCTGCCGGGTGGGCGCCACTCCGCGAGGCTGCTGAACCTGAGTACCGGCAAGATCGAAACGCGCACGGTGAATGCCAAGGAGTCACTGCCGGTCGCGGCAAACACCAGCGACGATTATGTGCTGGTCGTGACGGGAGGACGGATGAAGGTGGAACTGTAGAACTCAGAATCCAGAACTCAGAACTCAGAATGGCACGGCAGATTCTGTGTTCTGAATTCTGAGTTCTGTGTTCACACCGTCAGAAACTCCTCGTTTGCCCGTTCAATCAGGCACTGCAGATAGCCGATGGTATAGGCCTGCCCCAAGGGACCGGTGCCGACCATGCGCGGGAAGTGGTCGCCGATGAGCACTCCGTCGAAGTTCACCTTGCGCAGCGCCCGCATGACTTTGTACATGTCCATGTAGCCTTCGTTGAGGTAGGTCTCGTAGAAATGGGGCAGGGGAGCGCTTACGTTCCGGAAGTGGACGACGAAGAGCTTCTTCAGCCCGCCGAAGTACTCAATGGTTTCGATGACGTTGCGTCCCATGGCCGGACCGCCCTCCAGCCAGGAGCCCACGCAGAGGCCCATGCCAATGTTGGGACTGTTGGCGATCTCGATGGCCCGCTTGTATCCCTCGAAGCTGCTGAAGATGGGCCGCGGGGCGTTGCCGAGCGTGAGACCCGGCGGGTCGTCCGTGTGAACGCCGATCCTCACGCCCGTCTCTTCGGCAACCGGCGCGATCTGCCGCGCGAAGTATTCCCAGGCCTTCCACATCTCGTCCTCGGTGTAAGGGCGCTCGAAGGGACCATTGTGGTTGGAGCCAGCCGAGGTCGGCGTTTTGCTCGCATCGAATGCCCGGGATACTGCCCCTCCGCGGTTGGTTTCGTTGGGAGTGCTCCACACTCCGTTGGCCATGTGGGCATAAAGCTGCGTCTTGATCCCAACCGCTGCCAAGGCACGCAGATTCCGTTTGAACTCCTCGATCTTGGCATCACGGCCGGGCAATCCCAGCGAGATCTCGGCCACGTTGTGGATGCTGCCGTTGCCGATCTTGGCGACCTTCAGTCCCGCCGCCTGGACTGTGTTGACGGTGTCCTTGTACTTGTCCGGGCTGGTCCAGATGTTGACGTAATCCATGCCGAGTTGCTTGGCGAGCTGGAGCGTCTGTGGATTCAGGTCGCTGATCTGCATGGAGTGCTGGACCGGCCACTTCATCGGCGGCCTGCCGAGTCCGGCGTAGGATGCCCGGCCCGGTGTCCCGCCTGCGGTTTGGGCCAGAGCTTCGGGCAATAAGCCGGCGGCGAGTGCGCCGGCCGCGGTCTTGTTGAATTCTCTTCTGTGGATCATCGGGGTACCCTCGAACAGTCCATGATGGCACGGGTGGGGGCCGATCCGGGTAGGATAAACTGAAGCCGGATATGCTGCCCGGATTTCTGCGGCTCTCGCCGCTCGACAACGTGGCCATCGCGGTGCAACCGGAGGGCGCAGTGGCGGGCGAGCATGTCCCCCAAGGGCACAAGGTCGCGCTGACGCCGATTGCCGCCGGAGCGCCGGTGGTGCGCTATGGGGCGGTGATCGCCTATGCGGCGGTGGACATCGCCGCGGGCGCCTGGGTTCGGGAAGAGCTGCTGCGCTTGCCGGACGCGCCTGCGTTGGATGTGCGCGCGCCGCGTGCGGCGGCGGCGGTGCCCGAGCTGATTGAGGGATACACCTTCGAAGGCTACGAGAACCCCGGGGGCGGCGCGGCGACGCGCAACCTGCTCGGCATCACCACCACCGTGCAGTGCGTTGCGGCGGTGGTCGAACACGCCGTGCGGCGCATCCGCGCGGAACTGTTGCCGCGCTATCCGAACGTGGACGGCGTGGTGGCCCTCACCCACGCCTATGGCTGCGGCGTGGCCATCGACGCGCCGGGCGCGGAAATTCCCATCCGCACGGTGCGCAACCTCGCGTTGAATCCGAATTTCGGCGGCGAGACGATGGTGGTCAGCCTGGGCTGCGAGAAATTGCAGCCGGCGCGGCTGGAACTGCCGGTTGTCGGGGATCAGCCGTGGGTGGTGCGGCTGCAGGACGCCGAACTGCGCGGCTTCGGCGACATGCTGGCCGCGATTCTGCGGATGGCCGAGGCGCGCCTGGAGCGCTTGAACCGGCGCCGGCGCGTGACCCTGGACGCGGCGCGCCTCGTCGTGGGGTTGCAGTGCGGCGGCAGCGACGCGTTCTCCGGGGTGACGGCGAACCCGGCCGTGGGCGTCGCCGCGGACCTGCTGGTGCGCGCCGGCGCCACGGTGCTCTTTTCCGAGGTGAGCGAAGTGCGCGATGCGGCGCACCTGCTGCTCGAGCGCGCGGCGACGCCGGAGGTGGCACGCGCGCTGGTCCGCGAATTGCGCTGGTACGACGATTACCTGGCGCGCGGCGGGGTCGACCGCAGCGCCAATCCGACGCCGGGAAATAAACGCGGCGGATTGTCGAATATTGTCGAAAAGGCCCTGGGCTCCGTCGCCAAGTCGGGCACCAGCCCCATCGCGGCGGTGGCTGCGCCGGGGGAGCGGGTCACCTCGCGCGGCCTGGTCTTCGCCGCCACGCCAGCCAGCGATTTTGTCTGCGGCACGCTGCAACTGGCCGCCGGCATGAACGTGCACGTCTTCACGACGGGCGAGGGCACGCCCTACTCGCTGGCGCTGGTGCCGGTCATCAAGGTGTCCTCGCGCACGGCGCTGGCTGAGCGCTGGCCGGACCTCATCGACGTCGATGCCGGGCGGATCGCCAGCGGCGGCGCCACGGTGGAGCAGACGGGCCAAGAGATCTTCCGCCTGATTCTCGCGGTGGCCAGCGGGCGGCGCACCTCGGGCGAGCAGTTGGGATTGGACAACGGCCTGGTGCTGTTCAACCCGGCTCCGGTGACCTAGCAGGCGGCTGAAACAGCCGCTTCAACGGCATAGGCTGGCACGACGGGAAAAATGCGTCGACAGGATTGTCGACGCGGCACGCGTGGGCGCGTGCGCTACGTTGGGCATTCCCAGAACGATCAACCTAGACTCGCTGGACCGCTCACAAGAAAGGCTTTCAAGTGGCTGCCGCGACCGGGCTTGCGGAGCTTCTTCAGCGCATCGGTTTCGATCTGCCGGATTCGCTCTGGTGTCAGGGCGAAGTGCAGACCAACTTCCTCGAGGGTGCAGGCGCGGCCGTTCTCCAGTCCGAAGCGCATATTGAGGATTTCCCCCTCCCTGGGAGCGAGCCTCTTGAGGACTTCCGCCGTCTGCTCCCGGAGTTTCAATTCGAGGATCAATTGGGGGGGGGAGATGCCTGCCTTGTCCATGAGGAGATCGCCGAACCGCGATTCCAGTGCTTCCCCGACGGGGGTGTCCAGCGAAACCGGTTCCTGCGCGGCCTGCATGATCTCTTGCAGTTTGCCCAATGGAATCTCCATCTGGCGGCTCAGTTCCCCGGGTGTCGGATCTCGGCGCAGCGCCTGCCGCAGTTGACTCTGCGCACGCGCCAGCTTGCCGATCGCTTCGATCATGTGGGCCGGGATCCGGATGGTGCGGGCCTGCTCGGCAATGGCCCGTGTGATCCCTTGCCGGATCCACCACGTCGCATAGGTTGAGAATTTGTAGCCGCGCCGGTAGTCGAATTTGCCGACGGCGCTCATCAGGCCGATGTTGCCTTCCTGAATCAGGTCCAGAAGGTGCAGGCCACGGTTCTTGTATCGCTTGGCGATCGACACCACCAGCCGGAGGTTGGCTTCTATGAGCTGTCTCCTGGCAGTCTCGGCTTCGTGCTGGCTGCGCTCGATGATCTGACGGTTGTGGCTGAGCTCCATGGCGCCCCAGTCGCCGTCCATTTGCCGGAGGTGTTGCGTCAGTTGTCGCAACGAGGCGCGGAGTTCATCTATTAGGCCGGCCGGCCGGGCGAGCACGCTTTCCTCCAGCCTCCGCTGGATGTTCGCGATCTCCCGCTCTACGGCTCTGTACTGCTCGCCCGATTGCCCGATCAGGTCCACAATCTTGGCCTGGAACTGCGGCGCGAAGCGGATCTTACGATAGATCCGAGAAATCCCGACCAGGGAGCGGGCGAAGTTTCGCCGCAGCATGCTGTGCTGCTGGGGCTGCAGGCGGCGTGGGACAGTCTGGAGCTGTTGGTGGAGATGCAGAGCCTCTTCGTAGTGCCTGGCGATCTCCGCGATGCTCCGAACGAGCTGCTCCTTGCGCTGCGTGCCGGAGTTGTCAAGACCGTTCGAGTCCAGCATATTCAGCACATCCCGCACCGAGACACGGTCCTGCTCCAGCGCCTCGCCCAGCTTGAGCATCTCTCGGATCGCCAGGGGAGCCCGGGAAAGGGCCTTCTTCAGCGCGGTCTGGCCGCGCTCGATGCGCTTGGCGAGGTCGATCTCGCCCTCCTGGGTGAGCAATGGAACCACCGCCATCTCCCGGAGGTATGTGCGGACGGGGTCGTCGATCTCTCCCGATAACGCACAGCCTAGTTCGAGCTCGCCTGGTTGATCGGTGTACCTGGCGCTTTGGATCAAGGCAAGATCTGGTTCCTCGAAGACCTCGGCTCCGGTCCCGTCTAAGTCCGCCAGCTCTTGGAAGCGCAACAGCAGATACCCCAAGCCGTACATCGCAATTCATTCACCATCGCGAGACGGTGGAGCAAGAGAGTCCTCAACGTTATGCCCGCGAAAGAGAAACCGCACGGGTCCGCGCACCCGATCCAGCCGCCAACCCGAGACTGCGTGCAGAATCATTCATTACGAGTGCAAACTCCGCACCTCAGGGATTTGAAGTTCGCTGGTCGGCAAATCTCGCACTTCAGGTGTAGTTTTTGCATCTAGGCACCGGTGGATTTCCCCTAATTCCGCGCTGGTTCCGCAGTTTAGGCTCCCAATAGCGGGGATTCTAGGCGTGGACCCTTTCGTGCAAGGAACCGCAGTCGGCCCGCACGGGCGAAGGGGATGGCCATGTTGAAAGCACAAACCGACAGGAGCGGATTCCAAGAGGTCCTTTTACCACCAGCGGCCTGCACTGAACGGCGACGCGGGGGCCGTTTCAGCTTGCGGCTGAGCTGCCGCGTGCGCCTGCTCTCTAAGGATAGAGCGGAATTCGCCGGGACCATAATCAACATCAGCCGATGCGGAATCCTCGTGGGACTGGATTCGGCGCAGATCTCCAGGGTCCTGAGACCTGATGCCGTGGTTCGCGTCGCCATAGATCTGCCTCGACATCCGTCGTTCTCGGCGAGGTGTATGGAGTGCGCCGCCACAGTCGTTCGGGTTGTTGCCGCAGAGGCTGAAACCCAAGTGGCTTTTGAAATCGGCCGGATGAGAGTCAAGGATCAGGACCCGAAGGCGATCCCGACAAGCGATTGGCTCAGTGCTCCCATCCGGGGTCCCATCCAGTGATGGGCTGAGATTTCGGAACTGCGACCTGAAATTCCAGGTGGGTAACAAGCGCATAGCAGTACGAAAACGAAGACGAATCGAGAAGCGCTCGAGCCACGCCCGCGATAACGGGGAACTGGGCCCTCTTCCCTTTCAAGCAAGCACGGGCCCAGTCAAAGACGTCCGCATGCAGCTCCCAGACATATCCGCTTAACTACGCGCCCCAAAAGGCCAACGCCGATTCGCTCGGAGACCTCCAGGGCCACGGGATCACTGGTTCTACTTCTTCTCGTCCTTGTTTGGAAGATCCTGTTTCTTGCCTCGGCCCGGGCGTTGCGCCGGTTGGGTCGCTGGGGGTTGAGGCTTCGCCGCCTCAGCCTGTGGCACATCTCTTTGCCGCTGCCGCTGGACGTCCTGCTGCTGTCTCTGTTGCTGCTGATTTTGAGCGTCCTGCTGCTGCTTCTGTTGTAGCTGCTGTTGGGCGTCCTGCTGCTGTTTCTGTAGCTGTTGCTTTTGGACATCCTGCTGCTGTTTCTGTTGCTGCTGCTTCTGGACATCCTGCTGCTGTCTCTGTTGCTGCTGTTTTTGAGCGTCCTGCTGCTGCTTCTGTTGTAGCTGCTGTTGGGCGTCCTGCTGCTGTTTCTGTAGCTGTTGCTTTTGGACATCCTGCTGCTGTTTCTGTTGCTGCTGCTTCTGGACATCCTGCTGCTGTTCTGTTGCTGCTGTTTTTGAGCGTCCTGCTGCTGCTTCTGTTGTAGCTGCTGTTGGGCGTCCTGCTGCTGTTTCTGTTGCTGCTGCCGCTGGGTGTCTTGCTGCTGTTTCTGCTGCTGCTGCTTCTGGACATCCTGCTGCTGTTTCTGTTGCTGCTGCTTTTGGGCGTCCTGCTGCTGCTCTGTTCTGCTGCTGGTGTCTGCTGCTGTTTCTGTGCTGCTGCTGGCATCCTGCTGCTGTCTCTGTTGCTGCTGTTTTTGAGCGTCCTGCTGCTGCTTCTGTTGTAGCTGCTGTTGGGCGTCCTGCTGCTGTCTCTGTTGCTGCTGCCGCTGGGTGTCTTGCTGCTGTTTCTGCTGCTGCTGCTTCTGGACATCCTGCTGCTGTCTCTGTTGCTGCTGTTTTTGAGCGTCCTGCTGCTGCTTCTGTTGTTGCTGCCGCTGGACGTCCTGTTGCTGTCTCTGTTGCTGCTGCAGTTGAACGTCTTGCTGCTGCTGTTGCCGCTGCTGGACTGGCGGGGCATTCTTCCGCTCGGTTACCGCGGGCTGAGGAACATTCGGCTGCTGCCCGCGCTGTGGTTCAGCACCCACCGCCGGTTGAACACGCTTCACCCGGCCCATATCCACGACGCGAACCGGTGCACTCGGAGCCGGCGCAGCCTGGCGCATCTGCCGGACCTCGGTTGGCGGAAGAGGGCGACCGGGATTCTTATCTAACGCTGCCTGCTGCCGGTCGAACGGAACCGCGGCCGGAGGAGGAGGGGTTCGCGCCACCACGCGCCGGCTCACCACGTTGGCCGGGGGACGTGCAGCGCGGGAGGCGGTGTCTGCCCGCGCGCCGAGAACGCTGGCTCTTTGGGGCGCAATGGGCGGAGCGGCGACCACCTGGACCGCAGCCAGTTGAGCAACCGGTACCGCGCGCGCATACTGATTCACCCGGCGCCCGCTGGCGAAAGTGTTTTGCGGAACCGCCGTAACGCCGTTCTGGACCCGCTGGTTCACGTAGGGTATCGCCGCATTACCGGAATCCCGCCGGCTGTAGTAGTTGTTGATGGTCGTTGTGTTGATTACCGTGTTGGTGTTGTTCACCCGCGCAAAGTAACCCTGGCTCACCTGGTACGACGGAAAGTACGGCTCACGAGGACCCAGGGGGAACCATCCGACTGCCGCAGCGGTGCCGATCGAGAAACTCAGGCTGAAACCAGAGCCCCCTCTCCCTCCGCCAATCCACCCCACCAGAGCGGGCGCGTAGGTGGGGGTCACGCCGTAGGGTCCCGGTATCCAGCCCCAACGGCCACCAAAGGAAGCCCAACGGCCATAGTGATAGGGAGCGAATCCCCACGGTGCGTCGTCCACCCAGGTCCAGCCCCAAGGGGCGATCCAGGCCCAATGCCCGTCATGATAGGGCGCCCAGCCTGCCGCGACCGTGGTCGGCATCCAGACCTGGCCATAGCCGGGCTGAGTCCCCCAGCGGCCGTATTGGTCGAAGTCCTCGTAACCGGGGATTTCGCGCGAAACGTACCGTGCGGACAGAGACCGGTCTTCGCGGAGGTCACGCGAGGAGCCCCACTGGTCGAACGCATCGGGTCCACCGGCGGGCGCGAGATTGTAGCTAATTTGATCGTCGCCTCTAACCACAACCCGTTGCCGGCTGTAGATCGGGAACGACTGAGCGCCGCCGATCACCTCGCCCTCTCCGTCTCGCACCGTGACCATGGTGGTCTGCGAATCGGGATTCGCGTCGATGCGGTACAGCCCGGGCCGCGATATGGTGAATGCCAGGTTGGGCGTGTCGACCTCAAAAACCTGGTCCCGCCCGAGATTGCGCAAGCGGACCGTGAGCGTCCCTTCCGACAGGCGGATCTGGACGATCTGATCGTCCAGGTTAAGGAACTGGAAGTCCGAGCGAGCGCTGAGGCGGAGAGCCGTCGATCCAATGTGAAACTCGGCCCGACCGCGGTCCCCGACCCAGATGTTGTCGCCGGTGGTAAGCGGCCGGTTGATGTCGGCATCCATCCATTCATCAAAGCCGGTCGGTTGGAACGAAACCGGACCGTCATGGTAGTTGAGGCGGCCCACCCGGGTAGGGGGATCCTGGGCAGCCAGAAACGCGGCTGAAGCCGCCATCAGTACCACACCCATCCTTATGTGCCACATAGATCTCTCCTCCTCGGCGATCGTTTCGACGCTTCGCGCTCCAGCGTCTTCGCTTGCACGAGCACTGCCAACTTCTTTCCGGGCCAGTGTGAGCCCATTCTTGGCTTGGAAGAGCCGGATTGGGCCGCGGGGGAATCCGCGGGTCAGCCGCGGGGGCAAATTCCATCGCCGGCGCGAAAAAATATCCCAGTCCACGAAGAAATCTTCGGCAGCGGCCGGTCTAGGAGCCGGCCGCTCAGGGGGTTCGTGTCCGGCAACCGTTCTGCACCGGCATGAATACCATGAACCCGGACTACAATGACGGGAAGTGCCCTTGGACCGGAAACGGTCAACCCGGCCCCGCTGGGGCAAGAGCCGTCGCGCATTTGAGGAAGAGCCATGAAACTGAGCCCTCTGGCGGGAAAGCCGGCCGAACCATCGATGTTGGTGAACGTACCCAGACTCGTGACGGCCTACTATTCGGAGACGCCGGACCCTTCGGTACCCGAACAACGGGTCGCCTTCGGCACGTCCGGGCATCGTGGTTCCGCATTCGACAAGGCTTTCAACGAATGGCACATTCTTGCCATCAGTCAGGCCATCTGCCTGTACCGGGCGCAGAAGAAGATCGACGGCCCGCTGTTCCTCGGCATGGACACGCATGCGCTTTCCGAGCCGGCGCTTGCCAGCGCGCTGGAAGTGCTGGCTGCCAACCGAGTGGAAGTCATGCTGGCGGAGGGCGATGAATACACTCCGACCCCTGCGATTTCCCGCGCGATTCTCACGTACAACCGCGGGCGCGAGGCGGGGCTCGCCGACGGTATTGTGATCACACCTTCGCATAATCCGCCGCATGACGGCGGGTTCAAATACAACCCCCCAAATGGCGGGCCGGCGGAATCCGGCATCACCGGCTGGATCCAGGCCAAGGCGAACGAGTTTCTCGAGAATGGCCTGCGGGGGGTGAAGCGGATTCCTTTCGAGAAGGCGGTGCGTGCTTCCACGACACACCGGCACGACTACCTCAACGCCTATATTGCCGATCTGGCCAATGTGATCGACATGGATGCCATTCGTGGCGCGAAGATCAGCTTAGGGGTGGATCCGCTCGGCGGCGCCGGGGTCCACTACTGGGCGCCGATTGCCGAGCGCTACGGATTGAACCTGACAGTCGTGAACCAGGCCGTCGACCCGACCTTCCGTTTCATGACTGCCGACTGGGACGGCCAGATCCGCATGGACCCATCCTCGCCGTATGCGATGCAGTCGCTGATCGGCCTGAAGGATCGCTTCCAGGTGGCCTTCGCCTGTGACCCGGATCATGACCGTCACGGGATTGTCACGCGGAGCGCGGGGTTGCTTCCACCCAACCATTACCTTTCCGTTGCCATCTTCTACCTCTTCCAACACCGGCCGAAATGGCGTGATGTGGCGGCGGTGGGCAAGACCGTGGTGAGCAGCCAGATGATCGATCGGGTAACGGCGAAGCTCGGCCGCCAGCTCTACGAGGTGCCGGTGGGCTTCAAGTGGTTCGTGGATGGCCTGCTCGACGGCTCGCTCGGTTTCGGCGGGGAAGAGAGCGCGGGAGCGTCGTTCGCCCGTCTGGACGGCAGTGTCTGGACGACCGACAAAGACGGAATCGTACCGGCTTTGCTGGCAGCGGAGATCACGGCTCGGATGGGCCGCGACCCGGGAGAGGTGTACCGCGAACTCACGCGCGAATTCGGCGAGCCTGTCTACGACCGCGTTGAAGCGCCGGCTACCCCGGAGCAAAAGGAGATTCTGGGGAAACTCTCGCCGCAGCAGGTCCGATCCACGGAGCTGGCCGGCGAAAAGGTCCAGGCCATCCTCACCCGCGCGCCAGGCAACGGCGCTCCCATCGGGGGGTTGAAGGTGGTGGCGGAGAGCGGATGGTTCGCGGCGCGCCCGTCCGGAACCGAGGATATCTACAAGATCTATGCGGAGAGTTTCCAGGGAGCGGATCATCTCCGCAGCATCCAGCAGGAAGCCCAGGCAATCGTCAGCGCCGCTCTGGCGGCGTCGGCTCCGAGGCAGAAAGCATGAGCTTAAGCGCCGTGAGATGGAGCGCATGCGGCAGTCGCGCTAGCAGCGCGGGGAGCGCTGCCCACTATAGTAGGTGAGGGAGGCTGCCATGGACATCAGGTTCCGGCGGCGTCGATCGTCGCGGATTTCTTCGGAGTTCCATGCTTTTCGGCGGGATCGCACCGCTTTGCTGCACCACTCCCGCCGCGCCCCCTGGGAGCGTCCGCTTTGAGGGTTCAACCCTGGTGCTCGATCTCAGGCAAATACCCGATCTCAGCGAGGTTGGGTCCGCGTGCGCCGTGGTGGATGCGGGCCGCAAGGTGAACATCATCGTCGCGCGTGCCGGCGCGCGCCGCTACGTCGCGCTCGACCGCTCTTGCACGCACGGTGGCGCGCAATGCACCTATGTCCACCGCCGGCGCCGCCTGCGCTGCACCAGCCTCAACCACGCGGAATACGAGTTGGACGGCACGCTGCTCCACGGCCGCACGCACGGCAGCCTGCGTGCCTACTCGGTTCGGCTGGACGGCGCGCGGCTGCGCATCGCACTGGAGAGGCTGGCATGATTCGCGCCGCGGCCATGCTCTGCGCGCTGTCGGCCGCCGCGTTCGCCCAGCGTCCGGAGTTTGTGCGCATCCCGCCGGGGGACTTCGCGATGGCGAAGACCGAGACCACCGTGGCCCAGTTCGCCGCTTTCGTTAAGGCCACGGGCTTCCGCACAACGGCGGAGCAGGCGGGCAGCCCGCGTACCTGGCGCGCACCCGGTTATAAAGCCGCCGGAAACCAACCTGTCGTCTACGTCACGGTGAAGGACGCCACCGCCTACTGCGGGTGGATCGGCGCGCGCCTTCCCACCGACGCCGAATGGGAACGCGCCGCGCGCGCGGAATCCACCACGCGGCACTACTGGGGCGAACGGATCGACGGGCGCTACCTCTGGTACCGCGCCAACACCGACGGGCGTCCCGGTCCCGTGGGGAAGAAGTTGCCGAACCGCTGGGGCCTTTACGACGTCGAAGGCAACGTCTGGGAGTGGACAATATCACCGCCGGAAGCAGGCGCGGAGATGGCCAACCGGCGCGGCGGATCGTGGATCGACTGCGAGGATATCGAATCCGAGCCTGGCCGGGCGCCGTCGCCCCTGATCGGCCTTTCGAACTTCTACAAGATCCCGGTCCGGCTCGACCACCGCTACGACGACATCGGTTTCCGCTGTGCCCGCAGCGAGCGGTAGCCGAGGGTCCGCAGGTTTCGCATTCGAGGTGCAGCCCTTGCATCGCGACTTCTTCGAATTCCAGCTAACTCCACGCAGGCTCAGCGGCCTGCAGCCCCCGAGAAGAGGGTTTTGCTCTGGCCCATCCCGTGCAATAGAGTCTAGGCAAGCTGTACCGGCGAAAGGGATGGTCATGAAGACGGCAAGTAGCGAAATGGGCGAACTCCAACAGGTTTTAGAACGAAAACAGTCGGAACTGGTTCGGGTATTGCGAACACGGGATGACATCGCCATCGAGAAGAGCGCGGATCAAATGGACGAGATTCAGTACGCGTCGGAACGCGATCTGGCAATTAGCAACCTGGACCGTGATTCCAACTTGCTGCGTCAGGTAAGAATCGCATTGAGCCGGATCCAAGACGGCAGCTATGGAACCTGCATCGAGTGCGAATGGGCGATCAGCCCAAAACGCCTCGCGGCTGTGCCCTGGGCGGCCCGTTGTATCCAATGCCAGGAAACGGCCGACCGGGACGGGCAGGAGAGAACGGAATCTGTCAGGGCGACTCTCGCCGACGCAGCCTGATCGGGCGGTTCCGGCCCCGGCTCCTCGCTCCGCAACGCCTGCAGCCTGGCGGACCGGCAATCACTGGACGCTTTCCAGCGGACCGTCCAGCGGCTGCCTTTGAGAGGAGGCCATGAATCTGCGAACGTGGGCGCGAGTTCTCATCGCGGTCTCATTCTCTATCTCGGGCCTGGTGGAGACGCTTAGCGCCACGGGTCTGGTGGTGGAATTGTCGCCTGACGGCCGCTGGGGACCCGGAGTTCACACCCTGGCCGTCAGCGGCCCTCTGCAGATGGTGGGGGCCGCTCTGCTCGCATCTGGCCATAAGACACGCCGGGTAGTATGCATCCTCGGGTGCTACGTCTTCCTGGCCAGCGTTTTTGGGAATCTGCCGCTGATCTTGATCCCCAATGTTGGCGGGAGTGCGATCGCCGGTTTGCTCATCAATTTGGCGGTTATGGGGGGAATCCTGTATTGGCTCCACAGCCGAGGGGCTGCCGAACGCCCAATGGGTAAAACCTGCACTCCCCATGACAAATTCTGCAACAGCTGGCCGGCCCGGCTGCCGGTTTGCCAAGATCCGTCCGGCCCGCAGACAACTGCGCCAAGTCAACTGACCGGTCACGCGGCTGTGCTGCCCTGCCGATAGTGCAGGATCGACTGCTCATGGAAAAACGAGAAACTCCTTTGGCGGGCTTCTGGGATCGACCTCGGGGCGACCTGCTTCCACTGCTCGAAGCAACCCCGGCCGGGCTGACTTCCGAAGAGGCCAAGCGGCGATTGCGGCATCTATGGCCCGAACAGCCTGGTGCGGGAGTCGCGCTTCGCCGCTCTGATCGGTTTCCTTCGCTTCTTCGCCAATCCCCTCGTCATCATCCTTCTGGTGGCCAGCACCATCTCTCTCGTGCTGGGTGACCCGGTCGGCGGACTGATCATCATCGCGATGGTCCTGCTGAGCGTACTGCTGAACTTCTATCATGGAGTTCCAGGCGCGACATGCGGTGGAGGAGATCCGGAAGCAGGTGGCGACAACCGCCGCGGTTCTCCGGGATGGCAAGGAACAGGAGCTCCCGGTTGCGGAACTGGTCCCAGGGGACATCGTCCGGCTCAATGCTGGGGACCTGGTGCCGGCGGACGCCCGCCTGTTGGACGTCAAGGATCTGCACGTGCGCGAGTCCGCGCTCACGGGAGAGTCTCTGCCCGTCGAGAAGGCGGCGGATGATCTTCCAGAGGGGAAACACGGAATTGCCGACGCCAGCAACAGCGTTTTCCTGGGGACTGCTGTTCAGACAGGGATTGGCACCGCGGTCATCGTCTGCACAGGCAGAGACACCGCCTTCGGCGCGATTGCCCAGCGGCTGGCCATGCGGCCGCCGGAGACCGAGTTCGGCCGTGGCATCCGCCACTTCGGGCTGATGATCACACGGGTGATCATGGGGCTCGTGCTGTTCGTCCTGCTGGTGAACATCCTGCTTCACCGTCCGCTGCTGGAGTCGTTCCTCTTCTCCGTCGCGCTGGCCGTAGGGATGACACCGGAGATGATGCCGATGATCATCACCATCACGCTGGCCCAGGGCGCCCGGCGGATGACTAAGAAGAAAGTCCTGGTCAAGCAACTTGCGGCCATTGAGGACTTCGGCAGCGTGGAGATCCTCTGCAGCGACAAGACCGGCACACTGACCGAAGGCGAGATCGTGCTGGACCGGCATGTGGACGTCCAAGGCAAGGACGACGACAACGTCCTGCGGCTCATCTACCTGAACAGTTACTTTGAAGCGGGCATCAAGAGCCCCCTGGACGACGCGATCCTGAAGCACGAGCACCCTGCCATCGCGGAGTACGAGAAGGTGGACGAGATCCCTTTCGACTTCACCCGCAAACGCCTTTCGGTGGTGGTGCGGCACGGAGACGAGCGCCTCCTCATCACCAAGGGCGAGGCCGAGAGCATCTTCGGCATCTGCCAGACGGTGACCGTCGATGGCGCTCCTCAGCCGTTCGACGAAAGCCGGCGGGCTCAGGCGGCGGAGACCTTCCAGAAGTTGAGCGCCGACGGGTACCGCGTTCTCGGCGTCGCGGTCCGGAAGGTGAGCCAGCAGGATGCCTACACGCTGGCGGCCGAGCAGGAGCATGACGCTGGCCGGGTTCGCGGCCTTCCTGGACCCGCCCAAAGAAGGGATTCATGCCGTCCTCGAGGCGCTGAAACAGAATGGCGTCTCCGTGGTCATCATGACCGGCGACAACCAGTATGTGACCCAGAAGGTGGCGCGCGACGTGGGACTGGCGGCGGACCGCATCGTCACCGGCAACCAGGTCGACACGATGGACGATGCCGCTCTGGCCTACCAGGCGGAGAACGGCGCCATCTTTGCCCGCGTGTCTCCGGAACAGAAGAACCGGGTCATCCTCGCTCTGAAGGCACGCGGGCACGTCGTCGGGTACATCGGTGACGGCATCAACGATGCCCCCTCGCTGCACACGGCGGATGTCGGCATTTCCGTCATGAATGGCGTGGACGTGGCGAAGGACGCCGCCAAGATCATCCTGCTGGAGAAGGATCTGGCGGTCCTGAACGACGGGATCGTCGAAGGGCGGCGCTCGTTCGCCAACATCATGAAGTACATCGTCATGGGCACGAGCTCGAACTTCGGCAACATGTTCAGCATGGCCGCGGCATCGCTCTTCCTGCCCTTCCTGCCTATGCTGCCGACTCAAATTCTGCTGAACAACTTCCTCTATGACACTTCGCAGATCAGCGTCCCCAGCGACAACGTGGATCCGGCCCTGCTGCACCGGCCCAAGCGATGGCAGATCGGCTTCATTCGCCAGTTCATGATGATCATCGGTCCCATCAGCTCGATCTACGATTTCCTCACGTTCGGGATACTCCTCTGGGTGTTCCACGCGTCCACGAACCCCTCGCTGTTTCACACCGGATGGTTCGTGGAATCCCTGGCAACCCAAACGCTGGTGGTGTTTGTCATCCGGACGGCAGGCAACCCTTTCAAGAGCCGTCCCAGCCGCCGGTTGCTGTTGAGCGTGTCCGCCGTCGTGGCGATCGCAGCGGTGCTGCCGTACACGCCGGTCGGGAGCCTGCTGCGGTTCACTCCGTTACCCCTGTCGTTGCTGGGTACGATTGCGTTTCTCGCCGTGACCTATCTCTTGCTGGTACAGGCCGTGAAGACCTGGTTCTATCGCCGGCACGCGCTGCTTTGAAGCCCAGGACTGGGGCACGGGCAGGCCTGGCGGCCTGCCGGGATGTGTTCCGCAAGGACTGTGAGCGTCGCTCGTCAACTACAGTACGACCGTGATCGCAAGTCTTACGTTCGGATACCTGCGGTTGTAAAGGTAGTACCCGTCGTCATAATCGATGTAGACGTCATCGGTGCTGTACCAGTTTTCCTGCCAGTATTCCGGCCAGGGATCCAGGAGCAGGAACGAATAGCCGCCATACAGGAAGCGCGGATACCCCATGTACATCGTGGGGCGGTTGTACATCCGGAAATAGTGTTGACTCCCGAAGGAGAGACTGAAAGTGGACTGAGGAATGTAGTAACCGCCGTAGCCGCCACGCTGCAGCCAGGTGCGATGCTGGCGGTCCCACTGTTGAGCGCGACCCTGCTGCCATGTGTTATACCCCTGGAAGCTGCCCTGCTGTGCCCATCCCCGCTGCTGTTGCCACGCGACTGCCTGCTGCCGCGTACGCTGCGGTTGCTGTTGTTGCCGGGCCTGCTGGGGACGTTGTGCCTGCTGCTGCCTCTGCTGCTGCGGCTGCTGAGCCCTCTGTTGCTGCGGCCGTTGTTGCGGCTGCTGGGCCCTCTGCTGTTGCGGTTGCTGTTGTGACCTCTGTGGTTGAACCTGCTGGGCCTGCCGTTGCTGCTGGGGCTGTTGGACCCGCTGCTGTTGCTGAGGCTGCTGAGCCCGCTGCTGTTGCTGTCCCTGCGCGCGCTGCCTTTGCGCGGCTGGCGGCGCCTCTTGCTGTCGCCTGCTCTGTTGCGCTTCAGCGTCGCCCTGTCTGTTCTCTCTGCTGGTCGCGCTGCGCATAGGCAGGGACAATCGTCCCGAAAAGCAGAGACCAAGGCAGCGGTACTGGTGGCTTGAACGACTCTCATAGTAATGATCCTCCCTTACACTCGCAATTGATAAGCACGCAGACGGCCAGTCCGCGCCTCAATGATGCTGCAGCGCCTCGGCTGCTTCGGCCTCCGCCTTGGTTTTGTGTACCGTCCCATCCGGGTGGTTGGGTGGAGAGTAGATCGTGTAAAGCTGCAGCGGCACGGTCTTTGACGTATTAATCACGTTATGGTACGTGCCCGCGGGAACCACGACCGCCTCTCCGTCTCGCGCCGGGCGCTCTTGCTTCTCGTCGAAGACGAATTTGGCCTCCCCCTGTTCGATGCGGAAGAACTGGTCCACGTTCGGGTGCACCTCGTCACCGATGTCTTCTCCCGGGTTCAGGCACATCACCACAAGCTGGGCGTGCTTTGCCGGTGTACAACACCTGGCGAAAGTAGGTATTCTCCAGAGTCTGTTTCTCAATCGGTCCAACGTATTCGAGCATGATAGTGGCCTCCCTAGTCTCGTCCCCGGTCGTCGGTTTAGCGGAACAAACCGAGCATGTAGGCGATGAGGAGAATCAACACGATTGTCCCCAGTCCTATGCCAGCCCCGCCGCCGGGACCCCAACGGGTATGGCCGTAGTACCCTCCACCGAGGCCAAAAACCAACAACAAAATGATGATGAGCATCAGCATCGTCGTTCTTCCTTTCTTCCAATCGTCAGCTCGCGGCCCGCAGGGCGGACGCTAAGCGGTTGCTTTTCTGCCCGCTGCCAGGATCACAATACCGCCAATGAGAGCCAATGCGCCCCCAATCGGCGCCAGCGGTATGTTGTGCGTCTTTTCGCGAGTAGCGTGAATCGGTCCGATGTCGACGATCTTCTCACTCGTCGTGTACGACAAACCTCCATACGCAAGACCGAACAGGCCCAGCACAATCAGAATAATCCCAAGCGTTTTGCTCACGGTTGCCTCCCTCGGCTTTGACAGCTAGAAACGCGGGCACAGTCTCAGCAGGCAGCGATTGCGCGGAGACCGGCTCCTTCACTTCTCGAAAACCTTCTTGATCTGGCCGACTTTCTTTTGGACTTTGCCGGCGACCTTTTCGACTCGGCCGTCAGCCTCCAGGCCAGGATCGTTGGTTACCTCGCCCGCTGTCTCTCTGACTTTCCCTTTCACTTCATGAAAGGCGCCTTTGATCTGATCTTTCTGACTGGATTTCATCTCTACTCTCCTTAGTTGCGCTTACCGTTTTTCCCGTTCGCCACGGTCACTGTCGGTGGTGACGGCCTTCTTGACGCCGCTCGCGACGTCCTTGGCCGCGCGGCCTACTCCGATGCCAAGCTCTTTCCCGCCGGCTAAGGGCTTGCCCTGTTGCATCTCGTGGCCAAGTTCCTTGCCGCCCTGTCCCACCTCTTTCCCGGCCTCCTTGAAGCTGCCGCCTATCGACTCCGGCCCCACTCCCAGTTTGCCGGCCGTCTCCGCATCGAGGCGCCCGGTGACCGGCAGCTTCTCGGCCGCCTGGTATTGACGAATGCCCGCGCGTGTCCGGGACCCCAGCACGCCATCGACGGGTCCAGCATCGTAGCCTTTGTCGATCAGGCTTTGTTGTACTTTACTGATTTCCTCTGAGGTGGCTGCCGTAGCGGTTGGGGTAAGGCTTAGGCCCAACAAACCCACGGCAACGGTCAGAGTTAGTGCACCGATGAATCTCATTTCACACCTTTCGTGTCGACCCGATGACCCCCGCTGGGCCTGTGGCGACATCGTCTGCTAGTGCACGTGCCGTGCCGAGGTGGCCCGGGGGGGGCAAAGACTGAACCTGCAAGCAAGATGACGTCGGGCGGCAACGGGGCACTGCCGATCGTCAGCAATTCCTGCATTCGGCGCGGCAATCCCTGCATGAGCCCAAAGCCCGGACGGCGAGGCGGTATGGGAAGGATTTTGAGCCTTTGCGCCGCGGCGCAGGCCCCTCTAAAATGCTGGAAGCACGGCCCTGGGAGGATACGACAGCCGCCTTCTCCGCTCGCTGGCGTGCCGATGGACCTCGGCATGCTCCTTCTTCCCCGTGTGCGGCCAGCCAGCCGCGGTCTGGGGGCATGCCGCCCGACAGAGCGAAGAGCCGGTCGCGGAGATTATGGAGCGAAGGAGAAGGAGCAAATGACTTTCTTGAAAACAGCAACAACCAGCGTGTTTTGCCTGGCGCTCATGGGCGCAGTATTCTCACCCGCCGCCAAGGCGGACGAGTGGAACAGGAAAACCAAGATCACTTTCAGCGGGCCGGTAGAAATTCCGGGGGTCCACCTCAAAGGGTGGGGGGTGCTGCCGGCGGGAACCTATGTGTTCAAAATCGTGGACTCGCTGTCCGACCGGCACATTGTCCAGATCTTCAACGCGGACGAAACCCAGGTCTACGCCACAATTCTGGCCATCCCGAACTATCGCCTCAGGGCGACTGACAAGACCGTCATCACGTTCCGGGAGAGACCGGCAGGTCAGCCGGAGGCCCTGCGGGCCTGGTTCTATCCGGGCAGAAACTGGGGCGAAGAATTCGTGTATCCGAAGGCCAAAGCAATCGAACTGGCAAAGATCGCCAACACGCCCGTTCTCTATACCGTAGCCGATTTGCCGCTCGAGGTCGAACAACCGACGCCGGCGGTATACGAGCCGGTGGTAGCGCAGTTGAGGCAGGCGCCCATCCGCGCGATTCAGCCCACAGGAGACGACGTGGAAATGGCTGCGGTGGTCACGCCGCCGCCGGCCGCGGAACTCGAGCCGACACAGATGGCGATGACGAAGCTCCCGGAAACGGCGAGTCCCTTGCCGTTGATCGCTCTGCTTGGACTCCTGGCTCTGGGCGGGGCCTTTGGCCTCCGGCTGCTCCAGAAGCGCGGTTTGTAAGAGGGCTGGAGCACTACACGGCGCGCCCCATGCTGGCGCGCCCGGCGGCCGGCGGGGGAGCGGGGCCGATGGCCGCTGGAAAGATGGGAAGGTAGTACAGACTCGTGTAGCGCCGTTCACGGTGCGAGGTTTGGATGGTCATCCGGGCCTGTGCGCGGCGAGTCAGAAAAGGGACCGGCTATGCGGATGGGGCGATCGCGGGCGGGGGAGCGCGGCGTGGCGAAAGCCATCGCTCTCCCGGTCCTCCTCCTGATTGTCCTGGCGGGCTACGCCGAATACCAGTCTCCCCCGGCGAGCCAGGAGCAAGACTCAGAATCTTTCCGAATCTCGGTGGACGTTGCCTTAATGGTTTTGCACGCAACCGTGTCCGACCGGAAAGGCGGCTTTGTTTCCAATCTGGGCGAGCCGGACTTCGTGGTATATGAGGACGGTGTGCCGCAGCGTATCCGGCTCTTCCAGAACGAAGATACCCCGGTTACTGTAGGACTCGTTGTCGACCACAGCACAACCATGCGGCCGAAGCTTGAGGAAGTGATCACCGCGGCCCGGACCTTCGTGCGGTCCAGCAATCCGGAAGACGAGATGTTCGTGGTCAACTTCAACGAGAAGGTGTCGCTGGGACTGCCCAGCACGCTCCGATTCACCAGTAGCACCGCCATGCTCGAATACGCGATCGCGGCCGATGCCTATCGGAGGCCAGACGGCTCTTTACGACGCGATCGCCAAGGCATTAGAGGAATTGCAGGCAGGCAGCCGGGATAAGAAAGCGCTGATCGTCATCAGTGATGGCGGGGACAACAAGAGCGTGCGCAGCCAGGCAGAGCTTATGAAACTGGCCGGGCAATCCAGCGCCGTCATCTACACCATAGGAATTTACGACGAAGACGATCCCAGCCGGAACCTGGGTATGCTCAGGCGCCTGGCGCAGGCGACGGGGGGCGAAGCCTTTTTTCCCGCCCAGAGCGGCGAACTGGTGGCCATCTGCGAGCGCATCGCCCGGGACATCCGCCATCAATACACGATCGGATATGTTCCAATCAACCTAAATCGTGACGGCACACAGCATGCCATTCGGGTCGTTGCCCGGGCGAAAGGTAAAGACAACCTGACCGTCCGCACTCGCACCAGCTACGTCGCGGGCGGCGAACCGTCGCTTGACGGGAAGGGCGCCAAATGAGGTTTGGCGCTGGGAAAGAACCGCTCCGGCGGATTCTGGCGTGGGCCCAGCGTGTGCTCTTTGTTTGCGGCGTCGTGCTTCTGGGTTACTGCGGATATGCTCTGGTGGACGCGTGGATGTTCCAGCAGAGCGAGAGCCGGGACCTCGATCGCCTGCTGCGTGACCGGCAGCGAGCCGAGAGCGAGCGCGCACCTGCCGTTGCGGCGGACGACGGTTTGATCGGCCGCATTGCGATCCCCCGTCTGCTCCTTTCCGTAATCGTCGCCGAAGGGATCGACAAGACCACTCTCCGGCGCGCGGTCGGCCACATTCCCGGCACGGCGCTGCCGGGACAGCCCGGCAACGTGGGTCTCGCCGGGCACCGGGACACGTTTTTTCGCCCGCTGAAGGATTTGAAGATCAAGGACAAGGTTCTCATCTCGACGCTGAAGGGCGATTTCAGATACGAAGTCGAGTCTCTGAGGGTGGTGGAGCCGGAGAATGTAGGGGTACTGGCGCCGTCAGGCAAGAACGTGCTGACGCTGGTGACCTGTTACCCTTTCTACTACTTCGGACCGGCGCCCCAGCGGTGGATCGTACGGGCAAGACAGGTGGTAAGATAATGCGAGCTCTTCGGAGGGCCTCTTCTTCCAGGATGAACGTTCGAGTCGGAGGCGGCGATAAGGCTTCGCTGGAAGCAAGCTTGGAACATCGCTCGCTGGTTCCGGCAGCCCGGATTCTCGTGATTGAAGACAACAGTGCGGACGTCTTCCTTCTGAGGCGGGCTCTGGAAAAGCAAGATCGGCAATTTGAACTCACTTGCCTGGCCGACGGAGACGAAGCCCTCGCCTTCATCCGCAGGGAAGGCGCCTATGCGGATGCGGCAACCCCGGACTTGATTCTGGTGGACTTGAACTTGCCCAGGTGTGACGGGGAAGATCTTCTGCGCGAGATCCGGAACACCCAGCATCTCGCCGGGGTTCCCGTGTGCGCTTGGAGTTCCTCTCAGTCCCGGCGGGACCGGGAGTTGCTCAAAGAGTTGGGGGTCGTCCGATTCATCACCAAGCCTTCCGGGTTGGATCAGTTCATGGAGATCGGGAAGATCCTGGCGGACCTGCTGGCATAACGCCGGTTCGTGAAGTGAGAACGGCATGGAGGTGCGGATGGTGAAGAAGGCCGGCGGCAAACCGGCGCGTTCGCCGCGGGCCGCAGGTCTGTCTCCCCAGCGACGAACTGCCCGGACTGGAAAGACCTCCACTGCAGCCGCGGCTGTCCAGGCGCCCGCCGCCGGGGACCGCACCGCGGACAGCTTGTTCCCCATCGTCGGCATAGGGGCCTCCGCCGGCGGATTGGAGGCATTCACGGAGCTTCTCAGCCATCTGCCGGACGATACGGGGATGGCGTTCGTGCTGATCCAGCACCTCGATCCGAAGCACGAGAGCCATCTCACTGAGTTGCTAATGAAGGCGAGCAAGATGCCTGTCTCTGAAGTGAAAGGAGAGACTCGCGCCGAGGCCAATCACGTTTACGTAATTCCGCCGCGATCCAATCTGGGTATTTCCGATGGAGTCCTGCAGACCCCGCCCCGGCCAGACCGCGGCCGCAACATGCCAATCGACTCCTTCTTCCGCGCCCTGGCGGCGGACCGGGGGAGCCAAGCGCTGGGCGTGGTTCTGTCGGGAACCGCATCCGATGGGACGCTCGGCCTCCAGGCCATCCGGGACGCTGGCGGCCTCACTTTCGCTCAGGAAGCGCGAACCGCGAAGTTCGACGGCATGCCGCGCAGCGCCATCGCCGCCGGTGCGGCGGATTTTGTGCTGCCGCCGGCCGGAATCGCGCGGCGCCTGGTGGCCATCGCGCGCCATTCTCGTGATGCGGGCGAGTCTCGGAAGGGGACGGAGCAGTCGCGGGAAGCCGGGCTGAAGAAGGTATTCCGGCTATTGCGCATCGCCACCGGAGTGGATTTCACGCATTACAAGCACAGCACTCTGGAGCGCCGCATCAAGCGGCGCATGGCCCTCCGCGGAGTCGAGAATCTGGAAGACTACACCCGGGATCTCGAGCGCAACCGCGACGAAGCAAGGGCGTTGTGCGAGAGTTTTTTTATCACCGTCACTCAATTCTTTCGGGAACCCGCGATCTTCGAGGAACTGAAGAAGAAGGTGTTCCCCGAGCTGGTCAAGAACAGAGAGCGCGACGATCCAATCCGGATCTGGGTGCCGGGGTGCTCCACGGGCGAGGAGGCCTATTCGATCGCCATCTACCTGACGGAATTCCTGGAAGCGGCGGAATTGCGCCTTCCGTTCAAGATCTTCGCCACGGATATCAGCGAAGCGGCGATCGAAAGAGCCCGCGCCGGCACATACACGGAAGCCGCGTTGGCGCACGTCTCGCCGCAGCGAGTGGCGCGGTTCTTCACCAGAACGGAACACGGGCGCCAGGTCGCTGGTGTCATCCGCGACCTATGCGTTTTTGCGAGGCACGACGTAACGCAGGACCCGCCTTTCTCCAAATTGGATCTCATCAGTTTTTGTAACGTGCTGATCTACCTGGGAGCCGTGTTACAACGCAAGGCGTTGTCGGTCCTGCATTTCGCCCTCAAGCCGTCGGGTTTCCTGGTACTCGGACCGTCGGAAAGCACGGGCAGCCTTTCCGGGTCCTTTCAGCAGGTGGAAAAGACGCCATGCGATCTATCGCGCACTGCCGGTCGCCGGTACGCCTGCCGCACCCATAAGCGAAGACCGCCGAGCCAAGAACGGAGTGGATCTCCGGGAGAGAATTGCCGAGGATCGAGTCGGGCCGGAGGTGCAGAGAGAAGCCGACCGGTTAATGCTCGCCGAGCATGCCCCGCCCGGGGCCATCGTCGACGAGGATATGAACATCGTTCAGGTCCGGGGTCACACGGCTCCGTACCTCGAGCTTTCGCCGGGCGAGCCAACCCGCAGCCTTTTGAAAATGGCGCGCGAAGGCTTGATAGCAGGCCTGGGTCAGGCATTCCAAACCGCCAAACAAACGAACGTCGCAGCCGAAGAAGATGGGTTACGGATCGAAGGCAGCGACCAGTTGGCGGAGGTCACCATCAGGGTCGTCCCGCTCAGGGGCTTGTCCTCTTCCAACAAACGCCATTTCCTGGTTCTGTTCCAGGACGCCAAGACCAAAGGTGAAGCCGCGAAAAAGGAGCGGCCCTCGACACACGATGAAGGGGGCGCGTTCCTGCTGCGGCGCGAGCTGGCGGCGACCAAAGAGTACCTGCGATCGATCGTCGAAGACAAGGCCAGTACCCTGGAAGAGCTTAGGGCGGCGAACGAAGAGGCGCAGGCGGGCAACGAAGAACTGGAGACGGCGCAAGAAGAGCTGGAATCGGCCAATGAAGAACTGAACACCCTCAACGAAGAATTGAAGATCAGCAACGCGGAATTCAGCCAGGTCAACCGGGATCTGACGAACCTGCTCGAAAGCATCAGCATACCCCTGGTCATGGTTGGGAGGGACCTGCGCATTCGCCGCTTTACGCGCGCCATGGAACCTATGTTGAATCTGATCGCCCCCGATATCGGGCGCTCCATAACCGATCTTCAGCCTCAAATGGAACTGCCCAACCTGAAGCAGTTACTGCTCGCTGCCATGGAGGGCGGCAATCGACAGCCGCAGGATGTCCGCGACACGCACGGCCACTGGTTTTCGCTCCGCATCCTGCCATCCGCGGGGCCCGGCGGGAAAATCGACGGCGCCGTGATGATGTTGATCGATATTGATGCGGCCAGGCGCGGTCTTGACTATGCCGAAGCGATTGTAGAGACGGTGCGGGAGCCTCTCGTGATCCTGAACCAGAACTTGCAGGTCATGGAAGCGAACAAGACGTTCTACGAGACTTTCCAGACCACGCGGGAGAAGACCGAGCAGCGTCTTATCTGGGACCTGGGAGACGGACAATGGAACATCCCGGCACTGCGAGAACTGCTGGAGAAAGTTCTCCCCGCGCACGCAACGTTCCGGGACTTTGAGGTGACCCACGAATTTGAAAACGTGGGACGGAAAGTGATGCTGCTGAACGCCCGCGAGATCTACGATCCGAATTCACAAGTGCGGACGATTCTTCTCGCCATTGAGGACGTGACCGACCGAAAGCGCAATCAGGAGGCACTCCAGGCGACCAATGCCGAACTGCAGCATTTTGCCTACGCACTCACGCACGATTTGCAGGAACCTCTACGAATGGTAGTGAACTTTTCCGAGCTCCTGTCGCGGGAGTATGCAGGAAAACTGGGCAAAGAGGCCGACACGTATATCTCCTATTCCGTCGAGGGCGCCCTGAGAATCGAGGCCCTGCTGAAGGGCCTGCTTATGTATTGGGAAGTTACCGAGCGGCAACAGGACAGCTTTGCCGCGATCGACTCCGGCGCCGCTCTGGCCAAGGCGCTATTGAACCTCGAGGCGGCCATCGCGGAGAGTAGCGCCAGCATAACCTCCGATCCGTTGCCAACCCTGGCAGCCGAAGAGATTATGCTGACGCAAGTGTTTCAGAACCTCATTTCCAATTCGATCAAGTACAGAAGCAAGCAATCGCCCAGAATCCACGTCTCGGCCCAGAGAGATGCGGAAGGATGGCTGTTTTCGGTAAGGGACAACGGAGTGGGCATCGATCCCAAGAACGCCGACCGGGCGTTCCGCATGTTCACACGCTTGCATGGAAAAGAGCTTTCCGGCACGGGCATCGGCCTCGCGCTCTGCAAGAAGGTTGTCGAGCGCCAGGGTGGGCGGATCTGGATGGAATCGGAAGCCGGTCGCGGCGCTACGTTCAAGTTCACAGTCCCCGGCCGCCATAAGGAACTCGGACCCCGGAGAGAGGCCTGAAGATGAGCAACTCTGGCCAGACCCGCACGAAAGACGAAATCGAGCGATTGCGCGAGGCGCTCGATGCGGAAACTCGGGCGTGCGCCGACGTGCAGAGGCGGTTGGACAGAGCCGGCGCGGACTTTGAGGAATTTGTCTCGAGGGCGGCTCACAACTTGCGCGAATCGCTCCGGGAGGTGGCCTCGTTCAGTCAACTGATGGCCGAGACTTATGCCGATCGCCTGGATTCCGATGCCGGCGCACTGCCAGGGCACATCCAGGACGGGGTGGCCAGAATGCAGTCACTGCTCACCGACATGGTGGACTACTGGGCCACGGATGCTGGCGACCGGCAGCCCTCGCGGACGGACATGGAAGCGGTCCTTGGCCAGGCCCTGCTCTCGACGGACAAGCAGATCACAGAACGCGGCGCAATCGTTACCCATGACCCGTTACCGGCGGTGATGGGAGACTTCCAAATACTAACGAAGATCCTGCATCATCTGATTCGAAACGCCATCGAATACTGCGCCACGCCTTCTCCGCGCATTCACGTTTCATCCAAACGATTGGATCTCGATTGTGTATTCTGCGTCGAAGACAACGGTCCTGGTATTGACCCGGCGTTTCAGGGACGCGTATTCGGGGCATTTAGGCGCCTGCACGGAAAGGAACACCCCGGGAACGGACTCGGCCTCGCATTCTGCAAGAAGGCTATCGAGTGGCATGGCGGTCGAATGTCGATGGAGTCATCACCAGGTGCGGGATCGAAATTCTGTTTCACTCTGCATCCTGCCGATTGACACGCCCCGAATGCACTTGCGTGCAGGTCTTGCTGATATCCGCGCACCCATCCTGTTGCCTGCCTGGTGTTTGGACACGGCCACCCACGTGCACTGTTCAAGCTTGGAAATAGGAAGAGGAGAGCGTGTCATGGCAATGAAACGATTGATCGGATTGATTTTTGCAGGCGGGCTGATCTTCAGCGCTGCGGCGGCCGATTTTGTAATTCGCATCGCACCACCGCGGGTGGTGGCCCAGCAGCGCAATCGTGCCCCGGGGCCCGGTTATGTGTGGGTTAAGGGATATCAGAGTTGGAATGGCCAAGGTTATGCTTGGGTCCCAGGCAGATGGGAACAGCCACCACGGCCGCGCGCCCGCTGGGTTGCGCATAAATGGACTCACCAAAGAAACGGCAACTGGGTTCTAGTGGAGGGGCGCTGGCGCTAAACGTCAGGTCCGCCTCACCAGCAAATTCCACATGCCGGTAAATGGGGCTACCGGCATGTGGCCTTTTCGTCGGCCGGGTTCTCATGCTTCGGTTTGCATTCTCGCTGATGCTGCTTTGCCAGGCGCACGCGTACGCGCAAACACGTCCGGAGCCGCCCTGCGGAAAGGAATCCGTTCCGCCCTATCCTTCTCTGGAGGATTCCCCCACTGTCAAGTTCTGGAGCGAATCCGACTTCAGCCGCGATTGGCGACCACCCGCGTGCACCAGTTGGGCTGAGGCGGGCTATTCCACGTTGACAACCACCGTCGGGCGATTTCGCTATACCTCGGGAGCTGATGGCTTGCTCCGCCACATCGGCGCGGTCTCAGAACTCGCGGGGATGCGCTACTGGTCGACCACTCACAAGCAGTGGCAGACACTCATTGTGAAAGCCCACGCTTTGGCCGGTTCGCCGCCCAGCCACCGGCGCGAGGACTTCACGCCCGATGAAATCATGCAAGGTGCGGTCCTCTACTTTGAACAGGTAGATAATCTCTCCGGCACGGCCACCTACCGGATGCGCGTTGCGGAGGCTTCGCCGGACCGGCTGGTCTTCAACGTCGAGAACGTCAGCGTCATGCGCTATCTCTTTGTGACACTCTTCCGCCCGGGCGAGATGCAGTCGGTCTACTTTCTGGATCGCGAATCCGACAACGTCTGGAGGTACTACAGCATCGCGCGCACCGGACGGAACGCGAGCCGGCTGGCCGCGGGACATGAGTCTTCCTCGATCAACCGCGCCGTTGCGTTTTATCGCTTCCTGGCCGGAATTCCCACCGAGCAGGAGCCTCCAGCGGCGCGATGAGAAGCAGATGCTGCGTGGAGCGACTGTCCCGACGGCCGGGCTCATTTCGAGAGAGGGGCGCCCGCCACGGCAACCGTAGGATGCCGCAGCTCGACGTCCGCGGCCTTCAATTGATCGAGTTCTTTCACGACCGTGGCCCAATCGTCGTCCTTCGTCTTGGTTGAAATGGGAACGCCAAGGTCGCGGTAGAAAGCCAGAATGTCGCTTCGGAGTTCTTGAGGAATCTCCGTGTAGTGGCCTTGCAATTTGTGCAGTAACTGCGAGTACGCGGCGTCGGCCAGACTGTATTTACCCGCCGCGGTGAACGCTCCCACATCCAGATTGTCATTCGGCAGCTTAAGACGGCCCGCATTCTGTTCCGAAAGCAGTTCACGATACCGGACAATCGTTGCATTAAAGCTGGCCATGTACATCTTCTCCGTCTCGGGTGTCAGCCTCTTGAATGCCAGCGCTTTGAAAGGGCCCACCTTTGGCACGACGCGGAATACAAATGTCAGGATCTTCGACCGGATCCCCGGTCGCTCATAGGTTGAGCCCCAGCTCGTTTCATAGCTGGAACGGGATAGATTATAGAGGAACGTCTGGCGCGTAACACTGGGAGCTTCGTTGATGATTTCCTGCTTCTTGGTTTGCCAGGCCACTTTCGTCATTGCCGGAAGAATCGACCCAACCGCGCGACGATACGAGCCGACTGGCGAGGTCGACGTTCACTAATGCGTCTTCCAGTTTCATCCCATAGGTGTCCTGAAACGCCCGTTCGAGCAAGGGTATTGCGACCTCAAAACCGATGAAGCTCTTGTAGGCTGCGGGGGCGTAGCGTCCCTTGGCGGCTTGAAAGACATCAAAGGCGAATTCCGTCTTGACGTGCGAAGAATGGTCGTCGGCATACGTTACCAGCTTCCCGAATTTCACGCCAAGCTTCGGGTAGAACAAAGGAACGGCCCGGTTAATGGCCATCGGGTGGCCATTATAATCGGCGGCATAGTGCGACAACGCGCCCAGAGCGAAAGCGTACTCATTCAGGTCTTGGGAGTCGCGGATCAGGTTGACGATGAACGCACCGGTCCGAACATAATGCGTCAAATCGGTGAAGAACTTGCTGCCGAACGGATAGTAACCCAGATCCTGAATAATGCACCCTCCGTAGGCGAAGGCGTGAGCTTTCGTCAACTCGTCCGCGGTGGCGGCCGGAAAGCGTTTGAGTAGCAGTGGCTTGATCGCACTGTCCCAGGTCGAATCGATAATGGCTTCGTGGCTGAGAACGGAATATGAATAGGCGGCGGGGACCGGGAGCAGGAGCAACAGCACAAGCGCGGCTGAGTGCCGAAGTTTCCGGAGTTGGCGCATTGCTTCATGTCGTGTCATGGCTTCCCTCCAGGAGACTTCGGAGCGAGCGCCAGAACCACGGTCATGATACCCGGCGCTCGCCCGAACTCCCTGTCATTTCGTCTCGTCGGTCGTTGTTCTTCTTGCCCTTAGCCGCCTTTTGGCTGGATGCCGGCGGTTGTCTTTCCACTTGAGGCTGGTTCACCGGTTGAGGCGGCGGAGGTGGAGCCTGCGCTTGCGGCCGGTCCGGCTGTGCTGGTGCGGCGGCCCTATCAGCCTGCGCCGGCTGCTGTCGGCGGTTGACGTTGGCCGGAGGCGCATTCTGTTGCTGCTGGCGATCGACGTTGGCGGGAGGCGCATTCGACCGATTGTTTGCGGCGGGCGGCGGAGCGCTTGGCTGCGGCACAACATCGGCCGGAGGCGCATTCTGTTGCCGGCGGTTGACGTTGGCCGGAGGCGCATTCTGCTGCTGGCGGTCGACGTTGGCCGGCGGCGCATTCTGCTGCTGGCGGTTGACGTTGGCCGGAGGCGCGTCCGGCCTGGCGACGGGAGCCGACCACCGGCCGTTCTGCCTCCCAGGGGCGTTCGCGGGAGACTGGTCCGGCCGAGCGATGGCCGCGGGGGGCGGAGAAGTGCTCGGCCGCTGCTGTGCGTTTGGCGGCTGCGAGCCAGGCACGCCGGGGGCGGGATTCACTTGACGCCCGCCCTGGGGTGCGGCGCCAACCACCGGCTGAACTCGCTGGACCCTGCCCATGTCCACGACGCGAACCGGAGCAGTCCGGGCCGGGGCATTCTGCCGCATCTGCTGGACGCTAGCCGCTGGAAGCGGGCGGCCGGGATTCTGATTCAGTACGGCCTGCTGCCGATCGAAGGGCACCGCCGCCGGAGGAGGAGCGGTGCGCGCTACCACTGGCCGGCTCAACACACTGGCCGGCGGACGCGGGGCGCGGGCTGCCTCGGCGGCCCGAGGGCCGAGAACGCTGACCCGCTGCGGGGCAATCTCCGGAGCCGCGGCGATGCGGGCTGTGCCAAGCTGCGCAGCCGATACCACACGCGAGCTATCCGCCACCCGGCGGCCGTTGGCGAACCTGTCTTGCGGAACCGCCATAACGGCGTTCGGCACGCTCTGGTTCGCGTATCTAATGTTGGCGAGGGCCGGTATTGTTGGGGTTCCTGCTGTCGTTGTAATAGTTGTTGATGACGGTGTTGTTGATCACCGTGTTGGTGCTGTTCACCCGGCCGAAATAGCCCGAGCTGACGTTGTAAGACGGGAAGTAGGGTTCACGTGGTCCTAGGGGGAACCACCCTACCGCCGCGGCGTTGCCGAAGGAGAAACTCAAGCTGAAGCCGGAGCCTCCTCTGCCTCCCCCGATCCACCCCACCAGCGCTGGCGCATAGAGCGGCGTCACCCCATACGGTCCGGGAACCCAGCCCCAACGGCCGCCGAAGGAAGCCCATCGGCCATAGTGGTAGGGAGCGAATCCCCACGGCGCATCGTCAACCCAGGTCCAACCCCACGGCGCGATCCAGGCCCAATGCCCGTCGCTGATAGGGCGCCCAGCCTGCTGACATCGATGTCGGCATCCAGACCTGGCCATAACCGGGCTGGTCCGACCAGCCGCCGTACTGATCGAGATCTTCATAGCCGTCCATTTCACGAGAAACGTAGCGGGCGGAGACCGACTGGTCTTCCCGAAGGTCGCGCGAGGAACTCCATTGATCCCACCCATCGGCTCCTGGAGCGGACACCAGGCGGTAGGTGATCTGGTCGCTGCCATTCACGATCGCCTGCTGGCCCGACTGAACCGGGAACGTCTGCCCGCCGCCCGTCACCTCACCGGCTCCGCCGCGGACCGTGACCGTGGTGGTCTGCGAGTCAGGATCGGCGCCAATCCGGTACTCACCGGGACGAAGCATCGTGAAAGCCATGTTGGGCGTGTCGAGCTCGAGGTTCTGATCTTCCGCGAGATTCCGGACGCGGACCGTGAGGGTGCCCTGCGACAACTGGATCTGGGCCGTCTGGTCATCCAGGTTCAGGAACTGGAATGCCGTGTTCGAGTCCAGACGCAGCGCAGTGGATCCCACGTGAATCTCCGCTCGCGCGCCTTCGCCGACCCAGACTTGGTCCCCTGTGGTAAGTGGACGGTTGACCTCGGCATCCACCCAGTCCGTCATACCGGCGGGTTGAAAAGATACCGGACCGTTCATGTAATTCAGTCGTCCCACCCTGCCCGGCGGATCCGTCTGTGCAACCAGAAAAGCTGCCGGGATCGCGATCAGTAGAGTGAAGAGTCTTATCAGTAGCATGGATTCCTCAAAGGTAGTGAGAGCACGTCTGTGACCACCGGCGACCCGCGGCCCTACTCCCGTGATAACAGCTAATCGGCGGCAGCAAATGTCGCACGATAGTGCAGGTCCTGCATCTGGGCCAGATCAATCCCCGGTATGACACCCAGCGTCAGGGCTGCAGTCCGCGAAATGCGCAGACTCGCGTTATGGACCAATTCGTGCATAGAACAATACGTGTAAAGGAGCGTAAGAAAATGCTTTGGACATTGGCTGTGATTCTCCTGGTGTTGTGGATGCTGGGAATGGTCACCTCCTATACGGCGGGTGGCTTGCTTCACGTCTTACTGGTGGTCGCACTGGTCGTGGTGGTGATCCGACTCCTGCAGGGACGCCGTATTGCCTGACCGCTGATGTCGTTTCAGAGCCGCAACCGTTAGGGAGCGGTGGCTGAGGCTCGCTGAAAGAAAGAGGGAGGTGCTCGTGAGCAAGGTCATTGTGGTAGTCGTTCTGATTCTTGTTGCCTTTTCTGCGGGTTTCATTCCCCAATATGCCAAGGGTAAGCGTCTGGAGAGAGAACTAGGCGATGCCAGGCACGAAAACAGCCTGGCTCAACTTCGGGACTTGGCCGGCTTGGCTTACCTTCAGGCGAGCCAGAAGGACTATGGACTCGCGGGCGCCACCAGCACGAGCTTCTTCAACCGCACGCGAGAAGTGGCCAACCAGACGCCGGACCCAAGCGGCAAGAAGTCGCTGGAAGAGCTCTTGAGCCTCCGGGATCAGATCACCGGGGAGTTGGCGAAGGGCGACCCCGGCGTGGTGAGCGATCTCCAGACCCTGTTGGTGCAGACCCGTCAGGCCACGGCCGCCCCCGCCCGTTTACCAGAATAGTGTTCTCACGGTGGAATCCAAGAGCCCCGAACCTCCAAGTGCAGCATCTGCGTATTTTGCCGCGTGCATTCCACCGTGTCACGCCGACGGTTCCGCCCAAACGCGCTGGTGGCCCGTCCCGTGCTCTACATTAGAACGGTCGTCACATCATGCCCAATTTACTTGCCCAACAAATCGATACGCTGGCAGCTTTCGCTCCCAGTGAGTTGCCCGTCATCAGCCTGTACCTGAACACCCAGTCCGACGACCATGGCCGGGACCACTTTGCCTCCTTCGTGAAGAAGGAACTCCACACCAGAGCCAGTACGTTTGCGCCGCAGTCGGCGGCTCATGCCTCCTTCCTTAGAGACGTTGAGCGGATCGAGAAGTACCTGGCGACGGAGCTGCGGCCCTCCACGAACGGCCTCGCCCTGTTCGCCTGCGCCGGCGCGGAGGACTTTTTCGAGGCGGTGCAGTTGAACGCCCCGCTCGAACAGCACGAGATCTACGTCGATCGCCAGCCGCATCTTTACACGTTGGCCCTCGTCAACGAACAGTTCCCGCGCTACGCGGCGGTCGTCGCGGACACCGACTTCGCGCGCCTGTTCGTGTTCGGCCTGAGCGGCACCATTTCCAAAGACCAGGTCGAGAGCCCGAAGTTGAGCCGGACGCAGGCCGGCGGCTGGTCGCAGGCACGTTATCAGCGGCGCATGGAGAACGATCACCTGCACCATGCCAAAGAGGTGCTGGAAGTTCTCGATCGAGTGGTGCGCAAGGAGAAGATTCAGTACATCGTGTTTGCGGGAGACCAGGTGGTGATTCCACTCCTCCAGAAGCAGCTCTCGCCGTTCCTCGCGGCCAAGGTAATCGATGTACTACGGTTGGACATCCACACTCCCGAGCGCCAGGTCCTGGAAGCAACACTGGCGGCCATGCGCCGCCAGGATGCCAAGGACGATTCCGAAAAGGTCGAGCACCTGCTCGGAGACTACCGGTCTGGCGGGCTAGCGGTGGTGGGAGTTCCCGATGTGCTCGCCGCGCTTTCCAAGGGTCAAGTGGAGGAAGTGTTGCTGAGTACATCCTCCACCGGTGAGAGCGAGAAGACGGCCGAAACCATCCTGGCACAGGCCAGGCAAACCGGGGCGCGGTTCAGTCTTATCGAGGATGCGACCTTGCTCGCCGAAGTGGGCGGGGTCGCCGCCAGCCTGCGATACCGAAGCTGAGCGAGGCGGCGAAAGAGGAAAACTATGTCATTCGGGATCTACATCGTCGGCTTCCTTATCCTGATCGGCGGGCTGATTTACGGAGCCGTGATACTCCATGTCGCCGCCCAATGGATCGCGGTGGGCGCCATTGTGCTCTTGGGCATGGCGATTGTGATGGGCGTCAAAGCCACCAGGCAAAGAGATCCGTCGTAATCGGACGCGGGGCGCGGCTGGGCCACAAGTTGAGCGGCCCTGCGTTCGTTCGGAGTTCCATGCGTCACATATTGTTGGTCGCCGTTTCGATTCTCCTCGCTTCCTGCAGTTCCGGCGGCAACACACGGAAGTCTCCTTCACAATCGCCGGAGCAGTCCGCCGCCAAGCCTGCCGAGTCCCAGGCGCCCCTAGTGGCCGAGACGCAGGTCGAGATGGTGAACGTGAATATGCACGCCGACCCCACGCTAATCCTGCACATACGGCATCTAACCGGCAAGTTTGTTCCCACCAAGAAGGGCCAGCCACCCACTTTCGACGACATCCTGTCCTACATTCTCGCGATCGATTCCGGTGAGGTCGCCGTGAGCATGGCAAGCATGAGCTACGCATTGAACACATACGCCTTCGGCGAACCGGACGCGCCTCTCAAAAATCTGAAACTGAGTGCGGAAGGCACCCAGATCAGGCAAGCGGGCACACTGAAGAAGGGCATCGAGGTTCCTTTTGAGATGGTGGGCACACTCAGTGCGACGCCGGATGGGAAGATCCGGATCCACCCTACGCAGATGAAAGTCGCCCACGTGTCGGTAAAGGGACTGCTGAACATGTTCGGGCTCGATATGGCCAAGCTGATCAACACCCGGAAGACCAGAGGCGTCAGCGTGGACGACAATGACTTCATCCTCGATCCGGCAAGCATGCTGCCGCCTCCCCGGATGCGCGGGCGCATCACAGCCGTACGCGTTGAGGGCGAACAGATCATTGAGACCTTCGGAAATGCAGGGCGGGGCTCGGTGACGGAACAGCCAGGTTCGAACTACATGGCGTATCGCGGGGGCACACTGCGGTTTGGCAGATTGACGATGAACAACACCGATATGCGATTGATCGATGCCGACCCAACCGATCCGTTCGTGTTCTTTCCCAAGCATTATAGGGACCAGTTGGTGGCGGGCTATTCCAAGACGACCGATTCCGGGGGCTTGCAGGTCTACATGCCGGATTACAACGAGATTTCGAAACGGCCCTCGCCCCGCTGAATTCCGTTTCCCGCGGTTGGCCAGCCAAGTGCTAGGTACCTTTCAGGAGTGCAAGTACATGCCTTTGATGAATATCGTCATCGCGTTAATCGTGGTCGGTATGGGGTTGTGGCTGATCAATCGCTTTATCCCCATGGCCTCCAGCATCAAAACGATTCTGAATGTAGTCGTCGTGGTTGCCGTTTGCGTTTGGGTATTGCAGGCAGTGGGATTGTGGGGACAGTTCTCCACTTTCCGCGTTACCCGATGACAGCCGTCGCAAGGCGCGAAAACCATTGAGCGAAATTGCGTGCGTGACGCCGCCGAATTCGCCACCTCTTGACGTGCGCGGATCGGTAACCTGCTGTAAAGCAAAGGCGCGTCTCCGAGCGGCGGCCCTGAGGCCGGGCTTGCGTGCAGCTCCTGCAAATAGCGATCATGTCTTATCGCGAGGATTTTCTTGTTAGGCAAGCTGATGGCCGGCGCCGAGGAGGCGATTGAGTGGTTTGGCGGTCTCAGTCTGTTTGCGGGCCAAGTCGTTCGTGAGTCGTTCCGCCGGCCGTTTGAGTTCACCGAAATCCTGAAGCAGATCTTCGAGATCGGGTGGCGATCCGCTCCGTTGATCATGCTCTCGGGTCTTGCGGTCGGCGCCGTTCTTTCCATGCACTCACGCGCCACACTCGAGCGATTCGGGGCCGAATCGATGATACCGGCGGCCCTCGCTTTCGCTCTGGTAAAGGAAACCGGCCCGTTGATTACCGGGCTGCTGGTTTCCGGCCGCGCAGGCGCCGGCATTGGCGCGGAACTCGGTGGAATGCGCGTCACCGAGCAAATTGACGCGCTCGAATCGCTGGCCGTCAATTCGTTCAAATACTTGGTCTTCACGCGCGTTGTCGCCTGCGTAGTGGCCCTGCCGCTGCTTACGGTCCTGATGAACTTCGCGGGACTTTTGGGCGGCTTCTTCGCGGAGAGCGTCGTCTCCGGAACGTCCTTCACTTTCTATTTCAATGCGGCCCTCAGCAGCCTGGAATTGTCCGACTATATCCCCCCGACTTTGAAAACGATGGTGTTCGGATTCATCATCGGCACGACCTCCGGCTATCTTGGCTATAACGCGACCGGCGGGGCCGAGGGGGTCGGGCGCGCTTCCACCCAAAGCGTGGTTTTCTCTTCCATCTTTCTCATTGTGTGCAACGTCATTCTCGTGAAGTGCATCTTCTTCCTGTACCCTGGGGGCGCCACATGAGCGCGGGTCCTCAGGTGGGCCGGAAGAACGGCCAGTGCGCGATTGAGTTCCATGCCGTCTCCAAGTCTTTCGGTTCCCGTACCGTGCTGAAGGACATTTCCTTTTCGGTGGCCGCGGGTACCACCTTCGTCCTGTTGGGGCGTAGCGGTACCGGCAAGAGCGTCACCCTGAAACTGATCTGTGGTCTCCTCAAGGCAGATTCCGGCTCCGTGATCGTCGGCGGCGTGGACATCACGAAACTGGCAAGCAACGAGTTGGGGCCAACCCGCAAGCACATCGGATTCCTGTTTCAAAGCGCGGCATTGTTCGACTCTATTTCCGTTGGAGAAAACGTCGCTTTCCCCCTTCGCCGTCACACCAAGCGGGCGGATGCGGAAATTCGGGACCAGGCTCAGAGCATTCTGGAACAACTTGGCCTGGGCAAGGAGTACGACAGCATGCCCGGCGATCTGTCCGGCGGCATGCGCAAGCGCGCAGGCCTGGCCCGGGCTCTGGCCGTGGAGCCTTCCCTTCTGCTGGTAGACGAGCCCAGCGCCGGGCTTGATCCGATTACCTCGGCGGAAATCGATGAGTTGCTGATCGACGTACACACGAATCGCCGCGCGACGCTGGTCGTCGTGACGCACGATATTCAGAGCGCCCGCCGCATCGCCGATCGGATCGCCTTCCTGGACGGCGGCCATCTGCTGGCGGAGGGAACGGTGGATGAACTTGAGCGCAGTGAACATCAATTGGTTCGGGCTTTTATGAAGTCCCAGCAGGGCGGTTAACCATGGAACGCACAAGAAAGCTGATTGTCGGGATATTTGTTGGAGGCTGCCTGGCGTTGTTTGGCATCGGGATGTTCCTGATTGGCAATAGCAATCAGATGTTTACGAAATCCTTCAACGTTTTCGCGGACTTCTCGAAGATCACCGGCATACAGACTGGGGGGAAGGTCCGCGTCGGTGGAATGGACGCGGGGACGGTGACACGCATCGAAGTTCCGGCGCGGCCCGAAGCCAAATTTCGCGTCCATTTTCGAATTGTGGAGAAACTGCATCCCATCGTTCGGCAGGATTCGGTGGTGACCATCCAGAACGACGGCCTGCTGGGCAACAAGTACCTTCAAATCGATGCCGGGTCCGCGGACGCTCCAGTGGCGCAAAACGATTCGCTGATCCAATCCAAGGAGCCCTTCGAGTGGGGCGACCTTATGGTTGAGATGAACACGGTCGTCCGACAGGTCAACGAAGTCGTGGCAGGCGTCAAGGACCAACTCACCTCCACCTTGTCCGAAATCGAGAACATCGCGGACTCGACCAATGTGCTGATCAAAGTAGCCACCCCGAATGTGAAAAGCATCCTGGCCTCCGCGGACAAAATCAGCGCAAACGTCGGCGAGATCGTCGACGGAATTCAGCAAGGCCAAGGCACGGTCGGCGCGCTGTTCAAGGACAGAGAGTTATACGCCAGCGTAAAGCGTAGCGTCGATACTACCGAGACGGCTGTCGGAAACCTCCGCGATTCCTCCGCCAGCGCGAAGAAGATCATCAACACCGTTGCGGAGAGCGACATTGTCCCCGAGGTCCAGAAAACCATCCAGAACCTGCAGCAGATTACGCTGCAGGTGAAAAGCGCGGTCGAGAACTTTCAGGCGTCTTCCGGCGAGGGCAGCGTTACCGAGAACTTACAGCGAACCTTGGCCGACGCCCACGAAGCGATGTCCGACTTGTCGGACACTACGGAAGCCCTGAAGCACAACTTCCTGTTCCGGGGTTTCTTTAACAAACGCGGCTTCTTTGATCTTGGGTCCCTCACCGCGCCCGAATACAAGAGCCCTGCCTTCGGAAAAGGCTTCAAGAAACATCGCGTCTGGCTGGAAAGCGTGAGCCTGTTCACCAAAGACGCCAAGGGAGTGGAGGTGCTCACGGTCGAGGGCAAGGCCAGACTGGACGAGGCCGTGACGGAACTCCTGAAGTTTCCGCGCAACGGGCCCATCATGGTTGAGGGATTCGCGGGAGCGGGAACTGCTTCTCAACAGTATTTGGAGGGTCGCCGGCGTGCCGTACGCGTGCGGACTTATATTATCAGCCGATTCGCCCTACGCCCGGCGTATGTAGGTGTCATTTCCCTGGGTGCGGAACCGCCTGACGCGGGGAGCCCCGGTGCATTCAAAGACGGTGTGGGAATTGTCTCGTTCTACAAATAGGCAGGTGCGTGCCTTTGGTTCTGGCGCCGCCCGGTAGACGCGGTCGAGTGCAGAAGTTGCCGTCGAAAGTGCAGATCTCGCGGGCCGTCCTCTGCCCAGGGATCCCTCGGCTCGCAGGCTGCTGCGCAACCGCCGTGAGCAAGTGGCAGCCTGAGTGCAGTATGGTTTGTCATGGCGAGGAAGAAGCGGTGGCTACTTTGGATCTCCGTCCCACTGCTCCTGCTCCTGGTAGGAGTAGCCATCGCCGCCCGCGTGCTTTCCCGGCGGATTGAGCCCTTCATCCGCGAGCAGACCGTGGAGTACTTGAGTCAGCGGTTCGACAGCGATGTCGAAATCGGCTCGCTGCGCATTTCCATGCCCATTGGATCGCCGCTTGGAGTGTTGCTGCGCGGCGGGCGCGGTGCTTACGCGCGGGTGACCGCGGAGCGTGTTTCCCTGTGGCACAAACATCGCCATGACCGGCCACCCCTCCTCGCGTTGGGCAAGTTCACGTTTCAGGTCGAGCTGCAGGCGCTCCGGAATCGTCCGGTGCGAGTGAGTATGGTTCGGCTGGAAGGCCTGCGGATTACCGTGCCGCCCAAAGGCCCGCATGTTTCGCGGGTAAAACAGAACGCCTCGCAAACACCGGACGCAAAGGTCGCGAAGCCATCCGTGATTATCGATACGATCGTCGCAGACGGCGCCAAGCTGTTCGTTCTGCCCAAGGATCCGACAAAGGAGCCACTGGAGTTCGACATCCGGAAGCTCAAACTGGAATCGGCCGGTCCCGGCATCGCCATGGGCTACACCGCCGAACTCACCAACCCCAAGCCGCCCGGCCTTATCCGCTGCCAGGGCCACTTCGGGCCATGGAGATCGGAGGATCCGAGCGATACGCAACTCGACGGCAAATACATCTTCGCGAACGCCGATCTGAGCGTGTTCAAGGGCGTCGCCGGACACCTGGATTCCACGGGCAAGTTCGAGGGAACGCTCGATAGAATTGTCGCCGACGGCGAAACCCGCACTCCGGACTTCCGGCTCACCGTGAGCGGGAACCCGGTGCCGCTCCAGACCAAATACCACGCCATCATTGACGGCGGCAATGGCAACACGCTGCTGCAGCCGGTGGAGGCAACCTTGGGCCGTACCAGGTTTGTCGTGAGCGGAGGCGTGGTCCGCGGCCTCGGCGAAAGCGGTAAGACGGTCAAGCTGGATGTGGTTTTCCACGAGGGCCACATCGAAGACCTCATGCGCTTGGCGATGAAAGGTCCCAAGCCGATGATGCGCGGTCCGATCGAGCTGAGCGTGAAGATGCAATGGCCGCCGGGAAAAGGCGAAATCGCCGATAAGCTGCGGCTCTCCGGCACTTTCGTGCTGCGGGAGGCGGATTTTACTAGCGCAACGGTGCAGGACAAGATCGACGGGATGAGCAGCCGGGCCCAAGGGACGCCGGGCGACAAACTGGTGGACGAAGTGCGCGCCACCCTCGACGGCAGTTTCAGCCTGGCCAAAGGCGTCATCGAGTTCTCGAGGCTGCGCTTCACCATCCCCGGCGCGGATGTGGCTCTGGTCGGCAGCTACACGTTCGACAAGGAAGCGGTCGATTTCCGCGGCAAACTTCGATTGCAGGCGAAGGTATCTCAAACCATGACCGGCTGGAAGCGATGGGCGCTGAAACCGGCAGACCCGTTCTTCGCCAAGGACGGCGCGGGGACGCAACTCCAGATCCGGATCGCCGGTACGCGCGACCAGCCGCAGTTCGGGCGGGACCGGCAGAAATAGCGGTTCATGCCTGCTCGCCGCTGGAGGAGACGAGTTTTTGAATCTCACCCACCACCGCTGCCGCTAGCGAGACCAGGAGGGGGCCCAGAAGAATTCCCAGAGGGCCAAATGCGTACGTGCCGCCAATAGCCGCCAATCCGATGAGCATCGGGTGCTGTTTGACGCGTACACGGACCACGAACGGCCGCAGCACGTTGTCCACCGAACCTACGATGAGGGCCCCCCAGAGGCCCAGCAGCAGAGCCTTCCAATAAGAGCCCATTAGGACGAAGGCGATTACGACCGGAACCCAGATCAGCGGACTGCCCACGACCGGAATGACGGAGGCCAGTCCTCCGAACGCGCCCCAGAGCGCGGGAGATCGAACGCCCACAAACCAAAACCCCACGCCGAGAAGCAGGCCTTGGGCCGCCGCCACGGCGAGCACGCCGTAGACGTTCGCTACAACCGAGTCATGCACCCCTTTAAAGAGGTTGGCAGTGATACCCGGCTCGAGCGGTAGCATAAGGGCCAGCCGGTCGATCCAATCTTCGCCATACCGGAGCAGGAAGTACAGGAAGAATGTTACCAGCAGGCCCGTGATCAAAATGGTTGTCACGCCGCCAATCGCGGCGCCGGCGTGTTTCACCAGGAAGCCGGTGACAGCCTTCATGCGGTCAACGAGCGCCCTCCGAATCGCATCTTTGTTGATGGGCAGACGAGTCGCTACTGCGTCGACAACCCGATCGGTAGTGTGCGTGACAAGAGCCGGCCAGCCGCCTTCCTCAAGCGAACGCCGGTTAAGCGCCTCGTAAGTGGTTGTCAGTTCCTTGGTGATGGCGAGGCCGGCAAACGCGAGGATGATTCCCAGCAGAAGCACGGTCGTGAAGGTGGTGAGGAATGTCGCGAATCCGAACGGTCGGATTCGACGGCTGAGCCACTGATTTGCCGGGTTGATCACAATGGCGAGAATCGATGCCAGGATGAACGAAGTGAGGAACGGCCAGGCAATCTGCAACAAGCTGGGCAGGAGCGCCGCCAGTACGATGGCGAGAAAGATCAGAGGTCTTCGCCCCTCCATCCAGAATGCGCTCCTTCGCGAAAGAGTGCCGGTATCCCCGGTTCGAATCGGCAAATTCAAGTCTACCCCAAGCGTGCAATCGGAGACGGGGGGTGGCCACCAACGTGCACCTACAAGCATGAAAAGAGGTGTCGTCGTGAGGAGTGCCCTGATCGTCTTCTTAATGTGTGCCGTCTCCATTGCCGGCATCGCCCAGACTCCGGATGCGCTCGATGTGAGTGGGAAACTGAACTATCACGTCGAAAGAACCTTCAGCCCTTCTGCGATCGCGATGTCCGGCGTGAAGGCGGGGTATTCCCAGTTGACGGACAGCCCCACGGAGTGGGGACAGGGCGGCACCGGCTACAGTAGGCGCGTAGGCTCTTCGATCGCCTCCTCGGCAATCCGTGCTGGCCTCGCTTTCGGTCTGGATTCGGCGCTGCACCAGGACCCACGGTATTATCGATCGGGCAGCGACGGGTTCTGGCCTCGCACGAAGCACGCCCTGCGCGGAACAATCCTTACGCGCACGGATAGTGGCGGCGAGACATTTTCCACCTGGCGTGTAGGAAGCGCTTACGGCGCTGCTTTCATTTCGGAACAGTGGTATCCGGACCGGTACCATACCGTGCGCCATGGATTTGTCGGTGGCTCCACGCGGCTCGGGTTCGACGTGGTCAAGAACCTCATTGCCGAGTTCTGGCCGGATATGAAGAAGAGGATATCGCGCCGATAACCGCAAACGATCGAGGACCGTTGCGCACGGGCAAGGCTCCCGTCTTGCCCCTTACCCATGAGTTCTCACTTCGACGAGCTAGCCTTCTGGTTCTTGACCTGCAGTTCGTTCACCACCTGCTTCACGTTTGGAACCGCCGACGCAACCTCCTGGGCCCGGGCCCGCTCGGATTGAGAGGCAACTTCCCCGGTCAGCGTGACAACACTAGCTTTGACGGCGTATTTGACGCTCTTGTGAAGCTGGGCTTGGATGAGAGCGGCGTCCAGGTTGTGCTCGATACCCTTGTCCAGTTCCGAGTTCACCGATTTAGCATCGCTTTCGGCGCCCGGCGTCAGGACGGCAATTTGGTTCGCCACAACTTGGTCCAGCGCGATGGACTTGGCAATAGATTCAGCGGCTGACTTGTCAACTTCAGTTGGGACATGTCCGCCAAGGGTCACTAAACCCTTGTCGCGATCCTGACCGACAGAAACATCTTTGAGATTGGCCCGATCCAGGGATTGGCGAATGTTGTCGGAAACGTCGGGTGACTTCGCGGGCTTCTGCGAGCACCCTACCAGCATTCCAGCGACGATCACCGGAAGAAGCGCTAAGCGCACTTTGAGAATCTTCATTGTGGACACCCCTTTCTTCACCTCAGTATCTTTGAGCAGATTGTGCGCCAAAGCCGAAGGCGGGTTAAGACAAGTCATAAGAGAGAGGCGCGTGCGCCCAGGTGCGCTTTCTGCCGTCCAATCGGCAACAAATGCACCTCTGGAAGTACTGCGGCTTTTGTAGCGCACGCACTCGTGCGTGCCGCCTCGAAACTCATCTCGACGCCAGCGTGGCGGCCCAGATGGACCCCCGAAACCGCTCGTTTGTGGTTATTGGCGTGCGGTATCCCCTCTAGCGGGCTCTCCGGCATCGGTTTGGGCCGAATCGAAGAGTCGAGGACCCACTTGTGGCGCGATCGCCCCTACGGCCTTCAAAATGGCTTTCTTCCTGAACCGGCAGTTCTTTCTCAGGCGCCCCGGGCGGGCTCCCGCGACAAGCGTGGTTGACTTGCGCAGTGCTGCACCGGTGTCCATCGGCACATCGCACCGCCGCCTCCCAGGCTCCAATAATTGGGCGATGGTCACGCTGTTTGGCACGATCGCGGCGCTGTACTTTGCCCGCGAGATTCTGATCCCCCTGGCATTTGCTCTCATTCTGACGTTCGTTTTGACTCCGGTGGTCGCGCTCCTGCGAAGATCGCGCATGGGCCCGGTACCGTCTGTCGCTTTGACCGTCTTGCTAGCGATGGTGGCGGCCGGCTGCGTTGCCTGGGTCATCGCAATACAGCTCGTGGACGTTGCCGCGAAGCTTCCCATGTACCGCCAGAACATTCACGCCAAGATGGAAGCGCTGCGCATTCCCACGAAGGGACCGTTTGGCCTTGCGGCCAACAGCGTGAGGGAAACGGCGCGCGAACTTTCCAGCCCGGCGGCGCCCTCTCCGGACCCCGGTCCTCCGGTGCAGACTCGGAAGCAGCGTGCTGCGCCGAGTACTCCCGCGCCTCCTCTGCCCGTAGAAATCGTGCAACAGCCGGCCAATGGATTGAACTACCTTCGTGATCTGGTCCAGCCCTTTCTTCGGCCTCTGGGAGTGACAGGACTCGTCCTCATCTTCACGGTCTTCATGCTGATCAAGAGAATCGACTTGAGACATCGGCTTCTCCGGCTGGTTGGACTCGGTCAGATCAACATCATGACGCAAGCGCTCGACGACGCTGCGCAACGTGTCAGCCGGTACCTCTTGATGCAGGTCCTGATCAATGCCAGCTTTGGGACTCTGTTCGGATTCGGCCTGTACTGCATCGGCGTGCCCAATCCCGCGCTGTGGGGAGTCGTCGCGGGGCTAGTGCGCATCGTGCCGTATGTCGGCACAATGTTTGCCGCCGCGCTGCCGATCGCACTCTCGTTGGCGGCTTTCGACAGTTGGCTGCCGCCGCTGCTGGTGTTCCTGCTGTTTGCCGGCCTCGAGCTGATCATCGCCAACTTCGTCGAGCCGTGGCTGTACGGGGCGAACACGGGAATCTCTTCGTTGGCGCTGCTGGTGGCGGCTGTCTTTTGGACTCTCCTGTGGGGACCCGCCGGTCTCATCCTCTCTACGCCTCTCACCGTCTGCGTCGTTGTGATGGGTCGCTACGTTCCGCAACTCTCCTTCCTCCAGATCTTGCTGGGGGATGAAGCAGTCCTGGGGACGGAAGCTCAGATCTACCAGCGCTTACTGGCGATGGACCAACCGGAGGCGCACGCTATTGTGGACCGGTTCTTGAAAGAAAAAACTCTGGTGGAGCTATACGATTCCGTGCTGATACCTGCCTTGAGCCTGGCCGAGCAGGATCGCCACAAAGGGGAGATTGAGACAACCAGAGAGGAGTTTCTATTCCTTAGCATCAACGAAATTATTACCGAGCTTTCGGAGTACCAACTGGCGCGGGATTCATCCCAACCCGAAGTTGCCGCGGCGGAAGCAGGCCCACAGGAGCGTCTCAGCGCCCGGATACTCTGCCTTCCCGCCAACGACCGGGCCGACGAGGTCACGGCCGCCATGCTGGCGCAACTTCTCGAACAGGCGGGCCACACGACTCTTTCTCTTCCGTTCGCCCACGCTTCCCCATCGGAGTTGCTGGCGTTGATTGAGTTGAGACAAGACGACGTCGTCTGCATCTCCGCGTTGCCGCCTTATGCCTTTCCCCCCGCGCGGACGATGTGCAGACTGATTCGGGAACGCTTTCCCAAACTCAAGATCGTCATCGGAGTCTGGGGGTTTAGTGGCGATACGGAGAAGGCCAAGGCGCGCTTCGAACGCACCCAACCCGATCGATTGCTCACCACCTTGGCGCAGGCCGTTGAGCAGATTCAGGAGTTGGTCCAGCCCAAGGCGTCATGACCCCGCAGCCCCATGCCTCGCGCCACCTCGGCAGACCCCTATGGGTGCCGCTGAAGGCCTTGCCCCGAGTGTTCAAGCAGGCATCCAGTGAATGGATCGACGACAACGCGCAACGCCTCGGCGCCTCCGTCGCGTTCTATACCCTGCTGTCGCTGGCCCCCATGATTGTGATAGCAGTCGCTGTGGCCGCTGTGGTAAATGGGCCGGAGGCTGCCCGAGGCGGGCTCGCGTCGGGAATCCGAGACCTGGCCGGGCCTGACGTAGCTCGCACAATTCAGGAAATCATCGGAGGCGCCTACAAGCCGGGAACAGGTGTGACCGCAACTGTGCTTGGCCTGGTGGCCCTGGCATTGGGCGCCTCTTCCATCTTCGTGGAGTTGCACGACGCCATGAACACAATCTGGCACGTTCCGCTTCCGCGCGAGCGGACCAGTGCCGCCACGGTCATGCTTCTGATAAAAGACCGCTTCTATTCGTTCGCGACGGTGCTGGGCACGGGTTTCCTGCTGCTGGTTTCTCTGGTGTTGAACGCCTGGATCGCAGCCATGGGGATTGCCGTGCCGCGGGCCGCTACGTTCACGCTGTCCGTTCTGGTAATCGCGGTGTTGTTTGCGGCTCTTTACAGAATCGTTCCGGACGTTGCATTGGACTGGAGCGACGTGGCTCTCGGAGCCATCATCACCGCATCGCTCTTTGCGGTGGGGAAGCAACTCATGGGGCTGTACTTCGCGAACATCACCTTCGCGTCGACCTATCGTGCTGCCAGCTTGCCGCTCGTGCTGTTGCTGTGGGTGTACTACTCGGCGCAGATATTCTTTTGGGGCGCTGAGTTCACCAAGGTGTACACGAGGACCTTGCGATCCCAATGGGGCCGGCGACATTGAAGTAGGGCAGGCGTTTCCGCCCGCCCCCGCTCGCTAGAAGCGAATCCCTATCGTGACCGGTACGAAGCTCGCACCGGAACCTCGGGTGAACATGCGGTGGTAACGGGCTTCGGCAAACATCTTGATGTTGCTGCGATAGCCGAGGCTGTAGGAGAAGCCGGCCCCCCCGTTGACTCCCGGTTTGTAGATTGTATCTGAGCTGATCAGATCATACCGGCCGGAGTCCTGCCCAACCAGGCCGGAGGACGCTCTGTACTTTGTGATCCGGCTGTAAAGCCCGCCGCCGCCCGTTAAGTAAAAGTCCACGGGACCTCTTTCATTCACGTGGAATACCGGGTCAACCGTCAAGGCCCAGTATTTTTGACTTCCTCTGCGGGCTCCCGCCCGCACCAGGGCGTCGTGGGTGATCCCGAAATCGCTGATCATGGCGTCCACCATGATGCCTACGGAACCGCGCGTCACCCCGATCCCGCCGGCCAGGTTCCAGCCCGCATCGAGGCGGGTGGCCACCGGATTAGAGGGCGTGGACAATCCACCCCCGAGATAGCCCGTCGGCCGTGCGTATCTTTGTCCGAAACGGCGCCACTGGGCTGACACGGGCAATACTGCCAAGATCGCAAAAACTAAGAGTCGTTTCATTGGCGTATTTCCTTGCTCCGGAGTTCCCCTCACCGGGTGCGACCGCTGTTGCGGCTACCTCCTCCACCACCTCCGCTGTTGCGGCTCCCGCCGCCAGAACTCGGGGCTGACCGGCTGTTGCCGCCGCCACCGCTCGGCGCGGGACGGCTGTAGCTGCCGCCTCCGCCGGAACTCGGGGCTGACCGCGTGTAGCTGCCGCCACCACCGCTAGGCGCGGGACGGCTGTAGCTGCCGCCTCCGCCGGAACTCGGGGCTGACCGGGTGTAGCTGCCGCCGCCACCGCTCGGCGCGGGACGGCTGTAGCTGCCGCCTCCGCCGTAACTCGGGGCTGATCGGCTGTAGCTGCCACCGCCACCGCTCGGAGCGGGACGGCTGTAGCTGCCGCCTCCGCCGTAACTCGGGGCTGATCGGCTGTAGCTGCCGCCGCCACCGCTCGGTGCGGGACGGCTATAGTTGCTGCCACCGCCGCTGGAACTCGGGGCTCGCTCCCGCACGATCGGCGGATTGACCCTGATCTGCGATTGGCCTCCGTTTCGATTCACCTGTGGCGAAGACGTTCTGGGCGATTGATATTGCGGACTCGCGGAGCGCGGAGCCACACTGCTGCTGTTGCTGCGGGAGTTCTGGCCACTGTCCACGCCGCGCGGACTCGAGTTGCCCGACCCGCGTCCCGAACCTGCTCCAGCCATCTGCGGAGTTGCGGCTCACGCCTCCCCCCTGAAGGTTCGGCTGGCTCGATTGCGGAGCTCGCATGCTACCGCCACTGGACTGGCTCTGGGGCGCCCTGACGGCGCTTTGCCCGGAACCCCCGGCGGGCTCCGAGAACCTGCGCCATCCGCTGTTGCCGGCCCCCGCGGAGTTCCTCGCCGGAGCGTTCCCGCCGCCTTGACGCGGTCCGCTGGTTCCGGGCGCATTCCGGTTACCCGCCGGGGCGCCGTCTCCGGCCTGACGCCATCCTTGGCCGGTGGCGGAAGCGGCCCCGCGTTGGACGCTCGTCCCCTGGTTTCGTCCGGCCGGGCCACTGTTATTGACCGCTGGGGACCGCTGGCCACTGAACGTGCTGCGTGTCATCTGATCGATCCCGCGGCGCTGATCCTCGAAAGGAACCCTGTCGACGCGCGCCGGTTGCTGGCGGCTGACAAAGCGGGTGTTATTCCGGCTCTGCGGCAGGCTGTCCGGCTCTGACCGCGCGGTCGGAGAGCCGCAAGCTCTCCCGGCCCGGCGTCACCGGCAACGTGCCGCGCACCAGGCTGGCGCGCCCTAGCCGGCCGTCATTCATTTGCACTGCGGAACCCCTGCGGCCGCTGACGAAGCCCTGGCCATCCACGCCGGTAATCGCATTGCGGACGCGGGCGTTCCGATAACCGCTGTTGAAGTTGAAGTCGTTGACAAGGCCCATGCCGTTTCCGTAGCGGCCGCCGTTGCGGTAGCCCGCGTATTGGCGGTTTCCGTACCACGGATAGTAGCGCTCATGCGGAGCCAAGGGGATCCAGCCGATCCCTCCAAAACCCATGCCCGCACGAATCCCGCCCCAGCTATCCCAGCCCACGAAAGCCACCAGCCCGGGGCTCCAGTAGTGACGTCCGTATCGGTCGCCTGGCCACCAGCCCCAGCCGCGACCAGGGGTGTTGAACCACCGGCCGTAATGATAGGGCGCCCACCCCCACGGGTCGTAGCTCACCCAGTTCCAGCCATACCAATCCAGCCACGACCAGCGGCCGTCACGGTACGGCGCCCAGTCGTCTGCCACGCGCGGGTACCAGACATTCCCGTACGAGGGGTCGTTCTGCCAGGAGCCGTAGCTGTCCAGGTCTTCCGCGCCGTAGATGTCACGGCTCACATAATCGTAAGAGCGGCTGCCTTCGAGCTGGCGGTCCCGGTTCTCGTTCCAGCGGTCCCAGTCATCGTACGCAACGGCCCCGGCCACTTGGAACTCAGGGTCCGACGCCGTGCCGCGAGCCAGCATGGTTCGACCGGCGGTCAACCGCTCGGAGCCTTGCGGCGTGAAGATCTCCGCCTCACCGGCGCGCACGCTGATCTCCGCCGTGCCGTCCTCGCGAACCGTGATGCGGTAAGTTCCCTGCTGCACCGGGCGCACGGATACGCTCGGTGTGCTGATTTCAACTTGCGCGTTGCTGTCGCGCAGCACCCGGAATGTCACCAGGCCGCGGGCCACCTGGAGCTGGTAGCGCTGGTTCTCCAGCGTCGGCGAACCGGACCTCGCTCATGGGAGCCAGGCGCACCATGTTGGCACAATCGAACTGCACCTCGGCGCGGGAGTCCGGCCCGGTCAGGATCTGATCCTCGACCACCAGCGGCGCGTTGAGGGCCGCCGCCACCACTTCGCCCGAGTCTCCGCGACGCACGGAAACGTCCCCGTTCATCAGACTGATGCGCGCCACGCCCCGACCAGGACCCTCCTCTTGGTCCGGTGGGTCTTGGCCCCAGGCCATGCACACAACTCCACTGGCGACGATCAGAAGCCTCAACATTGTCCGTTTCATGGCAAGCCTCCACAGAGTACACCTTCTCACAGGCAAGCCGATGCCCACATGCAACTCATTGATAATAAGTTTGTTACGATCCTTCTGGAGGGTGTCCCACTGGCTGAAAACCACCGCTGCGGTTGGAATGGACCAACGTGGGGCAATGTCACGTAGTCCGTGGCGTGGCGGACCCCCTGGCCCGCAAGCCGACCCGCTGGTCGGCTTCGCAAGTGGTTGGACAGAAGCCCCTGCTGCGAATCCTCCGGGGCGTTAGCCTATCGGTTACCTTCTCTGGCGCCGATTTGCGCAGAGCGGACCTGCCCGGTGTCAAAATTGACGGAACAAGAGAAGCGGTAGCTCTCCTCCCGACCGGGCGAGCGGGTAACGTCGAACGTGCCCATCACCCAATCCTGGCGACCCGGGTTGTTATCCAGAGCGGTTCCTCTGAAGTTAATACTGTCGGTGCGGAAACGTTGCTCGGCCTGTTGCCGGATGGAGGACTCGCAAACCTGAACTGCCTGCTGCGTGGTGAATCGCCCGCCACCGTAGCGCCCGCCGCGGGCCATGCGCTCCATGGCTCCGATTTGCGCGGAGCGAACCCGCCCGGTGTCGAAATTGACGGAACAAGAGAATCGGTAGGTCTCGCTCCGGCCGGGAGAGCGACGAACGTCAAACATGCCCATCACCCAATCCTGGCGACCCGGATTGTCATCCAAGGCGGTTCCTCTGAAACTAATGTTTTGGGTGCGGAAGCGTTGTTCGGCTTGTTGCCGGATGGAGGCCTCGCAGACCTGAACGGCCTGCTCTGTGGTGAATCGCTGCCCAGGTCCGCCGCCGTAGCGCCCGCCGCCAAAGCCCCCGCCGCGCTGGTCATTCCTGATCGGCCCCTGGTCGGGCCCGGCGCCCTGGTCGTAACGGTTCGGCCCTTGTCCCCATCCACCTCCCCACAGGATGTCGAAGGTGTACCCTTCGGACCCGCCGTCCGTATCTTCAATGCGGATGACCGCCGCGCCCCCGCTATTGCGGGGATCACGGGTCAAGGTCTGCCTTCCGCGGCCGTCGATTCCCTCAAACCGGAAACCTGCCGGGCTCGGAGGCAACGCCCCGGTGCATTCGAACCGGCGCCATTGCGGCGGCTGACCGGCAATATTACGCAGAATTGCACGATTGCCGCGAATCTCCACCTCGGCGGCTGTATCCACCACCACCTCGATCGTGCACTTTCCGCGGTCGGGAGAGCCTCCACCCAAAAACGATGCTGTGCGCTCAAGGTTTTGCGCAGAGGCAGATCCGGCAATTGCTGCCCAACCCGCCGCTGCTATAAGGACCTGCCTGTACATATCCGTCACCTCGAAAGTATTCTAGCAATCTAATGGCCCCTACTTGTCACGCGAAAACTGGCTTTGCATCAGCTGGATTCGCTACACTCTGTCATAGTGAAAGCCGCCCCAGCCGATAAGCCTAAAGCTCTTAGCATCATCGTCCTCTTGCGGCCCCACTGGAAATCTCTGTCGCTGGCCTTGCTGGCGGTTGTGGGTGAAACCGCAACCGATTTGGCTGAACCCTGGCCCCTAAAAATCGTTCTCGATAACCTGCTCCAACACAAACCACTGCCCGATTTTATGAGCGGGGTGGTCGGCTGGATGGGGACGGACAAGCTCGCCGTCCTCAACTTCGCGGTGCTGGCAGTGGCGGTAATCGCCGTGGTCGGCGCACTCAGCTCCTACCTGGAAAAGTATCTCACCACCAGCGTGGGCCAATGGGTTATGCACGACCTGCGGCGCACGCTCTATCATCACATCCACCGCCTGTCGCTGGCCGAGCACGACAAAAAAAGGACCGGCGACCTCATCGGCCGGGTGACCAGCGATATTGAAGCCATTCAGTCGTTTATCACCACGGCGCTGATGGGAATTCTGACCAACGTCCTCACCCTGTTGGGGATCATCGGGGTCATGCTTTTCCTGAACTGGCGTTTCACGCTCATCTCGCTCGCCGTGGCGCCCGTACTTTTCCTGGCGGTCTACTTCTTCACCGGGCGCATCAAGAAAGCCTCGCGCAACGTGAGAAAGAAGCAGAGCGAGCTGGTTTCGCTGGTCGAAGAAGTTCTCTCCTCGATCCGAGTGGTAAAGGCCTTTGCCCGCGAGGAGTACGAAGAGGAACGCTTCGAGCGACAGAGCCTGGAGAATGTCGAGACGGCCCTGGTGGCGCGAAGCATCAAAATGAAGCTCTCGCCTGTAGTCGAGATTATCGTGGCCACGGGGACCTGCTTGATGCTCGGTTATGGCGCGCGCCTGGTGCTCGCGGGCCAGCTCTCGCCAGGCGATCTGGTCGTTTTCGTGCTTTACCTGGGCAAAATGTATAAGCCCATGCGTGATCTGGCCAAGATGACAGACACGGTCTCCAACGCGGCGGTGGGATTCGAGCGGATCCGCGAAGTTTTGGAAACCGAAAGCGGGGTGCGGGACCTGCCGCACGCGCGTCCCGCCCCGCACTTCAAGGGCAAAATCGAATTTGACAAGGTCTCCTTCGGGTATAACCCGGACCAATTGATCCTGAAAGATGTGAGCTTCCAGATCGAGCCGGGACAGATCGCGGCATTCGTCGGCCCCACAGGGGGCGGCAAGTCGACCATCATCAGCCTGGTGGCGCGCTTCTACGATCCCCTCTCCGGAGAAGTCAAAATCGACGGGACAAACATCCGCAACCACACGATGAAATCGCTTCGCCAGCAGATCAGTTTTGTTTTGCAGGATACGCTTCTGTTCCACGCAACGATCTGGGAAAACATCGCCTATGGCCGGCCGGAAGCCAACCGCGCGGAGATCATCGAAGCCGCGAAACTCGCTAACGCTCACGAGTTCATCGAGAAGATGCCCGAGGGCTACGACACCATGGTCGGCGAGCGCGGCGTGACGCTTTCCGGGGGCCAGCGCCAGCGCATCGCCATCGCGCGGGCGGTGATCCGCAATACTCCTATTCTGGTTCTGGACGAGCCCACATCGGGACTGGACGCGGCGTCCGAGCAAGTCGTGTTCGAAGCTCTGGACCATTTGATGGAAGGCCGAACCTCCATCGTCATCGCGCACCACTTGGCGACGGTCCGGCGCGCCAACATAATCTTCGTGGTGAAAGACAATACGCTCGTCGAGCGTGGCACCCACGACGAGCTTCTGGCGGCGGGTGGCTTCTATGCGGAACTCTACGAAATCCAATTTCGCCAGGAAGATGCCGCCCCGGCGGACCCGCCAAGAACCTAGCCGTCGACGCGGGCGGACCCGCTATAGCTTCTTCAACGCGTCGATGCGCCGCATCACAACCCTGGTATAACCCTCCACTTCGGCGGGCGTGAAGCCGGCGGCACGGAAGCAGTCGCCGATCTGAGACGTGGAATACTGGCCCAGCAGGTTGCCCAGCCAGCGCGCATCCGCGATGGGAATGTGCTTGGGGATGCTCTCCATTCGCGTACGGAGGATGTAGTTGGGGAAATGGAAAATGGAAAGGATGAAGGGCCGGCTGTACATGACGAAGTCCACGTGGTCGGACGTGACTTTTTTCACAAAACTGGTTTCCACGTAGTCCTTCATCACGCCTTTGCTGCGGACCAGCGGATAGCCCGTGCGTCCGAAACTGGCGCCCAAATCGGAGACTACGTAACGCTGCCCGTCACCGCCTCCATCATAGACGGCATTATTGACTTCCTTCAGGTCCCAGTTGTTGATGAGCGCCATCATCACTTTGAGGCCGTTGAACTCCCGCGTCCCGTCAATGCGGGTCTCGTACCAACTCCACTCCTTCAGCTTCTTCGCGCCGCCTTGGCGCTCCAAACGCACCCCGCGAATTACGCCACCCTCTGAGATGTACTGGTTCCCACGCGAGAGCCGTTTCATCCCATGCACGCGGATTTGCGGCCGGTAGTAGTCGTCGTCCGTAAAGTATCCCGCTGCCCACACCAGGCGCGTTGCAGCGGTTTCCGACTTCACCTCGGGGCCGAGTTTCACCTTCCACCTGGCGCCGTTCTCATCTTCGACATCGAACTTGGGCGCTGTCCCGCTCTTGGATTCCTCGATGAATTTGAAGTCCGTCCCCGGCGCGCGAGTTTTCCCTCCCGGCCCATCCAGGAGATTCAGCGCCGCTACATCGCCCCGGTCGCGCCACAGTACGGATGTTGACCCGCCCTCCTGGGCGAAGACCGGCAACGCCAAGACAAGAGCAAGCACGCTCGTGACGATACTCGTGGGAGTTCTCATGGGGCCAACTCAAAACTCAGCGCCAGCGCCGGCCACTCGTCAGGCAATACTTCTTCCCTGGATGATGCGGATCAACACCACCACCACCGCAACGACCAGCAAGATGTGAAGCAAGCCACCCGCCGTATAGGAGGTGACCATTCCCAGCATCCACAACACGAGGAGAATCACAGCCAGTGTCCAAAGCATTTTCGTACGCTCCTTTATACAGTCGTTCAATGCACGAACAGGTCCACACGGGATTCTTGGCCGCTCCTGTTAGGGTTGCAGCGCTAATTCACGCGAAAGAGCCCGCCTTCCCCCTACCGCCACATGCAGAACCTGCACCTGAGTGCCTCATCCGCTGCACTTTGTTGGTCCGGGGCCCGATTGTGGCCGCCATTCTCAGCGCTTCTGAGCCATCCCCGGGCCAATCGGTCTCGTTGGTCCTCGAAATGCTCCCCTAAAGCTCTCGAGCTCCGTCGAAGAGGAGATCTAGGGGGAGGAGTATAAGTTTGGCTTGCGGGGGAGCACCTCGAACGGAGGCGCGGCTTCGCGCGGTTCCCATTAGGCCCGACTCTCGACCATGCGAACTGGTAAGACTCCCGTGAAACTACTTATCCAACCCGACGATGGAATCGCGCCCCTGCTGGCGGGAATCAGGAGCGCGAAGAAGAGCATCGAGATCGCTATCTTCCGTTTCGACCGCGCCGAGCTTGAGAGGGAGGTGAAAGCAGCGGTTGCCCGTGGCGTTTCGGTGAGCGCGCTGATTGCGTACACCAACCGGGGCGGCGAGATAAACCTGCGCAAGCTCGAGATGCGTCTGCTTGGAGTGGGGGTCGCGGTTTCGCGGACCGCCGACGATCTGGTGCGTTATCACGACAAGCTCATGATTATCGACCGGCGGACGCTCTACGTCCTGTCCTTCAACTTCACCCACCTTGATATCGACCACAGTCGCGGCTTTGGCGTCGTCACCAGCAGGGTCAAATTCGTCCACGAAGCGGTGAAGCTTTTTGAGGCGGATACCACCAGACAACCATATCTGCCCACGCTGGATAGCTTTGTCGTTAGTCCAGCCAACGCCCGCAAACTGCTCGCTGACTTTATTCGCAAGGCCAAAAAGCAGTTGCTCATTTACGATCCGTTGATCGCGGACCTGGGGATGCTGCGCGTTCTCGGCGAGCGGGCCAAGGCGGGGGTGGAGATCAAGGTCATCGGTCGCGTAAGCAAGCGGAGCGTTGGTCTGGAAATCCGTAATCTTGCCGGCCTGCGCTTGCACACGCGCACCATCATTCGCGACCGCCAGCAAGCTTTTGTGGGCAGTCAGAGCTTGCGCAAGGCCGAACTGGATTCGCGCCGCGAAGTCGGCATTATTGTTCATGAACCGAAAGCCGTGACCGGTTTGATTCAGACCTTTGAAGCGGATTGGGAGCGGAAAGCGGTCGAGGGGAAACAGGGGTCCCAAGCCAAACCAAAGGTCCCCAAGAAGGCAGTGAAAGCGCTGGTCAAGGAACTGTCGCCGCTGCATCCCATCGTGGAGGAAGCGGTTAAACAAGTGGCGTCGGAGACCGATGGCGCGAGTCTGAATATGAAGGAAATGAAAGAGACAGTCAAGGAGGCGGTGCAGGAAGCGGTCCGGGAGCGGGTCAAGGAAATGGTCACGGAATCCCTAGAGGAGGCCTAGCCCATGCCAAGCATCCATTGGCTTTTGCTTTTTGCCCTTGTGGCGCCCGGCTTTGCGGGCCAAGTACCGGTGCCACTGCCGAGCGAGGAGGAGGCGCGGGTGTTCAAGATCTTTACCGCCCGCGTCCAGCAATACATCAAGCTGCAGAAGAACGTGGAAGATTCTCTGCCGTCCTTGAAGCCAACCAATGACGTGTCCCGGATCGCCGAGCACGAGCGCGCGCTGGCCAGGAAGATTGCCCAAGCGCGCCGCGGCGCGCGTCAGGGCGACATCTTTACGGACGAAGTCACTCGGCAGTTCCGCAGAATCATTCGCGACGAATTTCTGGGACCCGAAGGCCCACTTGCGCGCAAGACGATCCGCGAGAAGGACCCGTCCAAGGTCATTGTTCGTCTGCATGTGAACGAGATTTACCCGGAGAACCTCCCGTTGACGACCACGCCGCCGACTTTGTTGAGCAAGCTGCCTCAACTGCCCCAGGAACTTTCCTACCGGATCGTCGGGCGCGACCTGACGCTGAAGGACACCAAAGCCGGTTTAATTGTGGATCTCATCCCGAACGTCATTCCCTGAGGCTATCTATGATGCCTGCCATGCGCCGCGCCGCCTTCCTCTTCGCCGTGGTTCTCGGCGCCCTGAGCCTGTCGCTCCACGCCCCCGAGCTGACCCTGCCGCTGAAACCGAATTCGGTCCGCTTCGCGGTCATCGGCGATATGGGAACGGGAGACAAACCGCAATATGAGTTGGCCGGGAAGCTGGTTGAGATGCGCAAGGAATTTGCCTTTGAGTTCGTGCTTACGGTGGGCGACAACATCTACGACGGGAGTGCGCCGAGCGACTTCGAAAGCAAGTTCGAACGGCCCTACAAGCCCCTGCTCGATGCGGGCGTCAAATTCTACGCGACGCTCGGAAACCACGACAAGCCCAACGAGAGCTTTTATAAGCCCTTCAACATGGACGGGCAGCAATACTACACATTCAAGAAGGGCAACGTCCGCTTCTTCGCTCTCGACACCAACACCATGAACCCGCGGCAGGTCACGTGGCTGGAGAAGGCACTGCAGAACTCAGGGGAGGATTGGAGCATCTGCTATTTCCATCACCCGCTCTATTCTTCCGCGGCTTACCACGGCTCATCGACTGAGCTCCGCGGTGTGCTGGAACCGCTCTTCGTAAAGTACGGCGTACAGGTCGTCTTCGCCGGGCACGACCATGTTTATGAGCGCGTGAAGCCGCAAAAAGGCATAACCTATTTCACCGAAGGAGCTTCAGGCTCGTTGCGAGCGGGCAACCTTAAGAGGACGGCCCTGACCGCAGCTGGCTACGACCAGGACCGTACCTTCATGCTCGTCGAGATCGCCGGCGACGAGCTCTCCTACCAAACCATCTCGCGGACAGGGCAAACTGTTGATTCGGGGGTGATCCGGCGTGTGGTACCGGTCAGCGGCGTTACCTCCTGGCCGGCTGAGCGGGCTCTGCTTGCGCCCCGATATTAGATACGTATTGCCTCATGGGCGGCAGAACTTGCACATGCTGAGATTCAGAAACCTCCGATCCCAGCCTGGCCGCCTGCTGCAATTCCGCTCCACTGGCCGGAGGAGGCAAGCCAGGAGTGGTAGTTGCAGAACTCGCCGAAAGACCGCATTGTCGTTTCCCCTTGGCCCTGCGTGCCGCTCAGCGTAGCGCACGCGCCCACGCGTGCAGCGTCGACACCCTTGTCGACGTCTTTTGCCGTTCGCGTACATTCACCTTTGGCCCCCAATCTGCACTGCACTAGGTAGAGACGAGGTGAGAAATGACCGCTCTTCTGATTGTTTTTCTACTGTTGTTTTTACTCGGTGGCGGGGGCTGGGGATATTCTTGCTGGCACGGGTAGCAGCCGCCGGCCATGGGATCTTCTTTTCAAAGTGAATCCGGGATGTAGGTGCGTCTATGTGGGCTTCCCCGGTTTAATTGCAGATCTCGTACCAGACGCCAATCCTCGGAACTTGCCATCATGCCTGCGATGCGCCGCGCCGCCATCTTCTCCTCTCTCGCTCTCGCCGCAATAGGCCTGTCGCGCTACGCCCTCGCGCCGACCCTGCCGCTGAAACCGAATTCGGTGCGCTTCGCGCTCATCGGCGATATGCGGACGGGCGACCAGCCGCAGTACGAGGTGGCCGGAAAGATGGCGGAGGTTCGTCAGTCATTTCCCTTTGAGTTCGTGCTGACGGTGGGCGACAACATCCTCGTCGTGGACGCCCCGAGCGACTACGAAAACAGGTTTGAGCGGCCCTACAAGCCCTTGCTCGATGCGGGGGTGACATTCTACGCGACGCTCGGCAACCACGACAGACCCAACCAGCGCTTCTATAAGCCCTTCAACATGGACGGGCAGCAGTACTATACGTACAAGAAGGGCAACGTCCGCTTCTTCGCTCTGGACACCAACGACTTGAACCCGCGGCAGCTCGCGTGGCTGGAGAAGTAGTTGCAGAACGCGGGCTCGGATTGGATCATCTGCCATTTCCACCACGCGCTCTATTCTTCGGCGGCCACCCATGGATCGGCGGCCGAGTTCCGCGGTGTGCTGGAACCCCTCTACCGCGTACAGGTCGTCTTCGCGGGGCGCGACCATGTCTATGAGCGCGTGAAGCCGCAAAAAGGCATCTACTACTTCACCGCGGGAGCGTCAGGCATGTTGCGGAAGGGCAACCTGAGGAGGACCGCCCTGACCGCGGCTGGCTACGACCAGGACCGTACCTTCATGCTCGTCGAGATCGCCGGCGACGAGCTTTACTTCCAAACCAGCTCGCGAACGGGGCGGACGGTTGATTCGGGGGTGATCCGGCGCGTGGTAACGGTCAGCGGAGCACCATCCTGGCCGGCTGAGGCCAATGGAACGCCAATTGCTACGTTGATGAACCGGAGGTATTGAGTGGGACGGAAGGTACAGCGCCACAAGATAGATGTTTCCATGCGCGATCACGCCGCCGGGCAGACGTCTACACTGTTGCGGCGGTTGGCGTTCCAGGCGAACCGGACAGCCCGCCACAGTGACGCCGACGCTGTCCACGACCTCCGCGTCTCCATCCGCCGCCTGGCGCAGTGCCTGCGGATCTTTGGCCAGTTCCTTCCTCGTGAAAGGGGCAAGAAGTCCCAGCGCAGGCTGCGTACCGTGATCGATCTGGCCTCCGCGGTGCGCGACCGGGACATCGCCATGGGGCTTCTGGCGGCGGCCCGAATCCCATCCGGCTCCGCCATGGTACAGGCGCTGTCTCAAGAGCGTGCAGAGGCGGAACGATCGCTGGTGGGCGCGCTGGAGGGCTGGAGCCGGCGTGGCTTCCAGAAGAAGTGGCGTTCCCGGCTGGAGCTTTGACATGGCGAAGAAGAGACTTCTTTGGGACGAATCGGCCAGCGCCTCCTCCAACGCGGGGGCCCGGCTGCCCGCAATGCTAGAAGCCTACTTCGACCAGGGCAGGAAGCTTGTGGGCCGAGCGGCTTCCGCCTCGCCCATGCACCCCTTCCGGCTCGAGACCAAGGCTTTGCGATACACGCTGGAATTGTTCCGTCCTTGCTTCGGCCCCGGACTGGAGGGCTTCCTGTTGAATCTGCGCAAGATCCAGGATTGCCTCGGCGCGCTCAATGATTACGCCACGACGAGGAACTTGATTGCCGCCGCATTGCCAAAGCACGCCCCCGATAGGCAGAAAATGTACCGCGTTCTGACTGCCCGGGCCAAACGTAAGTCGCTGGAGTTCCGGCGCTACTGGCGACAGACGTTCGATAAGCCCGGCGAAGCCCAGCGCTGGATGAACTACCTTTCCCGCCCGCGCGCGGCAGCACGCTTCCAACGCACGGAAAAACACGACGCTTGAGCCGCCCGGCGCCCGCGCCAATATCTGCTTGCTATATGATAGGAACGATGACCCGTAGAGCGGTGACTTCTGGCCGGATTCTGATCGTCGATGATGACGAACGCCAGCGTACCGCGTTGGCCGCCATGCTCTCCGAAGATCACTTTGAGACGCAGGTTGCGGCCGACGGCCAGGAAGCGCTGGAACGGCTGGCCACCTTCAATGCGGATGTCATCGTTTCGGATCTGATGATGCCGCGCATGGACGGCTTCGAACTCCTCAGGCACCTGCGGGAACACGGCGACCTTACTCCCGCGATCGTGCTCACCGCATTCGGCAGCATGGAAAAGGCGCTGTCCGCCGTGCATGACCTCAAGGCGTTCTGGTTTCTGGAAAAGCCCGTGGACCCGCGCGCCTTCAAAATTCTTCTGGAACGCGCGGTTCGCCACAAACGGTCTCTGCAGAGAACCGGTGAGCTGGAGCGCGATTTGAGGGTGCGTGGCGTGCTGGGGAACTTGGTGGGAGCGTCCCCCGCAATGCAGGAGATCTACTCGGTCATCCGGCAGGTGGCGCCCACCTCGGCGCCGGTATTGATTAGCGGAGAGACTGGCACTGGGAAGGAACTGGTCGCGCGGGAGATCCATAAGCTCAGCTCCCGCGGGGATGGCCCTTTCGTCGCGGTCAATGCAGCCGCGTTGCCCGAGAGTCTGATTGAGAGCGAGTTGTTCGGCCACGAGAAGGGCGCGTTTACGGGAGCGATGGAGCGTTCCGCGGGATGCTTTGAGCAAGCCCACGGGGGCACCTTGTTTCTGGATGAGATCGGCGAGATGCCGCCATCCACGCAGCCCAAGCTCCTTCGCGCTCTCGAAGACTTGCGGGTGCGAAGACTGGGCGGCAAGACCGAGATTGCGGTGAACGCGCGGGTGCTGGCTGCTACCAGTCACTCCCTGGAAGCGCGTTTGCGGGAAGAGCTCTACTACCGGTTGAGCGTATTTCAGATCGCGCTCCCTCCGCTGCGGGAACGAAAAGAGGATATCCCGCTCATTGTGGAGGTGATGCTTCAGATTCTCAACGAGAAACATGGCACCAGCGTTACGGGCCTCGATTCGGCGGTGCTGGACCTGTTTCAGGCCTATGATTGGCCCGGCAATGTCAGGGAGCTGCGCAACGTGCTCGAGCGGGCCACGATTGTAACGAAGGCGGGCTTGCTTCGGTTGGATCACCTGCCTTCTCCCGCCTTCGGCTCAAGACCAGGCCGGACGGGTTCACCGGTGACCGGCCACGAGGGTCAGGTGATGCTTCAGCCCGGCCAGCCGCTCACGAAACTGGAAGAGGCCTATATCCGGCTGACCCTCGATCACGTGCACGGGAACCGCAAGCGCGCTGCCGAAATGCTGGGGATCAGCCTGCGGACGCTGCAGAACCGGATTGCCATCCTGCGCAAAGAGGAAACGGCAGCCACGCCGGCCTCCTGATCGGGTTGAAGCGGCACCCCTTGGCAATCTGGCTTATTTCACGGCGACATCCGTGGGCCCAGCTTCGGGATGCTACGGCCCACCTCTTCTCGGGTGTGCTTCGCTTCAGGCTCGGCCGTTTTGGGGACTCCTTTGGGACGCTATCGAAAGCCCGTACTGTCCAACAATTCAAACCGTCGACAACCCCGGTCCAAGAGCGCACCCGTGCGGGTAACAACTGCTACTGAAGTACCAACGCCGGATGCCGGGAAGCAGACGGGTGTGAGGGGCTGGTGCTGATGCCCGCGGGGCTCTAGTCCACCGGCAGGCCTCCTCTGCGGAACTCCCAGTCGTCGAATCGGACGGCCGCGTGCGAGTTCTCACACCGGACGACCCTGCCGCGCGTCACCAAGTTCAACGGCACAACAGCGTTCAGCAGCACCGGCCAACCGACTTCCAGCGTAACCGGCTCGCCTTCCGGCAGAGACTGGTCAGTGGTGAACAACACCCCCCGACTACTCATGTTGACGATCGTGCCGGATCCAGTTAAGGCGGACAGTGAGCGCTGGGACTTGTACTGGACCTGCCTTTCCATCGGAAAACGCAGGCTCAGGCGCCGTTCTACATTTTGTCTCATATCAACCTTCCTTGACTCTAAGTACCTCGTTGACCTTGCTTACCAGGACTGAGGTCGTGAATGGCTTGGGCAAGAACGCAGCGTCCGGATGCGGACCCAGCTCGAGATCACCCGACATGAAGAGGGTCGCAGTCCCAGGGCGCACGTTGTTCAGCCTACGGTGCAGTTCCCGGCCATCCAAGCGCGGCATCGACAGATCCGTCAACAGCAGGTGGATCGGCCCTGGATGCTGCGCGGCCAGCTCGAGAGCTTCGACGCCATCCGCGGCTTGCAGCACATTGTAACCGTGGCTTCGCAGAACCTCTCCGGCCAACATGCGAATCCCTGTTTCGTCGTCCGCAATCAGAATCGTGAACCCGCCCGCACCAGCAGCCTCGAGTGCGCGGGAGGGAGGATCCGCCAGTTTGCCCGCCCTATAGTGCCCGCTGCCGATGCCGTCCCGCGAAGCAATGTGGATGTGTGCGGATGCGCGACTCTTGGTGCTTTCCGATTTGTGCAGGTAGAGAAGAGCATCTGCTCTGGCGAGCAGTTCCTCACCCGACTCTCCAGGCTCATGTTGCGCCACGCCGAAGCTGGCTGAAACATAGATACTCACGGGCCCTTTGGCGGACTCCATCGCGTACTGCCCGCTCAGGCGCTCGGCTACCAAGCATGCCTTTCCGAGGGCATCCGGCATCGGGGAGCCAAGGACAACCAGAAACTCGTCACCGCCCCAGCGGCAAACAACGTCATCCGGCCGAAACTGGCTGGCCATGCGATTGGAGAAAGCCCTGAGGAGGTGGTCCCCGACGTCATGTCCGTATCGGTCGTTCACCTGCTTGAATCCGTCCAAGTCGAACAACAGGATGCAGAAGGGCCGGCCCGCCTGGATTCTGCGGACCATCAACTTCTCCGCCTCGCGGCGGTTGGCCAGACCGGTCAGGCAATCCGTGGCAGCCAGGTTCTCGGCTTCGTGAAGGCGCCCCTCGATTGCACGAAGTTCAGTCTGCATTTCCCCCGCCGACGCGGCCTCGTCGTGCTCTACGGAAGCCGCGCAACTCCTAAGCCAGCCGACGCTCTCAGTCAATCGGTCCCGTATCAGACTCAGGTTGCCCAGCTCCAAGAGCACCTCCAGTTCTCTGGCCAACTCTCGAAACTGGGAGGAGCGGTGGTCGCTCCCGCCGGTCGTCTCCCGGCCGACTAAGCTCAAGCTGGTATGTTCTATCTTCGTGGCCATCTCCTTCGCAATGACAGGCCGAGCGCTTTTCTCAGCACGGGATGGTCCATAACAAAACCCGCCATTTGGCGGCTACAAGACACTGAGCCAGCACGGGATAAGAGGAAGCTCACCGGAGCACGGAGTGCAGAGGCTGCACACGAAATGCGGAATTTGCCGGGCGCAATCTGCGTATTCCTGACCTGCGCAGAAACTCGATCCGAGCGTCACTCGGCTGCCTCTTCCAACCAGTGATAATGGTTTGACCTTTTCAGAACCGGCTTTTGGGAGATTCGCAAGATTCCGACGGCCAGGAAGCGCTGGAACGGCTGGCCACCTTCAATGTGGATGTCATCGTTTCGGATACGGCTTCGAACCCCGGCACCTGCGGGAACACGGCGACCTTACTCCCGCGCGGGCTTGCTTCGATTGGATCACCTGCCTTCTCCCGCGTTCGGCTCGAGACCAGGCCGGACGGGTTCACCGGTGACCGGCCAAGCTCAGGTGATGCTTCACCCGGCCCGCCGCTTACGAAACTGGAAGAGGCCTATATCCGGCTCACCCTCGATCACGTGCACGGGAACCGTAAGCGCGCCGCGGAAATGCTGGGGATCAGCCTGCGGACTCTGCAGAACCGGATTGCCATCCTGCGCAAAGAGGAATCGGCCGCCACGCCAGGCCTCCTGATCGGCATCCCTCCCGCGACCTGACACGCCGCTAGCCGCCTCGCCGCGCGCGGAATTCAGGCAGAACCTGCACCTCGCGGGAAGGATTCTGCACTCCACTTGGCGGCAAAGACTCTCGACGCTTACCAGGAGGGCCGGCGGAGCCGGGCCGCTTGGCCTCCGCGGGTCCGGCGTCGCCAGAGTCCGCTTCTCCCCACAAGACCAACAGCCCGTTGGGCCGGAGCCTCGATCCCTTCACCCCCGCCCCGCCCGTTGACGGCAACAACTGGCCAATTCCTCCGGGAATCTGCCGCTGCGGCGAGGGATGGTGCGGCTCGTGCACTAGGAAGGTTATCGCGGAGACTCCCGCGAAGCAAAGAGGAGAGCACGTGAAACTAATTGTATTGACTGCCTTAGCTCTTACACCGTTACTCGGCGCCGACCAGGAGCCTGCAAAGAGGCTGACCGAGGCATCCGCTGTGTTCTCGGAGATTATGGCCACACCGGATAAGGGCATTCCACAAGACCTGTTAGAAAATGCCCACTGCATCGTGATCGTACCAGGGCTCAAGACCGCGGCTTTCGTAATTGGCGGGAAATATGGAAAAGGTTACTTGTCTTGCCGGAACAAGAGCGGCGTGGGTTGGTCTGCGCCGGGAACCGTCCGCATTGAGGGCGGCAGCGTCGGTTTCCAGATCGGCGGTTCTGAGACGGATTTGATCATGTTGGTTATGAATGAGCGCGGGGCGGATAAACTGCTTGCCAGTAAGTTCACCCTGGGCGCAGAGGGCTCGGTTGCCGCGGGTCCCGTGGGACGCACGGCCACCGCGCAGACCGACGCGCAAATGCACGCCGAGATTCTTTCGTGGTCGCGATCCCAGGGATTGTTCGCCGGCCTCGCCCTGCAAGGGGCCACCCTGCGGCAGGATCTGGATGATAACGCCACGCTGTACGGGAAAAAGCTTGAGAACCGGGTCATCGTCACCACCGGCGTACGTGCCCCGAAGGCGGCTGCGAGCCTGCTCGCTCAACTGAACCGCATTTCCTCGCGCGAAGGCCAACCAGTTGGCCAGAAGTCGAACGCAAAGACCACAAAAAAGAACTGAGGTAAAAGTATGAAACTGATCACTGCATTCCTGACCCTATGCGGGTGTCTGGCGGCGCAGTCGCCGCAAGCTCCGAACCCGACGCAACGCTTGACTCCCACCGAGAATGAGGCCCGGATGGCCGCGGGGTCGATGCCCGTCTATCGAATCAGCGTGGTAGAGCGGACTACGAAGGCAGTTAACTACCATCACCGCAGTGGAGCCACAAAGATCGATTTCCGAGGCACTCTCCTGCTGCCGAAGGCCAGCGGCGAGGCCAAAGTCGAGAGCAAACAGGGCTACATCGAAATAGAAGTGGAATTTGACGAGTTGCAGCCGGCCACTGCATACGGGGCAGAATACCTCACCTATGTGTTGTGGGCCGTTACGCCGGAAGGCCGAACTTCCAACCTCGGTGAAGTCCTGCTGAACGGGAACAGAAGCAAGCTGAACGTAACTACAGAGTTGCAGTCCTTCGCCATGATCATGACGGCGGAACCGTATTTCGCGGTGACACTGCCTAGCGATGTAGTGGTGATGGAGAACATGATCCGGAAAGATACCGTCGGGGCCATTGAGGAAGTTGACGCCAAGTTCGAATTGCTGCAGAGGGGCCAGTACGTCTTTAACGTGAACCCGGCTGAGATTAAGCCGGTGCGACTGGATCGGAACGTCCCGTTGGAGCTTTACGAAGCTCGCAATGCTGTTCAGATCGCGCGTTGGACCGGCGCTCAGAAGTATGCTCCCGAGACTTACGAAAAGGCGGTCCTGGGGCTTGCCAACGGAGAGGCCTATTTGAAGCGGAACGCGGGCAGGAAGCCGATTACGACGGTGTCTCGCGAGGCCGTCCAAATGGCCGAAGATGCCCGAATTATCACGGTCAAGAAGATCCAGGAAGAGCAGTTGGCGTTCGAGCGTCAGGCGGGAGCCGATCGTGAATTACTCGCGGAGAACCAGCGGGCTGCCGCGCAGGCTGAAACCGAGCGCGTCGCTCGCGACGCGGAGAGCGCGCGGATCAGCGCGCAGGCTGCGGCGGAGCGCTTAAGGCAGGACAATGAAGCGCGAGCAGCGGCGGTGCGCAATGAAGCCGATCGTTTGAGAAACGAGAACGACGCCCAAAGAATTGCGGCCCAGTCGGACGCCGATCGCTTAAGACGGGAAAACGAGGCGCGGACAGCGGCGGCGCAGAGTGACGCCGATCGTCTGGCGCGGGAAAACCAGGCCCAAGCGGCGGCGGCGCAGAATGAAGCCGATCGTTTGAAGCGCGAAAACGACGCCCAAAGAGCGGCGGCCCAGGCGGACCTGGATCGCGCGGCCGCAGCGAGGGTACAAGCGGACGCTGAAAAAGCGGCCCTGCGAGTCCAGCTATTGGCGCAATTCAACGCTATTCTTCAGACGCGGGATACAGCCCGCGGCTTGATCGTGAACATGTCGGATGTCCTTTTCGACACCGCTAAGTTCACGTTGCGCCCTCTGGCGCGGGAGAAACTCGCCAAGGTGTCCGGCATCGTCTCGGGGCATCCGGGTCTGAGACTGGACGTGGAAGGTCATACCGACAGCGTAGGTGGCGATGACTACAATCAGCGGCTCTCCGAACAACGCGGCGAGTCCGTGCGCGCCTACCTGATCCAGCAGGGAATGCTGGGAAGCGCAGTTACTACAAGGGGCTTCGGAGAGGCTCAACCAGTGTCTTCCAACGACACCGCCGCCGGCCGGCAACAGAACCGGCGGGTGGAGTTGGTTATTTCCGGTGACATCATCGGTGTGGTAATCGGCTCGTCGACGATTGCGGCAAACTAAGCCCGCCTGGGCTTTCCCCACACGCAGGGCCGGCATCCGATGCGCACCGGCCCTGCGTGAGAGCGGTATTGAGCAAACAGTCGGCGTCCGGTTCGACGAAGTCACGACCTCGGATGCCCGCTTCCACATTTACCTCCGCCGCCTGAAACTCGCCCCGCCGTCGCGGCAGAACAGCTCATTTCCGCAGCGCACCTCCCGCAACGCGCTTGCAGGCCCGCGGGCCTGCCTTCTGCGCGAGGCGGCGAACGTCCAAATCAGTTTGAATGACGGCGAAAGAGGCAAATTCGTGACAGCAAAAGCAGGATTTGTCTCGGAGAGTGCAACTCTTGCCAGTGGTGCCCCGCTTAGGTCGTTGGCCCTCCGCTGCTCCCCATGCGAATCGCTCGCAATAACTCCAAGTACGTGAGCCGGATGGAGCGAAGCGGCGCCGATTGCGAATCGTTTGGGCCTTAGCATGCTCTTACTTCAATCTTCTGCTCGTCTTAGCAGAAAACCCTACGACGAAGACAAAAGGAGGGCCAAGGGAATGATAGGCAGGCGTATTGTCGTGCAAACCGATAGCGTCGCGCGCCGCGGGAACCTGCGATGTTGGAAGATCTCTGTCAGCATCGCTCTCATGGTCCCATTCGCCGCTTTGTTGTATTGCCCATCCACCATTTCGGCCGAGCCGCTGAGCACGTCGGAGCGCTTCGCGGTCCTAAGTGCCTTCAGCGTAGCCGATCCCGATTCCACTATTATTACCGGGGATCTCGGCCTCTCGCCGGATGCTTCGATCACGGGCTTGGAGAGTGTCGCCCTCACGGGAACGGTACACCAAAGCGAAGGGACCCCGCCGCAGGCTCAAGTTGGCCTCGCGGCTTCCTACACGACGTCCTCCCACCTGCCGTCCACGAGCGACTTGGCTCGTCAGAATCTCGGCGGACTTACCTTGAGGTCGGGCATCTATGACTCCTTGTCTTCGCTTCATATGGCGGGAACGCACCCTCTCAAATCCTTGAGTGACCCCAATGATTCCCTGTTCGGTTTCCAGGTGGGGAGTTCCCTCACGAACGCCAGCGGTTCGGCAATTAGAAGATTCGGCGGCGAAAACAATCGCTTGTCTTGGCAGGTCGGCAGCTCCGCGACGGATGGTGACTTAGCGGGTCCCGCCCTCGTGGCGGACGTTCCCGAGCCCGGAACTATTTCGCTGATTTGCGTGGGCTTCCTCGCCCTGGCTCTTTACGGCTGGCAATCGCGGAAGCGGGTGTCGTAAGCTCGCCGGAGGGCCTTAACGCGAAGCAGCGCTGGTCTTCTCCCGGTGGTATACTCGCACCCTGATGAGACGCTATTTCTGCCTCCCTGCCGGCCTCCTCCTGCTAACGCTGGCGGCCCTGCCGCAGCAGAAGCCCGGCTGGAGACTCACCTTCCAGGACGAGTTTGACGGCCCACGTCTGGACTCCGCCAAGTGGAATCCCGAGGACCCCTGGGGCCGCGTGCGAAACCGCGAATTGCAGGCCTACGTGAAGGACGCTTTCGAGGTCCAGGATGGCATCCTTCGGATCAAAGCCGAGAAACGCCCTGCCGAGTATGACGGCGCCGTCCGCCAGTACACCTCGGGCATGCTGACCACCTATCGTAAATTTCCCCAGAAATACGGCTGGTTCGAGATCCGCTGTCGCGTCCCCAAAGGCAACGGCCTATGGCCGGCATTTTGGATGTTGCCCGAGCCCCTCGGGTGGCCGCCGGAAATCGACATCCTTGAGAACCTCGGCCAGGATACTCAGACGGTTTACTTTACAAACCATTTCCTGGGGCCCGAAGGCAAGCGCGGTTCCAAGGGGTCGGGAAAAATCGCGACCCCCGACGTCTCCGCCGCCTTCCACACTTACGCCGTCGAATGGACCCAGGATGCGATCGTCTGGTACTTCGACGGGGTCGAGAAGTTCCGATCCAACCAGGGCGTTCCCCAGCAGCCGATGTATGTTCTCGTCAACCTGGCGATCGGCGGCGCCTGGCCGGTGCCCCCCGATGAGACCACACCCTGGCCGTCCTACTTCGACGTGGATTACGTGCGAATCTACGCCAGAGAGTAGAGGATCGCGACTCTACCGCGCCGCTTGGAACGTCGCCCAGGGCTTTGAGGGCATGTCGCGGAGCGACGGGCTCTGCCAAGCGAACTCCGGGTGCTTGGCCGTGAACTCATCCGCGCGGAACTCCGGTCCGCACTGAGGTCCGTACGCGGCAACGAAGCTCATCTGTGCCGCCATGGACGAGTCGGTCGTTTTATTCTGCACCGCGCCGGCCGGCCCGTAGGGCTTCTGCCACGTCGGCAAACCGCGCGGGGAAAGGTCGATTCGCCCGCATAGGGTGCGCTCGCTGGCCTGGCGCTTCTTCAGAATCACGTCGTAGTCGTCGGCCAGGAACTGCTGTGCCAGTGCTACGTCGATCTTGCCCTTGTTCTCCTCGAGCAGTTGCACCCAGCGCGCATGCCTGGCGGTGGAGCTGTCTCCGGGGCTCGCATGGAAGTCGGTTTCTTCCTTCATGAGCTTGGGGTTCTCGGGCAGGTTGGAGCCGGCAAAGAATCCATCCTTCTTTCTTTGCAGCGTGACGTTCTTCAAGCCGAGCTCCAGGCTGGCGATCTCGCCCGTGTTACGATCCGCCACCAACCAGTTGTTCGCATAGCCCCCGTTGTTGCCCGTCCTCATGATCTGATCGAATTGGTCGATATTGGCGGCATACTGGATCGCCTTGCGTGCCCGCACGAATTCCGGTATTCCGTTGGGGTCGAAGCCGCTAAAAGCGGCGATGGTGGTCTCCGTAATGATCAGACCAGCGGAGTTTATCGCAAAATCGTCTCCGCTGTGGATCAGCCCCGGAAAACCGTCCATGAAGATGCGGTTGCCGTGCTCGGGCGTGATCTCGAAAACGATGTTCCAGCGTTCCCCGATGACGTATTCACTCCAGTTATTGTGCGCCAGCACGACTTTGCCGTCCTTCGTGTAGCTGCCTGTCGCCACGAAGGCGCTGCAATGCTCCGGCGCTCTGACCGTATCCGGTGTCTTGATCCCGTGCTGCTTGTCGTACTTCGGCACGTAATACGACCCCAGCTCCATCGCGGCGTTCAGCGCCGTGACGTCCCATACATCGACCTCGAAACCCTTCGACCTGAGTCCATCGGCGATGCCCTGGAGCTCCTGCCGATACTCTTCCTCGATTTTCGGCCACAGTATGTCTCGTGCGGCGTTTCGATAGAAATCCCAATCCTTTGCCGTGGTGTGCTTGAGCAGAAGTTGAGTGGCTTTCTTTGCGTCCAGGATCTCGCCCGCGAGCAGCGAGCCATGTTGGAAGCCGATTTCCCTGGGAGTTCCCGCCAGCCGCACTTGAATCCAGCCGCTCTTCTCCGGCAACCGCTCCGACACCGGTCTGGACCGCATCGTCTGCGGCTTCGGCGCGCAGGACGACAGAGACCACAGCATCACCGCGGCAGAACAGATTCGATAGAACGCCGGTTTCCGCATCCGAATTCCCCCTTGGTTGACTGTACAATGGAAGGCGGCCAGAAGCCAAGAGAGGACGCGAATGCCCTTGTCACAAATCAGCCGGCGGCAACTAATGGGAACGGCGGCGGCAGCCTTTCCTGGCGTTTTGCTGGCGCAGAGCGAGGGGCGCGACGCTGCCCTTCAGCGAATGCTCGCGCTGCCCGCGGGCATTGTGCCCGTCGTGATCGATACCGACACTTACAACGAGATCGACGATCAGTATGCGGTCTCCTACGGCATCCTCTCGCCAGAGCGCATGGCGGTAGAAGCCATCTACGCCGCGCCCTACCTCAACGACCGGTCCACCAGTCCGGCGGACGGCATGGAGAAGAGCTACCAGGAAATTCTGCGCCTGTTGAAATTTCTGGGCCGCAATCCAGCGGGCCTGGCGTTTCGAGGCTCGGATCGCTTCTTTGGCAGCGACAGCAAACCGGTGGAGAGCCCCGCCGCGCGCGATCTCATCGCTCGTGCGATGAAGCCACGCTCGACGCCCCTTTACGTCCTCACGATAGGATGCCCGGTCAACGTGTCCTCGGCCATTCTGATCGAGCCGAAGATCAGAGAGAAGATCGTGGTGGTGTGGCTCGGCGGCGCCCCCCATGACTGGCCCTCGGCGCGCGAATTCAATCTCTATCAGGACGTCCGCGCCTCGCAAGTGTTGTTCGATAGCGGCGTCCCGCTCATGCAGATTCCCACTACGAACGTCGCCGAACATCTGCGGACCACCCTGCCCGAGGCCGAACGCTTCCTCAAAGGACGTTCCCCGCTGGCGGACTATCTGTTCGATCAGTTCCTCGAATACTACAAGGCCAACACCAAGGGCAGACCTCAGCCCTATCCATGGTCGAAGGTCATCTGGGACATCTCGACCGTGGCCTGGATCGTCAATCCGAGGTGGATTCCCTCGGCGCTGGTCCCCAGCCCGGTGTTGACCGGCGATTACCGCTGGCAGAAGCAACCGGGGCGGCACCAGATGCGTGTGGCCACCAGTGTCCAGCGGGATCCCGTGTTCTACGATCTCTTCGAAAAACTGGCCAAGGCGAAGTGAATCACGCCGCGCCCGGGTAGGACAGGCCTTCAGCCTGTCCCGAATCACGCCGCACTCTGAAGAATCTGCCGGATGCGCCGCGCGACAATCTGCGTCTCGCCGCGCTGCATCATCCAGACCCCCACTACCAGTTGGTCCCGGCTGCCCGGCACCACTTCGATCGAGGGTTGTCCCTCCCGGAGCTGGCGCGCGACCTCCGCGGGGGCGATCTTCACCAGCGCCTGGTCCCAACGAATCCGCAGGTGCGGCACGTGATTGGCGATCTCGGGAACCCACACTTCGGTAGCGACGCCGCGCACGCCGGAGACGCTATCGGAAATCAGCTTGACGCGCTTCTCCCACTCGCGCCATTGGGCTTGGTGGTCGCGCTTCAGAAAGCTCTCCACCGCCACCATCATGGCCAGCATCTCCTCCTTGTTGACCTTCATGCCGCGCCCGATGGCGTCGCTGTTGGGAGAAGCATTCAGCCGGGCCGCCTGGATCAGGTCCTTCCGCCCGAGCAGCAGGCCGGCGCTCTGCGGCCCGCACAATCCCTTGCCTCCCGAGAACGCCACCAGGTCGAAGCCCAGCTTGGTGTACTTGGAGAGATTCTCGACTGGAGGCACGTCCGCGGCGGCGTCGTTCATGGTCGGGATCCCGTGCTTCTTCCCCAGCTCGGCGAATTCCGCGACTTTGATCTGGCCCGCCGGATCGTTCTCGTTTAAGAACAGCATCATGACCGTGCGCTCGTTGATGGCGCGCTCCAGTTCCTCGCGCGACACTACGTCCACGAACCGGATGCCGCAGTTGCGTAGCGCGTGCTCGTAACCATAGCGGTGGGATTTCTGGATGATCACTTCGGTCTTCATCCCGGTGGTTTCCGGCAGGCGGCGAATGAAGGCCCGGTTGGTTCCGGTCATGCACGCCGCGGTTCCCAGCGTAAGCGCCGAGGCGGCCCCCGCCGATACCATGGCGGCCTCGCACCCGATCAGGGACGCGAGCTTCGCCCCCACGGCATCGTGCAGTTGATCCAGGTTCACGTAACTGCGAGCGCCGTATTCCCAGGCCTGGACAACCTCCGGGGGCATCATGGACGCGGTCAGTACGGTGTAGGTGCCGGCGGCGTTGATGAACGGGCGCACGCCCAGCTCTTTGAAGAAGTCGCGTTTCGGTCCGGCTGCCAGGGCGATGCCGCCCGAAAACAACCCGCCCACCAGCGGAACGCTGGATAAACTCCGTAGAAAGCCTCTGCGATTCGGCATGACGGCAATCTCCTTAACACCCCTCACTGACGGAACAGAGCCGCGACCGTGAGGGAGCGGTCATTCGATTCTACAACCACCCCCTCCCGGATGACAGCGCGGGCTGCGCCGGGGGAAACTCTAAGGAGGGAGGCTTTGAGCTCATGTTCGGTCTATCACGTTGGATGTTCGCGGCCGCGGTCGTGGCCGTGGTCCTCATGCTGGGATGCCGGAGCCAGACGCCAATGGAAAATCGCCGCCCTTCCTGGGTTGACACCTCGGGGTCGAAGATGGAGACAGAACTGGCCGCCAAGTACGGGGCCGAGCAGCGCCCCCGCATCCAGCGCGGCCTGAAGCAGGTAGCCGAGTTTTGGATCGGCACCGACGGAGACGCCGCCGCCTTCGAGGGGTTCGTTCGCCAGAACTTCGCGGGCGACCAGGCCGCCGTCGACACGCTGTTCTCGCGCTGCCAGCGGCTGTTCGAACAGATCGACGGCCACATGAACGAAATCCAGCTTGCCTTGCGCACCCAAACCGATCTCAATCTCGGGCCCGTCATGCCGTACGATGAGACCTTCGCCGGCTACGATCCCTCCGCTCACCTCAACGACGACTTGTTCAACAACAAGGTGGCGTTTACGGTCCTCCTGAATTTCCCGCTCACCACGCTCGAGGAGCGGCTGGCGAACGGCCCCCAGTGGAGCCGGCGTCAATGGGCCGAGGTTCGCCTGGGACAGCGTTTCCGGCGGCGCGTGCCCGCCGAGGTGAGGCTGAAGATAGGCGAAGCGGTCGCGCGCGCCGAGCAGTACATCTCCGAATACAACATCTGGATGCATCATGTGGTCGACGACAAGGACCAGCGATTATTCCCCGCGGGCATGAGCCTGCTTTCGCACTGGAACCTTCGCGACCAGATCAAAGCCGACTACGCGGAAAAGGACGGCCTGCCGAGGCAGCGCATGATCGCCCTCGTGATGGAGCACATCGTAAGGCAGACGATTCCCAAGGCCGTCGTGAACAACCCTCTGGTGGACTGGAATCCTTACCGGAACGTGGTCCGGAAATCCGACGTCAAGGACTCCGACCGCGCCCCCGGGACCGGCCCGGAAGCCACCAACGCGTCCGAGCCGAACACGCGGTACGAAATGCTGCTGGGTTCGTTTCGCGCCATCCGGGGCATCGATCCGTTCTCACCCTCGAGTCCCACGCACATGGCGCGCATGTTCGATGAGAATAGGGAACTGCCCGAACCGCGAGTCCGCGCCATGTTCGAGCGCGTGCTGACGTCGCCGCTGGCGGCGAAAGTGGCGGCGCTGATCCAGAGCCGGCTGGGGCGGCCGCTCGAGCCGTTCGACATCTGGTACAGCGGGTTCAAGCCGCGCGGCAAGTACACGGAAACGCAACTGGACGAAATCACCCGCAAGAAATACCCCACGGCGGATGCGTACCACAAGGACATGCCGCGCATGTTCCAGTGGTTCGGCTTCAGTCCCGAACGGGCGAAGTACCTCGCCGGCAATATTCTGGTGCAACCGGCGCGGGGCTCCGGGCACGCGGCCGGTGCCGCCATGCGGGAGGCTCCCTCGCGGTTGCGCACGCGTGTGGGCTCCGCCGGCATGGACTACAAGGGCTACAACATCGCCGTGCACGAGATGGGACACAACGTGGAACAGACCTTCTCGCTCAAGGATGTGGACTACTGGTTCCTGTCCGGCGTGCCCAACACCGCGTTCACCGAGGCCGTGGCATTCGTGTTCCAAAACAACGATCTGGGGCTGCTGGGGCTGGGCAGCGCGGCACCCGGCGAGGAGGCCCTGAAGACGCTCAACGATTTCTGGGCGACGTATGAAATCTCCGCAGTGGCGCTGGTCGATATGGCGGTCTGGCACTGGATGTACGAGCACCCCAACGCGACACCCGCGGAGTTGAAGGACGCCGTCGTTCAGATTTCGGTAGACACCTGGAACCGGTATTGCGCGCCTGTGTTCGGCAAGCGCGACGTGGTGCTGCTCGGAGTGTATTCCCACATGATCGATTCCAACCTCTACTTGCCGGACTACCCGATAGGGCACCTCATCGCACATCAACTCGAGGAGCACATGCGAAAGGCCGGCAAGATCGGTCCCGAGATTGAGCGAGTCACCCGGCAAGGATCCATCGCGCCCGACCTGTGGATGCAAGGAGCCACCGGCGCGCCCGTAGGCCCGGAAGCCCTGCTAGCGGCGACGGAGAGGGCCCTGAACGAAGTGGGCGCCCGGTAGGCGTATGAGCCGCACACCCGTGTTCCTTCTGCGCCACGTCCCCATGGCCTGCCTTCTGGCGGCAGTCACAGGGTGCACTTATGCCGCCGATCCGCTCACGGCACAGGATGTCATCGACCGCATCAAGAAGAACGTCAACATTCCGTGGCAGGAAAAGACCGTCGACACGATCAAGGCCGGCAATCCCGGCACGCGGGTGACCGGTGTCGCGGTAACGTTTATGCCCACCCTCGACGTGCTCCAGCGCGCCGCGGCTTCCGGAAAGAACCTCATCGTCACTCACGAGCCGACCTTCTACAATGGCCAGGACGAGATCGCGAGCCTGGAGTCGGACGCCGTCCTGGCAGCCAAGCGCGCCTTCATCGAGAAGAGCGGGCTGGTCATCTTCCGCTTCCACGATCACCTGCACGCGCGCCAGCCGGACGGGATCACCGAAGGCATGGTGGAGGCTTTCGGATGGGCGCAGTACCGCCAACCCGGCCGCAGCCCTGTCTTTGTGCTCCCCGAAACGACTCTGGGAAAACTGGCTGCGTACTTACGGGACCGGCTCCACGCGAAGTCGATTCGCGTCGTTGGCGACCCGGCGATGAAGGTGACCCGGGTGGGCTTCTCTGCGGGAGCGCCCGCTTCGCTCTCTCAGCTCCGGATGCTCCAGCAGGACGCCGTGCAAGTGCTGATCGGGGGCGAGAGCCGCGAATGGGAAACCGTCGAGTACGCCCGCGACGCGGCCGCCGCCGGCAAAGGGAAAGCGCTCATCCTGCTCGGCCACGCCATCTCCGAGGAGGCCGGAATGGACTGGTGCGCCCGCTGGCTGAAGGGCTTCATCACCGAGGTCCCCGTGGAGTTCATCCCAGCGGGCGAGCCGTTCTGGTCCCCCTGACTCCGGGTCTACTGACTCAAGCTACAGTCCACGCATAGGCCCTCAAGCGGCCGGCCGATCGCCGCCGCCAGATCCCCGATCGTGTTGTACTCCAGGTCCTCCACGCCCAGGTACCTGGCGCGGTCCGCAACCGCCGGAATCCGGTCCACCAGGAGTTCCCCCTTCCGGGTGGTCTTCCCCCACTTGCAGTGCGAGCGCAACTCGGGATTGGAAATTCTCAAGTGGATCTGTTTGACTCCTGCCTGCCTCAGCTTCGGCACCAGTTCCGTTTGCGTCTGCGTGCCCCTCACGATGGAATCGTCGCAGACGACGACTGTCTTGCCCGTGCAATCCTCCCCGCTTGCCAGCAGCTTGATGCGCGCTTCCTTGGCGCGCTGCTTCTGATCCTGCGGAATAAAACTGCGCCCCGCGTAAGGGTACTTCAGCAGGAGCTCGTCGTACATGGGGATTTTGCCCGCCTTCCCCGCCATCATCTGGCGGCAGAATTCTTGATGGTAGCCGATGGCATGAAACCTGCCCGAGTCCGGAACCGGGATGACCACATCCGGGATGAATCCTCTTTCGATGTCCCTCGCGGCCAGGGCCGCTCCCAGCCGCTTGCGAACCAGCGAATCCGGAACATCCTCGAACACGTTGTTGGGAAAGCCCGTGTACACCCAGTAGAAGCTGCACACCTGCACGCGGGCCGAGTTGATCCGCCCCTTCGTCTCGCAGCGCCCGTCCTTGAGCAGAACCACCTCTCCCGGCTCTACGTCTCTCACGCGCCGGTACCCCAGATTGGCGAATCCTCCCGACTCCGAGGCGACAATCACCGCCCCTTCCTTCTCGCCGATCACCAGCGGCCAGTGCCCCGTCGGGCAGCGCACCGCGTAGATGCCCTCATCCGACAGAATGAGCAAAGCATACGCGCCCTCGATTTCCTTCGCGAGGTTCTGAATCCCATCGACGACGTCCGGCCCCTGTGCGACCAGCTTCGTAATGATCTCGATGTCATCTCCACGGGTGAAGACGTGCCCGAAGTTCTTGAAGCGTTCGAGCAACTCGGCGAGATTGGTCACGTTTCCCGAGAAGCAGGCGCAGAGCTGCCCCAGCCTGGATTCCGTGAAGTACGGCTCTCGGTCGGAGCCGCAGTATCCGATGCCCTCCGTTCCCGCGAGGCCTTCGAGGTCACTCGTGAAGGTAGCGCGAAAACGTCCGCGGTGCGTGCGGATGTGGAACTCCCCGGCTGCGCATGTCGACAGGCCGGCGTAGGCTTCCCCGAGGTGCTGGTGGTAAAAGGTCCCCCAGAACAGGTCGTCCAAAAATGTTGCTTTGTACTTCGTAGGATCAATGCTGAGCGCGAATAGTCCGGGCATTTCGGAATCTCCTCAAATGGGACGGAAACAGGCAGCATAGCGCGGCTTCGGGGGGGGCCGCCAGCCCCGCTTCGGAGTATACTGGCAGCTACCATGAAGATCATCGAAATACCGGCTGCAAAACTGAACACCCAGGAATTCATCCAGTCACAATGCGAGCAGATTTCGAAAACGGTCGGCGATGCCACCGCCATCACCGCCCTCTCCGGCGGCGTCGACTCGTCTGTGGTCACCGCGTTGGGCCACAGGGCACTCGGCAAGAGGCTGGCCGCCTACTTCATAGAAAACGGTTTGATGCGGAAAGACGAGCCCCAGGCGGTGGTCCGCGCCTTCCGCAAGATGGGCATCCGCGTGGAAGTGCTGGACGCGAAGCAGGCGTTCTTCGACGCTCTCAGAGGGCTTCGGGATCCTGAAGAAAAACGGGAGGCCATCACGAGGACGTTCTACAAGGACGTGTTCGGCGATCTGGTCAAGCGGAGCGGCGCGCGGTTTCTTCTCCAGGGTACGATTCTGACCGATGTCGAGGAGACCGTCGCCGGTGTCAAGCGGCAGCACAACGTCTTGGCGCAGTTGGGCATTGACCCGCAGCAAGCCTACGGCTACGGCGTGATCGAGCCGGTGCTGCAACTCCGCAAGGATGGCGTCCGGAAGCTCGCCAAAGCGTTGGGTCTGCCGGTGGCCATGTATCGGCGGATGCCGTTTCCCGGGCCGGCCCTCGCCGCGAGGGTGGTGGGCGAAGTTACCCCCGAAAAAATCGAGTTAGTGAGGAAGGCAACCGCCATCCTGGAAGGTGAACTCGAGAAGACCAGGAAATTCCAGTGCATGGCGATTCTGCACGAGGACCGTTTCCCGGGGATGAAGAACGGCAAGCGAGACTACGGCCAGCAGATTGAGGTCCGGTGCTGGGCCAGTGTGGACGCGAGAACCGCCCAACCCGTATGGCTGGCTCCTCGAGTTTTGAAGAAGCTGGCGGCCCGGCTCACCAAAGAAATCCCCGGCATTGTCAGCGTCACCTACAACATCGCCTCCAAGCCGCCATCCACGATGGAAGCGGTTTAGCGCGGCGGCGACCCCCTCGGATCTACTGCCATTCGAAGACGGCCAGCACCGGAAAGTGGTCTGAGGGATACCGGCCCTCGGTGTTGTCCGTAATGGTTTCGACAGACACCGGTTTCAGCCCGCCCCGGTAAAGCACCCAGTCGATACGGGCCGTGCCGGGCGTGCCCTTGAACTCGTGGAACGTGCCTTTGGGACCGGCCGGGCTGGCCACATCGCGCCAGGCGTCCCGCAGGTTGATTTGTTCGGTGAGGACCCGGTGAGGCTGGCTCTCGACGTCCGTGTTGAAGTCGCCGGTCAAAACGATAGTCTCGTCCGGCGGCCGTGCCCGCAACCTTTCGGCAATGATTTTCGCGCAGTTGATCCGCGCCTCCTCGTCCGTATCGCGATGCGGAAAGTGCGTGTTGTAGTAAAGAAACCGGCGCCCGTTCCGCGTGTCCTCGAACACCGCCCAGGTCACCAATCGGGAATAGTTGATCCCCCAGGACATGCTGCCGGCCACGTCCGGCGTTTCCGACAACCAGTAGTTGCCCGAGTCGGTCACTTTCAGCCGGTCCTTCCGATAGAACACCCCCATGTGCTCATCTTCGTGGTTACCGCGCCGGCTCAGGCCGAACCAGGCATACTCCGGCAGCTTCTCGACGATGTACTCGCCCTGCACGAAATGCAGCTCCTGCGTGCCCATAAGATCCGGGGCGCGCCGCCGGATCGTATCCACCGCCAGGTCGCGCCGGTTGTCCCAGTAGTTTGCGCCGTCCCCCTTGGTGGGAAGGCGCACGTTGAAGGTCATCACGCGCAGCGTGTCGGCGGCATGCGCGACGGAGAGAGAAAGCGCAAACGCCAAAGCCAGGATTGTCCGCTTCATGCCCCCCATGATAATCCCCGCCGTCGTCCAGCGCGGTCCGCTAAGATAAGGGACGATCATGAGACTCAGAATCAGCGCGGTTCTTCTGGCTGGCGTGGCGGCGCTCGGCGCGCAATCCCGCCCGAATATCCTGGGCATTTCGCACGTCGCATTGCTGGTGAGCGATGTGGAAAAGTCCCGCGCCTATTACAAGGACTTCCTCGGTTACGCTGAGCCGTTTGACCTCAAGAATCCGGACGGCTCGCTGAACCTCACCTTCATCAAGATCAATGACGACCAGTTCCTGGAGTTGTTCACCGGCCTCAAGCCGAATCAGGATCGTCTGCACCAGGTCGCCTTCATCGTCGAGAACGCGGAGGCTCTGCGGGCCTACCTGGCAGCCCGCGGAGTCAAGGTTCCCGATCGGGTCCCGAAGGGCCGCATCGGCAATTCGAATTTCGGCATTCAGGACCCCGATGGCCACACCGTGGAGTTCGTCCAATACGAGCCCGACGGCTGGACACGCCGCGAGAAAGGCAAGTTCCTCCCGGACACCGGAGTCTCGCAACATCTAAGTCACATCGGATTCTCTGGTCAGAGACCTCGCGGCGGCCAGGAAGTTCTACGGCGACCTGCTCGGTTTTTCGGAAACCTGGCGGGGCAGCCGCGACAATAAGACGCTGGACTGGGTGACGATGAAGGTTCCCGGGAGCGACGACTACGTGGAGTTCATGCTCTACTCGCAACTGCCTGCCCCGGACGCCCGCGGTACGGTGAACCACCTGAGCCTGGAGGTCGCCGACATAGAGAAGGCAAGAGAGAAGCTCGAAGCCCGGCCCTACCGCAAGGGCTACACGCGCCCGATCGAGGTTCGTACGGGAATCAACCGCAAGCGGCAAATGAACCTTTACGATCCCGACGGAACCCGCACCGAATTAATGGAGAAGTCGACCGTGGACGGCCAGCCGGCGCCGTCCTCCCTGGCGTCCCCGCCGTTACTTCGCCGCGACTAAGGAGATCTGCTCGAGCATTGGCCAGCGATCCCCTGCGCCCGGTTTCCGCTCCGCCGGAGCCCGCTGCTGCACGGTCGTCCGCGTCGGCGTCGGCGTCTTAAAGTACGTGGCATAGACGCCGTTCATCTTCGCGAACTCCTGGATGTCGTCCAGATACACGTTCGTGCTGACGACATTGGACAGGTCCATCCCCGCCTCTTCCAGGCCGTCCAGAAGGTTGCGCATGGTCTGCCGCACCTGGTGTTCCACTGTGGATGCATAGATCCCCTGATTTGGTCCCGGGATGAACGCCGATTTCGCCGAGCAATAGAGCGTGTCTCCGGCGAACACGCACGGGCTAGCCGTGGCGCTCGGCGGCATGTTCTTAGGGCGCACGGATCTCCGGTCCGCCAGGTTGACGACCGCCACGCCGGTGATGGCGATGTTCGCCCCGTGAGGCAGATGCGCCACGTTGATGGTGGCTCGGGCGGGCGTGTCGCCGAACTTGAAGTACTTCGCATAGACTCGGTCCATGTCTCCGCCGCGCAGCGAGTCCGTTCGATACGGGTTGACGAACACCAGGTGGTCGTAGACGACCCCGGCCGCCTTGAGCACCGCGCCCATCCGGTCCAGCGCCAACTGTGTCTGGACGGAGGAGTCGGCCGGCGCCCTCCCGCTCGCGTCCAGCCCGTAACAACTCGAAACGAACAACCGGTCGCCGGCCACCACGGCATCGGGAGGATTGCCGCTCCGGCCCGCGCCGGCCAGCCGCACCACGCGCTTCAGCCGCAGGTCCGTCACCGCCACCGCGTTGATCTCCACCGGCGTGTCCCCCGGCATTTTGGCCACGCCGATTACCCCGCGAGCCGGGCCGCCGTCCTTGAAGTACTCACCCCAGGCCGCCAGCACTTCTTCGTACGCCGCCGCATCGGTCACATAGAGCTGCGAGTAAACCACGTGTTCCATCGTCAGGCCCGCGGCCTCGACAATCGACTTCACATTATCCAGAGTCTGCCGCACCTGCCCCGCCGCGGTTCGTGGCGTTTCGCCTTTGCTGTCCTTGGCGCCTTGTCCCGACACGTAGAGGAATCTGCCCGCCAGAAGACCCGGCGTATACGGCCCCACAATCTGGGCGCCCGGCGGAGACACCGGCTTCAAGTCGGCGGCGCCCAGCACACTCCAAAAGCCCATCAGGATCGCAATCAGTTTGTGAATTCTCATAACGGTCAGTCCACTACTTTCCTTGGCCGAAAAGAAACTCGAGCGCCGGCCCGATACGCTGGCTCCAGGCGCGCTCGTTGTGCTCGGTGCCCTCGGCTTCGACGTGACGCAGATCGGCGCCCAACTTCCAACCCTTGGCTGCCAGCGCGTCGCGCAATTCCCGCGTGTTTTCGAGTGTGCTAGCCGGGTTACTGCCCTCCTTCGTGCCGATGTCGAGCCAGATCTTCGGGCGCGCCTTGCCTTCGAACTGCGACACCTCCTTCAGGATGACCTTGCTGTCCCAGAACACCGAAGGCGACATCACCACCAGCTTCCCGAAGACCTGCGGGTGCTTCAACCCGATCGCCAGCGAAACCAGCGCGCCCAGCGAGGAGCCTCCCAGTCCCGTGTTCTCGGGCCCCCGCAGCGTTCGGTAGTGCGCGTCGATGAATGGCATTACCTCCTCCACCACCAGCCGCGCGTAGAGCGGCGGCTTGTCGCCCATCCCCGAAGTGTATTCCTGCATGCGCCCGCGGGTGTTGTAGATCCCCACGATGATCAACGGCGGCAGCTTCCCGGCCGCGATCAACTCGCCGGCCACCTCGTCGAGGCGCCACTCTTGTCCGGCGAACCCGGTGGCGGGGTCGAACAGGTTCTGCCCGTCGTGCATGTAGAGCACGGGATAGCGCCGGTTTCCTTCGCGGTATCCCGCCGGCAGGAAGACGATCAGATCGCGAGTGGGGGACAAAAACTTCGAGGCGAACGCCGTGTGCACCTCGAAGTCCCCCACCATCCCGGGCCGCGGCTCAAGCTGCGCGCAGATCGCACCGGCAGTGGCGAGCATGAGCAGAAAAGCCAGCCGTCTCCGCATGTCAGTTTGGATTGTCGACGACAGCGTGGACGTTGTCAAGAGAAACCGAGCCAGCTCGGACCATTCTGCTAGAATCGGCTCCGTGCGACGACTCGCCCTCGCCTTCCTGATTCTGGCTGCCCTTCCAGCGTGCCCGGCGGAACCGCTGCGGGCGCGGCACGGCATGGTGGTCGCCCGGGAGCCTGGCGCCACGCGCGTGGGGTTGCGGGTTCTGCAATCGGGCGGTAATGCTATCGATGCCGCGGTGGCTGTCGGTTTCGCCCTCGCCGTAACGCATCCGTCGGCGGGCAACCTTGGCGGCGGTGGTTTCATGCTGCTCCGCCTCGCCGACGGCCGCGTCACTTTCCTCGACTTTCGTGAGCGCGCCCCGCGGGCCGCTTCACGCGACATGTATCTGGATGCGAACGGCAAGGTGACGGGAGACAGCCTTGTCGGGTACCGCGCGTCTGGTGTGCCCGGCACGGTGCGCGGCTTGGATTACGCCTCCAGGAAGTACGGCAAGAAGCCTTGGGCCGAGGTTGTCCGCCCGGCTGTGGAACTCGCCGCCAAGGGATTCCCTCTTTCCTACGGGACCGCCCAGTCGCTCCGCTCGAGCGCTAAGTCGCTCAGCCGGTTTCCCGATTCGAATCGCATCTTGCTTGGCATACTCGAAGGCACCGGCTTCGAGCAGGCGGGCGCGGCATCCGCGCTTTCGACGCACCTGATGGCAGAGGCCATGCGCCGCTTCTTCGCCGACCGCGCGGCCTACCTCGGCGACGCTGATTTCGCCAGGGTGCCGCTGTTGGGCCTGCTCGATCCCGCTTATGTCGCCAAACGGCGCGCCTCGATTGACCCGAACCGCGCCACCCCGAGTTCCGAGATTCTGGCCGGCGTTTTCGCGGACCGCGAGTCAACCCAGACGACCCACTACTCCATCGCGGATGCGGCAGGGAATATCGCCGCCGTTACGTACACCCTGAACGGCAGCTACGGGAGTTCGGTGACCGCCACCGGCTTGGGTTTCCTGCTGAACAACGAGATGGATGACTTCGCTCCCAAGCCGGGGGAGGCCAATGCGTACGGTTTGATTCAGGGGGAGGCCAACGCCATCCAGCCGGGCAAAGCGCCGCTCTCTTCGATGGCGCCCACCTTCGTGTTGAGGGAAGGCAGGCCTTTCCTCGCGCTCGGTTCGCCCGGCGGCCCGACAATTATCAATTCCGTGCTGGAGGTCCTGGTCAATGTGATCGACTTCGGCATGAATGCGCAGGACGCGGTGGACAGGCCGCGTTTCCATCACCAGTGGCTGCCGGATGAGCTGCGTGTGGAGCCTGGCCATTCTCCGGATACGGTGGCGTTGCTCGAGAAGTTCGGTCACGTCGTGAAGCGTGTACGCTCGCAGGGTGAGGTGGCGGCCATCGGCTTCGACAGCGGGTGGCTCCTGGGCGCGCCCGACCGCCGCACCGAGAGCACAGCGGAAGGCTACTGAGGCCCCCTTAACTCCACTGGCGATCCGAAGACCGCTCCTTGTCCCACTCCGGCGTGGGCTCGAAGTACCCCGGCTCGGCCAAATGTTTCTTGACGACTTCCTCATTCAAGTCGACGCCCAGGCCGGGCCTCTCCGGCACCGCCACAAAGCCCTTGTTGGCGATCGGCTTGTCGATGCCGGTGGCCATGTCTTCCCACCAGGGCACGTCGATCTGATGATGCTCCAGGGCCAGGAAGTTCTCGGTGGCGGCGGCGCAGTGTACGGCGGCCATGTACCCCACGGGGGTGGCGCCGCAGTGAATCGCCATGGAAACCCCGAGTTCCTGTGCGGCGTCTCCGATCTTCTTCGTCTCGTAGATACCGCCCGCGCAGCTCAAGTCCGGATGGATGATGTCCACCGCTTTCTTACGGCAGAGTTCCAGGAACGGCTCCTTCAGATAGATATCTTCGCCCGTCGCCAGCGGCGTATCGACGGCATCCGCGATCTTCTGGAGCAGATCCGTGTACATCCACGGGACCATGTCCTCGAGCCAGGCCAGGTTGTACTTCTGCAGCGCCTTGCCGAGACGAATGCAGGAGTTGACGCCGATGTGGCCGAAGTGGTCCGCCGAAATCGGGACTTCCATGCCCACGGCTTCGCGAACGCGCCCGACATACCCGGCCATCATCTCCACGCCTTTGTCGGTCAGTTCCCACGCGCCCATGTGCGCAATCTCGGAGAAGTAGCTCTGCGTGGAGCCCAGCGGGTGCGTCAGCGTGCCGGGCGTGTTCTGGACCAACTCCAGTCCGACATCCATCTTGAGCCAGGTGAAACCGGCGTCGAGGCGCTTCTTCAGCCGGTCGGCAAACGCCGCGGGATCGCGCACGGAGGGCGTATCGGCATAGAGGCGGATCTTGTCGCGGAATTTGCCTCCGAGCATCCGGTACACGGGGACGCCGTAGGCCTTGCCGGCGAGATCCCACAGCGCCATTTCGATGGAGGTAACGCCGCTCGCCTGCCGGCCGTGGCCGCCAAACTGTTTGATCCGGCGAAAGAGCTTGTCGACGTCGCAGGGATTCTGCCCCAGAATCCGGCTCTTCAGGAAGAGCGGATAGGTCTTGCTGCTGGCGGTGTAAGTCTCGCCGTACCCGCTGATCCCCTGGTTGGTGTCGATTCGCACCAGCGAGATGTTCGGTAAGGTGGCCACCCGCAGGTCGGTGATCTTCAGTTCCGAGGGCTTGGAGCGGGCGTTCACGTTCTGCAGAACCTCGGCGTAAGACGTATCCAGTAGCGTGGCGCCGGCGACGCCCGCCGCCGCTCGCTTCATGAGTGTACGCCGGCTAATCATACTTGCATTCCTTTCCCGCCTGGAACATCGCACAGATGTTCTCGGGCGGCACGTCGGGTTGAATATTGTGAACGCCCGCCAAAACCCAGCCGCCCTCGCGCCCCATGAAGGAGAACATGCGCTTCACTTCGGCGGCCACTTCCTCCGGCGAGCCAAATGGCAGAATGCGCTGGCTGTCTATCCCGCCCCAGAAGGCGATGCGGTCGCCGAATTCCCTTTTCAGACGCTCGGGCTGCATGTCCTTGGCGGAAACCTGGACCGGATTGAGGGCATCGATGCCGATGGCGATGAAATCGTCGATGTAGCGATACACCGCGCCGCAGGTGTGGTACAGGATCTTCGCTTTCGTGTGAGCGCGGATGGTCTCCACGATGCGCTCCTGGGATGGCCGGATCAGCTTGCGGTAGTTGGCCAGCGAGCACACCGGCCGGTCCTGCTGCCCGATATCGTCACCGAACGCCACCACGTCGATGAGGTCTCCGACTTCGGCCAGCGCGCGGTGGTTCAACTCCACCTGCACATCGAGGATGGCCCGCATGAGCGCCTGGAAGAGCTCGTGGTTCTGCCCGAGATCCACGAACCAGTCCTCGAAGCCGCGCAGATACTGTGCCGTGTGTACCAGGTTGAACCGGGCGTTGAACATGACCGCATAGTCGGTCTTCCGCAGCCGTTCCGCCTCGGCGCGCAGGCCTCGGAAGATGCCCGGATCGGTCGGATCGGGCCAGGGATAGCGCGCCAGCGTCTCCACGCTGATGTCCCCGGCCAGCGGGCAGCGCTCCAGGTCGTAGTAGTGCGAGCCGGGTGGCTTGACGCGCGTCACGCCCCACTCGTCGCGGTAGCGGCTTTCGCCCAATTCGACCACGCCGTTGCGATCGGGCGCGCCTTGCGCGAACGCACGCACGTCGATGCCAAGATGCTGGAGCACACGCTCGTCAACCTCGACGAGTTGCTGCATTCGTTCGATGATGGGGCCGGGCTTGCCAAACCCGAGATGGGCCCGCAGCTTCTCATAGGCGCCCAGCACAATGCCGGTGAAACGGGCGCTGCCGAGGTCCATGGGCAGCCGGTCCGGCCGGCGATGCTCGAGTGCCGCATTCACGCGTTCTCTGGGAGTCATGGTGTCAATGATATGCTTAGCAGAAACGGCGCGCATCCGAGCCGCGACCGAAAGGGAGCGGTCGCCGGTGAACCGGAAAGGCCTTTATGCGGAATTTGCGGGAAGAGAACTGGAGAGAGCTATGAAATCATCATACGGGAAGTCGATCGTTTTCGTCCTTTTGGCGCTTGTGCTCCTGAGCCTGTCGGTGGCGGCCCAGCAGGCGGCGCGCCCCACACTCTACAACGCGGCCAAGCAGAAGTTGTTGGACGGCAAGGCCATCAATTGCTACACGATGTCCCGGCCCGATCCGGACCTGTACTGCAAAGTGGCGCCGCACTACGACTACGTTTGGTTCGACATGCAGCACAGCACGCTGTCCTACGCGGACGTTGAGAAGATGATCGGGACGTGCCCGAAGGTTGGCACGCCGATGATCCGGGTGGCCGACGAGCTTGAGAGCACGATCCAGCACGCAACCGATGTCGGGGCTCTGGGAATCATCATGCCGACCGTCGACACGCCCGAGAAGGCCATGACAACGGTGAGGTATGCCAAGTTTCCCATGGAGGGCCGGCGGAGCAACGGGCAGAGCCAGGCATCGCGGCTCTACGGATCGGACTACCGGCAGACGGCCAACGCCAACATGCTGGTGGTGGTGATGATCGAGACCCCGGTGGGGGTTGCCAATGCCTACGAGATCGCGCGGGTCCCGGGAGTCGACGTCGTGCTGGTTGCGAACAACGACCTGGGCAGTTTCTCCGGCACGAAGCCCGGCGAACCGGCTTACGAGGAATTGGTCACCAAGGTGAAACTCGCCGCTCAGAAGGCGGGCAAGTTATTCGGTGCGGCCAGCATGGAGAACACCGCCACCCGGCCGGACAAGGCCGAGTTCAAGATGTTCCAGAACGGCCCGAGCAACGACGGTTGGGTGTTGCCGGCGGCCCCGAAGCCCCCCGCGGCAAAGTAGCCCCGGCCAAAGGCAGATTCAAGCGACCGCGGTCACCGTAATCTCGATGCGCGCGCCGGCGGGCAACGCGGCCACCTGCACGGTGGTTCGTCCCGGAGGCATCACCTTGAAATACTCGGCGTAAACCCGGTTCATCTCGGCGAATTCGCTCAGATCCACCATGTGCACGGTGCAAGCCACCGCGTCGTCCAGGGTGGCGCCGGCTTCCGACAGAATCGCTTGGATGTTATCGAGCGTCTGTCGCGTTTCGGCGGAGATTCCCCCCGGCACGATCTTCCCCGTGCTCCGATCGATGCCCTTCTCCCCGGCAACGAAGATGAGGTTGCCCACCTGTATGGCCTGCGAATACGGTCCGATGGGCAGCGCCGCCTTAGGGCTGGTGATGACTTTCTTCTCGCTCTGCAATGGCTCCTCCTAAGATGAAAGACAGTATATCCGAACCCACCGGCGACCCGCCGGGCTGGGGATGAGGCGCGGGCTTTCTACCTGTGACGACATCGGCGTCGTCAAGAGAACCGCCCCTTTCGTAAGCCGGGGGCGAAAAAAGCACAGGCCCTTTACTTCATTCTTCTCCTGGCTCGAACGGCCGGATTCGAATGCGGTCACCTCCACCATCACCATGACGCAAACGCCCGCGTAACGGGGTTGATCACGAACGATGCGGTTTTGGATCGCCTGCTTTCAGTGCGAAAGCCCCGGCAGGGGCGCCAGATAGTAGCCCATCGCGCAAGCGATGGGGACCTGGCCCCGAATCGCCAGCCCCGCCCGGGGCGAAAGAGAACTCCCGGACGTCACCCCGCCACTCCCGCTAACCGGCGACGGCTTTGTTGCCGTCCCAGACGTACTGCTTGCCGGTCTTGACGGCCAGCACCCCTAGCAGCAGCGGCAGTCTCGAGGCGAAGCCGGTTTGCACGTCGGTGATCGGTTTCTGGCGCGACTTGATGCAATCCAGAAAGTTGCGGGCGTGAGCCAGGTCCGACGGTCCGCCCACATAGGGGAAGACCTTGGTCTCGTCCTGGAACGTCCCCGCGACGCCCTCCGGTTGGTTAGTGGGCCGGCGCGTGCTTAGCGGCCTGGACGCGTAGCTCGAGCGGTGGCGATGCGGTCGACAAGAAGTTCCACGCCAACGTGCCGTCTTAGCGGGCCATCAGCTCCAAGAAAGGCTCAACGACCATCTCCTTGGCGTTCCAGGCGCCCCGCCCGAGATCGTGGCCGGCGCCCTCGATCTCGACGATCCGAGTTAGCGCCGGAATCAACGCTACCGCGGCGCGCAGCTCCTCGCTCGAAGCGAACGGGTCGCGCGAGCCGTGGACGAAGAGTGCAGGAGTACGCAGGGCAGGCCAGTGGCTGGTGCGCGCCTGTTGCGGCCTACCCGGCGGATGGAGCGGATAGGACAGCAACAGCAGCCCTTCGGTGGCGGCGCCATCTTCGGCGGCCAGCACGCTTGCCTGTCTCCCACCATAGGACTGCCCACCGAGGAATACTCGACCGGACACAAGGCCGCGCATCACCGTCGCCGCCTCTTTCAGCCCAGCCCGGTCCTCGGCGGCGTTGGCCGGCGAAGGCGGGCCATAGGGCCGCCGCAGGCGGAATGGCAGGTCGCAGCGAAGCACGCAGATGCCGGCATCTGCGAATGCCCGCGCCACTGCCTCGAGCAAGGCCATTCGTGCGTTTCCCCCAGCTCCATGAGTGAGAACGAGGCCGTCCCGGCCGTCCCCAGACGCACGGTGGATAAATCCTCGGACACGACCCTCCGAGAAAGCTACGGCATCGGAAAGCATGCTCGCTCTCAAACGTAGCACGCGGTTCTCGAAGACGTGGGGGATCGAATCCCTTGATTCTAGCTGTGTCCACAATGGCTGCCGATCCTCGAGGAACGCGGCGAGACCATCCGAGGACGCTGAGGAGCTCGTCATCCGGCACTCACTCTTGTCTGTTGACGACTGAATTTCGTTTCTGATATGTAGGAGAGCTCGCCTGAGAGACGGGACTCTCGATCGACTTTTTCCGTTCGGCCGCAATCGTTTCACAGGTGTCGCTTCGCTCCGGGCGCGCTATCGACATCCCGTCGGAACGCTCTATCGACATCGCCGGAATACGCATCATCAGGGAGGTTTCACGGACAGGCCCCGAAACCATGAGCGAGCGCGAAGGAGCACGAGAGCGGGGGGCCCACACAAACCCGTGAACCCTCAAAGGGGTGACCTCCACTCCTGCTCTGGGTTTTGGGCCTGGGCCCATTCACCGCCAGCCCTCTCCCTCCCGCCACCGCGAACCTCGCACTTCTGAAAGTCATCCTCGGGCAAGGGCGGGGCGAAGAGGATTGGGCTCGCTACCATCATGAACCGCCCGCCGGAGCCGCTCGGGACGAGGAAATGAGAATAACAGCTCCAAAAGATGCGGTTGGATGTATAATCGACCCTGGTCCAGAATGGCAAAATGGCAATCCTGGTGAGATTGGCTATCCACCGAGCCTGAAATGACGGAGGGAGTTATGAATATTCTCGCAATTGCTGCAATTGCCGTAGTGGCATTAGTGTTTTTGGCTGGCATCAGAATAGTCCAGCCAACTTATAGAGGTGTAATAGAGCGACTCGGTAAATATCACCGTTTTCTTACGGTAGGATTCAATTGGATTATCCCAATCATTGAAGGCGCAAAATATCGGAACATCACAGAACGAATGACGAATATTGCATCGCAAGAAATAATCACAAAGGATAATCTCAATGCCAAGGTAGAGCTTGTGGTGTATCACAAGGTAAAAGATGATGAAGAAAGTGTGAAGAGGTCTTATTATGAAGTAGAAGATTACAAGACTCAGATAGTAATGCTCGCCCAGACTACCGCAAGAAATGTTATAGGCAACATGAAGTTTACGGAAGTGAACAGCCAGCGCGCTATGCTTAATAAACTTCTTGCTGAAACTATTGACAAAGAAATAGAGAATTGGGGGTTAAGGGTAGTACGGGTTGAATTAAAAGACATTACTCCGCCACAGGCTGTTCAGGAGACCATGAATAATATCATTCAAGCTCAGAATGCCAAAGATGCCGCCATCGATTTTGCAACAGCAGTTGAAACAAAGGCAGATGGGGCAAGGCGTGCGGCCATTAAGGAAGCAGATGGCATAAAACAGGCTAATATCTTAAAGGCCGAAGGCGAGGCGCAGGCCATACAATTGGTAAATGAAGCGGCAGAAAAGTATTTTATAGGGAACGCCCAGAAGCTTCGTCAATTAGAGATGGTGGAAAAAGCCCTAAAGGATAACACCAAGGTAGTTATCGCCAAAGACGGCATTAACCCTATTATACTAATAGGCGATTTGCCAACTAACACCCGCGCATGACCATGGGCTTGGAAATCCCTATCACAAATCAGTCCTTATCCCCACGCCGCTTGCGACAGGTGAGTGTACAAAGAAGGAATGCCAGCGTCAGACCTTGACGACGCTGCTCCCAGCACCCCGACTCGCAAGGCCGCAATCGTCGTTACATTGCCCGTACGCCGGTCCCCGCCACGACGGGCCTCCCGGGTCTGCGATGGGGTCTGGGAAGATCCTCAGCGCCGCCCTCCCGCCCGCCCGAGGTGGTCTTCTATGACGGCACGGATTGACGATCACGGCCGGCCCAACAATATCTTCTTCGGCTTCTCAATCACTTGCGGTCAAGTACTGTCTTTGGCTCCAACTCGCCGATCCACAATGGGCTTGGATGTTCATGTGTGCCCGCTCTCGCGGCTCCGACAGTCCCAACCAACCCTGACCCCGTCGCCGAGCCCCGCGTTCGACACAACTCGACAGATCTCGATACTTTTCGCGGTTTCTGACGCGGCGAAACGCGCGCCGAAAGGAGGAAAGAAATGGAACCCGACGTAGATCCCTGTCCCGAAGAAGTGCCCAACATGACGCCGGAGCCTATCCGGCCGACTGCGGACATGTCGCCCGAGCCTATCCGTCCGACTATGGACTAACCGGCGTGAAGCGCCACGCCGTGACCTCGACGCCCTGAACGGCAGCCTGTTGCGTGCCGTCGCGGGGTGGGACGCCTCACCCGCCCGTCAGCGCGAAAACTGCGTCGCGAAGGCGTACCGAACCCACCGCGAACAACGCCTTCCCGCGCTCCCCGCCGGCCGAGCGTACTCCCGCGGCCTGAGCCACGGCTCGGCCGCGCTCCGTCACGGCGGCGGGCGTGGATGTTGGAACATACACCGTGGCCGTCGTCCTCGCTGCTGGCTACGTCGCCACCGAAACTGTGGCTCTGCTCATCTCCGCTGGCACGGATTTGAACCGCTCCGGCGAGCAAGTGCTCACCCCTCTATTCGGCCTCGCTCTCCCAGCCGGTCACCAGCGGCCCAACAATATCTTCTTCGTCTTCTCAATCACTTGCCGTCAACCACTGTCTTTGGCTCCAAAACGGCGGTCCACAATGGGCTCGGAGGTTCATTTATGCCCGCTCCCGCTGCTCCCACTGCCCCAAAACGCCCTGACCCGGTCGGCGCACTTTCCGCCGCCCAAACCAAGGCCGCCCTCACCCTGGCCTATGGCGGCACCGTTTCCGCTGCTGCCGATGCCATCGGCGTCCACCGCTCTTCCATCTATAACTGGTTCAAGAGCGATCCGAACTTCAAGCAGGCTATCGAAGAGATCCGCCGCGATCGCTACGAACGCCTCGCCGACCAGATGCGCGAACTCGAAGCCCTTGCCCTCGCGCGCCTGCGCCGGCTTCTCGAGGACGACTCCGTCCCCGCCTCCGTCCAACTGCGCGCCGCGCTCGCCATTCTTAACCGCCCGAAAGAATTGTCCGGGCGTGAAGCTTGGAACGTCCCGCAGATGGAAAGCCTGGAAGTCACGCTTAACCGCAAACCGTCTGTCGCCGACACAACTCGACAGATCTCGACACTTTTCGCGGTTTTTGAGGCCCCGCCCGCCCGTCAGCGCGAAAACTTCGTCGCGAAAGCGTACTGTCCCGAGCCCACCGCGAACAGCGCCTTCCCGCGCTCCACCCCGGCGGAGCGTACCCCCGCGGCCTGAGCCACCGGGCGGCCGCCCTCGGTCACTGCGGCGGGCGTGGCAGCCGGAACGTACACCGTGGCCGTCGTCCCCGGCGGCACCGTCACGTCCATATGCAGCATCCCGTTCTCAATTCGCCAGTTGCTCACAATCGGGCCGTACGGCGACTTGTACCTCGTGCGCCTGCCGATACCTACGCGCCTCGCCAATTTACGACGTTGAGAGGCCGCCCCGGCAGGCTCCATCGTTTGGTTTTGAGCCGCGCCTGCAATTTCCCCTTGACATTCTACAGGAAGCTCGTGTAGAATGTCTGCATGAGTGACGCGCTGAAGACCGATCTTCTCCAGGGCACTCTCGATCTGCTCATCCTCAAGGTTCTCGCCCCGGGGCCCATGCACGGGTACGCCATCTCCCAGCGTATCCAACAGGTTTCCAGCGACATACTGCAGGTGCAGCAGGGCTCTCTCTATCCCGCCCTCCACCGCCTGGAGCGCCGTAAGTGGGTGAGCGCGGAGTGGGCCGCATCGGAGAACAATCGCAGGGCGAAGTACTACCGGTTGAGCGCCGCCGGCCGCCGCCAACTCGAACAGGAAGTATCGAACTGGGAGCGCATCGCCTTGGCCGTGTCGCTGATTCTCGAGAACTCCTAGGAGGCCTCCATGTCTTGGCTCGATCTCTTCCGCAAGCGCCGGTTCGAGCGTGACCTCGACGACGAGTTGGTATTCGACCTGGAGTGCCGCACCCAGGACAACATCCGCGCCGGCATGACCCCCGTCGAAGCCCGCCGGCAAGCACTGCTCTCGCTCGGCGGCTTGGACCAGACCAAGGAGGAGTGTCGCGACGGGCGCCCGCTCGCCTGGCTCGAATCGGTGGCTCGGGACCTGCGTTACGGCCTCCGTGCGCTGCGCCGCAACCCCGGCTTCACGCTGATCGCGGTGCTCTCGCTGGCTGCCGGCATCGGCGCCAACAGCGCCATCTTCAGCTTTATCGACGCCATCGCCATGCGCCCAATGCCGGTGCCGCGAGTCTCGGAGATCGTCCACATTGGCACGACTTCTCCTCAGTTCCGCGGGGCCGGCGTGTCTGGCGCCGACTACCTGGACTACCGCCACGCCAGCTCGCTCGCCGGCGTCGCCGCCGTGGATTACCGCGGGCCGATTCTCACCATCGGTGAGGTTCCAGAGTCTACTCACGCCGAGGTGGTCTCCGATGACTTTTTCACGCTCCTGGGCGTCAAGGCTGCCGTTGGCCGCACCTTCCGCGAGGAAGCGAACGCGCCTCCGGTCATTGTTCTCGGTCACCGTTTCTTTCAGGCGAAGTTCGGCGGCGATACCCGGGTCATTGGTCGCGGAGTGCGAATGAGTGGCAGGATGGTGACCATAATCGGCGTCGCGCCTGCGTACTTCCGGGGCACGCGCAACTACATGTCCGCCGATCTCTGGGTCCCCTTCAGCACATGGAATGAGCCGGAGGAGCTACAAGACCGCACAATCCCGCGCTTCAGTGTCATCGGGCGGCTGCGGCCCGGCGTTTCAATCAGCGGGGTGGAGCAAGAGTTCACGAGCATCGCAGCCAACCTGGCCCGCGCCTACCCGGCCACAAACAAAGGCCGAACCGTTCAGATAGAATCCGATCGCGCACATCGGATGCGTGCCGCCGGAAGCCTCAGCCTGGTGTTGATGGCGCTGGTGGGTGCGGTGTTGCTTCTCGCCTCGATGAACGTGGCCATATTGCTGCTGGCGCGCGCCGAGACGCGGAGGCGTGAGATGGCCGTTCGCCTGACACTCGGCGCCGGCCGGATCCGCCTCGTGCGCCAGCTTCTCACCGAAGCATCGCTTCTCACGGCTCTCGGCGCCGTCACTGGCATCGGTTTTGGCGGCCTTCTCATCCGGGTGTTGCCGCCCGTCCTCAGACTGAATCGCTTTGTGGGCGATGCCGAGTTACTGCTCGACTCCCGCGTGCTGCTGTTCTCGCTGGCAGTCGCGGCGGGAAGCGGCTTGCTCTTCGGTCTGGTTCCGGCGCTTGCGGCTGCGCGTGCGGACCTTGCTTCGGAGCTCAAGGGCGCGGCTGTAGCGGCCGGCACGTCCGCCGGTCGGGCCAGGGCTCGGAACGTGCTGGTGGCGGCGCAGGTCGGCATTTCGCTCGTGCTGGTGGTCGCGGGCATCCTGCTCGCGCGCAGCTTCCGCAACGCCGCCGAGGCCGACCTCGGGTTCAAGCACAACAACGTACTTGTCTTCGAGATCCCGAGCCTCGGCAGAGTCAGGACAGGACAGCGCGATCTGCTCTATCGGCAGGTCGCCGCCGGCGTACGCGCCCTGCCTGGAGTGCGTGGTGCTGCCGTCGCCATGCGGCCCCCATTGGGCGGCTCCAACGGCGGCCGCACCGAGAAAGTCCTGTTGCCTGGACCTCGCCCGGAGCCGGTTGACGTTCGGATATCGATCGTCGGTCCCGGCTATTTTTCACTGCTCGGCACACGTCTTCTGAACGGCCGCGAGTTCGACGACCGTGACGGCTTCTCGGCGCCCAAGGTGGCCATCGTCAACGAGACCGCCGCCCGCCACTTTTGGCCCTCCGAAAACTCGATCGGGAAACTATTTAGGACCGGCGATTCGAACGGCCCAACTTGGGAGATCGTTGGCGTTTCCCACGACGTTCGCATTAACTCCATAAGCGAAGCACCGGATCCCTACCTGTACTTCCCGTTCGCTCAGATGGGCACCGGTGACGTCAACCTGCTCGTCGAAACCGGATCGAGCCCGACGACATTCGTCAAGCCCGTGCGTGAGCGGCTGAGGGAGATCGATAAGCGCCTCGTCGTGTATGAGGCATTCACGCTAGACAGCCGGGTTGAGTCGGAGCTAGATTGGTTTCGCTTGCCGTCACAGCTTGCATCCGCGCTTGCGATGGTGGGTCTGCTGCTAGCCGCGGTGGGTCTCTACGGCGTAATCTCCTATTTCGTCAGCGCGCGCACGCGAGAGACCGGCATTCGCATGGCGCTCGGGGCCCGGCCAGCCGACGTCCTTGGCTCCGTGCTTCGTCACGCCGCCCGGTTGGCGGCTTGGGGCATTGCGCTCGGGGTCGTGCTTACTCTCGCTGCCGGAAACGTCCTTTCGAGCCGGCTCTATGGCGTGAGTGCGAGGGATTGGTCCGCGCTCGCCGCGGCCTCCACCCTGATGCTGCTGGTTGCGCTCGCCGCAGGGTTCATCCCGGCACGCCGCGCCACCCGCACCGACCCCGCGGTGACCCTCCGCCAGGACTGATTCACGCGCAGTGGCTGGGCAAGGCAGAATTGGCCTCCCTCGGCCGCTTAACGATCACCAACGGCCCAACAATATCTTCTTCGTCTTCTCAATCACTTGCCGTCAACCACTGTCTTTGGCTCCAAAACGCCGGTCCACAATGGGCTCGGAGGTTCATTTATGTCCGCTCCCGCTGCTCCCACTGCCCCAAAACGCCCTGACCCGGTCGGCGCACTTTCCGCCGCCCAAACCAAGGCCGCCCTCACCCTGGCCTATGGCGGCACCGTTTCCGCTGCTGCCGATGCCATCGGCGTCCACCGCTCTTCCATCTATAACTGGTTCAAGAGCGATCCGAACTTCAAGCAGGCTATCGAAGAGATCCGCCGCGATCGCTACGAACGCCTCGCCGACCAGATGCGCGAACTCGAAGCCCTTGCCCTCGCGCGCCTGCGCCGGCTTCTCGAGGACGACTCCGTCCCCGCCTCCGTCCAACTGCGCGCCGCGCTCGCCATTCTCAACCGCCCGAAAGAATTGTCCGGGCGTGAAGCTTGGAACGTCCCGCAGATGGAAAGCCTGGAAGTCACGCTTAACCGCAAACCGGCTGTCGCCGACACAACTCGACAGATCTCGACACTTTTCGCGAGTGGGGCAGGCGCTTCCGCCTTCCAGCCCCGTCAGCGCGAGAACTTCGTCGCGAAGGCGTACTGTCCCGAGCCCACCGCGAACAGCGCCTTCCCGCGCTCCACCCCGGCGGAGCGTACCCCCGCGGCCTGAGCCACCGGGCGGCCGCCCTCGGTCACTGCGGCGGGCGTGGCAGCCGGAACGTACACCGTGGCCGTCGTCCCCGGCGGCACCGTCACGTCCATATGCAGCATCCCGTTCTCAATTCGCCAGTTGCTCACAATCGGGCCGTACGGCGACCTGTACCTGGTGCGCGCAAACGTCAGATCGCCCACCACCGCCGGCTTGATCAGAAAATGGCGGAAGCCCGGCGACTTCTCGTCGATCCGAATCCCGCCGATGCCCTGGATGTACCAGGACCCAATGGAAATCAGCGTGTCGTGAATGTGCGAACCGCCGGACCAGTTCTCCCAAATCGTGGTCGCACCCTGCGCCAGCATGTCCCCCCAACTCGGGTAGTCGGTCTTGCTGGCCATGGCGTAGATCAGGTCGTTGCGATCTTCCTCCATCAGAAACTTCAGCAGGAAGTAAGCGCCGTGCATCCCCGCGTCGATATGCCCGCCGTTCTTCACCAGGATGGTCTCTTCCAGGTTCCGCAGCACCGGTTGCCGCAACTCCGGCGGAACCACGCCCACCAGCAGCGGGAAGGCCAGATACGGTTGCTGCCCGCCCACGTAGGTGCGTTTGGCGGTGTCGTAAAACCGTTGGTGAAGCGCCCGCTGGAGCGTGGCCGCGCTCGCCTCGTACTTCGCCGCGTCCTCCTTCTTCCCCAGGATGGCCGCAATCTTCGAGGTCAATTGAAGGGTGTAGAGGTAGTGCAGGTTGTTGATGAACTGGGTGCTCGGGGGATCGCGGGAAATGTCCGGTTGCCCGGCAACCCTCGGGGTCACCCAGTCGCCCAGGAAATTCCACTGCTGCATGCTCATCCCGTAGCTCTTGTAGTACTCCAGGACGTTGTTGACCGTCTTCGTCTCCACAAACGCCAGCCACTTCTGCATGGTCGGATAGTTGGTCTCGAGTACCCGCTGGTCGCCGTATTGCAGGTAGAGCTGCCAGGGCAGCGTGACGCAGAACCCGCTCCACATGGGGCCTCCGCCTCCCTGGTCCTGGTAATTCGGCGCCGTGTAGGGCAGGTCCCCGGTCTTAGGATCCTGCGCGGCCCGCCAGTCCGCCGTCCACTTGTTGTAGAGGGCGCCCGTGCCGAAGTTGAACATGCCCGTCTCGAGCGAGGTCCCCGCATCCCCGCCGTAGCCCAGGCGCTCCCGGTGCGGGCAATCCACCACGTATCCGCCGATGGTCAGGCACTTATACGTCCAGTTCACCGTCTGGTAGATCCGGTTCATCAGATCGTTCGACGACTCGAACTCGCCCGCCGGCTCGTAGCCCGTGTGGATCAGATACCCCTTGGCGTCTTCGAGGGAGGGCGCCCGCGGCAGACCCGTAATGCGAACCCAGCCAAACGCGTGGTAGTTGAACCGCGAGCGGAACACCTGCTCCGCGCCGCTGGTAATGACTTCGTCGCGCTGGTTGTTGGTCTGGAAGCGGGTTCCGGCCGGCGGGAAATCGGCGAATTCCAGCCGCACCATCGAGCCGGCCGCCAGGCCCGCCGGGATGCGCAGCTCGAACCAGCCCGTCAGGTTCCGCCCCATCTCGACCATGTAGACCCCCGGCGAGAACTCCGAGACTTTCGACGGCTTGATGGTCTCGAAGATCCGGTTGGGCTGAACCATCTGCGCGGCGGTGGTGGCCGGCGGAGGAGTGAACACTGCCGCCGGCTTCCAGTCCGAGTCGTTCAACCCGGCGGTGTTCCATCCCGCCAGCTCCATGCGGGCGTCGTAGCGCTCGCCGCCGTAGTCCCCGAACGCTGTGCCCTTGCCGAGCGGCGTGAGCGGGCTCTCGCGAACCTTCCAGGTCGCATCGGTGCCCACCTTCACCGCGGTCCCATCCGCCAGGGAAACGTCCACCTGAGCCCTGACCAGCGGGCCGTCGTGAATTACGCCGGGGTGCCCTTTGACATACCAGCCCCGGCCCAACCACAGCGCCACCGAGTTCGTGCCCTCCACCAGGTAGCTGGTGACATCGTGCGTCAGATACAAGTTGCGCTTCGAGAAGTCGCTGACCGCGGGCGCCAGCACATAGTCGTCCACCTTCTTACCGTTGATGTACAACTCGTAGTAACCCAGCGCGTTGACATAGGCGGTGGCGCGTTGCGGCTTCTGTTTGAGCGCGAAGGTCTTGCGCAGCCACGGGAACGGCAGCGGCGTGCCCTCCTTCACCTCGGCGGGACGCGGCAGGCCGATCCAGCGGCCGTACCACTCGGATTCGCGCAGCACTCCCATCGACCACTTGGCCGTGCTGCTCCACTGCGACGAACGGCCCTCCCGGTCCCAGGCGCGCACTTTCCAGTAGCACTCCATTCCGGAAGCCAGGGGGCGGCCCGCATACACCACGAACGTGGATTGATTCGATGCGACGCGCCCCGAGTCCCAAAGATCGCCTCTGTCCTTCTGAAGGTTCTCCGGGCTGCTGGCGACCAGCACCCGGTAGGCGCTCTGCACGCGGCCGCGCGGGCCCGCCGTCAGCACCCAGCTCAGTCTCGGTTTCTCCACATCGATCCCGAGCGGATTCACCAGGTACTCGCAACTCAATCCCTCCACCGGGAAGTTGGATTGCGCGGAGACCGTGCAGCCGGCCAGCAGCAGCGTCATCGCGGCCAGCACTGCGGTGAAGAGGATCTTGTTGCGCTGTGTCATTTTTTGAATAACCTCGGTGCGAAATCAAGCAAGCACTTGCGCCACGTCTCCCACTCGTGGGAGGTGCCGGGCGCCTCAAACCAAACCGCCTTGATCCCGGCCTTGTTCATCGCTTCGACGCTCGCCTTGACGGAGGTCGCACGGCTGGCTTCGGCGGTGCCGGCGCCCATCCAGAACACCGGGACTCTCTTATTGAACGCGGCCGCGTCCGCGAACACTCCACCATTCGAGGTCTTGGGATCGAAGTTGCGAATGCCGCCGCCGCTGAAGGAGCCGATGTGAGCGAACTTGTCCAGGTTGGCCGAGCCCGATCTGGGTCGCCTGTCCGGCGCCCATCGACAGCCCGGCGATGGCCCGGTGCGTCCGGTCCGGCATCGTCCGGTACGCGGCGTCGATCATCGGGATCAGGTCGTTGGTCACAACTTCGCCGAAGGCCTCATTCCGTCGCGCCCCGGCAGGAGCCGCGCCGGCCTTCGCGGCGACCATGCCGTTCTCCATGACGATGATCATCGGCTGCGCCTTCTTCGCCGCGATCAGGTTGTCCAGGATGAAGTTCGCCCGGCCTTGCGCCGTCCAACCCCGTTCGCTCTCGCCCGAGCCGTGCTGGAGATAGAGCACCGGGTAGCGCGCTTTCGGGTTCTTGTCGTAGTCGGGCGGAGTGTACACATAGGCCCGCCGCCATGCGGCCGTCGTCTTCGAGTAATACCAGTGGGCGCGCACATCGCCGTGCGGCACGTCCTTCACATCGTAGAAGTCCAGCGTCTTGTCGGGAACCTCGATGCCGCTGCACTCCTTGTTCCAGCCGAAGTAGGTGAAGGTGGCGGGGTCGTTCGCGGCGAAACCGTCTACCGAAAACCAGTAGTAGTGGAACCCGGGGACCGCCGGCGGAATGGTGACGGTCCAAACGCCCTTCTCGTCCCGCGTCATGTCGTAGGGACCTTTGCCGAGGCCGTTATCGTCGCCGCCCGGGACCACTTGCACCTTCTTCGCAGTGGGCGCGGTCACCCGAAACGTGACCCGCAGATCGGAGTGAATCCGCGGATACTCCGCCCCCGGCAAATTCGATGTCGCGGGGCGCGAGTCGTCCGCGGTCTGCGCCCAGCACAAGCCGCAGGCCGCCATCGCCAATGTGAGTAGTATCAGTGGTTGTCTCATAAAACTTCCTCAGTTTATCACCGGAAGCCGCCGCTTTCACTATAATGAGGCTGATAGCCCTCCCACGTGCCCGGGTGGCGAAACTGGCAGACGCAAAGGACTTAAAATCCTTTTCACCGCAAGGTGAGTGTGGGTTCAATTCCCACCCCGGGCACCAAGAAAGACACCAAATGTTTAGGCCAATCAAGGTAATCCCAGCGGCGCCCACGATTCGCCTTGGTTGCCAACCGACGATGCTGGTCGTCAGTCAGCCTCAACCGCCGATCGCCGAGTTGCTCGCGAAGGACGCGGTTCTCCTCGCGCAGAGAATCGATGGCCTGCAAGGGATGCTGGTTCATCCAGCCAGCGAGGGAAATCATCAGGAATCGAAAGGGATCCAGGAGCTTGGCCATCAGATGGATCCATTATCCAACCGCCGGCGAGTTGAACTGGTCCGGAATCAGGCGGATCGAATCTCCGGGCCATACGACCGTCGGTTTAAGATTGTCAATCAGGCAATGAACCACTTGCGCCGCTGCCCGAACCCGCCACTCGGGGGTGACAACGTGGACACACGGTTTGATGAGCTTGGAACTCAGATCCGGCGCATTCTCGCTAAAAGGTTCTCCGCCGTGCGTTAAGCTGTCGGGATGGCGGCTGATCAGCAGTCCCCCCGCATCCTGTTGGTAAAGGGAGTGGCCGGAATTGGAAATCGGCTCCTCAGTTTGCTGACCGCCATCCTGTACGGCCAATTCACCGGACGCCAGTTGGTGGTGGACTGGTGCGATCCGGCATATAGCCGGAACGGCGAGAACGCCTTCCCCCTCTTGTTCGCGAGTCCTGCGTTGACCTTGGGGCCCAGGGAGCTTCGCGGGCGTTCGATCGCTCCCGAGGCCTGGAACGGTTGGCAGGAGGCCACCGTCGAGGAGCAGTTCGACCGGATTCGTGGCCGCTACATGAAGACGCAATGGAAAAGGCTCAGCGTGGACCCGGCCAGGCTGGACTACCCGGAAGAAGTGGTTGTCTACTGGTCTTGCTTCGAGCTGATTCACGAAATGCGGCGCTACTTCCGGGGGGAATTTCGGCCCCTCGCCGCCAGGAGTGACGAGCAGATCCTGCGCGAACTGCTGCGCACCCAGGTCGTCCTGCATCCCGACGTCGCCGCGCTAGTGGATCGGTTCCGCCGCCGTTACTTCGTTGGCGAGATAGTCGGGGTCCACGTGCGCAACTCCGACCTGAGCTTCAGTGTCGAGAAGATTCTCAGCTACACCGATAGGATCGTAGCTCGCCGCCGGTCGTGCAAAGTCTTTCTTGCCACCGACAACATCGACACCCTGCATCAGGCGCGCGAGCGATATGGAGCCGACAGGCTACTGGCAACCGAGAAGCGGTTTCCCGCGCTGGGGCGGCCGATTCACTTGGCCACCGAAAGAGAAGACCAGCTCCAGACCACCCGGGAGGCGCTGGTCGATCTCTACCTGCTAGGCGCATGCGATTGGCTGGTAGGTGACTGGCGATCAACCTTTGCCTACGTCGCCGGGCTGCTGTTTGACGGCCCGCGCTCACGAGTCCGAAACTTCGATCCCGGGCGGTTTCTGCCTCGTCATATCGGCCATCGACTGGGGTTCTATAAGCTGATGCTGGCGCGCGTGGTCGAAAAGCGGACGCGGGGTCGGAAACCGGGTCTGTCGCCGTGAGACGCGTCCGGGCCACCCGGGGCCAGATGGCTGTCGCCCATCCCGGCCCGGTTGTGGAGTGGCTGCCTCACTCCGGGAACGGGCCTGTTGTTAAATAGACTGGAGTGACACCAGATTTCGCCGGAGTTCTGTCCTGGGTGGTGATCGGCCTGCTGTGTGCGTTCACTCTCAGGCGGTTCGCTTTGATCGTCGCCGCCGCGCTGCCCGCCCGCGTCCGCGACCCGGGGCCGGAGCCCTGCGTCGCAGTGATCGTCTCTGTTCTGAACGAGGAGGAGAACCTTCCCGGATTGTTAGAAGCCTTGGACAAGCTCGAATACCCGCGTGAGAAGATCTACTTCACGTTGGTGGATGACTGCTCCCGGGACGCGACCACCCGTATTCTGGAATCGTGGGTCAGCAGGCGCTCCAACGCCCGGTGCCTGGTGCTGACCCAGAACGCGGGGAAAGCCGCAGGACTCGCTCACGCCTTGAACGCCTCCCCGGAGTCCGAACTCGTTGCGGTGTACGATGCGGACCTGCGGCCGCTGCCCAACTCCCTCCGAATTCTCGCCGGCGCCTTCGGCGACGAGAGTATCGGAGCCGCGGCTGGTCTCCACCGTCCGTCCAACACCGCGGCAAGTCTCGTTGCCGCCTATGGGACCCTTGAATCCCTGGTCCACCAGTTGACCACCCAGGCTGGCAAAGAGAGGCTCGGTCTGGACCCGACTACGATGGGCGGTAACTGCGTCTACCGGCGTTCCGCATTGCAGCAAATTGGGGGCTTTCCCGCCGGTGCGTTCAGTGAAGACATCGAGGTTTCGCTGGCGCTGGTCGCCGCCGGCTGGCGCACAAGGTTTTGCCGTGATGCGGTAGCGGATAGCAGGGTCATGGAGTCCCTGCGGCGCTACTGGAACCAGCGGTGCCGGTGGACACGAGGGCTCTATCGCTCCCGAAGACGGGCTTCCCGGCTGGAGAGTTGGCTTGTCTCGGCGGGATACGCTGATCGTCTTGTATTCCTGGCCGCGTTGGTTCTTTCCGCGAACGGACATATCAGCGTTCTCTGGCCGGCACTGTACTGCGCGGCGCCGGTGGCATCGGCCGCCTGGGCGCTTTACCGCGCGGGTCTCGGAGTGGGAGCCACCTCCCGCATTCTCCTTTCGAGTCCGCCCATGTTCGCCGTTGACGTCGCTGTTACCGTTGTGGCGACAATCAACGCTTTGCTCGGCCGCCGGCAGCAGTGGCACACGGGAGGGAGTGCAAACTGAGTGTCGGTCCGGATGTCGTGGCCGAACAGATGGAGCGGGTGTCCGCGAGCGTCAACGAACCGGAGTGGAGGTAGCGTGTCCGGCGGGCTAGAGTCCGTCATTGGATACGGACACGGAGAAAGCCGGCCCAAGTATAGAATTGCCAGAGCGGGTACGTAATCAGCATCCAGGGACGACTCACAAGGGTCCATAGCAAAGACCGGATCCGCCGCGCATTCCATTCGTGGATGACGCCTCTCCACAATAACCAGTTCATGCGGCTGTGGGGTGTGACGAGAGCGTCCCACACAAAGTCGGCCGCCGGCGACGGGGCCGGCAGCGCATCGTTGGCAAATTTCGTCCTCTGGAGATAGTCGAGGAATAGGTCCGTGCCGACGTTCGCACACCTCCGGGTCCAGGGTTTCACTCCGATGAAGTGCACAATGTGAGGGTGCGAGAAGGCACCCTTGAGATCCTGTTTCGAATAACGCCGGCTGCACCAATGAAAGAGGCAGCCGGGCAGTTCGTGAAAGTTCCAGGTCGGACTGATCGAGCCCCAGCGTCCCTGTAAGGCGCAGTTGAGTGCGTCCTGGTCATGAAAGCTCAACGGGTCCCTGTAGTTCTCGGCGAAGGCCAAGGCCCGTTCACCGACCCGTTCCCTTCTCCACAGCTCGACATCGATGACCAGGACGCCTGCATTGAAATACGCTGACCGGCGGTGGAACTGGACTCCTTCCCGAAATTGGATTCGACTGAGCCTGCCAAGGTGGAACAGATCTGAGTAGGCGTCGGGGACGGCCAGTGCCAAGTGACCTTTCATGTCGATGTTCCACAGTTTGGACAGGTCGCCTTGAATAATAAGGTCCGCGTCCAAATAGATGGCCTTGTTAACCGTTGGCGGCAGCAGGTCTTGTATCAGCAAACGAAAATAGGTTGCGGGCACTCCGGCATAACCCCGGTCCTGCAGCTTCCCCTCGATCCGACTTTTGTCGGGAGTGATCCACTCGGTGTGGAGTGGGTAGGGCATCCACGAGTACTCCGCGCGTTTGCGCGAAGCCGCCGTCGTACCGTCCTCGAAAACATACAGGTCCAGCGAGTAGTCCGGCCCGAGGTTCTCGAGCAGGGAGCGCACCATGACCGTGAGCGGCATCACGTACGCCTGGTCCACAGCCGCCATCACAGCGATCGTTTTGCTCGCCATGTCAGCCGCCAAATGGTCAACTTTTCCTTCACCAGAAAAAGTGGGATCGTAAAAGGGGTCCAGGGGCTGCGAAGCACCATCTTTAGTATTCCGGGGAAGTAGGCTATGACCGCGTGGCCCTTTTGCTTCGCCCTCGCTGCTGTGGACAGCATATAGAGCAGCCGCCGACGACGTCGGGCAAAAAACTCCGAAATCTCTTGGAGTGCCGTAGGTTCCTGAAAGGGATCCTCAACCCATCCCGTCCGTGAGAGGACCCGCCGAAATGCTTCCGTATCGGCCTTGGGATGGTCGCAGATCTGCCGCCAGGGCTTCGTGGCCGAGCAAAAATGGATGATCGCGGGATTGCGGCGTGCCTGATCGAATTCCTCTTCCGTATACGGGCTACATTGCCAGTCGGGAAACAGGTTCAGCGCGAACTGCTTGTTCCAGACGGGTGAAAGCGAGCCCCATCGGCCCACCAAGCACACATTCAAGGCATCCTGATCATAGTACCTGAAGCGGAGTTTGTGCTTCTCCGCAGTCTCTAGGGATCGTTGTTCCACTCGTTCCGTCCGCCAAGCCGTCAAGTCGATGAGCATCACCCCGGCGTTGAAGTACGGGCGGTGGCCGCGGGCCTCGTTCTGCCGATACCCACAGTACCCGGCCGGCATTGCCTGCGTACCGGCATCGTGAACCGCGAGAAGCACGTTTCCATTCATATCGTGCTGCCACAGTTCATGGAGGTCTCTAAGAATGAGCAGGTCCGCGTCGAGAAGGATCACCCGGGTAACATGCGCCGGAAGAATCGACCCAACGATCAGGCTGTAATAGGTGGGGGCGGTGGCGGCGTAGCCGTATCGTGGAACGACCGGAGCGACCCGGCTGTTATCCGGGAAGAGCCAGACTGGCCTGAGCCGATTTCCCCAGCAGGCTTCCAGGTGTTTTCGCGTTTGGGGCGTAATGCTGTCAGAAAGTACGTAGAGATCAAGTCCGACGCCAGCGCGAAGCTGTTCGAGCAAAGAGTAGACCACGACGCAGAGACCCGGGGCATAGGCTTCGTCAGCGGCGACAGCGACGGAGATGGTTTCCTTTTGCAAGCGGTCGTTCGAAACCGATCCGAAATGCCTGAGTCCATTTCCAGAATAGCCCTTGCGTTCTACTGCGCGCTCGGCGCCGCCGCTGCGATCCAAGCGGCCCTTGGGTAGCCGTGTGTTGCCCGGTAGCAGCTCTGCTCTGTTCCCACACAAAAAGGAGGCGGAAGCTGAGTCCCCCTAAAAAGATAACTATTTTTGATTCAGTAGGTTATGACTGTTCCGCTACTGATCGGCCCTAACTTATCGGCCCGCCATAACGCAGGCGGAGTGGCAGGGGCTTCTGGCGAAGTTTACGGCGCAAGCGAAATCAACTTGCTGGGTCTTCCGTCGATATCCCCCATGCAGTCGACGATCCGCATCGTCGTCTGCGGCTCACAGCCAGAAAGACGCGAGCCCTGCTTGGCCTCTTGTCAACATTGTCCCAGGCGTGTACACGCAGCCCCTGCCCTTCAGCTTGCCGGCTGCACTCCGAAATCCGCTGCCGGCGGAATGCGCTTCCTTGACAGGCCCCGCACCACGGGAGACACTAATAGACAACTATCATCATTCGGCCTCAAGGCATTTAGTTTGCGACTGGGTTAGCAAGAGGGGAGAATTGATGAAGAAATCTGTCAACAGAACTATAGGCCGTCGCTCGTTCCTGGGCACGGCCGCGGGTCTGGCGGGGGCAGGCTTCTGGGCTGATGAGACGCTCGACGCCGCCGTCCAAAACGTCAACCGGAATTCCAATCCGTCACAACTGCGAATCACCGATCTACGGGTCGCCACCGTCGCGAGGGCGCCATTCACCTGTCCGATCATTCGGATCGACACCAACCAGGGCATCTCGGGCTACGGCGAAGTCCGCGATGGCGCCAGCAAGACTTACGCGCTGTTTCTGAAGAGCCGTGTCCTCAACATGAATCCGTGCAACGTCGAACAGATCTTCCGTAAGATCCGGCAATTCGGCGGCACGGGCCGCATGGCGGGAGGGGTCGTCGCCATCGAGGAAGCCTGCTGGGACCTGGCCGGAAAGGTGTACGGCGTTCCGGTCTATCAGATGCTGGGCGGCAAATACCGCGACCGGGTCCGCTGCTATTGCGACACTACCGAGGCCAACAACGCGGAGGAGTTTGCCAAGCGCATGAAGGCGCGCATCGACCTCGGCTTCACCTGGATGAAGATGGATATCGGCATCAACAGGATTCGCAACGTTCCCGGCGCCCTCACCGCGCCGGCGGGCATCGAGCGCGGACGCGAGCACACCCTGACGGGTACCGAAATCACCCAGAAGGGCGCTGAGTTGATGGCTGAGTACATCATGAAGGTCCGCGAGGTTGTCGGTTGGAACATCCCCATCTCCACGGATCACTTCGGCAGCATGGGAGTCAACTCCATCATCAAGCTGGCCAAGGCCTTCGAGAAGTGCAACTTGGCCTGGATGGAAGACACCGTGCCGTGGTACCGCACCGACCTGTTGAAGCAGATCACCAGCGCCGTGGATGTCCCCATCTGTACCGGCGAGGACATGTACCAGCTCGAGCCATTCGAGGTACTGTGCCGGGAGCATGCCGTGGATATCATCCACCCGGACCTGTCCACCTCGGGTGGAATCCTCGAGACCAAGCGCATCGGCGACATGGCCCAACGCTACGGGATCCCGATGGCCATGCACATGGCCGGAACGCCGATCTGCGCCCTGGCCAACGCGCATTGCGCCGCCGCCACGGAGGGCTTCCTGGTGATGGAGAACCATTCCGTGGACGTGCCCTGGTGGGACACGCTGGTGGACGGCGTGGAGAAACCCCTTCTCAACAAGGGTTTCATCCAGGTGCCGGAAGGCCCTGGTCTCGGCTTCACGCTAAACGAGGATGCCGTCAAACAGCACCTGCTCGAACCGGGCTTCTTCGAGCCGACTCCGGAGTGGGACAAGGAGCGCTCGCAGGACAACCTGTATACCTGAGGTTCGGCGGCAGGCGCTGTGGCTGCCACTGGTGGAGAATTGCATTCGCCCTAAGCAGGGAACAGAATCCCACCGCGCGGCATCTAACCTGTAGTGCCGGGCGGCGCATGGAGAGAAGCAGCCCCAAGGGTGTCCCCGCGGCCTGGTTGTGGCTCATCCGGGCGGCTAGTTGGATTGTGCCTGGGCGAAACCGCCGTGCCTGGCGGGAGCAACGCGCAGCCGAAATCCGGCACTGGTGGCTCTTCCTGGCGGAGCGCGGAGACAGCACCGCCGATGCCCGGCAGCGGGTGCTCGAGCGCTGCTGGGAAGCCTTCCGCGACGCTCTAGCCGAACGCTTCCCCGGCGCCGCAGCCGAAGACTGGCCGCGGCGCATCGTTCGCGGCCCACGGTTTCTGTTCACGGCCCTGGCGGCGGCGCTGGCCATCGTTCTCGTTGGGACCGGGTTCCTCTCCTCGATCCGAACCGTCTACCGGCCCCTTCCGTTCCGCGAACCGGGCCGGTTGGTGGCCTGCTACCAGGTCCACTTTCTCTCTGCCTCGTTGGGGGTCCAAGTCCGCTACGTTGAACCTTGGCGCAAGGAAAGCCGGACGCTGACCGATCTGGCCGCCTATCACATCGAGACCTACGTCTTGAGCCGTCCAGGTTCGGGAAACTCGAGTCTGGCCGGGGCGGGGGTGACACCCGATTTCTTCCACGTGCTGGGATCGGCGGCCTGGTTGGGGCGCACATTCGGGCCGCAAGACAACCCCGGGGAGGCCAAGGTGGTCCTGAGCTACCACTTGTGGCGATCCGCCTTCGGCTCCGATCGCCGGATACTGAACCTCCCGATCACACTCGACGGAAAGTCCTTCCAGGTGATCGGGGTCCTGCCGCCGGAGTTCTGGTTCCACTCTCCCGACCTGGACCTTTGGACGCTTTCGCCGAACCCAACCCGGAATGCGCAGACGCCCGACCTGCTGCGTGTCATCGGGAGGCTGCGTCCAGGGGTGACGGCACGGGCGGCGCGCGCCGAACTGGACGGGATCGCCCTCCATACTCCTGGGTTTCGGGGCGGCTCGCTGAGGGTAGCGCCCCTGGACGAGTATCTTCGGCCGGCCCTCAGCTTCATCCTCTCGGTGTTTGTCGCGGCGGTAAGTCTGGGCCTCGTGGCCGCCTTGCTGCAGTGGTTGCGTTCCTGTTGGAGGCTCCGGAGCTATTCCTGGACGGCGCTGCGCTATTGGGCCTTCTTCTTCGCCAAGTCGGCGCTGCTGGCCGCCGGCGTGGCGACCGTATGCGCCGAACTGTCCGCCTGGAACACGCTTGGGCTGCACTCCTACAAGTTCGTCGTCAGCCTGATGGCGGACTGGCTGGTCGTGTTGGGCGTGCTTCTGGCGTTGCAGTGGGCCATCCTGGATCAGGCGCGGCGATGTCCGGTATGCCTCAGGCTGCTTTCGATGCCGTTCACCAGTGGTTCCTGGAGCAGCGCCCTCATCGAGCCTGCCAGCACGGAACTGCTCTGCGACCAGGGGCACGGCACGCTCTGCGTTTCGGACAGCTTTACGACGCTGGGCGAGATCCGGCGCTGGGTTACCCTGGAAGACTCCTGGCGCGAGGAGGTGTCGTCGCGAGGTAAGTAGAGAGTTCCACCCGGACAAGTAACAATTACATCTCTAAGATGTCTAACTTCATCGGGAGACTCCATAATGGCGTGAATTCGCGTTGGCCCCGGACTTGCAGTGAACTCGGCCGGACAAGGCCATGCGACGCACGGAATACCACCTGTTGAAAGTCATGGCGGCGATGGTTGTGGCCGCCGCCGAAGCCTATGCCGAAGAGCGGCAGGGTTCGACCCGCCGGATCGTTGTCAGCATCCCCGACCGCAAGCTGGTTCTGATCGAAAACGGCCGCATCGTGAAAACCTACGCGGTGGCCGTCGGATCTCCCGCGACTCCGAGTCCCACCGGCACGTTCCAAGTTGTGACGCGGGTTCCGGACCCCGCCTGGTACCAACCGGGAAAAGTGGTTCCTCCCGGACCGGGCAATCCGCTCGGCCCGCGCTGGATCGGCCTGAGCCAGAAGGGCTACGGCATTCACGGCACCAACAGCCCGCGCTCCATCGGCAAGGCGAAATCCCACGGCTGCATACGGATGCGCAACCCGGACGTTGAGGAGTTGTTCGAGCTGGTCGACATTGGCGACCTAGTGGAACTCAGACCCGAGAAGACCGCAGAACTGGAAGCAGTACTAGCCGCTTCGCTTCCCGGCGTGACCGAAAGATAGGCGGACCAGGGCCGCAGAGTGCGCTACCTTGCCTGTTGGGACACTCATGACGCAATTGGACTTAAGGCGCGACACGCGCTACGAGGTGCAGTTGAGCTGCCGGGTCTTCTCCCCGCTGCCATCTTGCAGTGAACTCGTCGGCGTGACCCTGAATATGAGCCGTTCCGGCTTGCTCGCCGTCTTCGGCGAAGCGGGGTCGTCCGAAGAGGGCCCCTCGGTGGGCACCCCGGTTCGGATTGCGATCAAGCTGCCCGGCTCTGGCGGCAAGTCGTCCCGCTACATCGAGTGCATGGGGCGGGTCGCCCGGGTCACCGATCAAGCTGCTGCCAGGCAAGTCGCCTTCGCCCTCCAGCGGTACCAGTTCCAGCCCGGTGCTGTTTCCCAGGATTAGCCGGAGCTGGCCTCCGACGTTCCCTTCGCCCGCTGTTGCGAACTCGAAGTTGGTATACTCAACGTGTTCGCCGCGGGGGTCAGCCGTCAGCGGGCGGTTTCTCCCTCCGGCTCGATATTTCACAACCAACACCAGCAGGTCAGGAATGTACGGGAAGGCGGTGCAAAGCCGCCACTGCCCCGCAACTGTAAGCGGCAGGCTGTAAGGCCGTGCGGTCACTGCGAATGCAGGAAGGCCGCACACCCCGCCGGGGAAAAGGCCAAGCCGCGAGTCAGGAGACCGATTTCTGGCTGAATCGTGGTGCGTTCCGAGGGGGAACGACTCATGCACAAGCCTTTCTTTCTTCTTTGCCAGTTGCTTCTGGGTTCCGGGGTTCTTTGCGCGCAGGCATATGGAATCCGAGGCACCGTTTTCGACCCAAGCGGCAGGCTGATTCGCGGCGCGCGGGTGCAGTGCGCTGGCGTTACCACCGTGACCGGTCTCGATGGACGCTTCGAGTTTGCGCGCGCGAGTCAATGCAGGGCGGTCCTGGCCGCTCCCGGCTTTCAAACGCGAACTGTCGACCTGGCGGCGGGCGCGGAGACGCGCATCACCCTGCCGGTTGCGGGCGTCGCCGAGCGGATTGTTGTCACAGCCGCCCGCCACCAGACCACCCTGGAGGAGGCCGGAGTTGCCGCAAGCGTGCTCACGGGGACCGAAATCGCTCAGCGGCAGTTTCCGGCCGTCGCCGATTTGCTGCGCGAAGTGCCCGGGCTCCAGGTAAACACCACCGGCCGGCGCGGAAGCCTGTCGTCGGTGTTCACGAGAGGTTCCCAGCGTACTGGCACTTTGCTACTGGTGGATGGAGTACCCGTCAACGACCCGGGGGGTGAGTTCAATCTGGGCCATCTCACCAGCGGTGACGTAGACCGAATCGAGGTGATCCGAGGGCCGGAGAGCGCGCTGTTCGGCGCCGAGGCCGCGGCTGGCGCCATCCAGGTGTTTACCCGTCGCGGCGATCCGGAAGTCATCCGCCCCAGGGGCAGCTTCTCCTACGAGCGGGGCAGCTTCCAGTCCGATCAATGGCGGGCAGGACTCAGCGGGGGCTCCGGCTACCGCTTCGACTATTCCCTCAACGCGGAGCAGGTTCGCACGGCGGGCGAATACGCCAACGACGACTACCGCGACACGACCGGGAGCGCCAACCTCGGGCTGCGCCTCTCAGCCGCCACCCAGCTTCGCGGCGTGTTTCGGGCGGGAGACTCCGTGCTGGGCGCCCCCGGGCAGGTAGGCTACGGACTGATCGACCATAACGCCCGGGAAACCAACCGGGATTCGGTTCTTTCGCTGCGGCTGGAAGACGCGCGAGGGCCCAACTACTTACAGCAGGTTACATTCGCCTATCACCGTGTTCGGGACACTTACACCGATCCTCTGATGGACGGCCCCTATCAGCTCGCGGCGCTGGTGCGAGACGTGGCCACGCCGCTCCCGCGCACGTATCTGGTCCGCCTGCTCGATCCGAACCACCTTCCGAACCAGATTCCCGCCGGTACCCGGCTGGTAAACCAGGACGTGACCTTGTATGCATTCGAGCCGTACCTCAGCGCCACGTCGAGGAAGCAACTCGGCTATCAGGGGACCTGGGCGCGCCGGAGGACCACCGCCGTCTTCGGCTACGACTTCGAGCGCCAGGAGGGAGACGTCTCGGCCCGAGGCGTGGCGCGAAACAACCAAGGCTTCTTCCTGCATGGCGAAAGGACGCTGGCCGGTAGGGTCTTCCTCTCCGGCGGACTGCGGCTGGAACATTCGAGCGCTTACGGGCGTAAGATCGCGCCGCGGGCCGCCGCAGGCTTCCTCCTGGCGGGAGAGCACGGTCCCCTGTCCTCCACGTTCCTCCGGTTGAGCGCCGGGCGCGGGATCACCGAACCCAGCCTCATCCAGACCTTCGCGCGGGAATCCTACGCCGTGGGCAACCCGGACCTCCAACCGGAGAAGACCTCCAGTTACGAAGCCAGCTTGGTCCAGGAATGGTTCGGGCGCCGGGCGCGCACGGAGGCGGCTGTGTTTCAGAACTCCTTCCGTGACCTGATCGCCTTCGTCCCGCTGCCCGCCCCGATCTGGGGGAGCTGGCAGAACCTGGAGTCGAGCCGGGCCAGAGGGCTCGAGTTTTTGGCACGGGCGCGCGTGGCTGGGCCGGTGACCCTAAATGCGTCCTACATGCATCTCTGGACGCGCGTGATCCACTCGGGCTCCCCGACGAGCACTTTCTACGGGGTTGGCCAGGAACTTCCGAGACGGCCCGGCAACTCCGGCTCGCTGTCATTGTCGGCAGCCCCGAAACGGTGGTGGCTGCAAGTGGGCGTCGTTCTGGCTGGAGAGCGCCAGGATGCGGACTACTACCTGGGCGTCACGCGCAACCCCGGCTACCAGAACGTCTACCTCTGCGGGTCCTACCGCCTGTCCAAGCACATAGCCCCTTTCTTCCGCGCCGATAACTTACTGAATGCGCGCTATGAGGAGGTGCTCGGCTACAGCGCGTCCTCACGGAGCCTGAGAGGAGGCGCACGGCTCGAATGGTAGCCCGGCTGGCGATCCTGATCCTGCTGGCGGCCGGTTGCTTCGCGCAACCCCGGCGAATCGTCTCGACTGCCCCCAGCATCACGGAGATGCTCTATGCGCTGGGGTTGGGGGACCGGGTGGTGGGAGTAACCGCCTTCTGCCGCTACCCGCCCGAAGCCGCGCGCAAACCGAAGATCGGCAACTACTTGCGGCCGGACGTCGAAACGATCGTCGCTCTGCGCCCCGACCTGGTGATTGCAGAGAAAAGCATGATCCAGCAGGCGATTTCCCTGCCACGGCTGAAGCTGAACCTGTTGGAAGTGGATGATGCGACGATCCCGGGAATCTACGAATCTATCCGGATAATTGGCAATGCGGCGGGTGTGAGCCAGCGAGCCACGGCACTCTGCGCCGGCATCGCCGGCAAGCTGGAGGCCATCGAGCAACGCACTTCGCGGTTTCCGCGCAGGCGGGTGCTCTTCATCGTGGGCCGGACTCCCGGAAGGGTTGAGGACCTGATCGCGGCGGGCAGGGCATCCTACCTGAATGAGCTCATGCGGATCGCCGGAGGAGAAAATGTCTTTCAAGATGCGGCCATCGGCTATGCGAAGATCGGCCTGGAGGAGATCCTGGCGCGCAACCCGGATGTGATCATCGACATGGGGGAGATGGCGCAGACGGTTGGCATCACCGATCGGCAGAAGCAGGCCGTGGCCGCGCTGTGGCGCCGCTATCCGACCCTGAAGGCGGTTCGAAACAACCAGGTCTTCGCCGTCGCGTCCGACATTTTTGTGGTGCCCGGACCCCGCGTGACCGAGGCCGCCGGGGAACTGGCCCGCATGTTGCACCCGGAGGCCGCGCCATGAGCGCGCTCTTCTCGTTGCGCGATCTGGGGAAGCGCTACAACGGTACGCGGGTGCTGCGCGAGGCCACTTTGGATTTGCCGGCCGCGCAGATGGTCGCGATCGTGGGTCCGAACGGCGCTGGGAAATCGACTTTGCTGGGGATCATGGCGGGGCTCAGGACGGAGTACGAGGGCTCCTGCCTGTTCAAAGACAAGGAAGTCAGCCGCTGGCCGCGGCGCGCCTTCGCCCGCGAGGTTTCCTTCGTCCCCCAAACCGTCCGGATTGAATTCCCCTTCACCGTCGAGCAAGTCGTCATGATGGGTCGCACCCCTTACTGCGACGGGCTGTTCGAAGGTCCCGAGGACCATGCGGCCGTCGAACGGGCGATGCGAGTTACGGACACCCTCGGTTTCCGCCGGCGCGATTTCCGGACGCTGAGTGGAGGGGAAAAGCAGAGAACCATCCTCGCCTCGGTGCTGGCCCAGTCGCCGCAGGTTTTACTGCTCGACGAGCCGACCACTTTTCTGGACCTGGAACATCAGGTTTCCACGTACGCGCTGCTGCGAGACCTGGCCCGCCAGGGCCTGCTGGTGGTGGCCGTCACGCACGACTTGAACCTGGCCGCCGCCTATTCCGACCGTGTGCTGGTACTGCGCGATGGAGAGGTCCTCTATGACGCCGCCCCAGCCGAAGTGGTGACCTCGGAATCCGTCCGCGCGGTGTTCAACGTGGAAGCGGATGTCCGGCGCACGCAGGCCGGAAGACCATGGGTGCTCTATGGCGGGGAGTGAGGCGGGACGCCGCCGGTTCTGGCCGGCGGTGATAACGGCAGCGGCCATCGCTCTGGCGGCGCTTTTCATCCTGCCGCTGATAGGGTCGGCGCACATCAGTTATGCCCGCGCGTTTGCGGGCCAGTCGCCCGACGCGGAGATCCTCTTCTATGCCCGGCTTCCGCGAGTGTTGATGGCGCTGCTGGCGGGAGGCGCGCTGGCCTTGACGGGGACGCTGTTCCAAGCCCTGCTGCGGGATGCCCTGGCCGAACCCTATACGCTAGGTGTTTCGAGCGGCGCTTCGCTCGGGGCCGTAATCGCGATCTCGGCCGGCCTGCGCCAGATCGCCGGCCTCCCGGGGATCTGGGTGGCGGCTTTGTTGGGGGCGGGAGTGGTTCTGCTGCTGGTGCTGGGCATTGCCAGCGAGGGGCGGCGGATGTCCTCGTTCACCTTGCTGTTGGCCGGGGTGACCATCAACAGCATCTGCCTGGCGTGCATCCTCTTCCTGCAATACGCCGCCGACTTCAGCCAGTCCTTCGCCATCGTGCACTGGCTGCTCGGCGGCATTGATGCCGTGGAGTACTCGACGGTGGGCTGGCTGGCCGCGGCGGTGATTCCTTTCGCCGGGTATCTGTTCTGGAGGTCGCGCGATTGGAACTTGATGGCCGTGGGCGAGGAATGGGCGGCGGCCCGCGGCGTGGCGGTGCCGCGCTTGATGCTCATCGGCTATCTGACGGCTTCGTTCATCACGGGTTCCGTGACCGCGCTAACGGGGCCGATCGGCTTCGTCGGGCTGATCGTACCGCATGCCTTGCGTCTGCGCCTGGGCGCCGATCACCGCGTGCTCGTACCATGCGCCTTTTTCACGGGAGCGGCATTCCTGGCGATCTGCGACACTCTGGCGCGGACCATTCTGGCGCCCACGGAAGTGCCCGTCGGTGTGATCACCGCCATGGCGGGCGGGCCGTTCTTCATTTGGATTCTGCGGTCCAAGCGCCGGAGCCTCTGGCTGTAGCGGCTAGTTTTTGTAGCGCACGTACTTATGCGTGCAGCGTCGAGACCTATCTCGACGCCAAGTCGTCGACAAGAGTGTCGACGCTGCACGCGTGGGCGCGCGCGCTACGTCGGGCCGGCAAGCCCCTACGGAGGCCCGTGACCGTGACTGGACCGTTTACAATAGAATCTCTAACTCAGTCGCTATCGAGGCGCCTTGATCAACAAACTGGTATTCGCAAATCTGAGACACCGTCCGGTTCGGACGCTGCTCAGTCTGGTGGCCATCGGCGTCGAGGTGACCATGATGCTGACGCTGGTGGGCCTCAGCGACGGCATGCTGGAAGATTCCTCCAAGCGCGCCACCGGCGTGGGCGGGGACATCCTGGTGCGCGCGCCGGGGACGTCGGTTATCGGCCTGAGTGTCGCGTCGCTGCCCCAGAAGTTTCTGAAGTTCTTCCTCACGCAACCGCACGTGAAGTTGGCTTTGGGTACGGTGGTCCTGGGCACCGGCGGCATCAGCACGCTGACGGGCATCGACATCGACGAATTCGCGCGCATGAGCGGCGGGTTCAACTACTCCGGGGGCGGAGGGCCGTTCCGGGGAAACCGCGACGTGATCGTGGACGAGTACTACGCCCAGCAGAACAAGCTGAGCGTCGGTTCCAAGGTCAAACTGCTGAATCAGGATTGGACGGTGTGCGGGATTGTCGAACCCGGCAAACTCGCGCACGTGTTCGCGCCCCGTGCGGCTGTACAGGAGTTTGGCGCCGCAGCTGGGAATCTAAGCAACATCTTCCTCAAGTTGGACGATCCCGCCAATACGGATTCGGTCATCGCGTCCCTGAAAGCGCAACTGCCGGATTATCAAATCTTCTCGATGCCGGAATTGACTTCCTTGTTCTCGGTGGACAACGTTCCGGGGCTGGGGGCCTTCATCGGCGTGGTGATTGGCCTGTCGATTGTAGTGGGTTTCCTGGTGGTGTTCCTGTCGATGTACACGGCGGTGCTGGAGCGAACCCGCGAAGTGGGCATCCTCAAAGCCCTGGGGGCTTCTCCGGGCTACATTTTGAACATCGTTTTTCGGGAGACCACCCTGCTGGCCATCGCCGGATCCATTTTCGGCATCCTCCTGACGTACGGAAGCCGGTGGGCGATCATGACGTTGGTTCCCGCCGCCCTGACGCAGAAGATCGTCCCGCACTGGTGGCCCATCGCCGCCGGCATCGCGGTGGGCGGCGCGTTGTTGGGAGCCTTGTACCCGGCCTGGAAGGCGGCCCGCCAGGATGCGATCGAGGCGCTGTCCTATGAGTAGCGCGGAGACCGTCATCCAGGTACGCGGGCTGTGCAAGGTCTATCGCGTGGGCGATGTGGACGTCCACGCGCTCCGCGGGGTGGACCTGGAAGTAAAGCGAGGCGAATTCGTCGCCATCGTCGGCCCCTCGGGATCCGGCAAGTCCACGATGTTTCACATCCTCGGCGGGCTGACGCCGCCCACGTCGGGCACGGTGTTCCTGCACGGCAGGGACCTGCTGGCGATGTCCGAAGCGGGCCGGACGGAATTGCGGAAGAAGGAGGTCGGCTTCGTCTTCCAGAAGTACAACCTGCTGCCTACGTTGACCGCTGCCGACAACATCGCCATCGCGCGCGACATCGCCGGCACAAACCACGGTGACGATCCGAAGTTCCGGGAAGTGCTGGAGCTTCTGGGGATCGGCAAGCGGCTGCATCACAAGCCGCGGGCGCTTTCCGGCGGCGAGCAGCAGCGGGTGGCCATCGCGCGGGCCATCGTCAACCATCCCTCGATCCTGCTGGCGGACGAGCCGACGGGCAACCTGGATACGGAGAATTCGAACATCGTGTTGGGGGTGCTGCGCGGCCTCAATGAGCGCCTCGGACAGACCATTCTCATGATCACGCACAATCCCGAAGCTGCCGCCTACGCGCACCGCACCGTGCACATGCGCGACGGCAGGATTGTTGTCTGACGATGGACGGCTATCCCCTGCGCGCATCGATAGGAGTGGCCGCCGCCGCCATCCTGTGCCTCGCCGGAGCGTGGCGGACCTACGATTCCCTCGTCACTCAGAGCCGCACATTCCAGGATTACTACAGGATCGAAGCGCAGCAGCAGCGGTTCGCGGGGGTGAACGCCACGCTGCCCCCCGAGACGGTTGTGGGCTACATCTCGGATCTGCCAGTCGGGGCGGACGATTGGCAGGTCAATTTCTTCGGGGTGCAATATGCCGTGGCTCCGCGACTGCTTGTGGACGAATCCGACGGTAACAAGACGGAGTGGGTAGTGGGCAATTTCCTGAGGAAGCCAGACCTCCCCGAGATCCAGAAGGCGCACAATTTGAAGCTGGTCAAGGCATTCGGCCTGGGGGTCTACCTGTTCCGGAGGGCGGCCTGATTCCATGCCCGCCCTGTTGCCTTTCTCGACCGCGGTTCTGATCGGCTACCTGCTGGTGCGCGCCTTGCGCCCTCTCGCCGGGGCGGGTCCCGGCTGGGCCGTGGCGGTTTTCGAACTCTCTCTCGGCGCCGGCCTTGGCGTTGGCGTCACCTCCGCCGTGTTCTTTGCATTGCTGGTGGCGGGGTGGGCTTCGCCCGTGACCATCCTCGCGTCCGACGCCGTCATGCTTGCGCTTCTCTTCGGCGCTCTGTTCCTCGGGCGTACCCGCGTCGCTACAGCCGCGGGACCAGGGCTGCCCGCCGTTCCGCTGGTTTTCCGATGGAACTGGCTGCTGGCACTGGGGCTGGGCACATCCCTCGCATTGGTGCTCGCGGGCATGTGGGCTTATGCGGAGGGCAACCCCCACGGACTTTGGGATGGGTGGGCGATCTGGAACATCCGCGCCCGGTTCCTGGCCGGTCCGGGAGAGGTTTGGAGAAACGCCATCTCGCCGATGTTCGGGAGATCGCACCCGGACTATCCGCTACTCTTGTCGGGCTTCATCGGCCGCTGCTGGAAGGTGGCGGGCAGCTATGATACGGCCATCCCCATCACGACCGCCTTCCTGTTCTTTACGGCCACGGTGGGCCTGCTGGTTTCCTGCCTGGCCCTTGTCCGCAGCCTCAGCGCCGGATTTCTGGCCGGGTTGGTGCTCCTGACGGGGACCGTCTATCTGCAACAACCGATGTCGCAGTTCTCGGACGTGCCGCTGGCCTTCTATTATCTTGCGGCGCTGGCTTTGATTTCGCTGGCGTGGCTCTCCGGGGAGGCACGCGAGCGGGTTCTGCTCCCGCTGGCTGGCGCGGCCGCCGCATCGGCCGCTTGGACGAAGAACGAGGGACTCCTGTTCCTGGTGGTGTTCGCGGGATGTTGCGCACTGGCCGAATGGCGTTTTTCCGGCTGGAAGAAGGCTGCTTCGCGGGTGCTCTGGGTGCTGTTGGGGATGCTCCCCGGTTTGATTCTGCTGGGCTGGCTTAAGCTGCTCCTGGCTCCCGTCGCCGACCCCTTCGTAAGCCGCCCCATCCAGAGTCTGTCTGGAGGATTCGCCCGGTTCGAGCGGGTCTGGTGGGTCATCCGAGAGGCCTACAAGTGGGCCGTCGGCTTCGGTTTGGGGGTATCCCACCCACTGGTGGTTCTCGCCGTGCTCGTGGTCGCCGTGCGCGTCGCCGTCCCGCGGAGAAACGCGGGGCCCGTCTTGATTCTGGCGGGAACCCTGGCACTGGTCTTTGGTGGCTACTGCCTCGTCAGCGTGGGCGCGTATACGCCTTTCGACCGATTCTACTCCCAGCTCTGGCCCGCGTTTGTCCTCTTGGCGTTCATGATTCTGCGGCCGATCGAGGAGATGATTCCCGCTTCCGTTCCCCAGGAGACGGCGCCGGTCGTGCGCGGGAAGACGAAAACTAAGAAGAAGGGGCGAGCTTAGTTCGCCGCCACAGGCGGCCAGCCACCTTGCCGGCTACCGCTGCTGCCACGAATAGTCCCAACGTGGCTGCGGCGATGTACCAGGCATGCGCTTTTACCCAGGCGCCGGCGTCGGCGCCAAACAGCACCCCCAGATAGACGAGGACGAAATAGCGAACGCTGCGGGCCGCCAGCACAACCAGCACGAACGGCGCCACGCGCACCCCGGACGCTCCCGCGCAGATGATGAAGAGCTTCGTAGGCATCGGCGCCGGCGACAGCGCCGTAACGAACACCGTGGTCAGACCGTAACGCTGGAACCACTGCGTAAGAATCCGTGCCTTGCCCTGTTTGACATGCCGGTACAGGAAACGCTCGCCGCCCTTGCGGGCAAGATAGAAAAGGATCAGACAGCCGAGCACCGATCCCACGGTGGCGAGCGAGGCGGACAAGTACGCCGACCTGGGGTTGGCCACCGCCAACGCGATCAGAAGCAGATCCACGCCAAGAGGTATAGGAACCCCCGCCGAGTCGATCAGCGCAAGCAGCGCCACCCCCAGCGGTCCCCAGGATACTAGCGTCCGAACATCCAGATGCAGAAATGCCTCCAACCGAGCCGTTCGATCTCCTATTCTAGCCCGATCCTCCTACGAGCTACCGAGTCTCACGCCAAGGCGCAAAGACGCAAAGAACTCAATAGTTTTTTTGGCGTCTTTGCGCCTTGGCGTGATCAAGCCACCGCTTGGCGCGGCACACCGTCTCCGGCGTTCAGGAGGCTTGCCAGTTGGAGCCCGTTGACCACCGACTTCCCGGCGGTTGGGTTGGCCAGGATCACGAACGTGTTGCCCGTGAACGGCTGGACATGGCGGATTTTGTCCGCCCACAGATCGAGTTCGGCCGGTGAATAGAGATAGTTGTCCGCCCGCGCACCGTTCCGATCCCCCGCGAACTCGCGCTTCCAGTAGCGTGGGTCGCGTCCGTGCAACCGGAAGTAGCCGATTTCGGAGGTCGCCAGCGCCGACGGGGGCGTGGCGCCCGCGTAGGGAGGTTGGTCGATGTTGACGAAGCCAAGGCGGTAGTCGATGAGGGTGCCGAGCGCCTCATCGGCCGTCCAACTGGAGTGGCGCATTTCGACGGCCATGGGGAACTGGTGAAACGTGCGGCGAAGCTGGATCAGGAACTCCCGGTTCTCGGCGGTGAACCGGAAGGCCCAGGGAAACTGCATGAGGAGACAGCCGAGCCGGCCGGCCTTCTGGAGAGGCCACAACCCATCCTTGAACTGGGCGACCTCAGCCGGATCCAGCGAGCGCTCGTGGGTGAACCGCCGGCCCAGCACAACCGTAAAGAGGAATTCCGGGTTGTGGGCGACCTTGGCAAGGTAGAGGCGCGCGATCTCGGGACGGAGGGGCCGGTGAAAGGTGCTCACGATTTCAGCCACGTCGAAACGGCGGGCCAGGTACTCGAGCCGATGGAATGGCCGGGACGGCCGGTGGGGGTAGACTACTCCCTCCCAATCCGGGTAGTCCCATCCGGAGGGGCCGACAAGGGTTCTCGGGGAAGGTGTCATGGGCTATGCCTGTTCGCTTTTTGTTCGCCTCCAGTGTAACGCGGGTCCGGTGGGCAAGTCAAGCGAAAAAAAATAGTAAAAAGTGGCGATTGAGTAACCCGGGATTCCCCAGAATCGTATTTACATTCAAATCCCCGTTACGACAGCGGGCGCTCTCACCTATCGCTCTGACCCAGCGCCCGCTTCTCTTCTGTTAGACTGGGTCGCAGCAAAGGGATTGTGGTGCCCTCCTACGTTGGACTCCTGAATTCTGGCGACCTCCGGCGGCGCGTGTCCGTGCTGGACGACCGCCTGGAAAGCTGCGATCTCTGCCCCTGGCAGTGTGGCGTGGACCGCCGGGCAGGCGAGACGAAAGTGTGCCAAGGAGGCTACCTGCCGCAGGTCTCTTCCTGGGCGCCTCACTTCGGCGAAGAACCGGCTCTGAGCGGAACCCATCTTGGCAAGGGTCAGGCCAAGGGCACGGGCAATGTGTTTCTAGGCCGCTGCAATATGCGCTGCGTGTACTGTCAGAACTGGCAGATCAGCCAGCCCGGAGCGAGCCAGGAGCAGCGCCCAGGGATGGAGTTCGAGCGGCTGGCCTCGATTCTGCTGGAACTGCAGGCCGCGGGCTGTCACAATATCGGCTTTGTCTCGCCCACCCACTTCGTGCCTCAGATCGTGCGGTCGGTGGAGCAGGCGGCCTCCGCCGGGCTCCGCCTGCCCCTCATCTACAACACCAACGCGTACGACGACGTGGGCGTGCTGCGCCTGCTGGAGGGGGTTTTCGACATTTACCTGCCGGACCTGCGGTATTCGGAGGATGCGGTGGCTCTGGAATACTCCAGGGTTCCAGGCTACGTGGGACACTCCCGGGCGGCGCTTGCGGAGATGTACCGGCAGGTAGGAGACGAGCTGGTTACGGATGAGCGGGGCCTGGTCCAGCGCGGGCTGATTATCCGGCTGCTGATTCTCCCCAACGACCTGGGCGGATTGCGGGAGACGCTCGAGTGGATCCGGGATACGCTTTCGCCGCGCGTCACGCTGAGCGTGATGTCTCAGTATTACCCCTCCGGCAGAGTCACCGAGGAGCGCTTTCCGCTGCTGGCGCGCAGAATCCACCCGAGTGAGTACGAAAAGGTGGTGGGGTGGATGGATGCCTTGGGGTTTGAGAACGGCTGGATCCAGCCGTTGGAGGCGCAAGCCGCCGAGTACTACCGCCCCGATTTCGCCGATCCCAGCCGGCCGTTTGCCGACGCCCGGGACTTCGCCGGCTAGTCTGGCGGAAGCGCACGCGCCACCTCGCTATAATGAGCTTTGCCGGCTCGGCTCCACATGCGACGACTCTTTGCAGTGGCTTTGTGCTTGCCATTCTTCGTGGCGGCCGGGTCCGGCCCGGTGGAGTTCGGCCGGCTCGAGCTCGAACGGGCTTTCGCCGAACGGAAGCTCCCGCTGCCGAGGATCCCCGTGCGGAGCGAGGTGTCGGCGGACCGTCCCGAGTCCTTCCGTATCCTGCCAGTGGGTGTCACTGGAGGAGACGTGCGCGGGCTCATGTACGGCCTGATCGAGGCGGCCGAACAGATCCGCGAGCGGGGGCGGCTGCTGGCCGCGGCGGGCGCGCCGGCCGTCGCCATTCGGGGCGTCCGGATGGTGGTGGGGCCGGAGGACACGCGGGCGGGCTGGTACAAATCCCCCGAGTACTGGCAGGAGTTTTTCGCGATGCTTGCCCGCAGCCGCTTGAACCGGTTCAGCCTGGTGTTCAGTGGACAAGCGGGCGCCCCGCAGGATCTGGAGGGACTGGCATCCATCTCGGCGGCCGCGGCTCAGTATGCTGTCGAGATGAGTCTGGGCCTGCGGGCGCAGGACCTGGCGGCGGCAGCGGGCTTGTCTCCGGAGGATGCGGGCCCCAGCAGCCTGCTGGCCCTGAAGAGCCTGCTGGGGGCGTGCCCGTCCGCGCGTAGCGTCCAGATTTGGACCGACGGCGGGCACGGCCCCCGGTACGTTGGTTTGCTCCGAGACTGGTTGTTTAGGGCGGTCGAGGAGGCCGGCCGCAGGGTGACCCTCGAGTTGCGGGCCGCGGACCTGACGCCGGAGTTGCTGCAGGCCGCAACCGAGGCCGGCGTGCCGCTGCGGATCGGGGTCAGGTACGCGGGTGGCCGGCCGGCGGAGGTTGCCCAGCCGACGGGCAGCGAGATGTTCTGGCAATTGGAGGCGGCCAGCCCCAGCGATGGCGCGCTTTGGAACGATCCGGCCCACGTGCGCCGCACCGTGGCGGCGTTCACCCAGCCGGGCTTCGCCGGCTTCGAGATTCAAGCTCCCACGCCGGGCGAAACCGGGACGGACGCGCGCTTCTACTTGCTTTGGGGACGGCTGAGTTACGACCCCAAGACACCCGATTCGGTCTGGAGCCGGGAGGTGAACGCGCGATGAGAGCCGGTTGGATGGACGTTTCCGTGCCGCTCGCGAGCGGTATGGTGCATTGGCCTGGCGATCCCGAGGTGTCCATTTCCCGCATCAGCTCCATGGAAAACGGCGATGCGTGCAACGTCTCGACGATCTCGATGAGCGCCCACACCGGCACCCACATGGACGCGCCGCTGCATTTCCTGGCCAACGGAGCGGGGCTGGACCGTTTGCCGCTCGAGGCGGTCATCGGTCCGGCACGGGTGATTGCCATCCAGGATCCACGGTCCATCACGGCAGCCGAACTGGCGCGGCACGGAATCCGGCGGGGAGAGCGCATCCTCTTCAAGACGCGCGGAGCCGCGGCACGCTGGAAGACCGGGACGTTCGATGAGGACTATGTCTTCGTCTCCCTGGATGCCGCCCGTTTTTTGGCCGACCGCGGCGTGCGGGTGGTGGGTGTGGACTACCTGTCGGTGGGCGGATTCCGGGAGGATGCCGCCGAGACCCACCGGACTTTGCTGGGGGCCGGGATCTGGCTGGTCGAGGGCCTGGACTTGGGCCGGGTCGCGCCGGGGCGCTACGACATGGTCTGCCTGCCGCTGAAGATCGCCGGAGGCGATGGCGCGCCCGCCAGGGTGGCGCTGCGGAAGAGAGACTAGGCTAGTTGCCCCTGTTCGAATAGGGTTTTTGGGCGCCGTGCTTCCCTAATCACAATTGCGTTTCCCGCCGATACCACACCTGAAGCGTAGCTTCGCCACGGAGAGGCCACGGAGTGAAGGCAGCGGGCAACCAGAGGTTTTTCGAGCCAACGAACGGGCCGCTGGGGCCAATCAGTCTGGCGGCGCAGTTGGGCCAGCCGAGCGCAGATTCCGGGGCTTGCCCAACCATTCTGATCCTGGACCAAGTTGACGTAAACCGCCGGCTGCTGCAGGGGATGCTGAAGGCGGAGAATTACCGGATCCTGGAGGCCCGGCGCCCTCAGGAAGCGTTAGGGCTTCTGGAGAAGGAGAAGGTCGACCTGGTCATCCTCGACCTCATGATGCCCGGCATGGGGGGGCCGGAATTCTGCCGGGTGGTGAAGGCGGACCGCCGGACGCAGTTCGTCCCGATCCTGATGCTGACCAACGTCCAGGGGGTGGAGAACGAAGTCGCCGGCATCAACAGCGGGGCGGACGAGTTCTTAACCAAGCCGCTGCATTCCACCGTGGTGCGCACGCGCATCCGGTCGATGTTGCGCAGCAAGGCGGCCATCGATTCGCTCGAAGAGGCGGAGGCGATTCTGTTCGCCCTGGCGCAGGCGATCGAGCAGCGCGACAAGTACACCGGGGGCCACTGCGAGAGACTGGCGTGGTACAGCGTGTCGCTCGGCATGGCGCTCGATTTGCCGCGTCCGCAGCTCCTGGCGCTGCATCGTGGCGGGTTCCTGCATGACATCGGAAAGGTCGCCGTTCCGGATGCAATCCTATACAAACCCGGGCGCCTGGACGAGAACGAATGGATGCTCATGCGAGCCCACACCCTCAAAGGCGAGTCGATTTGCCGGCCTATGAAGAGCCTGGCTCCCGTGCTGCCGGTGATCCGCAACCACCACGAGCGCTGGGATGGCAGCGGCTACCCGGATGGCATGCGAGGTGAGAACATCCCCTTGGTGGCGAGGATTCTCCAGATAGCGGATATTTATGACGCCCTAACCACCGCCCGGCCGTACAAGCCCGCCTTCAACCTGGACAAGGCGCTGGGGGTGCTGGATGACGAAGTGGCTTGCGGATGGCGGGACTCCAACCTGGTGGGGATCTTCAAACAGCTACTCCGAGACGGATTGTCGGAAGCGTACAACCCCCTGCTACACGACTGGCAGCAGCTTGAACTGCTGGGTCAGTCGGTGTCCGGCGCGGTCCCGCTGACGGGGGATTAGCAAGCCCCCGCGCCACGCCTGCCTGATAGCCTGGGGAGAGATGCCTGCTATGCGGCCTGGCGCCGCCCTTTCCTTGCTCCAGCAGCAGGTGGTAGTCTGCACGAAGTGCCCGCGCTTGATTGCGCACTGCCGCGCGGTGGCGGCCGCCAAGCGCCGGGCGTACAGGGATTGGGAATACTGGGGCCAGCCGGTCCCCTCGTTCGGGGATCCGGGCGCAAAGCTTCTGATTATCGGCCTGGCGCCGGGTGCACACGGCTCGAATCGAACCGGCCGCATGTTCACGGGCGACCCCTCCGGCGACTTCCTGTTCAACGTTCTCCACCAGACCGGCTTTGCCTCGCAGCCCTCCAGCAAGTCCCGCGATGACGGTCTCATGCTTCGCGACGCCTTTATCACCGCCGCCGGGCGTTGCGCCCCTCCGGAAAACAAGCTGACGCCCGGCGAGATTCGCAATTGCCGGCCATTTCTGGAGCGTGAGCTGGAGTTACTTCGAAACGTGCGCGTGGTGGTGGCGCTGGGCAAGGTCGCCTTCGACGTGTACCTGTCGATCTTGCGCGATCAAGGCCGGATCGCGAGCCGTTCGGCCTTCGTGTTCGGGCACAACCTAGCGCACGAAACCGGCCCAGGCCAGCCGCTGCTGATCAGTTCCTACCATCCGAGCCAGCAAAACACCTCCACCGGCCGCCTGACGGAGGAGATGCTCCGTGCGGTGTTCGAGAGCGCGCGCGAGCGGAGTCTTCACCACGAGGACACGAAGGCACAAAGGTGAAATGAATTGACGAGCGGGACGATAGGGCCGTGGTGCCATATATATGCTATGCTGGCGGCATGAAGCGAACCACTATCTTCCTGCCTGACGATATCCACGAGCAACTCCGGCGGGATGCCTTTCGCGCGAAGACCAGCATGGCGGAACTCATCCGCGCCAGGCTTCGGCGGCCGGCCAGCCGCCCGCGCAGGCATGCGCCGGCACAGGACCCTATTCTGAAGGTGGCCGGCGTCTGCCGGGGTCCCGTCCTTTCGAATGAGATTGACGATTCTCTCTATGGGGGTTGAACGCCTGTTCGTGGACACCTGGGGATGGCTGGTTCTGGCGAACGACCGCGACCCGGCCTTTGACAGCGTCTCGCGGATGCGTGCCAGCGCGGCCGGCCAAGCCGGCGCATGGGTGACTACGGATTACGTGCTAGACGAGACCATGACCCGGTTGTTCGCGCTGGCGCCGTTCGCTCAGGCGTGCCGATTCATGGAAGGGATCTTCGAGGCATCCCGCGATGGACTCGTGGACATTGAGGACGTGACTCCGGAGCGCTTCAGCCGAGCCTGGCGGCTGCGCCTCCGTTACCGCGACAAGCCCCGCATATCGTTCACTGATTTGACGAGTTTCGTGGTCATGCGGGAGCTTGGCTTGCGGCACGTGCTCACCGGCGACGCGCATTTCGCGCAAGTGGGTTTGGGCTTCTCCAAGCTCCCTTGAGTACACCCGCCGGGCAATCCCGCCTGCTTCCGCCACGTGACAAGCGCGCCCGGATCGTGTTGTTCTATCCGTATGCCCTTGCGCCGGCGGCTGGAACGCTACTTCGAGTTTGAGGCCCTCGGCACCAACTGGCGGACGGAACTGCTGGCGGGGGTGACGACGTTCGTCACCATGGCCTACATCATCTTCGTCAACCCCTCCATCCTGCAGGACGCCGGAATGCCCTTCGCCGCGGTGATCGCCGCGACGTGCCTCGCATCAGCCGTTGGCAGCCTGCTGGTGGGCGGATTCGCGCGCTACCCGATCGCCCTGGCGCCGGGCATGGGGCTGAATGCGTACTTCGCGTACGTGGTGGTGCAGGGGATGGGCATCCCTTGGCAGGTGGCGCTTGGCGCGGTGTTCCTTTCGGGAGCGCTCTTCGTGGCGCTCACCCTGGCCGGAGTGAGCAAGCAGGTGGTCGCCGCCATCCCGACGGAACTCTACTCGGCCATCGCCGCGGGTATCGGACTGCTGCTCGCGCTGGTCGGTTTCCGCAATTCCGGAATCATCGTTCCGAACACTTCGACGATGGTCGCCATGGGCAACCTGCGCGCGCCCAACACGCTGCTGGCAATCGGCGGGTTGCTGCTGATTGCGGCCTTGCTCGCCTGGCGGGTGAAAGGGGCGATGCTGATCGGCATCCTTGCGACGACGGCGCTCGGCGTGGTGTTCGGCCTGGTGGAATGGAAGCCGCAGATGTATCGCGTCTCGGACATCGCGGCAACCAGCCTGCAACTGGACCTCCCGAAAGCGCTGGGGATCGGTTTCTTCGAGATCGTCTTCGTGTTCTTCTTCATCGACCTGTTCGATAACGTGGGTACGCTGGTGGCGGTCGGCAAGAAGGCCGGCCTTTTCGACCAAGCCAACCGGATCCCGCGGATCAATCGCATCCTGGTTTCAGACGCCACGGCCACCATGGCGGGCGCGCTGGCGGGCACTTCGACAGTGGTCAACTACATCGAGAGCGCGGCTGGGGTGGTGGCGGGCGGGCGCAGCGGAGTGACCGCCATCGTGGCGGGGTTGCTGTTCCTGCTGGCGCTTTTCATCGCGCCGGTGTTTGGAGTAATCCCGGCGGCCGCCACGGCGCCGGCCTTGATCATCGTGGGCTGCCTGATGATCTCGCACATCAGCGAGATCGACTGGGCCGACCCCGTCATCGCCGTGCCGGCCTTCCTCACCATGACCACGATTCCTCTGACCTTCAGCATCGCCAACGGAATCGCCTTCGGATTCACCGCCTACACGCTGCTCAAGATACTGCGGGGCGAGTTCCGCAAAGTAAACTGGCTGGTCTACGTGCTGACAGCGCTGTTCATTGCACGTTTTCTCTACCTCGGAGCGTCATGAAGAAACACTGGAAGTCCGCGGGACTGGCGCTGGCGCTGTTCCTGGGCAACCTCTGGCTGGTTCGCGGGTTGCTCACGATCGAGTACCTCCGCCACATGGGTTCGATCGAGGGCGCGCGAATCGCCCTCAGCCGCTGGATCCTCGAGAACTGGCGCGACCTGAGCTGGTTTCCGCTTTGGTACGGAGGGATTCCCTTCGAGAATACCTATCCGCCGTTGTGGCACGCCAAAGTGGCCGCCGTCGCGGCGCTGACTGGTTTCACACCGGCCCACGCTTACCACGTGGCGATCGCAGTTGCCTATGCCCTGGGGCCGGTGACGCTCTTTCTGCTGGTGCTTCGCATGACCGGCAACCATACGTACAGTTCCGTAACCGCCCTGTTCTACTCGCTGCTCTCGCCGTCCGCGTTTCTGGTTCCGGTGCTGGCGCAAGACATGGGAAGCGCCTGGAGGCCGCGCCGCCTGCAAGACTTGATCGTCTATGGCGAGGGGCCGCACGTCGCCGCGCTTACGCTGCTGCCTCTGGTGCTGATCCTTCTGATGGTAGCGTTCGAGAAGCGCAGGCCGGTCTGGTGGCTACTGGCGGGCCTGGGGATCTCCTCGGTTCTATTGACCAACTGGCTGGCGACGACCGAGTTCATCTTAATGGTCGCGGCGTGGTTGCTGGCTTGCCCTGAAAAGCCCTGGTGGAAGCGGTGGCTGGTCACGGCCGGTCTGGGGGCGGGCGCCTATGCGATCGCTTCGCCGTGGATTCCGCCCAGCACCGTGTGGGCCTTCGTACACAGCGAGGAATTCCGGGCCGGAGGCTACACCGCGCAACCAGCCGGCACGCTGCTGGCGCTGGCCGCCGCCCTGGCCGGGTTGCTTCTCCTGCTGTGGCTCTTCCGGCGGTGGCGTGCTCCCGCGCCGCTGCGCTTTGCGATTCTCTTTCTCTATCCCACGTTCCTGATCACCATGTCGTCCATCGCCTCCGATCCAGCTCTGATGCCGCACCGCCTGCGGTTCCACCTGGTGATGGAGATGGGAATCGCATTATTGCTTGGGCGTGGGGGGCGGGCTGGCGACGGAGCGCCTTCCCTCCCGATGGAAGCGCTACGCGGCGTTCGTTCTGCTGGCCTGGTGCTCGTATCCCGCGGTGCGCTACGCGGCTTACGCCAGAAGGATTATCCAGCCTCTCGAAATCGCCGGGACGGTTGAATACCAGGAGGCCAAGTGGCTGCAGGAGAGAGTCGCCGGCGGACGCGTGTTCGTGCCGGGTTCCATTCGGTTTTTCCTGAACGCTTTCACGGACGTGCCCCAATTCGCGGGTGGCTTCGACCCAGGTGTTGTCAATCCTCTCTGGGCGGGCGCCAGCTACCAGATCTTGAGCGGCGAGAACGCGGGCTCGCAGGAAGGGGAGATTGCGATCCTGTGGTTGAAGGCGTTCGGCATCGACGCGGTCGCCGTGAGCGGCCCTAAGAGCCGCGAGGCTTACCGCGACTACCGCAATCCCCGCAAATTCGATGGCCTGCTGCCGGAGGCGTGGCGGGATGGGGACGATGTCATCTACCGCGTGCCGCGAAGATCCGCCGGCCTGGCCCACGTGGTCCGGCGCGGCGACCTGGCGGCGCGCCAGCCCGTGAACGGCATCGATGTCGAGCCGGTGCGGCCCTACGTGGCGGCGCTCGAAGATACTTCCCGGCCGCTGGCGACATGGACCTGGCGCAGCCGGCACGAAGCGGTCATTTCGGCGCGCCTTGAAAAAGCCGAAATCCTGTCCGTCCAGATCAGCTACTACCCCGGCTGGAAGGCCAGCGTCGGCGGCCAACCTCGACGCGTTTACGGCGACAACCTCGGCCAGTTGGTTGTCGAACCGGAATGCGACGGCGCATGCACCGTCACACTCCAGTACAATGGAGGTATTGAGTCGGCCTGGGCTCGCCTATTGAGTATCGGGACCCTGTTGGGATTCGCCACCTGGATCGTCATAAGCGTTTTTCGCAGAGGCACGCCCACCAGATTCCATTTGGAGAAACCATGAACGCCAGCGGAAAAGACCAGAACTGCCGGCCGCGGCTGATCTTCTGGGAGCTCACAACTGGTTGTAACTTAAGGTGCGTACACTGCCGGGCGAGCGCCACGGAGCTGATGTCGCCGACGGACCTGAGCTACAAAGAGTGCTGTGATATCGTCGATCAGATTGCGGAATATGCCCCACTGATCCTGGTTCTGAGCGGGGGCGAGCCGTTGTGGCGTCGAGACGTGTTCGACATTGCCAAGCGTGCCGTCGGCAAGGGCATGCGGGTGGCTCTGGCTACCAATGGAACGCTGGTAGATCAGGCCATGGCGGAGAGGATTAAGGAAGCGGGGATTGTCCGGGTCGCCATCAGCCTGGACGGATCGGATCGGGCGACGCACGACGCCTTCCGGGGGCAAGCCGGCGCGTTTGACGCCGCCGTGGCCGGGCTGAAGCATCTGAAGGCGCTGGGGGTCTCTACACAGATCAACACCAGCGTGGCGCAGCACAACGTCGCGCAGTTGCCGGACATTTTGAAGCTGTCGCAGTCGCTGGGAGTCGCCGCCTTCCACATTTTCCTGCTGGTTCCCGTGGGATGCGGACTGTCGATCTCCGAAGACGAGATGATTCACGGCGAGGAGTATGAGCAGGTACTGAACTGGTTTTACGATCGTTCCCTGGACAGCGGCCTGGAGCTGAAGGCCACCTGCGCCCCGCACTACTACCGCATTCTGAGGCAGCGGCGGGCCGAAGCCCGGCGCGAGGGCCAGAGCGTGCCGGAGTTGGCCACCCATGGGATGCACGCCACCACGCGCGGATGCCTGGCGGGGAGCGGTGTGTGCTTCATTTCGCACGAAGGCGGCGTGTACCCTTGCGGCTATCTGCCGATTTCGGCGGGCGACCTCAGGAAGGAACGCTTCCACGATATTTGGGAAAACGCGGAGGTATTTGCCGCGCTGCGCGATCCCAACCAACTGGAGGGCAAGTGCGGGCTGTGCGAATTCAAGTTCGTCTGCCTGGGATGCCGCGCCAGAGCCTACGGTATGACCAATAATTTCCTGGCCGAAGAGCCCTTCTGCATCTACCAGCCCAAAGGCGCCGAGCGGCCGGGAATCCTGTCCTGAGACGCGGCGGAATGACGCTGCTGGTCGCCATCGGCAACACGCTGCGGCGGGATGATGGCGCGGCGCATCGTGTTCTGGAACTGCTGGAATTGCCCGCGGGAGTCCCAACGATCTCCTGTCATCAGCTCACGCCGGAAATGTCCGAGGAGATTGCCGCGGCGGACGCGGTGGTATTCATCGATGCCGACGTGAATCCCGGCGCCGCTCAACTGGAGTCCTTGGAGTCCGGCGCCGGTTTGAACCCGCTGGGAGGGCATTTCCTGAGGCCCCAGGAGCTCCTCGCCATCGCGCAGCGGCTCTTCGCATTTCGAGGCGAGGCCTGGCTGTGCCACGTGCCCGGCACCGATTTCGGAGAGGGCGAAGGCTTGTCGCCGGTGGCCGAGGCGAACGCGCGCGCGGCCGCGCAACTCATCCGGCGGCGCGGTTGATACACTGAGAGTCGTTCTCCATGATCTACCTGTGGATCGGTTTGGGAAGCGGCATCGGCGGCGCGGCAAGGTACTGGTGCTACGGGTTTGCCGCCCGCTACTTGGGAGACACCTTCCCGTGGGGCACCTTGCTCGTGAACGTGGGCGGATCCGCGTTCATCGGTTTCTTTGCGGCCCTGACGGCCTCGTCGGGGAGAGTGCTAGTCGCGCCCAGCTACCGGCAATTCGTCATGGTGGGCCTGTGCGGAGGCTTTACCACGTTTTCGACGTTCAGCCTCGAGACGCTGAACCTGGTGCGGGAAGGCGATTGGCTGAGGGCGTTCGGCAATGTCGCCGGGACGCTCACGCTGTGCTTACTGGGCGTGTGGCTCGGCTACGCGGCCGCCACAACCTTTAACGAACGATAGGGGTGACATATGAAGGTCCCTCGCGATGCAGTGCTGTTGCGGATCTTTCTGGGAGAGAGCGATCGGTATGAGCACCGGCCCCTCTACGAAGCCATCGTTCTGAAAGCCCGGGAACTCCACATGGGCGGAGCCACCGTGTTGCGCGGGCCCATGGGCTTCGGCCCTTCGAGCCGGCTGCACACGGCCAAGATTCTGCGCCTCTCCGAGGATTTGCCCATGGTGGTCGAGATCGTCGACAGCCAGGAGAAGATCGATGCGTTTCTGCCGGTTCTCGACGCCATGATGGGCAGCGGCCTGATCACCATCGAGAAAGTGACCGTCTTGCAGTACGGCCATCGCGCGGCCGGCGCGCCAGTCCCTTAGACGAACAGCCGCTCGGTCTCGGGCTGCAGGAGGACCCAGAGGCCATAGATTCCAAGGGCTGTGCCGATCGGAATGCTCAGGAGGTTCAGGGCCGACAGCACGATCATCAGCAGGCGCGCCCACGGACGAAGTCTGAGCAGTCCGAATCCCGCGATCACGCCGGGCAGAGACAGCAGCAGCACGAATACGCTGATCACCAGGCCGACGATACCGAGTATCGGCATCGCAACGTGCCAGGCTTGCGGGTCACCCGGGTTGGAGGCGCCCACGATGCCCGCAATTCCTCCGAAAACGAATAGCACGATGACGGCGCCAACGATGCCGAGCGATCCGAACACGATGTGCAGATAGGCAAGGATTCGAATGTGATCTCTCATGGCGACTCCCGAACCGGCCCTATTCTAGTACAGTTACGGCTGCAGCGTGTGGCTTGTTCCATTTCGCCGCCATCGGGGGGGACCACGGGATTCGCAACAGTAGCGCAGGAAGTTCAGCAGGCGGTTGTGGCTATAGTGCAGGAAGCGGCTTGAGCCACCGCCTTATCAAAAAGACGACCGCCACGGCCCCGATTCCAAGCACGACAAACGGGACCACGTGCATCCACCACCAGAGTGCGCCTTCGGGTTCGACCAAAATGCGCAAGCCGTATTTCTGCTTGTAGTAATCGCGCACTTCCTGGTCCGTCTTTCCCTCATTGACGAAGTTGGCGATCTCCTCCCTCATCTGTAGCGCGACCTCGCTCCGATGCGTGGAGACCGGTTCCGCCCAGCAGCAGGGTGCCAGAAAGGAACTCTCGAGCTTCAGGACCCTCGCCTGCCGGTCCCCGCCGGTCTGGGCCGATAAAGCGGCAGCCAAGCTCAAAATGGCGAAGATAAGGCGAATTCTCACAATTGCTTCGGTGCCCCCCTCCTATTCCGAGGATATCGCAGATCCGGGTGCCAGATACAGGGCGCAAAACTGGGCTATCGGGGTATAATAGTTGTTCGCCGCAAGGCTGTTCCGCTCGAACGACTCTATCGGCTTTCTATGCCAGCCACCTTCGCCGCCTTCATGTTGGCCGCTTCCCCAGTGCAGAGAGCTATGGACGCGCTGACGGACGATACCTTTGCGGGCGCGCACCAGTTGACTCTGTTCGATTGGTCGTTGCTGATCCCCTACTTCTCGATTATGGTGGTGCTTTCGATCTACGGGATGCACCGCTATGAAGTCATCCGCAACTATCTGAAGTGCCGCAAGAAGCTGCCATCGGAGCCGGCCGTGCGTTTCGAGGAACTGCCGCCCGTGACGGTGCAACTTCCGCTTTACAACGAGCGCTACGTGGTTGAGCGGCTGCTGGAGGGTGTGACCAGGCTGGATTACCCCAGGCACTTGCTCCAGATCCAGGTCCTGGACGATTCCACCGACGAGACGCATCCGTTCACCGAAGCCTTGGCGGCACAGTACTGTGCCCTCGGACACAACATAGAGTACATTCACCGCACCAACCGGGAAGGCTTCAAGGCCGGCGCGCTGCAGGAAGGCCTGAAGACTGCGACGGGCGAGTTCATCGCGGTCTTCGACGCGGACTTCATCCCGCCCGTCGATTTCCTGACACGCACCGTGCATTTCTTCACGGACCCGAACGTGGGCGTCGTGCAAACCCGTTGGAGCTATCTGAACCGCGACTCCAACGTGCTGACCGAAGTACAGGCGATGCTCCTCGACGGGCACTTTGTGCTGGAGCACGTAGCCCGCTCGGGCCGCGGGCTTTTCTTCAACTTCAATGGGACCGCGGGCGTCCTGCGACGCCGGATGATCGACGACGCCGGCGGCTGGCAGCACGACACGCTGACCGAGGATTGCGACCTCAGTTACCGTGCGCAACTCAAGGGTTGGCGGTTCGTCTACCTCCCGGGTTTGGATTGTCCCTCCGAGTTGCCGGTCGACATGCATGCCTTCCAGGTTCAGCAGTCCCGCTGGGCCAAGGGTCTGATGCAGGTTTCCGGAAAGCTGTTGCCCAAGATTCTGCGCGCGCCGATTCCGTGGCGGCACAAGGCGGAAGCGATCTTCCATCTTACGCCGAACATCTCCTACCCTCTGATGATGGTGGTGTCGGCGCTGATGCTGCCGGTCATGATTGTGCGGTTCTACGTCGGTTGGTGGCAGATGGCGCTGATCGACCTTCCATTGATCCTGGCCTCTTTTCTCTCGATCTCGGCCTTCTATTTGCTGGCGCAGCGCGAGCTGAGCCCGAAGACGTGGAAACGTTCCATCTTCATGATGCCCGCGCTGCTGGCAGTGGGGGTGGCCCTGGCGGTGGTCAATACGCGCGCGGTGCTGGAAGCCATGCTCGGGATTAAGAGCGGCTTCGTGCGCACCGCGAAGTACGCCATCGGGGGCGGCGAGGTTCGCGCCGCGGAAGTGAAGTACCGGCGGAAGAGCGGCTGGCTGCCCATCATCGAACTCGCCATCGGAACCTACTTCCTTTTTATGGTTCTGTGGGCCATCGACTCAACCAATTACCTCGCCCTGCCGTTTCTGGTCCTGTTCGTCAGCGGCTACTACTGGGCGGCGTTCGCGACGCTATACCAGGAATATCGGTTGCGGCTGCACTTCCAACGCCAGCGCCGCCTGCAACTGGAAACCGCGCCGTAGCCCGGCCTCGTCCCTCTAACAGCGTGTTAGCATCAAGGCACATGCGGCTGCTGCGCTTCGCTTTCGCCGTTTGCCTGGCCGTTTCCGCCAGCGCTCAGGACGCACCCGCGCTGCGGGACCGGGCACAAGAGTACCTTACCGGCCTGCTGAAACTGGATTCCTCCAATCCGCCCGGTAACGAAACCCGTGTCGCGACCTATCTCAAGGCGATCGCCGATGCGAATGGAATTGAATGCGAACTGTTAGGGGACGACCCGGCTCGCCTGAATTTCGTCGCCCGGCTGCGGGGCAAAGGGCGGAGCCGTCCTCTGCTCCTGATGGCGCACGGCGACGTGGTGCCCGCCGAACGCGCGCAATGGACGGTGGACCCGTTTGGAGCGGCGATCCGGGACGGTTTCATTTACGGGCGGGGTGCGGAGGACACCAAGGATCTGCTGGCCGCTGAGATGGCCGTGCTGGTGGAGCTGAAAAACAGCGCAGTAACGCTGAACCGGGACATCATCCTGCTGGCTGAGGCCGACGAGGAGGCCGGCTCGACGGGAATCCGGTGGCTGATCGAGAACGCCTGGGCGAAGATCGACGCGGAGTTTGCTCTCAACGAATCGGGCACCATCGTCGATACGCCTTCCGGCACGCGCGTCTTCCGAATCCAGACCTCGGAGAAGATTCCCACGCGCGTGACCCTGTTGGCGCGGGGTTCGGCCGGTCACGGTGCGCTGCCAAGGCCCGACAATGCAGTGGTGCGCCTGGCCCGCGCGGTCGGCCGGCTGGCGGCCGCGGAGCAACCGGTGAAGCTGGACGCCACCACCCGAGCGTACTTCAGAGGGCTGAGCAGGCTCCCCGACTACGCCTGGCTGGTTCCGCTGCTACCCAAACTGGAGGTTTCAACCACGGTCCTGCAGGCCGCCGCGCTGATCCGTGCGCAGGAACCCGATCTGGATTCGCTGCTGCGAACCACGGCCGTTCCGACCATGTTAAGCGCCGGCCAGAAGATCAACGTCATCCCGACCACCGCCGAGGCTCAGATCGACGTCCGGCGGCTGCCCGGGGAATCCAAGGAAGAAGTGGTAGCCAGGATTCGCCGGATCGTTAACGATAAGGCGGTTGACGTGATTCCCGTGGCCGGAGACGAGATGCCGGCCGCCCCGGCCAGTCCTCTCACCACAGAGATGTACACTGCCATGCAGCTCGTTCTCAGGCAGTCTCATCCCAAGGCTATGGTGATCCCGTACATGAGCCGGGGCGCCTCCGATAGCGCTTTCCTGAGGGCGAAGGGCGTGCCGTCCTACGGCGTCCCCGTGTTCATGCGCGAGACCAGCGGCGACCGCTCCCACGGCAATGACGAGCGCCGCTCCGTGGAGAATTTGCGGGCGGGGACCGACCTACTCCTGAAGATCGTGCTGGCCGTGGCCCAGCAGTTGTAGCCCACGCATGCGCGCAGCATCGAGACTCATCTGGACGCCAGGGCGTCGACAGTTAGGCTTATGCGCCAAAAAAAGAAACGACGCAAGCCCCTACATTTCTCGTCGCGCACCCCTTAGGGTCTGTCCCACCGGGCCCGGCGGGCGCATAATGGGATTTAGGTGCCTTTGGCTGCATGAAGATAGGGTCTTCAGTGGGTCTTTGCCTCCACGTTTTGGGCGCTTTGGCGTCATCTCTTGTAGGCGCATGTTTACCGCTGTCGAAGTTTGGCAGGACGCCATGAGCGAAGCCGCCGGGCGTCTCGTCGAAGAGGACCTGGACCGCCAAAACCGGTTCATTCGGGACAACTTGCGTCGTGTGTTCCTGATGATCTACCGGATTGTGGGCAATGCCGCCGACGCGCAGGACCTCGCTCAGGAGGCCTTCATCAAGGCTCTCCAGCACGAGGAACAGCTCAAGGATGCCGATAAAGCCGGCCGCTGGATGTCCCGCATCGCCACCAATACCGCCATCGATTTCCTGCGGCGGCACGGCCGTTACAGTTTCACCCAGATCGACGAGACCCCCGAACCCCTCACCGCGCCGCTTTCCGAGAGCCCCGAACGGCTGCTGCTCGAGTCCGAGCGCCGCGCTTACGTCCAGGACGGCATGCGCCTGCTGACCGCCCGCGAACGGCTCGCCCTGGTCCTTCGGGACGTCGAGGGGCTGCCCGCCGAGGAGGTCGCGCGCCGTCTCGGCTGTTCCAAAGCCACCGTGCGATCCCACATCGCCAACGCGCGCATCAAGTTCAAGCGTTACGTGGAAAGGAGGAAGGCATGACCCACCCGAGCGAGACCAGCTTGGCGCTGCACGCAGGCGGAGATCTCGGCGTGTGGGCTCGCTGGAGGATCTCGCGTCACGCCGTCCTCTGTGCGGGATGCCGAACGCGCATCGAGGACTTCCGCTCGGCCCGTGAACAACTGCGGGAGGAGTTGGCCGAACTTCCGCCGGAGTTGAATTGGGGCCGTCTGGCCGGGGAGATGAAGGCCAACATCCACCTGGGACTCGCCGCGGGGGAATGCGTCGCCCCGATCCAACCGGAACCCCGGCCGGTCTTTGGACGCCTGGCCGCCGTCGCCGTGCCGGCGGTATTGCTGGTACTGGTCGGGCTTCTGTTGCAGCACCCGCAGCCGCGGTCCGCGGCGGCGCCGTGGGTCGACGGCACGTTGATCGAAGCGAATCGCGGCGGAATCGAAATGCGGCAAGGGGACCGCATGCTGAGCTTGCGGCACCCGGAGGCTAAGGATGTCACCTATCTGGTCAACGTGGAGGGCGGCCTTCGCGCCAGCTACGTGGATTCGGAGACCGGGCAGATCACCATCCAGAATCTCTATGCACAGTAGAGCCGCTGTCCTTATCCTCGTGTGCCTCGGGGCCGCTCTGGCGCAGCAGCCCGCTCTCGATCCTCGCACGTCCCTGAAGATCGAGTTCCCCCCGGACTCTCCCGTCACGCTGGTCTCCGCGGACTTGGGGGACTCCGCCACTATGGCGCGCGGCAGCGCCATGGTGATCGATCTGCGCTCCTCGCTCTCTTTGCGTAACTCCGGCCCCCGGCGGATCAGAGGCGTGACCCTGCTGGTCACCGCGCAGGAGGTCACCGCCGGCGGCAAAGCGTCCGTTTCCGTGCCCAGCCTCAACGTCGCTTTTGGGGAGACCTTTCCCGTCCGGATCGACCTGCGCCTGCTGCGGCCCATGGTGCCGGTGGGCCCCTTGGTGGTCGTGAGTCTGGACGGCGTGCTCTTCGAGGATCTCTCCTTCTACGGGCCCAACCGGCTGAACTCCCGCCGCTCGATGACCGTCTGGGAGATGGAGGCGCGGCGCGATCGCCGGCACTTCAAGGGCGTCCTGGCATCGCTCGGCGAAGACGGCCTGCGCAAGACCATCCTCGAGTGTATGGCCCGGCAGGCCGACGTTCCGCGCGTCGACGTGCAGGTTGCCCGTGGCGGGCGCGCCACCAACGTCGAGGCGGAGAAGCCCCTCACGTTCGCGTTCATGCGCTGGCCGGATGCGCCCATCGAGCTCCTCGGCGGTGTCGCGCAAATCGCGGGCAACGAAGCCCGCGCGCCGAGCTTCGACGTGCGCAACCAGTCCGCCCGTGCGGTGCGCTATTTCGAGCTGGGCTGGATCGTCAAGGACTCCGGGGGCCGCGAGTTTCTCGCTGGTTCGGTGCCGGCTTCCGACCCCGACCTGCGCCTCGCGCCGGGCCAGAAGAGCCAAGTGCTGCAACAAGGTTCGCTGCGCTTTATGGGCGCTCCCGGCCGGCCGCTGGCCATCGCCGGGATGACCGGCTTCGTGAGCCAGGTGGAGTTCGTGGATGGTTCGATCTGGATCCCCACCTGGGAGGCGTTGAACGCTCCGAGGCTGGCGAGCGTCATGGCGCCATCTCCCGAAGAGCAGCGCCTTACCGAACTGTACCGCCGGAAGGGTCTCGCCGCGGTTATGATGGAACTCAAGAGATTCGAATGAAAGTCACACGACGCGCCGTACTCGCCAGTCTGGCGGCGACCTCCGCCGCCGCCCAGACGCAGACCCGCAGGCCGCGAAATTGGAAGCCGAAACTGGGCATACTCGGACCGTACTCGGAGGCCAATGTCGAGTTCGCCCGCAAGGAAGGCTTCACCAGCCTGCAGCTTTCCGTGGGATCGGCATTGCCCAACGATGCCTCCGACGAGCTGATCGCCAAAGTGAAGGACAACGTCAGCCGGGCCGGCCTATACGTATCCTCGCTGATGAGCAGCGAAAACCACACGGCGCCCGATCCGGCCCAACGCGCCGCCATCAACGCGCGCTTCGCTCGCACGATTGAACTGGCGGCCAAACTCGGCGTGCCATACGTGGCAGCGATGTCGGGGAACATGCCCGGCCGCCGTCTCAACGAGCAGGTGGACGAAATCGTTCGCGTCTACACCGAGAAGTACTTCCCGCTGTGCGAGAAGCACAACGTGAAGATCGTTTGGGAGCCCTATGCCGGCGGGCCCAACGTGGCCACGGGTCCGGTGGGGTACGAGGCGCTGTTCAAGGGCTTCAACGACTCGCCCTACGTGGGCCTGCTCTTCGATCCGTCGCACCTGCAGTGGCAGTTTATGGATCCGGTGCCTGCGCGCGGCACTGGGTGGACCGCATCTGGGACGTTCATCTGAAGGACTGCGAGATCCTCTGGCCCGTGCTGCGCCGGACGGGCATCAACCCGCTCGACAATTCGCGCTGGTGGCGGTTCCGCCTGCCAGGCGCTGGCATCGTGGACTGGAAGGGCTTCTTCACGGTGCTGCAGGAAGCCGCCTACCAGGGCGCCATGAATATCGAGCACGAGGACGCCTTCTACTACCCGCAGTACACCGGCTCCGATTTCACCGAGCCCTATAAGGCCGGTTTCCGCGTGGCGCACGATTTCCTACGGCAGTACGTGCCGGAGTAAACGTGGGGCAGACCATCGCAGTCCGTGGTCTGCCAAGCGCGGACGCAGGCGACAAAGAACGATCGCCTGCGCCACCTATCATTCGTTGGGTCAATTCCTTCCGTAGAAGTGCGATAACAGAAGGATGATCCACAACCGCAGGAATTTTCTCGGGCGGGCCGCCGGAGCCGCCGCCGCCGCCGGTCTCTTCAAACTCACCGCGCCCAAGTTGGACGCGCAGGGAAGGGCCGTGCCGGTGCCGAAGACGGTGAACCCGAACTCGGCGCCCAGCGATCTGAAGATCACCGACATGCGTGCTCTGACGATCGCGTCCAACTACGACTATCCGGTCATCAAGATTGACACCAACCAGGGTGTTTACGGTTTGGGAGAGGTGCGCGATGCGGGCGGCAAGGACAACGCCCTCATCTTCAAGGGCATGCTGTTGGGGAAGAACCCGCTGCAGGTCCAGCAGATCCTGAGCAGCATACGAGCGTTCAATAACCACGGGCGCGCGGGCGGCGGTTTTAGCGCCATCGACCTCGCCCTCAATGACATCCGGGGCAAGGTGCAGGGTGTGCCGCTGTGGAAGCTGCTCGGGGAGAAGAAGCGCGACAAGATTCGCGTTTACTGCGACACCACCAGCACTACGGACATCAAGGCCTACGAGCGGCGTTTGGCGCTGCGCAAGAAGCAGGGCTTCACCTGGTTCAAGATGGACCTCCAGACCAGCCTGGTCCGCGCCCGCGAAGGCGCCTTTGGAGCGGACGGCCAGCTCACCGACAAGGGCCTCGCCTACCTCTCGGAGTTCATGGCCATGGCGCGCGGCGTTATCGGCAAAGAGTTCCCGATCGCCTCGGACCACTACGGGCGCCTGACGATTCCGGGCGCGATCCGGCTGGGCAAGGCGATGGAGGCCTACAACATGGCGTGGGCCGAGGACATGGTCTCCTGGACCGATTGGCGGGCCATGAAGCAGATCCGGGAGGGCACGACGACGCCCATCCTCACCGGCGAGAATACCTTTGGGCTGCAGGGCGGATTCCAGGAGATGATCGACGAGCAGGCCGTGGACATTGTCCACCCTGACCCCGGCACGTCGGGCGGCGCGATCGAAACCAAGCGGATCGCGGACTACGCCTTCAAGAACAAGATCGAGACCGCGGTCCACATGGCGGGCGGACCAGTGATGGGTATGGCCACGGTACACATGTGCGCGACCTTCGAGCAGTTCCATGCCATGGAGAACCACGCGGTCGACATGCCCTGGTGGCAGGATCTGGTCAACGGCCCTGAGAAGCCTATCGTCAACGCGGGCTACACCAAGGTGCCCGACACGCCCGGCATCGGCGTCGAACTGAACGAAGAAGTGGTAAAGAAGCACCTCCGCGAGCCGGGCTACTTCCTGCCGACGCCGGAGTTCAACAACATCAAGCTTCAGAACTACCACGCGGGCCAGCCCTGGCCGCACTTCGACGACGACGGCAACTGGTGCGACAACTGCGTGAGCTACCAGTAGCCCGTGGGGCGGGTTGATAACCCGCCTTACCGGCTCAATTCCTCGACGATCTCGGCGGCGGCTTTGCGCGCTCCGTCCACGGCGCCCAGGTCGAAACTGATCGCGCCCACCCGCGGGTGGCCGCCTCCGCCGTAGCGTTCGCAGATGCTGGCGAGGTTGTGCGTGAGCGGCGCGCTCGACCAGGGGTTCGATCCCACCGAGACTTTAGTGCGGAAACTCGACTTGCTCACCGACACCGTGTAGACGGAATCCGGAAACAGGTAGTAGGGGATGAACTTGTTGTAGCCCTCGAGGTCGTTGCCGATGAGGTCGAAGTACACGACCCCGTCGTGCCGCGCGGCTTTGGACCGGATGATGTCGATTGCCGCGAGGTGGCGCTCGTACAGCGGTCTGTACAGCTCCTGGATTTCGGGCTGCGCCATGATATCGGCCAGCTTCGAGCGCCGCATCAAGCGGATCACCTTCTCCACGCTGCCCGAGCCTTTCACGCCCTCGATGAGCAGCGTCAGTTTCATGGCCGGCGCCCCCAGTTCCACGGCGGTCTTCGCATCGGCGTACTGGGCGCCGTCGATGATGTCCGCCCACTCGACCAGTTCGGCCAGGTCCGCGGCATCGTAGCCGAATTTCTCGCGCGCCACGGTCGCGATGAACTTGGTGCAGGAGCGGGAATCCGGATCGAGCATCTTCTTCCCGCTGGTGTCCCGCCGGAAGTGCTCCTCGTCCTCGGGCTGCAGGAAGGCGCTCTGGTGGTGATCGAACCACCAGGTGAGCCGCGGGTTCGGCGAGTACTTGAAATCGACGATGGCGTTTACGTCGCCGTCGAACATGGAGTCGTCGAACAACTGCGAGGCCTTGTGCGCCAGGCCCGTGAAAAGAAACTCCGCGCCCGGATAAAAGCGGTCTTCCAGAAACCTGCTGAAGAAGGCCGCCGCGGCGGCGCCATCGAAGCAATGATCGTGATAAAGAACTCGAATTTGCATGTACCTGCCTGACACACCGGGAAAACCATCCAGATTGCATCATTTGAGTGGCGATTGCAAGCGGCACAGGGCGGCGACAGGGCGGCGTACAGGGCAGCGCCCACAATGCCAGCTTTCTGGAATGCCTCAAGCAAGCCTGTGGCGCAGGCTGCGGAGACAGTCGCTGGGCAATTCAGGAGACTTGCCCTACGTGGACCCAGGTCGTTGATTCACCGTGTGGGGTAAGATTCCCGTCTTGCCCTCTCCGGCCATTGGAGCGACTCTTGCGGCAGCCTGTTCAGCCTGCCGGGCCGGCACTCTGGACGACACGCTACATGGTTGGCAAGATTTGTCTGGCGGCCCCTTATGCTCTCACACGCGAAGCGGGGCGCCCGCTGGACGCCAGATGATGCTTGAGGCCCAGCGCAAAGCGGATGCGGTCAACCTCCTGAAGAGGCTTGAGGAACGCCGCTTCCTCCAGTGGCCAAAGCCGTGCCGGCGGAGCGCTCGCGCCGGATGTCAACAGCAGACAGTTCACCGCGCGCCGTGCGGCTTCGTTTGCCGCTTCCATACAGGCGATATCCGTGTACGTGCGCACGTAGTCCGAAGCCACGAAGAAATTCTCCAACTCCACCTGGGCTTCCGGCCGGTACTGCAGCGAGCCCGCTGTGTTGATGAGCAGCGGCTCGGCGTTGGTGGCCTCGCCCGGGTTGGGAAATTCAATGTCCGGATCGAGAAACCAGGCAACCAGATTCGCGTCGTCAATCGGCTTAGCCCCGCTGTCGTTCATGTGCTGCTGGAGTTGTGTCCAGACCTCCTCCTTGATCTGCTCCGCGCTGCATTCCCGTGCAGGCTTGCTCCACACCACACCGGGCGCCTCCCAGTCGGAGATATCCACCGAGAGGATCCCGCGGACCGTGCCGTCTCCGTATTGCGACAGGTCCGTGTTGGTCCAGAACTGCCGCTGCGAAATGGAAGTCAGCGCCCACGGCGAGTCCAGGTAGATCACATGACCGTGCACCAGCGGTTCATCCTTGGAAAGATAGAACTGGATTCCGTTCATCCACCGGGTTTTCAGCTTCTCAAGGTTGGCGAGGGAGGGCGCCGCGCTCTTAACGTCATCGGTCAGCAAAGCGGCCATCACCTCCACCGGCAGGGCCGCAATATAGAAATCCGCGGTGATGCGCGAACGCCCGGACGCGTTCTCCACCAGCGCGCCGGTCACTCGCGCGCCATCTGTCTCTATTTCGACGACTCGAGTGCCGGGGTGGATTTCTACGCCCAGTTTCTCAAGATACTGGGTCCAGGGGTAAATCCAGACGTCATTGGTCGGACCCGACAACAGGCGATCAAATACCCGGTCCGGGGACATCAGGCCATACAGTAGCTGCAATTGTGTGCAGCCAACGGTCCGTGTGCTGCTCTCTTCGGCCCGCATTGCGACCAAGGAGCGCGTCAGTCCTTGCCCCAGATATGCCTGATAGGTCTTCGACATTTGAGGCGCGGCGATGAAGTCCCACCAGGGGATGTTTTCATATTCCGCCAGGCGCCGCTCGGGGCAACTGGTGGCCACAGTCAACAGCCGGCTGATGAAGAAAATCAATTCGTCCGTCGGAACACCCAGAGGAGTGAGAAGCTCGACAAGGAACGCTCGAAATTCCTCCAGCGTGGCCGGGTAACGGGCGAGCCATGTGATTTCGGTCTGCCCGGCCCTCGCCAGGAGCATGCGCGTCGCCACGCTGAGATTGTCGAACGTGTTGCCGTGAGCGCCGTAGGGCGTGCGGCGCATAGTGTCGGTGACGTGCTTGTAGAAACCCGGGAAGAACCGGAAACCGTGCTCGCCGGGCAGGGGTTTACGGCCGTTCCCGCCCGAGTTCGGCACGGCAATACTGCGGGCCTTGCCGCCCAGCACCGGCCGGCGCTCGTAGACACGTACCGGAAAACCGCGCTCCGCCAGCTCATGAGCCGCGCTGAGACCTGCAACCCCGCCGCCGAGAATCGCCACGGTCTGCCGCATTCCTTAATTCTACGGCAGCCGCTCTGGCATGGATGCGGCGGGGGCGGTTTCTTTACACGGCGAACGGCGGCTGGCTGACTTTCCCGATGCGCTACGATGCTCTCTAGGGCTCGGCCGAAGATGGGCGAACTGCATCCGGACACCGCGGAGGTGAAGGCGATCGTCGCCGTCGAGGACGCGGTGATCCGGAACCTGCGAATCACCGAGTGCTACGCGCAATTGTCGGCGGCGATGCGCGCCCAGGTGGGCGAGGGCGCCAACTGGTGCACCTTCGCGACCTGGGCCTCGCGGCAGGCGGGCTGCACGATCCGCGGCGAGGATTTGGGCGACCGCCTTTCCGACCTCGCGCGGGGAGGCTGGACGCTGCGGCACCCCGTCCGCAGCTCTGTGGCGCGCCCTGCTGCGGCGCGGCCTTTTCAATCCACGGACAAGGCTGGGCCGAATTGTCCGGGCGATCCACAGCCCCTTCGACGCGTTCGAGCGCGCGAGTGAAGCGGTGGCCATCGGGAATCGAAAGGTATTCGAGGAGATCGGGTACGAGATGGCACGATACCTGGAGACGTGCGGAGACGATCCGTCCGCCGATTCGCCGCGTTTTGCGCTGTTCTTGAACGCGCTGGACCCTGGTCCGCCGCCGGACGGGCAGGACTGGCTGCGGCGCGCGTTCTCGCACTATCAGCAGCAGAGAACTGAGCCGCGGCCGCCGCGCCGCGCGCAGTTGATGCTCCTGGCGAACCTCGAAGTTGGGTTCCATGAACAGACGCGTTTGCAGCCCGAGATCCAGCGTGCCATGGAAGCGGCGCCCGACACGCTGGAGGATCTGAAGTCGCGGCTGCTCGGGCTGTTGCCGGGCGGTTGGCTGGCGGGCTTGCTGCTGAGGCCCGTCACGGCCCTCGCGCAGATTTACCGCCGGTTCGCGCGCGACCTTACGCGGCGGATTATCACCGAGGCCCTGATGCTGCTGCGTATGCCGGACGGAGTGCTGTCACTGGGAATGAATCTCGACGTTCCGGTGCCGCTGGTCTTTGCGGCGTTGGACGAGCCCGGCCTGATAGATCTTGTAACGTCCGTAGAGCGGACCGATGGTGCTTGCGACGATTGTGGTGCCGAGGATTGGGCCGACCTGCACCAGCGCATGCACTACATTTTTCACCTGTTCCGAGCGGTTCACGAAAGGCCGGCTTTGTTCGATGCGCCGTTCTCCCCGGAACAGGTGGAGACGCTTCGGGCGGGACGTATTCCGGCCGGCCGGCTCTGAGCGGGCGGACGATGAGGGACTGTTCTCTGGGATCTCGGCGGCTCGGCGGTGGCGAAAGCGCTACGCCGGCCGGAAGTCCTTCAGCACCGCGCTCCAGCCGGCCGAACGGGGTCAGGCTGAGCACCTCGGCACGTGTTCAGGATATCGGCCGCGATGTTCACCGTTGCGCCCGTGTTGACGCGGTTCACCGCATCCTGAATCGTCGCATAGGAATCATAACCAAAGCTGGTGGCCGGACCGAGCCCGTCGGGGTCGGCGCAGAGCCTGACACTCGCCCAATTCGGGTCTACATACGTGACCGGGATCTATATTGGTTGGGCGCACCGGGCGTGGGAACGCTGCCGGCGACCTGCGCCCCGCTGTCATGCGCCCGGCTCAGTGGAGCGGTGAGGGTGATGCCGGTGCCGGAGACCTGTGCACCAACCGCGTGCGCACGAGTGAGCGGGGCCGCGACGGTGAGTGTGGCGCCGCCGCCAGGGCCGCCGCGGCCAGGACCGCCGCCAGGGCCGCCTCTGCCGCCGAAGGCGGCGGAGGCGACAACCGCGGTCTCCTGGTTCGCGCCACTGTCAATGATGATGGTCTGGCCGGCGGTAAATCCTGCCGGGCTGGCGACAGGGATAACGGTCGCGCCCGCGCTTGTGGCGGTTCCCACCGTGGTGGCGCCTGGCGTGCCGACCGTCCCGATGACGGCGGTTTCGCGGTTTGCGCCGGTATCAATGATAATCGTCTGGCCGGCGGCAAAGTCCACAGCATCGGCGACTTTGATATTGGTCGCGCCGGCGGCGGAAGCGGCTGGCAGAGTGGTGACGGCCTGCACCTGGAAATCGCTGCAATTGCTGTCGGTATCGGCGCCGTCCGGGAAGCGGCCCGAACTCCTATTGGGTGTGGCGGTAGGCTGAGCGCCACGTCCGCCGAAGCCGCCCCTGCCCGCGCTGGGTGAAGGCACGCTGCAGCCACTCTGGTTCGCTCCCGAGGCGGCTTGGTAGCCTTCCGCGGCCCATGGGTCGACGAGGCCGCCGAAGTTCAGGCTGTCGACGACCCGGCCAGCGGCGTCACGCAGCACCATGTTACCGGCGCTGGGGCCGAGGGCGGGGCCACCGAACCACTGGTTGGGCTTCGGCGTCCCTTGGTAGCCCGCGGTTGTGACCGTGGCGTCACTCACAACCGCGTTGATCTCGTGGGCCTTGGCCAGAGGACTGTCGAGCGTGATGCCGGTTCCGAGCGGCTGGACGGGCTCGTTGCTCGAGTGGGCAAAGGCCGTCGCCGGCGTGAAGGTGATCCCCGTTCCCCTGGCGCTGAAGGGGATGTTGGACGAATGATTGAACTTCAGCGGGGCGGCCAAGTCGAGGCCCGTGCCCAGTTCCGTTTCCCTTAAGGCGCCGTTGAAGGCGTTACGAGCCGACTGCGTGCCGACGCGCGTAACCGTGACGGTCTCGATCCCATGTCCGACGCTGTCGATGTCCAATCTGATCTTGTCACCGGCTGAAATGTTGACGACGGAGGATACCTTGATGTTGGTTTCGCCGGCTTTCGCGGGCGCTGTAAGCCAGGCCTGCGTGCCCTGCTTGCCGACCGCGGTGACCGTGGCCACCTCGTACTTCTCCACGCCTTTCGCGACGGTGGGGTAGGTGGCCCCATAGCCGATGGCGATCTTCTGGCCGACCTCGAAACCGGCCACGCTCGTGACAGGCACGTTGGTTGAGCCGGCGGGGATCGTGATCACCGGACCCTCGGGGAGGGGTTGCCACAGCGTCGTACTGTTGCCGGCCGCCGTCCCGATGCTTGCGATCTTGCGGGTCTCCACGCTGGCGCCGGTGTCGATGCTGATCGTATCGCCGGCCTTCATGTCGGTCGTGCTCCTGACGTGGATGGTGCGATCGCCCGCGCGCGCGGGGACCGCCAGCCCGGAGTTGGAGAGGCCGAGCAGGTAGAAGCCGCCCGCCGCGAGCTTCGTCCCAGCCGGGATCTTCGCCGACGAGAAGACGGGCAACTGGGTCGGGTGATGGGTCAGGGTCCAACTGGAGATATCGACGGCGCTGGCGCCGGCGTTGTAAAGCTCGATGAACGAATTCGTCGAGTTGGCGGGAGAACCGGTGCTAATGCCGAACTCGTTGATCTTGACCGGGCTGACGCTCCGCACCTTCTCGAACGCCGTCTCGGATATCGTCCTGCCGTTCGCCGTCCAGGAGGCTTTGCCGGCCAGGTCGCCGTTGAAGGCCGCCGGCCCCGAGGTGACCTTGAAGGTCGCGCTCACGCTGGCGCCCGGCGCTACCGGGGCAGTGAACGTCTTCGACGCGCCGGTGGCGTCTGAGACCACGGAGGTCCAACCCGTGGGCACGGAAATGCTCAACTGGAGGCCCGGCACGGGAGCCCCCGTGGTATTCGTGAACGTCACGGTGGTGTCTTGCGAGGACCGCGGCGAAAACGTCTGGAGTCCCGGAGGCGTGGCAACCGCCGACGCTGGCGCCAGGCTCAACCGCGGCACGTCGTACTTGGCAGCCACGACGTTGGCCTGCACCTTCTGGTTGGTCTCCTGCGTCGGGAAGGTCCCTGGGGCCGTCATCGCACCTTCATAGAAGGTGCCCTGCGAACCGACGCTGTTGTCGCCGCCGTTGCCCAGGAGGATGGCTCCCTGCTTGCGCATCGGGTCATAGGTGGCGTTGATGCGCGGTCCATCGAACATGACCTTCAGGTCGCCCGTCTGCGCGTCGCCGCCCATGGATCTCCAGTGGTGCGGTTCGCCGTCGGCCGTGGCGGTCACGAACCGCCAGGTGATGCTCGGCAAGTCCGCGCAGAATTTGGATCCATCCGCGTTGACGCAACCAACCAGGTTGTTTTCCTGATCGGTCATGATCCACGGGCCGGGGGGAGTCCCGCGATACCAGGCGGTGGCGTTGCCGTAGTAGGTGGTTTCCATGGTGCCGTTGCCGTCGTCGCGGCTGTCGGTCTCGGCGTTGCCGTAGTCGAAGCAGCAGCCGGAGTTGTAGTGGTGGCCGCTTATGACCCAGTACTGCCCCTCCGCCTGGTCGTCGACCGCGGTGCCCTTCACGTCGTTCTGGCGGAGGCCCATGCCCGGTTCGATGAAGACGCCGTAGGCCTTGTGGCCCATGATCGTAACCGGCGCCATGTCGGCGACCGGGAGGTTGTTAAATCCACCCATGGCCGGGCCGCTGAATCCGCCGCGGGGCGCCTGGATGAGGTGGTTGCGCTTGGGGGATTGGTCGTAGATGATGCTGATCCAGCAATACGTGTTGGCGCAGAACGCGTCCTGCGCGGCCGCGTTGGCGTATCCGCCCGCATCCGGGACCGGCGACGCGACCGACCGGACAACGCCGATGTCCAAGGTCTTGCCGTCCGACTGGCGCAGGACCTGGTAGAGCGGGCCGTTGTAGGAAGCGTACAGCGCGCGCGTGGTGCTGTGGGCGGCCACGCAGGCGTTGCTGGCGGCGGCGTAGACGTCGCAGGGGCCTTGCGGCCTGGGCGGAGGAACATTGGCTCCCGCCCCGGCCTGTGTCGCCATCGTCAACGCGGCGCCAATCAGCGTGAGCGCCAGCGCCAGCATTAGAACAACATTGATTCTCGTTTTCATGTTTATCCTATTTGCCTAGAGGTAGACGTCCCTGCGTATGGAGCTGCTCGAACCCTGTAAGGCGATCAGCCATCCCTGCCCCGCCGCCTGATCACACATCCAGCAAGCGCCCGCCTAACATCTCGTGCCACGTGCCTGGATGCTCCAGCAGCGGCTTTCGTCATTGCCGCATCGAACCTTCGATACGAGAGTTTCGGGTATTATCCGGGATTTCCATTTTGAGCTTCCCGGCACAGTCTAGTGTACATCTGTTCGTTACTTTTCGACTCGCAAGTCGGCTTGGGCAAGTCGGCTTGGGCCAAATCCAAAGCGGATGCGGGGAAGCGCCGACGGTGTCAGGCGAGCCGGAAGGCAATACTGTGGTGCACGTCATATCGCAAGTGCGTCACAGGCGCTGCGGAGTCAAAGACCCCAAGCCATGCATGGAAACTTCACGCGCGAGAACCGAGAGACCCTGTCGCCATCCGCAGGCAGTCGGGAGCGGATCGGTGGGAGAAAGCGATGAGCGATAAGACCCACGTGCACGGCGATAGGGAATCGCACAGCGGCATAGTACCGACGAAGCGGTCGAACGAAGGCAGGGGAGGGCCGAAGGAGATCGTGGAGGGAAGGCCGTTGACCAAGGAGAACGCGGAAGAGCCAAACCCGTACCGGACGCCGAGCCGGAAGAGCGGGCTAAGCGGGCTGGACCGTGTACGTCAAGCAGCCAAGGGATATCCGAAGATGCGGTTCACCGCCCTGCTGCACCACGTCCACATCGAACTGCTTCGCGGCAGCTACCAAAACCTGAAAAGGGGGGCGGCGGCGGGAGTGGACGGGGTGACGTGGCAAGAATATGGGGACGGCCTGGAGGAACGCTTGGCGGACCTGCGTGGTCGAATCCATCGCGGGGCCTATCATGCGAAACCGTCACGGAGAGTCTGGATCGCCAAAGACGATGGTCGGCAACGGCCATTGGGAATCGCGGCACTGGAGGACAAAATCGTCCAGGCAGCGGTAGTGCGGGTTCTCAACCAGATTTGGGAAGAGGACTTTCTGGGTTTTTCGTACGGGTTCCGGCCAGGGCGCAGCCAGCACGACGCGCTGGACGCGCTGTGCGCCGGGATCACCAGCAAGAAGGTGAACTATGTCGTGGACTTGGACATTCGATCATTTTTCGATATGGCTTCATACTGCCCCCTGGTTCATGAAAGTTGTTCAAATAGGTCCGGCTGCTAATCTACCACTTTGATTCGCAAGCCTTTACGTCGGCCCTGTCGCACCAGCACAGCTTGCAATTCGCCGCGCTTTACACGCTGCAACACGGTTTGGCGAGAGACGCCCAGTTTGAGCGTGGTTTCCAGCATTGGCAGATACTCCGGTGGTGCCTGCTGCACGATGCGCGCTCGCAACTGATCGGTGATTCGAATCTGTCACGGCGCCCCTGGAGTGACCTGCTCGCCGGCGATGAAACCATCCGCCAGCCAGCGGTGAATGCTGGACGTATTCATGCCCAAGATCTGCGCCGCCTTACGAATCGAAACCACTTCCCCGGTAGGAGGCTCAGAGAAATGGTTGAGGGCGGGCGTGATCGAAGATGGGCAGTGGTTCGAGACGAAGGAAGGGACTCCCCAAGGTTCGGTGATTTCGCCGTTGCTTGCCAATCTCTACCTGCATCATGTGCTCGATCTGTGGGTGCAAGCATGGCGGAAGAAGGTGGCGCGCGGCGAGATGATCGTGGTGCGGTACGCCGACGACGCGGTGCTCGGGTTTCAGTACCGGGAAGACGCCGAGAAGTTCCTAAGTGCGGGAGCGCGTGCGGAAGTTCGGGCTGGAGCTGCATCCGGAGAAGACGCGTCTGATTGAATTCGGGCGCTATGCCGCTGCACGGCGGGCCAAGCATGGGGAAGGGAAGCCGGAAACCTTCAACTTCTTGGGTTTCACTCACATCTGTGGGAAGAATCACAAGACGGGATACTTCATGGTGCTGCGGAAGACGATCGGCAAGCGTATGGCGGCCAAGCTGAAGCAGATTCGGCGGCAGTTGCGGCGTGCGCTTACACGAGAAGACCAAGGGCACGGTGGAGTGGCTCCAATCGGTGGTTCGCGGATATTTCCAATACCATGCGGTCCCGCGCAACGAGGACCGACTGAAGGCGTTTCGCTACGAAGTGTTACGCATGTAGTGGTGGCAGCTTCGCCGGCGTGAGTCAACGACACCGCTGGACATGGGAGACACTTCCAGGAAAAACTCGGCAACTGCTCCGGAGGTCGAGATCCAGCATCCGTATCCCGAGGTGCGCTTTGCGTCCAAACATCCCAGGTAAGAACCGTGTGCGTTAGGAGCGCTCGCACGGATCTGTGCAGGGGGGTGCGAGGCAACTCGCATCCCTACCGCGACTACCACCGTGGGACCTGACTTCAGCCTGCGGGCAATTTTGGGAAGGAAAGGGAGCACGCCAGGCACAGATGAAGCTCGCGGGTCCGGGGTCGCTTCGCGACGCCGAGCGCGGACTTAACTCCCGGCTGCGGTGCTGGCGGCTGACAGGTTGTTCGTCGTCACGCCCCAAATCCCGCTGACTGAGCCGCCGCTGCTGATAAACAATCCGGCGGAGGCGAGGCAGACCATCGCCAAGAGCAACGTATACTCAATAAGATCCTGCCCGCTGTCGTCTCTCCAAAAACCTTTGTGCCGCATGGAGTTCCTCGTACTCGAAGCCAAGGTGGCTTGCCTTTTCATTCTGTCCCAACGTCCAATCCCCGGACAATGGCCTATTCGTCAACACTTGGTAATCAAGCGTCTAGTACTAAGTACCCCC
>CAWDER010000046.1:0-35189 GCA_963801345.1 Bryobacteraceae bacterium
GAATTGGATCTAGCGCATGTTTGCCATAGCTCCCTGTAAACCCAAGAAAACAGGCAGGCGGTTTTTGAGTTTGGTCACTACATGAGGCATGGCCGGTCCTCCGGCGGCGCGGGCGGGTCCAGTTCAGTGAGGCCGGTGGCCTTCAGCACTTCGGCGACATGCTGGTTGCCGCGCGTCACGCACCGCTTGCGGCGCGTGCCGAGTTCTACTTCGACGCAGCGCATCATCTCCAGCGCCCGCCACGCAAACGGCGACGATAGCTGGCTGCCCGCCGCTCGCAAGGTTTTCTCCAGCGCCCGGTCCAGCAGCAGTGCCAACGCCGCTACGAACACGTGAGCCTCGACCCGCTCGTCGCGGCGGTGATACACCGGGCGCAGTTCCAGCAGATCCTTCAAGTGGGAGAAGCCGCGCTCGACTTCATTCAGTTGCTTGTAGGCCGTCACCGCCTCGACGGCGGACAGGTTCGGCTCTTCGGTCTGGATGACGTATTTGCCTTCGAGCGCCTTCTCGCGCGCCAGATTCAACGGGTGCTCGAAGAACTCGAACTTGCCTTTGCGCAGATCCCAGGCGAAATACCGATGGCCGTGATTGCGGTGCAGTTTGGTGGCCGCCGCCGCGCCGATTTTGTCTGGCTCTTTCAGCTCACCCTTGTCCACCTGCGCCCGTAGCGCCTCCAGGTCTTGGCGTGCCCGCTGCATCGACAACTCGCGCATGCTCCGTTCGTACTCTTCTCGCTCGTCGCTGTGCACGACGAAAACCCGGACCCCCGGCTCCTTGCCGGCGACCTCCACCACGCGCGTCCGTGGCGGCGCCGACTTCTCCGCCGCCGTGATCCCCAGCGGGCATGGCTGCCAGTCGCTGCGCGTCTCGGCCCAGGCGATGTAGTCAGCCGTGTCTTTCCGGTTCCGTCTCTGCAGGCCCACCAGATAGCCTTGCCGCAACTGGCGCAACTGATCGACGTTGCCGATCGTCATCATCCCGCCGTCGCCGACGAAGACGACCCGGTTCAACTCAAAGCGCGCATTGAGATCCTGCACGACCTCCATCACCGTGGTCTGGTCCAGCCGGTTGCCGGCAAAGACGTGATGGGCGACCGGCCAGCCATCCATCATCACTACGCCGATCACGATCTGGCGGTTGCGCGGCTTGCCGTCGCGGCTGTAGCCGAAACGGCCCAACCCGGCCGGGCCGCCGCCTTCGAAGTAGGTCGAGGTGATGTCTGCGGTCCTCGGACGAGTTGTCCACTACCAGCACCTCGTCGACAGCGGGCAGGAAGTCCCGTACGACATAGCCGATCGAGTGTTCCTCGTTGTAAGCCGGAATGACCACGCTGACTTTGCGGTGGCCGAAAACGGCGCTTCGAATTTTGAACTGCGCGTAGTTATAGTCGTCGGCCGTGTTGATGTTGAAGTACATCCCTTCGAGGAAAAACGGCAGAACGCCGGGCGCGCCTTGCGCAACGTCGTTAAGGACGTCCGTCAATTCCAACCGGCCCGTGCGGGGGGACGGCTTTCCACGCACGATGGCGTCGAAGATCCCGGGAGTGAACAAGTATGTTCCGCAGCCCAGCAGGTCGTTGCGGATCTCGTCGGGCTTCTCGACCAGCGAAACGACGCGGCCGTCTTCGATCTCCACACTGTAGTTGCGCTTGATCTGGTGGAGATCGCTGGCGCGCATCACGGCGCAGACGGCATCGAACGGGCGGCCGTAGAGTTCCACGAGCTGGCTGTGGTTGCTTTCCGCATAGAGTTCGTCGCCTAAAATCGTGATGAAGGGCTCGCGGAACAGATCGCGGCAGAGCAGGATCCCGCGGGCCAGGCCGATGCCGGGATCGGGGCACTCCACATAACGCAGTTCGACGCCCAGGCGCCGCCGTCCCCCAGCCGCGCGCTCACCTGATCGCCATGGGGGCCCACGATGATCGTGACGCTGCGCACCCCCAGGCTGTCCCGCAGCAACTCGATGTTGCGCAGGAGGGAGAGGCTTGCCGTCGATTTCGAGCAGGACCTTCGGGAGCCGGCTGGTCTTAGGATAAGCGCGAACCCCCAGCCCGGCGGCGGGAATCAAAGCCTGCTCGAACATGGGCGAACCAGCCGCTACTTGGCTTTCGCCTGGAACAACAAGGGCGCCAGCTCGGCGAGGTTCCGCCGCCACAGCGGCCAGACGTGCGCGAAGCCGGGAATCTCCAGGTCCGTGAACTGGACGTTTCTCGATTTCAGCCAGTCTTTGAACTGGCGGTTCACGGTGTTCAGCCCGTCGTCAACGCCGCAGGCGATCCAGAGCAACCGGATCTGCGAGTTCGCCTTGGCGTCGAGTTTCGGGAAACTCCGCTCGAAGTCGGCGGGCGTCATGGACTGGCCGCCCCCTCGACCACCCCCGGCCCCGCCACGTCCGGGGGCCGCTCCCGCGCCGCCGGGGCGCCGCGCGTCGCCGCCGGTGCCGCGGTCCCGCGAGGCCACATGACGAAGGCGCCGCTGAACGAGCCCACCCAGGCAAAGCGATCCAGATGGTTGAGGCCCGTGTAGAGCGCCTCCGCGCCACCCATCGACGAGCCCGGCGATCGCGCGCTGGTTGCGGTCCTTGGTGGCGTTGTAGGCCTTCTCTACCTGCGGCATCACTTCTTCCAGCACCGTCCGCGCGAAATTCGGAATCATGTCGCTGGCCATAGCGCCCCGGGTCCCGCCCGACGTCCCGTAGCCCTAGCGTGTTCACCATGAGCATCGGCTTGGCTTTGCCTTGCGCAATCAGGTTGTCGAGGATCACGTTGGCGGCGCCGCTCTCAATCCAACCGCTGGCTTCGTCCCCCAGGCCGTGCAACAGGTAGAGCACCGGGTACGGCTCCTTGCGCTTCGGGTCGTAGTTCGCAGGCGTGTACACCCAGTAGTCGCGGTCGTCGCCGGCCAACGCGGAGTGGTAGAAGTGCCGCGTGATGGCGCCGCGCGCGACGTTTCGCCGCCGGCTCCCAAATCACGTCTCCCGGGACGTGAACCATGCTCTGCCCGGCGCTGCCGTAGGACGGCTTGAAGAGAGGGTTGGCGGGATCGTTGAACGTGGCGCCGTCCACGGAGAACGAATAGGAGTACATGTCCGGCTTCAGCGGCTCGGTGGTGGCGGTCCAGACGCCTTGTTCGTCCTTCTCCATCGCCAGGCGTTGTCCGATGCCCGTGACGGCCACTTCCTTGGCGTTTGGCGCGCGCAGGCGGAAGGTGACTTTGCCGTCCGCGGACACTTCCGGCGACCGGACGGCGCCGCCGCCCCTTCCTGGAGCAGCGGGCTGCCCCCAGGCAGAAAGCGCGGCAAGGGTGAGAAGCTACGACGGCTGCTTTCGACACTCGATGTTGGTTTGGCATAGGGTCTTGTTCTGGTTCTAAAGCTTAACTGAACGGACGGCAAACTTCAATTCAGGGTGGCGGCCGATCTCCAGAAGGGTGGGGTTATACAGCCGGAACAGCTCGCAATGCAGAATGGCATAAGAATTGTCCGGGAGCGTGGCGGAGCCCTTGATCAGAGCCCTACCCGCGCTGCCAGGGGCGGAAATCGCGGGTCGGAACGGAGCGCCGCCAGACGCGGGTCCGATCTGATCCAGATTACCTCCCGCTCCCGCGCGTCGATTGCGCGTTGCAGCCATAAGAACGCTCGTTCTTTGTCGCCAAGCATGCTGAACAGGCGCGCCACGTCGATTCGATTCTGCATGCCCTCGATCGCCGCCTTCTCCACGCGAGGACCGTCCCGCCGCGCCTTCTCGACATCCCCGGAAAAGTACGCCTCCAGGCCACGTAACTCGCGGTCCTCACTCCCCCCCAGTCTGATCGAACGCCGAAACGCGTCGGCCGCTTCGGCGTACCGGCCCGCCATCCCGAGAGCCATTCCGTAGTCCCATTCCATGTCCGGGTGGATGGCGCCAAGCTCCAGCGTCCGGCGGTACTGGGCGATCGCTTCGTCCTTTCGTCCGGCGGCCAGAAGCGCAAAGCCGTAAGTGAAGTTCCCAAACGACGAGTTCGGGTCCAGGCTCAGCGCGCGGCGGAACTCCTCGTGCGAACGGTCGAAGCGGCTCTGCGGCAGAAGGACGCAGACTCCATATAGAAGGTGGCTGATCGCGGAGTTGGGGTCCAGCGAGATCGCCTTGGTGAGTTCCGTTTCGGCGTCCGCCCAGCGCCACTGATGGAACGCGAGCGCAAACCCCCGCACCGCGTGTGCCTCGGCCAGCGACGGGTCCGCTGCGATCGCCTTGTCGGCCGTCGTGAGCGAAATGTCGAAGGGAACCCCCGGCGGCAGCTCGCCGTAGTAGGAGAGGACGGCGTAGGTCTGCGACAGCGCCGCCAGAGCCGGCGCGTAGTCCGGCCGGATTCGCAGCGCCTGATGGAAGTAGTCGACCGCCCGCAGCAGTCCCTCGCGCGAGTACATGTTCATCTGATACTGGCCGCGCAGGAGCGCCACCCGCGCCGGGCCGCCGTCCGTGGCGGATCTGCCGCTCGACCGGAGTAGAATGACGGTCGCGATCACCGCCACAGCGGCGGCGGCAATCCAGTACATCCGAAGGGAGCGCCGCCGGGCCGGCGCCCGCTCGAAGGTCACCCGGTAGCCGCCTTTGGGAAGGTGCAGCCGCACGGGGCTGGAAGCGGCACCAGAGGCGTAGAACTCCTCGAGCCGCTGGCGCAACCGGCGCGCCTCCACGCGAACCACGGGGTCCAGTCGCGGGTCGTAGTCCGTCCCGCGTCGGAAGAACTCCCGCCCCAGGACGGATTCCTTGAGGCGCCCCGTCTCACCGTCAAGCGTCAGCGTCGCCAGATGCTTCAGGAGGGGCCGGAGCCGTCCGGCCTCGCGGAATTGTGGCGACTGGAGGATCTCTTCGAGAGCGGATAGCGACTCGTCGCGGGACGCATTCATTTCAATGGGTTACGTGTCGATTATACCGTTAAACCACGCCCCTCTTACCGCAAGAAGTACCCTTTTCTACTTCCGCCGCCCTCGAAAGAAACCCACCATGGAGTTGTGATGCACACGACACGCCGCCACGATGACGAACCCCGAGCGCTACCGCTCGCTGGATGCCTTTCGAGGGGCCAGGATGGCCCGTTGCGCCTGGGCTTAGCGCTGGAAGAACCGTCGCCGGTATCCGTTCAGGCTGAAGGCCAGCGCCCCTCGACCTGCCTTCTGCGTGGTCTGGTTGTCCTCATCTTGATGTGCACTGGGGCCGCGGCTCAAGCGGCCGTCACAATCCCCAGACTTGCAAGACCGCCGGAGATCGAAGATTTCCTGAACCGGGAGCCGGGCTACTCGATGTTGAAGGTGGAAGATTTCCGCCAGAAGATGCCCGGCGATGGACAACCCGTGAGCCTGCCCACTACCGCATACCTGGGCTTCGACGATAAGAACCTCTACGCGGTGTTCGCCTGCACGGACGACCCTAACCTGGTCCGCGGGCGGCGGGCAAAGCGCGAAGATATCAACAACGACGATGTCGTCGGCCTGATGCTCGATACGTTCCACGACGGCCAGCGCGCCTACCTATTTGTCGTCAACCCGCTCGGCATCCAGCAGGACGTCTTCCGGACCGAAGGGCAGGACGACGACGCCAGCTTCGACACCCTCTGGCACACCCGCGGGCGGCTGACCGAGAAAGGCTACGTCGTCTGGATCGCGATTCCGTTCAAGAGCCTTCGGTTCCCGAGCCATGACACGCAGACCTGGGGGCTAGCCGTGGGCCGCCGCATCATGCGGATGAACGAGGAATCCTACTGGCCGCGCATCTCCGAGCGGATCGCCGGCTTCGTCCAGCAGATGGCCACGGTCGAGCTTCCGGCCCGCACTTCGCCCGGCCGCAATGTGCAGGTGATTCCGTACGGCGCATACTCAGACGCGGACTTCCTCGACACCGAGCAGCCCGGAGGGCCGGCTTTCCGCACACAACGGGAACTTCGCGGCGGCATTGACGCCAAGGCGGTCATCCAGGACGCCATCACCGTCGATCTGACTGTCAACCCGGACTTCAGCCAGGTGGAGTCCGACGAGCCGCAGACAACCGTCAACCAGCGATTCGAGGTCTTCTTCCCCGAACGAAGACCGTTCTTTATCGAGAATGCTGGCTATTTCACGACACCGATCAACCTGTTTTTCTCAAGGCGAATTCGCGATCCGGAATTCGGCGCCAGGACTACGGGCAAGCTGGGCCCCTGGGCGCTCGGAGCGCTGGCGATGGATGACCGCGCACCAGGAGAAAGCCTTGCCTCCAGCGACGAACTGTACGGCACTCGTGCCGGCCTTGGAGTGGTCCGCGCGCTGCGGGAGTTCGGCCGGCAGTCCAGCGTAGGCGTATTTGGATCCCGGCGCAGCTTCGGCCAAGCCAGCAACGAGGTGGCCGCTCTCGACACTCGGCTCCGAATCACAGACAACTGGGTGTTCACCGGGCAGATGGCAACGTCCCGCACCAGAACGCGCAAACAGGAAAGAACCAGCGGGCCGGCTTTTTTCGGATCCCTCGACTTCAATGACCGTAACTGGAAATGGGGTGTCGAATACCTGGACGTGAGCCCGAAGTTCCGCCCCGAACTTGGATATGTCCCGCGCCTGGGCATTCGGAAAGCGGATCACCGGCTGTCCTACACCTGGAAACGGGAAGAGGGAACAGTCGTCAGTTACGGCCCCGGGTCGCACTACTACGCTATCTGGGACCACAAGGGGCAGTTGCAGGAATGGCTCATGGACAATAATTTCGGTCTTAAGCTGAGGGCTAATACCGAGATCTCAGCCTTCTGGAACGAAGGCTATGTGCTGCATCGCGGTCTAGGCTTTCGGCAGCGCCTGACGGGCATCCAGGTCTCCAGCGAGCGGCTGAAATGGCTGCTGTTCGAGGCGAGCGTCTCGGGCGGACGGCGGGTGAACTTCTATCCCGCCGAGGGACTAGCTCCGTTCCTGGGTGCTGAGCGGCGGCTGACCGCCGGGGTGGCGCTGCTTCCGACACCTGCGCTGCGCTGGGAAGAGAGTTACATCTACAACGGCCTGAAAGTCCGTAGCGACGATCCCTCCCAGGGGCTGATCGGAGGAACACCTGTTTTCAATAATCACATCCTTCGGTCCAAGCTGAACTACCAGTTCACAAAGGCCTTGTCGTTGCGCTTCATTCTCGATTACGAGAGCGTGTTGCCGAACTCTTCGCTTGTCGATCTGGAAAAGACCAAGCAGCCGGTGTTCGATGCCCTGCTCACCTATCTTCTGAACCCGGGCACGGCGCTCTACGTCGGCTATACGGAGCGCCGCGAAAATCTGGCCATGGAGTACTCTGAGCAGCGCTCTGTCTTCCGAACGCAATACCCCAATCTGCGCACCGATCGACAGGTCTTCTTGAAGCTGAGCTACCTGTTCCGCTTCTAGCAACCCGCGGTGCAACGGGGGGGCTTCAGGCGGCAGCCAGAATCGAGAGAATCACCGCAAGTAACGCGTGAGCCGCCTGGCGCTGTCCACATGGGCTTGTGCTGCTCTTGTCAGCACAAGGCCAGCATGCACAGGCGCCACCCTATTCCGCCCCGTCACCCTCCCACGCGGCGGCGACATGTGTAGAATACACCTCAGACCCCGATTGGAGGGGGAACTCATGAAGAGACTGTTGATCTCGCTGTTGGTGTTCGGTTGTGCGATGTCGGCGCAGTCCAAGAAAGTCATCGCCAACCTGTCACCCGAAGTGTTGAAGGAGCTTGCCACTTCCGCTCCCAACGTGAAGATCGTGGCCTCCCGCGGCGCCGACCTCGCGAAGGAGGTCGTGGATGCCGACGCAATCGTTGGCGCGCCGTTGACACCGGAGCTTTTCAAACAGACCAAGCAACTGAAGTGGCTCCACATCGGCAGTGCGGGCGTCGAAGCCCACGGCAACCAGGTCGGCCTGTTCCCGGCATTGATCGCCAGCGACGTGATGGTGACCAACGCCAAGAACGTCTACGGTCCCCAGATTGCGGATCACGCGTTTGGCTTCCTGCTGGCGCTGACTCGCAAGTTGAATGTCACCATTCCGCGCCAGCCGCTTGAAGAATGGCAGACCGCGCGGACCGGGATGTTCGAACTGGACGGGAAGACCGCCGTTATCATCGGCGTCGGCGGCATCGGCAGCCAGATCGCCCAGCGGGCGCATGGATTCGGCATGAAGGTCATCGGCGTGGATATTCGCGACATCCCGACCGGCGTCATCGTTCAGCGGGTCGTCCCCCCGGACATGCTCGACTCGGTGCTGCCCGAGGCGGACGTTGTCTTTGTCTCGGTTCCGAGCACGGATAAGAGCAACGGCATGATGGGCGCTCGCCAATTCGAATTGATGAAACAGGGTTCGTATTTCATCGCCATGTCGCGAGGGAAGATCTATGACCACATGGCGCTGGCCAAAGCCCTCGAAAGCAAGCGATTGGCCGGCGCCGGCCTGGATGCGACAGACCCCGAGCCTCTGCCCAAGGGCCATCCCCTTTGGAAGGCCCCGAACATCGTGATTACCGCGCACGTGTCAGGGGGCTCCGACAACTTGCAGAAGCGTCTCGATTTCATCGTCAAGGAGAACATCCGGCGATTCGGCGCCGGCCTTCCCCTGCTCAACGTCGTGGACAAGAAAGCCGGCTTCTAGCTGGCGTTCGCGGCTCCGATCAAAATTCGCGCCGGTTTCGAAAACCCTCATACCGGGGGCTTGACGCTTGGGAGTGGTAGGCGTATAGTCGCCTTGTATCGGACCCAACCATTGCGGTCCCTGGGAAAGAGGGAGCCAACGCATGCTTCGAAGATCATTCCTAAGATCATTGGCCGCGGTTCCGGCTGCCGGCCTGTTTCGTTTCCCCTGCGGACTGGTCGCCGAGGCCATGGCGCAGCAGCGGGGCGGCGCGCCGCAAGTCGACCCCTTCAAGCCTATCGAGGGCGCCAACAGCCCCATCGGCGTAGGAAGGGGAATCCACCCCGGCAGAGTGGCTTGGGTCCGCGATGCAAAGTCGACCAGTTGGGATGGCACAACGGGAAACTGGTGGGACGATGCCAACACCAACCAAATGGCGGTGGATCGGATGACCTCCCGGGTTCTGCAGAGCCTGACGGGACAGAAGACCGACAAACAGGCCTGGGACGCTCTGTTTCGGAGCTTCAACGAGGACCGCAAGCTGGGGAGCTCGGGGTACCGGCGTGGGGAGAAGATCGCAATCAAGATTAACGCGAATCAGGACCGCTCCCCGGAATGGGGCAAAGGGCAGCGTCCGTTGAACGGGTTGCCGAGCCCTCACGCCGTCGCCGCTCTGGTGGCTCAACTGATCACCCAGGCGGGCGTGCCGGGCGAAGACATCCTCATATATGAGGTGGCGGATGGGCGGAATGTCGGGGTACCCGTCTACAGTAAGATCCGGGTCAACGCAAGTCCCGGCTTCCAGGCCGTCAGGTTCCTGGTAAACACCGATTACGGTCTCGGCGGGCGACTTACGCCGCCCGCCCCGGACAAGACGAACCCCGTCCGGTTCTCCAATGAGAAAGTGCCCGTGGGCTATCTGCCGCAGCCGGTGACCGAGACGAAGTACTTGATCAACATGGCGTTGCTGCGGCCGCACGGGATGGCGGGCGTGACGCTTGGCGGGAAGAACCATTTCGGTTCGGTGCACTTCCCCGACAACGGCGGCTGGACGCCGCGCCCCCTGCATAACTTCGTGATGAGAACCAGTCCGATGGGTTCCTACAACGCCCTGGTGGACTTGATCGGGCACCGGCACCTGGGAGGCAAGACGGTGCTCTTCATGTTGGATGGCCTGTACTCGGCGGCCCACAACGAAGCCAGCGTGATGCGCTTCGAATCGTTCGGGGACCATTGGGCCTCCAGCTTGCTGGCCTCGCAGGATCCTGTGGCGCTTGACTCGGTAGGACTCGACATCCTGAGGAACGAGCCGCGCGCGACCGAGGTCCGGGGCAACGCGGACAATTACCTGCACGAAGCGTCGCAGGCCGGCAAGGCGCCTTCCGGGACCCTGTATGATCCGGCCGGCGCACCTCTGGCCAGCCTCGGCGTACACGAGCATTGGAATAGCGCCACCGATAAGAAGTACTCGCGGAACCTGGGCCGGAAGGAAGGCATCGAACTGATCGCATCGCTGTAGCTAGCGGTCTGCCACGCGCCCTGCGCCACTGGTGGCTGGAAAACCCTCGTTGCCGACCGGGTACTTCGGCTCGATGGTCTTTCGGAAGCGCGGCTCGAGCGGCATCAGCTTGAACCCCACCAGCAAGGAACCGTCCCCAAACCAGAGTTGTTGGTGGGAGATGTTCCAGAAAACCGTCGCGCTCCTTGGCCTCCGCGCCGTCCCAGTCGATGACGCCCAGGCCCATGCCGAAGAGCACGGCTGCGCCGCCCGCCGCGTGGTCCAATCGCTTATCCTCGCATGCTGGCCCCGGACCACAACAGATAGCACCCAAACCCGGCCAGGGCTATCGTCGAGAGCCCTATCAAACCCCGGCTCACCCGGCTTCCAAGGCCCGCCGCCATCCCAAAGAGCGCGATGAAACCCGCCAGGCCGGCGACCAGGAAACCATAGAACCCGGCGAGCAAGGCGATCCCGCACGCCGGCGCCTCGCGCCACGCCTGGAGCAGCAGCGGGCCCATCACGAGGCTCCAGCTAATCCACGGGTTCGGATTCAGCAGGTTCACCGCTGTCGCCTTGAGGAGCGTCTGGCTCCCGGATGGCGCCTGCGTCTCGATCCTGCGGTCCCAGGACAACCACGTTCGGAAGGCACCGAGAGCCAGGTAAAGAACGAAGATGCCGCCAGCCAGCCGCAACCACAGCGCAAACCAAGCCGGCAGGCGGCTCAAGACCAGTACGGTCACAACAACGATTGGGCCGTCGCTGAGAAGCGGTGAGAAAGCCGCGGGCAGCGTCCGTTTCCAGCCGTGATTGACGGCCTGGGAAATGAGGTAGGCCTGCAGCGGTCCAGGCTGCACTACGGCGGCGAATGCGAACGTCGCCCCCAGCAGTGCATAGCTCAGCATGCTCCCCGCACCAACCTATCGTCAGCCAGTTCTCGCATGGCAATCAGTACTTTGCTTCCGGCTTGCGGAGTAGCGCATTCGCGCGATGGGTTCCGCGTTTCCCCCACGGCCCGGGCTTACGCGATCAAGGCTCTGTCGATCCGCTCGATGGCTTCGTCCACTTCCGCCGCGCTCTTGAACCCGATGGTGATCGCGTCCACCGAGCCCAGGCCCATCACGAAGTGGATGGAGGCTTCGCGTTCCTCCGGCTTGGTGAAGCGGCCCTCACCAATCAGCTTCATGCCGATGACGCCCGTGCCCTGGGCATGGATTTTTCTGGTATGCGCCACCACCTGTTTGACGTCCCCAATGATGTCGGGATCGCTGGCGTCCGGCGTATCCATGTGGACACCCGCATGGTTGGTTCGAAGCAGCGACACATCCACCCACTTGTTTCCCAGCACCGTGCCCAACGCCGGCAGCCCGTGCGTCGAAACCCCGTGCGCCAGGATCGTCTTCTTGACCTTCGCTTCGGAGAGCCCGTCCTGCGCGGCCTTGGTCGTCTCGGTCCAGCGCGGGTTGCGCACGTAGTGGATCAGCAGGATATCGATGTATTCGCTGCCGAGATCCCGGCGGTAGCGGTCGATCCTGGCCTGAGCGTCCTGGCTGCCGCCCACGTCCCACTTGGTCATGAGGCGGTAACTATCCCTCGGGAGACCCTTCAACGCGATGCTTAGCATCTGTGGAGTGCCGGAGTAGGATTCACCGGTGTCGAAGAAGCGGATGCCGCGATCGTACGCATGCCGCACCAACCGCGTGAAAGCCTCCTGCCCCAAATCGCGCTGAACCCGGCCCGAAAACGTCCCCGTGCCAAACGCCAGGCGCGTGACCTTGACCCCTGAATCGCCGAGCGCCACCCAGTCGGAGGCCGACCTCTTTGGAGCCCACGCTGAGCCGGGGATGCCGCTCCCAGCCAAGGCCGTGGCTGTCAGCCCAGTTCTCAGGAATTCCCGCCGCGTCGCCGCCATGATTGCTCCTTCCCAAGAATCTTAGCGCCTCTTGCGTGGATTCGCGTGCCATACCCTCTGCGGCTCGCGAATGGAGGTGCGTGCAGCGGGACGTTCCGGATGGCGACGGACGCTCAACTTGACGAGTCCGGCCCGGCGTCCCGGCGAGTGCGCCCGATCGGCCCTGGTGGAACCGGCTCGTAGTACACTCACTAACGGTTCGGCCAGCCGGGGCGCATGGCCGATACCAATCTTTCCGCGGAGCACGTTTGGTGAAGCCGAGATTGATTGTCCTACTGCAACTTCTGGCGATTCTCGCCGCCATCGCGGTGGCCTTCGCGCGATTCCGTGTTCAGTCGTGGAACTGGATGAGTTTCTGCGGCCTGGCCCTGGCAGTCCCATCATTTTTTCTCTGGCTGACGGCGCGGGTGCAACTTGGCAGGTCCTTCTCCGTTCGGGCCAGGGCGATCGAGTTGGTTACGCATGGGCTGTACTCCAGAATCCGCAATCCGGTCTACTTCTTCGGTACGCTCTTTGTCGCGGGCTTCATCCTGATCATGGGAAGGCCCGTTTGGCTGCTGCTTGCAGTGGCTCTGATTTCCATGCAGGTAGTGCGTGCCCGCAAGGAGGCGCGCGTTCTGGAAGAGAAGTTCGGCGAGCAGTATCGCCTCTACCGCGCCCGGACGTGGTTTTGATCTTCAGTTGGCCCGTGTTTCGAGTGCCAGGACCGTGGCCAGTCTGTCCGCCGGTTGCGGCGGCAACGGCACCGTCAGCTTGTCTCCCACCTGTTTCACTTTCAGAGTGCTGCGCCGGTTGGACAGCAGGTAGGCCTTGGACACCTTGTCCTTCAGCCCGCTCAACTCGAAGGAAGCCCCGGGCCACTTGAAAAAGTGGATATAGAGTCTGCCTGGTTTGGTAGTGCATCGCCACGCTGTGGCGGGCACGAACACCGGCCTTCCGTTCTTATCCGTCCGCGTCTTGTCCGGGGCTCCCAGTTCGTCGCCGAACGGTGTCGGTCCGGCCCCGTAGACTGCCTCGCCATTGACTTTCAACCACTTTCCCACGGCGCGCAGGTTGTCCTGACTGGGCTGCGGGATCACCCCCTCGGCGGTCGGGCCCACGTTCAACAGGTAATTCCCGCCCTTGCTCACGATGTCCACCAGCTTGAACGTGAGATCCTCCGGCGTCTTCCACTCGTTGTCGTCTTTCTTGTAACCCCAGGTGCGGTTGAGCGTCGCCGGCACTTCCCAGTAGCCTTCCACCACGCTGGTGGGAATCGCGTTGTCGCCCATCGAGCGGTAGTCGCCCGTCGAACCCAGCCGGCCGTCGATCAGGGTGGCGGGCTGCAACTGGTGGACCATGTCGATGAACCGCTGCGACCGTTCTTTGTTCATCAGGTAGGGCGTATCGAACCAGATCAGGCAAACCGGACCGTACCCGGTGAGCAGTTCTCTCACCTGCGGCTCGGCTTTGGTGCGTAGATACTGGTCGAAGTCCTTCTTGTCGTCCGGCCCGAAGTCCCACGTGTTTCCGGCTCCGTTAGGCTCGTGCCAGTCCTGGGCCTGCGAATAATAGAATCCGAGCCGTATCTTGCGCCGCGCACAGGCCGCCGCCAGTTCTTTCAGCGGGTCGCGCTTGAAGGGCGTCGCGTCCACAATGTTATAGGGGCTCGCCTTTGAGCCGTACATGGCGAAGCCGTCGTGATGCTTGCTGGTGATCACGATGTACTTCATTCCCGCGTCCTCGGCCAGCTTGACCCACTCCTCCGCGTTGAACTTCACGGGATTGAATTGCGACGCCAGACCCTCGTATTCCTTCACCGGGATCTTGGCGCGATTCATGATCCACTCGCCGATGCCCCCAATGGCCTGTCCTTTCCACTCTCCGGCAGGGATGGCGTACAAGCCCCAATGGATGAACAGACCGAACTTGGCCTCGCGAAACCACTTCATCTTGGCGTCCTGCGACAAGGGCTGCGCCCCCGCCACAGAGCAGACCGCCAGTGCCACGCAAGCGACGGATAGTCTCATCTTGAACTCCTTGCCTCCATGGATTCCCTACACATTTTACGCCTCTTTCGTGCCCCCAGCGGGGCAAATGGGGGTATGTTCAAGGAGGGTACCCAATGCCAACCTATGTGACTCTGTACAAGTGGACCGAGCAGGGCGGCAAGGATGTAAAGAACGTTCCAGCCCGGATCGCGGCGGCCAAGAAGCTCACTGAATCCATGGGAGGGAAGTTCCTGGGGATTTACATCACGATGGGCGACTACGATCTCGTCTCTGTGACGGAAGGTCCGAGCGACGAGGTGGCTTCCGCCGTCGCCCTCTCCATCGCCTCCAAGGGCAATGTCAAGACCACGACGATGAGGGCGTTCACAGAGAGCGAATTCTCTGAGATCGTCAAGAAAGTTCCCTAGATACCGGCGGCGGAAATCAGAAGACGAAGCTGCTGAGCCATCGAAGGAACCGTGGGCGAGAGCTCTGGGGCGAGAGACTGTCTTGAAGCGCAATGGGCGCGGGGGCTGAAGTTCCCATTAGTGAGTGGTACCGCATGCAGCAAATCGTGCTCCGGAAAATCGATCGACCGGGCGTATTGTCGAATGTAGCTGGTCGTGTAAACGCCGCCCGGGAGTTTCTCGAAATCGCCTTGTTCGATCGCTGTTAGGTAGTCCGAATTGATCTTCGTGAGCGCAGCGATTTGACGGACGCTGATCTTCCGTGAACGGCGGAGCTCAGTCAGGTCCGGCCACGTGACCCATGACCCGGATTTGTCGTCGCGGTCTATACGCTTCCATGCCTTGCGATGAGTTTACCCCCTGCCGCTTCGCGGGAACAATACTGCAAATGGTTATGAGAGTCCTAGGGGCGCCGCCGCGCGATCACTTGGGAGCGCTCAGGGTCAGGGTGACTCCCTTCCCGGTGGTGCGGCCGTCCGCGGTCAGCTCCAGCGAAAGTGCTCCCTGCGAAGCAAACCCAGGCGGAATCCTGATGGTGACCTGGTCCAGGCCCTCGCTCTTGCCCTCGGGGCCAAAGGACGTCACCGGTACCGGGCGGCCGCCGATCATCACAGCCACCTGTTTGGCGTTTCGAATCCCAGTGCCGAGAATCATGATGAGCGTGTCCGGCCCGGTGGGAAACGGTCCGGATGTGCGCCGGACGGCGTCCAGCGCGGAAACCTCGCCGGTCCCGTCGGCGGTCCGCGTGAACAACGACGGGCTAACGTCACGAAGGGGAGCTTCCGCAGTGGCCTGCCTCCCGGACCCAGAGGTCGCCACAACGCGTGCCTTGCCGGGTCGCGTCTTCTCGGGTACCACGAAGTTGATCTGGGTTTCCGATGCGTACGTGACAGACGCGCGCAGTCCATTCACTTCGACCGTGGTCTTCGCCGGATCGCCGGTCATTTCCTTGCAGTACAGAGCGGCCAACCCGCCCGGCGTCAGCTCCAGATTCCGCCGGTCCGCGGCGCTGGCAACCAGAGTCTGGCCCCAACCGCAGCAGGACATGAGGAGCAACAAGATGGATGCACGAACCATCAACAATAGGATAACCCCCAAACGCGGCCCGAGGTCCGGTGAGATGGATTTCACGCCAAGACGCAAAGACGCAAAGCAACAAAAGTATTTCTTTGCGCCTTTGCGTCTTTGCGAGAGACTAGTTCAGAGGTTGCGCCCTCTACACCCGCAGTTCCGCCTTTTGGCTCACCAGCAGCTTCTGCAGTGCCTTGACGTCGAGCTTTCTCGGCGCGACTCCGGTGGTGGCGGCCAGCGCCGCGGCGCAACCGGAGGCGTGGCCGACGGCCATGGCGGGCGCCATCGAACGAGCCGACTGGAACGGCGCCTGTTCGCACGAGATGCACCGGCCGGAGAGCACCAGGCCCTCCACCTTCTGGGGCACCAGCGAGCGGTAGGGTATGTCGAAACCCTCGTGCTGCAGGAAGAATCGACTGCCCCGGTAACTGGGGAACGGGTTCGAGCTGATGGCGATCGTGTCGGCAAAGCGCTTCCCCTGCATCGCGTCCTGGACGGTGACCGTGTACTCCCCGAGAATGCGCCGTGTTTCCCGCACTCCGATGCACGTCGCCGTCTGCATCAGGTAGAGGCCTTCCAACCCGGGCTTCTTCCGCATTTCCTGCACCTGATCCCAAAGCTTCAGGCGCGTCTCCACTTCGGCTCGCGTCAGATTCTCGACATCCACTCCGTCGCCGCTCGGCGCCGGGGCCCCATCGCACGACCCGGTCGCCGATGCGGATGCCTTCGAAAGAGCCCTTGACGCTGCCGGCACTCCGCCCACGCGGTACATCAGGCTCATCGGCATCCGGTCGCCCGTGGCGGCGGGACCCATGAACTGCGCGCCGGCCAGTGCTGCAATGTCGCCGTCGCCGGTGCAGTCGATCACCACGTCGGCGGCGATCGCCTGACGGCCGGACTTCGATTCCACGATGACGCCCGTCACCCGCGCGCCTTCGAGCATGGGCGCGACAACCCAACTATGCAGCCGCAGTTTCACGCCCTCCTTCCGGAGCAGGTTCAACGACGCAACCTTGGCCGCCTCCGGATCGAAGCCGACGGTGTAAGGAACATCGCCCTTGCGTATGTCGTGTTGAACCGTACGCTCGTAGTTGTCGATGTCGGCGACGCCCCCGAGGCGGACCAGTTCGGCGATGTACTCGGCGGGAATCCCCTTGACGGTTTGCAGCGCTTCGGGCGGCCGCTGGTTCCGGAAACCGTTGTAGCAGGTCATCAGCCCGGCGGTTCCATTGCCGCCCAGGAACGCGTAGCGTTCGATGAGCAGGACGCTCGCGCCGCTGCGTGCCGCCGCCGTGGCCGCGATGACGCCGCTCGGCCCGCCTCCCGCCACAATCACCTGGTAGCGCCCCACGATCGGGGTCGCGCGAGTCTCGCGGTAAACCTTGCCCGGCTCGGCCTGCCCGGCGGCGCTCACCCCCGCGATGGCCGTCCCGAGAGTCGCCTGCACGAAGCCACGTCGTCCAACGCCATCCCGTGTCATAGGATAATCCTATCCCAAATGTACGCACCTTTCTCGGTAACACGAATCAAACAATCGTATACTATGGGTTGGGCGGCCTCTTCTGCCGCCCATCGGACCCGATGCACATTCCCGATGGCTACCTCAGTCCGGCCACTTGCGCGGCGCTGTATGCGGCGTCGGCGCCTTTCTGGTACGTCGCCGTCCGCCGCCTCAAACGACTGCTCACCAACCGGCTCATCCCGCTGCTATCGGTGTTCGCCGCCTTCTCCTTTGTAATAATGATGTTCAACCTGCCCCTGCCCGGAGGCACTACCGGACACGCGGTCGGAGTGGGCATCGCCGCCATCGTGTTGGGGCCGTGGGCATCCATCCTGGCGATTTCGATTGCACTCCTGATCCAGGCGCTCTTCTTCGGCGACGGTGGCATCACGGCGCTCGGCGCGAACTGCTTCAACATCGCCGTGGCCGGATCGCTGGTGGCCTATGCCTCGTACCGGCTTCTGGCAGGCAAGGCCGCCATCACATCCCGGCGGCGCGTGGTGGCAGCGGCGGTTGCCGGCTATTTCTCGATCAACGTGGCGGCTCTGCTGACTGCCATTGAGTTCGGGATTCAGCCGCTGTTCTTCAAGGACCCCTCGGGCGCGCCCCTGTATGCTCCCTATCCGCTGAGCGTGGCGATCCCCGCAATGATGATCGGGCACCTGACCATCGCCGGGATGGCCGAGTTGATCCTAACCGCCGGCCTGGTGGCGTGGCTGGCGCGAAGCCATCCGTCGCTACTCCATGCGACGGCGCCGGGAGCGAGCGGGGAGGAAGAGGAGGCCGCCGCTGGATGGCGAATTCTCCGCCCCCTGCTGATCGGACTGGCCACGCTGATGTTGCTAACCCCGCTCGGCATCCTGGCTGTAGGCACCGCCTGGGGGGAATGGTCCCCGAGCGACTTTCCCGCTTCGGTCTTGCCGCCAGGGCTCGGCCGGCTCGCTTCGGTCTGGACTGCTCCGTTCCCGGATTACGCCCCGCCGTTTCTCCGGAGCCCCTCCTTCGGCTACATTCTCTCGGCCCTCTTCGGCGCAGGCTTCATCCTATTGGCTGCGCTGCTGGCGGATACCATCTTCGCCGCGCGTCGAAAGCGAGCGCTCTAAAGTGCGATCGCATCACTTCATCGAAAGATCGATCCGCGGCTTTCTCGCGGTTTTGGAGCACGCCCTCGAGTCGGAAGAAATCGCCCGGCGTCGCGGTTTTCTCCAGAGTCTCGATCCGCGCGTCAAGGTGCTCGGTCTCCTGGCGCTGATCGTCGCGGCGGCCGTCTCGCGCCGCCTCCCAGTCATCCTGGCGCTGTTTGGGGTGGCGCTGGTTCTGGCGCTGTTGTCGCGGGTGCCGCTCGGAACGCTGGCCTCCAGGGTGTGGATTGTGGTGCTGGTGTTTACCAGCTTAATCGTGCTGCCCGCGCTTTTCCTCACGCCCGGGAGCGTGGTGTTCCGCCTCCCCGCGCTGGGATGGCCGGTGACGGCGCAAGGGCTCCAGGGGGCCGCGTATCTGATTTCGAGGGTGGAGACCACGGCCACGTTCTCCCTGCTGCTGGTGCTCTCGACACCCTGGACGCATGTGCTGAAAGCCTTGCGTGTGTTGCGCCTGCCGGTGGTGTTGATTGTGATCCTGGGCATGACCTATCGCTACATCTTCCTGATGATCGCCTCCGCGCGGGAGATGTTCGAATCCCGCCGCAGCCGCATGGTCGGAGAACTGGAGGGCGGGGAACGCCGCCGCCTGGCCGTCGCCACGGCGGGCGTGCTGTTGAGCAAGACCCTGCAACTCAGCCAGGATGTGTATCTCGCCATGCAGTCCCGCGGCTTTCGTGGCGAAGTCTATGTTCTAGACGAGTTTGAAATGAAGTTTCGTGACTGGGGCGGGCTGGCGCTTTTCGCCACGCTGGCCGCCGCCGCCATCTGGGCCGGCCGCTGAGGAACCGCATGAATCCATCGCCGATATTTCAGGTTCAGAACGTCACCTACCGCTACGAGCAGGTCACCGCGCTCGCGGACGCCAGCCTGGAGGTGATGGAAGGCCAGCGCGTCGCGCTGCTCGGCGCCAACGGGTCGGGCAAATCGACGCTGCTCCGCATCCTTGGCGGGCTGTACTTTCCGGAAGCCGGCGCCGTTCTCTACCGTGGAAATCCGCTCACCGAGGAGCGCTTCCAGGACGAGCCCTTCTCCTTCGCCTTCCGCCGCTCCGTGGGCATGCTGTTCCAAAACCCCGACGTGCAGTTGTTCAATCCAACCGTGTTCGATGAGGTCGCCTTCGGCCCTCTGCAGCTCCGCTGGTCGAAGGACGCGATCCTGGAAGGCGTCGGCCGGTCGCTCGACGGGATGGGCATCGGTCCTCTGAAAGGGCGGCCGCCCCACCGGCTTTCGGGCGGCGAGAAGAAACGCGTGGCGCTCGCCTCCGTGCTCATTCTCGATCCGGACGTTCTGCTGCTCGACGAGCCTACCGCCGCGCTCGATCCCCAAAGCCAGGGCCACATCATCGACCTGCTGGCCGGTTGGAAGGGCAGTGGCAAAACCATCGTGGCCGCCACCCACGACCTGGACAGCCTGGAGGAAATCGCCGACCACTGCTTCATCTTCCAGAACGGCCAAGTCGTCGCCCAAGGCCCTCCCACAAAGCTCTTGGGAGACATCCCATTGCTCGAGCGAACCGGCCTGCTCCACGTCCACCGCCACGTCCACCGCTCCGGCGTGATCCACTCCCACCCCCACCGCCACCACGACCACGAATCCTGACGCCGTGCGCGTCGTAAGAGCTACGCCCCAAAAGCCGCGCGCGGGTTCTCCCACATCAGTACGGGAACCTGCGCGGGCTCGAGCCGCGGCAGAAAATGACTGTACAAGTACGCGTACCCGCGGAACTCACCCCCGCCCGCCTCACCCACGTTGTACCAACCGGCGTCCTGTGATACTAGCGTTCGGCCCAGCAGCCCCTTCGCCGCCAGGAAACGCACGCACTGGAGGTGAAACTCGACTGTCTTTGCGCCGATCCCATCGAACTCCACCCACGCCCCCGCCCGCGCAACCTTCTCGTGCAGTCCGTGATCCCGTTCACTTTGGGCATGAACCCAGACGAACTTCGCGGGACTGACCCTCTCGGCAGTTACGATTTCTAGTTGCTCCACGGCGGCAGCCCCGTCGCCGGTATGGGAAGCAATTGTCAATCCCGTCTCGCGTGAAGTGATCGCCGCGGCTCGTACGAGCTTGCGGTCCAACTCATCGAGCGGCCCCCGATTGACGCCGGTCTTTATGAACCGCGGCCGCCAGGCCTCGCGCGTCTCTGCCACCCACCGTTTCGCGAGTTGCGCGGCCGTTTCACGCCGCGCAAACGCAGGCACATACTTATGGTTCGCTGCGCCGTACAAACCGGTGTTCGACCAGATTTCGAGGTTCGCGGCATCCGAAAGCCGCGCCAACAGCTCCGGATCCCTCCCCAGAAAATCGGGCGTACACTCGAGCAGCCGCCGGCAGCCCAATCGTCGCAACTCTTCGAGCTTGGGCCGCGCAACGCGAAACACCTCGTCGCGGTCGTACCGCCCAGGCCGGATCTGATCGGCGCCCACGAAATCAACCATCACGTGCTCGTGCACCAGCACCGATGGCATCTCCGCAGCAAACGCGGCGCCGCCCACCAGCGACAAAAACTCGCGTCTCCTCATGCCTGGTATTCTGCCACAAACCACCCCGATTACATCCACGTCACCTCACTGACCCGTTCCCGTATCCATATTGGGTGTCCGTCCGAGCTCTATTTCAACTTGAGCCTCCTTAGAGCCTTAAGTCAGGCTTATTATAAGCGGTACTGATTTTATTGCAACGAAGTTTACACTTGACTAATACTGAGAATCTGATATATTTATCTTTTCCTCCACGTCGAGGTCTTCCTTTTCCATGGGTATGCTTGGCGATAGCTCTATCTCCACGTCGACGGGGACTCTGGTCGGCGCCGTCGGGGGGTCGCTCCCGGCAGTCACAGTTTTCGTTTGCGCCAACTGCGCCCGCCCGGGCGAAGCGCCCACCTCCGCTGGCCGCCCGCGCCCGAACTTGCCCAACTTCGCCTGGCCCTGGCCCGTGCGCGAAGTTTTGGTGCCTTGCACGGGGCGGCTTCAGCCGGAGCACGTTCTGAAGGCCTTCGACTCTGGGACCAGTCTGGTCTGCGCCATCGCCTGCCAGGAGGACAATTGCCACTACATCGAGGGCAGCCAGCGTTGCGCCCGCCGTGTGGACTATATCCGCGCAATTCTCGATGAAATTGGGCTGGGCGCGGAACGCCTGATGCTCTTCCATCTGCCGGGCACCGCAGCCGAAGACATGGCCCTGGCGGCGGGACGCCGGTCACCGGCGCGTTCCTCCGAGGACTTGGACGTCCGGCTCACGGCCATCCGCGATGGGGTCATGCGGACTCTTCAGGGCCTGCCCCCCAACCCGTTGCACGAGGTTCCCGTGGATGAAGTGGCCTTAGAGCTCTACCAGGAAGTGGATATCAGCGATGACAATGTCGAAGAGTAGACTCGCCCAGACGTTAGCCTCCGGCCGGCTGGCCGTCACGGCCGAGTGCCTGCCGCCGGCGAGTGCGGATGCCGCCGCCGTGAAGAAGCTGGCGGCCGCGCTGCCGCCCAGTTTGGACGCGGTGGTGGTGGCCGATAATTGCGGCGAGATTCACAGCTCGTCCCTGGCTTGTGCCGCCATTCTGGCCGCAGAAGGCCGCCAGACGGTGTTGTCCATGGTGACCCGCGACCGCAATCGCATCGCTCTTCAGAGCGACGCTTTGGGCGCGGCGGCTCTGGGCATCGACGCGGTCCTCTGCCTCACCGGCGACCACCAGTCCCTGGGCGTCTGTCCCCAAGCGGCCGGTGTCCATGACATCGACTCCATCCAATTCGCGCAGGCGCTGAACCGCATGCGGCGCGAAGGCCTGGGCTTCAACGACCGGAAGCTGGATCCGCTTCCGGATTGGCTGGTGGGAGCCGCCGCACATCCTTACTTAGAACCCCTCGAGCTGAACCTGCTCCGCCTCAAGAAGAAGGTTGCGGCCGGGGTGGACTTCGTCGTGACGCAGCCGGTGACCGACTTGACCAGCTTCGCGCGGTGGATGGATGCTGTCCGGGAAGCCGGATTGGACCGACAGGTGGCAATTCTCGCGGGCGTGCCCGCGGCCGGAGGAGGGGAGATTGCTGCCCAGCTCAAGTCCGTACCCGGCGTGCGCGGCATTCATGTTTTCAGCGGCGGGTGCGAATCGCTCGTCGCCACGGTGATCCAGGAGGCGGGCTTGGCCTAGCGCGGGATCTGATATGCCGGATCGCTACCACATTCACACCGTTCCGATGCCCGCGCATTTCCGCCGCGTGGGCAAGTTCGGCAATATCGACTGGCGCGAAGACTGCTCCCGGTGCACCAATTGCGTCAAGCTTCGCTGCATCTACGATGTATACCGGCACGAATCGAGCTACAACCGCGACCCGCTGGCGCCTGTGCAGACGCTCGACGGATGCAAGGCGTGCCTCTCCTGCGTACAGGGTTGCACCAAGGGCCTTCTGAACGTTGCGGTGAACCCGGAATTCCTCGACATGGGGGACGAGTACTGGAAACCGGACATTCTCCTCACCACGTGGAACCAGTCCGACGCAGGCAGGATCCCCGTCTCCGGCGCCGGTTACCGCGGGACGATTCCACGGCCCGGGTTTCGACTCCATCTGGACGGACATGTCCGAGATCGTCCGCCCCACCCGCGACGGCATTCACGGCCGTGAGTACATCTCCACCAGTGTCGACATCGGTGCAAGGCCGATGCGCTTGAAGTTCACGGCCGATGGCAAGATGCTCACGCCGCCTTCCCGGCTGCTGGAGCTTCAGCTTCCGGCGATCCTGGACATGCCCGCCTGGCCCGTCGAGGGCGACCACCTCGCCAGCGCGCGCGCCACTGCGGCGAAGGAGTTGAAGTCTCTGGCGATCATGCCCGCCGCCAATGCGTCCGCGGCGCCATCCGAGCAACTGCCCTTCATAGTCCCCGTGTTGGCGAAGGGGACATCGAGCAGAGCGCCGGAGTTCTCAAGGCCGTACAAATGGCTGAAGTGCAGGACGGCGCGGACGTGGTGGACCTCGCCGCCAAACTGCACGCCGTCAACGCGAAGTTGTTTGTCTCCGTCCGCATGGTGCTGCGGCCGTCGACCGCCACCCGCGCGGTCGAACTGGCTCGTGCGGGCCTGAAGGTTCTCCACCTGTGCGCGGACCGGCACGGGCGGGAGCGGTTGGATAACGGCCAGCCCGGCCGGCACATCAAGGACGCCCTCCGTGAAGTGCACGGCCGCCTCGTGAAGGAAGGGCTGCGCGACGAAGTCACGTTAATCGTTTCCGGCGGCATCGCACTGGCCGAACACATGGCCAAGGCGATCATCTGCGGCGCCGACCTGGTGGCCGTGGATACCCCGCTGCTGGTGGCTCTCGGCTGTCGCGTTTGCCGCAACGCGCACGCCGGCGATTCAAAGGACGATGCCGCCGCCTCCTGCCCCGCCGAGATCGGATCGGCCGACAGCGCCTACGCCGCCCAGCGCATGGTCAACCTGATGGGCGCCTGGCACAGCCAGCTCATCGAAGTGCTGGGTGCCATGGGCATCCGCGAAGTTCGCCGCCTGCGTGGCGAGGTGGGCAGAGCCATCTTCATGGAAGACATCGAAAAGGAGGCATTCGGCGATCTTCTCCGCGTGCCTCGGCAACAGGTGCTCGCATGACGACAACCCAAATAGCCGTTCAAACCCAAGTTCGAGTTCAGCCGCCGCAGTTCACGCAAGTGGACCAAGGCGTCACTCGCGCCGTTCACCCCGCGCCCGACCGCTACCGCAACGCCATCGGCAAGTACAAGATCGACCGCCTGGCCTCGTGCGCCTCTTGCGGCAAGTGCGTCGAACTCTGCCCGCACGGGGTACACGTCAAGCCCGACGGCTACGCCTTCACGCTGCGGCCGCAGGACCACCTGTGCATCGGGCCGGACTGCGCGGAGACGGATCACTACTGCGTGGCCCAGTGCCCCCAGAAGGCTCTCACCATGCGGCGGAACCCCAGCGCCGAATGCATGGGCGACCCGCGCTGGTCCAGCGATTTGATCTTGTCCACCTGGCATCAGGCCGCCACCGGCCACGCTCCGCCGCCCCACCTGGAGCACCGGCGCGGCGCTTCCGGCGGCGGGTTCGACAAACTCCTGTTCAAGTTCGAAGTGGCCGGGCAAGCGGCTGCAGGCCCCCGTTCCGGCCGCGCGGATCGACACCGGTTTGGATTTGAACCGCCGCGGCGATGGCCGGCCGCAAGTCCACATCGACATCCCCGTCTACGGCGGCGGGATGAGCTTCGGGTCCGTGAGCATCCACACGATCCTGGCCAAGGCCCGCGCCGCTGTGGCCTGGAACAGCTTCACCTGCACCGGCGAAGGCGGGTTTCCAGACCGCCTGCAGCCCTACGACGACCATGTGATCACCCAGGTTGCTACGGGCCTGTTCGGCGTGCGCGAGGAGACCGTCCAGCGCGTGCGGATGGTGGAGTTCAAGTACGCCCAGGGCGCCAAGCCAGGCCTGGGCGGGCACCTGCTGGGCGACAAGAACACCCCGGCCGTCGCCCGCATGCGCGAGGCCGTCGCCGGCAACGCGCTGTTCAGCCCCTTCCCCTTCCACAGCGTCTACAGCGTGGAGGACCACAAGAAGCATCTGGACTGGATCAAGGAAATGAACCCCCGCTGTCTGGTGAGCGTAAAGGTATCGACGCCCACCGACGTGGACATGGTCGCCGTGGGCAGCTACTACGCGGGCGCCCACATCATCCACCTCGACGGCAGTTACGGCGGCACCGGCGCCGCTCCGGACATCGCCAAGAAGAATATCGCGATGCCCATCGAGTTCGCCATTCCCAAAGTGCACAAGTTCCTCAGCGCCGAGGGCATCCGGGAGAAGATCACGCTGATTGCCTCGGGCGGAATTCGAACGGCGTATGACGTACTCAAGGCGATCGCCCTGGGCGCCGACGGCGTGGTGATCGGCACCGCGGAAATGGTGGCCTTGGGCTGCGTGCGGTGCGCCTGCTGCGAAAGCGGCCGGGGCTGTCCCCGCGGCATCGCCTCCACCGACCCTGAGTTGAGTCTGCTGATGAACCTCGATTGGGCCACCCAGCGCCTGATCAACCTCCACAACGCCTGGCGCGAGCAAATGGTTGCTGTCCTGTCCCGGCTGGGACTGAAGTCGATTCGCGAACTGCGCGGCCGCAGCGATTTCCTCTGCTACCTCTCCGACGAAGTAGGGCAGGCGGTTCCGCCTGCCCACGCTTGCGAGGTTTCTGCGTGACCGACTTCGCCGAACGCCTGCTCGCCACCCGTTCCCAGGTCTACCGAGGCCCGTGGCAACCGGTCGATTCCGAACCCGCCGAAGAAGGCGGCTGCGGTGTCACGGGCTTCGCCTGCACCGTGCCCGTCGGCGGCCGATTCATCTACGAGCCCTCCGTCCAGATGCAGAACCGAGGCAACGGCAAGGGCGGCGGCATCGCGGCCGTCGGCCTGGTGCCCGAGGAACTGGGCATCTCCCGCGAGGTGCTCGACAGCCACTATCTGCTCCAGATCGCGCTCCTCGATCCCAACTGCCATGCCGACCTGGAACGGCAGTTCGTCTTGCCGCATTTCGACATTGCGTTGTCCACGCGGCAGCCCCACATCGACGACCATCGCGACATCCCGGGTCTGGAGGTCCGCCCGCCCGACGTCCACCGCTATGTCGTCCGAGTGAAGCCCGATGTGCTCGGCGCCTTCGCGAAGACGGCCGAGCTCGAGGGCCTTTCTCCTCGCGAGTTGGAGGACGAGTTCATCTGGAGGAACTCCTACCTTCTCAACGACGCGCTCTACGCCTCTCTCGGCGAGAAGCGGGCGTTCGTCCTCTCGCACGGGCGGAACCTGCTGGTCTACAAACTGGTGGGATTCGCCGAGCAGAACGTCGAGTACTATCAGCTTCAGGATTTCAAAGCCCACGCCTGGATCGCCCACCAACGTTATCCCACCAAGGGCCGCGTGTGGCACCCCGGCGGCGCGCACCCCTTCGTCGGCCTGAACGAGGCCCTGGTCCACAACGGCGACTTCGCCAATTACCATTCCGTGTGCGAGTATCTGCGGCAGCGCAACATCCGCCAGCAGTTCCTCACCGACACGGAAGTATCCGTGCAGCTCTTCGATCTCTGGGACCGCGTCTACAAGTACCCGCTCGAGTACATCATCGAGGCGCTGGCCCCCACCACCGAACTCGATTTCGACCAACTGTCGCCGGAAAAACAGGTCATCTACCGGGAGATCCAGGCGACCCACATCCATGCCTCGCCCGATGGTCCGTGGTTCTTCATCATCGCGCGCAGCCGTGAGGACCAAATCCAGCTACTGGGCATCACGGATACCGCCATGCTCCGCCCGCAGGTCTTCGCCCTCTCCGACAGCGGCGACGTCCAGATCGGCCTGATCTGCTCCGAAAAGCAGGCCATCGACGCCACGCTGCGCAGCCTGGCCAAGGAGGACCCGCGCTTCTGCCCCGTGGCGGACAAGTATTGGAACGCTCGCGGCGGCTCCAGCAGCGACGGCGGCGCCTTCGTTTTCACCGTGGCGCCGGACAAGGACGGCCGGATGCGCCTTTCCTGCGCCGACAAGTTCGGCCGGCCGGTCAAGCTGGACTCGGGCACGGTTCGCTGCGACGTGGAGAACTCGGAGATCCGTGTGCAGGATTCGTCCGAGCCCGTCCGAAACAAGCTGCAAGCAGGCGACGTCGAGGGCCTCTTCGCGTACGCTCAAGACCTGCCCGAGTGGTCCGCTGGCAAGTTGCGGTGGTTCTGTGAGGCGATCTTGCAGGCTGCCGGCGATGCCAAGTCCCGCGCCGCGGCCATCGAACTGCTGACACTGCTCCACGACCGGCGCTTCGACACCGGCGACAAGCGCCGCGCCACCGTCATCCAAGTCGTCGAGGAGACGCTCGACCGGCTCTTCGACTCCGCCCCGCTGTTTGGCGAACCGGCGACACGCTATTGGCGGCGCGTCGATTGGCGCACGCGGGAGAACCTCGCCGCCCCGCAGAGCGGCGAAGAACTCCTGCTCATCGATGCTCAGGGCTTCCCGCCCGAGGGCGACGATTGCGATGCGGTCCTGCTCCGCGAAGCCTACCAGGCGGGCTGGAAACGGTTCATCGTCTATCGCCTCCGGGGACAACGCTTCCATGGCGTAGGCCTGGGTGCGGCGACCGACGGAGTTCGCGTCGATCTCTACGGCTCCAACGGCGACTACACCGCCAGCGGCATGGATGGCATCGAGATCCGTATTCACGGCAACGCGCAGGACCAGGTCGCTCAGATTGCCAAGCGCGGCAAACTCGTCATTTATGGTGACGTCGGCCAGACCTTCATGTACGGCGCCAAGGGCGGGGAAGTTTACATTCTGGGCAACGCGGCGGGCCGGCCCCTGATCAACGCCGTGGGGCGCCCTCGCGTGGTCATCAACGGCACTTGCCTGGATTTCCTCGCCGAATCGTTCATGGCTGGCGATCCGCTGGCGGGCGGCGGCTTCGTCATTCTCAACGGCATCGAGTTCGACGGGCGCGGCCGCATGGTTCCTCAGCCGGCGCCCTACCCCGGCAGCAACCTCTTCTCGCTGGCGAGCGGCGGCGCCATCTACATCCGCGACCCGTTTGAAAAAGTCGTCGAGCGCCAGCTCAACGGCGGCGGATTCTCCCCCTTGGGCGACAAGGACTGGCGGCTGATCCGAGGTTATCTCGAGGAGAACGAGCGGCTCTTCGGCATCAAAGTGAATGACCTGTTGACCGTGGACGGCAGCCTCAGAAGTCCGCAGGAAGTGTACCGCAAGGTCAGTGCGGTCAAGCTGTCGGTGTTGGCCGGTTCGGAGAAGAAGAAATGATCGCGGCAACCATCGAAATCGAAAACATCGGCGGCGCGCTGGCTGGCGAGGTGCAGACCCGCAGCGGGGCCTCGCCTATGAGCTGCTACCAGTGCGCGAAGTGCTCGAGCGGCTGCCCCGTCTCTGCCAGGACCGGCCTCAAGCCGCACGAGTTGGTCCGCATGGTGCAACTGGACCAGCGCGAGGTGGCGCTCTCCAGCCGCCTCCTCTGGGAATGCACCTCCTGCCAGACCTGCATCACCCGCTGCCCGCAGCGGGTGGACATCCCCGCGATGAACGATGCCCTGCGGGCCATGAGCCTGGCCGAACGGAAGGTCGCCCAGGGCACCGCCGTGCCGGCCTTCAACGAGCTCTTCCTCAAGAGCGTCCGCAAGCGCGGACGAGTCTACGAGCTGGGCCTGATGGCGGCCTTCAAGCTGCGCACGGGCCGTCTGACCGAAGATGCGGACAAGGCCCCCATGATGCTCTCGAAAGGCAAGCTCCCGCTGCTTCGGACACTCAGTCGGCGGGCGGGCCCAGCGCAAGGCAATGTTCCGCCGCGCGGCTCAGGGAGGCGCCCAATGAGTTACGTGTTCTTCCCCGGCTGCTCGCTCGATGGCACGGCCAAGGACTTCCACCGCTCCACGCTGGCGGTGGCCGCGAAGCTGGGCCTGGATCTGCCCGAACTGAAGGACTGGATTTGTTGCGGCTCCACGGCGGCCCATTGCAGCGAGCCGCTGCTCGCCGACGCGCTGCCGGCCAAGAGCCTCTCCGCCGCCGGCGGCCAGACCGTCGCGGTGGCCTGCGCCTCTTGCTACAGCCGGTTGAAGACGGCCAACCACCACATCGCCGGCGACGCCGCGGTGCGCGCCCAGGTCGCCCAGGTCGTCGGAACCGATTACGACGGCCGCACGCCGGTCCGGCACATTCTGGAAATCCTGTGCCGCGAGATCGGGCTCGCGCGAATCGCCGCCGCCATCCGCAAGCCGCTCGAAGGCCTGAAGGTCGCCTGCTACTACGGCTGCCTGCTCTCGCGTCCGCCGGAGATCACCAATTTCGACGATGCCGAGAACCCCACCCTGATGGACCAGCTCATGCAGATCGCGGGCGCCACGCCGGTCGACTGGCCGCACAAGACCGAGTGCTGCGGCGCGAGCTTCTCCATCACCGACGCGAGCATCGTCCTCGACCTGAGCAACCGGATTCTGTCCATGGCCAAGGCCGCTGGCGTCGACTGCATCGTCACCGCCTGTCCTCTCTGCCAGCTCAACCTGGACATGCGGCAGCCGGACATCGAAGCCAAGTTCGGCCGCGAGTACAACCTGCCCGTGTTCTACTTCACGCAGTTGCTCGGACTGGCCATGGGCTGCTCCGCGCAGGAGCTGTCCTTGCGCAGCCTGGTGGTGGAGCCGCAAGGGCTGCTCGAATCCAAGGGAATATGACCGCGATGGGAAACAACGGAAACGGACAGAGCGCCCACGAAGCCGTCGGCGCCGTGCTCGTCTGCGGGGCCGGCATCACCGGCATCCAGTCCTCTCTGGACCTGGCCGAGAGCGGCTTCAAGGTCTACCTCCTGGACTCCTCGCCGGCCATCGGCGGCAGCATGGCCCGGCTGGACAAGACCTTCCCCACCGGCGACTGCGCCATGTGCATCCTCTCGCCCAAGCTGGTGGAGTGCGCGCGCAACAAGAACATCGAGATCATCACCCTGGCCGACGTGCAGGGAATCTCCGGCGAGCCCGGCAACTTCAAAGTCCAGATTCGCCAGAACCCGCGCTACGTGGACCTCGCCAAGTGCAACGCCTGCGGTGAGTGTACCGAGGCGTGCCCCGTCGATCTCCCGAGCGAGTTCGACCGCCGCCTGGGCACCCGCAAGGCCATCTTCCGCCCGTATCCGCAGGCCATCCCCAACGTCTTTGGAATCTCCAAGGCCGCCGGGCGCGCCCCGTGCAAAGCCGCCTGCCCCGCCGGCGTGAACGCGCAAGGCTACGTCGCGCTCACCGCCGCCGCCAAGTTCAAGGAAGCCTACGAGCTCATCCGCGAGCGCTGCCCGCTTCCCGCCGCTTGCGGCCGGGTGTGCCAGCATCCCTGCCAGGACAACTGCAACCGCGGCGAAATCGAAGACGCCGTGAACGTCCGCGACCTCAAGCGTTTCGTCGCCGACTACATCCACGCCAATCCCGAGCAGTATCCGCCCGCCAAGCCCGCAGCCAACAAACTCGATGGCAAGGTCGCCATCGTCGGCGGCGGCCCGGCCGGCCTGACGGCCGCTTCCGACCTGGCCCTGCTCGGCTACGGCGTGACCCTGTTCGAGGCGCAGCCGCGCCTGGGCGGCATGCTCCGCTACGGCATTCCGAGTTACCGCTTGCCCGACGACGTCCTCGACAAGGAGATCCAGTACATCCTGGATCTCGGCGTCGAAGCTAAGACCGGCACGCGCGTTGCGGAACCGAAGAGTCTTCTGGAATCCGGCTTTAACGCCGTCTTCACCGCTCCTGGCGCGTGGATCAGCCGCAAGCTCGACATCCCCGGCGAGGATGCCTCGGGCGTCTGGGCCGGTCTGGATTTCCTGTACCAGGTCAATAGCGGCCAGCGGCCGGCCATCGGCCCTAACGTGGTGGTGATTGGCGGCGGCGACGTCGCCATGGACGCCGCACGTTGCGCCCGACGGTTGCCCGGCGTGAAATCGGTGAAGGTGGCCTGTCTGGAGAGCCGCGCGGAAATGCCGGCGCACTCCTGGGAAGCCGCCGAGGCCCTCGAAGAAGGTGTGACCTTCCACAACAGCCTCGGCCCAACCAAGATCGAGAACGGCGCCGTCACTTTCCGCGCCTGCACCAGTGTCTTCGATGAGAACAAGAAGTTCAATCCGCGGTTCGACGACTCCAAGACAACTGTTCTGAAGGCTGACACGGTCATCGTGACCATCGGGCAGGGAGTCGGTTCGACCTGGCCGCCCGGCGGGCGGATCACCGCCGACAAGGACACCCTCGCCACCAGCGTCCCCGGCTTGTTCGCCGGCGGCGACGCCGTGCTCGGTCCGGCTTCCATGGTGGACGCCATGGCCCAGGGCCACAAGGCCGCCGAATCCATCGACGCCTACCTCCGCGGCCCGGTGGCGCAGACCATCGCAGCCCGCGGTCTGCCAACCGCCGTCAGACGCCCTCGCCCCCAACCCCCGCCCCGACGCTCCCCGCCAGGATCGCATCCGGATGCCGCAGGCCGCTGTGGCCGAGCGCCTGAACGACTTCGCCGAAATCGACCTCGGCTACAGCCCCGAGCAGGCCATCGCCGAGGCCAAGCGCTGCCTGGCCTGCGGGCTCTGCAGCGAGTGCATGCAGTGCGTCAAGGCTTGTTCGGCCGGCGCGGTCATCCACAACCAGCAGCCCACCGAGTTGCAGATCGATGTCGGCAGCGTAATCCTCACCCCCGGCTTCGAGGAATTCCAGGCCTCGCTGCGCGGCGAGTTCGGCCACGGGCGTTACGCCAACGTGCTCTCCAGCGTGCAGTTCGAGCGCATGCTCTCGGCCTCCGGCCCCACCGCCGGCCATGTGCAGCGGCCCTCGGATGGCGGTGAGGTGAAGAAGATCGCCTTCATCCAGTGCGTCGGCAGCCGTGACGCCGCGCGCGGCAACGGCTACTGCTCGTCCATCTGCTGCATGAGCGCCACCAAGGAAGCCATGGTCGCCCTCGAGCACGCCCGCGGGAAAGATCTCGAGATTTCCATCTTCTGCATGGACGTTCGCGCGTTCGGCAAGGAGTTCGACAGCTACGTCAACCGCGCCCGCGATGAGAACGGAGTGAAGTACATCCGCGCCATCCCCTCGCGCGTCGTCGAGATGCCCGGCACGAAGACCCCGCGCGTCCGCTACTTCGACCAGTCCGGCGCCGAGACGCAGCAGGAGTTTGACCTGGTCGTACTCAGCGTAGGGCTACGGGTTCCTTCGACTGTCAGGGACATGGCCGGGCGCCTCGGGATCGGGCTCAACGAGTTCGGCTTCGCGCAAACGGACCGCCTCTCCCCGCTCGCGACCTCCAAGCCCGGCATCTACGTGGCCGGCGCGTTCCAGGAGCCCAAGGACATTCCCGAATCCGTATCGCAGGCCTCCGGCGCCGCCGCCTGCGCCATGGATCAGCTTGCTTCCGCCCGCGGCACCCTGATCCAGCGCCACGAGTATCCCTGGGAGCGCGATGTCACCGACGAGTCCCCGCGCGTGGGCGTGTTCATCTGCCACTGCGGGCATAACATCGCTTCGGTCATCGACGTCGAGAAGGTCGCCGGGAAGGCCTCCGGCATGCGCAACGTGTGCCATGCGGAAACCAGCATGTACACCTGCTCGGACACCAACCAGCAGCACATCAAGGACATGATCGGGAAGCACCGCCTCAATCGACTGGTAGTGGCCTCCTGCTCGCCGCGCACGCACGAAGCGCTCTTCCAGGAGACGCTCCGTGAAAGCGGTCTGAACCAGTACCTCTTCGCCATGACCAACATCCGCGATCAATGTTCCTGGGTCCATAAGGACGACCCCGGCGCGGCCACGGCCAAGGCGGCAGATCTGATGTCGATGGCCGTCGCCCGGGCGCGCCACCTCAAGCCCCTGCAAACGGGCCAACTGCCGGTGACCGCGTCGGCCTTGATCATCGGCGGCGGGCTGGCGGGCATGACCGCGGCCCTAGGGATTGCGAACCAGGGTTTCGAAGTGCACCTGGTGGAAAAGGAACCGGTCCTCGGCGGCATGCTGCGCAACGTCCACTCGACGCTCGAGCAGGCCGACGTGCAGTCGCACCTCCGCCAACTGGTGGCCCAGGTTCAGTCCCACCCCAAGATCAACGTGTACCTGAAGGCCACGCCGGCCAGCATCGCCGGCCACGTGGGCAACTTCAAGAGCGTCCTGAACGTCGCGGGCGAAGAGAAGCCCGTCAGTCACGGTGTGGTGATCGTCGCCACCGGCGGCCAGTTGCGCTCCACCGAACTCTACCTGCACGGCAAGAACCCGCACGTGACCACCCAGAGCAAGCTCGAAGCGGCCCTCGCGGGCGGCGGCTTGCCATCGGAGCTGGCGAGCCGGCCGGCCCCCACCGTCGTCATGATCCAGTGCGTCGAGAGCCGCAACGACAAGCACGCCTATTGCAGCCGGGTCTGCTGCTCGGACGCCGTGAAGAACGCGCTCGAGATCAAGCGCCGCCTGCCGCAAGCCAAGGTGGTCGTGCTGGGCCGCGACATCCGCACCTACGGATTCCGCGAGTTGTACTTCCAGAAAGCGCGTGAGGCGGGCGTGCTCTTCGTCCGCCATCCCGAAAAGAGCGATCCGGTGGCGGTCGAGGAAAACGGCGCGCTGAAGGTCACCGTCCACGATTCCTCCAGCAATCTCGACCTGGTCTTCCGCCCCGACCTGCTGGTGCTCTCGACCGGCATCGCGCCGGCCGCGGGCAACCCGGTGCTCTCGGGCCTGCTGCGCAGCGCCCTCACGGCCGACGGCTTCTTCCTCGAGGCCCACCCCAAGCTGCGCCCCGTGGACTTGGCCAACGAAGGCGAGTTCATCTGCGGGCTGGCCCACTCGCCGCGATCCATCGACGAGACCATCGCGCAGGCGCAGGCCGCGGTCGGCCGGGCCAGCACCGTCTTATCCAAATCGCATTTGGAAATCCCCGGCCAGGTCGCCAAGGTCAACCCGGTGGACTGCGTGGCCTGCGCCACCTGCGTGAACCTCTGCCCCTACGGCGCGCCCATGATCAACGACCTCAACAAGGCCGAGATCCAGGGCGCCAAGTGCATGGGCTGCGGAAGCTGCGCGGCCGCCTGCCCGGCCCGCACCATCACTCTCCAGCACCAGGAAGACCAGGCGCTGGTGGCCATGCTCGACGAGTTGCTCGTCGGCGGAGTTGTCGCATGAGTCAGTCGAACCATTGGGAACCGGAGATCATCGCCTTCTGCTGCAACTACTGCGCCTACGCGGCGGCCGACCTGGCGGGCTCCAAGCGCATGCAGTACCCGTCCAACGTGCGCATCATCCATTCGCCTTGCACCGGCAAGATTGAGATGGAGCACATCCTGGGGGCCTTCGAGAAGGGCATCGACGGCATCCTGGTGGCGGGCTGCCTGGAAGGCGGCTGCCACTTCCTCGAGGGCAACCTGCGCGCCCGCAAACGCACCGACCGCATCCGCGAGATGCTCGACGAGATCGGCGTGGGCGGCGAGCGGCTCAAGATGGTCAACCTGTCGGCCGCCATGGCCCCGACGTTCGTCCAGCGCGTCGACGGAGATTGTTGCGGAGGTCCGGGCGCTGGGCCCGAATCCGCTCAGAGAAAAGGTAGGAGCATTATGATCGTTGCATCGCCAAAGCCCATCACCGAATTGAAGAACCTCATCGCGCGCCACGGCAAGGTCCTCTTCGTGGGCTGCGGCACCTGCGTCACCGTGTGCCTGGCTGGCGGCGAGCGCGAGGTGGGCATCGCCTCCTACGCCGTCCGCATGGCACGGAAGATCGACGGCAAGCCCCTGGACCTCGTACAAGTCACCATCGAGCGCCAGTGCGAGAACGAGTTCATCAAGGACCTGGCGGAGCCTGCGGCCAAAGCCGAAGCCATCGTCTCCTTCGGCTGCGGCGTGGGCGTGCAGACCATCGCCGAGCGCTTCCCCACGAAACCGGTCTACGCCGGCCTGAACACCCAGTTCATGGGAACCCTCGAAGAACAAGCCGTCTGGACCGAGAAATGTCTGGGTTGCGGAGACTGCATGCTGGCGCAATTCGGAGGCATCTGCCCGATAACCCGCTGCGCCAAGCGAATGCTAAACGGCCCCTGCGGAGGCTCCAAGGAAGAGCGTTGCGAGGTGTCGGAAGACCGCCCCTGCGCCTGGCAACTAATCTACACGCGCCTAAAGAACATCCACCAACTAGACCGCCTGGACGAGATTGTCCCCCCCAAGGACTGGCGCCCCTCCTGGCACAACAGCCCCCGCAAAATCCTCCGCCCCGAACACCGGGTGTGACGCTTTGTCCGGGGACAGCCGGGGACACCCCATTTCCGGAATTCGCCAAAGGGCTTGTGGCGTAAGCCCCAGCATGTGCCGCCGAACCTGCCCCGCACCCGGTGCCTAAGCCCGCCGTTGGACCCTCTGCTCGCGATCCAGCCCAGCGCGCAGCAGCGGCGCCGCCGGGCAACCACCTCGAAGCGCTCAAGGCGGATAGGTTGGGACAACACAGTATTCGGATCAACGATCAGTGGAGAATCTGCTTCGCCTGGCGCGATGGCGAGGCGCATGACGTGGAGATCGTGGACTATCATTGA
>CAWDER010000047.1:0-35626 GCA_963801345.1 Bryobacteraceae bacterium
GCCCTTCCGGCCCGCGATCCGCAACCGGCCTTGCTTGAGGAAGCGCAAAGCGCGGACACCGTCCCACTTCACTTCGTGCAGCCACCCCCCGCCCGCCGGTGGCTCCGCGGCGGAGATTGCCAGCATCGGCCGGATCGAGCTGGGCATGGGCGAGGGCACCGCGCCCTCGGGAACCTCCCGCGCCCTCCGAGCCGCTGGCCCCCTTGCCGGCAGCTTTTGCGCGATCTCTTCCTGCGTCCGCCCCGTGGCCACGCTGTAGGCGTACTGCTCGACGTCCCAGCCGGGCCTCGCCTCCGCGTCCTTCTTCTTGATCAGCAGCCATTCGTTGCCCTTGCCCCTGGCTCCCTTCATGTGCGCAAGCACGAACTCGCCGCGCAGCTTCTCCCCGTGCAGGATGAACTTGAAGTCGCCTTTTTCCAGCATCTCCTCCGGACTTTTCGCAACGGCCGGCTCCCACCAGCCACGGTCCCACAGCATCACGCTGCCCGCGCCATAGCTCCCTTTCGGGATCGTGCCCTCGAACTCCGCATACTCGAGCGGATGGTCCTCCACCATCACCGCCAGGCGCTTGATCCCGGCTTCCGGGGTCGGCCCCTGTGGAACCGCCCAGGACTTCAGCGTCCCTCCCACTTCGATGCGCAGGTCGTAGTGCAGCCGGCGGGCGTGGTGCCGTTGGACGCAGTACACGCGCCCAGCCGGAGTGGCCCCCAGATCCGGCTTCGGCTCCGGTGTCTTCTCGAAGCTCCGTTTTCTCGAGTACTCTTCCAGGCGCTCAGGCAGGGGGGATCCCCAATCGCTTGTAATCCCAGTCACTTCTATGGTAATCAATTGGATAAGTCTCAGAGAGGGGCTCTCTAACCATGCCTACCACGATTTGGAAGGGCCACATCACGTTTGGGTTGATCTCTCTGCCCGTGCGGCTCAGCGCCGCCGCGCGCAGCGAGACGATCAGCTTCAACCAGCTTCACAAGCCGGACAACTCCCGCGTGAAACAGGTTCTGTACTGCATCGCCGAAGACAAGCCTGTCCCCCGCAGCGACCTCGTCAAAGGCTATGAGTACGAGGAAGGCCGCTACGTCGTCGTCGACGAAGAGGATATCAAGAAAGATCCAGCCAAAGAGCGCGAAGGTCATAGAAGTTCTCGAATTCTTGGAAGCCCGCGATCTCGACTCAGTTTACCTTGAGAGCTCCTATTACCTTCAGCCCGAAGAAGCCGGAGAAAAGGCCTACACCGTCCTCTTTGAGGCCCTCAAGCGCACGGGCCGCCTTGGCGTGGCGAAGCTTACGATGCACAACCGTGAACACGTCGTCATCCTCCGTCCCGGCAAGAAGGGCCTCATGCTGCACACCATGTACTACCAGGACGAAGTTCGGGCGAGCGAGGAGTTTCGCACCGACAGTTCCATCGTGAAGGAGCCGGAGGTGGCCATGGCCCAGCAGTTGATTGACGCTCTGGTGGTGCCCTTTGAACCCGCCAAGTACAGCGACAGCTACCGCGAAGCACTCAAGGCCATGATCGACGCCAAGATCAGCGGCCACGATGTCGTAAACGCGCCGCCGGCCCAGGAACTCGCTCCCGTCGTCAACATCATGGACGCGCTCCAGAAATCCCTTACGGCGCTCCGCAAACCTCCTGTCAGCGAGAAGTCTACCGCTCAGCCTCAGCCCAAGCGTCGCCGCGCGGGCTGAAGTGTGGCCGGACCCCCATCCCGCAGTCACTCCGCCTTCAACGCCGCCAGCGCATCCGCCGAGGCCGCGCGCCGGGCGGGAATGTAGCAGGCCAACAGCGCGACACACGCGAGGCCGGCAGCAGTCAAGGCGAAGGTCGGCGCATCGTACGGCTTCACCTCATACAACAGCGTGGCCATGAGACGGGCGAGCCCGAACGCCAGCGCCATGCCGATCGCCAGGCCTGCCAGCGTCAGACCCAATCCTCGCCGCAGGACCATGGCTATGATGTCGGCCGGCCTCGCGCCGAGCGCAATCCTGACCCCAAACTCGCGGGTGCGTTGCGCCACCGAGTACGACAACACGCCGTAAATGCCCAGCCCAGCCAGCACGACGGTGATGGCGGCAAAAGCCGCCAGCAGCGCCGCGCTGAAGCGCGTCTTCGAGGCGGCGCCAACGATGCGTTGCCGCATCGGCTTGCTATCGGTGACGATCACATTGCGGTTCACCGCTCTTATCTGTTGCCGGACCGTCTGCGCGAGCGCTCCGGGGTCACCTGCCGTTCGGACAAACAGCACCGACGGATAGGCCTGGGGCGCCTGAAGATACGAGGCGTAGATTGCCGGAGGTTCCGGGTTGCCCGGCGGCATGTTCCGCACGTCGGCTACGACGCCGATCACTTCGGCGCGGTCATCGAACCACCCGTCAGCCAAGCCGATGAACCTTCCCAGGGGGGTCTCACCGGGCCATAGTCTGCGAGCCGCGGTCTCGCTCACCAACACGACCTTGGGTGCGCCTTTGCGATCGGCCGTTGTGAAGTGGCGGCCGCGCACCAGTGGAATCCGCATGGTCCGGAAGTAAGACGGGGAAACGTAGTAGGCCCCAACAATCGGCTCCGAACCCCGGGGCGGGTTGGTGCGGTCACGATACCAGAATAGGGTCATCGTGCAGCAACCCGACAGCGGGTAGGAGTCCCGCCGGCCCACCGAGACGACGCCGGCGAGCCCGCTGAGGCGTGTCTCCACCTCGTCGAAGAAGCCGGTGATGGTGGTTTCGTCGTACTGCCCGGAGGGGTCCAGGGAGACCGTGAGCAGTTTGTCGGCATCAATGCCGATCCTCGTGCCGAGCACCTTTCCAAGGCTCTTAATCATAAGTCCGGCTCCCGTGAGCAGCACCAGTGCCAGTGCGACTTCGACCACCACGAGAACGTGCCTGCTCGCCAGCAGGCCCCATCCCGCCCGCCGCGCATCGTCATGCTTGAGCGCGCGGATCAGGTCAGGCCGCGATGCGCCGATGGCGGGCGCCAGTCCAGACAGCAAGCACGTTGCCAGTGTGACGCCGAAGGTGAACAGCAACACCCGGAGATCGATTCGAATCGAGGTCAATCCAACCAGCGTGAGGTCCGGCGTATGGAAACCCAACGGATCCCCGGCCGCAAGATCGACGGCATGGAAGGCTCCCAGACCCCACCAAGCCAGCGCCAGGCCGCCGAGGCCGCCGAGCGAGGCCAGCAGAGCGCTTTCGGTGAGCAGTTGCCGGACGAGCCGCCACCGGCCCGCACCCACCGCCTGGCGGATGGCCAGTTCGGCGCGCCGCGATGCGTTGCGGGCCAACAGGAGATTGGTCAGATTCACGCAGGCCGCCAGCAGCACAAAACCGGCGGCGCCGAAAAGCACCAGCACGGCCTTGCGCACCTCGGGCTCGACCCTCACCGACTCCAGGCTGGCCGCCCGCGCGCCCCAGCGAGAACGTGGCTCGGGGCTGGGGTGCGCGGCCTCCACTTGCCGGCCAAGCACGATCGCCGCTGTCTGCGCCGTTTGCATGCTGACGCCGGGTTTCAGCCGCGCGATGACCTCCCATGAGTGGCTCCAGCGGCGCTTGAGAGCTGCCGGGTCGTACATTATGGCGGGGAGCCACAAATCGGCGCGGCCGGTCAAACCGCGAAATCCGGGAGGCGCCACGCCAACCACGGTATAGCCCTTGTCGTCCACTGTCAGGGTCTTGCCCAAGATCGCCGCATCACCGCCAAACCGGCGCTGCCAGATGCCATGGCTAAGGACCGCGACCGGATGCATTCCCGGAGTAGTGTCCTCCTCGGGCAGAAACGCGCGGCCGATCTGCGGCCTCACCCCGAGTATTGAGAAGTAGCCGGCGCCGGCGAACTCACCGTTGATCTTCTCGGGTTCGCCGGTTCCAGAGAGTCTGAGGCCGCTGCCGCGATACACCGCTGTATTCTCGAAGGGCTGCTGGAGCTGACGGAACGTCTCGTACTTGGGATACGACCAGGGTGCGTCCTCGGGAAATGGCATGCCTGGCGTGACAGGCTGGGTCAGGAAGACGCGCGCGAGCCGGTGCGGTTCCTGGAACGGCAGCGTGCGCAAGAGCGTAGCATCCACGACGCTGTAAATAGCGCTGCTGGCGCCGATACCGACCGCGAGCGTTAGGATGGCGATCAAGGCAAAGCCGGGCTGCCTTCGAAGCGCACGAGCAGCATACCATAGATCCTGCATGGTTCAGGATACGCACATCCGAGCAGAAGGTTCCCGCGTCTGGTGCTGAGGGGGCGCTTCTACATCCCCACACACCAGTTCATCCCTGACGCGACTTCCGGCCAGTCCAGGTGTTCTCGACAGAAACGGGCTGAAACCGGGTTTCGAGACTTCAGTAGAACCAAGAGCTCTCAAGAAAGGCCGGAGACCAAAGGCGCCGCGCATCGCTACGGTGGATGGCCCTCTCCATTGGTGCGTTTCGCGTAAGTATTTCAGGCTAGGTTCACTGGTCTACCGCGGAGGCCGTTGTCCCTTCCACAGACGGCCCAGCCCTCGTCCCCGCAAGCCCATACCCGGAAGGCGGACGCTTCATAGTCTGCTGCCAGGTGGTCCACTGGAACCGTCACTTGGTTACCATCACGCAGAGCGTAGAACGACGGCGAATGTCCGCACGGGTGCCCGTGCGGACAGCAACTGAACACAGTCTGAGCACAGAGGCGCGGGGCAGCAACGGGCCCGAGATAAGCCCTCTTCAAAAGAATTCCGCGCCAAGCACTCCTCGTCTTTGCAGGTCAGGCCGTCAGGTCTGGTGCGTTCTCCTCGCGCAACATCTCGAACACTACCAGCGTAAGGGAGACGACGACAGGTCCGATGAACAGTCCCAAGACGCCGAACACCTTCACGCCGCCCAGCAGGGCGAAGAAGACCAGCAGGGGGTGTATCTTGGCTCGTCCGCTGATGACATACGGCCTGACCACATTGTCGATTTGCCCGACCACAGCCGCACCCCAAACCAGCAGGATTACACCTTTCCACGGGTGTCCGGTGATGAAGAAGATGATTGCGGCTGGACCCCACACGACGGTTGAGCCGACGAGAGGAATCGAGAACACAAGCTCGTTACCAGTCCCCATACCACTGGGGATGGCACACCAAGCGCCCAGAAGCCCAAAGCCAGGCAGGTCCCCTGCGCTGCGCCCACCGCCAGACAGCCGTAGACATTGGCCACAATAGAGTCGCTGACTCCGCTGAAGAGACGCAGCGCAAAATGCCGTCTCCAGCAGTTCGCCGAACTGATGGGCCGCTCCGAACCCGTCTGGTTGGTCCGGGTCATCGCGGCCCAGCAGGCACGCCTGTCGCCAAATGGCTCGCCGCCGCGGTGAGATCGGTATAGAATATGGGACGAGATATGGCTCCCTCTCCGGCTGCGAGCGCGCGGACGTTCATCAGCTATGCCCGCGAAGATTCTGAGTTCGTGATGAAACTGGCCCGGGATCTGCGGGGCGCCGGCGCGGATATCTGGCTCGATCGATTCGACATCCCCGTCGGAGACCGCTGGGATCGGGCGGTTCAGGACGCCCTCGACTCCTGCGGCCGGTTCCTCGTTGTCCTTTCGCCCGCCTCGGTGGGGTCAGACAATGTCATGGCCGAACTGAATTTCGCCTTGGATTCGGCGAAGCGCGTCTTCCCGGTGTTGCAACGCGACTGCAAACGGCCCCTCCGAATCCACGACCGCCAGTATGCAGACTTCACCGTCCAATACCAGAGCGGGCTGGAGGAGTTGCTCAGTGCGTTGGGTGTCCCGCGGTCTACCGAGCCGAAACTCGACGGCGGGACGGGTGGCGGCCCGACCGAAGGCGGCACTCGAACCGAGGGCGACCGCCACGACGTCAAGCCCCCGAACCTGAAGATCGCGTGGGCGGTCCTGGCTGCCATCGGTTTGGTGCTGGCGATAGGCGGACTTTGGGCTCTTGACAGGTTGCGCAACCGCCGCGTGGCCTCCCACCAGGAAGCCACCGCCGGCCCAAGCTATACCCAACCCGGACCGGGCGGCGTTAGCGGCATCACCGGAGGCGAATCGAACAACCAGGGCGGCGGGACCAGACCAGGCCGAAGAACCGAGGGCATGGTGCGGGAACCCCCGACCCTCCCCGACCCTTCCGTTCCGATTCCGCCGGGCGAGTTTCTGATGGGTGCCGCGCCGGAGTACATCTATCAGCCTTCGAAACCGGAGCTGCCCCAACACCCGGTCCGCATCTCCAGGGGCTTCTCGCTCGGCCAGACTCCCGTCATCGTGGCTGCGTATACCCGCTTCGCCCGAGCCACCAGCCGCGGCATGCCGGGCGCGCCCGATTTCAACCCCGGCTGGGCCTACAGCGACCACCCCATCGTGAATGTGAGCTGGGACGACGCCCAATCATATTGCGCCTGGATGGGCGGCCGTCTGCCTACCGAGGCCGAATGGGAGTACGCGGCCCGCGGTGGCAAAGTCGGTCTGGCCTACCCTTGGGGCCAGGAAATCACCCGGGACCGCGCCAACTACGGCCGGAACGAGGCCAACTACCGCGGCGCCACCACCCCGGTGATGAAGTACCAGCCGCAGAACGACTGGGGCCTCCACGACATGGTCGGCAATGTCCAGCAGTGGGTGGCCGATTGGTACGACCCCGGTTTCTACGCCACGCTGGCCCTGGACCGTCCGACGCCCGACCCGATAGGGCCCCCTGTCGGCAGAGAGCGCGTCCTCAGAGGCGGGGGCTTCGGCATGATCAGCGAAAGCGGATTGACCGTCTCGTTCCGTTCCAGGTTCCGGCCCAACGGCACCAGCGCCGAGGTCGGCTTCCGCTGTGTGAGTCGGTAACGGAAGACCGCGCACGGGGACGCCCCTGGCGGCGCCCGTCGCGGCCTTCTGGTCGTGTCGCCCCGCAGGACCAAAAGATTAATGAGGATCTGGCGCTTCTTTTCCTTGGCGGCGGACTTCTTAACCATCGCCTTCGAATCCCAGATCTTCTTGTCCTTGGTTGTGTCTTCGGCGTCCTCTCCGAATGGGAGGGAGGCAGTGCCGGGACCGAGAGTGGTAATACGGCACCTGGGCGGGGGCGCCTGGCGCCTTGATAGCATTTCCGACGGCGATTGCTGTTTCCGTGACTCCGTTGTGACTCCATTCGCGCCCGTTTGGCGGAAACTGGGGAAACACCATGCACTTCAGTGATGCCCAGGAAACACCATACTCCTCAGGAAACGAACTACATCCGTTTTCCCAAGCTGGACGTCGCGGGTTCCAGTTCCGTCTCCGACTCACACGTCCTCTAACATCAGTAACTTGCAGCCGCCCCTTTCTTGTCGCACAGAATCCCGTGACCACAGAAGACTTCAAGGATCACGTGTGGCGTGGGTGCTTGTTGATGCCGTGTACTGCGGCCGCCTTGCTTTTAGCAGGCTCGGCAGATTGTTCAGCTCTTTTCCTTGTCCGGATTGGTGATCTCTCGGCGGCATTCTAGGTGGCTGAATTCGTTGGGCTAAGAAAACAGTTTCCACGGTGGCGATCGGATGTATACTGACTCTACCGAACTGAAATCCTGGACCAAGGGTGTACCGCGATGGATGTGAAACTGGAAGCCCTCTTGGAGATGGCACGGCTCCAGTCTGCAGTAGACAGCCTTTTTATACGCGCAGAAGCGGTGAAGCTCACCGGCGATTTCGGTGCCGCTCATGCCGCCTTTCAGGAGTACATCAAACAGAGTCGCCTGAATTTGAAGGCTGCTCTCGATTTCAACACACGATTCCCGGAGTCTCCTTTCGCGCTGCCGTCCACCGTGCAGCCGCTTGTCAACGCCTTGATCGTGGATGCAGACCTCGTCTACTCACTGGGCAACCGTGCGGCCGCGGAGGCTCTCCGTGAGGAGGCACTCCGTCTCTCGCAGACGTATCTCGGGCGGAGGGGCACGGCCGAATTCGAGCGATCGCGTGCCTCCTCGTTCACGCTCGAAGGGCGGTTCAACGAAGCGATTCTGGCGTTGATGGGTGCCCGTGATGTCGTCCTTGAGTCGGGCGACACGATCGGCTTGGCGCGGATCGCGATCGATCTCGCCGACATATTCCAGTGGCTCGGGGACCACCAGCGAGCCAAGGAGGAGATTGATCATGCCGCGTCGATTGTCGACCCGCTTATAGGCGACCGCGGAATCACGCAGGCGGACGTTCTCGACGCCGTGATGACTTCCGTCTCAAGCATTATGACGGGGAAGGGCGATTCCGGAGAGGGAGTACAAACGGCCGGGCTCTACCGTGCATTTACGGAAATCACGTACTACCGAGGACTGATCGCGAAGGCGCTCGGCCAGTGGGATGAGGCCGAACGGCACTTCAATCGCGTGTTACCGGAATACCGCGCGCAGCGTTGCGGTGAGGCGATCGAGTACCAACTGGCTCAGATCAGCCTTAATCGAAGCAGGTATGCCGAGGCCCTGAGGCGGTCACAGAGCATCGCACCGGTGTTCGATCGGGGCGACTTTCGTCCCAAACTCGGCGCCTTTCAGAGGCTCCAGGCCGAGTGCCTCCACGCACTGGGCAACTCCGGCGCTGCTCTACACCTCATAGATGCGAGCATTCAGGACCTCACACAGCGCCACTTTGATCCGGATGCACTATGGCGCTCACAGCGCCTGCGAGCTCGTATTTACAGCGATACCGGAGACAGCGCACGGGCGCTGCAATCATGGCGGGAGGCAATCGCAACGATCAGCGAGCTTCGGCGGACCCCGCTCGGCTACCGCCTCGACAGCACATTTCTCTCGGACAAGAAGGAACTGTACTCGCAAGCGATCGCCGACGCCGCGCGGGCCGGCGAGGCCGCGGATGGCTGCCGCTTCATCGAAGGCATCAAATCGCGCACGCTCAGCGCGGTGTTGAGCATCCCTCGTTCGGGAAGCGAATCAAATGCCGGCCCTGAAGGGCGGTTCGATGCGCTCACGCGACAACTGGACGTGGTTGAGTATCAGGCATATCGGGAGGGTTGGACTGTCGAGCGGCGATCCACACATCAGGCGCTGCTCAGGCAGCGTACCGAACTGCTCGAAATGATCAGGATCGGCGATCAACGGTGGCGCGCTCTCTCGCAGTCACGGCCGCTGGACCTCGATGGCGCGCTGAAGGTGCTGTCAGGACGTTCGCAAGCTGCCCTCACACTCTACTACGAACCACCCAACCTTAGCGCCGTGCTGCTGTACTCCGGAGAGGTAAGAATCGGCCAACTGACACTGGCGGCCGATCTCCCTTCGAAACTGGCTGAGTATGCCAAGAATCTCCAGAAGCCTCAGCCGGATCCCTTCAAGCACGATCTGTCGGCCGAGTACTCGATCCAGGCTACAGACCTGATTCCGTCACCGCTCCTTGCGCGGGCATTAACCGCGTGTTCACTGGTGGTGATTCCACATGAAATCCTCCACCTCGTTCCTTGGGCGGCGCTCGTGCATGAAGGTAAACGGCTCTTCGAACGCTTACCCGTTGGCATGCTTCCGAACCTTGCTACGGCTGTCGCCGAGGCTCAGTTCCCGAAGCCACGCAGTGCTGCCTTGCTAGGCGTCGGACGGTATCCCGGGCTCGAAGCGCTCAAGGACCTGCCGAGCACCTACGGCGAGATGGATGATATCAGCGGCTTGTACGGCGATGCGGGAGTTGTGGTGCACGGACCCTTGCTCGACGCGGACGCAACCGAGGCGGCGTTCTGGGATCTAGCGAATCGTGTTTCGGGTCCGGGCAACCTGATCCACGTCTCGTGCCACGGAATGATCATGCCGAACGAGCCGATGAATTCCGGCCTATTGCTGTTCGATTCTAAGGTGGATGCCGCAGAGGTCGCCCGGGCCGCGTTGCCGTTCGACGAGGTTGTGCTGAGTGCGTGCAGCAGCGGCTGGCGGCCGACTCAGGTTGGGGACCTCGTGCTGACCGCTGATGAAATCCTCGGCATCCCGGCCGGCTTCCTGGAGGCTGGTGTCAAAGCGGTGCTGTTGAGCATTCCAAAGGCCGAAGGCCGGGCAGCGCGTGCCCTAACGACTCATTATCACCGCAGGCGCGCGGCAAACGATCCGCCATTGCTGGCTTTCCAGTCCGCGCAGAAGCAGATGCTTGAGTCGGGAACGCCGGCCGGCACCTGGGTGGGATTCGCGCTCTATGGTTGCGTATGACGCGGGCTGCGTCATGCGATGCATGGGAGGTCGACGATGAAGATGTGATCGTGTTGCTGCCTGGGATCTTGGGCAGCGCACTCGAGAAGGATGGCAAGAGCATTTGGGACGTTAGTACAGGAGCCATTAGCCGCGCGCTGTTCTCGCTGGGCGGCAGCATCGATGAGCTGGTCTTAAGCAGCGACGGGTCAACCGGCGAAGGTGTGACTGCTACCCGTTTGTTGCCCGATGCTCATATCGTGCCCTTTTTTTGGAAGATCGACGGCTATGCTGAGCTGTCTCGGTTCATTCAGGGCAAGCTGCGCGTCACTCCGGGTGAAGACTTTTTTGAATTCCCGTATGACTGGCGACTGGACAACAGGATCTCGGCCCAGCGCCTGGCGTCCGCAGTTCTGAATTGGCTGGAAGAGCGGCGCCGTCGGCACTCGGACGCTCGTTTGGTCCTGATCGGCCATTCGATGGGGGGATTGGTGGCGCGATATTTCCTGGAGGTGCTCAAGGGGTGGCGGCACACCAGGATGCTCATAACGCTCGGCACGCCTTATCGCGGCTCGGTGAAGGCGCTCGCCTTCCTGACGAACGGGCTGCGCATGAATGTAGGTCCGGTGAAGCTCATCGATCTCACGAGGCTGGTTCAGTCCCTTCCGTCTGTCCACCAACTGCTTCCGATTTACCCGTGCGTGGGCGAGACTGAGGAGAGACTCCAAGGCCTGGAGGCGATTGATCGGAGGAAGATCGGTGACCTGGACGTCGAGCGCGCTCGTGCAGGCATCGCATTCCACCGGGAAATCGAGGAGGCCGTCGAGGCAAACCGCAAACAGGTCGATTACGGCTACCGGATATTGCCCGTCGTGGGCACATATCAGCCCACATTCCAGAGCGCGCTGTTAACGGAAGACGGCATCAAACCGCTGCTGGGGTATAGAGGCCAGACTATGCTAGGTGGAGACGGCACGGTGCCCCGCTTGTCGGCGACTCCTATCGAGCTCAGCAAGGCGAAGGTGGAGACGTTCGTGGCATGCCCGCACGCGAGCTTGCAGAATTTCGATCCGGTGCGGGTGCAGATGCGAGCCGCCTTGGAGGACGTCGATATCAGTGAGCTCAAGGCAGTGGCAGGCGAAGCGATTTCGCTCGACATGCAGGATGCATTCGTCGCCGGGGAGGCGGTTCGCTTGCGTGTACGTTGCGAGGCGGCGACTGAACCGATGCGGGCCGTAGTGAGCAGTCTCGAGACTCTCGCGACGGTCGAGTGCGAGGCTAGTGCTGCGCCGGGCCCTGATGGCTGGCAAGAGCTGAACGCCGGGGCTCTGCCGGTTGGAACGTATCGAATCCGTGTGGAGGCGGAGAACGCATCTGAGCCGGTCAGCGATTTGTTCCTTGTCATGGAATCTAAAGGTCAGGGCTTGAGTTAGAATTAGCCTCTCCCGTTGCGGGAGCGATCAGGCCGTGATAGTCCCTGAGAGTTGTTGTTCGCCTAGAATGCGCCCGACTCCAAGCGCTTCACTTACATGAAGTTCACGACGAACAAAGCCGATCCGCGGTTGTGGGTAGTCAAAACCAGAACTGCCTCGCAGAAGGACGGCCGGTGAGCCGAAGGGCCACAACCATTACGGCTGGTGGGCGAACACCGACCCCTCCGACTGGCGAGTTGGTCGGCCACGGTCGGCGGAAACGGTGCGGAGCTTCCGCCAAGTTTGGATCTCCTGCGCCGGGGTCTCTCCGGACAGATCAGTAGTCCGGAGAGCACTGCTTCGAGCCCTCCTGCCGACGATGGCAGATGAGAGGGTGGCTTGAAGGCCCTACGCCGCTTCGCGCCAGGAATACCGATGATGGAGGCCGCCCACTCGGGCGTTTGGAATCACGACCGAGTTTGGCGACGGCTTGTGCTCGACCGGGCGGCGATTCGGCGTATCCTCTTCCAGAGAGTCGAGGATGCGGTCCTGGTGGTAGTAGCTCACGTAATCTCGGATCAGTCGGCGAAGATGTTGTTCGTTCAGCGCGAAGACTTGGCCGAGCATCTCGCGGCGGCAACTTCCGGTCCAGCGCTCCGAAATCCCGTTTTGCCAGAGCGCCTGGACGCTCGTCCGCTTCGGCGTCAGACCCATGGATTGCAGGAAGGGGATGACCGCGGAATTGAACTTCGTGTCGCGGTCCGGGATCACGTACCGATACGGCCCAGCTTCAGGTAATGCCTCTCGTAACTGCTGCACGACCCACTCCGCAGTCGGGTGTCGGGTCACGTTGAAGTGCAGCATCCTTCGCCGCCCATGCTCGATGACGAAGAAGCAGTAGAGCAACTGGAACGTCAACGTTGGCACGGTGAAGAAATCGAAGGCCACAGCCGGAGGGCGAGCGAGATAGCCAACAGATAGAAGACGCCACTTCTTCGGTCCGACCTCGGGACCGTCTTGCGAGGCGTCGGGCTGGCCGGCGCCAGGGTTTGGAACGGTTACTTCAGGCCACGTCGTGACCCTGGCCGCAGGCCCCGGGCAGTTTTCTCCAGATGTCCGGGGTAGCGACCGCGCGTTCGATTGGAGCGCGCGACCTTCATCGCGCATGTTGCGGCGCGACCCCGGCTACCACAAAGAGTTGATATTGGTGCAGATTCTCCACCCCTTTTCACCGCTGTGTTTTCAACGGTGACGGCTCCGTAATCGGGGTGGTTTTTTGGTACGCTTTGCGAAGCTGACCCCCTTTCCGTCTCCGGAATCCGAAGACTGGGTCCTCATTCGGTAGGGCCGGTGTACGAAGAGGGTCCCTGGAATCCTGCCACACGATCATTAACGAGTATCTCCAGGGCGAGATCTCGACGGCTACGGAAGAAGACTCGGACGGCGGCCAGAATGGAGAGCAAGAATTCGGGCATGAACTCACGGTTGTAGCATGCGTAGAAACGTTCCAGGAGCCCTGTCGCCCAGTGACCTCCAACCTTTGATCGCAGGGCATCATGGGGTTTTGGCTACGCACATGGATTTGTGCGAGCTACACCTGTGCTCAGCGGGTTACATCATGGATATCGCCTGATGAAGGAGGCCGCTTCACGACGCTTCCTGTCTTCGTAATTGCTGAAAGCTGTCCCCTGACGGCCGTTCTATGGCTATCGGGTCAGGACGGCCTTCAGGACCTCCTGCGAATAGCTGGCCAAAGGCTTAACGGCGTCACCGTAGTCGCCTTGGTACATCCACATGAGGATACAGTGCATGCGGAAATCAATCGGCGGGTGCGTTTTCGACGTCATCGGAAGCGCGCCTCGGAAAAAGTGCAGATACAGCGCCAGGTACATCTGGGCAATGAAGCACAAGTGGATGCCGAGGTACGTGTATCCCACGATTCCCGGGCTGCCCTTCCACGGGCCTTGCTCCTTCTGGTACTCGGCGGCCAGGCTGGTCCCGAGAATGTCCGCATTGATCTCGTCCTTCCAGTCGTGGAAGACCGCGGCGAGCCCTTTCTCGTCGAGCTTCCGCAGACCGACTGCGTCTTGCGGGTCGTGACGGCCGGAGTGAATCAGGTTGTCGAAGCCGCGCTTCAGCAGGTCGTCCGCGAGTTCACCAAACGGCGGGACCTTGCCGTCGTTCCTAGATTCATTGATGATCACGTGGCCAAATTCATGCCCGATGACATACGTCATGATGCTGAAGAAGAGGATGTAGTGAAACGTGGACTGGGATGGGGCCATGGTCAGGCCGGTGAGGGGGATCGTCTGTTGGTCGATGAAGCGGTCGAGAACGGACCGGATCTGGCGGCCCACTTCCTCGATGGGTAGACGCGCAGAAACCTCGGCCTCGGATTTGGACCAGTCCTCACTGGTGATGTCCAACCCGAGTCCGGACACCAGCAGTTCGCAGATCTTCGCGCAGAACATGTACAGGTTCGTGAACACGTAGACGGTGTACGGTGGTCGATCCTGCACCGCCGCATTGATTTCCCAGTGATCCACCACCTGAATGTCCAGCTTCGCGGGATCATTGAGGTAGGGTTTCTCGAGCCGGGCGGCGATGGTGGTCTTGAGCTTCTGCGCCGACATCAGCAGTTGTGCCCGGATGTAGTAATTGGGGTCCGTGCTGGGGGCGAAATCTGGGTTCTGGTCGATGAAGGCGACCAGGTCTTCGATCACTTTGTTGAAAGGATCGCCGGGTGTAACCCTGGCGAGGTAGCTCTTCTTGATGTCTTCCAGAATCTGCCTGGATCTTCCAGGAGTAGCCATTTCAACAGCTCCGTCCGGCTAGCCGAAAGGCTTGCCCCGCAAAGCGGCTTCCGCCATGCGCAGGCTCTCCGGATCGCTGCGGTCTGTATATTGCCCAACATCCAGAAAGTCGATCTCGGTGGGCGGCCGCTTCTCGATCTTGGCAGCACCCCAACTGCGCGTCTCGACAAACGGGTTGTTCCCGGCGAGCGCATCCAGCCGTTTCAACAGGTCCTGTGAAACGCTGTGCGCGATGTTCTCCTTGTCAGGCCTGGTGAGTAACTTCGAGCCCGTGATCGCCTGCTGGAACGCCGGCCACAGCTCGCCGATACGTTTCTTCCTTTCGGCCACCGAAAGTCCGGCGTCCGCCATGATGGCGCCGAAGCGCTCCTGGAATTCGGCGATGCCAGGCAATCCTGGCCAATCATCACGGGTGTCACGGCGCTCGATCTCAAGCACCATGTAGTCCTGGTCCTGGTATGGCGTGGCGGTGATTGGATTATCGCCCTGGTGCAGCCGGCCGTTCTTCAACCACAGCCTGTTGAAATCGACGCTGCCCGACGGTGCGCTCAATCCCACATGTACGCCGGACTTGAGCGGCTTGCCGGCGTTGAACGTGTCGTGCACACCCAATTGCAGGCGCGAATCGTTCAGGCTGAGAATCCGCTCCACCCCGCTCTTGACGGCTCTGGCGATTTCGAGGGCAGGGGCGGTGGGGACCCCTCCCAAGGCCGCAAAAGTCGAGACAGTCTCGATAAGAGCCTTGGCGGCGTCCTCGCCGGGTACCGAGTACAGCCCCACCAGAAGCCCCAGGTCTTCGCCGGTGTAAGGCGTGGGACCCGCCAGGCGTTGATTGAGGTTGACGACGCGGTCGAGATTGCCCTCCCCCAGTTCCTTCAGCTGGCCCGGGCCGGCGATCGCATTCTCTTCTTTTGCGCCATGCTCCACGAAGCTGTAGAGCATCGGATAGTACTTCCTCCACATCTTGCGGGAAAAGGCGACGTACATCTCTTTCATCCGAATGACGAAATACGCTTCGTCCTTCTCGATCGGGGCGGGTGCCGAACCTCCTACGACGTTGTCCAACGCTCCCCACGAAAGCTGTTGCGCCTTGCTCTGAAAGATCTCCCAAAGACTCATGCCTTTGCCCTCGCCACGTTTGCTTGCACTCGTTTGGTTTCCGCAGCCCGTGCCTGCTCAGGGCCGGGAAGCAGAACCTGAGACCATGGCTGGCCGGGCGCGGCCCTTCGGACCACGTCGACCACGGCCGCCTCAGAGTTACCCCGCTCGATGGCGTAATCGGCAAGTGCCTGCGCGCTCTCGAGCAGAAGCGGGATGGAACCGGATTGAAGGAGCGCATCGAACCGTTCAGTGCGCGCCTCCGGATGCTCAAGACCATAGATGACCCGAGTGTCGGGCAGCTCCCCGAAGTAGCGCCATAGGTTTTCAGCAGCGACGTCCAGGTAGAGATCTCCACCCCGCGGCAGGCCCTCCGCCTTAGCCCGGCGCCCTGCCAGATAGCCCATGCAGCCCAGCAGTGGATCCACCCACTTGCCGAACAGCAGGCTCTCCAGCCCGGCGAAGATATCATCGTCAATCCACTCGCGCATAGCGCGCTGGAACAGTTCCCCACTGCGGTACAGCTTTTGCCCGATCTGCAACAGCCGCAGCAACCGCCCGTACGTCATCTTGCCGTACCGTGGTTCGGGCGATTGATCATCGGGATACGGTCTCCCGGGGATTCGCAGCAGGTTCTGGTTGAGCTCCATCGAGCCGTCAGGCTTCAGGACCAAGGCAAGGACCGTGGCTCGTAAGCGGATGGCCGCGCTCGAGACGACCAGCGTCCCGGCGTACGGCACGAAGATGCGGACGGAAAACTCGGCGCCGGGGGCTTGGCCGCATCCAAGCCGGATCCGGTGCAACCCCCGATCTGGCTGGTCGCCCGCGACATCGGAGAACGTCCCTCGCGACAATCGACCCAAAATCACCCTTTGCGGATCAGCGCCGGGCGCGGCGATCTCACAACGGGTACCTTCCAGGACCTCCTCCAGCGGTCTTCCCCACTGGTCTCCGTCGGCGGCGATGACGATGCTGAGCGGCCTGTCGCCGAACTCCGCCGCGTCACGGGGCTCGACTAGGTCCCGGAACTGTGAGAACAGCTCGCGGTTGATATCGAACACCTTGATTCCCAGCATCGGCAGCACGGTCGCGAGCAGTCCTGACTGCATCGGCCCGATGGATTCGGAAAGGGTGGCATCCCGCGGGACCTCCGGCGTGGCCATTGCTTCCGTGAGCAGGGGAGTCATGGCGGCCCTGGCGGACACTGATAGCTGGCTACCTGGGGTAACGTAGATGTCGCTCCTGCTGAAGACGTCGGCGCCCAGGCGGAACTCCGCACGGTATGGACCGGCGGGAGCCTGTATCCTCAGGCTCCCCGCACCCGACCATTCCGAGAACGGGGCCTCCAACCCACGGATCGACACGGCTACCTGCGGCTCGAGGGCAGTCGCCTCGATTAGTCCCGAACCGGTCGAAGCAAGCCCATGCATCACGCTCCTCTCCACTAGGGGCGGAGGCACGTCCAGGTGCGGCGGGGGGACGCGCGGCGCGATTTCCGGCAGCGCAGGCCCGAGAACCCTAATGGTGTGATCGCTGGTGCGGCGGAGGTCGATCACGGCCTCCATCGGGTCCGGCGAGCCGGCCGTGCTGACCGCCTCCACCACGTAGTGCTGGGGCTGCAACTGAATCGTGTCGTGGTTCTTGTTCAGCGGGTAGCAGTAGTGCTCATCCAGCGGATACCCCCGGACACTGACCTTCACTTCCGTCTGGTCCGCCGCGGCATCGGGTTCGATGTGAACCGTCAGCGGTCTGGATTCGACCTTCTTCAGCACCCGCAACGGCGCCGGGCCGGGCTTGGCTATCTTCAACTGGGGCGCCTGGACGTACCGGGTCCACAGAGGTTCATTGCGAAGACTCTCATTCACCCGGTCATATACGTGGCTATGGAGCGACTCCATCGTGATCACATACCTGTTGATGGCCGGATCGAAGTCGAGGGCAAGTCCCTTGCCGCCGAGTCCCTCGATCAGGTGCCCTGTGAACTGGCCCATCCCGCCCTTGCTGCCCTTCGCCTGGCCAAGAGGGCTCACCGCATAGAGGACCGCTTGCCGGCGCGCCAGCCCAGGCTGGACGCCAGACCAGCCCAGTTCGGTGACGTTCGGCTGCTTCTCGTAAGGCACATCCCGGCAGGCGTCCAGAAAGAACAACTGCTCCTGGGGACCAGTTTGAGCCAGAGTCTGGTAGAGCTCGTCAAAGTCGATCAGCAGCTTTCCGTCGGCTTCGAGATCCTCGACGTCCACCGGCACCAGCGCCGTGCGCGTCCGGGTATGCGCGGTGTTCGAATAGGCCAGAATGCCGTGCCCGGCGAAAAAGAAGAAGAACTGGTCCACACTGTCGCCGTTCTTGTAGAACTCTTGCAGCGCGCGGAGAATGCCCCGGCTGGTAGCCTGCTGCGACGTAAGGAGCCGGATGTTTGCCGCGGGCGCCAGCTTGAGTTCGATGAGCACGTCCCGGAACGCCACTGCGTCCCGGACAGCGCTGGTAAGTGGTTCGAGTCTGTAATCGTCAATTCCGACGATAACTGCGGCAGTGGTCATCGCCTCGCTTCGCTACGAGTCAGTATACACACAACGGCGAGCTGCTCAGTGGCGCGTATAAACCAAGATTTCCGTTTTGGCCTCCTGGCTACTAGCGATTATACGCCCAGCCGCCTTCGTTGGAGCCGTTCTTCTCATTTTCCCAACCCGAGCGACTCCAGCGGCCCAGCAAAGGGCCAACTCTGGCTCCACTGAGTATGGGGAAGCCCGGAAGTGCCTCATTTCAAGCCATTTCTCACGCACCTCTCCGTCCCCCTTCCTTCTTGTGCCAGATCTTCGCTCGTCGGCGGCCAATCTCTACCCCGCAGGCACCGGCAGCGCCTCAATCCGCCGCACCATGCTTTCAAACAGACGGCGTGTCAGATGGCTTTCTGCCAGTAGCAGCCAGAAGTACCGGGCGTGCTTGACCAACCGGCCGCCCGTCTTCACGAGCCGCCGCTGCAAACTGGTCAGCGACCACTTCTCAATCCTCCTCGGCAGCACCAGCCGCCTCCACAGATTCCCCAGGTTGTAGGCGATCAAGCTCAGCCACAGCCGCACTTCGTTGGAGCGGAACCGGTGGCAACTTAGCCGCGTCATCTTGACCGCCTGCTTGCCTTCCTTGATCCACTGTTCGGCGGTGCCGCGTTTGTTGTAGAACCGCACCACTGCACGGCTGTCTGTCTCCAGGTTGGTCACGATGAACCCGACACGGGGGAACAGCTCTCCGGCGTGGAACTCGACTTTCGCCACGACACGCCGGGCCTTTTTCCAACTTGCCGCCTGGTAGAGAAAGCTCTTGTACCGGACCACCGGCTTGTGTGTCGGTCGCCCCACTGGCCGCGTCAACACTTCCGCAATGTCGCGCTCCAGGCTGTCATTAGCCGGGATGCGGATGGCGTACTTCACACCCCGCTCCTCCGACTTTTCGTAAATCTCCGGCTTGGCGAAGGCGGCATCGGCCCGGAACACCACCTCTTTGCCCAGCTTCTGTTGCCGCTCGATCTCGGGCAGCAGCAGTTCTTCCCAGTCGTCGGCGCTGTGCACATTGCCGGGCCGCAGTTTGGCGGCCAGACAGTCGCCCTGCCGATTGAAAAGCAGCAGGGGGTGATATCCGCCAGTGGTACCCCAGGCGTGCCATCGGCTCAACACGGCTCGGACTAACCCGAAGTTCCAGGCCGCACCCCCGCGGATTCCCGTTCGCCTCGTTTCCACTTGGGTCCACGCCGAGGCGCCTCGCCGACTCCTTCTGCGACAGCCCCAGGAGCCCTGTGGCAACCATGTTGCTCGGTTACTAGGGTACTGTCTCCTGGTCGAGGACAGCTTGCAGAGACCGCTCAGGAGGGGATGTGGAAATGCCGTGACCATTTCGTTCTGGTGGTACCCGTCCGGTAGACCCATCTTTCGTGTCTTGAGATAACCGGTCATACTCCTTCGTGGTGGTGCATGTGCGCTTGGAGTGCGCGTTGGCCTCCGGAGGACCGAGTGTGACGAAGAAACAAGATGTGGAGAAGGCCCGGTATTGGCAGGCGGTGATCCGGGACGCCGCACGAAGCGGCATGTCGACGCGGGCTTTCTGCCGGCGGCGGAAGCTGAGGGAATGCCAGTTCTATTGGTGGCAGCGCCGGTTGAAGGAGAAGCGCCCGCCGGTTTCGACGCCGCAGGGCACGGCCAACGGGCGGGCCAGCTTCGCGCTGGTCAGCGACGAGGCTGACGCAGCGGATGCTGGCATTGAGCTGCTCCTGTATGGCGGACGCCGGTTGCGGATCGCCAAAGGCGTCGATGAGCCGACGCTGCGATCGGTACTGGCCGCGCTGGAACAGCCGGGATGCTGAGCTTCCCCGCCGCGATCAAGGTGTACCTGTGCACGGTGGCCTGCGACATGCGGCGCAGCTTCGACGGTTTGTCGATGATGGCCGAGCACATCATCCGGTGCAATCCGTTCTCGGGCCACCTGCTGGTGTTCTGCAGCAAGCGCAGCGACCGGCTGAAGATCTTGTACTGGGACCGGGACGGGTGGGTGATCTGGTACAAGCGGCTGGAAGCGGGCACGTTTCAATTCCCGTTCGCCGCCACGGGCCGGCGGGAGATCGCGGCTTGGGAACTGGGCGTGCTGCTGGAAGGCATCGATTTGAACAAGGGCCGGCGGCGCAAACGCTACGCGTTACCGGCGGCGCTGACCGAAGCGCCCGCGGAGTTGGAAGTGCCGAAACAATAACGTACTTCTCTGTTTTTCGTTGACATACACGAGTAAGTGTAGTAAGTTAGTGTTTCAGATACTTACTCTCAGATCCCGCCATGGCGACGGACCCCCAAGACCTACCCAGCGACCCAGCCACCCTGCGGCGAATGCTGCTGCAGACCCTGGCGCAACTGGACGCCGCCCAGTCGGCGCTGGCGGCCAAGGAGTACGAACTGGAGCGAGTGCGGCACTGGCTCGAACAAATGCTGCGCCACCGCTACGGGCAGAAGCGGGAGCGGGTGGATGAGAACCAGTTGTTCCTGTTCGCCGCCGAGCTCGCCAGCCGGAGGGAAGAACCGCCACCCGAGCCGAAGCCGGCCACGAGCGAACCGCGGCCGGCTCCGCCGGGGCACGGACGGCAGCGGTTGCCGCAGTCGCTGGAGCGGCGGCGCGTGGTCTATGACCTGGCCGAGGGCGAGCGGTGCTGCCCCGAGTGCCAGAGGGAACTGCGGCACATCGGCGAGGAGATCAGCGAGCGACTCGAGTACGTGCCGGCCTCGTTGCACGTCGTGCAGGAAGCCTGCCAGAAGTACGCCTGCCCCAAGGGCTGCACCGTGGTCACGGCCGCCAAGCCGCCGGCGCCGGTGGAGAAGGGCTTGGCTGGACCGGGCCTGTTGGCGCACGTGGCAGTGAGCAAATACGGGGATCATCTTCCTTTGCACCGTCAGGAGTCGATCTTCGCGCGGCAGGGCGTGGAGCTGTCACGCCAGACGATGTGCGGCTGGATGCGGCAGTGCGCGGAACTGGTCAGCCCGCTGTACGAACTGATGAAGCAGCGGACGCTGAGTTCTAAGGTCGTGCAGACCGACGACACGCCGGTGCCGGTGCTGGATCCGGAGTTGCCGCGCAGGCGCATCGGGCGGATCTGGACGTATGTGGGCGACGCCCTCCATCCCTACACGGTGTACGACTACACGCTGAATCGGTGCCGCGAGGGGCCGGATGAGTTTCTGAGGGACTTCCACGGGTATCTACAGGCGGACGCCTACTCCGGGTACGACCAGATCTACAAGGAGCCCGAGCGCGGGATCACCGAGGTGGCCTGCATGGCGCACGCGCGCCGCAAATACTTCGAGGCGCAATCCTCCGACGTGATGCGTTCGATGGTGATGCTGGCTTACTTTCATCTGCTGTACGACGTCGAGCGCGAGGCGAAGGAAAAGCAACTGGACGCCGCCGCGCGGCTGGCGCTGCGCCGGGAGCGGAGCCAGCCGATGCTGGACGACATGAAGGCCTATCTGGAACGGGAGCGGCCGAAGGTGCTGCCCAAGAGCCCGATCGGCCAGGCCATGGCCTACACGTTGTCCAACTGGGAGGCGCTGGTGCGCTATGCCAAGGACGGCGATCTGGAAATCGACAACAACGGCGCCGAGCGCAGCCTGCGCGGGGTGGCGGTGGGTCGGCGCAACTGGACGTTCTTCGGCAGCGACAACGGCGGCCGCACGGGGGCGGTGCTGAACAGTCTGATCGCCACCTCGAAGCGCCACCACATGGATCCGTTCGCTTACCTGCGGGACGTGTTCGCTCGCATCAGCGCTCACCCGCAAAACCGGCTCGAGGAACTGCTGCCTGACCGCTGGCTCGCCGCACGGTCCCCCGCCACCGCCTGACTCGACACCCAGCCTCAACCCCGCGCGTGCCCGGCTCTACATGGGTTCGCCGGGCGGGTACCGAAGAACCGCAAGACCTGTGTCGTGCCGGCCCCGCAGTCGTTGCAGATCGAACTCGCGAACTGGTAGCAGGTTATTTCGAGCCCACGCCGCAATTCGACAGATTCATCATCGTGGACTTCGCTCCCGGCGGCGCCTATCCGCACCTGGACGAGAACGGCAAGCCGGTCAACAGCCGATGATGGCGGCGCCCCCGGCCGCCGGCGCGGTCACGTAGAAAACTTCCACTGCCCGGTGCGCCCAGGAACTGTCACGCAATGTTCTCCGGTTAGCTTCTCGGATTTCCGGCGGAGCAGAGCGGTCTCGTCAAGAACGCGCCGGGCAACTGATCCCTTCAGGCCGGGTCCTGACTCGCGGCGCGTTCGTCTTTCGTACCGAGCAAGTTCAGCAGGCCTCTCGCAGTGCCGGGCCGCACTGCGGGAAAGGGCGCAACGCCACTCCGGCTTTTGTTGCCACAGTAAGAGGAGGATTCCGGCACGAAGGCGGCGGTGATGGGATGCGCGCATTCCTGACCTCATTCCGGGGTCATGCTCACATCCTGTGTCAACCCACTGTTCCGGCCGCTGCCACGAATGTGCCGGCCACGAATCCTATCGCCGCGCGCCCTCAAGAGCTTTTTGCTGTTGTTCAATGCGGCTGCGTAACGCCGCGCTCTCCTGGTCCACGGACTTTAACCTCCCGCGGATCTCATCGAGCGAGCGTTTCGCGCTGGCCAGCCTTTCTTGCGTTTCCGCCAGGGAGCGGGCATCCTGGACGCCTCCCGGGACTTTCAACCCGCCAGGGTCCACGCCACCTTCCTGGGTCCGCGCCGCTTCCTCTAGCGCCGCCACCCGCGTGCTCAGATCGCGTTCCTGAGTGGCGAACTGGCTCTGCTGGCTTTGCAGGGTTCGCAACTGGCTCTCGTACCCCAGCACTTGCTGCAGTGCCAACAAAGCTACCTGGGTCTTCTCCATCGTCTCCAGCAACTGCACCATGCGGTTAAGTGCAGCTCGGACACCCTTCATCTCCTCTAGCAGCCTCTGATTCACATCCGGACTCTGGGCGAGGCAGACCGCCGCGACAAAAGCCAACGAGAATCGCATGATGTATTTCATGAGTCTTTTCTCCTGAGGCACCTCACGCTGTTCAGCGTATGCCCCAAGGGCACCCCTAGGGCGAAGCCTGTGCCTAATTCGTCGCGTCTATCAGGTACCCGCTGAAGACTATTACCGAGTACCCAATCAGGTTCGGAGATGCGGTCACACGCAGGGACGGCGTTTCGCCTGGACCGAAGGTCGCGAACAGGTTCGCGCTGAAGATCGCGGACCCGAAGCTCGTTCCCGCAGAGAATGGCCCGCCAAAGATCCACTTCATACCGTCAAAGACAAGGGGCCCTCTGGGGCTTCCCAGTTCGATGGTGTTGGTGCGGCCATTACCGTTCACCAAGCCGCCAGTGACCGACTGCACCACCCAGCGCTTGCCGGCGGGCACAGGCCGTAGATCGAACACCGCAAAAGTGGGGCCATCGCTGTAGTTGAAGCAGTCTGAGGTGCCAAAACAGCCGCCGGCGTTGGGAAGGAACTGAGATCGTGTTTCCCAGGGCGTGCGCCCGGGTTCGTCAATGTTCTTGGTTAGCGCCGCCCGGACCTGGGCGAAAGTCTCCGTCCGGGTGAGGGCGAGAAATGCGGCCAGCACACCGAGAACTCCCGCGCCGGCCAACAGAAACCTAACGAGGCGTGATTTCACGTCAAACCCCCTTCAGAACTGGATTAACGATCTATGCCAGGAGCACATTCTCGTCAACGCTTGAAACGCCTTCGAGCAAGTACCGCCACGACACCCATCACCATCGCCATGAGACCCATGGGGGCGGGTTCTGGTACCGGTGCCGTCGTAACTTCCACGTTATAGAGCAGAGAGCTAAACTGGTCGAAGTTCACGAGATTGTTGAAGCCGTCCCCGAAGGTCCCGGTGAACCCAGCGCACAAACCGGCTCCGCACGGCTCGCTTCCGAACACGCTGACCGCGAGCGTGTGCATGCCAACACCGAGATTCAGCACGAAACTGAAATCGTCCGGGAAGAACGGAGAATACTCGTGACCCAGGTAGACCGCCGAATTCCCAGTGCCCTCAAAAACAGAGACTACTGCGTCGAAGCCGCCCATCCCGTAACCCTGACTGGCGATGTTCACTGGCCCCGCACTGAACACCGGAAAGGTGTGAACGGCGATGTTGAACGCTCGTTCCGCATCGGTTGGCCCGGGTATTGGCGCGGCATATCCGTTCGCGAGCTGATCCCAGTAGGTCAGGTCCGGATTGGTGGCTGGGTCCAAAGTTCCGCTGAAGTTAAAGACGTCGGCATGGGCTATGCCGACCGCCGTCAGCAGCAGTACGAGGCACGTTGTCTTCAGTCTGACACTAATCAGGATGTTCACTGGGGTACCATCCTTTGCAGGTCGAGTATACTACATCCTACATCGATTGCGGCCGGTTCTTATACGCCGAATGGTACAGATCTGCGCACAAATAGTACCAGGAGTTACAGGACGTGGGATTCTGGCGCTGCAAGTTTGGCGGCTCTGGAATACCGGGCTAAGCCTGGCTAATCTTTGAACTCAAAGGAGTTCACCATGTAGATTGCTCGTTCGTACGTGTAGCTGAACCGGGGCGAGGCGGAGTGATCCGTCTGGAAACCGGGGAAGCAAATCTGAAAGTCGTAGCGAAAGCGAACCCGACTTGGCCTCATTACGCGACTGGGGGTGGCCAGTCTGCCAGCGTCGATGAAGCCTGTAATCGGCGGAGAACCAACGAGCAGCACCCGCCGGGGCGCATTGACGGCCGGGGCACAGCCATCGACACGTGCGTGTTCGAGACGTTCCCTGCCTACTTCGGACTGTTCCGCATTCCAACCCTCGCCGGCCGAGTCTTCAACGAAGGCGACGGCGAGGACCGACCGCGCGTCGTGGTGCTCAGCGAATGGGCGGCGCCGGTTTTTCGCTGGCGCGAACCCGTTGGGACGTCGCATCAAATGCCGCACATGAGTCAGTATCTGGCCGAAATTGTCAGAGTGGCTGGGGATGTAAAGTGCGGTCTCCGGGAGCAAAGGCGAGTCCCGTCGTATATTCCTCGACCCTGCAAAACCAGCCAGGCGTCTTCCTGGAGGTGCGGGCGGCGCGCGACCCGCGCCCAAGGCTGACCCGCGCCTTTCCCGTGCAGGGATTACTGGTCCGGCATCGATATGGGTTCACCGGACGGATACTTCTGGTGCCCTACACCCCTGGGAAGTGGCAGCGGGTCCTGGGGATTTTCGGCGGGATGCGTGAAGCCCAGGGCGGGCGACCGGGGGCCGCCAGGATAGGGACCATTCTCGGGGTGACCGCTCCTACGAGGTTGCGCAAGCGGGTTCTCGTGTTGGTGTCTCAGGGGCTCGATCATTACGCTATGTCCGGCGATACGCCTGTGGAAGTCCGCTTTCAGTACTCACCTCTTGAATACCCAATAGCGACCACTACCAGTGTCCACTCTGCTAAGGCCGAACCGTTGACCAGCCCGCTGGCCATCTCGGATGAGGTAAAAGATGTCCGATAGAACCGATCGGGCCTCAGCAAAGTACGAGTGTCCAACCAGGCTCGTGTCGGTACCGGTCGCATCTATTGTTTCAATTCCCGATACCACGACCAACCCCTGACCCGCATCACCTGCGCGTGGAGACCCGTGGAACTTCTTTGAGGCAAGGAGCGCCAGGTCTTCCGACGATGCATAGAGCGTAACAGGTCGACCCGATGCAGCGAGCGCGGGAGCGATATCTCTCCGGAATACGTCCGCATCGATGTCCGGTGCTGCGAGAATCACCTCCTTGAGCCGCTGCCGCAAGGCTGGCTTTTCAGCCAGGAGGTCCGCTACAGCGCGGGTCAAAGCTCGGTTACCCATGCTGTGGGCGATCAGGTACAAATTCTGAGCGTCCGATCTGGTAAAGAAATCATCCAGGAATGCCCTCAGATTTGCCTGAGCCCACTCGATGTTCTGCTCATCGACAGGGTAAGCGGCAGCTGTCCCCTGAGATGGCCAACTGTAGAACACCGGTGCGCCTTCAAAGCCTAGATCATACGAGATCTGAGCGGTTCTTCTCGCGGCTTCTGCAAACGGCACGTTGTAGCCATGAACAAACAGGAATGCACTGCGCGCCTCGGACGCCCCGACCCGGCCTGCAAGATCACTGAAGAAACCGTCCTTTGTCAGGACGACGACGCTGAGAAGCACTACGTGTTTAGCTGGATCTTCACGAAACTCCAGTCTCCACAGCCTAGGATGCTCCAGTTCCCCCATTCGATGGTCGCGAGGGATGCTTACGGCACAGGTGCCATAACTAACCGCTGACCGGGCGGCTCCGAATATTTCACCGGGTCTCGTGTCTGACGTGCGGTTGCGGTCTGTAGCGTAGAACACGCTCACCGTAGCATAATTGGGCGGCGGCGGAGGCGGCGCCGCCGAACGTTTCGTGGCGCATCCTTGGCTGATCGCCAGGAGGATGATGGTTCCAATGAGAAAGTGCGTGTTCATAAGGGTTCCATAGAATCAGCCGAGATGCCGTCACACCTGAGTCGCCGAAGTAGAGGTGTCATTGTATAGCGTCTCAGTGGCCAGAGTTCGCATTGGGTCAGCATAGGAGCGGGTTCGAGGCGGCGCGGGTGACTCGGACCTCGGCGCCGCCATTGCGCGCGCTCAGGCCTGCAGCTCTGCTTTCTTCGCCAGCAACTGCTTCAACTGGTCAGGAACCAGTCTCTCGAAGAAGCCTGCCAGAAATGCCCAAAGAACGAGGAGGGCGACGTCTTTCGGCTCCTGTGGACGCCGGTCCTCGAGAAAACTGTACACAGTTGGCTTCGTGCCCGTTTGAACGTTTGAGGTTGCCGGCGATGGCGCAGCCGGCTTGCTCAGGTCGCCTTCGCTCGAATCGGACGGTGGTGCCTTCGCCGGCTGGGCGGCCGCGCCCGCGGCCGATTGGCTCCCACCCGGTGCAGGCTTCGTTGCCGAGGCAGGCAGTTGAGGAGTCGGAGTCGATGGTTGAGCCCCGGCCGCCCCGGCTCTTTGCGGCTGCGTCACCGTTACGGGAGTGAAGGTTGGGAACAACTGGCCCTGGATCAGGGCTCCCGCGAAAAACATATATAGCACGCCGGCAAAAAGCGCACCGGTCACCCCTGCGGCGAAGATGCTCGTATAGCGAACACTTTGGATTTCGTGGTAGTCCGTGAGTGCGTCGCCGCTGCCGCCAAGCTGCCGGAGCCGCTGCAGGATGCTGACGAAGCCTCCCATCGATCCTACAACACCCACGGTAAGCGCAGTAGCTCCTACGGGGTGATTGAAGAAGACTAAGCCCAGCAGCAGGCCTAGTGCGGTCAAGCCAATACCGATCGTTATCATGGTGGCGCGCACTCTGCGACGGAGCAGCCATGTGTTGTCCGGTTCCATCGCGTAATTCGCGTAAATGATCTCGAGCAGCCGGTCCATGTCCGAGAGTAGCGCCTCGCGCGAGTACCCGGTTCCATCCAGCTCCGGTGGTTTCGAGGCCAGGTAGTTGGCGTATTCACGTTCTCCAAACATCTCGCGGTAGCGCTCGCGGAGAGCCCAAGCGGCCCGCTTGAGCTCCGCGTCCGGAGATAGGAAGAGGATACAGCGGTGGAATTTGTAGATCATCGGCCAACCTACCGAATCCGGGGTTGTCTTGTTCTGCTCGATGATCTCCTTTATGGTTTGTGCAGCCGGGGCAAGCGCGGGCGCCGGCGCCTGCCCCCCTGGTTGCCCCCTCGGGCCAGGCGATTCGAACAACGTTTCGTACTCGCCCTTCAGCATCGCGAACTGTGTCTGGCAGTGCTTCTTCGATATCGCCTCGTCGATACCGAAAAACTCGTTCGTTGACGTAAGCTTTTCCCAGAACATTGTGCCTCCCTAATTCCGCGAGCGGGTCCACCGCTCCAAACATAGGTCTTCTCCCCGCGGGGTTATCTTGAATTCCGTGGGACTTAGATAGGTCTCGGATGCGAGCAGGAAGGTGCCCCTTGCTGCCCCGTTCCGTTCGCTTGGACGTCGCCGAGCCACCATGCCAGCGCCTTGGCGTGAAACTCAGACTTGTGGGGATTGGTCCCGTAGGAATTATCCGCTCGAAAATCCGCAAAAGCAAGGGCTTTGTGAGTCTGTCTGCGCATCAATTGTTTGGCATGGCCTGTTGGGGCGTAGGTTGGAAAATCGCGAGGTTGCCCCCCCATTCTGGGAGACTACGCATCCCGCAGCAATCGCGTGCGCCTCGGATTCGCCCCCCAATAGGGCCGCGGAGTCGCCGCCATGGTTGGTCCTGCCCGGACCGCTACAAAACTGCGCCCACCTCCATGACTACGTGGTAACTCCATTTGTGACCATTTCGCGGAAACTGGGGAAACACCGTGCACTTCAAAAAACGGCCGTGGAGCGTTTCCCCAAGCTGGACGTCGCGGGTTCGACTCCCGTCTCCCGTTCCACGTTTCTATTGGGTTACCAGACCCGCCGCGCTTCCAGCCCCGCCCCCGCGTCATCGAGGAACCGCTCCGCGCGCCCCAGCAACCCACCTGCAGGCTCCCTCTCCCCGCGCTCCCACCGCGCCAGCGTGCTGGGGTCCACGCCGAGGCGCCTCGCCGCCTCCTTCTGCGACAGCCCCAGGCTCGTTCGGTGCCGGACCAGCCGCTCGCCCAAGGTGTCCGCCTCCGGCAGCGGATTGTAGCCGAGGAACCCGATGATGGCGGGCATGTACCGGATCTCCGGGCTAGCCGAATTCGCCTCCCAGTTGAAGACGCTCGTCTTGTCCACGCCGATCTGCTCAGCGACGTCCTTCTGGAGCATCTTCAAGCCCAGTCGCCTTCTCCGGATGTGGTCCCCGACGGTTTGCGGCTCGCGTGGGAATCCGGATCACGCGGCCGGTGTTGTACGACTGCGGCAGAACCAGGGGCATCGGCTGGTCGGGTTGGCTGAAGCGGTAGGTGACCGTGGTCCTGGCTTTGCTTGACGCCGCACTCCTCGACGGTATCGACCCGTACGCCGGCCACGAGCACTTCGATCAGGCGCCGCTTCTGCTCCCATGAGACCGGCTCGTCGAGCCGGTTCCTGAGCTTCGCCAGGAGTGCCTGCGCGGAACTGACGGTCGCGCCGATGGAGTCGGCGCCCGCGATCTTGCTGCGCAGTTCGGCAATCTGCGCCTCAAGAGCCGTCTCCTCCTTGCCGATCTCGTCCATCTGCGCGTCCAAATCGGCGTCGGTCAATCGGCCGCGCCGGAACAAGCCCACCACCCGGCTGCGCTCTGTCGCCTTCTGCGCGAGCAATCCCTCCAGCCGCGTGACCTGTTTCCTGATCTGGTCGGAGCCCTTCGCGTCCGATTCCAGCTTGGCATGAAGCTGCTGAAGCACCGGCTCGGGATTGCGCAGGAACGTTTCCACGTCCGACCACACCTGTTGTTCCAGGTGGTCGCCGCGGACGGCCTTGGACTTGCAGCGCCCCGCTTCGAGTAGACCGAGGGAGAATGGGCCCCGTTGCAGCGATAGTAGAACTCGCGTTTCCCGTTGGGCCGGATGGCGGCGACGCCGACGTAGGTCAGACCGCACAGGCCGCACTTGATCAGGCCCCGCAGCAGGTATTGGTTCCGGGCGCTCCGTTTGCCGAACAGGAAGTTGTCCTGGAGCGTCTTCTGGGCCTTCTTCCACGTCGCCTCGGTGACGATGGCCGGGACTGGCCGCGAGATGACCGGCCGCTCGCTGACCGTCCGTTTGCCAAACTCGTGAATCCCCATGTAGGTCTTGTTGGTGATCAGCCCTCGAATCCGGCCCGCGCGCCATACCCCGGAGGTCCGCTCCTTCCGTTTGCCGCGCAAGCGTAGACGGTCGTCTCGAACATAGGCGCACGGGATGCGAAGATCGTTCAACCGGTCTGCAATGACCCGGCAGGATTTCTGCTCGACCGCGGCCATCCGGAAGACCTCGCGAATCACTTCCGCTTCGGACATCGCCAGACCTGGAATCGGCTCCTCGGAGATGACGAGGTGGGCGTCCCGCTTCTCCCCGACCTTCCGGTAGCCATAGGGCACGATGCCGCCGAGCCAGGCGCCGGCTTCGGCGACCCGGATGGTGCCGGCGACGGAGCGCTCCCGGATCACATCGCGCTCGTGCGAGGCAAAGCCCGACAGCATGGTCAACATGAGCCGGCCGGTGGAAGTGCCGGTGTCGAACTCCTCGGTCATGCTGCGAATGCGCACGCCGAGCTTCTCGAGTTCGGCCACGGCGTTCAGGATCAGGCGGGTTTCTCGCCCGAGCCGACGCAATCGAGCGAGAATTCCGCCTCCCCCCGCCCACTACCTTTTCTATTGCCGCTTTTCCGCACCCGCAGCGCCGCTGTGTATGGCATCGATGCGCACCTGATCGATGTGGAGGTGGATTTGTGGGCATCCGGCAACGCCCGCGACTTCATCACCGTCGGCATGCCCGACACCGCGGTTCGTGAGAGCCGCGAGCGCATCAAATCGGCCTTGCTGAACTCGGGCTTTGGGTACCCCAACAAGGCCGTCACCATCAACCTGGCCCCCGCCAACGTGCGCAAAGAGGGCGCCGGCTTCGATCTGCCGATGGCCGTGGGCATTCTCGGCGCGATGGGCCGGGCGCCCAAGACCAACGGACATCTGCTGGTGGGAGAGCTGTCCCTCGACGGCACCATCCGGCCGGTGCGCGGCGCGCTTCCGATTGCCGCCTGCGCGCGCGCCAATCGTCTCGCGAGCGTGGTCGTGCCGCTGGAGAATGCCGCCGAGGCGGCGGTGGTGGATGGCGTCCGCGTGTTCGGCGTGCGGCACCTGTCGGAGGTAGTGGCTCTGCTGGAGAGCCCGGACCAGTTCACTCCGGTGTCGCCGCCCCCGGCAGAGCTTCGTCAACAGTACGACCCGTCCCTCGACTTCGGCGACGTGCGCGGCCAGACCACCGCCAAGCGCGCGCTGGAGGTGGCCGCCGCCGGGGCCCACAACGTCCTCATGATCGGCCCGCCGGGCTCCGGCAAGACCATGCTGGCCAAGCGGCTGGCGGCCATTCTGCCGCCGCTGGCCTTCGAAGAGGCGCTCGAGACCACCAAAGTCCACAGCGTCGCCGGCGTCCTGCCGCAGGGAGAGGGCCTGCTGTTCGAGCGGCCGTTCCGCGCCCCGCACCACACCGTGTCCGATGCCGGCCTCATCGGCGGCGGCATGGGGACCCCCAGACCCGGAGAGGTCAGCCTGGCCAACCACGGCGTGCTGTTTCTCGACGAGTTCCCGGAGTTCCCCCGCAACGTGCTCGAACTGCTGCGCCAGCCGCTCGAAGAGGGCTCCGTGACCATCGCCCGCTCGAACATGACCCTCTCGTTCCCCGCCCGCTTCATGCTGGTGGCGGCCATGAACCCGTGCCCCTGCGGATTCCATGGCGACGCGGCGCGCGAGTGCCGCTGCACCGGCGGCATCATCCAGCGCTATCTGAGTAAGATCTCGGGACCGCTGCTCGACCGCATCGACCTGCACGTCGAGGTGCCCGCCGTGCCCTACAAGGAAATGCGCGCGAACGGGGCGGGAGAGTGCTCCGCCGCCATCCGCGAGCGGGTGCTGCGTGCCCGCGCGGTCCAGCGCTCGCCGAGGCTTCGACAACGCCCAGATTCCCGTCGGCACGCATCCGCAAGTTGTGCGAACTGGACGACGCCGGCGAACGCACCCTCGAGATGGCCGTGCGCCGCATGGGCCTCTCCGCGCGCGCCCACGACCGCCTCCTGAAGGTCTCCCGCACCATCGCCGACCTGGGTGGCTCGCGCCGCCGTCGCCGCCAAACACGTCGCCGAAGCCGTGCAATACCGCAGCCTGGACCGGAACTACTGGAGTTGATGGGTGACGATTCAGATTGACCCGCACACCCGGGAAAGGGCCCGCGAGCGCGGCGCCAGCGTTGAGCAGATTCAAGATGTCGTCCGTACTGGAGTCCCGGAACTTGCCAGAGGGGGCCGCCTGTCAAAGCACAAGGTATACGACTATCATGGTACGTGGAAGGGCCGTTTCTACGAACAGCAGATGGTGCAGGTCATCTACATGATGGAAGATGACGCGCTCATCACGGTGACAGTTGTCGTCCACTACGGCCGCTGGAAGGATGCCCAATGAAGATTACCTACCACGAGAAGACGGACCTCCTCTATATCCGGCTGGACGAGCTCACACAACAGGTGACCAATCGCGAGGTCGGCGAGGATGTCGTTCTCGACCTTGGTGAGAACGACCGCATCGTCGGAATCGAGATCCTGGACGCGTCCAAGCGACTCAACTTGAGCCAACTGCGCACATTGGAGTACCAGAAGACAGCCTGATGTTGTTCACGATGCCCGCGCGGCAATCGCTAATTCTTCGCAAACGACTCGTCTGACTCGGCACCCGGCCGCGGCTTCCATTCAAGCGAGTAATACTCGCCGCGATCCCGTGCCCACGGGTCGAAAACGTTGACCACGCCCTGAAGCTGCGCGGCGAGTTCGGGAATCGTGCGCAAGAGCACGCGCTTCAGCGGGGAGACGGGCTGCGCATGCCCGTTCGGGGTTCCCACTTCCATCTGCACGGGACCCGGGCCGTTGTGGTTCACCCAATCCACTCCCAGATAGCCGTAGAACTCCGGGCGGAAGCTCGAAGTGAAGAAGCGATCGCTGAAGAGGCGCCGCGAGGCGTTGAGGATGAATACGACGAACTGGGTCTCCGAGATCGCATACCCGTGGGGCCGGGTGGATTCGGCCAGCCAGCCCACCACCGTGTCGAGATCTTCGATATTGTCCACCAGGCTGCCGTTCGGTTGGCCGAGGCAATCGTTGATCGGTGATCCGTCGGGATTCTTCTGCGAAGTTGTAATGACCAGCGAGGCGTCGCATGTGTGTCTGCCGTAGACCTCGCGCAGGGTGTTGACGAGCGTTTCCTGCTCCGTGCGCCCGGCGGAGCCCGGGGCAAGATGCTCGTCGATGAAGTCGTCGAAGCTCCTCAATTGGCGCAGTCCGTACTGGCGGCGGAACTCATTGAATCGAGGGACGCCTCGCTCGCGGTCGCGGATGAGGTCGAGGGCGGCCACGTCGATCTGCTGCGTCGAGGACTGCAGGCGCCCCATCTTCAGGTTCTGGAGAAAGCGCGGGTGGTTCTGTAAAGCCAGCAGGCCCAGCCGCTGTCGCCCCATGCTGAGTGCCCAGTTGGCGATGCCGCGGGGCCGCATGGCCTCGGTGGCCTTGCCGCGAAAGGTCTCCACGACGGGGATCTTGTTCTGGATCCGGTTGGGGTCCTTCTCGAGTTCACGGTACTCGATGAGGTCCGGCACCAGAGCATGCAGCCGGTAGACGGTGACGAACTCCTCCGGGAAATTGAACGGCGAGCCGAAGTGGTTGATGCCGCCGTTCACGTGGTCCGGGTTCTTCATATCCCAAACGTCTTTCTTCCGGGGGTCGAAAGCGGCGAAGATCGGGTCCCCGGCATAGACCTTGCTGCCGAGGCCGAAAATGCCTGGCCCGGCGGCAAAGACGGAATACCACTGGGTGGCCTTCTTGACGTTGTCGGAGGCGCCGAAGTTGCGAGCCACGATCTGTCTCAGAGCGGTGGCAGCGCCGCTATCGGGATTGAAGAGGCCGTTCCAGTTGGCGTTCATTCCGCGGTAGAGCGGCTCGTCATAGAGCAACTGGGTGGTCCATTCGATGGTGTGGATCTTGGCGATCTCGGCCGCGATGACGAGCCGGGCGACCTCGAAGAGCTCATCGGCGGAGACGTCGCTGTAGGGGATGACCTGATCGGGCCTGGCGGGATTGCGGAGACCGGAGTCGGCACCCGGCGTGCGAGCGGCCTGTTTCCGGAACTCGTCGACGAAGACGTTGTGCTCCCGAGCGAAGAGGTTCGCATAGAAGCTCATGCCGATGGTCCAGTTGTCGGGGAAGGCGGTGGCTTCCTGCCCCTGCCACTCCGGGTTGATGGGATCCCCGGCCTCAAAGACAGGCAGGTAACCGAGCTTATCTCCCGGACCGGAACGGCCAGCCAGGGTCTGCAGCAGCAGTCTGGCGGGATCCTTGGGATCGCGCTTCACTCGCTTCCGTGACCGCTCATCGTAGCCATAGATCTGCGACGCGTCCCACCAAGCGGTGTTGTTGTTCTTGAACGTCTTGGGGGCGCGCTTCAGATACTCCTTCCCCTGGTGCGTGAATGTACCCGGCTCACCGCTTTCGGCCACAACGGCTTTGTCGATGCGGTCGTCGGGACGGCAGCCCAGCCGTTTGGCGGCCTCGCTGGTGCAGCCGGTGCTCATGTACTCGGGCGCGTTGTGGCCTTCTTCCAAGTGGGTAAACCAGTCATGCGTCATGAACTGGATCCAAAAGGCGGCCAGCACGTTGAAGAAGGGCGCCTTCTTGTAGTCGCAGTCGGCGTCTTTCGAGTAACCTGGCAGGCCGTAGCCGTCATTGCACTTACCCGGAGCCGACTGCGCGCGGGTGAAGAGCTTGCGGCTAATAAGCTGTGGATCGGGCTGCAACAGGCTGATGCGGCCGCCATGCCGGCTCTTGACCAGTTGGTTGCGGCCGAGGTCGGGAAAGGTGGCATCGAACTCGACATTCCTGGCGAACAACTGGCCGCTTGCACCCATGAGCGGGTTGCGGATGTCGTTGCAGATGCCGGTGAGCGTGCGCGCGCGGATGAGATCTCCCTGGCAGATCTGTTCTCCGGCGCCGCCCACCTTGGCATAGTCCGGGTGGCCGGGCGGCAGCCGTAACTCGGTCCAGGTCTTGATCGCCGGGCCGCCGACGCCCCTGCGCCCAGTGACGTAAGTCTCGTAAGTCTTGTTGTTATCGAAGAGATTGAACTTGATAAGCTCGATGCGCTGGTACTCGAGATCCATCAATGCGCCATCGATGCCGCGACCATTCGGGCCGAGATGTTTAGCCTGCTTGACGAAATCGGGCGCTTTGGACGAGGGCCCGCCGGCGCCCCAGTAGTTGGCCCAATCCACCCACGGCGTGGAGCGGAATCCAACGGCGCTCGCGCCGCCGCGGCACTTGGCCGTGATTTCCTCCACTTTGCCCTGAAAGCGCGCATCGCGTGTACCGGCGATAGGCAGAAAGCCGGATTTGAGAACTTCCTCGCAGGCCTTCAAGGAATCCAGTTCTGCCTGAATCCTGGCTTTCTCCGATCGCCCGCAACCAGACAGCAGCGCAAGTAACACGAGCGGAACCCAGACTACCCACCTTAATGCAAACATGAACTAAATTATCGGGTTTCTGTACTATAAAATCAAGGATCAACCGGGCTGATTGTTTGTTACAAAGGTAAGAATGATCTGTCTGATGGCGGGCGGACACCGTGGGGCAAGCCACCGCTGTTTGTAGTCTGCCGTTTGCGAGCCGCCAAGCATAGCAGACGCCAGCAAAACGATCGTCTGTTTCCCGGTTCTGCGATTGTGCGCGAACAGAATGTCCCGGCTGGTCCAGCGCGTTGTATGCTGTTCGTTATGTTCAATGCCCATGCCGAAGGCACGGTAGAACTGTTTTGCTCCTACTCCCACGAAGATCGCCTGCTACAGCAGAGATTCCACGCGCATACGGCGGACCTCCGGCGGAGAAAACAGGTGCAGGTTTGGACCGATCAGAGGATCGGGGCCGGCGGCGATTGGGAAGGCGAAATCGACGCGCACTTGAACACCGCCGACCTCATCGTCCTGTTGATCAGTGCCGACTTCATGAACTCGGACTTTTGCTACACCAAGGAGATGACGCGAGCCC